>JAJVIN010000005.1:0-216878 GCA_022071945.1 Thermoanaerobaculia bacterium | reverse complement strand
GAGCTCGACTCCGGTCCCCGGAGCCTCTCCACTTCCGTTGCCGCCCCTTGCGAAGGGGAGGCCGGGCCCGCAGGCCCGGGAGGGGTCAACGCCGGTACTCGTTGGTGGGGCCGCAGCATTCGAGACACCCCGGTGGACCCCTCCGGCGCTGAGCGCGCCGCCTCCCCTTCGCAGAGGGAGGCAATGGGAACTGGGAGCGGCCCCGAAGCTCGCGGCACGCCTGTGGAAATGAACGCCGAAAGAAGAAATGCCGAAAGAAGGAATGCCTGTCCCTCGTTCTCCTCGAAGGGACGGAAGGGAGGAGCTCGACTCCGGTCCCCGGAGCCTCTCCACTTCCGTTGCCTCCCCTTGCGAAGGGGAGGCCGGGCCCGCAGGCCCGGGAGGGGTCAACGCCGGTACTCGTTGGCGGGGCCGCAGCATTCGAGACACCCCGATGGACCCCACCGGCGCTGACGCGCCGCCTCCCCTTCGCAAGGGGAGGCAACGGGAACCGGGGGCGGCCCCGAAGCTCGCGGCACGCCTGTGCGATCCGCGCGGGATGAGGGCCTTCCCGTCCCTACAGGGCCTCGAGAAACCGCTCGAGCCGCTCCACCCCCTCGCGAAACTCCCCGTCCGGACACAGCAAGCTCACGACAAGAAACGCCTCGAAGGGGAAGTCGAAGAAGAAGCCCGGGTGCACGAGGACGTCCGCCTTCTCGAGAAGCGACAAGACGAGCTCCTCCTCGGGGATGACCGCCGGAACCCGCAGGCAGGCCGACCAGCCCCCGGTGAGCGGGGCCACTCCGACGCCTGCCAGCCCGGAAAGAGATCCTTCGAGAATCTCGTGATTCGCGATGACGCGATCCCGGATCTGCCGCGCGACGGTGTCTCCCGACAAGAGAAGCTCGCGAAGCCCGGTCTGAACGGGTGTCCCGATCGACAAGAACGAGTCCGCCACCCACTCGAGCCTCGGAAGCGCCTCCTCGACCAGCGCTGGGCTCCCCCCGGCGAGGATCCAGCCCGCTTTGACCTGCGGCATGCCCGCCGCCTTCGAGAGTCCTCCGAGCGAGAAGACCAGGCCTCGAGCTGCCGGGCCCAGAGAGGCCTGCGCCGCCGCGACACGGACCCCGCGTGGCTGGCTTTCGAACCGGTAGTCGAGAAACACCTCGTCCGAGATCAGAGCGATGTCCCGGTCGACGACGGCGTCGAGTAGCTCCTCGAATTCGTCCGCGTCGATCGATGTGCCGGTCGGGTTGTTCGGATTGACGAGGACGACCGCCGCCACGCGCCTCCCTCGTTGCGCCAGAGCTCCAATCTCCTCGGCGATCAGGTGGGCGGAGACGGCCCAACGGTGCGACCGGTCGAGTGGGTAGCGGTTCACCGTGAGACCCTCGAGCCCCGCCAGGGCGTCGAGCAGGGGATAGCTCGGCGCGGGAACCAGGATCGCATCGCCCGGATTCCCCAGCAGCTTGAAGAGCCACGAATAGGCCTCGCTCGATGAGGCGGAGAGCACGATCCGGCTGGAGGGGCACTCGATCCCCTTCCGGCTGTAGGACTCCGCCACTGCTTCGCGAGCGGAGAGAAGTCCCCGCGGGTCCGGCGCGTAGAGGGCTGCCTCGGGCCTGGCGAGGGCGTCGAGATAGCGGTCCGGGTAGGCGAACCCGGCAACCGTGGGGTTGGAGAGCGTCAAGTCGATGAAAGGCCGACTCCTTCTGGAGACGGCCTCGGTAAGTCGATTCGGTGACAGGGAAGCCGGGAGGCGGGACGAGAACACGCCCTACTTCTTCTCCTCCTGGGTCGAAAAGGCGGTCCCCTCGACGAGGGCCTTGGGATCGAGCGTCGATCCCCCGCCGCCGAGGTACTTCTTCCACCACTCGAGGTGGGCGGCGTAGTAGACGGCCATCTCGTTCCACGCGGGCCAGTGGCCGGCCTTCTCGAAGACGAGGAGGCGCGAGGGCACCTTCCTCGCCTGGAGGTCCGTGAAGAAGGCGAGCGACTGCGAGTAGGGAACCCGGAAGTCGCGCTGACCGGTGATGACGAGAGTCGGCGTCTTGAATCCCGTCACGTAGTTCGAGGGAGACGCCTTTTTGTAGTGCTCGGGGTTTTCCCAGGGCGCGCCCTTCAGGTCCCACTTCGGGAACCAGAGCTCCTCGGTCGTCGAGAACATCGTCCGGAGGTCGTAGACCCCCATCATGGATGCGAGCGCCTTGAAGCGGTCCGTGTGGCCCGCGAGCCACATCACGGCGTATCCGCCCCAGGACCAGCCCATCGCGCCCATCCGGTCCTTGTCGACGTAGGGCAGGTTCGAGAGGTAGGCCGTGACCTTGTCGATGTCGGCCATCACCTTTCCATCCCAGTCGCCCGAGATGGCCGCCGTGTAGGCCTCGCCAAAGCCAGACGAACCGTGCGGGTTCGGGAAGGCCACGATGTATCCGGCGCCCGGGTACACCTGCCAGTCGCCCCGGAAGGAGTCCGCCCACTGCTGCTGCGGGCCGCCGTGGATGTTCAGGACGAGGGGGTACTTCTTCGCGGGATCGAATCCGTGCGGCTTGACGATCCACATGTGGACCGGTTTCCCGTCCGCGCCGGGAACCGAGACCTCCTCCGCCGGCCGGATGTCGACCTCTTTCTCGACTCGCTCATTGAACGCCGTCAGACGTGTCTCGGGTTCCTTGGCCTTCGAACCGAAGTCGATGCGCCAGATTTCCGAGGGCTGGTGGATCCGCCGCCGGCTGACGATCGAGAACGAGCCGTCCCGGGCCACCTCGAATCCGTCCAGGAATCCGACCGCGGTGAGGGTCTTGACGGACCCGGTGGCTGTCTCGAGCTGGTGGATGGGTGTGCGCGCCCTAACTTCGGCCGTGAAGTAGAGGGACCTGGAATCCGCGGCCCACTTGATCCCGGTGATCGTGTTGTCGAAGGCCTCCGTGGCGACTCGGGACTTTTTCGAATCCCTGTCCCAGAGGGCGATCCGGACGGTGTCGGCCTCCCAGCCTGGCACCTTCTGCGCCCGGTAAGCGATCGTTCTGCCGTCGGGCGAGTAGCTGGGGCTGCCGTCCCACGCCTTGTTGGCGGCTGTCAAGTTGGCCGGGCTCGCCGCGTTTTTGGCGATTTCGCCCAGGAGCGAGACCGTGAAGAGGTCAGAGTTGGTGGAAAGGGCCTCGTCAGCATCCCGGTTCGACGAGAAGACGAACTCCTTGCCGTCGGGGGAGAAGGCGTAGCCCTGGCCCGAGTTTTCCTGCGAGACCGGGCTGTCGAAGTCTCCGGGTGTCAGGTCGATGAGGGCTCCCGGCGCTTTCGGGTCCTTCTCCAGGTCGAGCAAGAGGATGTGAGAGCGGCGTCCCTCTTTCCAGCTGTCCCAGTGCCGGTAGAAGAGGCGGTCCGCGAGCTGGGCCCGCACCTTGTTCTTCTCCCGGGCCTCCAGGAGCCGCTTGTTGCAGGCGATGTCGGCCCCGCACTCCGGGTAGACCTCCGCCACGAAGGCCAGCTTCTTGCCGTCCGGCGAGAAGAGGGGTCCGCCCGCGCCGCCCGGAAAGGCCGTCTTCTTCGTTGCCTCGCCGCCATCGGCGGGCAGGAACCAGATCTGGGGCTCGCCAGAGCGGGTCGAGACGAACGCCAGGGTCTTGCCATCTGGCGAGAAGACGGGGTTCGTGTCGAGCGCGTCGGAGGTCGTCAGGCGGGTGGCGCCCGGACCGGCGACCGGCACCTTCCAGAGATTCGTGACCTTCTTCCCTTCCGAGAGGACCGTCGTCGTGACCGGGAAGACGGCGGTCTTGCCGTCCGGGGAAAGGACGGGAGCGCCGACGGAGGCCAGCCGGTAGAGGTCCTCGATGACGAAGGGTTTCTTCGCGGGCTCGCTCGCAAGAGCTTCGGGAAACGACAGCATCGCTGCCGAAAGGAGAGCGGCTCTCAGGGCGCGTGGGATCTGCATGAATGCTCCTCGATGGGGCGGGATGAGGCTCCGGGGACCGGAGGCTCCGGGTACCGGATGGAGCTCCGGGAACCGGAGGAGGAGCATTATGGGTCGATCTCTCTGCTTTGCGGAAGGCGACTCCCTATACTCTCGGCGAGCGCGATGTCCGGAGCTCCGGTGACGACACTCGGACGGTACGAGCTGTACAGCCTTCTCGGAAAGGGAGGGATGGGCGAGGTCTACATCGCGCGGGATACGGCTCTGGGGCGGAAGGTCGCGATCAAGATTCTCCCCCGGGCCAGAACACGGGACGAATCGCTCAAGGCGCGGTTCGTGCGCGAAGCGCGGGCGATCGCGAGCCTCAATCACCCGAACATCGTGACGATCCACGAGGTCAGCTTCACCCAGGAAGGGGAAGCGGGCTTCCCGGCCGGGGTTCCCTATCTCGTCATGGAGCTCGTCTCCGGCGAGCCTTTGCAGTCGATCCTGCAGCGCACGTCTCTCCCTCTCGATCGCTGCCTGGACATCGCCGTGCAGGCCCTGGAAGGCCTTGCGACCGCGCACCAGAACAGCGTCATCCACCGCGACGTGAAGCCCTCGAACCTCGTGGTGACGGCGGAGGGGCGGGTCAAGATCCTCGACTTCGGCCTCTCCAAGCTGCTCTCCGAGGACCGGGCAACCTCGCGGCAGGGCGCCCTCACCGAGGAGAGCACGATCCCCGGAACGATCGACTACCTCAGTCCGGATCAGGCCCTGGGGGACTCGGTCGACGGAAGGTCGGACATCTTCTCGTTCGGCATCGTCTTCTACGAGATGCTGACGGGCCTGCACCCGTTCGAGGCCCCGAGCTCGACCGGGATGCTGGCCCGGATCCTGACCCAGCCCGCGCGCTCGTGGGACGACCATCCGGACGTTCCCGAGGTTCTGCGCCACATCGTCGACCGGTGTCTCGAGAAGGACGTCGAAAAGCGATTCCAGTCGGCTCGCGAGGTCCTGCGCGAGCTCGAGCACGCCCGGGCCTTCCTTTCGTCCGGCAGCGATCCCATCCTTCCCCCGCAGCCACCACCGCTCGGCCAGAGCCGCCCCCGGTGGACGCTGCCCCGTTTCATAGACAGGGTGAAGCCGGCTCTTCCCGGCATCGGCGCCGGGCTCGTCCTGATGGCCGCCATCGCCATCTTCGTCTGGCGTCCGGCGGAGAAACCGGCCCAGACGTTCACGCCTCTGCGGCCCGTCCAGCTGACGAGCTCTCCAAGGCTCGACATCTTCCCGGCGCTCTCTCCCGATGCCTCGTCCGTCGCCTATGCCTCGGATCGGGGAAACGGGTTCGAGGTCTTCGTGAGGTCGATCGCCTCTGGGGGACGGGAGATCCCGATCACCTCGGGTGGAGGTCAGTGCCTGCAGGCGTCCTGGTCGCCCGATGGAAACTGGATCGCCTACGTGTCTCGCGACGCGGGCGGAATCTGGATCGTCCCCTCCCTCGGCGGGAAACCCCGAAGGATCACCGAGTTCGGATCCCGGCCCGCGTGGTCTCCCGACGGGCAGGACCTCGTCTTCCAGTCCGAGGGGATCACCGACCTCAGTGCGGGGGCCTTTCCGGCCGGCCCGCCGTCTTCGATCTGGAAGGTGGACTTCAACGGATCGAGAACGACTCAGCTGACTCGCCCCGGCGCGCCCCCGGGCGGACACGGTTCGCCCGTCTTCTCCCCGGATGGCAAGTGGGTTCTTTTTGTCACCTACGTCCGGCCGCGCTCCGAGCTCTGGCTCGTTCCCGCGGCGGGCGGCGAGCCCGTCGTCTTCGCGCGAGAGCAGCCGTTCTACTTCGATCCAGTCTTCGCGCCTGATTCCACCTACGTGTACTTCGCTTCGGCCCAGCCCAACTCGCCCACCGGCGTCGGGGTCGGCCTGTGGCGCCAGCCCCTGAAGAAGCCCCAGCTCCAGCCAGCGGGACCTCCGGTCGAGCTTCTGAATCTGGGACTCGCCACCGTCCGGCACATCGCCATCGCCCGGGATGGAAAGAGGATCTTCTTCAGCGCCCTGACGACCTCGAGCAACCTCTTCTCGGTCACGCGACCGGGAGCTCCTCCGATGCAGGTCACCGTCGGTACCGGCATGTGCTCGCGCCCCGCCTTCTCGCCTGACGGCAAACAGCTCGCCTACTCCTACTGGCGAAGCGGCGTGAACAACGACATCTGGGTTCTGAAGTCCGACGGTGGTGACCCCGTCCAGCTGACGACCGATCCGGGGAACGACGACTACCCGAGCTGGTTCCCCGACGGCGAGAAGATCGCTTTTTTGACCACCCGAACCGGTCACGTGACGGTCTGGGCCGGCGGGATTCAAGGGTTCCAGCAGAAGTTGATCGCCGACCTCGGGACCCAGATCGACGCAGCGCGGCTTTCGCCCGACGGGGCGTGGCTCGTTTACAACTCGAGACAGGCCGGCGGTATCACGAATCTGTGGGTCGCACGCTCGGATGGGACCGATGCCCGTCAGCTCACCTTCGACCAGGAGCTCGCAGGCTTCCCGTGCTGGTCTCCCGACGGCTCGAGGATCGGCCTCGAGATCCGGCGCGGCGACGACTTCCACGCCGCCGTCATCCCGCGAGAGGGCGGACCCATCAAGCAGGTCACGAACAGGCCCGGCATCGCCTGGCCCTATACCTTCTCGCCCGACGGAAAGAAACTCGTCTTCGCCGGCTACCGGGAGGGCTACTGGAACCTCTACACCGCGGACATCGAGACCGGCAAGGAAGAAGCCTGGACGACCTACCGGCACCTCAATGGCTACGTCCGCTACCCGGCCCTGTCGCCAAAGAACGACCGGATCGTCTACGAGTACGCCGAGACCACGGGCAACATCTGGATGGTCGAGTTCCCCTGACCCCGCGACCGCTCGTTTTCGCGTAGTCTCCGCCGGTCATGGGACAGCAGTTCATCTACACGATGGTCCGTCTGAGGAAGGTCGTCCCTCCTCAGCGAGAGATCCTCAAGGGGATCTCCCTTTCCTTCTTTCCCGGAGCCAAGATCGGAGTCCTCGGACTCAACGGAGCCGGTAAGTCCTCCGTCCTCAGAATCATGGCCGGCGTCGACAAGGACTTTTCTGGTGAGGCTTTTCCCGCCGAGGGCACGCGCGTCGGCTTCCTGCCTCAGGACCCCTACCTCGATCCGAAAAAGACCGTGCTCGGCAACGTCGAGGAGGCCGTGGCGCCCGTCAAGCAGCTGATGCAGCGCTTCGACGAGCTCTCGGAGAAGATGGGCGAGAGCCTCTCGGATGACGAAATGGACCGGGTCATGGCCGAGTACGGAAGGGTCCAGGACGCCATCGACGCCGTGAATGGCTGGGAGATCGACCGCACGCTCGAGGTGGCGATGGACGCCTTGCGCTGCCCTCCGCCCGACGCCGAGGTCACGAAGATCTCCGGAGGCGAGAGACGAAGGGTCGCCCTCTGCCGCGTTCTTCTCGAGAGACCCGATCTCCTGCTGCTCGATGAGCCGACGAACCACCTCGACGCCGAGTCCGTCGCGTGGCTCGAGAAGCACCTCGCGGAGTATCCGGGCACCGTCGTCGCCGTCACCCACGACCGCTACTTCCTCGACAACGTCGCGGGCTGGATCCTCGAGCTCGATCGCGGTTTCGGCATCCCCTGGAAGGGCAACTATTCGTCCTGGCTGGAACAGAAACAGGAGCGGCTCGCCAAGGAAGAAAAGTCCGAGTCGGCCCGCCAGCGGACTCTCCAGAGAGAACTGGAGTGGGTCCGCATGGCCCCCCGCGCCCGGCAGGCCAAGAGCAAGGCTCGCTTGAAGGCCTACGAGGAACTGCTCAACCAGGCCGGTCCCGACGGGCGGGCCGAGACCAACGAAATCTTCATCCCGCCCGGCGTTCGGCTCGGCGACGTCGTCGTACGCGCCGAGGGCGTGCGCAAGGCTTACGGCGACAACTTGCTCTTCGACAACATGAGCTTCGACCTGCCCCGGGGCGGGATCGTCGGCGTCATCGGTCCCAACGGAGCGGGCAAGACGACCCTCTTCAAGATGATCGCCGGCCTGGAAAAGCCGGACGCGGGCGCGCTTACCGTCGGCGAGACGGTCCAGCTCTCCTACGTTGATCAGATGCGCGAGCGCGCCGAGCCCTCGCGGACAGTCTGGGAAGAGATCTCCGGGGGCGAGGACCGCATCATGGTCGGGAAACGCGAGTTCAACTCCCGGGCCTACTGCGCGATGTTCAACTTCAAGGGGGCCGATCAGCAGAAGCGGATCGGCGACCTCTCGGGAGGCGAGATGAATCGCCTCCACCTCGCCCGTACCCTCAAGAAGGGCGGGAACCTCCTCTTGCTCGACGAGCCGACAAACGACCTCGACGTCGATACCCTCCGGGCGCTGGAGGAGGCCCTCCTCGAGTTCGGCGGCTGTGCCGTCGTCATCAGCCACGACCGCTGGTTCCTCGATCGCATCGCCACACACATCCTCGCCTTCGAGGGGAACTCCGACGTCGTCTGGTTCGAGGGGAACTACCAGGAGTACGAGTCCGCCCGCCACAAGCGCCTCGGGGCGGAGGCCGACCGCCCCCACCGGATCACCTACCGGAAACTCACCGGTTGAGCCAGGCAGAGAGGGACTATCTCGCCTCGCCCGGGGCCACCGTCCGGCTCCGGGCGCCTCTCGCCCTCCACGAGCTCGCCGGCTCTCTCTGGGTCGAGGCGGAACCAGTGTCACAGCCGTCGTTTCACCTCACACTCGACGCCGGGGACAGCAATCCTCTCCCGGACGGCATCGAGAAGCGCCTGGCCTGGACCGTCGAGCCCGAGCGCTTCCGCCTCGAGGCACCCGGGCATCTCGAGGTGATCACGGATGTCCGTTCCCGCGATGCCAGGGGGAGCCTGTCGAGCCCGCTCCTTCACGAACGCCCCGGCCTTGCTTCGCGCCTCTGCCTGGAGACTCCCGTCGCGATCCTCCTCTCGCGAGACCGCCATGCCGCCCTCCATGCGGGCGCGGCGTGCCTCGGCCGCAAGGCGGTCGTGATTCGGGGGGCGTCCGGAGCCGGGAAGTCGACCCTGGTGGCGGCACTGTGGAAGGAGGGGCTCCGGATTCTGGGCGACGAGAGCATCTTGGTCGATCGCCAGGAACCCTCCGAGCTCGCGGCCTCGGTGCGGGAACTGACGATCCTCCCGGATACCCGGGACCTCCTCGGACTGAGGGACTGCTCGACACCCACCTGGTCGGGAGGGGAGTGGAAGTTCAGGATCGACCTTTCAGCGCGAGCGCGGCCAGAAGACCGGTTTGCCACTCATGCGGCGACCGTCCTCATCGGGCCGCGAGATCCGGGACCCGCGAGACTGACGTCACTCGTGCCCGCGGAGTTCCTGAAGGACTTCCGCCAGGGAGCCGTGAAGGAGGAAGCGGATCCGGCGTCTCTGGGCGGGATTCTCGAGGACTGGCTGAAACGCCCGGTCTTCCGGCTCGAGGGAGCCCGGGACCTCGCAGGGGCCGTCCGCGGAGTTCTCCAGATTCTCCAGAACGCTTGATCGGTCATCTTCTGATGGATGTCACAAAACGCCGGAGGCGTTGCGAGTAAGATCCGGCCGATTTCCCCCATGGAAGGCGTACGACAGAGGATTCTCCTGGCCCATTCCTACTTCCTGTTTCATGACCCGAAACAGGTCAGGAAGATGCGTCCGTATCCGCCGCTCGGAACCCTCATCGGCGCCGCTCTCTTGCGAAAGAGAGGACACGAGGTCGAGCTCTTCGACGCGATGCTCGCGCACGGACTGGAGGAGTTCCGGCTTCATCTCGCCAGGTACCGGCCCGGAATCGTCGGGATCTTCGAGGACGGCTTCAACTTCCTGACGAAGATGTGCACGCTCAGGATGCGGGAGGACGCTCTCGCCATGATCGGGATGGCCAAGGAGAGTGGTGCCCGCGTGGCCGTCAACGGGCCCGACGCGGCGGATCATCCCGAGCTCTACCTCGCGGCCGGCGCCGACGTCATCGTGGTCGGCGAGATCGAGGAGACGGCCGTCGAGCTCTTCGAGCACTGGAAGAGGGGTGAGCCCGCGAGCGGGCTCTCGGAGATCCCGGGGCTCGTTCTCTCGAACGGTTCCGATGTGTCGCAAAGCGCTCCCCGTCTCTTCGTCGAGGAC
This sequence comes from Thermoanaerobaculia bacterium, assembly GCA_022071945.1. Lineage (GTDB taxonomy): Bacteria > Acidobacteriota > Thermoanaerobaculia > UBA5066 > UBA5066 > JAJVIN01. The sequence goes on along the minus strand of JAJVIN010000005.1, from coordinate 206,850 downwards.
CTGGATTCCTTGCCGTTTCCCGCATGGGATCTGGTCGACGTCGGACGCTACGAGGGCTCCTGGAAGAGAGCCCACGACCGCCTCTCGTGGAACATGGTGACGACGAGGGGGTGCCCCTTCAGGTGCAACTGGTGTGCAAAGCCGCTGTACGGAACGCGTTACAAGCAACGCAGCCCCGAGAACGTCGCGGCGGAGATGCGTGAGCTGAAAAAACAGGTGCCGGTCGAGCACGTCTGGTTCGCCGACGACATCTTCGGACTCTCACCGAACTGGATCGAGCGGTTTGCCCAGGCCGTCGAGCGGGAGGGGTGCCGGACTCCCTTCACCATCCAGTCTCGCGTCGATCTGATGACCGAGTCGGCCGTCGAGGCCCTGGCGCACGCCGGCGCCGAGGAGGTCTGGATGGGTGTCGAGTCGGGGTCTCAGAAGGTGCTGGACGCCATGGACAAGGGGATCACGATCGACCAGATCAGGCTGGCCACCAGGCGTCTGAAAAGGCACGGGATCCGCGCCGCCTGGTTCCTCCAGCTCGGCTACCCCGGTGAGGACTGGGAGGAGATCCTCCTGACCCGCGAGCTCGTCAGGCGGGAACAGCCCGATGATGTCGGCGTCTCGGTCGCCTACCCGCTGCCCGGTACGCTCTTTTTCGAGCGCGTGCAGCAACAGCTCGGCGAGCAGCAGAACTGGGAAGACAGCGACGACCTCGCGATGATGTTCGCCGGGGCCTTCCAGGGCCCGTTCTACCGTCTCGTGCGGGACCTTCTGCACCTGGAGGCCGAGACGCGCGGGTCCCAGTCCGCGGACCTCGATCACCGCTGGCTCGAGCTGGCGCGCCGGCGGGAGCTCTTCCGGGCCGAGCGGCCGGTTTCCTTCCCGCCCGCCTTGCCACCGGGCGCGAGCGCCCTCCGAAGCCTGCCGGGAGCATGAGCACGCCCGAGATCCTCCCGGTCGTCGCGGCGTACGAGCTCTGGGCTCCCACCTACGCCGAGGAGAACCCCGTCACTCTTCTGGAGATGAGGGCCGTCAGGATCCTCTCCCGGCACGACCCCGGGAGACTTCTCGATGCCGGTTGCGGAACGGGCCGGCGCCTCCCCGCGGGCGCCGCGGGTATCGATCTGAGCCTCGCCATGCTGAGGCTGTCAGGGCGGCGCGGCGCCCTGGCGAATGCCGACGTTCGAAGGACCCCGTTCCTCTCGGGCACCTTCGACGCCGTCTGGTTCCGGCTGGCCGCCGGGCACCTGCCCGGCCTCGCCCCCGCCTATCGCGAGCTCGCGCGCGTGGCCGCGCCAGGCGCCCGGGTCGTCGTGACGGACTTCCACCCCGAAGCCGCCCGCGCGGGCCTCTCAAGGACTTTCAAGGTACGAGGCGCCACCTTCGCGGTCGAACACTTCACTCACGGCCGGCCTGACCATGCCCGCGCGGCCCGCGAAGCCGGACTCCGCTTGCACGCGGAGGTCCACCTCTCGCTCGATCAGAAGACCGCCCGGGAAGGGGGACTGACAGAGGAGAAGGCTCGCGCGGCCGGGTCCGTGCCCCTCGTCCTCGGGCTCGCCTTCGAAAAGGAGGCGCCGCGTGGCTGACATCCTTCTGACACACGGGTACTTTCTCGCGGAGGACGAAAAAGAGCAGCAGATCATGAAGCCCTACCCGCCGCTGGGGCTTCTCTACCTCTCGGCCTACCTCGGGCAGGCCGGGTTCTCCGTCGAGGTTTTCGATTCCACGTTCTCGACTCGCGAGGCCCTCTTCGAAAGGCTCGGGAGCGAACGGGGAGTCCTCGGGATCTACACCAACTTGATGACGCGCGGTCCGGTCATCGCCCTGACCAAGAAAGCCAAGGAGCTAGGCTGGACCGTCATCTTGGGTGGACCCGAGAGCGCCAACTATCCAGCCGAATACCTGGCGGAAGGGGCCGACGTCATCGTGATCGGCGAAGGCGAAGAGACGCTGCGTGAGTTGCTGCCGGCCCTGGCGAAGTCGGGCCCCAACAGGCTCCACGCCGTCTGTGGCGTCGCGTTCCGGGGCGAGTCGGGCCGGGTCGTGACGACGCCGGAACGTTCTCGCCTGCCGGATCTCGACTCCCTTCCGTTCCCGGATCGGGAGGCGATCGATCACACGCTCTATCTCGATGCCTGGCGCAAGCACCACGGAGCCGGCAGCATCAACCTCATCACGGCGCGGGGGTGCCCCTACAAGTGCACCTGGTGCTCTCACGCCGTCTTCGGGTTCACCCACCGGAGGCGTTCGCCCAGAAACGCGGCTGACGAGGTCGAGGCGATTCGCAGCCGCTACAACCCCGAACAGCTCTGGTACGCCGATGACGTCTTCACGATGAGCCACTCGTGGCTCTTCGCCTTCAACGAGGAGCTGAAGCGGCGGAATCTGAAGATTCCGTTCGAGACCATCTCGCGCGCGGACCGGATGATGAAGGACGAGGTCCTCGGCGCTCTGGCCGAAATGGGGTGCTACCGGATCTGGATCGGTTCGGAGAGCGGGAGCCAGAGAATCCTCGACGCGATGAAGCGCGGCGTCACGACGGACGAGGTCGACTACGCGGTCAAGGCCGCCCGGCGCCACGGCATCCAGACCGGCATGTTCCTGATGTGGGGCTACGAGGGCGAGACCGTCGAGGACATCGAGGCGACGATCGAGCACGTCAAGCGGACGAACCCCGACATCTTCTTCACCACCGTCGCCTACCCGATCAAGAACACGGCCTACTTTGATGAGGTGGCCGGCAGGGTCGTCCTCGAACGGGACTGGCTCTCGTCGTCGGACAGGGACTACAAGGTCCAGGGGCGTCGCTCACGTGCCTACTACAGAGAGGCCGACCAGTGGCTGAAGAACTCGGTCGCGGCACACCGCCTTTCCGAGTCGGATCCGGCCGCGGCCCGCGAAAAGCTGGCCCTCGCGCAGGCAGCACGGATGGCCCTGCTCGCCCTGGCACACGAAGTCGAAGCATGACGGAAGCCTCTCCGGCGGGAGGGGTCGCGGGCGGCGAATCCCCTGGAGCAACGGCGGGGAGACTCCCGGGTACGGAGGCAACCCGCCGGCCCTTTGCGGCATTGGCCAGGGACTACGACGCCCTCTTCTCGAGGACCTCGCTCGGCGAGCGGTTGCGCCGGGCGGTCTGGGCGCACCTGGATCGCGCCTTCGCGCCGGGCAGCCGCGTTCTCGATCTCGGCTGCGGCACGGGCGAGGATGCCCTCCACCTGGCCTCTCGCGGCGTTCGCGTCGTCGCCGTCGACCGGGAACCGGCCATGCTCTCGGAAACCGAGAGAAAGACCCGCGCGTTCGGAGGCCTGGCCCAACTCGAGACCCGCGAGGCGGATCTGTCCTCGCCTCTCCTGGCAGACGACGTTCGCCGGGGCTCGCCTGACTTCTTTGACGGCGCCTACTCGAACTTCGGGGCCCTCAACTGCGTCCCGGACTTGAACGCCACAGCGAGCCAGATCGCACGCCTTCTTCCGCGGGACGCTCCCTTCCTGGCCTGCGTCATGGGACCGGCGGTTCCGTGGGAGTGGGGCTGGTTTCTGGCGAGAGGAGATGCGAGGCGGGCTTTCAGACGTCTCTCGGGAGACCCAGTCGAGTGGCGGGGTCTGGCGGTCTCTTACCCTTCGGTGGGAGAGTTCGTCGAGGCCCTCGCGGGGCGGTTCTCGATCAAGAGCGCGGTCGCGATCGGAGCCCTCCTGCCACCCTCGTATGCTCGGGAGTGGATCGAGAAACGTCCCTCGCTCCTCGACTGGCTCGATCGGACCGAAAGGCGGCTGGAGTCCCTCCCGTCGCTCTCCCTCTTCGCCGATCACTACCTCGTCTGGATGACGCGCCAGTGAACGAAGGGGCAAGGGCCCACGAAATCCAGACGCTCCCCGTGCTGGTTCTCTTCCCGCACAACCGCTGCAACTGCCGCTGCGTCATGTGTGACATCTGGAGAATCCGCGAAGAGCAAGAGATCTCGCCAGACGAGATCGAGATGCGGCTCGACGAGTTCGTGCGGCTCGGTGTCGAGCAGGTGGTCCTGAGCGGGGGAGAGCCCCTCATGCACTCGGATCTCGCCGCTTTCGCGGCACCCCTGAGGCGCGCCGGGATCCGGATCACCCTGCTTTCCTCGGGGCTCGCGCTGGAGGCCGCGGCGGGCCGCCTGACCCAAATCGCGGACGACCTCATCGTCAGCCTCGATGGCCCGCGAACGGTTCACGACGCGATCCGGCGTGTCCGCGGCGCCTTCGACCGGCTCGCGGAGGGTGTCTCGGCCGCGAGGCGAGCGGCCGGGCCCGGCTTTCGAATCACCGCGCGGTCCACGGTCCAGCGCGCGAATGCCTTCCACCTCGATGAGACGGTCGAGGCCGCTCGCGAGATCGGCCTCGACGCGATCAGCTTTCTGGCCGTGGACGTTTCCACCACGGCCTTCAACCGCCCCGAGGGAGGGAAGCCGCGGGATCCCGCCGCGTCCCTCGAGCTGGCCCGTGAAGACCTTCCGGAATTCGCCGCCAGCCTGGAGGCGCTCATTTCGGACAGGGCCGAGGACTTCCGCTCCGGCTTCATCGTCGAGTCTCCCGAGAAGCTCCGGAGAACTCTCTTGCGGTACTTCACAGCCGTGGCGGGAGCGGGGGAGTTCGAGGCGGCCCCCTGCAATGCTCCGTGGGTTTCGGCCGTGGTCGAGACGGATGGCACGGTGAGACCGTGCTTCTTTCACGAGCCCATCGGAAACCTGCGGGAGGCGGGGAGCCTCGTTGATGTCCTCAACTCTCCGCGGGCGATCGAGTTTCGCCGGACTCTCGACGTGCGCTCGGACCCGGTCTGCCGGCGCTGTGTGTGCAGGCTCAACCTTGAGGGGGCACGGACCCCGGCCGGTGGACGTCCGCGCTGACCGTGGATTTCCTTTCCAGGCTCCACAGTCTCCTGGGCCGGGCCCCCGATCCGCTTTCCGGGCTGGATCCGGCGGAGTTCTCGGTTCTCCCCGCGCTCGTCAACGCCCACGACCACCTGACCCTGAATGCGCTCCCCAGGCCTGAGGGTTTGCCCCTCTTTTCGAACGCTTCGCAGTGGTTCGATGCCCTGACTCCCTACCGCGAAAGCCCGCACGTGCGGGAAGTCCAGCGGATTCCCGAAAGAGTGAGGGCCTGGCACGGCGGGATCAAGAACCTCCTTTCGGGGGTGACGCGGGTCGTTCATCACGACCCGTGGAGAAGGGTCTTTTCCCACCGGCACTTCCCCGTCACGGTCCTTCACGACTACGACTGGTGCCACTCCCTGGAACTGGCGGGGCGCTACGGTCCGGCTCTGCCGGAGCGCGGGAGCGAGAGGCCGTGGTTCATCCACCTCGCCGAGGGTGTCGACAAGGCCGCCGCGGTCGAGCTCGACACGCTGAGAGCCGAAGGCGGGCTCGACCGGTGGACCGTCCTCGTTCACGGAACGGGCCTCACGGCGGAGCAGGCGGAGGACGCGGTGAAAGCCGGGGCGTCCCTCGTCTGGTGCCCCGCGAGCAACCGCACTCTCTTCGGCACGACGGTCTTTCACCGGCAGTTTTTCGAGGCGGGCCGCATGGCTCTCGGTTGTGACTCGCGCCTGTCGGGTTCCCGGGATCTCCTGGGAGAGCTCCGCGTGGCTCGCGACGAATCAGGACTCTCGGCCAGGGAGCTCTTCGAGACGGTCACGGCCGCTGCCGCGAGGATTTCGAGATTCCCGGAGACCGATGACAGGATTGTCCTCAGAACGCGGGGCCGCGATCCCTTCGAGACGCTTCTCGATATCTCTCGCAAGGACCTCGCCCTGGTGGTCCGCCGGGGCCGCCCCGTTCTGGCGGATGCCGGGCTCGAGCAGCTCCTGAGGCGGGCCTCGATTCCAGTTCTGCGCTTCCGCGTGGATGGGGCGGAGAAGGTGGGGGATGCCCGGGTCTTCCGGCGGGATGTCCTCGCGCTGGAACCGGGAATCGAAATACAACCTCCCTTCTCCCTCAGGGAGAAGGGCTGGGGATGAGGGCCTTCCGGTGGCTTCCATCGCCGGTCGCGGGATCCGAGGCGTCGCGACGGGAGGCCCTCACCCGCCTGCCGGCACCCTCTCCCGCGATGTGCGGGAGAGGGGAACAGGAGCGCGAGACGCGTCCATTTCCCCCTCGCGGCGCCTCGGCGCGTTCAGCGGGGAGAGCCCCTCGTCTTCTTCCCTCTCCCTGAGTCGTGTGAGGGAGAGGATTTGGAAGACTAGGCTGACCTTTTCGAGAGCCTGTCGATTGCGTACCGAACGAGGGCCCACGCGTGGCGAGGGACAGAATCCACTTTTCCGAATCGAGATTCCAGGGTGACCTTCTCGGGCAAGGTCTCGAGGCAGCGCCGGAAGGCGTCCGAAGGCGAGCGGCAAAGCCCGAGGTCGACTCTGAAGAGGACGTCGAGGTCGTGCTCCCCCGTCAAGAGCCCGGGCCGAGCCAGAAACCGGTTCCTTCGCGAGCCGGAGGGCGCCGAGCGCGAAAGTCCGCCGATGAGGTGCTCCGGGAGCGCGGGCGGGAACTCGCGGTGAGCGAGATGCCACGAGGCCCAGCCGATCTCGTCGAGGTGCTGGGTGACGAGACCCGCGGCCTGGGCCGAGGGTTCGAGGAGGGCGAAGTCGTAGAGCTGGATCAGCCGGGCCCCGCGTCCGAGGGCCGCCGGGGAAAGGTGGAGCAGGAGGTGGAGGAGGAGGGCGTCATCCGACGGGACGAGCATCTCGATGCCCTGGGCGGACTCCGCGCGAAGCGAGAGGACGTACGGCTCCGTGACGTCGAGCTCGCGGCCCAGAATCCTCTCCCTCAGAGCCGGGTGGAGCTCGACGGGCCGCGGGTTCTCCGGGTGCTCTCCGAACCCGTCGATCATTCGCTCCGCCGGTTTCTCGAAGATGCGGTGCTTGAAGGTCTCTCCGGTCCCGACATAGCCTTCCTCGAGAAGAACCCGGCACCATGCGTCGAAGTCCTTCCCCGTGGCCAGGAGGTCGATGTCGGAGGAGGGCCGCAGGGAAGGGTCGTGGTACTTCAGCGGACCGAGGATGGCTCCCTTAAGAGGGATGAGGGGGAGGCCCGACTCTTCGGCGCGGCGCGCGAGCGCCCCGAGGTCCTCGGCGAGACGCCGGGCTCTCTGACGAGTGGCTTCACGGTCCTGATGGAGGGCCTCCGAGACCTCGGGGGCGAGCTTCGGGATGGAGTCGGCGGCGAGCCTCGAAAGGAGCCCCGAGATGCCGTGAGCCCGGGCGGCGAAGACGATGTCGTCAGGACTGGCCTTTGAGTCCAGGCTTTGCTGGATCAGGGGAGAGAGGGAGCTCTCCTGAAGCGCGCGGGCGGCGGCCCTGCTGAGGCTTCCGAACTTCGGATCGGAGCGCCGGGCCTTTGCCTCGAGCTGAAGAGCCCGGATCCTCTCGGCCTGGTTCGAGATCAACGACCCGGGATCCCGGTGTAGCGGAGCTTCGATCCGACCTCGACCTTGTGGGCGCGAGCCACCCCGGCATTGACCTCGAACACGGTGTCGGCGGGTGCCCGGGAAGGGTAGGAGGGGCAAGGGTCAGCCCGGCAGGGCGGCACGTTCTCGATGACATCGACGACGGTCCCGTCGCTTCTGGTGTAGATCATGTCGAGCGGGAAGTGGCAGTTCTTCATCCAGAAGCTCTGGGGCCTGACCTCGTCGAAGACGAAGACCATTCCCGCATTCACCGGCAGGGACGACCTGAACATCAGTCCTTGTGCCTGATCCTCGGGTGTGAGCGCGACCTCGACCGTGATGACGGTTCCGTCGGGGAGCGTCACCGAGGGCTGCCGCGCGGGCTCGGGGGCGGTCGCCGCCTTGCTGGCGAGGGGCGAACTCGGCCGGCAGGAGCCGAAGGCGAAAACGGTCAGGACAGCAAGGGCGGCCACCCTGGCGCCTGGTTTCATCGGGCATTCTCCTTTCCCGCGAGCCGGCGAGCCTCGCCCAGGAGCAGCCGGGCGGCTCCGGAACGGGGTTCAATCCGGACCGCTTCTTCCGCGAACGGGATGGCGCTCTCAGGGCGTCCGCGGATGATGTAGGCGGCGGCCGTCCGCTCGAGGATCCGGACAGAGAAGGGAGAGACCGGCGCAAGGCCCAGGGCGGTTCTGAGGAAAAGGGGTGAGAGGAACTCGTCCGGCTGTGGGGCGGGGATCTGGCTGACGGCCCCGAGGTGCGTCCACGGCGGAGCGAGGAGTCCGGGCCGTATCGATTCGACGAGAAGCCAGGGATGACCGAGGAGCGGGCTCAGCGACGCGATCTCGGAGACTCGGGCCGGTCCCGGCTTGGGCCACGAGGCCGAGGGGGGCGGAACGAGCATTTCCACGTGGCTCATCCAGGCTCCCGTCGCGACCACGACACCGGGAGCATTCAGGCAGAAGCCCGCGGCCAGAAGCAGTCCTGAGACGATCCGAGGCCCCAGGACGGCGGGAGCGGCCAGGAGCGGCAGCACAGGCAAGAGGTACCGGGGACCCCAGCAAGAACCTCCGTGCCAGATGAACCACTGCGCGCTCACGAGGAGGACGAGGGCCGAAGTGGCGAACGAGAGCGCCCGGATCTCTGGCCGGAGCTTTCGCAGCACGAAGAAGGAAAGCACGGTCAGCGGGGCATAGAAGACGAGTCCGCGCCCGCGCGAGAACAGGGAGCCCCAGACGCCGGTCAGGAGGGGAGTCGAGAAGGGGAGCGAAGAGGTCAGCTGGTAGCCGAAGTGGAGGGGGGAACCGTTCTGAACGGTGTTGGCCACGAGCGCGACGACGAAGGACGAGGCCAATCCCAGACCGGAGAAGAGGATGTTCCTGGAACCATCTTCCCGGTCCTTCCACATCAAGACCGCCGCGAGGAAGTAGGCGGGAGCGGTGATCCAGAGGATCGGACGAAGCCACGCGGCGGTGCAAAAAAGGATGGCCGTGAAGAGGAGTCTTGCCGGGTGGGGCCGGAGGCCGGTGTGGGAGAGGAGTCCCTCGGCGCCGAGCGTCAGCGCGGTGGCGGCCCACGGATCGAAAAAGGAGTCCGCTGAGTAGGGCCAGAGGAACGTTCCGGTGAGAAAGGCGGGGGCCCACAGCGGAGAGAGGCCGGGGCAGAGCCTCCGGGAAAAGCGGTAGAACGACCACGCCGCGGCGATGGCTCCGGCGGCCCATGTCGATGCGATGAAGGCGTCGAGACCGCGGGCGCCGAGCTGGGTTCGGAAGGGCCATGCGGGTGCAAGGAACGGGACCGGAAGAAACGACGGGAAGATCCCGTAGTGAGAAGAAAAGGGCGGCACGGGCAGAAGATCCGCGGTCGGGGGCATGGCGGCCTCGAACTTGCCGTCCACGAAGAAACCGAGAGTCACGGCGACGACCTCGATACCGTCGGCCGAGATCACTCCGCGTCCGATGAAGGCCGCCGCCGAGGCGGCCACGAGGAGGAGGATCGCCAGGGGACGGTGCCAGGAGCGCTCTCGATCAGTGCTCGTCGAGAGGCATTCCGGCGAGTTCGTCATAGATCTCCTCTTCCTCCTTGCGCAGACCGTACTTCTTGGCGTAGTAGCGGAAGGAACGCTCGGTCATCCGCAGGAGTTCCGCGGCTCTCGTCTGGACGCCCCCCGTCCTTTCGAGGGCCTGCTGCATGAGACGCTTGCCGATCCACTCGAGGTAGGCCTCGAGGTCGATCCCCTCGGGCGGGAGGTCGAACTCGGTGGAGGCCTGCAAGGAGACGCCGGCGGGGTGGAGAAAGCCCTCGGGGAGAGAGGCGCTCGTGATGATCTCGGACGGCTCGAGCGCGACCGTCCTCTCGATCAGGTTTTCCAGCTCGCGGACGTTCCCGGGCCAGGGGTGGTTCTCGAGGAGCCGCATTGCCTCCGTCGTGATGCGGCGGGACGGGATTCCCTGTTCCGTCGAGACCTTCTTCAGGAAGTGGCTCACGAGGTACGGGATGTCCTCGCGCCTCTCCCGCAGGGGCGGGATCGGAAGGGGGATGACGTTGATGCGGTAGTAGAGGTCCTCGCGGAAGGTGTTCTCCGCGACTTTCTTGGCGAGGTCCTTGTTGGTGGCGCAGATGATCCTGACGTCGATCGGAAGTTCCTGCGAGCCTCCCACGCGCCTCACGACCCGCTCCTGGAGCGCGCGCAAGAGCTTCACCTGCATGGTGACCGACATCTCGCCGATCTCGTCCAGAAAGACGGTGCCGCCTTCCGCCTCCTGGAAGAGGCCCTTCTTGTCTTTCACGGCACCGGTAAAGGCGCCTCTCTCGTAGCCGAAGAGCTCCGATTCTAGAAGGGTCTCCGGCATGGCGCCGCAGTTGATCGAGATGAAGGGCTTCGCCGTCCGCGGGGAGTTCTTGTGGATGGCGCGCGCGACGAGTTCCTTTCCGGTCCCGGACTCTCCTGTGATGAGGACGGTCGAGGTCGTGCGGCCGATCCGGCTGATCAGGTCGAAGACCGTGCGCATCTTGCGCGAGACGCCTACGAGGGCTCCGGGGGCGGTCTCGACCTTCTGGCGCAAGACGACGTTCTCTTCCGCGAGGCGCTTCTTCTCGAGGGCCTTGCCCACTACGTGGAGAAGCTCGTCCACGTCAAAGGGCTTGGAGATGTAGTCGTAGGCGCCAGCCTTCAGCGCGTCGATCGCCGTCTTCGTCGAGGTGTAGGCGGTGATCATCACGACCGGCACCCCGGGAGACTTCTGGCGTGAAGCGTGGAGGACATCGAAGCCGCTTCCGTCCGGCATTCTCAGGTCGGTCAGGATGAGATCCGGAGAGAGCCGCTCGACGAGCTGTAAGCCTTCCGTGCAGGACCGTCCTCTCGCGATCCGGTAACCCTCCTTCTCGAAAACGATGGAGAGCATGTCGACGATCCCCGGTTCGTCATCGATGACGAGGATGAGAGGTCCCTTCGGAATGGGTCTCGAGGAGCCATCCGCGGTCTGGGGCATCACGCCACCTCGCGCTGGAAGGCCTTGTCCAGGTCAGGGAGCCCTGGCCGCGCGACGCCGGCCGCCCTGGCTCCCGTGATCGGGAAGGTCAGGCTGATGGCGGTGCCCTTCTCCGGCGCGGTCTCGACGCGAATGCCGCCGCCGTGCTCCGTCACGATCCTGTGGACGATGGCCAGGCCGAGTCCGGTCCCGCCCGGGAAGCTGTGGGCGAAGGGCGTGAAGAGCCGGTCCCGTTCCTCGGGCGTCATCCCCTTCCCGGTGTCGGAGATGACGACGGTCCAGATGTCGCCATCGACCCGGCTCTCGACCTTCAGCGTGCCGCCCTCGGGCATGGCGGCGATCGCGTTGCGGGCGAGGTTCCAGAAGACCTGCCGGATCTGACCGGCGTCGGCCTGGATGACGAGGGCTTCTGGATCGACACGGACCTCCAGCTTGTGTTTGCCGGAAAGCTCGTCGCTGTGACGCAGAAGCGTCATGACGTCGCGGAGCGCGGAGGGCGCGTCCACGGCCTCGGCCGCCCGCTCTCGCGGCTTGGTGTACTTGAGGAAGTCCTCGAGGATTTCGGAGAGCCGCTTGCTCTCGCGAACGACGATCTCCATCAGGCGGTGATTGGCCGAACCCGCCGGCGCGGAGCCCTTCAGGACCTGCACGGAGCCGGAGATGGAAGCGAGAGGATTGCGGATCTCGTGTGCGATGGCGGCGGCGAGCTCGCCCACCGCCGCCATCTTCTCGTTCAGCCGCACCTCGCTCTCGAGCTTCTTCATCGCCGTGAGATTCTGGAAGATGAGAATGCGGCCCGACGTCTTTCCGTGGCCGTCTCTGAGGGCCGTCACGGACACTCCGAAATAGTACTCTGGTCCGAGGACGGTCCTGTTCCCCTCGAATCGCAAGAGCTCGTTTTCGGCCTTGAGAATGCGGGGCCAGACGTCGGGGTCGAGAAGGCCGAGAGAGAGGACGTTCCGGCCCGTGAGGCCTCCCTGCGGCACCCTGAGGAGCTCGCTGGCGGAAGGGTTCGAGTAGGTGACGACTCCCTTCAGATCGGTCGTGAGAACGCCTGACGACATGGAGTTGAGAACCGAGGCATGGAGCGCTTGCAGCTTCTCCATCTCCTCCTTGCGGCGGTCGAGGTCGGCGCGGGTCTGGCGGAGCTGCTCGGATGCGGCGGCCACGAGCAAGCCCGTCGCGAGAAACGCCACGATGTTAAGGGTCACGTTCGCGACGAGACCCGGAACCGTCCAGACTCGGGCCGGAAGGTCGCCCGGGTCGAGTACCGGTACGACCCCGAAGTACATCAAGTCGACGAGGACGGCATAGAAGACGGCGGCGAGACCCGCCGCGACGAGGCCGCCGTAGCGTCCCAGGAGGATCGCCCCCGATGAGACCGCGCCAAGATAGAGAAACGTGAACCCCGAATCGGGCCCGCCCGAGATGTAGACGAGGCCCGTGATGATGACGATGTCGCAGAGGATCTGGGCGGCGGCGTTCGCCTCGGGCGGGAGGTGATGGAGCGCGAACAGGGCCAGCAGGGACAGCCCGTACGCCAGCGCCGCGAGATGGTAGATCGGCTTGAGGGGAAGCTCGATCGAAAACGTGAGCTGGATGAGGAGAGCCGAGATGATGAGGGTCGAGATGATCACGACCCTCAGGCCGACGAGGGCACGAAGGACCGCCATCGGGGGCTGGTAGCGCTCGGCCCGCTTCGCGTTCGTCATCGGATCAGGAGCCTCGAAAACGAAAGGCCGTGCCCGGGCACGGCCTTTCGCGAACGGACCAAGGAATCAGCCGATCTTGGAGAGGAGCGAGAACATCGGCATGTACATCGCGACGACGATGGAGCCGATGATCGTGCCGAGGATGGCGATCATGATCGGCTCCATCAGCTTCATGAGGCCGTTGACCGCGTTGTCGACCTCTTCCTCGTAGAACTCCGCGATCTTGTTGAGCATCGCGTCGATGGCACCCGTCTGTTCGCCGACGCCGATCATCTGCACGACCATCGGCGGGAAGACCTTCGCTTCCGCCAGGGGCTCGGCGATCGTTCGGCCCGACTCAACAGACTTGCGCACCATCATGATGGCGTCTTCGATGATGGCGTTGCCGGCCGTCTTCGCCGTGATCTCGAGACCGTCGAGGATCGGAACGCCCGATGAGGTCAAGGTCGCCAGGGTCTGACAGAAGCGGGCCACCGCGATCTTGCGAAGGATGTCTCCGAGAACCGGCGCCTTCAAGAGGAGGGCGTCGATCACGCGGCGGCCGCGGTAGGTCTGGTAGTACCGCTGGATCGCGATCGAGAGCGCCACGAAGAAGGCGACGATGAAGAAGATGTAGTTCGCCAGGAAGTTCGACAGCGCGATGACGATCCGGGTGGGGAGCGGCAGCTGCGCGCCGAGGGCGGCGAAGAGGGACGCGAACGTCGGAATGACCTTCCACAGGATGATCGCCACGACGATGCCCGCGACCGTCAAGACCGCGACGGGATAGATCATGGCCGTCTTGACTTGGGCCTTCAGCTTGACCGACTTCTCGATGTAGGTCGAGAGACGGCGGAGGATCGTGTCGAGAATACCGCCCGCCTCGCCCGCGGCCACCATGTTGACGTAGAGGTTGTCGAACGCCTTCGGGTGCTTGCCGAGGGAATCGGCCAGAGACGAGCCCGACTCGACGTCTTGCCTCACCGCCAGGATCATCTTCTGGAACCCCTTGTCTTCCTGCTGGGTGCCGAGGATCTCCAGGCACTGAACGAGAGGCAGGCCGGCATCGATCATGACCGAGAACTGCCGGGTGAAGATCGCCAGGGACTTCGGGGAGACGCCGCCGAAGCCGAACTTCGGGATGGCGAATTCCTTCCCCTTCTCCTTGACGGATGCGACCTCGATCTGCCGGCGTCTGAGGTCCTGGATCGCCAGCTCCTTCGTTTCGGCCGTGAGCACGCCGCCGGTCATCGCGCCCTGACGAGTCTTCCCTTTCCAGACGAACTGAGCCATGACGAAAACCTCCGTCTCGTTTCTTCGAAAAGGCTACTGGCGGCGAGCCGCCTGGCCGGCTGCCGCCGGCTGGACCCCGCCCTGGGCGCCCGGGGCAGCGGTTTGCGGAAGTCCGACTCCCCGGTCGAGCATCTCCGAGAGCTCGTCCGGCATCGAGGAGGTCGACATCCCCAGATCCCTGGAGATCACTCGCCGCATGATCAGCGAGGCCAAGGCCTGGTTGAACGTCTGCATCCCGTACTTGTTCTGGCCCGTCTGCATCATCGAATAGATCTGGTGGAGCTTGTCCTCGCGGATCAGGTTCCGGATGGCGGCCGTCGGGATCAGGATCTCCATGGCCATGCACCTCCCCTGTCCGTTCGCCTTCGGAAGCAAGGTCTGACAGAGGATGCCCTCGAGAACGAACGAGAGCTGGGCCCGGACCTGTGCCTGCTGGCCGGATGGGAAGGCGTCGATGATGCGGTTCATCGTCTGCACGGCGCTGTTGGTGTGGAGCGTCGCGAAGGTGAGGTGGCCCGTTTCCGCGATTCTGAGAGCGCATTCCATCGTCTCGAGGTCACGCATCTCGCCGACGAGAACGATGTCGGGGTCCTCCCGAAGGACGGCCCGCAGCGCATTCGGGAAGGAATGGGTGTCCGCGTGGAGCTCCCGCTGGTTGACGATGCACCTCTTGTGGGTGTGCAGGAACTCGATCGGGTCCTCGATCGTGACGATGTGCTTGGGGTGTTCGCGGTTGATCTTGTCGATCATCGTCGCGAGCGTCGTCGACTTGCCCGACCCGGTCGGACCCGTCACGAGGACCAATCCCCGCGGCTTGGCGCAGAGCCCCTCGACGACCGGCGGGATGCCCAGCGTCTTGAAGTCGAGGATCTCGTAGGGAATCTGCCGGAAGACCGCGGAGACCGCGCCCCGCTGCATGAAGACGTTGCCGCGGAAGCGCGCCAGACCCTTCACGCCAAAGGAAAGGTCGAGCTCGAGGTTTTCCTCGAACCGGTGCTTCTGGACGTCCGTCAAGATCGAGTAGCAGAGCTGCTTGGTCTCGGCGACCGTCAGCGGCGGAAAGTCCAGAGGCTTCAGATCACCGTGGACCCGGATCATCGGCGGCGAGTTCGTCGTCAGATGGAGGTCCGATCCCTTGTTCTCGACGAGTAGCTTCAACAGCTGATGTAGCGAGGCCGCCATCAGAATCTCCCTGACGTTGTTTGCAAGTGATCATACCTCAGCGCCCGGAGCGCCTCTTGGCGCGGGATCCGGGCGCAAAATCGAACCGGCGAGAGCCGCGGGGTCTCAGAGGACGGTCTCGCGGAGGACCTCCTCGATCGAAGTCAGGCCGTCCTTGATCTTCTGCAGGCCCGACCGCCTCAGCGTGAGCATTCCTTCTTCCTGCGCCTTCCTCTTGATCTCGACCGACGTGGCGCCCGAGAGGATGAGCTCCCGGATGTCGTCTGTGATCTCCATGACCTCGATGCACGCCACGCGGCCCTTGTAGCCGGTCCCGTTGCACCGCTCGCATCCCTTGCCCTTCATCACCTGCACCGTCTTGGCCTCTTCGGGCGAGAAGCCGATCGAGACGAGGGTCTGGGGGGAGACCTCGGTCGGCACCTTGCAGTTCGTGCAGACCCTGCGGATGAGGCGCTGGGCCTGGATGAGACACACAGAGGTCGCCACGAGGTAGGGCTCGATACCCATGTTCATGAGACGGTTGATCGTCGACGGGGCATCGTTCGTGTGGAGCGTCGAGAGGACGAGGTGGCCGGTCAAGGCCGCCTTGACGGAGATCTCCGCGGTCTCGAAGTCGCGAATCTCGCCGACGAGGATGACGTTCGGGTCCTGCCTGAGGAACGACCGGAGCGCCGCGGCGAAGTTGAGGCCGATCGCCTCGCGAATCTGGACCTGGTTGATCCCGGGGAGGTTGAACTCGACCGGGTCCTCCGCCGTCATGATGTTCGTCTCGGGCGTGTTGACGCGGGAGAGGGCGGAGTAGAGGGTGTTCGTCTTTCCGGAACCCGTGGGGCCGGTGACGAGGACCATTCCCCACGGACGCAGGACGGCCTTCTCGAAGCGCTGCAGGCTCTCCTTCTCGAACCCGAGCTTGGTCATGTCCAGCATCAGGTTGTCCTTGTCGAGGAGCCGCATGACGATCTTCTCGCCGAAGAGCGTCGGCAGGATCGAGACGCGGTAGTCGAGCTCCTTGGTCTTCCCCGAGAGCTTCATCTTGATCTTGATGCGTCCGTCCTGGGGCAGCCGCTTTTCGGCGATGTCCAGGCGCGCGAGGATCTTGATGCGCGAGGAGATGGCCTCCTTCAGCTTCGGAGGCGGATTCATGACCTCGTAGAGGATTCCGTCGATCCGGTAGCGGACCCGGTACTCCTTCTCGTAGGGCTCGACGTGGATGTCGGAAGCCCCCCGTTTGATGGCGTCCGTCAGGATGATGTTCACGAGCCTGACGACCGGCGCCTCCTCGCCCTCCTCGACGAGCTTGTCGACGTCGATGGCCTCTTCTTCCTGCTCCTCCATCACCTCGAGGTTCGTGTCGGTGGTGTCGACCTGCGACATCTCCTCCATGACCTTCTTGAGCTCGATGGCGTGCGAGGCCCCATAGTGCCGGTCGATCGCCCGCATGATGCCCATCTCGGAGGCGACGACCGGCTCGACGTTGTAGCCCGTCATGAACTTGAGGTCGTCCATGGCGAAGACGTTCGTCGGGTCCGCCATGGCGATCGTCAAGGTCGCGCCGGTCTTGTTGACAGGGATGATGTTGTACTTGCGCGAGACGTCGGCCGGGACCAGCTTGAGGACGTTCGGGTCGATCTCGAAGTGCGAGAGATTGATCGTCGGAACGCCGAACTGGGCCGAGAGCGTCTCCGTGATGTCGTCTTCCGAGACAAAACCGAGCCGGATGAGCGCCTCTCCCAGCTTGATTCCCGAGTCCTTTTGCTGCTTGAGGGCTTCGTTGAGCTGATCGGGCGTGATGAGCTTCGCCTTGAGGAGCAGATCCCCTAGTCTGACGGCCATGCCCGAATTGTAGCGTCCCGAGACGAGAAGGAAAGCGAGACGGCCCCGCGGACCGTTAGAAGGAGGTCCTAGTGCGAGGGCGGGCTCGCCGCGGCGCGGCCCCCGACCTGCTTCAGCCTCGCCGTCACGGATCCGATCGGAAGGATCGTCTTCGCCATCACCGGGATCCTCCTGGCGTCGTCCGAAAACCAGAGGAAGAGCTTGCCCCGGTTGCGGTCCTCGCTCGTCTCGTTCTCCCGCAGCTGCGGCTGGACCTTGAACGCGCTGAAGGTCCCGGCTTCCGTCTCCACCTCTTCCTTGCCCAGGATTTCGGCCTTCAGCTTGTAGATCTGCCCCCTCGAGAACATGTCGACGTTCACAGACTGGCCGGGAACGAGACTCGCGGTCCTGAGGAAGTAGAACGAGGAAATGATGTCCTGGACGCGCTCGGGGAGGACCGTCCGTTTCTCACGCCAGCTCGCGACCCGCCGGGACAGGTCGAACTCCTCGACCTCGTCGGAGACGTAGCGCCCCTCGCGGGCGTGCTTCTCGAACCTCAGGGGCTGAAAGTCCCGGGCATCCACCCAGGTCTCGTACCGGGTCCTCACCGGGTAGAACTTCGAGACGTAGTCGTTGGACTCGGCCGTCAGGATGATCCGGTGCACGGGCACCCCGTCCGGCGTGAACTCGCGAGAGGTGGCGAGCGTCATCTCGCCCCCCTCGATCTTCAGCCACGCGATGTTGTAGACGAGCGTTTCACCCGGCTCGAACGGGACGGGAAAGAGTTTCTCCTTGCTCAAGTTCTCGCGGGAGGCGGGGGACAGGGCTTGATTTTTCGCCGCGTCTTGCGGGGCGGAGACGTTGCCAGACCCGGCCGCTCCCGCCAGGAGGAGCAAGGCGGCGGCGGCGATCCGGTGAAGAGGACGAAATCGTGACATCGGGGCCATTCTCGAGTGGCGGACGCAAGGCGCGCGCCGGGTGATTGTAGATGCGGGGGAAAAGCGGTCCCCTCAGAGAGCGCCCGGGGACCTCCCGGCCACGAGCTCGCGGGCCGCCGCCAGAATCGCGGCAGGGTCCTCCGGAACGGCTCCCCTCCGCCCTCCATGCGGCAACAGGACGCGGGTTCTTGGTCCCGCCGGCGCGAACCTGAGGGGATCGGTCGGGCCGAAGAGGGCAACGACCGGCGCCCCGGCCGCCGCTGCCAGGTGGGTGGGGCCCGTGTCCACGCCGAAAACGAGCGACGCTCTTGCCGAAAGCCGAGCCGTCGCTGCCGCTCCCGCCTCCGGAGCAAGCCCGATTCTTCCCCGGGAGGCCCGGACGATAGCCTCCGCCCTCTCTCGCTCCGCGGGTCCCCACTTCACGAAGCTCTCGATCCCGTCGCGGGTCAGGAGCGAGGCCGCCACCTCGGCCTGGCTTTCTTGACTCCACTCCTTCTCCCGCACCGACGAGAACGGGATGAAGAGAGCGAAGGGACGCCCCGCTCTCTCGGCAAGCCAGGAGTCCACCCGGGCGTCCTCGCGCCCGGCGAGATGGCGGATGTCGGGCGTGCGGTCCCAGCCGGTCCTCCCGCTGAGGTACTCGGCCAGGGCGAGGGCCCGGTCGATCAGGTGCGGCTTGCCGGGCGTCTCGACTCTCTCCCTGGAAAAGAAGGACGCCAGACGTTCGCCAGCCGATCCCGGACCAAACCCCACCTTCCGGGCCCGGGGGGCGAGGAGAGAGATCCAGGAGGCCTTCAGGAGCCCGTGGGCGTCGACGACCAAGTCTGGATCGAAAGCCTTGACCTCGCGTCCGAGAGCTCCAATCTCCCGGCGGGTCGCGGCTGAAAGCGGAGCTTTCCGCCAGGCCCGGGTCGAGGCGAAGAAGATCCGCTGAATGAAGGGCGCCCCTTCCAGAAGGCCGGCGAAGGGCCTTTCCGTCACCCAGCCGATCTCGGCGCTCCCCTGCCAGGCGAAAAGAGCCCGCGCAAGGGGAAGCGTGAACACCATGTCCCCGAAGGATGAAAGCCGGATCAACAGAATTCTCATCTCCGTTCCGCTATCCTTGAGGCGTGATGCTGGAATCTCCGGTTCTGGTTCTGAACAAGGGGTTTGTGGCCCTGGCGCTGACCGATGTGAAGAGGTGTTTCACCCTCTTCTGCAAGGGACACGTGCGCGCGGTCCTGCCGGATTACACCACGTACGCATTCGAGGAGTGGTGCGACATTCCCGTGCAGCCCGACGATGACCTCATCCACACCCCCTCGATGGTGCTGAAGGTCCCGAGGGTGATCCAGCTGCTCTCCTGCGAGAGGCTTCCTCGAAACGAAGTCAAGTTCTCCCGGCACAACATCTACGTTCGCGACGGCAACCGGTGCCAGTACTGTGGCAAGCGCTTCCCGACGTCCGAGCTCTCGCTCGACCACGTGATCCCCCTGGCTCGCGGCGGTGTCTCGAGCTGGGAGAACATCGTCTGTGCTTGCCTGACCTGCAACGTCAAGAAGGGATGCCGGACCCCCGAGGAGGCCGGGATGCGGATGAGGAGGGTTCCCGCGAAGCCCAAGCCGAGCCCCCTCGGGCTCCTGTCTCCGCACCGGATCCATCCGGAATGGCGGAATTTCCTCGACGTCGCCTACTGGAACGTCGAACTGGGGCCGTAGCGTCAGTCCTCGCGCCACCGGTTGTGGAGCCACATCCACTGCTCGGGCGCCCGCTTGATGAGGCCCTCGAGAATGGAGTTCATCCGGGCCGTCTTGTCTTCCACGGTCCCCGGTCCTTCCATCGACACCGGGGGACCGAAAACGAGACGGTAGGTTCCCTCGGGGGTCCTGTAGGCCGCCGCGGGGACGATGAGGGCTCCGGTCCGCTCCGCGAAACGGACGATCGCGGTCAGGGTCGCGGCGGGCCGGCCGAAAAAGGGGACGGTCACCGCATCGGGCGGCTTGGCGTGCTGGTCCGGCAGGATTCCGATGGCGCCGCCGGTCTTCAACGTCCGCAGGATCTCCCGGGCCGCCTCGCGCTTGGAGACGACCCGGTTCCCGGACTGCTCGCGGAATCTCTTGAACCTGTCTTCGAGGAGCGGGTTGTCCAGAGGTCTCGTGATCACCGACAGGGGCAGCCCGCGGGCGCCGGTGGCGATCGCCCCGAACTCCCAGTTCCCGATGTGGGCGGTCATGAAGAAGAATCCCCGCCCCGCGTCCCTCGCCGCCTCGGCGTGCTCGAAGCCCTCGATGGCGACGATCTCGCTTATGGCCCTCGTCTCCCTCTTCGCCGACCACAGAAGCTCGGCCGCCAGGCCCCCGAAGTGCCGGAACGTCTTTCTCGCCAGGGCCGCCACCTCGTTTTGGGCGAGGCCCGGCATCGCTCGAGCGATGTTCGTTTCGGCGAGCGTTCGTCTCCTTCGCGAAAGAAGCCGGAAGAGAAGGCCGAGACGTTCTCCCAATCCCACGGCCACGGCCCGCGGGATGAAGCGGAACAGGGACAGAAAAAGCGCCACGATTCCGTATTCGGCGAGGTTGCGGGCGTGCGAACGGTTCTTCGACATCTTCAGGAGACCTGCCGCGAGAGCCTTGCGAGAACCTCGGCGGTGAAGTTCTGTTCGACGACGGGCATCTGGATTCCGATGGAGAAGATCGGGACCGAGAGCGCGACCTCGAGCTTCACCGCGTCCTTCTCGGTCGTCACGAGGGCCGTGGCTCCGGAGTCCTCGAGGGCCTTCTGGATCCGGCCGATCCGGAAGGGGGTGTACTTCGCGTGGTCGGGGAACTCGAGCCACTCCGCCGGCTGGATCCCGAGATCGCGCAGAGTCTTCTGGAACGCCTCGGGGCGTGCGACTCCCGAGACCGCGACGAGGGTCCCGGGATGGAGGTTCACGGGATCCACGTCGAGGCCCGAGCGATCGCTGATTCCGAGAACCTCGGTCGTCGCGTGGAAGATGGGGATCCCTCTCGCGTGCTCCTCGCAAAGGGCCCGGGCTCTATCGGGGTTGGCCTGGTCGGTCCGGGTGATCACGATCAGGTCCGCGCGCGAGAGAGACGCGAGAGGCTCCCGGAGGAGACCGGCGGGCAGGAAGGCTCCGCCCGCGTCCGGAAACGTCGCGTCGACGAGCACGATGTCGACCTCGCGGGAGATCCGGACGTGCGAAAACCCGTCGTCGAGCAGGAACAGGTCGGCCGGGAGCGAGAGCTCCGCGGCCTTGGCCGCGCCCCGAATCCGGTTGGCATCCGCGACGATCGGGACCTTGGGCAGGGCCCGTGCCAGCAGTTGGGCCTCGTCGCCAGAGTCCCGGACCGCCGCCCTCTCGCCCTTGCCGTCGGAAACGACGACCGTGCCGGTGCTCTCGCGCCCGTAGCCGCGGGTGAGGATGCAGGGACGCCGGCCCTTCCGCAGGAGCTCGGATGCGAGCCATCTGACGAAGGGCGTCTTTCCGGTTCCTCCCGCCGCGAGATTCCCGACCGATATCGTGGGGAGCGGAGCCTTCTCCACTTTCAAGAGGCCCTTCTGGTAGAGGGCGAGACGGAGGCGGCTCAAGGCGCCGAACAGAGCCGCGGGGGGCTCGAGCAGAAGGGATCCGATCGCATCTCTCTTCATGCCGGGCGATCCAGAAGTTCGAGAGCGATCGTCGCGGCCCTCTCGCCGGCGCCGCGGTTTCTCCTGAATAGGTCTCGCGCTTTCTCTCTCGCGCGCTCTCGCTCGGCGGCATCGAGGAGAAGGGATTCCACGACGGATGTGGCTTCGATGAAATCGGCGGCGGGATAGACGGCGCCCTCGGCGTCCTTCACCGTCTGCCGGATGTTCGTGATCGAGGGGCCGACCACGACGGGCAGGCCGTAGTGGAGGGGTTCGAGGATGTTGTGTCCGCCCTTCGGCGCGAAGGTTCCCCCGAGGATCGCGACAGAGGCCGCCGCGTACGACGCCGCGAGCTCGCCGATCGTGTCGAGGAGGACGGCGGCGGGAGCCCCGAACGCGGGAGCCCCGAACGCGGGGGCCCCGAACGCGGGAGCCCCGAACGCGGGGGCCCCGGAGTCGGGGGCCCCGCGCCCGGGGGCGCCAGATGCGGCTCCGCCTCGCCACTCGCTTCGTTTCAAGAAGCCGAGCCCCCTGCGGCCGAGCTCGCGCGCGGCTTCCTCGAAGGACTCCGGCCTGCGAGGAGCGAGCAGGAGGAGAAGACTGGATGTCGAGGGGCGGCTCCGCAGTCTCTGGAAGAGATCCAGAACGGCCGGAATCTCCTCGGGGGCCAGGGAGCCTGCCGAGAGGATCGGACGGTCCTGGGCCAGCTCTCGAAGGTCGATGGCGAGGGCCGAGGAGTCCGGCAGGACCCGGTCGTATTTCAGATCCCCGCAGACGGTGACGCGTGAGCTGGGCAGTCCGAGCCCGAGGAAGCGCTCGGCGTCGAGGGGGGTTCGGGCCGCGACGTGGGAGAGGGCGCGAAGAGGACCGCCGAAGAGAATGCGGGCCTTCAAGAGCCGGTTGAGAGAGCGTTCCGAGAGACGGGCGTTGACGATCTCGACCGGGACCTTCCGGCGCCGGGCCTCGTTCAGAGCACCCGGCCACAGCTCCGTTTCCATCAGGACGAGGAGCCGCGGCGAGAGGGCGTCAAACGCGCGTCTGACAGAGAACGGCAAGTCGAGCGGGAAGGCCCTGACCCCCGGATTCTCCGGGGCGGGGGGGAACTTCCGCCTCAAGAGCGAGACACCGGCCGGGGTGGAGGCGGTGAGGGTGATGCTCACTTCCGGGCGCTTT
This sequence comes from Thermoanaerobaculia bacterium, assembly GCA_022071945.1. Classification (GTDB taxonomy): domain Bacteria; phylum Acidobacteriota; class Thermoanaerobaculia; order UBA5066; family UBA5066; genus JAJVIN01. The sequence continues at coordinate 184,270 of JAJVIN010000005.1, read as the reverse complement.
TGTTTCAGTATTCTCCCGAACGTGGACGCCAGTTCCGCCTCTCCGACCGAGACCCCATGGATCCAGATGCCTGGCGCGAGCCTCTCGGCGCGGGGCCAGAGGCGTTCTGCCAAAAGAGCGGGGATCCGCACGTTTTCGGGACCGGAGTCCGGAGGGGTTTTTGGCGGCACGGCGCGTTCCTGTCCGGGCCAAGGGGACCGGACACGAGGCGGCATTATAGAAACGAGGCGGGAGCCCGCCCCGGCGCTAGACGCCCGCGGCCCCGGCCCCGTAAAAAGGGTGTCGTGCAGCTTTCCACCCTGCGGCCTGGCCTTTCTCGAGGGACCCGCGGAGGGGCGGGGATGAACCGGTCCGCCCCCGTCCGGTCTTTTGCCGACGAGCAGGTCTTGATCAGGCGGGCTCGCTCGGGGGACCGCGACGCCTTCGCGGACCTCGTCGATTCCCGCTCGCCGGGTGTCCTGGCCTTTCTCAGACGGATGCTGGGCGATCCGGAAGATGCGCGCGACGTGGCGCAGCTCACCTTCGTGAGGGTCTGGGAGAACCTCCACAAGTACGATCCGGCCTGGGCGTTTTCGACCTGGCTCTACCGGATCGCCTCGAATCTCGCGATCGACGCGATCCGGGCACGCCAGAGCCGGGAGCGAACCGGCCAGGAGAACCTCCGTCTCGCGGGCGGGGCCGCCGGAAGGACCGAGCCCGAGGGGCCCTCCGCCCTAGCCAGCGCGGAGGCGCGGCGGATCTTTGATACCTGCTCGGCCGCGCTCTCGGAGAAACAACGTCTCGTCTTCGTTCTGCGGGAGTTCGAGGAAAAGGAGACGAGCGAGATCGCCGCGATTCTCGACTGCCGGGAGTCCACGGTTCGAAACCACCTCTTTCAGGCCCGCCAGGCCCTCCGGGAGGAGATCCGGCGGCGCTTCCCCGAGTACGCGCCGGCGTGCGGGAGTGACAAGTCATGATCGATTGCACGGAAAGCGGAAAGGTGACCGGGCTTCTCCGGAAACGGGAATCCGACGAGATCTCGGCCCTGGAAAACCGCTGGCTCAAGAGGCATCTCGACGCCTGCGGACCCTGCGGCCGAAAGGCCCTCGAGGCCGACCCGCTCCTCCTTCTCGCTCCTCTCTCCGCCGCCAACGACCCGTCCGCGAGCGCCTACTCGAGCGGTCAGGATGCCGAAGACATCGCCTCGATCAGAAACGCGGTGGCCTCCGTCGTCAGCGTCGAGTCGTTCCGGCGCCGGATCGAGCCGCCCGCGGGGCACCCGTGGATGAAGCTGGCCGCCTCCGTGATGATGGTGGCCGCCGTGGGGACGTGGTTTCTCACCCGGGATGGGAAGGTGGGGGTTCCTGGAGGCCCGGCCACTTCGGCGAGCGCGGGCCCGGGAACGCCGGCGGCGGCCGCGCCGGCACCGGCCGGCGAGACCTTGCGGGCCGGGGCGGTGGAGACGGCGGCTCCGTGGATCGAGAACATCTCGGATCCTTCAGCGCAGGTCTACCAGTTCTCTCCCGCCTCTCCGGGCGAGCCAGTCGTGGTTTTCGTGGTGAACCGGAATGTGGATCTCTGACTTCGGGCGTTGCAGGAGGAGGCTGGCCAGGATGGTGCTCTTCGCCATCGCTGGTCTCGAACTCTTGGTTCCCCTCGCGCTCGCCGCCCAGCCAGGCCCGGGAACTCCGTCCGTGGTTCGGGTCTACTCGTTGAAATTCCGGAAGGCCGAGGACGCCGCCACGGCCGTGCGTCCGCTTCTGACCGGGGAAGGGACGGTCTTGATCCAGCCGAAGACGAACTCGGTCACCGTCCAAGACCAGCCGGAGGCCATCGACAGGATCAGCCGGCTTCTCACGCGCTGGGACATCCCTCCCCGGGGCCGGATCCTCGCCATCACGCTCCTCAGAGCGACGGCGACGCCTGTCCGGGCAGGGGAGAAGAAACCTCTCCCCGACGATGTGAAGACCGTGGCCGACAGGCTCCGGAAGCTCTTCAACTTCCAGGAGTTCAGCCCGGTCGACTCGGTGGTCGTCCGGGGCCTGGAGGGGAGCGGAGTCTCCTGCGTGCTCCAGGGCGGCTATCAGCTCGATTTCACCCTCGAGACCACCGCGGGGGACAACCTCGTCAAGCTCCGGGATCTCTCGCTCTCGGCCGTCCGGAAGAAAGACGGGACCGAGAAGCGGGAACAGATCCTGAAGAGCTCGATCAACATGCCTTCCGGGCAGCCCTATGTTCTGGGGGTCGGAAAGGATGAGGCCGCCCAGGCGGCCCTTTTCCTCGTATTCTCTACACCTGCGCCCGGGGCGGGACCAGGGCCGGGATTCGGGGGGGAGCGGTAATGCCCAGCTTCGTTTGTCGTGTGGGAGCGCCGGACGGCAGTGTCGCCGTCAGGACGCTGGAGGCCTCTGACATCGAGGCGGCACGGCAGGAACTGGCCAGGCAAGGCGGCATGATCTTCTCGATCAAGCCGGCGAAGGCGGGGGTTGTCGGGCTTTCCCTCGGAGCCGCTCTCGCCAAGAAGAGCTCGGGAAAGCCGGTCAAGCTCGACGAGTTTCTCGTCTTCAATCAGGAGCTGGTCGCGCTCCTGAAGGCCGGCCTCCCCATCGTCGCCAGCTTCGAGACGCTGCTCGAGAGGCAGAAGAACCCGAGATTCAAGGCGATCCTCCTCGCGATCCGCGACCAGATCACCTCGGGAGTGGCCCTTTCGGACGCGTTTCTGGCCCACGGCGACGCGTTCCCGAAGCTCTACGCCACCTCGCTGAAGGCGGGCGAGAGATCGGGGGAGATCGAGAAGGTCATCCGGCGTTATCTCTCCTACCAGAAGATCCTCGGAACCGTTCAGCGGAAGGTGATCAGCGCTCTCGTCTACCCGTCGGTTCTGATCGCGCTCTCGATCGGGCTGATCACCGTCTTGATGACGTTCGTCATCCCGAAGTTCATCGAGTTCTACGCCGGCTTCGGGGGCGAGCTGCCCGCCCTGACGCGCGTCGTCGTCGGGGCCTCGCACTACACGAAGACCTTCTTTCTCGAGGGTGTCCTGGCGCTGACCGTGGGGATCTACCTCTTTCGGCAGTGGCTCGACACCGACGAGGGGAGCAAGACTTGGGATGGTCTGCTCCTGAAGATCCCGCTCGTTGGCAACATCCTGCACCAGTTCGCCCTCTCTCAGTTCAGCCGGTCTCTCGGGACGCTCGTGGGAGCCGGGACACCCCTGGTGACGGCCCTGGAAATCTGCTCGGGCTCGATTTCCAACAGGAAGATCGCCGGGGCGGTCGACACCGTGGCGCCGAAGGTTAGAGAGGGCGCGGAGATGTGGAAGAGCCTGGAAGAGACGAAGCTCTTCTCGTCTCTGACGGTCGAGATGGTGAAGGTGGGCGAGGCGACCGGAGCCCTGGAAGAGATGCTGCTGAACGTCTCCGAGTTCTATGACGAGGCGATCGAAACGGCTCTGCAGCGGCTGGTCAATCTGATAGAACCCCTGATCCTGATCATCATGGGCGGCGTCATCGCCACCATCCTGCTTTCCGTATACCTGCCGATGTTCACCATCCTCAACCAGATCAAAGCCTGAAGAAGCCAGGATGAAGCCTACGCCCACACCGACAAAGGACAGGGACACGAACCCCGGGATCGTGGAGTCGCCGCTGCTCCCGAAGGTCCTGGATGCAGCCTCGGAAGAGAGCCGCGCCAAGGCGCTCGCCCAGAGGCTCGGGATGCCCTACATCGATCTCTGGACGTTCCGGGTCGATGCCGAGCTGTTCAAGAACACGCCGCTCGAGTGGATGCTGCGCTACGAGTTCCTGCCCGAACGAGAGGACAACGGAACGCTCCACATCATCATGACGGACCCGACGGACGTCGTGAAAAGAGACGAGCTCGAGGGGCTCCTGAAGAGGAAGCTCCGGGTCAAGGTCGGCTCGAGGGCGGCCCTGCAAGAGATCCTCCAGAAGTCCGAGTCGAGCCAGAGGGTTCTCGACCAGGCCACCGAGGAATTCAAGTTCCAGCTGGTGAAGGAGGACGAGGAGGGGCAGGAAGTCCTGTCCATTGACCGGATCGCGGCGGACGCGAGCCCGATCATCAAGCTCGTCGACTCGATCGTCTTCAACGCCATCGCCCGCCGCGCGTCGGACATCCACATCGAGACGCAGGACCAAGTCGTCATGGTCAAGTACCGCGTCGACGGTGTTCTGACGCCGGCAATGGAGCCGATCGACAAGAAGCACCACCAGACCATCATCTCGCGCATCAAGGTCATGTCCGAGCTCGACATCGCCGAGAAGCGGATCCCGCAGGACGGACGATTCAAGATCCGCGTCAAGGGCCGCACGATCGACTTCCGCGTCTCGATCATGCCCACCGTTCACGGCGAGGACTCGGTCATCCGTATCCTCGACAAGGAGTCGGCCAACTCGGAATTCCGCAACCTCAGGCTCGATGTCCTCGGGATGGACCCCGAGACGCTCAGAAGGCTGCGCAAGGCGATCCGCGAACCGTACGGGATGGTCCTCGTCACCGGGCCCACCGGGTCGGGCAAGACGACCTCGCTCTACGCCTGTCTGTCCGAGATCCAGTCGGTCGAGGACAAGATCATCACGATCGAGGATCCGGTCGAGTACCAGCTCCGCGGGATCACTCAGATCCCCGTCAACGAGAAAAAGGGCCTGACCTTCGCGCGGGGCCTCCGCTCCATCCTGCGTCACGACCCCGACAAGGTCATGGTCGGCGAGATTCGAGACGAAGAGACGGCCCAGATCGCCGTTCAGGCGGCCCTCACCGGCCACCTCGTCTTCACGACGGTCCACGCCAACAACGTCATCGACGTGCTCGGCCGGTTCCTCAACATGAAGGTCGAGCTCTACAACTTCGTCTCGGCCCTCAACTGCATCCTCGCCCAGAGGCTCGTCAGGAAGATCTGCAAGCACTGCAAGGTGGAGTTCGTCCCGCCGCCGCAGCTCCTCGAGGACTCCTGCTTGCCGAAGGAGAAGGTGAAGGGCGCGACGTTCTACGAAGGGCGGGGCTGCATCGAGTGCAACGGCACGGGCTTCTACGGCCGGATGGCGATCACCGAGCTCCTGGATCTCTCGGACCGGATCCGCGCCTTGATCCTGGAAAAGCGGCCCGTTGCGGAGATCAAGAAGGCGGCCAAGGAAGAAGGGATGAGTTTCCTGAGAGAATCCGCGGTCAGAAAAGTCCTCCTGGGGGAAACGACGCTGCGCGAGATCAACAAGGTGACTTTTGTCGACTGACCTCCTCAGACGGTTCTTGCCGTCCCGGCTCTTCCGGATGGTGCGCCCGTCCCACGCCTTCGTCTTGACCCGGAACCGGCTCGTCTACGTGGGGCAGCGTCCGGGGAAGAAGGGAGCGAAAGAGACGGACAAGGCTCCGGTCTTCATGGTGTCGCGCCCCCTGCCCGAGGGGGCCCTCAAGCCGGGGCCGCGGGGGATTCCGGTCGCCGGCAAGGAGATGGATGGCGTGGTGTCGCGCCTGGCCCAGGATATCGGGGCGAAGATCACCGCGACCTCGCTCTGCATTCCGGATGACTTCGTGAGGGTCATCAGCGTCGATGTGGATGCGCCGGAAAAGAACCCGAAAGAGGTCAACGAGATCCTGAGGTGGAAGTTCGCGAAGATGTTCGGGGACACGCCGCCGCCGCTCCGGATCGCGTGGCAGACGGCGGGACCCGGCAGCGAAGGCGGAACCCGCGTTCTGGCAATGGCGACCCTGGAGGAAACGGCGGCCTCGCTCGAGGACTCCTTCCAGAAAGCCGGAATTCGCGTCGGGGCGCTGGAGTCGGCCGCCGTCGCGGTGTCGTATCTCGGCAAGCGCGCCCTCCCGCAGGGCCGGGGGTTCGTCCTCTGGGCCGACGGAGACGCCGCGACGACGGTCTTCTTCCGTGAGGGCCGCCTCCGCTTCTTGAGGACGAAGGCCACCTCCGACCCGGACGAAGCGCTGCAAGAGATCCGGCTCGCGGCCTCGTTCGTCGCGCAGGGGGACAAGGAGGAGGTCCTGGAACAGCCGCTCGACGTCGCCGAGCCGTGCGCCGCCGGCCCGCTCGGGTCTCCCATCATCTCGAGATTCAGGGCTTTCCGGGCGGAGCAAGGGGGCCGGGATCCGCAGCCCATCACCAAGGCGGCCCTCTTTCCGGCGACGCCCGTCGTCTCGGGGGCTGCCGTGACCGATGCCACGCTCGCCGGAGTCGCCGGGGTCGAGGACCCGGCACTTCTGGTCGCGCTCGGGGCGATGGCCTCCGAGGCCTGAGGGAGGACGCCCGTGTCGCACAGGCTGAACCTCGCTCGAAGGCCCTTCGTCAACACCCGTCCCGTCAACATCATCGCCGCGATCCTGGGGATCGCGACGATCGGACTGACGGTGATCAGCTTCCAGACCGTCGAGGAGTACCTGTCCGGTTCACAGAAGACCCGCGAGGCCATCGCCCAGGTGAGGCGCGAGATCGCGACCCTGGAGGCCCAGCGCGATGCCGCTGACCGGGCGCTTCAAAAACACGACTTCGCCGAGATCGTCGCGAGCTCCGAGGAAGCCCGCTCGATTGCCCGGCGCCGGACATTCTCCTGGACCCGCTTCCTGTCGCGTCTGGAGACCACGCTGCCCGAGGACGTGAGGGTGAGCGCCATTGCCCTGGCCCGTGAACAGGCGGGCGAGCGAAAAGGGGGCGAGGACTCCCTCTCGGACATGCGCGTCACGCTCGTCCTGATCGGAAAGCAACCCGAGCTCCTGCCGAAAGTGATCCGGGCTTTCTACGACTCCCCCTACTTCGACCGTCCCGTGCCTTTCACCGAGGTCTCGGCCCGGGATGGCAAGCCCGAAGGGACGGAGATGAATCTCTCGGTCACGTACCGCGACGCGGGGAAGGCTCCATGACGAACTTCTCCTCACCCTGGCGCAACCGCCTCGGTCTCCTCTTGACACTCGTCCTCCTCATCGTCGTGAACGGAGCCATCCTGCTCGTCTACCGCGTCTTCTACGACGACCGGCTCGCGGCGTTGCAGAGGTCGAAGTCCGAGCTCGAGATGAAGCGGGACGAGACGGCGCGGGCTCTCGAGAGGATCCGGGTCCGCGAGAAGAAGCTCAGCAATCTCTCGTCGGAGCTGGACCTCTTTTTCAACGAGACGCTCGGCACGCGACGTGAGCGGCTGGCCCCTCTCATCGAGGACCTCTACAAGATGACGTCCCAGGCGGGCTTGAAGCCGGGAACCATCAGCTACAGCGAGGCCAGCGTCCCCGGGGCGGAGCAAATCCTGATGAGCTTCAACGTCCAGGGGCGGTACCAGGACGTGAAGAAGCTCCTCTACATCCTCGAGACGAGCCCCCGCTTCCTGGTCGTCGAGAACATCGGCGTCTCCCTCAACGCGGATCAGCCGGACATCCTGAGCGTTGCCTTCGCCGTGACGCACTTCTTCAGGGGCGAGGAGGCCAGAGGTCCGAGACGAGTCCGTCCGGCAGCCAAGCCGCCGGCCCTCAGGCAGGCAGCGGCGAAGAGTCCGGCCACTGCCCCCCCTGGCCCGGGAGGCGCGCGATGATGCAGGGCCGCCGTCTCGTGACTCTCGCGGCCGTGCTCGTCCTGGCCGTCTTCGTTCTCAGGCGCTGGGTTTCCGAGCCCGCGTCGAGTGGTCCGGCCGTCCAGCGAGAAGCCGCCGTGGGCGAGAAGAAGAAGCGTCCCGAACGGGTGGCGGGGCCCGCCCTGCCGGACGAGCCCCCGGAATTCGACCTCAGGATCACGCGGGGTGATTTCGAGGAGAAGGTCGGCCGCGACGTCTTTCGTTTCTATTACAAGCCGACTCCCGTGCCGCCGACGCCCAAGCCGCCTCCGACCCCGATCCCCCTCGAGTCCTACCACCGGTACCCCATGCCCCTGCCGCCGACGCCGGCTCCGACTCCTATCGTTCCTCCCTCGATCCCCTACACCGTGATCGGCCTGTTCGGTCCGAAAGACAAGCCCATCGTGGCCTTCGAGGAGGCCGGCAAGACATTCGCGGCCCGCGAGGGGGACACGGTCGGAGGCCGCTTCATCGTGAAGAAGGTCAACCGCGAATCGGTGGACATCGCTTTCAAGGACCTTCCCCCGGACATCACACGCCGGCTCCCCATTCCGGGGCCGGACTCCCGCCGCTGAAGGGCCCACCCATGACGAAGAACCCGACACGTCTCTCGAAACGGCAACGGCATCTGGCGGAGAGGCTCCTCTCCCTCGTCCTCGTGGCTCTCGCCGCGACGGGATGCGCCGCCAGCCGCTCCTATCGGGAGGGCCAGCAATCCGAAGGCCGGAAGCACTGGGACCTCGCCGTGCTCTCGTACGAGAAGGCCGTTCAGGAGGATCCGGACAACACGCGGTACAAGCTGTCCCTGACGCGGGCCCGGCAGTCGGCCGCCCTCGCCCACTTCGAGAAGGGCAAGCTCTACCGCCTGTCGGGGCAGCTGGACCTGGCTCTCATCGAGTTCGAACAGTCGGTGGCCCTGGACGGCTCGATCGACGCGACCCGTCAAGAGCTCGACCTGACAAAGCAGGCCCTCGCCGCCCGCAGGGCCGAGCTCGAGAAGGGGACTCCGATCGAGAAGGCAAAGGCCAAGGCGAAGGGGGCCAAGGCGACTCCGCCGATGCTCAACCCGGCGTCGGACAAGCCGATCGACCTCGTCTTCCCGCAGGATACGAACATCAAGCGGATCTACGGGGTCCTGGCCTCGGCGGCCGGGATCAACATCATCTACGACCCGCAGCTGAAGGACGACAAGTACGCAATCGACCTGCGCGGCGTGACGTTCCAGAAGGGGCTGGAAGTCCTGATGCGCCAGGCGGGCCACTTCTACAAGGTCATCGACGAGAAAACCATCCTTCTCGCGCAGGACAACAACCAGAACCGGCGCGAGTACGAGGATCTCGTGATCCGCACCTTCTTCCTCTCCAACGGGGACGTCAAGGACGTCTCGAACATGATCCGGTCGATCCTGGATCTCCGCCGCCTCGGCGTCATCCCGCAGCTCAACGCCATCGTCATCCGGGACACCGCCGACAAGGTCGCCGTTGCCGAGAAGATCATCGAGGTCAACGACAAGGCCAAGGCGGAGGTCATCATCGACGTCGAGCTCGTCCAGCTGAACACCTCGAAGGTCGTCCAGCTCGGGACGACGCTGAGCGCCTACTCGGTGTCGGCCGGCGTCGTCGGCTCGGACGGCAAGCCGGTGACCTCGCTGCCGTGGGACCAGCTCTCGAAGCTCAGCATCTCGGACCTCTCGTTCTCTATTCCGACGATCACCTTCAACTTCGTGAAGGACAACACCGACGCCGAGGTGCTGGCCAAGCCCTCCCTGCGGATCGCCGAGGGGGAAAAGGCCCAGCTCGTCATCGGTGACCGGGTGCCGATCCCGGTCACGACCATGAACACGCAGACCGCGATCGGACAGACCGGCGTCGTGCCCATCACCTCCTACCAGTACCAGGATGTCGGCATCAAGATCGACATGGAGCCCCGCGTCCACCACAACAAGGAAGTCACACTCAAGCTCACCGTCGAGGTGTCGAACCTCAACGGAGAAGTTCTGGGGCCGAACGGACAGTCGCAACCCATCATCGGCACCCGGACGATCACCTCCACGATCCGCCTCAAGGATGGCGAAACCAACATCCTGGCCGGCCTCATCCGGTCCGACGTCGCCAAGACGAAGAAGACGATCCCCTTCCTGGGAGACCTCCCGATCATCGGGGCGCTCTTCACCGGCTTCAAGGACGACAGCAAGAGGACCGACCTGATGCTGACCCTCACGCCCCGGATCGCGCGTTCGCCGCAGATCACGGAAGAGGACCTCGTCCCGATCTGGGTCGGGACCGAGAACAACGTCAGCTTCGCCGGCAGCTCGACGCGGCTCGAGTCGCCCAGTGCCCCGGGCTCGCCATTCGATCCTCAGGACGCGCCCGTCAAGGGGATCGATCCGTCTGGCGGAGCCGCGGGCGGCGGCGCTCCACGCCCCATGGGCCGGACGCCCTCCTCGACGTTCCCGGGTGCCATCCCGGGTGGGGCCCCGAATGACCCCTTCAAGCGGCCGACCCCCTCGACCTCGCCCACGAATCCGGGCGGAACGGCCGGGAACCCGTCCTCGCCGCAGATGCAGAAAAGCGACGCCGCGGTCGAAGGCGAGGCCGTTCCCGCCGATTCGGGACCTGTGGCCGAGTCCGCGGCGGCGGCGCCTGCCCCGGCTGTCCCGGCTCCGGTCGCACCCGCCGGTCCCCGCCTGGGCTTCGAAACCGCGACACCCGAGATCGTTTCTGGCGCTCTGGGTGAGCTGACCCTGCTCGGCACAGGCGGACTCGCCGGCGTCCACTCCATGGAAATCACACTCGAGTGGGATCCCGCCACCGTCGAGGTGACGGGCATCGCGCCCGGAGACTGGTCATCGGGTGAACTCGCATCGACGCTCCGCATGTCCGCGGAGAGGGTCGAGGGACGGGCCACCCTCCAGTTCATCCGTTCCGAGGGAGTCGTGGGGCTTCCCGAGGGAGCGCTCGCCCGCCTCGCCCTGCGCGGACGCTCGCCAGGTGTCTCGCTCTTCCGCGTGTCGGCGGGCGTGGCGACCGGTAAGAGCAGCGGGATCAGGCCCCAGACCGAGGCGATTCTCGTGAAGGTCCTCGGCCCGAGTTGACGGATTGGCCCAGGAAGACGACGACCATGAGACTGACGATGGCCAGGAGCGGGAACGAAGCCCGAAGCGCGCGCCCCGGGGGGAGGAAGTCTCCCGCAGGGTCGCGCGGGTACTCCATGGTCGAGCTCGTCGTCGTGATGGTCGTCATCCTGGTGCTTTCCGCCATGATCGTCCCGATCGCCAAGTTCTCGATCAGACGGCAGCAGGAAGCCGAGCTGAAGGAGGCCCTCCGGACGCTCCGCAACGCCATCGACGACTACAAGAGGCTGTCGGATCAGGGGCTCATCCCGATCGACCTCGGAACCGAGGGGTATCCGAAGGAGCTCGATGTCCTTGTGGAGGGCGTCGAGCTGGTCGGGCAGGTCAAGAAGAAGAAGCGGTTCTTGCGCCGCATCCCGAAAGACCCGATGACGGGGGAAGCGGAATGGGGCCTCAGAAGCTATCAGGACGAGCCGGACTCGACGAGCTGGGGCCGGCAGAATGTCTATGACGTCTACTCGCTCTCGGACGGAACCGCTCTGGACAAATCCAAATACAGGGACTGGTGAGATGAACTGGAAACGATCCGATTCCCGCTTCTCCGTCTTGCCGATCCCCGGCCGCTCCGGGAGACGAGACGAGGTCCTTTCGCCGCCCTGGGGCCAAGACGTCCCCGCGAAAGCCCTCGCCGAGGGAGCCCTCGCCGAGGGAGCCCTCGCCGAGGGAGCCCTCGCGGAGGGGACCGCGGCACCACGGGCGCCCCGCTCCCTTGCCCGCCGCGGCTACACGCTGCTCGAGCTCCTCGTGGTCATGGCCGTCATCGGGATCCTGGCCGGGATTGCAATTCCCCAGCTCCTGAGGACTCCGATGAAGGCCAAGGAGGCCGCCCTCAAGGAGAACCTCTTCACCTTCCGCTCGATGATCGACCAGTACTTCGCGGACAAGGGGCGCTACCCCGAAAGCCTCGAGACCCTCGTGACCGAGAAATACATCAGGAAGATTCCGATCGACCCGATCACGGGCTCGGCGGAAACCTGGGAGCTCGTCTTCGAGGAAGCCGACGCGAGCGAGACGTCTTCGGACCAGCCCCCCGGCATCATCGACGTTCGTTCGGGCTCGAAGGACACCGCCCTGGACGGAACGACCTACGACACCTGGTGACGCCCATGTCTCTCTATCGGCGAGCCAGGGGGCGGTGGAAGCGGGCTTCCCGCGCCGTCCGGGGCTACACGCTCGTGGCCCTCCTGGTCGGGATGACGGTCATGGCCATCCTCATGGCGGCCGCTCTCCCCATCGCCTCGACGCAGGTTCAGCGTGAGCGGGAAGAAGAGCTCATCTTCCGCGGCTTGCAGTACGCCGAAGGAATCCGGCTCTACAGGAAGCGCTACGGACGCTACCCGAATTCCCTCAAGGAGATGTTCGAAACCCGCCCCCGGACCATCCGCAAGCTCTGGAAGGACCCGATCACCAACTCGATGGACTGGGGGATCGTGGGTCCTGGAGGCACCGTCCAGATCACTCTCCCGGGACGCGGGCCCGGTGACAAGACCAAGCCCCCGGGGAACGACCCAGGGCCGAAACCGCTTCCCACCCCGACCCCGTCGCCCTTCGGCGGGGGAGCCAGGGGGAATCCCCAGGACGTCCTGCCGGTCGCCGGGATCCACTCGAAGTCCTCGAAGAAGTCGTTCAGGCAGTTTCAGGGCCGCGACACCTACAGCGAGTGGGTCTTCACCGAGCAATCCCTCTTCGTGGATCGCCGCACGGGCCAGGCGGTCGTGCCGGGGGGAGGAACCGGTCCGGGTGGGGCGCCTGGAGGAGGCGGGGGCCCCAGAGGCGGCGGCCCCGGCGGCTCCGAGATCCCCGGGATGGGTCCCGGGAAGTGACGAAGTAAGATCTCGCGGTGATCACGGAGCGCCTCGACAACGGGCTGACGGCCTGGCTCGACCCGATGCGAGACGTCAGGAGCGTGGCCCTGGGCTTTTACGTCAGCGCGGGGTCGGTCTCCGAGGCAGCCACCGAGCGCGGCTCCACTCACTTTCTCGAACACCTCCTGTTCCGGCGCTCGGCCAGGCGAACGGGTCTGGAGATCGCCCGAGCCATCGACAGGCTCGGCGGTGATTGCGATGCCTACACGGCCAAGGAGACGGTGGCCTTCCACGCCCGGTCGACGGTCGAGAGCTTCGACGCGGCCGTCGACCTCCTCTTCGACCTCGTGAAGGCTCCGGTCTTCTCGCAAGAGGACATCGAGATGGAGCGCGGCGTCATCCTCGAGGAGATGGCCGAGGCGCGAGACATCCCCGAGGACCTCCTCAACGAGGCCTTCGCCAAGAACGTGTGGAATGGACACCCCCTCTCCGAGCCGATCCTGGGCACGGAAGAGAGCGTCAAGGCCCTCGATTCACCCGCTCTCGTCTCCAGATTCGAGAAGCTCTTCGTCCCCGCGCGCATGGCCTTCGTCGCCTCCGGCGCCATCGATCCGCCGAAACTCCTCCGTCACCTGGGAAAGCTCCGGTTTCGCAGGCCCCGAGGCGGGAACCAGGAGCCGAACGGAGAGCCGCAAAAGGACCTCCCGAAACCGAAGGTGCGCACCGCCTCCTTCTTCATCGAAAAGCCGGAGCTCTCTCAGACGCACGTCCTGGCCGGGGCGGAGGCATTTCCCCACACCCATCGCGCGGTTCCGGCCGCCTGGCTCCTCTCCACCATTCTCGGCGGCGGAGTGTCCTCTCGGCTCTGGCGGAACGTGAGGGACAAGAGGGGGCTGGCCTACCACGTCGGCTCCACCCTGGCCCTCTTTCGTCAGACGGGCCTCATCCAGATCGAGGCGGCCACCGCCCCGGAGAAGCTCCGGAAGCTGATCAAGACGCTCGGGACAGTGCTCCGTCACGTCCGCGAGTCAGGCGTGACGAAACACGAGCTGAAGCACGCGAAGGACCAGGTCCGAGCCGAGGTCGAGCTCTCCTTGGAGTCGACGGTATCCAGGCGCGAGGCGGCGGCCCGGGATTGGCTCTACCGCGGCCGTCCCTACGAGGTGGACGAGCTCCTGTCCGATATCGACGCCGTCGACATGGCGGCGATCGAGAGCTCGATTGCAAAGCTCTTCGGGGGCGCCTTCTCCCTGGGGATCACCGGACCGCAGCTCCCCGGCCCGCCCGTCGAGGTCCTGGCGGGAGAGCTCTCGGCATGACGGAACACGGCCCGGGAGCTTCCGAATTCGTCGTCCGGTACCGGTGGCGGGGAGGATGCGAGGATCTCGCCCCTCCCTCGTATGCGACGGCCGGGGCGGCGGGGGCAGACCTCCGTGCCGCGGTGGAGGACTCGCTCACTCTCGGACCCCTCGAGCGGGCCGTCGTCCCGACCGGCCTCTTTCTCGAGATTCCGGAGGGCTTCGAGGGGCAGGTGCGGGCGCGATCGGGCCTGGCGGCACGGCACGGCCTCGCTCTCGCCAATGGTGTCGGGACGATCGACAGCGACTACCGCGGAGAGGTCGGCGTGGTCATGGTCAATCTGGGCACCGCGCCCGTGACGCTCATGCGGGGCGACCGGATTGCCCAGCTCGTCTTCGCGCGCGTCGAAAGGGCCGTCTTCGAAACGGGCGCGGACCTGGCCCCCTCGGAGAGGAACGCTGGCGGCTTCGGGAGCACGGGGTCGAAGTGATCGAGGTCTCGTTTCTGGCGTCTGGCTCCTCCGGCAACTGCGCGGTGATCCGCTCCGGCAAGACCGCCGTCCTTCTGGATGCCGGGCTGTCTCCTCGTCAGATCGACCGCCGGCTGAAGAGGCGCGGGATGACGCTCGCGGACATCCACACACTCCTTCTGACGCACGAGCACTCTGATCATTCCGGCGCAGCCAATACCCTCGTCGAGAAGCGCGGGTTCTCGGTCTTCACGACCGCGGGAACGGCCCGGTCGTGCGGCCTCCCCGGCCCTCTCTTCGGGAACGTTCATCTCGTTTCCGGCGAGACGGTCTTCACGATCGGTGACGAGCTCGAGGTTCGGGCGGTGACGACGCCCCACGACGGCGTGGAGCCGCTCTGCTTCGTCTTCACGTCCCGCTCGGGCGAAAGGGCCGGGATCGCGACCGATCTCGGTTTCTTGCCGGACTCCGTGGCCAGGGCGCTCCTCGACTGTGATGTCCTCGGGCTGGAGATGAACCACGATCTCGATCTCCTCAGGACGGGCCCATACTCGGCCCGGCTGAAGGCGCGGATCCTCTCGGACAGGGGCCATCTCTCAAACGAGGCGGGGGCGAAGGGCCTGGCGAGAGTCCTGGGCCCGCGGACGAAGAAGGTTGCGCTCCTTCACCTCTCCAAGCAGAACAACACTCCGGCGCTCGCCCTTCTGGCGGCCCGGTGTAGCCTGAACGAGATCGGAGCTCAGCCGGAGCTCGTCGTGGCGAGCCCAGACGAGCCCTCGGAGTGGCTCTCGGCCGGAGATTGACAAGCGAGGGATGACGATGAAAGTCCAGGTCTGTGTTCTCCCCAAGGCGGGGGTTCTCGATCCTCAGGGAAAGGCGATCGCCGGGGCCTTGCACCGTCTCGGCCACGCGGCCGTCCATGACGTGAGGGCCGGGAAGATCTTCCGGATCGACGTGGACGCGGAAACGCCGGAAGCGGCGAAGGTGGCGGCCGCGAAGATGGCGGAGACGCTTCTTTCGAACCCCGTGATCGAGGACTTCGAGGTGGAGGTCCTTTCGTGAAGCCTCGGGTCGTGGTGGTGGTCTTTCCCGGTTCCAACTGCGACCGCGACGCCGCCCACGCCGCGGAGCTGGTGATGGGAGCCGAGACGCGGCTTCTGTGGCACGGCGAGACCAGTCTCGGCGACCCGGACTTGGTCGTTCTCCCGGGTGGGTTCTCGTACGGCGATTACCTCAGGTGCGGGGCGATGGCCCGCTTCTCGCCCGTGATGCAGAGCGTTCGGGCATTTGCGGAGCGGGGAGGCGCCGTCCTCGGGATCTGCAACGGCTTCCAGGTTCTCTGCGAGGCGGGACTCTTGCCGGGAGCACTGGTCCAGAACGGTGGGCTGAGGTTCGTTTGCGGGGACGTCCACCTCAGGGTCGAGAGCGAGCGGACGCCCTTCACCAGGCGGATCCCGGCCGGAACTCGCCTCCGGATGCCGATCGCTCACGGGGACGGGAACTGGGTCGCGGACCCGGAAACCCTGGCGCGGCTCGAGGCCTCCGGCCAGATCGTCTTCCGGTACGTGGACGAGAGCGGGAGCCGCACCCCTGAGGCCAACCCGAACGGGTCGCTGGACGACGTGGCCGGGATCTGCAACGAGGCGGGCAACGTCCTCGGCCTGATGCCGCACCCGGAGAGGGCGGTCGAGGCGCTCCTGGGGAGCGAGGATGGCGCCGAGGTCTTTCGCTCGTTTGCCGCGAGCCGGGCTTAGGAATGACTCCGGCCATGCCGGAGCCCAGAGCTTGGCCCGCCACGAGCCCTGATGTGAACCAGGACCACATCTATACTTCCCACACTCGAGGTGGCACATGTGCTTGGGTATCCCGGGTAAGGTCCTGCGGGTGGACGAGAGTCCTCTCGGAATCAACATGGGCCTCGTTTCCTTCGGCGGAATCGCCAAGGAGATCTGCCTCGCCTACACGCCCGAGGCGAAGGCCGGTGACTACGTCCTCGTCCACGTCGGGTTCGCCCTCAGCCGGATCGACGAGGAGCACGCCCGGGAAGTCTTCGAGGCACTCAAGCAGATGGGTGAACTGACCGACCTGGACGACCCGACGGCCTCTCCCGCTTCCACCTGACGAGATGAAGTTCGTCGACGAGTACCGCAATCTCGACGACGCCCAGAAGATGCTGGGCGCCATCGGAAGGAAGGTCCGCCGCCCGTGGACCCTCATGGAGATCTGCGGCGGGCAGACCCACACGCTCATCAAGTTCGGCATCGACCGGATGCTGCCTGCGGAGATCACCCTGGTTCACGGTCCCGGGTGCCCCGTCTGTGTCACGCCGCTCGTGGAGATCGACCGGGCCCTTGCCATCGCCCAGCGTCCGGAGGTGATCTTCACCTCGTTCGGAGACATGCTGCGCGTTCCCGGGTCGACGACCGACCTCCTGCACGTCAAGGCAGCCGGCGGGGACGTCCGGATGGTCTACTCGCCGCTGGACGCGGTCAATCTCGCCCGGAAGAACCCGGATCGGCAGGTCGTCTTCTTCGGAGTCGGTTTCGAGACCACGGCCCCCGCGATCGCGATGGCGGTCTTCGAGGCGAGCCGGACCGGGCTGTCCAACTTCTCGGTGCTCTCCTCGCACGTCCTCGTGCCGCCCGCGATGGAGGCGATCCTCTCTTCGCCGTCGAATCGGGTCCAGGGCTTTCTGGCCGCCGGTCACGTCTGCACGGTCATGGGGTTCTGGCAGTACGAACCGATCGCCGCGCAGTACCGGATCCCGATCGTCGTCACGGGGTTCGAACCCCTGGATCTCTTGCAGGGGATCCTGATGACGGTCTCCGCGCTCGAGGAGGACCGATTCGGAGTCGAGAACCAGTACGTCCGGTCCGTGACCCGGACCGGGAACACGCGTGCCCAGGAACTCCTCGCGCAGGTCTTCGAGGTCTGCGACCGGCCGTGGAGAGGGATCGGCGTCATTCCGAAGAGCGGGTACCGGCTGGCTCCTGCCTATGCGGCCTTCGATGCGGCCTCGCGATTCCGTGTCACGGCCGTGACGGCGGACGAACCCGAGGTCTGCATCGCTGGAAGGATCCTGCAGGGGCTCGACAAACCCGATGCCTGCCCGGCGTTCGGAACGGCGTGCACCCCGGAGAAGCCTCTCGGCGCGCCGATGGTGTCCTCCGAGGGAGCCTGCTCGGCCTACCACCGGTACGGCCGTGGCCTCGCGCATCTGAAGGCTGAGGTCTCCCGATGAGCGAGAAGAAGTCTTTGGGCGAGAAGCTCACCGCGATGGCGTGTCCCATTCCGATCTCGGAGCACCCGTCCGTCCTGATGGCCCACGGCGGCGGCGGACGTCTCACGCAGATGCTGATCGAGCGGATCTTCGTCCCGTCGTTTGACAACGCGCCGCTGCGGGAACTCCACGACGGGGCGCGGCTCGACGTCGCGGGGGCGAGACTGGCTTTCAGCACCGACTCCTTCGTCATCCGCCCCATCTTCTTTCCTGGCGGGGACATCGGCTCCCTGGCCGTCCACGGGACCGTCAACGACCTCGCCATGTGCGGGGCCCGGCCCCTGGCCCTCTCGTCGGCACTGATTCTGGAGGAGGGGCTCCCGATGGAGGACCTCTGGCGGGTGGTGCGGTCGATGGAGGCGGCGGCGCGCGCGGTGGGAGTCCCGATCGTCACCGGGGACACCAAAGTGGTCGAACACGGCAAGGGAGACGGCGTCTACGTCAACGTCAGCGGGATCGGAGTGGTCCCCGCCGGCATCGACATCTCGCCTCGCAAGGCGGTGCCGGGGGACGTGATCATCGTCAGCGGGGAGATCGCCGTCCACGGGATCGCCATCCTCTCCCTGCGAGAGGGGCTCGAGTTCGAGACGACACTCGAGAGCGACACCGCGCCTCTCCACGAGATGGTCTCGGCGCTCCTGGCCGAGGCTGGGGACGCCGTTCACGTGCTGAGGGATCCGACCCGGGGCGGGGTCGCGAGCGTCCTTCACGAGATCGCGGGGCAGGCCCGAGTGGGGATCCGCATCTCCGAGGAGGCGATTCCTGTGGCGGAGGAGGTCCGCGGAGCGTGCGAGATTCTCGGGCTCGACCCGCTTTACGTCGCCAACGAGGGGAAGATGATCGCCATCGTCGCGAAAGAGGAAGCCGACCGGGCTCTCGCGGTCCTGCGGACGAACGCCCTCGGCCGTTTTGCGGCCGTGATCGGCGAGGTCGTGGCGGAGCACCCTGGCGACGTGGTGCTCAGAAGCCGGGTCGGCGGACTGCGCGTGGTCGATCTTCTGACCGGCGAGCAACTGCCGAGGATCTGCTAGCTCGATGGGAGGACCGGGGAGAGAGCCGGGCTCGCCTGACTCTCGCGGGCGGCGCAGTCTCAACGAGGAAGCTCCATGAAGCCAGGGACGCTCCCGGTCATCGTCACGAGGAGCGAGCGGATGCGTTCGCTTCTCGATCAGCTTCCAGTCCTGGCGGCCTCGGAAGGGTCGATCCTGCTCCTGGGCGAGACGGGAGTCGGCAAGGAACTCTTTGCGGATCACATCCACCGCCTGAGCCCGCGGCGCGATGGCCCGTTCGTGAAGATCTCGCTGTCGGCGATGCCGCACGACCTTCTCGAGAGCGAACTCTTCGGGCACGAGCGCGGAGCCTTCACGACGGCGGTGCAGGCGAAGAAGGGCCTCTTCGAGCTGGCAAGCGGGGGAACGATCTTCCTCGACGACGTCGACGACGTCCCGCCGGCAGTGCAGCCCAAACTTCTGCGCGCGCTCGAAGCCCAGGAGGTCATGAGGGTTGGCGGGACCGTCACGATCCCGTTCAACACCCGGCTCGTGAGCGCGGCGAAGGTGGATCTCAAGCAGCTCGTCGAGCGCGGGCTCTTCCGCGCGGACCTCTATTACCGGTTGCACGTCGTTCCGGTTCGCATCCCTCCCCTGCGGGAGAGGCCCGAGGACGTTTCGGTCTTGCTCGAGCACTTCCTGCTGAGATACGCGCCCGGGCGGGAGCTTCGGGTCAACTCTCAGGCCGCGGCGGCGCTCTCGCGATACTCCTGGCCGGGGAACGTGCGCGAACTCCGCAATGTCGCGCACCGCCTCACGCTCTTTGCCGGAAAGGAAGTTCGTCTCGAGGACCTTCCGCCCGAGATCCTGGAAGGGCAGCCCGCCGAGGTCCTGGCGAGGGCGTGTGTCCGCTGCATCGCGGAGAAGAACCTCTCGTTCAACCAGGCGATCGACTGCCTCGAGGAGACGCTCCTGAAAGAGGCCCTCAGAGATGCAGCCGGCAACAGGAGTCAGGCGGCGCGGGTCCTCGGGCTCTCGCTCTCCACCTTTCGGGACAAGCTGAAGAAGTACGGCCTGGAGAGTTGAGGCGCGGGGATTCCGGAGAGCTTCCTCGCGGATTCCCGCGGGGCTGCTGACGGGAATCCGCAGGATTTCGAGACAGCTCTGCGTTTGATTGCCGCCCCTCGGCCCCTGGCAAGTGGCAGCTCACTTGCACCCTCGCGCTGTCAGGTCCGTGACCTGGCGCAGGAACTTCTGGCGTGGTGCACGCCGAGAGAGTGACGAGGAGGATCCATGAGCGAGAAGGCCCTCACGATCTGGGAACAGGCACAGGTTCGCGGTGTTTCCCGCCGCGACTTCCTGCGTTTCTGCGGCTGGATGGCGGCGGCGGCGGGGATCGAGACGAGCGCGCTCGGCGCCGTCGTGAAGGCGCTCGACACCAAGCCGCGCCTCCCCGTCGTCTGGTTCCACTTCCAGGAGTGCACGTGCTGCAGCGAGAGCTTCATCCGGTCCTCTCACCCGATCGTCTCGGACATCGTTCTCGACAAGATCTCCCTCGACTACACCGAGACGCTTCAGGCGGCGGCGGGCAAGCAAGCCGAGGAAGCTCTCCACGCCACGATGACGAAGTACAAGGGGCAGTACCTGATGCTCGTCGAGGGGTCGGTCCCGACGGGTGAGGGCGGGATCTACTGCTGCATCGCGGGCAGGAGCGCGATGGACATCCTCCAGGAAGCGGCCAAGGACGCAAAGGCGATCGTCGCCTGGGGGAGCTGTGCGTCTAACGGCTGCATCCAGGCGGCGAATCCGAATCCGACCGGCGCGACGCCGATCCACAAGCTCGTCGAGGGCAAGCCCGTCATCAACGTCCCGGGCTGCCCCCCGATCGCCGAGGTCATGGCCGGCACGGTCGTTCATCTCCTGACGTTCGACCGGATTCCCCACCTCGACGGCCTCGGACGGCCGAAGGCCTTCTACTCCAGGCGCGTCCACGACACCTGCTACCGGAGGCCGAACTACGACGCTGGCCTCTTCGTCGACTCCTTCGACGACGAGAACGCCAAGCGAGGCTACTGCCTCTACAAGGTCGGCTGCCGCGGGCCGGTCACCTATAACTCCTGCGGCATCATTCGCTGGAACGATGGTGTCAGCTATCCGATCCAGTCCGGGCACGGTTGCATCGGCTGCAGCGAGGCCAAGTTCTGGGACAACGGACCCTTCTACCAGCACCTCGCCGCCTTCCCGGGATTCGGAATCGAGAAGACCGCGGACGACATCGGTGTCGCCATGGGCGCCGTCACGGCGGTGGGGATAGCGGCTCACGCCGTGACGACAAACTTCCGCAAGCGAAAGCAGATCAAGGAGGGGATCCGCGACAGCGAGAAGGCCCCCGGGGAAGGGAAGGAGTAGCGCGCCATGGCGAATCGCATCGTTGTCGATCCCATCACCCGAATCGAAGGTCACCTGCGGCTCGAAGTCGAGGTCAAGGACGGGAAGATCGTCGATGCCTACAGCTCGGGGACCATGGTCCGCGGATTCGAGCTGATTCTGAAGGGCCGCGATCCCAGAGACGCCTGGGCCTTCACCGAGAGGGCCTGTGGGGTCTGCACGACGGTCCACGCGCTGGCTTCCGTGCGCACCGTCGAGGACGCGCTCGGCATCACGGTCCCGCCGAATGCCGAACTCGTGCGGAATCTCATGTTCTGCGCGCAGTACATGCAGGACCACGTCGTCCACTTCTACCACCTGCACGCGCTCGACTGGGTCGACGTCGTCAGTGCCCTGAAGGCCGATCCGAAGAAGACCTCCGAGATCGCCCAGAGCATCTCGAACTGGCCGAAGAGTTCTCCCGGGTACTTCTCCGACCTGCAGAAGCGCCTCACGGCGTTCGTCGAGAGCGGCCAGCTCGGGATCTTCGCGAACGGCTACTGGGGCCACTCGGCCTACAAGCTGCCCGCCGAGGTGAACCTCATCGGAGTGGCGCACTACCTCGAGGCCCTGGAGTGGCAAAAGGAAGTCGTCAAGATCCACACGATCTTCGGCGGGAAGAACCCGCACCCGAACTACCTGGTGGGCGGGGCCGCCTGCTCGATCAACATCGACGACGCCAACGCGCTCAACGCCGAGCGGCTCGCGAAGGTCGGGAGCCTTCTCGAGATCGCCGCCGAGTTCATCGAGAAGGTCTACATCCCCGACCTGATGGCCGTCGCGTCGTTCTACAAGGACTGGGGCGCCATCGGCGGCGGGCTCTCGAACTACCTGGCCTATGGCGACCTGCCCACGCACGGATACGGGGATCCCGAGCACTTCAAGTTCCCTCGCGGAGTGATCCTCGGACGCGACCTCTCGAAGGTCCACCCCGTCGATGGCAAGAACGACGCCGAGATCCAGGAGTTCATCTCACGGTCGTGGTACGAGTACGGCAGCGGCGACGGAGATGGCAAACACCCCTGGAAGGGTGAGACGAAGTTGAAGTACACCGGGCCGAAGCCCCCGTACGACCACCTCGACGTCGACAAGAAATACAGCTGGCTGAAGACGCCCAGGTGGAAGGGCAACGCGATGGAGGTCGGTCCGCTCTCGCGGATGCTCGTCGCCTATGCCTCCGGCCGCGAGGAGGTCAAGGAAGTGGTGGGCGCGGCCCTCAAGCAGCTCGACGTCCCCGTCACGGCTCTCTTCTCGACCCTGGGCCGGACGGCGGCCCGAGGGCTCGAGACGAAGCTCGTCGCGGGGTGGTCCAAGGAGTTCTACTCGCAACTCCTTGCCAACATCAAGAATGGCGACACCCGGCTCTGGGCGGGGGAGAAGTGGGCGCCTGAGACCTGGCCGGCCGAGGCCAAGGGAGTCGGGATGACAGAGGCGCCTCGCGGAGCACTCGCTCACTGGATCGTCATCAAGGACCGGAAGATCGAGAACTACCAGCTCGTCGTCCCGAGTACCTGGAACGCCTCCCCGAGAGACCCAAAGGGTCAGATGTCGGCCTACGAATCCGCCCTCATCGGGACCCCGGTGGCGAACCCGGAGGTGCCCCTCGAACTGCTCCGGACGATCCACTCCTTCGACCCCTGTCTGGCCTGTGCCGTCCATCTCTACGACGAGAAGGGGCGCTATCTGAATCAGGTCCAGGTGCTCTGAGGAACAGCCGATGAGCAAGGCTCAGATCCGCCGTGTCTACGTCTGGGAGCTTCCCGTCCGCGTCTATCACTGGGTCAACGCGTTGTGCATCCTCGTCCTGGTGGTGACGGGCTATCTCATCGGCCGGCCCGTGGCGATCCAGACGGCGCGCGAGGCCTCGTTCTCCTACTGGTTCGGGACGGTTCGCTTCATCCACTTCATCGCGGCGTTTGCCTTCTTCTTCAACTTCGTCTTCCGCGTCTACTGGGGTTTCGCCGGAAACCGCTATGCGAGATGGCACCAGTTCATTCCCACGAAGAAGTCGCAGTGGAAGGAGATCGTTGACGTCCTCAAGGTCGACATCCTGCAGGCCCGCGCGGAGCCCCTGGAATCGATCGGCCACAACGCACTGGCGGGGTTCACCTACTTCCTGAGCTTCCTCGCGTTCGTCTTCCAGTGCCTGACGGGATTCGGGATGTACGCGGCCATGAGCCACGCGGCGCTGCCGAAGCTCTTCAAGTGGATTGTTCCCTTGATGGGTGGGGACTTCGCGGTGAGGCAGTGGCACCACGCGATGATGTGGTTCTTCATCCTGTTCTCGATGGTGCACGTCTACCTCGTCTTCTACCACGACTACGTGGAGGGGCGAGGCGTCATCTCGTCCATGGCGGGCGGCTGGAAATTCATCGAGAAGCGCGGCGAGGTCCGGTGACGGCTGCAGCCGTGGCATCCCCGCGGGTCCTGGTCCTCGGGGTCGGGAATCTATTGATGCGGGACGAGGGGATCGGCATTCATGTCGTACGGGAACTGGAGCGAGAGGAGTGGCCGGAGAGGGTCACGGTTCTCGATGGCGGAACGGGCGGATTCCACCTGCTCTCCTACCTCTGTGAGCACGAGCGGATCGTGATGGTGGACGCGACGATGGACGGCGAACCGCCTGGGACGATCAGGGTCCTGAGGCCGAGGTCGCTCACCGACATGCCCCGGACGCTCAGCGCCCACGACATCGGGCTGCGTGACCTGCTCGAGTCGGCGGCCCTTCTCGGGGCGAAGCCGGAAGTCGTGCTGGTGACCGTCTCGGTCGCGGAGATTTCGGGAGAGGGGGTGCCTCTGTCGACGGAACTCTCTCCCAGAGTCCTGCGAGTGCTGCCCGAGGCCGCGGCTCTCGTGAGGGGGCTCGCCCGCGAGGTGGGCCGGCAGGCGAGCGCCTGAGGGTGAGAGAGGCCCGGCCTCCGAATGGGGCCGGGCCGTAGATCTGGCCGGAAGCTAGAAGTTGTAGCGCGTCAGGTTGAAAACGCGGGCGAGGAACGCCGCCATCTGTTCCCTCGGAAGAGTGGAGAGGGGGCAGAAGGCGCCGGGTGCGCACCCGAGTGTCACGCCTTCGCCATAGATGTAGTGGATGTGCCGGCAGGCACTGTCGGTGGGCGGCACGTCGGCGGGGAAGAGCGATGCTCCGCCAGGAGTGCAGCTGTACGTCCCGGCAGACGGAACGGTTCCCGAGACGGGAACGGCGGAATCGGATCCAGCCAGCATCCGCGCGAAGAAGACGGCCGTTTCCGAGCGTGTGATCTCGTTCGCGGGACAGAACGAGAAGTCTCCACAGCCTGACGTAATGCCCATGCTATAGATGTAGTGGATGTGCCGGCAGCCGCTGTCCGTGGGAGGCACGTCGTAGGGGAACAAGCTGGCGCCCCCTGGCGCGCAGTTGTACGGGCCGCCGGCCGGGACGAAGCCCGATGAGGGGACCGCGGCGTCCGAGCCCGCGATGGCACGAGCGAGGAGGACGGCCATCTGCCAGCGCGAGACCTTCACGTTCGGGCAGAACGAAAGCGGGCTCGTGGCGCAGCCCGCGGTCACGCCAGCGATGTAGGCGCTCTCGATGTGCTTCCGCGCCCAGTGGTCGAGACTCACGTCGGCGAAGAAGGGCTTCCGGAGCTTGATGTCGATACCTGAGGTGAGGGAGCCGATCGTCGCGGCGATCGGCGTGCCGAAGAGGACGTCGCAAGAGGGCTGGCAATCGAGATCGTGATAAAGGGAGTTGACGTAGCCGGAGGAGACCTGCGTCGAGAGGTAGTAAGTCCCGGTCGCCAGCCCGCCGAAGATGTAGACGCCGTCCGCGCCGCTGTAGCTCCGGGCGACGACGTTGCCGCCGGCGTCGTGGAGCGTCAGACTCGCGTATCCGAGATCTGCTCCGGTCGTGGCATCCGTGAGCGTGCCCGTGATCAGCCCGTAGGGCACGAGGGCGAAGTTGATTCCCGGAGTGTCCATTCCGATCTGGACGGGGATCGGCGTGCCGGCGGTCACGGTGCACGGCGTCGCGCACGAGAGGGTGTTGAAGAGCTGCGAGATGTAACCGGAGGCAGCCGCGGAGGCGAAGTAGGTGCCGGGAAGGAGGCCATACACGGTAAACGTCCCGTCTTCCGCCGTGAACGCGGAGCGGACGTAACTGCCGAGGGCGTCGTGGACATTCACGAGACGGTTTGTGAGCGGAAGCCCCGTGCGGGCATCCGTCACGACTCCAGAGAGGCTTCCGAATCTCGCAAGGGCGAAGTTGACGCCCCGTGTCGCCGATCCCTTGGTGACCGGGATCGGGGTACCCGTCGTGACCGTGCAGGAGGGTTCGCAGGGGATTCCGTTGAAGAGCTGCCTCATGTAGATGCTGGAGGAATCACGGCTTGCGCGGGCAAAGTAGGTTCCAGGGACGAGGTCCGTGAAGGTGAAGTCGCCCTGGGTGTTGCTGGTGTCCCCCTTCAGCCAGGCTCCTCCCGCATCGAACAGATCGACCGTCAGATTGGCGAGAGGGAGACCGCTGGATGCGGCGGTCACCCTTCCGACGACGCCACCTCCGAGATCGAGGGCGAAGTCGATTCCGTAACTGGTGGAGTCGAGGGTGACGGGGATGCTCGTTCCCGTGACGGGATCGCAGGCCGGTTGACAGGGATGATCGTCGAAAGACTCGTCCAGGTGCGTTGGACTCATGGCGACGGCAAAGTAGTTCCCGGACAGGAGACCGCCCGACGTGTAGCCGCCGTCCGAGTCCACGTAGTCCGAGTAGTCCACAAGGGTTCCACTGGATCTGTACGTGTAGATGGTCGCGTTCGACACGGGAAAACCTGTCGCGACGTCCGTCACCCTTCCCTGGAAGGCTCCGAACCGGGGCAGGGCGAAGTCGATGCCGCTGGTCACCTGTCCGAGGGCCGCCGGGATGGGAGTGCCGGATGTGACGTTACAGGAGGGCTCGCAGAGGATCCCGCTGTAAAGCACATCCGCGTAGTTCGAGTAGCCTGAGGCGACGGCGAAGTAAGTGCCTGCCGAAAGCCCGTCGAAGGCGTAGGAGCCCGTGGGGCCTGTGCTGGTGCTGCCTGCATGGCTTCCGTCGCCCCTCGTCAAGGTGACGTTGGTTCCCGCCACAGGCTGCCCGGTCGCCGCCGCGGTCACTCTTCCCTTGATGGTCGCTCCGAGCTGGAGTGAGAAGTTGACACCCGTCCGGGCCTCTCCGGGACTGACGGCGATCGGGATGCCGCTCGTCACCTGGCAGGCATTGCTTCCCTCGCAGGGAATGCCGTCGTAGAGCTGGTCGAAATAGCGCGAGCTGTAGGTCTTGAGGTAGTAGGTCCCGGGGGGCAGCGCCGAGAATGCATAGGTGCCCGCTGAGCCGCTCGAGGCAGATGCCCAGTAGCTCCCGGACTGGTTGTAGAGTTGGAGGCTGACGCCGGAGATCGGCTGGCTCGTGGCACTGTCGGTCACGCTTCCCGAGAGCGAGCCGAACCTTTCGAGCCCGAAGTTGACGCCGGTCGTCACGAATCCATCGGTGACGGCGACGAGAGAGCCTCCAGACGGGTAGCAGCCGTTCTGGCAGGGGAGGTCGTCGAAAAGCTCGTCCACATAGCCGAGTTCATTGTCGGTGAAGACCGCGTAGCTCCCGGCCTGCAAGCCCTCGATCAGGTAGTCGCCCGTCGCGTTTGTCGTGGCGGCGGAGTCCCACCACCCCGCAAAGACGACGACACCCGCGACGGGAGCGCCCGTCACTGAGTCGGTGATTCTGCCGGCGATCGCCCCCGAGCCTTCTGCTCTCGCGGAAGGCTGCCGGACCGGAGGCCTGAAAGGTCTCGGGCTCCCGGCCTTCTTCAGGCGGTCCTCGAGGAGAGCCATTCTTCCATGCAGGTCCGTGACCTGCTCGAGAACAGTCCTGATCTCGCTCCAGTGGAGCCCCTTCAGCAAGGAAACGGCGTGCCGGATGCGAGGCCGGACGCTCGCGATATCCGACTCGAGTCCCGGCGGTGCGGCGGAACCCGACCGCTCCACCTCCGAAATCCAATCTCCGAGCCGGACGAGATCGCGGTCGACTTGCCGCAGATCGTTCGCGGCGGTGGCCACACCCGGGGATCCGCCGGACGGGGGCTCCAGCGCCCCGGCAGGGCCAGTCAAGCACACAAGGACGGCGAGCGCGATGGAACTCACGAGGCTTCTGTTTCCTGTCGACATGGGGCTCCTTTCGATATCGCGTCCCCTCTCTCATTCGCGGCAGTGGGCGACAAGGAAACACGAAACGGGGATCCGACTCGTGAAGTCCGGATTTCGGACCGATCGGATCCCGTGAATGGTAACCCTTCAGGGCAGTTCTTCCAGAATCGCCGCGGGCAGGTTCCGCGGCTCGATCGTGCGCTGCGCAGTTTTCCGAGGGCTCGCGGCTCCGCCGTGGCTTTTGCCGAGCGGGGATCTCCTGCCGGAAATCCAAACGGTCTCGGGCCGGAGCCGGAAGCCCGGAGTGCGTTTTCCCGTCATCGAGCCGGAGTGAACGCCGTCTAGAATCCCTTCACCGATGAAGGTCAACGCCGAAACCTGGCTCCCTCAACTCGATTCGGACACGATGACGCCCTCGTGGGTGAAGGACGCCGTCTTCTACCAGATCTTTCCCGACCGCTTCTGCCGGAGCCGGAGGCTTTTCGCCCCGGGGCCCTTCGAGAGCTGGGACTCTCCGGTCACGGCCTTCGGATTCAAGGGCGGGGACCTCTTCGGGATCGCCGAGCACCTCGATTACATCCAGGACCTCGGCGCGACGGCGATCTACATGACTCCCGTGTTCTCGTCGCCCGCCAACCACAGGTATCACACCTACGACTACGAGACCATCGACCCCCTCCTCGGTGGAAACCAGGCCCTCCGTGAGCTCATCGACGAGGCTCACCGGCGCGGCATCCGGGTCGTTCTCGACGGGGTCTTCAACCACACCGGCCGCGGGTTCTTCGCCTTCCACCACATCCTCGAGAACGGCCTCGACTCTCCCTACATCAACTGGTTCCACGTCGACCGGGAGCGGCTGGCCGAGGGGCACTCGCTCGATGCCTACCCCGCGGGCGACATCTACGCGGCGGGGCCGTTCGAGACGATCGGCTACCGGGGCTGGTGGAGTCTCCCGGCGCTCCCGAAACTCAATACGTCGGCGCCCGAGGTTCGCGAGTACATCATGCGAATCGCCGAGAACTGGATCAAGTTCGGCAGCGACGGGTGGCGGCTCGACGTTCCACACGAGATCGACGACGACTCGTTCTGGCGCGAGTTCAGGCAGAGGGTCAAGCGCGTGAGGCCAGACGCCTTCATCATCGGCGAGATCTGGGAGGACGGCCGGCGGTGGCTTGCGGGCGACCAGTTCGACGCCGTCACGAATTACCTGTTCGCCAAGGCCGCCATCGGCTTCATCCCGGATCCCGCCGCCATCGACGTCGTTCATGAGGCCAACGGCCTGAGGACCGTGCGGACTCTCTCGGCCCCCGAGTTCGTGAAGGCCTTCAAGCGGCTCCAGACTCTCTACCCGCCAGAGATCGTCCACTCGCAGCTCAACCTCCTCGGCAGCCACGACACGCCGAGGTTCCTGACGTGCTCGGGAGGCGACCGGTCGGCCCTCCAGCTGGGCGTGCTCTTGCAGATGACGTCCCCTGGCGTGCCCAGCATCTACTACGGCGACGAAATCGGAATGGTGGGCCGCCGCGACCCCTGGTGCCGGGGCGCCTTCCCCTGGGACCAATCTCGCTGGGACCTCTCGATGCGCGACTTCTTCAAGGCCGCCATCGCGCTCCGAAGAAAGAGCGTCGCGCTGCGCCGCGGCTCCTTCACGTTCCTCGGCGCCAAGGCGGGAACCATCGTCTACGCCCGGACATTCGACCAGGAGACGGTTCTCGTCGTGCTCAACCGGAGCCGCTCGCGGCACCTCGTGCCACTCGAGTTCGCCGACCTCGGCCTGGAAGGCAAGACGTTCCAGCTCGAGGAAGAGATTCTGGAGCCCACCCAGTCTCAGTCTCCCATCGAGCGGGCGAAGGGCCGGCTAACGATTCCGGTCGAGGCTCGCACGGCCCGGGTCTTCGAGTTGCGACACTGAGCGGTCCTCAGCACGACCCTCCGAGAGCCCATGGGATGGACTTGGATCTGGCGGCCGCAGTGTGCCTGCATTGACAAAGCCCCCCCCCCCTGCTAGCGTTCGCCATTCGGAGGTGCTCAGTGACGAAACGGGCCCAATCTACTCTGTCAATCACACAAACGCTGTTGATAGCGTTCAGTCTAGTCGCGGCGAATCTTGCCCTTGGCGGTGATCGGGTTTCCGGCCCCGGGAAGCGGGTTCAGCCTCCCTCTCACACCACAAACGAGGTTCGCCACCAGATTCCGGATCCGCCTGGAGGAGGGGGTGGTGGCGTGACGTGCGTCACGAACTGTACGATTTGCAGCGAGTCCTGCAACGACAACGGTTTCTGCTACCCCACTTGTCCCTACTCAGATTGGGACGGAGGCTGCGGGTGCGACTACGAAGACTATGGTCAGACTTGCGTTGACGCCGGTACCTGCACGTACAATTGAGAGTCTGCAGGCACAATGGCAGCCGCCAATGGGACCTGGCCGAATCGTGTTTTAGCCTTCCAGATTCTCGTGACCTTCGTTGGCTCCCCCTTGGCGGCGGAACCGCGGCGCCTCGAGATCGTAAGGAAGCTCTCTCAACTGCCGGTTGAGGGAACTGTAATAGCCCAGCCCGCGAATCGACTGGGCGATCTGCTCCGTAAGGATTTCTCGTGCCCGAAAGACGCCGAATGCTGGGTCGAGCTGGATCTGCCCTCGGACCGGGCATGGGAAGCGAGGGTAGAGGCCGCGGGGTGGGGCGGAGACAGCTGGATGCCGGTGGAGAGGGGGTTCCTCGATGTCTGGCAGGCCGCACGGATCGATGGCCGTGCCTCGTTTCAGGGGCTGAACACGGCTCCACCGGAACTGACCGCCAGGTACCACGCCGAGTCCTCTCTTCGGGAGAGGGAATCCGTCGAAGGAGAGGCGCACTGCCCGATAGGCGAGACCGGAGAGTTCAGATGCGTGGTGCCCGCTGGAACGCTGGATCTGAGCTTTCGGTCGAAGGGCTTCGTGGCCGTCTATCTTTGGCGACAGGTCGCCAGTAACCAGTCACCTCTGAAGATCGGCTCCTTCGAGTTCAAGAGAGGAGCATCCCTGGTCGGTACCGTGTCGTCCACCATCGCGGGCGCGCCGAAGCCGGGCAGTTGTCGCGTTCGACTTCAGCCTCTCCCGTCGAGTCCGAAACTGCCCGCCACTGCTCCCGCGCTGCCGAGCACGAGCGTCGACGGCCGCGGTTTCTTTCAGTTGGATGTCATTCCACCAGGACAGTGGGAGGTGGTTGCCGAACAAGACGGGTTCGTCCCGGCAAAGCAAGCTGTGATGGTGTTGGAGAACTCGGAGGCGCGCCTCAAGTCTCCGCTTGTTCTCTCGAAGCCCGTGCGGCTTTCGCTCCAGTTGATCCCTCCACAGGATCCCACTGGAAAGCCCTGGCGTGTCTCCTTGCTCGAGTTACTCGGAAGCGGCAAGGCCGATGTCGTCGCCAACTCCCCGGCTTCGGCTGGAGGTAGATGGGAGCGCGAGGGGCTCAAGGCACAGGCTCAATACCGTGTGAGGGTTCACACGAGTGCTGGGGATGTGTGGTGGGGAGACTCTGAGTCCAGGGTGCTGCCCGGCGGCCAGGCCGACCAGGTGATTACGCTCGATGCCGAGCGCGTCCATGGGACCGTCAAACAGAGCGGGCAGCCGCTGAAGGGGAAGGTCGTGTTCGGTCGGGAACATGGCGTGCCTTCCGTTTCCTTGTTGTCGGATGAAGATGGCAAGGTCGAGGGGTTCCTGCCGCGATTGGGGACGTGGCCCGTGGATATTGTCGCGGATGTTCCCCCCGTGCGAAGAAAGCTGGACATCGAGATTCGAAGGAACCCGAATGGACAAGGCGAATTCAGCATCTTCCTGAGCGGAAGGCTGATCGACGGTGAGGTGGTCAACGAAGACGGCTCTCCCGCGGAAAGAGGAGTGCTGTACGTGACGAACAGGAGTACAGGTGAGAAGAGCAGTCAACAGTTGGAGGCCGGCGGCAGGTTTCAGGTAGGCGGTCTCGAGCCTGGAAGTTACACCCTTGCGGCCGCCGCCGGGAGAGTGGCGAGCGACGATGTGACTGTGAATCTTCCGAAAGACGGGGACGCCGAGCCGGTGAAGCTCGTCCTGAAGCCAAAAGGCCAGATCAGGCTGAAGCTCGTCGGGTCGGCCGGAGGCGGACTGGCAGGCATTCCCGTGCGCATGTTCACCGGCGTGCCTGGAAGGAATAGCGATCAGCGGCATACAGGTGCCGACGGACGGGTTTCCTTCAACACGTCCCCGACTGTTGGTACAGGGTGCTTTTTCATTGCGGCTCCGGGATATGATGTGACGGTGACATCTCTGTCCGTTTCCTCGGAGGAACAAGAGATCCGTCTGAGCCGCTCCGGTGGTGTCTTGGACCTTGATTACCCCGCTCCGAGTGAGAGCGGCTACCCGATTCTCAGGCATGGCGGCTGCTCGATAACTCCGGGGATGCTCGCGTATTTTCTGCGCTCCGACGACAAGAAGAAGTTCCAGGACGTCTCCCCAGGGGAGTACTCTCTTTGTAGCTTCACCAGTTCGGGAGGGCAGCAAGTCCCGGGGCCCTGCCGGTCAGGTGCGCTCGGCCCGTTCGGTACCTTGAAACTCTCGATGCAGCCTCAGCCGAACCGGCAAGAGGCGGCAAGCCAGTAGAATCGCTGGCCGGTCGAGGTCCTCCTGCGGGGGGATCTCGACCTCCCGGCGTGACAATCCTCGGAATGCCCTGGTATGCTGTTGCCGAGAGAGAGCCTCTGAAGCACTCGGTCCTTGTCTGAAGCTGGAAGCCTCGCGCCCCAAAAGGCGCTGGAGAGCTTCCAGGACACGCGGCGCCGCCACGGGCGGTGCCCCTTTTCTCCCCCCACTCGAACTCGACAGGAGAAAGCAGATGTCCCTTCAGACCTACGGATGGTCTATGTGTTTCGAATCCCACTTCGCGCCGTATCGCGCGGAGGGGTTCCAGCCGGCTCGAGTCGTTACCGAGTCGCACGAGATTTACACCCTGGCCCTCGGAGAGAGCGAGATACGAGGTGAGCTGACAGGCCGCCTCCGCTTCATGGCGGACTCGCGAGAAGAACTCCCCGTCACCGGTGACTGGGTGGCCGCAAGGGCATTCCCCGGAGAGGACCTCTCGATCATCCACGCCGTCCTGCCTCGCCAGACCCTTCTCTGCCGGCGGGCAGCCGGAACCGAAGGGGAGCGGCAGCCGCTTGCGGCAAACGTGGATGCCGCCTGGATCCTCGGTTCCATGAACCGGGACTTCAACCCCTCCCGCCTCGAGCGCTACCTCGCTCTCGTCACGGGATGCGGGATCGCCCCTCTCGTTCTCCTGAGCAAGTCGGACCTGGTGCCGGAGGCCTCCGCCCGAGCGGAGATTCTCGGGCAACTCCCTGCGTCGGTCTGCCCGCACCTCGTCAGCAGCAAGACGGGAGAGGGACTCGACCGGCTCCGGAGGGAACTCGCGCCCGGCCGGACGATCGCGCTGCTCGGATCCTCCGGGGCCGGCAAGTCGACCCTCATCAATGCCCTGGCCGGCGCCGAGCTGAGGCTAACGGGGGAGATCCGCGATGCGGACCAGAGGGGCCGGCACACGACGACGTCGCGCGACCTGGTCGTCCTGCCTGGCGGCGGGCTGATCCTCGATTCCCCCGGACTGCGCGAGGCGGGACTTGCGAGCGGGCTCACTGCGGAAGATGGCTTCGGCGACATCTCCGCGCTCGGCGAGTCTTGCCGCTTTCGCGATTGCCGTCACGAGGCCGAACCCGGCTGCTCGGTCCGCGCGGCCGTCGAACTCGGGGAGCTTGATGCGCGCCGTCTCGAGAACTTCCGGAAGCTCCGCAAGGAAGCCGAGTTCTTCGAGCTGAGAGAGGCGACATCCGCCTCGTTCGTCGAGAAGTCCCGCTGGAAGGCGATCCACAAGATGGTGAAGAAGCTCTGATCGAACCGCCCGGCACCCTGCCATCCCCCGCACGGCGCACCCCGTGCGGCGGGTGGCGGGCTGGCGTGTGAGCCCCAAGAGAGAGCCCCTCACCCGGGCCTCCGGCCCACCCTCTCCCCGCTCACGCGGGGCGAGGGCAGAGCTTTCGCGCCCCACTCCTCCCTTCTCCCTCAGGGAGAAGGTGCCGCGTGAGCGGCGGTTGAGGGCCTCGCGGCGATCCTGCAAACGCCGAGCGGGCTCTCGACGGTGAGACGGGAGGCCCTCACCCACGCTTCGCGTTGCCCTCTCCCTGGGGGCGAGGGCCCCCCGGCCCTGAAGCCCCTGCATCCCGATCGGCCACTCTCCCTTCTCCCCGAGCCCTCCCAGGGAGGGGCCGCCCGGGGGTTTCACCCCCCGGCGCCTCGACCGCTGTCTCTGTGTTCGGAAGCGAGGAGCCTTCTCGCGGCGATCCTGACGAGGGGCGCGAGAAGGCTGCCGCAAACCTGCCCTTGCCACAGCGACCAGAGCCGCCAGAGCTGTTCCGAGCCGATGACGAGGGCCAGGAAGAACGCGAGGAAGGCCGAGAACCCGCCGTGCGGCTGCCTGAGGTCCTGAACCGAGCTGACGAGCTGCGCCAGCATCAGGGCGAGGAGAGCCGTCGACGTCCTGCGGCCCCACTTGACCGGTAGAAACCCGAACTCCTTCTCCAGGAACTCCTGCTCCTTGACGGAGAGGAGCGAGAGCACGGGCTCGAGCATCGAGTAGGTGTCCTCGTCGGAGAGCGAGATGTGGGAGATGTCGGGAACGAACGTGCGCGAGGGATCCTCGATCTCGCCGCCCCGGATCTTGATGAAGATCCAGTAGGGAAGGACTCCGAGGATCGAGCCGGTTGGGCGGCCATCCGTCATGGCCACTCCGAACCGGACCAGTGTTTCGATGAATAAGTAGCCCCCGAAGGCGAGGGGCGCGGCACCGCCCGGTGCCAGCCCGGATACGGCCGCCGGGTTGACGATCGCGAGCATCAGGGCCAGGACGCTGATCGTCCCCCAGATCATGGGCAAGATCATCGAGATCCACGCCAGGGCCACGAAGGGCGAGCCGTAGAGCCTGGAGAAGCGCTCCTGCACGTGGCCGGGAAGAAGACCTGACGCCGGCGCCGTCGCCCAGAGCACGAGCCGGATCAGGAGGGCCCGGTTGTCTTCCCGTTTCGCGGACTGTCTTCGGGCTTCCGACTCCTGGCAGTACCGCAGCGGGAGCCTGATCGCGTGCTGCTCGTCCCACGGGGCCAGCCTGTACTGCACCCCGAAGCCCGGCATCTCGTCCACCTCCAGGACCTCCCAGATATCGTCCTCCCAGATGACGGCGGTCCCTGGGTGCTCGGAACTGAGTTCCGTGGCGGGCTTGCGGGGCCTCCAATCCTTGGCCTCGGGGGAAAACAGGAGGACCTGTCCTGCCGATGCGGGAAGGAGTCGATCGTCGCCGTATGCTTGTGGCACGTATAGAGAATAGTCCGCCGGGCGATCCCTGGATCGTCTCGGCGCGTAGGTCTCTCAGAGGTCGAGATGAAGATTGGCGTCGTCGGCGCGGGGATGGTCGGAGCGACAACGGCCTATGCCCTCGTGATGCGGGGAATCGGACGGGAGATCGTCCTCGTGGACAAGAACGCTTCTCGTCTTCGCGCGGAAGCGGACGATCTCCTCCATGCCGTGCCGTTCGCGAACCCGATGCGAGTCTCGGCCGGGGACTATCCCGCGCTGAAAGGGGCGAAGGTCGTCGTCCTGACAGCCGGCGTCGCACAGAAGCCCGGCGAGACCCGGATCGAGCTGCTGCAGCGAAACGCGGCGATCTGCCAAGGAATCGTCAGGAACATCTTGACGCACGCTCCCGAAGCTCTCCTGGTGGTTGCGACGAATCCCGTCGACGTCTTGACTCACCTGACCGCGCGGGTCGTCGTGGAGTGCGGGGGGAGCGCAAGCCGCGTGATCGGCTCGGGAACGACTCTCGACACCGCGCGCTTCCGCGCCTTGCTCAGCCTCGAGCTGGGCGTCGATGCGCGGCACATCCATGCCTACGTCCTGGGGGAGCACGGCGACACCGAGGTACTGGCCTGGTCGCTGGCGACTGTCGGCGGCGTGCCGCTGGACCTCTTCTGCCGGTCTCGAGGCATCGAGCTGGATGCGGAGAAGCGGAGCGCCATCGACTCGGGCGTGAGGCGGGCCGCCTACTCGATCATCGAGGGAAAGGGATCCACGTATTTCGGGATCGGGAGTGCGCTCGCAAGTCTCGTGAAGACTCTCCTGCGTGACGACCAGACGATCCGGACGGTCTCCACGCCGGCCGCGGACGTCCTGGGGGTGCGGGACGTGACGATCTCGCTCCCGAGAATCGTCAATGCCAGCGGTATCGTCGACACGCTTCCCATTCCCCTGTCTCCGTTGGAAACGGAAAGACTCCGCTCGAGCGCCCTGGCGATCCGCCGGGCGATCGAGAGCCTCGAATCGTAGAGAAGGAGAGGCCAATGGGCTTCTTGCTCGCGCTCCTCTGGATCCTGATCGTGACCCTTCTGCCGCTCCTGGGCGTCTGGGTCGGCTCCTCCCTGGCCGTGTACCTCGGCGGTCCGGTCTGGCTGGCCGTGACCGCCGGCGCGCTCCTGTTCCCGGTCCTGCCACTCCTGTGGGAGGCGTGGGCGAGCGCGAGATACGCCAAGAGTGGCAAGACCGGCAAGCGAGTCCTGACGACGTGGGACCGGATCGTCCTCCGGACTCTCGCGATCAGCCTGGTCTTCCTCGGCGTCGTTCTCGGCTTCTATCCCGCAAAGGCCTTCGCGGCGCTCTCGGCCCGGGGCGACTGGTTCCTGGAGGGCCGGCAGGGGCCGGTCGTGGAGGCGGCGAGGGGCTACCTGTTCAAGACGGCGGGCGGGGTCGAGTGGCTCTACAACGCCGTCCGCAAGAACCCGTACAAGAAAGATCTCCAGCAAGAGACCCCCACTCCCGAGGGGCCGCGCGAGCCGGCACCGGTCGCGGCCACCCAGCCGCCGGTCTCCTCGCCCTCACCCGAGGCGCCTGCGGTTTGGCAGGGAGACGGTCCGCCGCCATGGCCCCTGCCGCCGGAGTTGCATCCACTGGTTGCCTCCATCCCTGCCGAGGCCGAAGCGAGCGTCGACTCGGTGGCGCGCTACATCGTCGCCGGTGAGTCGAATCGGTGGAGGAGGCTGAAGGCCCTGCACGACTACGTTGCCGACCGTGTCGCCTACGACGCCCCGGCCTACGTGGCCGGTCAGATCCCCAAGCAGGACGCCGCGACCGTCTTCGCCCGCCGGACGGCGGTCTGCGCCGGGTATGCGAATCTGCTTGCCGCGCTGGGTTCGGCCGCGGGCGAGGACATCGTGGTCGTTCCCGGGGATGCCCGCAACGAGGGCGGTGATCTCACCGGGGAGGGGCACGCCTGGAATGCGGCCCGTGTCGACGGCCGGTGGGTCCTGATGGACGCGACGTGGAACGCCGGGAGCGTGAACGGAAGCACCTTCGAGAAGCGCTACAAGACCTTCTACCTGTTCCCGCCGCCCGAAGTGCTCGGTGTTTCGCATTTCCCGGAGGACCCCGCCTGGCAGCTCCGCGTCCCGGCCCTGTCGCGGGGCGAGTTCTTCCGGCAGCCGATGCTGCGGGCTTCCTTTTTCGCCAACGGGCTGAAGCTGCTGCGGCCGGACCGCTCCCAGGTCACCGCCGAGAAGGTCTTCCAGGCGTCCATGGAGAACCCGAAGGGCAGGTTCTTGATGGCCAAGCTGGAACCCGCGGAGGGGGGAGAGAAGCACGAGTGCCGCGTTCTGGACGGATCGGAGCTCTCGATGAGCTGTGACCTGCCCGGCGCGGGTGCCTACCGCGTGAAGCTCTTCGTTGGACCTCAAAAGTTCGGGACGTACTGGCTGGCGGGGGAGCTCCTGGTGCAGAGCAAGGGGTAGGGGGCGGCGATCGCTCCGCCGCGAACGGCGCGAGATCCTGCCCGTGAGGCAGGTCCGCGTCGTCGCTACGGGCGGCCTTCGCGGGTGAGCTCTTCGACCTTCCTCTCCAGGGCGAGGACGTCGGCGTCGCGGGGATTCACGGCCTTGGCTCTCTGGATGAAGGCCTTCGCGCTCGAGACGGGTCCCGATATCTCGCGTCCCTGGCGACCGAGGCGCCTGGCCTCCAGGTAGTCGCACTCCGCCCGGCCGCGAAGAGACTCGCGAGAGCCAGGAAAGAGCTCGAGCGCCCGGTCGAACGCCTCCCGGGCACGTGCCAGCGCCTGGATTTCGTCGGCCGGCCGTCCAGCGGATCGAGCCAGAACGAGATACACGCGTCCCCTCTCCATGTGGGCGTTTGACATGTCCGGCTGGATCTCGATGGCGCGGCCGAGGTGAGAAAGGGCGGCCTTCGCCTCGTGATGCGGAGGTTCGCCCCTCGAGGCGGCGTCCTGTGCCAGCACGCGATGGATCTCGCCGAGTCCGAAGGGCGGATCGGCGTACGACGGATTGACCTCGGCGGCCTTCTGAAAAGCCCCGATCGCTTCCTGGGCAGCGGCGAGAGGCGAGCGGCCCGCTGCCAGCTGGAGTTCGGCCCGGGTCCGGAAGACCTCACCGAGGTTGACCCAGGCGAGGGCGTAGGCGGGGTCCAGAACGATCGCGGCCCTCAGGCTCTCCTCGGCCCGAAGCAGGTGGGGTTGGGGATCCCGTCCGTTGACCGAGGCGTCGTCCGCCGCCACGCGCCGGGCCCAGCCAAGGTTGTTGTGCGGCTTGCGATCCTTGGGGTTGATCGCGATGCTTCGCTCGAGACTGGCGATCGCCTCGGTCAGAAAGGGGGTGGCGTTCTCGCCGCGATCGAGCAGGAACCCGGCCGCCCCGATCAGGGCGACGCCGAGATTGCTGTGCGGCGTACTCCAGCCAGGGCTGCTCTGGGCAGCCAGCCGGTACGTCTCGATGGCTCGACGGTAGCGTGGGAGCGGGTCGATCCCGTGGTCCCTTTCCCACAGCGCCATCCGGCTCTCGATCTGACCCATCGTGTTCAGGAGATCCCTCGAATCGGGTTCGAGCTCGAGGGCGCGTCCCAGGGCCGCGAGCGCCTTCTTGTAAGCCGGCCGCGGATCCGTTCCCTGCCGCTTCTGGAACTCGCCCCGGTAGTAGAAGGCTGTCCCGAGAGAGCTCGCCGGCCGTCCGGAGGACGGAAGGACGAGGGAGGCCGCTTCCGCGTAGCTGGCCATCCGGTCCAGGGTTACGGATGGGTCGAGGCCTCGGGCGATCTGGTACTCGGCCAGGAACCGGTTCGCATCCGCCTTCTCGAGCTGCAGCGTCGCACTCCCGGGCACGATGGCCAGCGCGGACGTGCAGCCGGCGCTCGCTCTCTCGTAGGCATCCGGAACATCTCCGGCGGCATCGAGCGTGACGTTGAGGAGGCGAACCCGCACCTGGCAGAGAGCCTCGTGAACGGGGCGGGCGCTGCGCGCGATGGACTCTGCCCGTTCGAGGGCGAGCCGGGCCGCGCCGAGCGCGGCAACGGATTCCTGATGGCGGCCCGAAAGGCGGGCGATCTCGGCGCGATCGATGTGGACCCGTGCCACGAGGTGCGGCGCCTCCCAGAGCCAGGGGAGCCTCTGGCCCGCCGCCTCGGCCTTCTCGAGGGCTACGTCGTGACGGCGGTCGTAGTAGGCGAGAAGAGCCTCGAGAAGCTCCGGAGCCCATGCGGCGGATCCCGAGCCCGGCGATTCCGGTACGCCGGGAGCCGCCAGGGCACCAGGAGCCGCCGCCGTGCTCTTCTGCAGGAACTCCAGGGCTCGAGCGCGGTACCGCGACTCCGCATCGGCGATTCTCAACTCTCGCAAGGCGGCATTCGAAAGCTGCCGGGCCTCCTCGAGCGCGCGCTCGTAGAGATTTCCGTATGCGACCCCGAGGGCATGCGCGGTCCCGGGATCGCGTACGCCGAGCTTCCACGCCTCGTCGAGGCTGGCGGCAGCCTCCGCGTTCGAACCCAGCGCCAGGAGCCCTCGCCCGAGGGCATACATTCCAGGGCCGCGGGCGGACCGACCCAGGGTCTCGACTCGATTCGCGAGGAGTCGAATCTCGTTTCTCACCCGAGCCTCATCCCGAGTGACGTCGTGCCCGGGCAGCATGTAGACGTGGCGGACGAGGGCCTCGATTCCCGACACTTCTTGCCCGAGCTCCTGCGCGAGCCGGATTCTGTCCCGCGCCGAGAGGCGCTCGATGACGAGGGCCCCGAACGCCGTGAAGACTGCCAGGAGGGAGAGTGCCGCGATGATGGAAGCAGCCTTGTGCTTGCGGGCCTTTCGGACCAGCCGGTCCAGGGGTCCTGGCGGACGCGCCAGGATGGGCTCGCCGTCGAGGAATCGCCGAAGGTCTTCTCCGAGGGCACGGGCGGACTCGTATCTCCGTTCCGGGGACTTCTCGAGAGCCTTCGCGGCAATGACCTCGAGGTCGGCCGGTACGGCCGGGTTTCGTTTCCGCAGCGGCTCTGGCTCATCCAGGAGCGCGCGGAGCATGACATCGACGGCGCTCTCGCCCGGAAACGGGGGCGTGCCCGAAACCAGCTCGTAGAGCGTGGCGCCGAGGCTGTAGACGTCGGCCCGCCGGTCGACGGAACCGCTTTCGCCCCGGGCTTGTTCCGGCGCCATGTAGGCGGGTGTTCCCAGGGCGGTTCCCGTCGCCGTCAGGGCTGGGCCCGCCAGGTCTCGCGCGAGGCCGAAGTCGACGACATAAGGGTGGAGCCGTCCATCGTCGGCCTTCTCGACGAGGATGTTGGCCGGCTTCAGGTCGCGATGGACCATCCCCCGCTTGTGGGCGGCGTGGACACCATCTGCCGCCGCCGCCACGGCGGCGACCTTCTCTTCGAGGCTCCTGCCCTCGCATGCCACCTTGAGGTTCCCGCCCTCGATCAGCTGCATGGCTATGAAGGAGGCCGATCCGTCGAAACCAGCGTCGAAGACCTTGCAGACATTCGGGTGGTCGATGCGCGCCTGCGCCTTGGCTTCCTGAAGGAAGCGCGAGAGCTGACTCGAGGCGTTTCCCCCGAGGAGCTTGACCGCCACATGCCTCTTCAGCACGGTATCGAAGGCCCGGTAGACGCTCCCCATCGCGCCTTGCCCGATGAGGCCGCGGAGCTCGTAGCGATCCGCGATCCTACGGGGAGGAGAGGGATCCGCCGGCACGAACCGACCCCGCGAATCAGGAATCGTTGCCACGGCCGACGCGGACGCGGGGCGGTCGCTACCCGTGCTTCGGGCATCGGGAAGCGGCGGGGAGACCAAGCTGTCTTTGGGCTCGGCCCCTTCTTGGCTTCCCTCGCCCGTGTTTCTTGACGGCATCGGCGGCCTCTCGGGGAATCCCGGGAGAGTCTACGCCTGCGAGGCCGCAGGTCCGCGCCGTCAGAATGGACGGGATGACCGCGCCGTCAGTCCCCGCGCAACAAGAAGAACCCGGCGAACGCCATCCCGATGGCGAGGGCCCTGCGGGCCGTTGGGTTGACCGGGCTGGTGGGCGTGGCCGGATGCACGTTCGGGTCGACCACCTTCTGGTAGACGCTCTCGAATCCCCGGTCGATCTGTTTGCCCGCGGGGTCGAACAGGATGTAGTGCGGGATCGACCGGATGCCGAACTGTTCCGTGACCGGAGTCCCCCACTTCTTGATGTCGACGATCCGGAGGGCGTACTGGCTGGACTTCCTGACGGATGCCTCGACCCGAGGCATTGCCTGCCGGCAGCCCCCTCACCACTCCGCGTGAAACGCGACGACGGTGTACCGCCCCGGGTAGAGATTGCGGGCGAGGTCGACCCGCTCCCCATTGCTGATGGTCGCCACCAGGTCTCCCGCCTCCGAGGTTGAGGCAGAGGGTTCCGGCGGAAGGTGTTTCTTGGGCGGCCCCAGGAAGACGAAAAGGGCCGCGACGAGTAGCACGGCCCCGGCCAGCTTGCGCATGCGGGCTCCTTCCGGAATTCAGCCTACCACGCTCCTTCCGGCCATTCGGAGAGGAGTAGACTGGTTTCACAGAATGCTGTCCCTCGGCAGGACGCCACGCGAGTCCTGCCGGATGTCCTGACCGTTTATCGAAAGAGGAGGCCCGGCGTGGAACGTTCTGACGCTGAAAAGTGCCTGGCATTCATCCAGACGGCTCTCAACCCGCCCGACAAGGGAAAGGTGAAACCGGAGTCTCAGAGGCCCGTCGTGACGATCTCGCGCCTCACCGGGGCGGGCGGACTGACGATCGCCGAGAATGTCGCCGACTACCTCAACGAGCGCCGGCCCAAGAAGGCGGCTGAGTGGACCGTCTTCGACAAGAACCTCGTGCAGAAGGTCCTGG
This sequence comes from Thermoanaerobaculia bacterium, assembly GCA_022071945.1. Taxonomy (GTDB): domain Bacteria; phylum Acidobacteriota; class Thermoanaerobaculia; order UBA5066; family UBA5066; genus JAJVIN01. The sequence goes on along the minus strand of JAJVIN010000005.1, from coordinate 142,968 downwards.
AGGAGCACGATCTGCCGGCCCAGCTCGAGAAGTTCATGCCCGAAGACCGGTTCTCTGGGATCAGCGACACGGTGGAAGAGCTCCTGGGACTGCACCCGTCCTCGTGGCGGCTGGTCCAGCAGATGACCGAGACGGTGCTCAGGCTGGCCGAGATGGGCAGCTGCATCCTGGTCGGGAGGGGAGCGGGCCTGATCACCGCGCACCTGCCCCAGGCCATCCACGTGAGGTTGATCGGGTCGCTCGAGGCCCGCGTGGCTCACTTGCAAGAGCTCCACCAGCTCTCGAAGAAGAAGGCCCTCGAGATGGTCGAATCCGAGGACAAGGCCCGGCGCCGCTATGTGATGAAGTACCTCAAGAGCGATCCCGACGACCCTCTCCACTATCACCTGATCCTCAACACGGATCGCGTCTCCACCGAGGAGGCGGCCCGGCTGATCGGCGAGGCCGTGCTCGGTTTGCAGAAACGTCTCGCGGCCGAGGAAGAAGCGCGCAAGTAAGAGAGCCCGCGAGGAGGGCGAAAAAGAAACGGGCCGGAGGGTCACCCCTCCGGCCCGGACCGTCGATGGGGGCTTGCCCTTACGGGGCGAGGCCCTGGAAGAACGTGATGATGGCGGTCGCTTCGCCGACGAGCTTGGCCTTGTTGGCCGAGTCGAGGCTCGCCGTGCCCATGACGTGGGGGATGAAGGCCGTCCCGAGCGTCGTCAGCCCGGCCGCTTCACCACTGGCGGCGGCGTCACCCGCGGCCTTCCACAGATCATTGAGAAGAGGCGTGGCGGCGGCCGAGGTGAGGGTGCCCGCTGACACGAGCTTGTTGACGTCGTCGACGATGAAGTAGATCTGGTTGTAGATGCTCCGCGGCAGCATGAAGACCGAGACGGTCTTCGCCGGGATGGTGAAGGTCCCCGTCTTGATGTCGTACTTGGCCGACTTCGTCACGGCGTCGGTCGACTTCGCCTGCGCCGGGTGGAGGTAGTACGGGTAGCCCGCCGCCGGTGTGTAGGGGAAGTTGGCCGATGCCGGGAGAGCGTTGAAGAAGACGAAGATCTCGGACCGCTGCCGGTCGTACCGCCACCGCGGGTCGGAGAGCTGCATCGCAATCAGGCCCGGAGTCTGGGTGGAACCGGTGTTGAAGAAGCGGATGACGCCGGGGCTCCCGGGCGCGGGGCCGGCGATGTCGGCGTTCCCGCGGAGCCTGAAGAGGCGGGAGCTCTTGCGGATCTGCAGGAACTCGAGAACGCCGTTGAACGTGGACTGGATGTCGGCGGAAGCCGGCTTGAGAGCCGCGTTGGCGAGCCTCGGCTGCATGACGGGCCAGTTGCTCTTGTTGTCGCCCTCGGGCGGCAGGCCCACGCCGAAGTTGTTCGACTGGTAGGTGAAATCGAGCTTGTTGAACCAGTCGCCGGAGTTGTAGCTGTTGCGGTCCATCGACTTGCTGCGCAGGATCTCCTGCCCGGCGTGGATGAACGGAACACCCTGAGAGAGGAGCACGGTACCCATGCCCAGGAGCTGGTGCCGGTACCGCTGGTTCATCGGGGTCGCGACGGCCAGCTTGGAGGCCAGGGCGTCGTAGAAGGTCTCGTTGTCGTGGGCCTCGACGTAGGTGATGGTCTCCTGCGGATCGAGAGCATAGCCAGCCGGGGAGGTTCCATAGGGGATCTGGGCCCCCGCCGAGAACTTGTCCGTGCGGTCCTGGAAGACGATGTTCTGCAGGTTGCCCGCCAGACCGACTCGGATCTGATCCATGTAGAGGAGGGCCTTTGCCTTCAGCTCGGCCGCCGTTCCCTGGTTCGTTCCGTTCGGCTCGACCAGGATGCCGGAAGCGAATCCCTGCTCCTGGATGCCGCTGAAGGGGCCGCCGCCGCGGACCGCGTCACGGAGCCGGTCCGTGAACGTCCCGATGCCGGTTCCCGCCATGTTGAGCTGGGTCGCGTTGACGCCGCGAGCGTTGTCGGCGACCTCGCCGAAGTTCCAGCCCTCGCCGTAGACATAGACCTTGGTGCCGTCGACACCGTCGGTTGCGGTGGCGAGCTTGTTGAGCTCACCACGGAGCTTGAGCATGTTGCTCTTCATGTGGTGGCCCATCAGGTCGAAGCGGAAGCCGTCGACCTTGTAGGCCTTCGTCCAGGTGAGCACCGAGTCGATCATGAGCTTTTCCATCATGGCGAACTCGGTGGCGGTGTTCTGGCAGCACGTCGATGTCTCGACGTTGCCGTCCGCGTTCAAGCGGTGGTAGTAGCCGGGGACGATCCGGTCGAGAACCGACTTGGCGTTCTGCCCGGCCGCGTTGGTGTGGTTGTAGACGACGTCCATGACGGCGCGCAGCCCGGTCTTGTTGAGGGACTGCACCATCTCGCGGAATTCCTTGATGCGGGCGGTGCCGTCGGGGTCTGTCGAGTAGCTTCCCTCAGGGACCGTGTAGTGCCACGGGTCGTAGCCCCAGTTGAATCCGTCCTGGTCGGCCACGGCCGTCACGGCGGCCTGCTGCTTGTCCGAGTCGGAGGCATAGGAAGCGAGGTCGCCCTCGGGGGCCTTCCAGTTCGCCTTGTTCTCGTCGATCGTGGCGATGTCGAACGCGGGGAGAAGGTGGACGTGGGTGAGGCCCGCCTTGGCGAGCCGGTCGAGGTGCTTCATCCCGTTCGACGCCGTCTGGGTGAAGGCCTTGAACGTTCCCCTCATGTTCTGGGGAACGGAGGCGTCGTTGACGGAGAAGTCACGGACGTGGAGCTCGTAAAGAACGATGTCTTCCGGGGCGTCGAGGGCGGGCTTGGCCGTCGAATCCCAGTCCGCGGGCTTGAGGTCCGCGTCGTCGAGATTGACGATCTGGCTGCGGCCCGAGTTGATCGAGAGACTCAGCGAGTAGGGGTCGGTGACGATGTTGTGCTCGACCTTGCCCGTCGAGGGGACGTACACCTCGACCTCGTAGAGGTAGAACTTGCGGTTCCAGTTCGCCTCGCCGGTGATCGACCAGGTGCCAGAGGCTCCGGCCTCCATCGGCAGGACCTTGGCCGCCGGGGAGCTCGTCGAGCTATCGAAGATGTGAACGTGGACCGACTTGGCGGTCGGGGCCCAGACGCGCAGCGTCGGGACGGACCCGTTCCAGGTGATTCCAAGAGCGCCCGTGTAAGTGAACAGGTCGTCCAGGACACCCTGAATCTGCAAGGACGTCGCGTCGATGAGTTCGAAGGTGGCCGGGCCGCCCGGGGTGGGCGCGGCGACCGACTTGCCCGCCTCGAAGGCAACCTGACCCTTCAGGAGCTCGGCCGCCATCGAGACCTTCTCGGATGGGAGTTTGAAGGCCTGCAGCGAGGCGAGGTGCGGGAACTTGGCCTTGATCTCGGCGGACGGACCGGCCGGGTCGAGCGTCAGCGGAATCTCGGTACCGCCCTCGATGCCGCCGGCACCGATTGTCAGACCGCCCAGCGGGGCCGCGTTGAGGAAGAAGGCGTTGGCCGTCTGGTCCTCGAGCTTCCAGAGGATGGTGTCCTTCGTGACCCAGTAGGCACGCGCGCGCTTCAGGTTGCCCTTCGGGGCGCCCGAGGCGCTGATCGTCAGTTTCTTGGTCGTGGAATCCCACGAGAAGAAGACGTCGGCGCAGTTGCTCGGAACGGTGAACGAGATGTTGTTGCCGCCGGGGGCGCCGTCGGCGCCGTAGTTCTCGTCCCAGCTCTCGTTGACGGCGACCTTGCCCTGGTAGTCGCCCGCCGGGAGAGCCTTGGTGCTGAAGGTGTAGGTGCCGTCTCCGTCCGGATCCTGCAGCCAGGAGCGCAGGCAGCCGGGCTGCCAGTTGTCCGCGCAGCCGAGGTACTTCTGGAAGTCACCCGGGACGGTGGCGATGGTGGCGTTTTTGTTCGATGTGATCCACTTCGTGCCGTAGTCGAAATAGAACTTGACGCCGCCCGAGGCGGCGAGAGTGAGCGGGATGTTGGCGCCGCCCCTCTGGGCGTTGGCGCCGTAGTTCTCGTCCCAGGAGCCGTTGAGCGCGGCCTTGTACTCGTAGCTCCCGGCCGGAACGGTGAACGAGGCTTGCCAGACGCCGTCCTCGGCGTCGTACTTCAGCATCGACTTGTCACACGGCGGGTCCCAGTTGCTCGCGCAGCCCACGGCGGTCTGCAGGCTGCCCGCGATCGTCACGGACTGGGGCTGGGCCGCGGCCGCACCCGGCTTGATGGTCAAGACCTTCGTCGTGCCGTTGAAGGAAAAGAGCATTTCGGTGCAGGAGGCCGGGACCGTGAAGGCGATGTTCGGCCCGTTCGCGACCCCGTCCTGGCCGTAGTTCTCGTTCCAGCCCTCGTTGATCGCGGCCTTTGCCTCGTAGCTGCCCGCGGGGAGGCTCCGGGTGGAGAACGTGTAAACACCGTCTCCGTCGGGATCCTGCAGCCACGACTTCATGCAGGCGGGGTTCCAGTTGCCCGAGCACCCGATGAATTCCTGATAGCTCCCCGGGACCGTCGCGATGATCGACGTCTTGCTGTCGGTGACCCACTTGGTCGCGTAATCGAAGTAGAACTTGACCTTGGTCTCCGCGGTCAAGTTGAGCTTGACGTTGGCGCCCCCGGCACCGCCGTAGCTCTCGTCCCAGGCGCCATTCATGGCTGCCTTGTATTCGTACTGGCCGGCGGGGATCGTGAATTCCTTCTTCCAGACTCCCCCCTCCTCATCGAAGGCGAGCTGGGTTGCGGGACAGCTCGGCTGCCAGTCGTCTGGGCATCCGAGAGCCTTCTGGAAGCTTCCGGCAATCGTCACGCTGCTGGGCGCGGCGGCCTCTACCTTCACGGAGAGAAGGGAGAGCGCCGCGATGGCGGTTCCGAGCAGGAAGCGCCGCGCAAACAGTTTCGTGACAGCTAGCCGGGAGGTCCTTTCTGATGTCGATCCGGACATGGTTACCTCCTCGAGTTGAGTGAATGACCCTGCTAGTTTACGAGCAGGTCTTGTTTCGGGAACGCATCTGGTTCCCTCGATCAACGGGATTCTCCTTGCTTCCGGACGAAGCAGAATGGATTATCCCACCGGTAAAACGGTCGAGCGGTTTCCGGCCCTTCGCCGGTGGAAAACGCGCTGGCTGTTTAGCCAACATCTTCATCCATAAGGGTTTCGTCTTCTTGGAGGGTCATCATGAGTCAGGAAAAGAACCTCGCCATTCTCGTCGCCGGCGGTCCGGCGCCCGGGATCAACAGCGTCATCAGCTCGGCGACGATCCGTGCAGCCCTGGAGGGCGTCGAGGTCATCGGGATCCGTGACGGCTTCGAGTGGATCATGCAAGGGAACGTGGATCGCGTCTCGAAACTTACGATCGAGGAGGTCAGCCGGATCCACTTCCGCGGCGGGTCGTACATCGGGATTTCCCGCGCGAATCCGACGAAGGATCCCAAGCACCTGGAAAACGCCGTCATCTCTCTTCTGAGGCTCAACGTCTCGCGTCTCATCACGATCGGCGGAGACGACACGGCGTTTTCGGCGATGAAGCTCGCCGAGAAGGCGGACGGCAGAATCCAGGTCGTCCACGTTCCGAAGACGATCGACAACGACCTCGATCTCCCGCCGCACGTCGACACCTTCGGGTTCCAGACCGCCCGGCACTACGGCGTCGAGATCGTGAAGAACTTGATGGTCGACGCCCGGACGACCTCGCGCTGGTATTTCCTCATCGCGATGGGGCGCAAGGCCGGGCACCTGGCTCTCGGAATCGGCAAGGCCGCAGGGGCGACCCTCTCCCTCATCCCCGAGGAGTTCCAGGGCAAGAAGATCCACTTCAAGGAGATCGTCGACACCCTCGTCGGAGCCATCATCAAGAGGCTGTCCTACGGTCGCCGGGACGGCGTGGCCGTCATCGCCGAGGGGCTCGTTCTCGAGCTGGATCCGGAAGAGCTCGACGACATCAAGGACCTCGAGAGAGACGCCCACGGCAACGTACGGATCGCCGAGGTCAACATCGGGGAGATCCTCAAGCAGGCCGTCAGCCAGCGCCTGAAGGAGTTCAACATCAAGGCCACGGTGGTCGCCAAGAACATCGGGTACGAGCTGCGCTGCGCGGATCCGATCCCGTTCGATCTCGAGTACACGCGGGACCTCGGGTACTGCGCGGCCAAGTACCTCCTCGAGGGCGGGAACGGCGTGATGGTCTCCATGCAGGGAGGCCAGTTCGTCCCCGTCCCCTTCCCGGACATGGTGGACCCGGAGACGGGCCGGACGCGGATCCGGATGGTGGACGTCCACTCCACGCGCTACGCGATTGCGAGGCGGTACATGATTCGCCTGAGGCGTGATGATTTCGAGGATCCGCACGAACTCGCGAAGTTCGCGGCGACGGCTGGGCTCTCGCTCACCGAGTTCCGCAGGCAGTTCGAGCACCTGATCAAGAACGAGCTGCCGGCGATCCACCTCGGCCCGCACCCGACGGACGCGCACGCGGCCGGCTCCGAGCGCGCCCACAACGGCCACAGCCTGTCCTGACACAAGAGGACGAATCCCCGGAAGGCAAGCCGTTGGCCAGAGTCGAGATCCTGCCGCCCGCCCTGATCAACCAGATCGCGGCGGGCGAGGTCGTCGAACGTCCAGCCTCCATCGTCAAGGAGCTCGTCGAGAACGCCCTGGATGCCGGCGCCGCCAGGATCACCGTCGAGATCGACGGGGGCGGCATAGAGCGGCTCTCGGTGACCGACGACGGTTCCGGAATGACGCCCGGCGACGCCCTCCTCGCCCTCGAGCGCCACGCGACGTCGAAGATCCGGACTCTCGACGACCTCGTCAACGTCGCGAGCCTCGGGTTTCGCGGAGAGGCCTTGCCCTCCATCGCCTCGGTCTCGAGGCTCACGCTGACGACGGCCCCCGACCTCTCGGGCCTCGGCACCGAGGTCCGGGCCGAAAAGGGGCAGCCGCCCCTGTCCCGGCCGGTGAGGTGGAAGAAGGGGACCCGGGTCGTGGTGGAGGAGCTTTTCGAGAACGTCCCGGCCCGCAGGAAGTTCCTCAAGAGCTCCGAGGCCGAGATGAAGGCGTGCGTGAGGATCTTCAACACCCTTTCCCTGTCCCGTCCCGGCGTTCACTTCACGCTGTTCGGAAAGGGGCGGGAGCTCCTGGACTTCCCGGCCGCCGGCTCCGCGACCGAGAGGCTCTCGGAGCTTCTGGGGCCCCAGGCGGTGAAACACTTCGTCCCCGTCGGGTTCGAGTTCTCGGGCATGCGGCTGTCGGGGGCCGTCTCGAGTGCGGAGGACTCCTTCGCCTCGCGGACGTACCAGTGGCTTTTCGTGAACGGCCGGGCGGTCAAGGACCAGACGATCGCCCACGCGGTTCTCCTGGCGGCGCAGGAGGTTCTCCGGGACGGCCGGCATCCGGCCTTCGTGCTCTTCATCCAGGCGGATCCGGCCTCGTGCGATGTCAACGTCCATCCACAGAAGCAAGAGGTCCGCTTCCGGGATTCCGGTGCCGTCCACTCGCTCGTGCACCGGGGTCTGGCGGCCGCGCTCGGAGCGGGGAAAGGGGCGGTCCCTGTTTCGGGCAGCTCCCTGATGACGCTGCGGCGCGTGGCTCCGTTCACGCCGGAAACGAGGCCGGTGCCCGTGGTTTTCGACAACCTCTCGGTCCTGGCTGCCCCTCCCTCGGAGACAGGCGCCGCGACAGGGCCTCCCGCGCGGCTCTTCTCGCCAGAGCCCGTGGTGGCAGCTGCCTCGGACTACCACGATGCGGCGCCGAGCCGGTCACCGGTCGGATCCCTGCGGCTCATCGGCCAGTATCGCGACTCGTTTCTTCTGGCCGATAGTGATGAGGGGCTGGTCTTGATCGACCAGCACGTGGCCCACGAGAGGGTGCGGTACGAGAGGATCCTGAAGCGGCTGGAAGGGGAGCCGGTCGAGTCGCAGGGGATGCTCCTGCCCGTGCAGTTCGACGCCACGGCCGAGGAAGCCCTGGAGCTCGTGCGTTCCGAGGCCCTCCTTTCGCGGGCGGGGTTTCGCGTTTCCGAGCTCTCGGGGCGCACATTCGTCGTGACGGCCGCGCCGGCCGACTGCCCCGCCGGGAAGATCGTCTCGTTCTTGAGGGAAGTCCTCGCAAAGCTCTCCGAGATGGGGGAGGAGACCGGCGAGGCGGCGGCGAGGTCGCGCAGGGAGGCCCTCGCGGCCTCACTCGCGTGCCGGGGGGCGATCACCATCAACACGAAGCTGCGCCCCGAGGAGGCCCACCGCCTCCTGTCGGATCTGGCGGCGTGTCAGGACCCGTGGACCTGCCCGCACGGGCGGCCCATCATCCTCACGTTCACCCACACAGAGCTGGAAAAGCGGTTCAAGAGGAGGACATAGATTCGCGGCGCGCCGGCGATGTGGCGCTGGCGGTCGCCATCGATACAGGTCTCTCCCGCGATCGAGACTGGGCGCCTCCGGGAGTTCTCGAGGGCGGAGCGGCAACTCCAGGTGAGCGGGATCCCGCCCTGCAGGGGGGCGAACCCCCTCTCGTCCGAAGGCCCGAACCAGTGATGCCGGTGATTCCACGGCCGACGCGCGTGAGCTTTGCGACCTTCCGCCCGGCTGAGGCCAAGCTCCCCGCGGTAGCGAACTGGGCGGTGAGACAGGCGCATGATGCGCGGGAAGGGATCTGGCTCCGTGACGGCACCTCATCGAGCAGGCAGGGGGGAAGGGAGCCAACCGAGCGGATCGTCCTGCCGAGAGGGGTGCATCCCGAGTCGCCGCAGCCCCCTCCAGGCAGACATATAGTGGACGACCGCCTTGGCGCTCGGTTTCCAGGTCCCGGGGGGAGACTGCAGGAACGCTCCGCGACCACGACCTCTTCGTCGAAGATTCCGGCCACAGCTCTCGCCGATTCTGCCGGGTTCGTCCGATTGAAATAGTGAGACCCGGACCGTAGCACGGTCGTGGCGGTGGCGAGAATCCTCTTCTCACTGCTTCTGATCTTCGTGGAGCTGTTCCCCATCCTCTACAAGTTGCAGCGCGGCCGGACGCTCGCGGATGAACTGGCCGTCCACCACGAAGCGATCGTCAGCGCGCGGCTGAACCCCCCTTTTGCCCGTCGACTGAGGGCGCGCCGGATCGGGACGCGGGGCCCAGGCCGCTCCGCCCGCTCTCCCTACTGACCGCTACCGATTCACTGCATCCGAAGAAAACAGAACAGGCCGGCCGAATCTTTCGTCCAGAGTCCCTCTTTCTTCCGATGTCCTCACCAAAGACGGTGCCAAACCGCACCGATATGAAAGGAGTCCGTCATGTTCCGTGCCGGAAAGTACTTCGTCCTCATCACCGCCGCCGTCCTGATCGCAGGTGGCGTCCTCGTCACGGGCTTCACCCGGAAGTCCACCACCTACGGTCAGGCCGTCAACGAGTACAACAAGAGTGTCTCCGAGGCCGCCAACGCGATGAAGGTGGCCTCCGTCGAAGCCACGTCCACCATCCGGACGGCCGGCTCCGGAGACTCCGTCGCCGTCATCCAGACCGTCGACCAGCTCGTCGACACGCACCGCTCAGAGGTCGAGAAGGTCCGCGCCACCGTCGAGGACGTCCGGATCAAGGGAGAGGAGAAGGCCAAGGCTGCAAAGGCCCAGCTGGCCACCTTCTCCGATCCCGCTACCGTCTCCCGTGTCCAGTCCGAGATCGCGATCTTCGAGCGGCAGCTGGTGTCCTTCCTCTCCAAGGCCGAAACCGAGCTGAAGGCAGCCGAAACCGCGATCGCCGCCGCACGCGAGAGGGTCGTCGCCGCTGCCCTCATCCGCGACCTCAGAGACATGGGTACGACTATCGCCTCGGCCGAGAAAGACTTGCGCCACTGCAAGGACGCCATCACCGCGATGGCCTCCATCCAGCTCCCCTCCGAACCACTCGTCTCCTCCTAGCGATCACCCACAGCGGGGTGGCCTTCACCGGCCACCCGGCTCTCCCAGTCCAATTCCGATCAAACACCACGGAAGTACGTTCTGAGAATGGAATACAGAGAGGAGTCATCGAGCATGTTGAACCAGCTCTTGCGGTCTACCTTCGACAGAATCGGAGCACGAGTCCAAGTTCGGAACGCGGTCACGCCACCCAGTTTCAGGCCGTTCGCTGCTCCGGTTGATGGCTTCCCCTTGCTGGATGTCCTGCATGATCGGCGAGGGGAGTACTTCGACATTCGATTCCTACGGGGTGCGCCGCCCGCGGATCTCCTGACTATTGATGTTCGCCCTGAATCGAGACACCTTCTGCTCCTGGCCCGATCTGCTGGCCTGGGCAGACAGGAGACGACCAAGCTGAAGTTCCTCTGCGGTCACGACGAACGCCACTGGTTCGTGGCGTCGGTTCCGGCGAACGCAACCACGGTCAGGTCGGCCATGGAAGCCCTCCAGCCGGAAATCGTGCGCCGATCTGTAGTGGAGAATCGCGTCAGGACTCGCGACCGGTTGAGGAGGCGAAATCCCGGATTCGTGCGTCAGGGCGAATGGTTCTTCGTTCCGCGTCCGGATCTGAGTGTCGACGAGCGCCGGGTCCTCAGGTACGAACCCCTCTCTCGAGTGAGCGGGAGCAAGCCCCATGTCGTTGAGTTCTGCTATCGAACGGGCGGGGAAACGGTTCATGTTCACAGCCTCTTCGCTCCGTCGGGAATTCACGATTCGGCCTTTCGCAATCTCCGGCCGGAATGCCGGACCGGACCCGGCTGGAGAGTGATGCAGAGAGTGGCAGCCGTCTACGCCAAAGGCAAGGTCCGGCATTCCGACCATTCCACCGTCAACTTGGGAATATGGCACGAGGTCGCCTTGAATACGGAATCCACGACCGCTTCCGGCACGAAGGTCGTGTTTCTCGACTGATTGCCCCGAGAGCAAGAATATCACCTGCTCGGATTCCGATTGGCATAGCCTGACCGCGGTGGTTCTCAGATAATCCGGCATTCGAGCCCTCTTCGATGCCGACGTGGGCGGAAGTACCTCCGCCCACGTCCATCCCGGACTGCCACCCTTTTTCTGGAATGCACAGCCGGACGGTAAGAACCATCCAACCAGCCAGGATGAAGAGTTCTCCAAAATCCGGACAGCGGATACGTGACCACAGAATGTCTGGTGCGAAGAGATGCGTCGCCACCAACTGAAGATATGTACTCTAGACTCCCTAGCGGCATGCGCCACAACGGGAGGGGAGGGCTTCATGCAGGCGGATTCACACGTTACTAGGATCGCAGTCGAATCTCGACGATTCCTGGAAGGAGCGGAAGAGAAACTGCTTGAGGAGATTCGTTCCTTCGTGAAGACGGCGAAGGTACATCCGACGAGCGCTCGCCTCGTCGATCAGGAGATCTACGAGAACTCGGTATTGATGTTCCAAGAAGCCGTCATTCGATCCGCCAGCAAGGGCGGCGGAGTAGCCAAGGATAACTGGGCAGAGACTCTAGAGTCGTGCTTCATCCGCGCGTGTTTCGAAGTCTTCTTCGCGACTTGCGACAGCCACTTGAAGTCGACGACCTGGAGTAGAACGGCAGGAAGGATCTCTGAAGAGAACGTTGCACAACAAACGTGGCTGAGGTACTACCCGGAATTCGAAACGCTCTTCAGAACCAGACGCTTCGACGCGATGCGTCCGTTGCTCTTCACCATTCGAAGGTTTGCGGAGACCGACGAGATCAGGAATAGGTTTGGCCGCTCCAGACCTGGCAAGCCGTCACGCCCGACGTTTGTCTCGATCGAAGACGCAGCGGTGCCGGAGCCGCTTGAAGACAGCCACGAGGCGGTAGAAGAGCAGAAGATCGACCAAAGGCGTTTCTGGGAGACTCTCTCCGAGGCGGAACAGGACGCCTTGCTCAGCAAGTGGCGAGACGAAGAACTGAACATCGAACAGAAGAAGGCGCGACGCCGCGCACTATATCAGCTGAAGAACTACATTCAGGATCCGACCGGCTTCATCGCAGTAAAGAGCCGGCGCGGAGAGGCATCCTAAGGAGGAGGGTCATGAGCGACGACGGTAAGAAGACCATCAACGAAGCGACAGTCATCGAATCCGCCATCGATGCCGCAATCGACGAATTCGAGGAGAGTCTCCGAAGGAACCCGCACATTCCACTTGAGCAAATCCAGATGCTACTTCTCGGCCAAGAGCTCGGAAGCCGAGAGAAAGAGCACTTTCAGTGCTGCGCGTTCTGTTATCGAAGGATGGGATTGCTTCTCGAACCAGTAGCGGAGGAAGAACTTCAGCGGATGGTGGGAGCGGACGCGGCAGCCGTGTTCTTGAGAAAGGGTTTGATCCGCACATGGATCGATCGCATCGCCGGCACGGTGAAGCCGACAATCGAAAGTCTGTGGGAATTCGTCTCCGCTCCGCTGGCCGAGGGGGCGCTGACGTTCGCCGGAGAAAGGCGTGAGAAGTTCTACCAGCGCCTGTTCGAACCACCCATCGAGATCGAGCTCGTGGAGACGGAGAGCGGCCATCTGGCCGCCGTGATCAAGACGGATGAGCCCGCTCTGGAAAACATCAGGCTGAGAATGGTGCTCGAGAGCTCCCAGACGCATCTCGAGCGTCTACTTCAGCTATGCAATGGTGCGGCCCACCCGGGCCCCTCGGCCGTCGTGTCCTTCGGCGACTTCGAAGAGTTGGCCTCGAAGCTCGGGCTCCTGAGGAATGCCGAGACAGGAGAAGTCGGGCTCAAAGTGAGCGTCGGTTCTCCAGGGGAGGCGGCCTCCAAGCACGGCCTGCACAGTACGCCCCTGCCAGGAGGGCCGGGAGTTAGCCTCAGGGTCATGCTCCTTCCCTCGGAGGATGCTCAGAGCTCGGTTGGATCGCGGGGTTGGGAAGCCAAGGTGGTAGATCTATCGGTCCGGATGAGGCGCCGCATTCGCGATGCGTGGGAGCTGGACCGGACCAGGCTGGCGGCAGCCGGATCAGAGTCTCGAGGGTCCTGCCCACGAATACTACACATAGTCCCCGAAGCGTGGAAGCAGAGCATAGGCCGGTGCGGCGATGTTTCGGTGTGGACGGCAAGACTTGATAGAAGTTTCTATGTCCGGCTGATTCCTCGAACGGGCGATGCACTGCCCCTGTCGCTAGGCCTGACCAGGTCGGGAATGGAGGCAGGCGTCCCTGCGGACACGCCAGATTACCCCTTGAGCCCCGTTCCCAGCCCATCCAGCATGTTCATCCTCCCGGAGCTCACGCAGCCCGGGACCTGGTACCTGGTCGGATTGATCACGGATGATCTCATCAACGTGCTTCTGGGTGGATACGGGTGGATCATCGCGCCTGGATGCAACCGCCGTGAGGAAGCTAGCGAGCAGACAGTCGCGGCGGCAGACGAGATCTGTTTCGAAGCAATCGAGGCCGCGGAGGCTGGACTCTGGACGAGCTTCCTCACGGCGCTGAACCGCGTCACGGTGGAACCTAGCCCTTCCTACCGGATAAGAGCGCGGTACTATCTTTCCCAGCTTCTGACTTCAGAGTTCCTCGCTTCCACTCGTGATGGCTATGACGGGGATCCCCTTCTTCTCGCCCTCCTCGATAATCGTTGGATAGGCGACGACCTCAAGAATCAGATTGGGAGAGACGGCCGTGATAGAGAAAGCGGGTCGTGAAACGAGTAAGGTCCAGCGGGTGAAGGCTTGTTACCTTTTTGTTGGCTCCCACCCGTGTGCCCTGGACGTCTGGATCAAGTTCGATCGTGAGAACCGGGGAGGCTCGGCACCGAAGGAACTCGTCGATTCCCTCACTTCTGGCCTCGCCTTCCTGCCATCTGGGCTTGGCAATCAGAACTTCGTTTATGCGGTCGAGCCGCGGGTCGGAATGAGCGCTGGACATCTGCTCGAAGGGAAGTCGGCCGGACTCATGGCCGCTCTCCATCACCGGCTTGCGGTCGCGGTCGCTTCGGATTCATCCTTGGTCGATGCCCTTTCCAGGGTTTATGCGAGTGGGGAGTTGAACGGCGAAGAGGTACGGACGGTAGGACAACTTCACCAGAAATTGGAGTTGGTCCTGAACGCCATAGATTGCGCCGGCGTGAAAGGCCCGTTCAAGTTCCTTGTCCCTGCACAGGCATCAGCGGAGCGGGCGTGGCGGGCGAGGTGCCAGAAGAGCACGTGCCCCGTTCCACAAGGGAGGACCGCATGTCCGGATTCCATCGTTACTCGAAGGGGCGTGCTCGAGATCGTCCCGGTGAGGACCATCAAGGATGCCGAGCTAGCGGCTCTGGGTCCTGCGGGTACCACATCCGTGGAAAGAGGACTTCTCAGGGCCGCACGACGGACGACGAGGCGTCTCACGGCTCTTGTACTCCTTGGTCTTGTTCTCATTTGCTGCCTCGCGGGCTACCTGGTCTGGAGCCGGGACCTGAATCGTCTCGAGCGGAACTTCGAAAGGCTCAACAGTGAGAAGAAGTGGGATGCCCTCGAGGATGAGCTTCGAAGAATCGAGGGTAGGCCCGACGCTTCGGACATGTACAACTTCTACAAGGGCAGGGTGTTGGTCTACCGGCGGCGGTCGGCCACGACGCGGGATGCTACGACGCACTTGAACGCCATCGGGCCCGAGAGCCGCTTCTTCGTACGTTCGCAGAAGACACTCGTCTACTACTACGGGATGTTGTTTGGCACAGGGTCCAAGGAGTTTGGAGACGAGCTCGCCAAAGCGGGAGATCGCCTGAGGTCGCACGGCAGATCTCCTCTCGCTTCCTACTATTCTCTGGCGGCCGAGTTCGTGGGCCGGCGCCGGCCAACCTGGCCTAAGATGCAGGAGTACGCGGAAAGCTTTCGCCGGCAGTATCAGGACGTGTTTGACTTTGAGCAGATGAAGTTCAACATGAGAGCGAACGTCGGAGAGAAGATCGAGTTCGAGCCTGAATTTCTCATGACTCTCAACGCTGCAGTCGTGTTCTACTCCTCCGCATCCGCGCTGGTTGCGAAAGCCGAAGGCCGCCCGATCGACGCTTACCGTGCCGCGGAGGACTTCGAAGGGCTCTCTGCGAGTCGCATGGGTTTCTTGCGGCTCAGCGTCGGCCATGTTGGCCTTAACGACTTCGATCAACTGACCAGCCCGATCCGGAGTGCCAGGGAGTGGGCGGCGGCATTCGTCTGCCGGGCTGGGGACGCGCTCCCAGTGTCTTTCTCGATCGGTGACGGCGATGGTGACTCCGTGCGTGTGGATCTCAGTGTCGAAAACGGGGGGGATGGGATCTTCGAGGGTCCCACGACTGGCATCCTGGCCGACGGTCAGGGTGTATTCGTCACTTCCTTCAGGACGAAGAAGGCGACCAGCGGGAGGTTTCTTTGCACTGCTGCCGATTCTCGCGGCGGTGTTACAAAGTCCATGAGGGACTTCACAGTCCTGCCTCCTCGGCCAGCCAACGCGAGTGCCTCGGATGGCACTCGCCCGCAACCACTCGACATCGGGTCCAGGACTTGGCCGCCGTTGCCCACAGTGGTCCCGGGCTCCAAATGAGCTTCGTGCGCAGGCCAGGGAAAGGTCGGGTAGTTTAGCTTAGTTCAGCTCAGCTTATGACACGCGCCAAAATAACATGCTTAATTTCTCTTACGCTCCGGGGAGATGGTGTAGTTCCAGTCGCCGTGAAAGCCGGAGGGCTTCAGATTGACTGCAGCGAACTCATCGTCCGGGATCGCGATGCCGGTGGGGTAGCTGCCCCGATCGATGGCCGCGCAGATCTTCAGTCCCGTCGTTGTCGTCGTGTTCGCGATGAGCTTGATGATGACCTCGTGGTTGATCAGCGGTCTTCCTCGCCAGTTCTGCGTGATGTGGCAGAACATCCGGTGCTCGATCTTGTTCCACTTGCTGGTTCCAGGCGGAAAGTGGCAGACGTGGATGGCCATCCCGAGTTGAGCCGCCAGTTCCTGTAGCGCTACCTTCCACAACCGACAACGGCTGCCGTTGCTGCCACCGCCGTCCGCCGTGATGAGCAGCTTGCGGGCATTGCGGTACCGCTCGACACCCATCTTGTGCCACCAGCGACGAATGGCCTCGACCGCGAACCGAGCGGTGTCATGATCGATACCCACGCTCACCCAGCCTTGGTTCGTGGTCACGTCGTAGACCCCATAGGGGATGGCCTTCCCCAGTTCGGGGTCCAAGAAGTCGTGAACTTTGACTTCCTCCGGCTCCCCCTTCGGGCGCCACTCACGGCCTCCGTTCTTGAAGGTTCCGACAAGTTCCTTCTTCTTCGTGTCCACCGAGATCACGGGCTGACCGCTCTGCTGGAACGCCATAACGGTCCGGCTGATGTGAAGGAACTGGGCATCACGGTCCGGATGCGCGCTTCCCTCCTTCGTCTTTCGGTTGCTCTGCAGGCTGTACCCCGCTTCATTGAGGAGACGCCCGACCGTGCGCGGGCTCAGCGCGTGGCCCTGCCGGGTCAGGGCGCCCGCCAACTGAGTAGTGCTCTTGCAGGTCCACCGTAAGGGCGACTCCGGATCGCCCCGCGTCGTTGGCTCGACCAAGCGCTCCAGCGACTCCAAGAGCCCCTGATCGAGTACAGAAAGGCGCTTACGCCCGCCGCCTGGACGTCGTAGCCTGGTACCGATAGGCGCTTCAGGGTGAGCCCGTCGTTCCAGTAGCTCTGCCAATCCCTTCCGAATCGTGTTCGGAGACATCCCAATGGCCGCGCTCACCGCGTTCACTCCACCCCACCCGTAGGCCTGCGCCTCAGATGCCGCCCACTGACGCCTCATCCGCTCGTCCATCAACGAGGCGAGGGCGCCGTACTTCTGTGCGATCTGTTCGACTCTTACGGGATCGTGCACGCCCCATTAGACGCCGTCGTCTAAACATCGTCAAGTGATTTTGACGCGAATCCTTAGCTTAGGGCCACCGGGCGCATCCCGTTCGGTGGGACGATCCGAATCTCGTCGAAATGCGGGTGGATTGGCGACCTCGCCGACCGGGAAGGTATCCTCTCAGGACTTGGTTGGCCAACGGCGTGGCTGCGTTCCTGGTTCAGAGCGCAGTGAAAGCCGAAAGTCGTGGTCGTAACTGCCGGAAGAGGTGCCTCCGTGACTGGGCGGCATAATCCGTCCACCAACTGAGACGGTACCGCATCGGATTCGGCTTGCGGAGGCGCGCCCTGGGCATTCGCTGCCGCTGCTCGTCATTGATGTCACGTCACTGCTCGCCTTGATGACAGAGTTGGCCCTACAGGTGTTTCGGCTGCGCGGAGGGGCATCGCCGCTGCCGTCCGATGATGCGATGGACGCCACGGACGCCGAACCGCGATTCGGTCAGGAAGTGCGAGCGCACTTCGACATCGTACTTCGGAATAGGCGGCCTCTCGACAGGGGCGTCCTCCCTTTTTGGGGAGGCCAAAGCAGGCAGTTTGTTTCTGCCCATAGGAGGTATCGTCATGAACTCTACCCAGCTAGTTGCTTTCGCGCGCGAGGTCGCCCGGATCGCTCATGCTGGACAACTTCGGCGAAACGGTGATCCCTTTCTGCTACATCCCTTCGGCGTTGCCATCCTCGTCTCTTCTAATGTCCCCTCCGTGGACTCGGAGACGATCGCGGCGGCCCTCCTGCACGACGTCCTCGAAGACACATCGCACACAATCGACGGGTTCCCGGACAAAACCCAGTGTATCGTCGGTCTGCTCACGAAGAGCCCGGGACAGAACGACATGGATGTCCTCCGTCGCCTGCAATTGGCTCCCGTGGAGGCCATCCTGGTCCGAATCGCGGATCGGTACGACAACCTCTCGTCCAGGTTCTCGGTGTTTGATGCTCTGTACAGAGAGAAACCTCGGGTGATCGAGTCGACCGTCGGAATCCTCTCACTGGCCGAGTCCCGAGGCCTTTCTGGTTCCTCCCTCTTTCGATCCCTGCACGAGTTGGCTCGATCCATGGGGTACGTTTCCAGGTGATGTGCTCGGCGTCTGCGGCAGGCACCTGCTGACGAGCGGCGTGCAGGCAGGGTTCATCGCCGGGACGGCCTTGATCGTTCGGCCTGCGGCTGCCGCACGGTGCCAGTGCCCTGTCCCGGGCGATCGCGCGTGAGGACGGGCTCCCCCTCGAAAGTCCAGCGGTTGACCTGAAAGTGAGCTTCCCTGCACTGATCGCGGGGTGCTTCGGCCCCATTTCCGCCGCAGCCCGTTCTCGTGAGTGCCGCGTACGGTCTTGGAGGCTCTCTGGGCGGGCTCTCCGGTCGCATGTCCCCGCGGACGTCACCACGAGGGGCCATGCGACGACTTCCTCCTCTTGGAAGATTCGACTCACATCTTTCGCCGATTCTGGCGGCTTCATCCGATTGAGATGGTGAGCCCCGGAGAAGCGTCTGGCTCAAGAAGGGAAAGAAGATGTCCAAAGCACAACGCCTTGGCTCCGTCCTGGGCACCATCTACCTCGTCGTCTCTGCCGTTCTTCAAACGGGTGCCATCCTCCGAATACTCGGAGAGCCCCCCTGGTTCGCTGCGGCCCTCCTCGCTCTCGGCTTCTTCTCCATGAACCTCGCAGTTTCGCTCTTCGCCGGGCGGGCCATATTCGAACTGGATACGCAGGAGAAGCTCCGTAACTACTGGCCCCCCCTGGAAGCGGAACCAGCCCAGATGTCCAGGGTGGAGGAACTCCGGAAGAGGATCCCGATTCCCGCAGGTAGGGTGACCTTGCTCGGCCTCGTCCTTCTTGCCGGGGCCACTCCGTTCCTCGCGATGAGGAGTCCCGAGTGCGAGACCCTCGAGTCCTTCGCCGGCGAGCTCCCCGTTGCCTTGTCCGACTCCGACGCCGTCCGCTCCTGGATAGCCTCCCAGCCCGCCGGACTCGACAAGGGGCAGCTCATCTCCCGCATCCTCATCGATCTCCAGAAGACCTGGCGTCACCGGCTCGATCCCGGCGAAGACACCATCCAGCCGGTCTCCGTCTCCCTCAGGACTCGTGAGGGCGATTGCGAAGACCGCGCAGCCGTAATCGTCGCAATCGCTCGGGAACTCGGCTTTCACGGGAGGATCGCCCTCGGAGAAGCCGGAGCCCGCGGTCACGCCTGGGCCGAGATCCTGTTCGAGACCAGGCCAATGGGAAGACTTCCCCCGGGAACGGAGCCGTCATTCGGAGGACTCGCTCATCTGGTCACGAGAAACGAGGAAACCTGGCTGGTGTGCGAACCTCGAGCTTCCGTCGCCCCGTTTCACGTCACCCACTTCATCGAGGTCGACGGCCGCCTCGTGCCGGCCGAGAAGTGAGGCCACCATGATTCATGAATTTCGAAGACCGGTGCCTGAAGATTCTTCCGGGATCCCAGATCAGCCGAGCCGTGACCTTCCCGGCCTGTTCACCCGATTCCTCATCCAGTTGTCGGGTGTCCCCCCGGAGTTCGTGGTTCCCTCCAGGCTCGAGCAGAGACGCTACATGCACGTCGGCATGGGAGTCCTCCTCAACACCCTGCTCGCGTTCGTATCCTGCTTCTACGTCGCCTTCCTCGTCTCCAAGTCCGTCTACTCCTACTACATTGCCCTCGGATGGGCGGCGATCGTCTGGAACATCGACACTTCCCTCGTCACTTCGATGATCGCGAGCAAGGTCTCCGCCTGGCGGGCATCCCTTCTGGTGATCAGGCTGGCGATCTCCCTGCTCCTCTCCGTGATGGTGGCCGAACCCCTCGGTCTTCTCGTCTTCAGGGACGCGATCCGCCAGCAGAAGGAAGAAACCGCCCAGCGAATCGAAAGGGAGGAATCCCGCGCCCATCAGGCCGATGCTGCCTCCAGGAGGAAGTCCATGGAGGACGAGATCTACCGGCTTCGAATGGAGTCCACGGAACATGAAGACACCCTCCGGCGAGCCGAGAAGGCCTTGACCGACGAGATCGACGCGGTTGCCGGCAGTGGACTGCGTGGCCACGGAAGTTCCGCAGCCGAAAAGAAGCTCATCAAGGTCCGGCAAGAGCAGCGGCTCAGGGCCGTCCTTCAGAAGAACGAACCCAGGATCGCGGAGATCCAGAGGGAACTCGAGGCTTCTCAGGGTGATCTCGTACGCAAGGCCGAGGCATCCGGACGTAGCTACCTCGGCAAACGCGACATCACGATCGAACTCCAGGCTCTCAACGAACTCTCCGCCCGAAGCACGGTCGTGGCGGTGGCGAGAATCCTCTTCTCACTGCTTCTGATCTTCGTCGAGCTGTTCCCGATCCTCTACAAGCTGCAACTCGGGCGGACACTCGCGGATGAACTGGCCGTCCACCACGAAGCGGCCGTCAGGGCTCGCCTGAAGCTCCCTCCGTCCATCGACTGAGGGCGTACCGCATCGGAGCCGGCGGAAGTCAGTCGCTCCCGCCGGCTTTCCCTTCTGACCGCAGCCGGTTCCCTACCACTGAAGAAGACAGAACAGGCCGGCCGAATCTTTCGTCCAGAGTCCCTCTTTCTTCCGATGTCCTCACCAAAGACGGTGCCAAACCGCACCGATATGAAAGGAGTCCGTCATGTTCCGTGCCGGAAAGTACTTCGTCCTCATCACCGCCGCCGTCCTGATCGCAGGTGGCGTCCTCGTCACGGGCTTCACCCGGAAGTCCACCACCTACGGTCAGGCCGTCAACGAGTACAACAAGAGTGTCTCCGAGGCCGCCAACGCGATGAAGGTGGCCTCCGTCGAAGCCACGTCCACCATCCGGACGGCCGGCTCCGGAGACTCCGTCGCCGTCATCCAGACCGTCGACCAGCTCGTCGACACGCACCGCTCAGAGGTCGAGAAGGTCCGCGCCACCGTCGAGGACGTCCGGATCAAGGGAGAGGAGAAGGCCAAGGCTGCAAAGGCCCAGCTGGCCACCTTCTCCGATCCCGCTACCGTCTCCCGTGTCCAGTCCGAGATCGCGATCTTCGAGCGGCAGCTGGTGTCCTTCCTCTCCAAGGCCGAAACCGAGCTGAAGGCAGCCGAAACCGCGATCGCCGCCGCACGCGAGAGGGTCGTCGCCGCTGCCCTCATCCGCGACCTCAGAGACATGGGTACGACTATCGCCTCGGCCGAGAAAGACTTGCGCCACTGCAAGGACGCCATCACCGCGATGGCCTCCATCCAGCTCCCCTCCGAACCACTCGTCTCCTCCTAGCGATCACCCACAGCGGGGTGGCCTTCATCGGCCACCCGGCCTCCCTGTCCACCAAACACCAAGAACTCCCGAATCAGCCACGCATTGTGCCGATCAGAGAGACGTACGGGGGATCACTTCCCCGGAAAGAAGGAGAAAGACCATGAAGCGAATCTCTCTCGCCACCGCAGGTGCCCTGCTTCTCGGGGTGCCTCTCTTCTTGAACTCCACCCCCAAGGCCTCCGAGTACGGTGCCGCCGTCAAGGCCTACGAGAAGACCCGCACAGAGACGTCGCGGAACATGGCCATCGCGAGCAAGGAGGCCGCCAAGATCATCGAGAACGCGGCTCCCGGAGACACCAGCGTGGTCTCCGAGACCGGCGACCAGCTCGTGGAGCGCCACCGCGCCGAACTGGAACGACTCCGCGGCTCCGTGGAGGACGTTCGCATCCGCGGAGAAGAGACTCTCAAGGCGGCACGCATCCAGCTCGGTACCATCAAAGACCCCGTGACGAACAACAGGGTCAAGTCCGAAATCGCGGTCTTCGAACGCCGCCTGCACCTGTTCCTCAAGCAGGCGGACGGCCGCATGAACGCGGCCGACGGTGCCATCCGAGCGGCACGCGAGCGGATCGTCGCGGCCGCCCTGATCCGCAACCTGGCGGGCATGTCCGCCGAGATAGCCTCGGCCGAGAAGCAGTTCGCAACCTGCCAAGACGCCATCACCGCCATGGCCTCCATCCAGCTTCCCGAACCGATTCGGACCTAGTCAGGATAGCCCCGGGGAAGACAGGCTCTCCCCCGGGGCTCCTTCCTGAAGTCAGATTCATGCAACTTTGAGCGGGCGAGTGATCGGACGCGAAGATCCTGAATTCGAAGCCCTTCTCCCGGAGCACGGTCGGCACGAGAAGAACCTAACCTAAGCGGTTCGGTTCCCTTGGGGACTCCGTCACTTGCCTGCATCCTTCCCGCATGCGAACCTCGACGGGCGGCAGGCCCGGTGAGGCCTGAGGCGTCAAGAGGCGGACCGGACATGAGCCACGACGGGCGAGATCTCTTCGCCCCAAAACTCGGATTGACCCTCCCGCTCTGCGGGCTTCACTTCATCTTCTTTTTCTTGCAGGTCGCCGACCCTGGCAAGACTCTCGCGATCTTCGCCTTCGAGCCGTGGAAGGTCCTCGCGGCCCCCTGGACGGCCATCACCTACCAGTTCCTGCACTCCGGGCCCCTGAGCCTCTTTTTCGGAGCCATGGCCCTCTACATCCTCGGTTCCGCCCTCGAGACCGAGTGGGGAACGAAGGAGTTCACGGTCTTCTGGCTGGTGGCGACGCTCGGGGGGTCCCTCTCGGCCTTCGTCGTGGGAACGCCTCTTCACACCGATCCCTTCGTCGTGCCCGTCTCGATGCTCTTCGCCTACGCCTACCTGTTCCCCGACATGCAGTTCTTCATGTTCTTCGTGATCCCGGTCAAGGTGAAGTGGCTGGCCTTCCTCGGCGCGGCCTTCCTCGCCTTCGACTTCTTCGCGGATCTGAGGATGCGGGGACTGGCGCCAGCCGCCGTCCGGTTGATGGGAGCCTCCGCCGGGTTCCTCTACTTCTGGGCGAGAGAGCGGGGCAGAAGCCACGCGAGGCGCGTCGCGCGACAGGCGGTGCAGGCCGTCAAGACGGCGAGCTCCGTCAGGGTCGACGACACTCTCGAGAAGCGCAACCGCGAGCTCTTCCCGAAAGTGGAAAGGCTCAGGGAAGCAACCCGGGCGGGGGGAGAGCTCGGGCCCGAATCGAAGGAGTTCGCCTCGGACCTCGCCAAGCTCGTGGTGCCCGGGGTGAACATCTGCAAGCCCATAGATTTCAAGGGTGACAAGGACAGGATCTGCCTGAAATGCGAGGGTTTTGCCGAGTGTTCCCTTCGGTACGTGGCCGGAAAGCCCGGGGAGATCGTCATCAAGAATCGGGAGTAGCTGGTTAGAATCGGGCTCTATGTCTGTTCTGGCCGCGGTCCTCATCCTCGCCCTCGGGTCCTCACCCTCTCCCGTCCCTGGCGTCCCGGCTCCACCGGGAGGCGTTCTCGAACCAGAGCTCACGAAGATCGCCAACGAGCGGGCGCAGGAGGAGACGAAGAAGCTCCTCGCCGAGATGGACAAGGACACCTCCCAGCCGGACTCTGTGAAGAAGCAGATCCGGGCGAAGCTCTCCAAGCTCAAGATCGCGGTCTGGGTGACGGGAAGCAAGATCGAGGAAGTGACGGGGTTCTACGCGAAGGACATCGCGGGGGCCCGGTTTCTCTTCGGCGAGCGCAACATCCTGGGCGACATCGCGGACCTCTCGAAAGAAAAGGGCTTTGCCATCTCACCCGAGACGGAAAAGACCTACCGGGACAAGGTGATGAGGTATGCCCGGTGGACCTCCGACGACGAGACGCTCCAGATCGCGGTCGAGGATCACCTGATCGATCCGAGGAACGGGAAGGTCCTCCAGCAGACCGTCGTCATGGCGACGAGCGTGGGCAGGTAGGCGCGAGGTTCCCCCGCCCGGACATCACGAAGCGTCCAGGCTGACGGACGCCCGCGCCGTCTCCCACGACTTCAGATCCTCCTCGAGGGCGACCAGAAGGTCTTCCGCATTCTCGAGGATGCCGGCCCTCGCCTGTTCCTCCAGATCGCGCGCCCTGGCCGACAGCGCGGACGCTCCGAACGTGGCGGCATTGGCCTTGAGGGTGTGAGCCGCCCGCCGGACTTCGGCCGCGGAACCCGCCCCGAGGGCCCGGCGAGCCTCAGAGATGAGCCGGCTCCCGTCCTTGCTGAAGCTCTCGAAGAGCCCGGCAAGCAGGTCGGGGGCTCGCTTGCCAAGCGTCGCTCTCAGTCTCCGGATCGCCTTCGTGTCGAAGACTGCTGGATCGGCCGCGGAGGAGCTTCCGGAGGACTGCACTCCCGCCGCATCGCGCCCCTGCCCCCCTGTCCCGCCCTCTTCCGGCCGAGGGGTCTGCTTGGCCGGGGGAGGCGGACCGGAGTCGGCCTCTGCCGTTCGCGTCTCCGGGTTTTCGACAGGCGCTCCGGCGGAAGCGGGCTCGCCCACAGACTCGCCCGAGGGGATGCACTTCGAGAGCGCCCGGCGGAGCTCCTCGAGACGGATCGGCTTGCTGAGGTAGTCATCCATGCCGGCCGAAAGACAGAGATCGCGGTCGCCCTGCATGGCATTGGCCGTCATCGCGATCACTCTCGGCTGGCCCCATCCGAGCATCGTGCTCCGGAGCCGCTGCGTCGCCTCGAGGCCGTCCATGACGGGCATCTGGAGGTCCATGAGGACGACGTCGTAGGGTTGACGGGCCAGGGCCTCCAGGGCCTCGACGCCGTTTCCGGCGACGTCGGCCCGAAAGCCGAGCCGCTCGAGAAGCAGAAGCCCCAGCTTCTGGTTGATGGCGTTGTCCTCGACGAGGAGGACCCGAAGCGTCGCGGCCAGTGCCGCCGCTTCGGCCGGCACTTCTGAATCGCCCGGCTCGGCCTCCTGCTTTCGCCGGCAGGTGTCCGAGATCTCGACGGCGAAGATTTCGATGAGGGTGTTGTAGAGCTGCGAGGCCTTGATCGGCTTGGTGAGAAACGCCGCGAACTCCGAAAACCGCGGGTCCGCGTCCCGAAACCCCATCGAGGTCAGGATGGCGAGGGGCATCCTTTGGCTCGGGGACGGAAGGTGCCGGATCCTCTCGGCGAGCGTGAGGCCGTCCATCCCGGGCATGTTCATGTCGAGAAGCCCGATGTCGAACTCCTCGCCCCGTGCGAGGATTTCGAGAGCCTCGGAACCGGACGAGGCGAGCACCGGGACCATTCCCCACGACTCGGCCTGCAGCTGGAGGATCCGCCGGTTGGCCTGGTTGTCGTCCACGACGAGGACGCGCCGGCCCTCGAGCTGGGGCTGGGAGACGGCCAGGTAGACCGGGCGGGCGCTGTCCGTGACGACTGCCCGGAAGGTGAAGTGGAACGTGGAGCCCTTCCCCGCCTCGGTCTCGACCCAGATGCGGCCTCCCATCATCTCGACGAGACGCTTGCTGATCACGAGCCCGAGCCCGGTCCCGCCGAACCGGCGTGCGGTCGAGGTGTCGACCTGGCTGAAAGACTGGAACAGACGGTCGATTCGCTCGGGTGGAACTCCGATTCCGGTGTCCCTGACCGAGATGTGGAATTCGTGCCCCTCGTGCGCTTCATCTGGCTCGGCGGAGACGCGAACCGCGACGATGACCTCTCCCTCGTCGGTGAACTTGACGGCGTTGCTGAGGAGGTTCGTCAGCACCTGGCGGACCCGCCCGGAATCCGCGATGACGGCCTGCGGGGTGTGGGCCTCGATCATGAGCGCGATGTCGAGCCCCTTCTCCTGCGCCCGGATCGCGACGAGGTCGACGACCGACTCGACACAGTGGCGAAGATCGAAGGGGTGGGGCTCGAGATCGAGCCTGCCCGCCTCGATCTTGGAGAAGTCGAGGATGTCGTTGATGACGCCGAGGAGCGCGTCGCCGCTCTGCCTGACGATCTCGACGAACTCCCGCTGCTTTGGCGAGAGCGGGGTATCGAGCAGAAGGCCCGTCATTCCGATGATGGCGTTCATCGGGGTCCGGATCTCGTGGCTCATCGTGGCCAGAAACGTGCTCTTGGCCCGGCTGGCAGACTCGGCCGCGGCGCGAGCCACCGCCAGCTCGCGCTCGCGCTGTTCCGCTTCCTCGAGCTTCTTGGCGAGGTCCTCCTTGAGCTTCTGCTCGACCGCCAGGACGGCCTCGAGCTGGGAGAGGATTTGCTCGAGGTTCCGGAACTGCTCGGCGACGAGCTCGGCCGTGATGTCCGAGGCCCGGCGGGCCACCAGGACCTCTCCGTGGAGGAGGGCGTTCTCCTCGATCAGCTCTTCGCGGGAGCGGGCAGAAGGGGGCGTCGCATCCTGGTTCATGGCGCCCCCGCCCGCGCGATGGCAAGGTCCGCGGCCATCTCGACCGATTCGCGGATCGCCGGAGTCTCGAGGCCGATGACCGAGATGCCGGGAACCGGGCTCGAAACGAGCGGAAGCGTGCGTAAGAGGAAAGCGAGGCCCGCCGCATGCCCATAGACACCGGGGTCCGATTCGATCACGTCCTCCGGGGCCAGCTCGACGACGCTGCCGGGCGCCGCCCACCCGCTCACCGAGTCGACGAAGACGAGCCGGCGCGCGCCCTCGGCGAGAAGGAAGAGACTCGGGCTCGCCAGACCCCCGTCGATCGCCTCGACTCCGGGCGGGAGCTCGCGGCACCGCAAGAGCGCGAAGACTCGCGATCCTGCCGCGTCCTCCTCGACGAAGGGGTTCCCGATGCAGACGATCCGGCTCGGCTTCGTCATCCGGTCGTCCTCCGTCACATCCGGAACGTGACGCGGCGCCGCGACCGGCCGCGGTCGATCGAGTGGACCGTGCAGACGAGACACGGATCGAAGGACCGGACGACGAATCCCGCGAGAACGGGATTCTCACAATCCTCCACGGGCGTCCCGATGAGGGCTTCCTCCAGGGGTCCGCGCATGCCAGCCGTGTCCCTCGGAGAGGCATTCCACCCGGTGGGGGTGATGATCTGGTAGTGGTCGATCTTTCCGCCCTTCACGCTGATCCAGTGGCCGAGAGCTCCTCGAGAGGCCTCCACGAGCCCGGCGCCCGAACCGTCGGGGATCGGACCGGGGTTGACGTAATAGGGGCCGTCTTCCGATGACTCGCCGAGCCAGGTCTGCGCCGCCGGGATCAGGTAGGCGGGCCTGAGGATACGGGCCAGCTGGCGAAGAAGCGTGCTCGGACCTTCGGAGGCCATGAAATCGTGGATGAGCGGGTCCCTCGCGAGGATCAGCTCCGCCAGGGGACCCGTCTCCGCCGGGTTCTCTCCGTACCGCGTGGCCTTGGCCCACGAGTACTTGTGGGCCTCGTGTCCGGTCGCGTAGGGCTGCGTCACGCCTTGCGAGGGGTGCCGGCTGCCGTCGTACCCGACGAACCACGAGTAGGCGATGTGCTCCCCGATCCGGGACGAGTCGAACTCGTGAAGGGTCGTGTCCTGCGCGAATCCGGAGGGGAAGAGCCAGGGGCTCGATCCCGAGATGGAGACGACGCTCGTGTCCTCTGGCCGCTCCAGGGAGCCGTAAGAGATGAAGGAGCCGTACCCGCGCCCGGTCTCGTGAAGGCCGATGCTCCGGGCGAAATCGAGGAAGAAGCCGAGGTCGGACTCACGGTGGCGGGGCGACTCCGCGAGCCATGCCTCGAGGGCGGCCCGGGAGGTGACCTCCCGCCACCTCGCAATCGGGCATCCGAGAACCCGCCTTTCGTAGAAGTCCTGGAACGCCTTCAGAAGGTGCCGGCACTTCAAAAGGTCCGAGGGGAGAGGAACGAAAGCGACGCCCCCGGGAACCATGTGGGAGGAATGCGGCCACTGGCCGCCCAGGATGGCGACGATCTCGAGGACGCCGCGGGTGGCGCGCAGGGTCTCGATCGCCGTCTCTCCCTGGAAGGGCTCGTACCTCTCTTTGGCCTCGGCGTAACGCGGGTGAGCCTGGAAGGCGGGGTTGGCGAAATCGCAGGCGAAGGTCAGAAAGCTCTGCCGCATGTCGCTCTGCAGGTGTTCGGCGATCAGGCAGACGTTTCGCATCCGGATGGCGCCGGGTGGGGGCTGGCTGCCCGTGAGCCGGTCGAGAGCCGTGGCGGCGGCCGCGAGGTGGCTCGTGCTGCAGATCCCGCAGACCCTCGGGGTGATGACGAGGCCATCCATGGCGCCGCGGCCGATGAGGACCTTTTCGAACCCCCGGTAGAGAGTCCCGCACGCACGTGCATCGGTGACCACGCCGCCATCGATGTCGAGGGAGATCTCGAGATCTCCCTCGACGCGGTTCATCGGTACGTTGACCGTCACGCTCGGCATCGTCCACCTTCCGCCTAGATCTTGGTCTCGCGGTTCTTCAGCCGAAGGGGAGCCGCCGCGGCCGCCATCCCCTTGTATGCGAGGTAGTGGGCCCGATCGACTCCCTCGGGCAGGTCGATCGGGATCCCGGCGATGTTGCGGGTCTCGAAGAAGGGCTGCTTGCGGGGAAAGTCGGGCATCGTGCAGCCGAAGCAGGGGATCCCCGCGCGAGTCTTGCTGTTCCGGCGGCTCCACAGGAGCTTGTTGCACGGGCCATGAGTGAGGGGTCCCCTGCAGCCGAGGTGGAAGAAGAGACACCCCTTGTCCCCGAAATCCGAGTCCTCGACGCGATACTCGTGGTACTCGTTCCGGCTGCAGCCGGAATGAATCAGGACCCCGTAGTAGTCGAGGGGAGAGTCGAGGCTGCTGAGAGCGAGCGGGGCCCCTTCCACGAGAGCACTGAAGGTGCCGAGGATCACCTCGGGGTGGCAGGGGCAGCCCGGCAGGTTGATGACGGGAAGTCCCGACTTGGCGCGGAAGTCTTCCCCGAGAAAGCCTCCCCTCGTCTCTCTCGACCACTGCAGGCCCGTGGCCTCGACCTCCGGATGTCCCGCCACGCCGCCAAAGGACGCACAGGTGCCCACGGCAAGGACCCAGCGTGCGCGCCGGGCGAGGGTCCCGATGATCTCCTTTTTGGGCCGCCTCTCGAAGGTGTCGAACATTCCGGTCCCACCGGGCCCGCGGATCACGGCTCCCTCCACGCACAGGATGTCCAGGGCCCGGGCCCCGGACATCAGGGAATCGAGGACCCGGCGGTGCTCCGAGGGTGTCTGGCTCGAAAGGGAGGGATGCCACAGAACCTCGATGTCGAGGACGCCCAGCGTGTCGAGGAAGGTGGGCGAGTCGGCCTGCAACAGGGACCAGGTGTCCCCCCCGCAGCCTCCCGCCTGAAGCCAGTAAAGCGTGTGCGCCATCCTTCCTCCTTTCGTTCTTTCGGGCGGGAAGTCCTCTCCGAAGTGGACCGGGTGCCCGTCAGGCGGTCCCGGGCAAGGTGAAGTAAAACGTGCTTCCGGTCTTTCCGTCGCTCTCCACGCCCGCCTCGCCGCCGAGCTTCTCCACGATTCGGCGGACGATCGAGAGTCCGAGACCGTGTCCCTTGAGGTTCGCCTGGTTGAGGCGGGTGAACGGGACGAAGAGCCGCGCGCGCTCGTCCGGTGAGAGTCCCGGCCCGTTGTCCTTGACCCAGAACCGCACCATGCCCGCGGGCAGCTCGTCGGCGCCGAGCTCGATTCTGGGGGGCTGGCCTCCGTACTTGAACGCGTTGCTGACGTAATTGACCCAGACTTCTTCCACCCAGGGCCCGTAACCGAGGGCAGCGGGCCAGTGTCCTGGCTCCGCAATCGCAACCGGCGAGCCGTCCCAGAGGTGGCGGAGGCGCTGGCAGGCCTCACGGGTGATGCTCCCCATGTCGAGCCGCGTGCACGAGACCTCTTGTTTTCGGACCCCTGCCAGAAGCAGGAGCTCGTCGACGATGCTCTTCATCTTCGTGCCGCACTGGAGGATGCGTCTGAGAGAGTCGAGCTGCTCGTCGCCGGGAGTGCAGCCGAAGTCGTCGATGGCCATCTCCGCGTAGCCGATCAGCGCCCCGAGCGGGTTCTTCAGGTCATGCGCGACCGTGTGGGCGAAGGCGTCGAGCTCCTGGTTTCTTTCGAGGAGCTCCTTGGCGTAGGCGCGCTCGAGGTCGAGCATCCGCTTGCTGGCCAGAGACGCGTTCAACCGTGCTCGCAAGAGGACGGGGTCGAAGGGCTTGGCGAGATAGTCGGTCGCGCCCATCTCGATGCACCTCACGACGCTATCGAGCTCGTCCACGGCCGAGATGACGATCACGGGGATGTGGCGCAGCGCGCTGTCGTCCTTCAGCCTCGCGAGGACCTCGAACCCGTCCATCTCGGGCATGATCAGGTCGAGAAGGACCGTGTCGAACGGCTGGCGCCTGAGGATCTCGAGCGCCTCGGCTCCGTTCTCGGCCCCCGTCATCTCGTATCCGCTCTCCTCGAGGCTGGCCGCCAAGAGCATCCGGTTCAGCGGGTCGTCATCGACGACCAGAACGCTTCCAGAGCCGCGGCCGGCAAGGGGAGGCGATGCTGATTCTGCGTTTTCGGGTTCCATCGCGTGCTCGTGGACGGAGGATCGACCCTCAATCATCGGCAATGAAACCGGGGAATTCAACCGTTGATTGGGCTTTCTGCTCCCCGTAAAGCGAAGACCCCCTCGCGGCGGAGGGGGTCGACGGAGCCGGAACGGGAGTCCAGAGTTCTACGCCAGCTCGGGGTGATGCACCTCGGTCGCCTTCTTTTCCTCACCCTTCTTGTTCCGGTAGTAGACGAAGACCTGCCAGGCTCCGAAGACGATCACGGGCACCATCCACCACTCGAAGAGGAAGCTCAGGTCGATTCTCACGAAGCGGTCGACGAGGAAGAAGATTCCGAACAGGATCAAGAAGACGCCGAACGCGAGATTGCCCTGCAGCTTGAGCTTGGGCTCGGTCGCGACGAGGTTCGATTCGGCGGCGCCGGTCTCGTTGATGGCGTTGGCCTGGCGGACGGCGTCGATCAGAACGAAGAACCACCAGAACGGGATGAGGACGCCGATCGGTCCGCTGCCGTGATTGGCGATGGCGAGAGTCAGGACCCAGACCCCGAAGAAGACGACGGCTCTCTGGTAGAGGCCGAGGTAGATGTGGCCGACACCGGGAAGAGCCGACAGAAAGCCAGCGAGGCCAGGGCTCTTTCTGGGCTTGACGGGCTCGGGAGCGACGGCGTAGGCGACGGGCGGCGCGGCCGGAACCGGGATCACGGGAGGCGGCGGCAACTGGGCTTGAGGGGTTTGGGGTTCGGTCATTTCTGGACTCCTCCGTTCCTTCTCAGCATCAGGAACGGAAACTGGTGCTTTCTGGTTCCAGGAATCCGCCGGAAGTTCTCGTCCGGCCATCCCTTTCGGTCTGGACCGAGCGCTCCCGTTCCTGCCTCTGGCCGAAGAGCTTCTCGACGACGAATCCCGCGTAGGCTCCGGCCTTGGCCCTCGAAACGGCCATCGCGCGGTAGAGCCTGTAGTCCAGCTGGTCCCTCAGAGGGCGGGTCCGGCTGACCCTGAGGGATTCGGCGAGGCGTTCGGCGGTCCGGTCGCGGGCCTCGGCAACGGCCTTTTCCCCGCGAACCGTGAGGTCGGAGGCCGTCTGTCTGGCGACGGACATCGGGTCGAACTGCAGGGCGGTCGCGATGAGGAGGGTGGCGGCATACATGCCGGCAACGGCCACGCGCCAGTCGCGGTACCACCTCTTTCGGGCAGGGGCCGTCAGGACGGGCCGGATCGTGACGACCGGAGCCAGGCGGCGGCTCTGGGCCGGGATGGCGTGGAGTTTCTCGGTCAGAGACTCCGGGAGGTCCGGGCCTTCCAGGGCCCCGGGGCGCAGCAGGGCGAGGACCTCGCGCGACTGCTTCCAGACGGCCTCCGCGTGTCCCGGTATGCCCGAGAGCCGCTCGAGGAATCCCCTCTGGGGCCGCGGAGGCTCGAGATTCTGCTGAAGCTCCAGGTTGGCCAGGACGATCCCGAGCAGGAGCCGGCAGCCGGCACAGGTCTCGATGTGGGGAAACTCCGTCTCCTTCGGGACGCCCAGCCCGAGACGCGTCTCGAGCGCCTCCTCGAAGGCACGGCAGGCGGGACTCACCGTTCTTGGCGTCATCGCGCTCCCTCCTGCGTTTTCTGTGCCACGGCTCTGCGTGGGGAATAGAGCGAGTCGGTCGCCGAATCCGGACGCGACCCGATCCGCTCCCTGATGATTCTGGCGAGCTCGATCCGGGCCCGGTTGAGCCGGCTCTTGACGGTGCCGTCGGGGAGGTTGAGGAAGTCGGCGATCTCCCGGTAGTCGAGGCCGTCGAGATCCCGCAGCTGGATGACCTCCGCCAGCTCGTCCGGCAGCTCTCCGATGGCCTCCAGCAGAAGCCTCAGCCTCTCGCGCTTCACGGCATCCGCTTGCGGGTCGGCGGTTCCGGGTAGAAGCGTTGTCACGGCGTCGTCCGATATGAATCGAAAGCCCTTCTCTCGCTTGCGCTTCCGGTAGTGGTCGATGCAGAGGTTTCGAGAGAGGGTCGCCATCCACGCCAGGAGGGAGGCCTCGGTGGGTTGATACCGGTCCAGGTTCTCCCAGACTTTCAGGAAGCAGTCCTGGGTCAGCTCTTCCGCCTC
Organism: Thermoanaerobaculia bacterium; assembly: GCA_022071945.1. GTDB lineage: Bacteria > Acidobacteriota > Thermoanaerobaculia > UBA5066 > UBA5066 > JAJVIN01. Next base: position 110,893 of record JAJVIN010000005.1, on the reverse strand, counting down.
GGACCGGTCATAGGTGAGGTGAAAGGCGATGGCGAAGATCTTCTGCCCGTACCGCCCGACGAGGTCACCCCAGGCCGAATCGTCGCCATTCAGGCAACGAGTCACCAGTTCGGCGTCAGGCGCGGCCACGGCTTGCATCGATGTCCTCTCGACCCTAGAAACGAAGAATCTCAGAAATGGTTCCTCTGGGCCCTATAATTTTGTGATCTTGTTCACCGTTTCGGAGTGAGCCTGTGATGAAACGTGCCCTCGCAGCCCTCGTCCTCGTGATCTGCACCCTCCCCGGCCTCTCGTTGGCGCAGGGTGGGGCGTGGAAGCCCCTGCAAGAGTTTGCGTTCCTCAACGGCGCCTGGTCCGGAACGACCGAGGCTTCGGGACGGGTCGGAGGGGTCGCCGCCAGCTGGACCCCCGAGGCCAATGGGAGCGTCCTCGTCTACCGGTCGAAGACGATCTTCCCGGCCGTCGAGGGTAGGCCAGAGGAGACGGCCTCGGAGGTCGGGTTCTTCGCCTACGACGGAGAAAAACGCAAATACACCGGAGCTGTGTTCTACTCGACGAGCGTCTGGGGCCTCTACGACATAGAGATCGCCCCCGACGGGACGATCAAGATGAACTCCACCCAGCTCGTCAACTACTCGGCCGGCGCGAAATCACGGGTCACGATCTCGAAGGGTGCCGCAAACGAGGTCAACCTCAATTTCGAGATCGCTCCCCAGGGGACGAGCTTCGTCCCGTTCAGCGCCGCAAAGCTCACCAAGAAGTAACCCTCCACCCCGATTCCTTGCGGAGCCGGCCGCCCACTGATACGTGTCTTCCGGCGAGAAATCATGTCCGACCTCAGAAACATCGCCATCATCGCGCACGTCGACCACGGGAAAACCACGCTCGTCGACTGCCTCCTCAAACAGTCCGGGACCTTCCGCGCCAACGAGCAGATCGCCGAGAGGGTCATGGACAGCAACGACCTGGAGCGGGAGCGGGGCATCACCATCCTGGCCAAGAACTTGGCCATCCGCTACCACGGGGTGAAGGTCAACATCATCGACACGCCGGGTCACAGCGATTTCGGCGGCGAGGTGGAGCGGACCCTCAACATGGTCGACGCCGTCCTCCTCCTGGTCGACGCCGCCGAGGGCGCCATGCCCCAGACCCGCTTCGTCCTGCGCAAGGCCCTCGAGATGGGGTTGAAGCCGATCGTCGTCGTCAACAAGGTCGACCGGCCGGATGCGCGACCACACCAGGTCATCGATCAGGTCTTTGACCTGATGGTCGATCTCGGGGCCACCGACGAGCAGCTCGACTTCCCGATCGTCTACACCTCGGCAAAGCATGGGTTTGCCAGGCGCGAGATCGACCATGCGGACGGCGACGTGAGGCCGCTCCTCGACGCGATCTTGGTGGAGGTTCCCGAGCCGGGAGGAGATCCGCAGGCCACCCTCCAGCTCCTCATCGCGTCGCTCGACTACGACAACTACCTGGGACGGCTCGCCATCGGCCGGATCGTCAACGGGACCCTCAAGGCCGGTCAGTCAGTCTCTGTTTGCCGGCTCGACGGGAGAGTCGAACAGGCAAGGGTGACGAAGCTCATGGCCTTCGACGGCCTGAAGCGAATCGAGGTCGAAGAGGCCTCTGCCGGAGAGATCGTGGTGGTCGCCGGGATCGAGGGCGTCACCATCGGAGAGACCCTCTCCTCCCTGCAACAGCCCGAGGCGCTTCCGCCGATTGCCGTCGACGAGCCAACCGTCTCGATGACGTTCCGCGTCAACGACAGCCCCTTCGCCGGCCGGGAGGGCAAGTACGTCACCTCCCGCAACCTGGCGGAGAGGCTCGAGAAGGAACTCCGGACCAACGTGGCCCTGAGGGTCGAGCAGACCGACAGCCCGGATGCCCTGAAGGTTTCCGGCCGGGGCGAACTCCATCTTTCGATCCTCGCCGAAACAATGAGGCGCGAGGGATTCGAGTTTGGCCTCTCAAGGCCGGAGGTGATCGTCAAGGAGATCGACGGGGTCTCCTCCGAGCCCGTCGAGCAGCTCACCGTCGACGTTCCCGAGGATGTGATGGGAACGGTGATCGAGAAGCTCGGCCGCAGGCGGGCAGAGCTGACCAACATGACCAACAACGGCTCCGGCCGGGTCAAGATGGACTTCCAGATTCCGACGCGCGGACTCTTCGGCTACCGGAGTGAGTTCCTCACCGACACCAAGGGCGAGGGAATCATGTACCACGTCTTCTCGGGCTACGAGCCGTGGAAGGGAGACCTGCAGGGACGGCGGAGCGGGGCCCTCATCTGCAAGGAAGGGGGCGAGACGACCGCCTACTCGCTCGAGCGGCTCGAGGAGAGGTCCGTGCTCTTCATGGGCCCCGGAATCGAGGTCTACGCCGGGATGATCTGCGGCGAGAACTCGCGCGAGAACGACCTGATCGTGAACCCGTGCGTGAAGAAGCACCTCACGAACATGCGGGCCTCCAACTCGGACATGGCGATCAAGCTGACGCCGCCCAGGGATATGCCTCTGGAAGCCGCCATCGAGTGGATCGAGGAGGACGAGCTCGTCGAGGTGACGCCGCGATCCGTGCGCCTGCGCAAGCGGATCCTCGATCATTCCATGCGGCGAGTCTCCGAGAAGAGAGCGGCCCTCGTCGCCGAGGAGGTTTGAGGGCGAGTAGACTGGGGTCGTGAGCAGTGTGCATTTCGTCCCAGCGGAAGATGCTGACTGGAAGGCGCTGCTGCGGGACGCCCTGGCGGGCACGGTCACGATCCTCACGGTGGAGGGAAGGCCGGCAGCCCGGCTGAGTCCAGTTTCCGAGAATCGCGACGTCTCACTGGCCGAGATCCGGGAAAGAATCCGGGCGATCAGAAAGTGCGCTCGTGCTGGTCCCGAGTCGGCGAGCGATCTGATTGCTGAGGGCCGGCGCTGAAAGTCCTTGTCGACGCGTCTCTTCTTCTCGCGGCCTTCCTTCCAGAGGAGGACTGCGAGCTTTTCGAGAGTCTCGCCGACGAGGCGGAAGCGGGCCGCGTGGAACTCATTACGGCCCCCCACTGCTTCCTCGAGGTGGGGACCGGACTCCTCCGGGCTGTGCGCCGGTCCCGCCTCTCGGAGGAGATGGGGCGCGAAGCCTGGGTGACACTCGGAGCCCTGCCTCTGTCCGTGGAGCCCTTCCCGGGGCGGGACAGGGTCTTCAACCTCGCCGTGGCCGAGCAGTTGTCGCTCTACGACGCGGCTTATCTGGCCATCGCCTCCGACCTGGGCGCCCTCCTTGCCACTGCTGATCGAGCACTGGCCTCCGCTGCCATGCGTCAGGGGCTCCTCTGGCGTCGCCAGCGCAACTAGCCCGAGACGAACCCTGACGCGGGGTCTTCGGCCCGGGATCTCGTCCGCTATCCTTCCGGCGGCAACCCCAGGACCTGGCGGGCCGCCTCGCGGTTGAAGGCGATGATGAGCACCTTGTCGAGGCGGGCGATGCCGAAAAGCCGGGCGACCGGTCCGGTTCCGACCGCCACGACGAACGGCACGCCCCTCCCCATCACGTTCTTGGCAACCCTCACGACTAGGGCGATGCCGTAGCTCTCCATGAAGGTCACGCCGCAGAGGTCGAGGAGGACCGGCAGGTTCCCTCGCGTGGCGAAGTCGACCTCTTCGTTGAGTTTTCGGGTCTCCTCGGCGTCCATCCGGCCGGTGAAGGTGAGTTCCACGTGCGTGGATTCCAGGTCGACGCTCAACCGCAGCTTCGCTTCACCGGTCATGGGGGTCACTCCTCGGCGTCTTCCGCCTCTTGTTTCGGGATCGGCCTTCTCGGCGGGCGCGCGGCCTCTTCCCACGCCCCCGCCTGCGCGCGGTACCGGTTGGATGCCGCCGCGTAGATCGAGAAGAGAACGGAAGCATCGGGGAACGACGTCCGCGCGCGGAGCTTCTTCGCACGCGGCTCATTCGGATTCGTCTCCGCGAGCCGCCCCATCGTGTAGAGGCTTTGCTTGGCCTGGTGGACCGCGTGGTTGGGGAGAGACATCCGGGCCGCGATGGGGTTGATCACGTCCTCGAGGACCAAGAGCAGGTTCGGGGCTTCCAAGCGGTGGGCTCCCGGACCCTTTGTCCTCACCGCGCGGAAGATGAGCGGGAGGAAGAGCATTCCGAGGATCACCGTGTCCGAGACCGGGTGTCCCTCGGCGTGGCGGCGGTCGGCGTTTTCCAGCATCCGCCAGAAGTAGGACTTGGCCGGGCCCGGATGTTCGGCCCAGTAGCCAGCCTCTGATTCGAGCTCGGGCAGGAGCGCCTCGAGGAGGCCTGTCTTGGACCAGAGCCTGTACGTTGCGGTTCCCCAGCCCCGGCGCACGGGGTCGAGAAGCTCCTCCGTCACCCGAGGGGCCGCGCTCTTGAGGATCTCGGTTCGCGTCGCATCGAGAGCCGCGAGGAGCGAGGGGTCCATCTCGAAGTCGAGGCGCGCCGCGAACTCGCAGGCCCTGAGCATGCGAACGGGGTCTTCCCGGAACCGGATCTCGGGTTCGCCGATCGTGCGGACCGTGCGGTTCTCGAGGTCCTCGACTCCTCCGACGTAGTCGATGACGGAGAACGTCCCGATGTCGTAGAAGAGGCCGTTGATCGTGAAATCGCGCCGGTTGGCGTCTTCCTCGGGGCTCCCGAAGGTGTTGTCGTCGCGGATGAGGAGATCCTCGCTGACCTCTTCGCCCTCGGTGGGTTCGACGGCTTCGGGCCGCTGCCGGAAGGTCGAGACCTCCACGATCTTGCCGCCGTGGAAGAGGATGTGGGCGAGCCGGAACCGGCGTCCGATGATGCGGCTGTTTCTGAAGAGCCTCCGGATCTCGTTCGGCCGAGCGTCGGTGCCGATGTCGAAGTCCTTGGGCGTCCGGCCCGTCATCAGGTCGCGGACCGACCCTCCGACGAGGTAGGCCTTGAAGCCGCTCCGGTGGAGTCTGTAGAGGACCCGGAGCGCATCCGGATCGATGTAGCCCCGCGAAATCGGATGTTCGGCGCGGGGAATGATGCGGGGAGAGGTCATTCGATACGGTCCGTCAAGTCCCTCGAGTCCCAGATTTTATCTGCGATGGCGGGACGAATGTCTGCGGCGGGAGCGACCCGGGACGCCGGCCTCACTAGAATGGCCGGACGCTCTGATGGACCGTCCACCTTCTCCTCACCCGAAAGAATTCGCCAAGGAGCCGCCCCTTCATCTTATCGCGCTCGTTCTCGGATCGATCGCCGCGAGCCGGTTTCTCGCAATCGCCCACTCGGGAAGCGAGATCGACGAGCCGGTTTTCGCCGGGGCGCTCACGCTCTTTGACATGTACCAGGTGTCGCCCCAGGCACCGGGATATCCGGTGTTCATCTGGCTCGGGCAGCTCCTTCGCCCCCTCGCGGGCGACGCCTACGCCGCCTTCACGATCGGAGCGACCTTTTCATCCGTCGTGGCCTTTCCGGCTCTCTTTCTCTGGTTCAGGAATCTCGTCGGGGGGTTCTCCGCGCTTTCCGGTGTCCTCTTGGCGGCGGTCTTGCCGGTCGTCTGGGTGAACGGCGGCCGTGCCTATACCGACACGCCGGCCGCGGCGTCGTTCTTCCTCGCCCTCGGGCTCCTCTTCCTGATTCCCGAGACGAGACCGGACCCTGGGGAGTCCGCTGAAGAGAGGTCGAGCCGGGATTCCTGGCTCGCTCTCTCGGCAGGCCTGCTCGCCGCCGCGGGCGCCGGGGTCCGCCCTCACCTCGCGCTGGCCTTCGCCGGCGTCTTCTGCCTTCTCGCCTGGCGCCTCGTGAGGAGGGGAAGGCCCGCCATCGCGGCCACGTTCGTCCTCTCTGGGCTCGTGGGAACGGGCGTCTGGTTCTCCTGGCTTCTCGCTCACGCTTCGAGCTGGGCGAGTTTCAAGAGACTCCTGGCCGAACGCTCGGACTTTCGATCGACGGCTCTGGCCACGGGGACGCTCGGCTCCCTTCCCGACTGGTTCGTCGTGAGGGACTTCCTCTTTCCGTGGGCGGCTATCCTGATCTGGAGCCTCGCCCTCTTGGGGCTCGGCCATCTCGTCTGGCGCCGAAGGCCTGCCGCCCTCGACGTCGCGCTCTTCCTCCTGCCGGCCTTCTACTCGTTCTGGTTCTGGCACAGCCGCGCCATGATCCGGTACTCCGTCCCGCTGGCCATGGTGGTCTGTGTGGTCGCGGCCTATGGCGCCCTCGTTCTCTTGCGAAAGCCCTGGCTGATGTTCGCCTCGATGGCGGGTCTGTCGCTCTTCCTCGGACGCTGGGGGCTTGTCGCCGCGCGTCACAGCGCCACCGTGCCGACGCCGCCCGCCGCGGCCGTGTCGGCGCTTTCCGTCTACGCCCATCCGGGACGCGAGACGATCATCGCCGATGACGTCTTCCAGGCTTTTCTCCGGACCGAGAGGTGGGAGGGCCGGCTGGGGGCATGGGGATACCTCGACACGGAGTGGGTCGCTGGCGCCAAGCAGTTCAACAAAAGACTCGTGAGGATGACCGACCTCACCCTCGAACCGCCATCGGCGTACCAGGACGACCTCGCGTGGCGGATCTTTGCGGACTCCACCTGGGTGGCGAGGAATCTTGGAAACAAGCGGATGCTCGTGGTCGGAGTCAGGGACCCCGCCCCTCCGGTCTTCGGCCCGGGCTTCGGCGTCAGGGAGATCGAGTCCGGAAAGCCGACCTTTCGCTGGAGCGGGCCGAGAGCGCACCTCTTCGTCCCGGGCCTCGCCGGGCCGCCGGCCGCCCTGCTTCATGGCTTTCGTCCGGCCGAGGGAGGACCCGCCACGCTCACCGTCACGGAACCGCTCTCGGGACGAGTCGTCGTTTCCGAGCGGATCGAACCCGGGGACTTCGAGCTCCTGATCTCCGATCGCCTCTACCACGGTCCCCTCCCCGGACCCGCGGAGTTCGTGATCTCGTGCGACGCGGTGATCAAGCTGCCCGAGATGCTCGGAGCCGTGCGTCCGCGCGAGGGCTGTTTCGTTTTCCGGGAGATCACCTGGTCGGGCCCGGCCGAGTCGCTGTGGGACCGGATGGGTGACTCGGAGTTTCGGATCGACATCGGGACACCCCAGGACGGGCGCGGGGGCCTGACGGGATTCTTCGGGCGCGAGGAGATCGGAGACACGGGAGTGAACAAGCGCTGGAGCCGGGCGGAGGCGAGTGTTCTCTGGATCCCGCGGACAGCGTTCGTTCCGGCGCGGCTCTCCGTTCGGGCTCACGCACCGTCGTCATCTCCCGTCGTGGTGAAGGTGAAGGTCGGAGAGATCGAAGCGGGAAGCCTGGAGGTGAAGCCGGCTCCCATCTCCGAATCGACGCTCGAGCTGCCTCCCGCTGCCGTGGCGGCCATGGCGGGGGCTCACCCAGTCCGGATCTCTTTCAGTTCTCCCGTCTTCGTTCCCGCGAAGGCCGGGCTCGGGGATGACGCGCGCGAGCTCGGGATCGCGTTCGACCAGATTCGCGTCCGGTGACCGTCACTCCCTCTGGCTGCTCTTACGGACCGTGTCGAAGAGGACGAGGCCGAAACAGATGGCCAGAAGGAGGGCTCCCGCGGAGCCCCAGATCCGCTGATCAGCTGTCAGGGGAGGCCCCGCGCCGGGGGCGAGGAGCCTGCCGAGAGCCGCAGTCAGGAGGGCTCCGGAGAGGATGAGCAGGATGAAGCGGAATCGCTGGAAGACGGCGCGTCTGAAGGCGGGGTAGAGGAGCATCGCGACCCCGAGGGCCCCGATGAGGACGAGAAGAACCGTCCGCTTCACGGGTGTTCGAAGGTTCGGGCCTTCAACCGAAGTAGTCCGCCCGGACGGGCTTGAAGGGTTCGGGAGGGTCAGGGAAAAAGGCCCTGAGGATCTCTTCCGGACTGCAGATCGCCGGCATCCCGAATTCGGAGATCCGAGAGCTCTTCAGAAGGTAGATGATCCGGCTCGTGATGTATTCGAAGTTGTCTCGCGGGTCGTCGGCCTCGCCGGGACGGCGGTGATACATCTTCTGCAGGACATCCAGCTGGGCCGTGAGGGCCTTGTCAGGATCCGGGCGGCGCGCGAGCGGTGAGACTGCGGGGTTCCTCTGCTTCTCTTGCGGGAGGCCGATCGTCTGGCGGATGAGGAGGTCGATTCCCTGCGTCGCGCTGTCGGGGGGCTTCGGCGGCCGCGCCGCCTTCATCAGGATCGGTTGCCTGTGGCAGTTGCCCTGGTGGACCTCGTTGGATTTCACGATCCACCCGAGATTGGTCAGGATCAGCCGCTCGGAGACGTTGGTGATGATGTTTTCGACGAACGGCTTGATGGCCGTGTCGTAGACCTCGCTCACCCCGTTGAAGAGGTTGAGGACGAAGTAGACGCGGAAGAATTCGATCGTCTGGCTGAGCTTCTCGATGATCGGGTGGGGGCCGAGTGACGTCGCGAGGTCGAGGAGAAAGGCGTCGAGATTCGGGAGGATCGGGTCGTAGACGTCCTCGACGCGGTCGAGGAGCTCGTTGATGAGGCGGATGGCCTTGAAGGGCTCTGGGATGCGGTCGTAGAAGGGGCTCATGGGCGAGAAGACGATCCGGAGCTTGCGGAAGAGGATCGCCTTGACGATGTCCGAGGCCGCGAGCGTCGCGGACGGAAGGTGCGGCGTGAAGACGAGGAGCCCGGAATTGGAGTAGGGGAGAAAGTCGATGACGTTGTTGTCGAGCCCCGCCTTCAGATCGAGGATGACGTAGGTGGCGGGGAGCTCGTTGATGGCCTGCGACAGGAGCCGCTTCTTTTCGTGGTTGAAATTGGTGATCTCGTCGATGAGGTGGAGCGGGCCGGCCACGAAGCCGAAATCCTTGAAGATGCCGCGCGGGTCCACGGAATCGGGCAGGGTGGTCACGCATTCCGAGAGGCGGTAGCCCTTGCGGAAGAAGTGATAGAGGTCCCTGTTGACGGGGGCTCCGATCGTGTTTCTGACGGACGACGTGCCGGTATCCAGGTCGACGAGGATCGTCGGGGCGTATCGCGAAAGCGACAGGGCGACGTTCGTCGCCACGGTGGTCTTGCCGACTCCGCCCTTACCCGAGGAGACGGGGATGATGCGGCTCAACATGAGACTTGGAGAAGGTTAACACGCGAAAAGCCGCTCCCTCGGAGGGACTTCCGGGTCCTCATCCGCCAGTCAGCAGAGAGGGGACTTGGGGCATCATGCGCCGGCAAGGAGCAGACAGATGGCCCGTCTCCCCTGGATCGCGATCGTCCTCGCCGCCGCGCTCATGCGGCCGGCGGTGGCCCAGACGCCTCGTCTCGAAATCGTCGCGGAGATGACCGAACCCCCCGGCAACATCACCGTGACACCCTCCGGACAGATCGTGGTCAGCCTCCACCAGCACTACTCACCGAAGCTGCGGGTCGTCACCGTGGAGAAGGATGGGGGCACGAAGGCGTTCCCGGACGAGAGCTGGAACTCGCCCGGCACGGGCAGCGCCCTGGCCTTCGATTCCGTCCTGGGCCTGCGCAGCGACGCCAAGGGAATCGTTTGGCTGCTCGACAACGGGATGCGGGGGAAGGTCACGCCGAAGCTCGTCGGGTGGGACGCGCGCGGAAAGAAGCTGCACCGTCTCATCTATCTGCCCGAACCCGTCAGCCGCAAGGACTCCTTCCTCAACGACCTCCAGGTCGATTCGTCCCACGACGCGTTCTACATCGCCGACCCCTCACCCGGCAGATCCGCGGCCCTCATCGTCGTCGATCTCTCGACCGGGGCTTCACGCCGGGTCCTTGAAGGGCACCCCAGCGTCACTCCCGAGGAGATCGACCTGTCGATCGACGGCCAGCCACTGGAGGTCAAGCTGCCCGATGGCAAGGCGGTCCGGCCGCGGGTCGGGGTCAACCCGATCTCCCTGGATGCCGCAAACCAGTGGCTCGTCTTTGGCCCGATGCACGGCTCGGCTCTGTACCGCGTCCGAACCGCGGACCTTCTCGACGAGACGCTCTCCCCCGGGGAACTCGGAAGAAGGGTCGAGAAATGGGGCGCAAGGCCGGTCTCGGACGGGACATCGATGGACAACGCCGGAGGCGTCTACATCACGGACATCGGCAAGAACGCGATCGGTCGCGTCGGACCTGATGGGACGTACTCGGTCCTCTTCGAGGATGCGAAACTGCTTTCGTGGCCCGACGCGTTCTCGTTCGGACCAGACGGCTACCTCTACCTGGTCTCGAACCAGCTCCACCGTGGGCCGGCGCTGAACGGAGGGAAGGACCTGGCGAAGCGGCCGTTCTACGTCCTGCGGTTCAAGCCGTCCGTGCCCGGAGTCGCCGGGCGGTGATGGCTAGAATGTCGGCCTGGAGAAAATGATGAGCGGGAAAGAAACCCCGGTGTTGCTGCCCGAGGCGATCGGCGAGGAATTCGTGACCGGCGTGAAGTCGTACGCCAAACCCGGTCCCATCGACGGGGTGACGGTCCATCGGCTCCAGCGTTTTGTTGACGACCGGGGATTCTTCCAGGAGATCTACAGGGCAAAGGCCGACCACCCCGGCTCCGAGCCCCTGGCGGCGTTCTTCAGGAACGTCCCCGTCGCCCAGATGAACTTCACGATCGTCAACGCGGAGAACCACATCAAGGGGCTCCACTACCACTTGAAGCAGCAGGACATCTGGTTCTGCCCGCATCCGTTCAAGGCGAAGTACGTCCTCCTCGATGTCAGGAAGGACTCCCCGACCTACCTTCGGACTCAGGTCATCGTCTCGGGCGACGGAAACGACCTTCTCGTGAGAATCCCCGAGGGGGTGGCGCACGGCTACCGCCCCCTGACGAATCCGTGCGCCCTCTTCTACATCGTCACCCGGACCTTCGACCCGGCCGATCCGGACGAGTGGCGGATCGCGTGGGACCACCCGCTCGTGAAGGATCTCTGGGAGATCCCGAACGGGTGAAAGAGGGAGCGCCCGCAAGCCCCGCGGCTCGCGGGCGCGTGTAGACTCGAACTTGGCGCTTCGGCCAGCGTCTCGTCTTACCGGGGCTTCTTCACCAGGTCGAGCGCTTCGCGTACGATGGTCTTTGTCGGCAGTGCGCTCTCGGGCAGGTAGGATTTCCAGGGGAGCTTCCAGGTCTGCTCGGCGCCCTTGTCGTTGAGAAGGCGCTCGGCCGTGGCGACATACGCCTGCACACACTCGGTCCAGCACGTGCCGGGAGGGACCAGGCCATACGGGAAATCCGAGTCGGCGAACCGGGCCGTGATCTTGCCATTGGCATCGGTCTTCAGGCTCTTGTGGACGGCGAGCAGGGCGTTTGCGTGGGCCTTCGCCAGGACCGGAACGTGAGGGCTCTCCAGGACCTTTTCGAGAAGCGGGAGACATTGCTCGACGCCTGTATTTCCGAGCTTGGTATTGCTCTTGTGGCGGCGAAGCATCGAACGAAGTGAGGCCGGCCCGCCCTCGCACTCGCAGACAGCTTGCCGGTAAACCGCCAACCCGCGAAGCTCGGTTTCGAACTCAGCCTTCTCGAACGCGGGGTGGTTCAGGAGACGCATATAGGCGTCGGCGGCCGAGCGGGCGGAACCCATGATCTCGCGGTCCTTCATCTCGGGGTCACCCTGCGTTTTCCTCGCTTCCACGAGGAGGATCTCGTTGTACTCCGCGGTTCGAAGCCACAGATCGAGCCAGCCGGGGTGGCCGGCCTGCTTAGCATACAAGCTCCCATACATGGCGATTTTCTGCCACCCTTCGGGTGCGTAACGTCCTCTTCTTCCCGACTCGATCGACATCTCCGCAAATCCCAGCGCTGCGGAGAAGCGAAGGTCCATGTCTGGGCCCGCCAGGTATCCCGCGAGCTCGTAGGCGGACCGAGACTTGAACCGATAGTCGTCTTTCTTCTCCGCCGTCGTTGCCGAATCGGCCATATTCCGCCAGCCGACGGCGGCGTCAAAGGCAGCCTTTGGGGTCTTCAGCAGGTGATAGAAGGGGTTCCGCCGCGCTTGCTCGGCCTCGGTCAGAACAAACCCCCGTGGGTCCGGCTCAGGTAGCTCCGGTTGGGCGCCGAGGGCTGGAGCCAGGATGAACGATGCCGTCAACAGGGAGAGTAGTGCTCGTTTCATGAAGAGTCCTGATTTCAGTCTAGAGTGCGGGATATGGTTGGCTTGCCGTAAGGAAACGCGATGGACGGGAGGAAGGGCGGGTTTCCGCCCGTGGGCCACTGGAAGTACTGGCCGCTGTAAATCGCGTCCTGGGTCGCTGTCGGAATGAGGTAGCCGTTCTCCCAGTTCTGCCTGACCGTGCCACTGTAGTTGCTGCCGGATCCGGTCATGTTGACTGTTCCCCATACCGACGCCTGCCCGGAGAGGCCAACGAGGTCATGCTGTACGAGAAACTGGTGTGGGACCATCAGTGGGGTGGTGGTGTTGGAATCCTCTACCCGTACTTCAGTCTCGGAGCCGATTCTGTCGAACTGCGGTGGCGGGAAATAGGGGTCACTTGCCGGGTCGAACCACTGCTTGCTGTACCAGTGCCATGCGCTCATTCCTACGAGGATTTGGCGGTTCACGACGAAGGCCCCGACGTATTCCGGCGGGGAGTAACGGTCGCGGCGCATGCGCGTGAAGGACGCCATGCCAGTAACCGGGAACGACGGGCAAGGACCTTGAGCCAGGCTCTCGACCCTGATGTTGAAATCGAAGCTGCCGTCGTCTGGTATGGATGTGTGAACGCCGAACAGCCATGCGTCGTTCTCTTTCCCGAGCGAGAGTGTGGGAACCTGGGCTTCCAGGACGATCCTGACGTGATCCAGTGGGTCTGGCCTCAGGAATACTTGGAGAACGTACTCCTGCCCCAGTGGTTTCCAACTCCACTGGGGAACGATGGCGGGAACCTCGTTCGGGCATGTCGGTGGCGGCGGTACCGGATTCCCACCCGTGTCCCCTCCTCCCCCTCCACCGCCTCCTCCGCCCCCGTCCGGCGGCTCCCAGCCGCCAGACGATCCGCTTTCCGCGCAGTAGATGGGTTCGTGCTCAACCGAGGCTTGGCACCTGAATGTTCTGCCGTCGAAGCTGTCACACACACCGATCTGGTACACCTCGCGCCAGCCACAGATATAGAGGTTCGCGCGAACCTCGGTCGCAGAAAGACCGGCGAGCCCCAGAACCGCCAACGTGAGACCCAATCTCGACTTGGCCGCCCAAGACCACTCCGGCCGGTTTACCGGCAATCTCATGACGAGAAATCCTCCGCCCTGGAAGCTACTTGCTTCGGGGGGGGGGGGGGGCAATAGTGCGTTTGCACTATTCCGTATGGATCGAATGCACCATTCGATTGACCCGGTCTCTCCCGAATCCCGATTCAGCGTTTCTCTCTTACCGTCAGGACTGGCACCGGAGCCAGCCGCACGACCCGCTCGGCGGTCGAGCCCAAGAGGAGCTTCTCGAGCGCGGAACGGCCGTGCGTCCCGAGAACGATCATGGAGGCCTTCTTCGCGAGGGCGGCCTCCATGATCATGTCCGAGGGGCGTCCCCAGCGGAGCTCGTGGGTCGCCTCGAGCCCACGCTTGGCGACGGCCTTCGCCTCCTTGGCGAGATGAGCCAGGGCGGCCGCCTCCCACTCGTGCCGGGCACCGGAGTCCGGATACGGCAGGGCCGCTGCGATGTCGAAGGTCTGTACGGGTTCCATCAGGACGTGCAGCAGGTGGATCTTCGCTCCGTGGGGCTTGGCGATCGCGACGGCCATCGACAGCGCCCGCGCCGCGCACACCGAGAAGTCGGTTCCGACGAGGATCAGCTTGAGGAAGGGACGGTCTTCTTTACTCATGGTTCCTCCCCGGCCAGCAACCTGCGCTTGCGTTCTTCCAGGATCTCTACCGCATTCTCGATCTCGGCCGCCGCGGGCGCAAGAACAGAGACGGGCCTCGAAGTCCGGTGGTAGCAGAGCTCCCCCTCGACGAACGTGGCGACGACGTTCGTCCGGTCGAAGCTGTAGACGATCGGGCCGAACGGGTCCTTCCGCCAGCTCTGCGGCTGGCAGTGCGGGAAGCTCGGATCGAGGAGGACGAGGTCTGCCTTCTTGCCGATTTCGATCGTGCCGGTTTCGGACCCCAGACCCAGGGCGTCCGCCCCCTCGATCGTGGCCATCCGGACCACCTCGTAGGCCGATAGAGCGCCGGCGTGGCTCCGGACCTTCTGCATCAGGGCCGCGAGACGCATTTCCGAGAAGACGTCGAGCCGGTCGTTGCAGGGGGCTCCGTCGGCTCCCAGCGAGACCCGGATCCCTTGCTGGCGGTACTCGGGAATCGGGCACATCCCCGACGCGAGCTTGAAGTTCGAGCTCGGGCAGTGCGCGACCGCCGTCCCGGTGTGGCGAAGCAGCGCCCGCTCGTCCTCGTTGACGTGGATCACGTGAGCGAGAACGGTCCGTGCTCCGCACAGCCCGGCCTCGTTGAGGTACTCGACGTTCGCCTTTCCGGTTCGGCCCTTCACCATGCGGATCTCCGTGCGGTTTTCGGAGGCATGGGTGTGGATCAGAAAGCCGTCTGATCGCGCCCTTTCCCCCACGCGGACGAGAAGGTCGTGCGTGCAAGAGAGAGCGAAGCGCGGGCAGAAGGCGAATCGGAGCCGTCCCGACGCGGCCCCGTGCCAGAGATGCGCGAGCCGGCTGGTCTCCGCGAGAGTCTCCTCGGGCGTCAGGCGGAGGTAGGCGGGGTTCAGCTCGGGGTCGTCCATCAGGGCGTTTCCGCCCGTCAGGCGGAAGCCGAGGTCTCGGGCGGCGCGGAAGATGGCGTCCGTGTGGCGGACGGTTCCCATGTCGAGGATCGCCGTCGTCCCGCCCGAGAGGAGCTCCGCGATCCCGAGCCGGGCGGAGACCTCGAGGGTCTCCTCGGTGTGTGCAGCTTCTCCCGGCCAGACGTGCTGCTGAAGCCAGGGGAGGAGCTCCAGGTCGTCCGGACCGTTCCTGAGAAGCGTCTGACAGAGGTGAATGTGCGTCTGGACGAACCCTGGCAAGAGCCAGAAACCCGAAGCGTCGATCCGCTCGAAGGGCTCGCCCTTGCGAACGAGGGCGGCAGCCTTCTCGCGTGCCTCGCCGTGAAGGGCGGTGATGCGGCCATCCTCGACGAGGACGGCTCCATCGGGGGTGAGGTCCGCAGCCGACGTCATCCCGGCCACGAGGGGCTGGTCGATCAGGAAGGTCTTCACTCTTTTTCCAAAGCTTACGCCGGTGGAGGCTCGGTGGGAGCCGGTGAATCGGGGAGGTCGGGGGCGGGAACGCCTCCCAGGCCGAGAGCCTCGGCGATCGGAATCTGGGCCGCGATCAAGAGGGAGATCAGTTCGGCAAGCGGCGTGCCCCACTCCTCCGCCCCTCGGGTTACGTACGTCCGGTCGACCGTCCGGGCGAAGGACTTCTCCTTCAGACGCTTGACGACGGACTCGACCGGGAGGTCGGCGACCTTCTTCGAGGGCCTCACGAGGGCGCAAGCCCCGATGAAGCCCGTGAGCTCGTCGGCGGCCAGGATCGCCTTCTCCATCGGCGTCACCCTGTCGATCTTCGTGTAGAAGGCGTGGCCCCCGATCGCCCGGATGATGTCCTCGGGCCAGCCGTGAGACCTCAGGATCTCCATCCCGCGCCAGACGTGGTCTTCCTCGGTCGGGAAGCGCTCGTAGTCGAAGTCGTGGAGGAGGCCAACGAGGCCCCACTTCTCGATTTCTCCGGGGTCCGTGATGCCGGTGCTCCGGGCGAGCGCCTTCATCGAGGCCTCGACCGCCAGCGCGTGCCGTCTCAGAGCCTGTGACTTCGTGTACTCGGCGAGGAGGGCCCATGCCCGTTCTCTCGTTTCGCTCATGACGCGGATGTTAGCCCGCGAGGCCGCCTCGGTCAGCGTTGGTACTGCACTCCGTCGGGTCTATCCTCATTGATGGCGTGCCGTGTCCGGGAAAGGCGCCGGTCGTCCCGGCTGGTTCTCTCGCAAGCGATGAACGCGAACTCGTTCCCGGCACCCGGGTGACAAAAGGAGGACTCATGGCGCACAGCAAGTCGGAAATCCTCGCTCTTTGTGACAAGGAGGGGGTCCGGTTCCTGCGTCTTCAGTTCACGGACATCCTGGGGATCATCAAGAACGTCGAGGTCCCGCGTTCGCAGTTCGAGAAGGCCCTGGACGGGCAGATTCAGTTCGATGGCTCCTCGATCGAGGGGTTCACCCGGATCGAGGAATCGGACATGGGGCTCGTTCCGGACCTTTCCACCTTCAGGGTCTTCCCGTGGTCACACCCGAACGGAAAGGTGGCGCGGCTCGTTTGCGACATCATCGAGCCCTCCGGCGCCCCTTTCAAGGGATGTCCGCGACAGACGCTCAAGCGGCAGATGGAGAAGGCGAGGGACCTCGGCTACGCACTGATGACGGGTCCCGAGGCCGAGTTCTTCCTGTTCCGCCGGGACGCGAACGGCGATCCGATCGTCGACACGCACGACCAGGGCGGCTATTTCGATCTGACTCCCGTCGACAGGGGCGAGGACGCCCGGCGGGACATCGTGGTGGCGCTGGAGGCTATGGGGTTCGAGGTCGAGGCCGCTCACCACGAGGTGGCACCCGGGCAGCACGAGATCGACTTCAAGTACGAGGACGCCATCTCGACGGCCGACAACGTCACGACCTTCAAGCTCATCGTCAAGAAGGTCGCCCTCGATCATGGGCTCCACGCGACCTTCATGCCCAAGCCGATCTTCGGCGTGAACGGGTCGGGGATGCACGTTCATCAGTCGCTGATGACGGGCTCGGGGAAGTCCATGAAGAACGCCTTCTACGATGAGGACGCTCCCTACCAGCTCTCCCAGCTGGCTCTGTACTACATCGGCGGACTCCTCCGCCACGCGAAGGCCATCGCGGCGATCACGAACCCGCTGGTGAATTCCTACAAGCGGCTGGTTCCGGGCTACGAGGCTCCGGTCAACGTGGCGTGGTCGGAGCGAAACCGCTCGCCGATGATCCGGATTCCGGCCCGCCGGGGAATGGGCACGCGGTGCGAGGTCCGGATGCCCGATCCGGCCTGCAACCCCTACCTCGCCTTCACCGTGATGCTCGCGGCCGGACTCGACGGCATCAAGAACCAGATACCCGCGGGCGATCCCGTCAACGAGAACATCTTCGCGATGTCAGAGAGGGAGAAGAAGCGGCGGAAGATCGAGCAGCTTCCGGCGAACCTCCTGGAAGCCCTCGACTGTCTCGAGAAGGACGACGTCATCAAGGCCGCCCTTGGCGAGCACATGCTCGGTCATTTCCTCGAGGCCAAGCGGGCCGAATGGGATACCTACATCTCACGGGTCCACCCCTGGGAGATCGAGGAGTACCTCCGGGCCTACTGAACCGCGAGTGACGGAACGCGGAGGGGGCCTTGCGCCCTCCTCACTCCTTCTTGGGCCGCTCGTCGCGGGCTCCCTTGGACTTCAGGAGCTCGATGACGGGCGGCAGGAGAGACTTCTCGTCCCGGCTCGCCCAGTCCTCCTCGAGGCGGGTGAGCACCATCCCGAGGATGGAGTAGCCCTCGTTGTCCTTCGCGTTGATGTCGGCCTTCGAGGCGATCAGGAGCTCCGCCATCTTCAGGTTTCCCAGAAAGGCGGCGGACATCAGGGGCGTCACGCCACCGGCATCCCTGGCGTTGACGTCCGCTCCCGACTTGATGAGAAAGCGGATGGTCTCCAGGAGGGTCTCGACGCGGGAGGGATCCGGATTCCGTTCCGTCGAGATTTCCGGAATGAGAGCGATCAGGTGGAGGGCGGTCCTGCCAGTTTCCTCTTCCCTGATGTTCACGTTCGCGCGGGCCTTCACGAGGATCTCGAGCGGAACCTTCTGGGCCGACAGGGCGAAGCGAATGATGAGGGGCTTGCCGTCTCCGTCCGGCGCGTTGACGTTTGCCCCCTTGGCGATGAGGAGCTCCGCGAGCTTGCGGCTTTTTCTCCCCGTATCACCCTCGACGTCTGACGACGAGAGGGCCCATTGCAGGATCGGGCCCTCTTCGTCGCGGGCGTTGGCGAGCTCGGGACGCGCCTCGAGAGCCTGCCTCACCTCGGCCTCGCGGGCCTCCTCGTTGGCGACCGAATTCACGTAGGTCTTGAAGACGTCGAGATCGCCGGCGCGCAGACCGGGAGCCGCAACGAGGAGGAAGAGAAGGATGGCCGCCAGGGCGCGAGTCTGTTTCATCGAGGGCCTTCTGGAGATGTGGAGAAGTGAGTCCGGAATCGTGGCGGTGGAGCCTCGGCAGACTCTAACTCCCCCCACCCCCTCTTTACAAAGGAGGGAGCTGCCGGGGCTTCGCGCCGGTTCAGAGGATGAGAAGCAGATTTGCGACCGGGAGCTGGATGGGCGTCATGCAGGACACCTTCTCGAGAGGGGGCTCTCGGAGAGCCAGGGCACCGATTGCTTCAGAGTGAGAGGTCGAGTCCTTCCGACTCCGCGAATCCTTTCGGCAAGGGAAGCGGCGGGACGGTTCGCGATCCTGGAAGGGCGGCAAGCCTGAGAGCGCACAGAGCCGGGACGCTCCGGCAACGATCGACCTCGTCCTCGAAGCCGCGCGCCTCCTCGTCCGAGATCTCGAAGCGGAAGGGGCCGCCGTTCTCCTCGGTGAGGAATTCGCCCTTCTCGGAAAAGACGATCCGGCCCCGCTCCAGAAGCTCACGGCGTGCGCCGGTCCCGAAGAGCCCGCGCTCCGAGATGAGCCAGAGCCAGGGGAGACCGGGGATCGACGCTTCCGGGTTGGGCTCTCCTGGCGAACCAACCAGGGATTCAGTCCGGGCCGGGTCCTGCGAGAGAAGGAGCACTCTGAGCGGGATCTCTCCGGGCAGCGCGCCCGGCGCCTCGATTTCGACGAGGCGTCTGCGATCGAATGTGGCGATCTGGCCCGTTTCCGTCTCCAGCGACAGAAGAGGTTCGTCCTCCCGGATCAGGCATTGGTTGAGGAGCTCCTGCAGAGTCTCCAGGTCCTTCTCAGATCCACCCTTCAGGACGAGATCGAAGCGATTGTCCCGGCGGTACGAGGAGGGGCCAGAGTGGAGTGTGCCGCCGGCGAGCTCGAAGACCTTCCACCCGGCAGTCGTCTGGAGGATTCCCTTGGCACGAGCGACGGAACCGGAAAGGCCCTCGCCAGTCCGGAGGATCTCGAGGAATCGCGCGACGTCTTCGGCTGCGAACACCCGCTGCGCGGGGAAGGTCCAGCCGCGGCCCTCGAACCCCTCGACTGAGTTCTTGCGAGAGGAGCGCCTTGTGGGGAGAGGGGAGACCGACGGGAGGGACTTGCGGGCGGCCCGCCGCTCGTTTCCGGCGGGTCTAAGGACGGCGTCGGGCAGCACGCCGAAGGAGGTCCGGTGAATGCCGAGCTTCGGGGGGAAGAGCTCTCTCAAGAAGGCCTCGGCCGTCTCGATCTGGCCGGGGCTCGCAAGGTCGCACCTGTTGATGACGAGGTAGTCTCCGGCGTCGATCTGGTCCCTGAAGAGGCCGCCCTCTTCGTACTGCCGGGCCAAGTCGAGGCCAGGATCGACGAAAGTGATCACGGGCCTGAGGTCGACGCGTCCCTCCCAGGCAGGGCGCCTCAGGACGTCCACGATGTCCGAGCTCCTCGCGAGCCCGGTCGGCTCGATCACGATCCGGTCCGGCGCGGCGAGCTGGAGGATCTCCTCGAGAGAGGCCTCGAGGTCGGCCAGCGCCGTGCAGCAGACGCACCCGCCTGGCACCTCCATCAAGAGGCAGCTCGCGCAGTCCGACAGGAGCGCTCCGTCGATGCCCAGATCGCCGAACTCGTTGATGACGAGGGCGATTCTTTCCTTCTTGCCGCGACGGTCGAGGAGGGCGCGGACGGCCGTCGTCTTGCCGGTTCCGAGGAAGCCGGAGAGGACGTGGACGGGGATCTTGGGGAGGCCGGGTTCTGGCATCATGGGTCGGCGGTACCAGCTGGTGTCCCGGGCGCCCCGACGAGGGCCGGACACCGCTGGCGACGCGGAAGAGTATCAGGGATGAGAGAAACGAACCGGCCCCTGACCGTGGCCGCCGTCCTGCTGTCGAGCTTCATGGCGGCCATGGAGGCGACGGTCGTGGCGACTGCGATGCCGACCGTCGTTTCGGATCTGCACGGCCTCGAGCTCTATGGCTGGGTCGGCTCGATCTACATGCTCGCAACGACCCTCACCATACCGGTCTGGGGCAAGCTGGCCGACACGCTCGGACGCCGTTCGATCATGCTGGCCGGGATGGCCGTCTTCCTTCTCGGATCCGCGGCGAGCGGGTTCGCCTGGTCGATGACGACCCTCGTCGTCTTCCGGGCCGTTCAGGGGGCCGGCGCCGGGGCGCTGCAGCCCGTTGGCCTGACGATCGTGGGCGACATCTTCACGCTCGAGGAGCGGTCGAAGATTCAGGGCCTTTTTGGAGCCGTTTGGGGCCTGGCCGGGATGATCGGTCCGCTTCTGGGAGGGCTCATTGTTCATGCGTTCTCGTGGCGCTGGGTCTTCTTCCTGAACCTGCCATTTGGATTCCTGGCGGGCGTTCTCCTGTGGACGTTCTTTCATGAGAAGAAGCGCGGGGTCCAAGAGGGCCGGACGCTGGACTGGCTGGGAGCCGTCCTCCTCTGCGTGTCCATCGTCTCCCTGCTGGCGGGGGCCGGAGGCGAGTGGCCCCTTCTCACCCTTCCGCTGGCGGCCGTGTCGTTCGTTCTCTTCATCAGAACGGAGCTTCGAGCGCCGGCGCCCCTCGTGCCGCTGTCGCTCTTCTCGATCAAGGCGATCGGGGTCGCCAGCATCTGCGGGACGCTGATGGGCGCCGCGATGATGGGGACGCTCATGTACGTCCCGCTCTTTGTCCAGGCTGTTCGCGGCGGAACACCGACGGAGGCCGGATCCGCCGTGGCGCCGATGCTGATCGGATGGCCGATTGCCAGCGCCCTGTCTGGCCGGATCCTGCCGATGATCGGCTACCGGCCGCTGGTTCGCGGGGGCCTCTCGATCGTTGGGATCTCCACGCTGGGGCTCTGGCTCGCTCTGACGCACGAAGCGGGGGCGAACTCGGTCCGGGCGATCATGCTGTTTTTCGGCACGGGGATGGGGTTCGCGAACACCGCGCTCTTCATCGCGGTTCAGGAAAGCGTGGACTGGAGCCGGCGGGGTGTGGCGACTGCGAGCTCGATGTTCTTCCGGACGATCGGGGGTGCCCTCGCGACCGGAGCGCTGGGAGTCGTCCTGGCCAACGCCGTGGCCGGGAAGATGCCCCCTGAAGTGCTCACCAGCCTCCTCGGTCCCGAGCGCGGGCACGGTCTCGACGCGACGGTCGTCTTGGGTTTCGCCGCCACCATCCGGACCGGGATGCTCCCGATCTTTGCGATCGTCGCGGTGATCGGTCTCCTGGCATTCGCCGTCAGCTGGACGTTCCCGAAACTCGCCATCGAGAGGCGGTGAACCAGGAGCGACGCCTCAGGCGAGGGAATCGCGAAACGGGTTTCGTACCGTGACTCCACCGTAGTCTTGACCGTCGTTCAGGTCCTCGGAGAGGAGTTCCTTGCAGCCCAGAGCCCGTGCACCTTCGATGATGGCCGCATCCCAGTACGAGACCCGGAATCGCTCACTCGCCTCGATGGCGGCCATCAAGACAGACGTCGTCACCGGCTGAACACGGAACCTCAGCCACGACTCGATGAGGAGAATGGCTTGGCGGTGAGTCAGCCGCCATTCCTTCGTCGGGCGAGTGGCTTGAACGAAGAACTCCTGGAGAACTTGGACGGACAGCCCGACGTCCTCGCGGTCCAAGAGACGGAGCGCGACCTGGCTCTTCGCCGACTCCGCTGGAGCCTTGCTGACGGCGTAAAGCAGAATATTGGTGTCCAGGAAAACCACGGGCTACCGCCTGTGGGTTTCATCCCGGCTCAGCCGGTCACCACCCTCGAAACGCTCGATCGAGGCCAGGACTTCAGCTTGGAGTGCCTTGCGGCGCTCGAAGTCGTCCTCTCCGGCCGCGAGCCGCATGAGGAAGTCCTTGACGAGGGCGCTGACAGAGGTGTCCCGCTCCGCCGCCTTGACTCGCGCGGCCCGGTAGACATCGTCCGGGACGGACACAGTGATGCTCTTCACAGTTTCACGGTATCACGGTTTTCGTGAGCTTCGTCATCGAGCCGTGTTGTGAGAGGAAGCGGAGAGCTGGGCTGGACTGGAGACGCGGCAGAGTGAGTGTTTGTGTCGCTCAGGGCACGTACCGCAACACCACCAGGAAGACCACCGGGACGACGAGCCCTGCCAGGACAAACCACTTCCCCCGGCCCGAAAGCCCCTTCTGGCCCTTCAGGACGAACATCCCCGTCAGAGCCAAGACCAAGAGCAGGACTGCATAGATGTCCGCGAACCACGTCCAGAGCCCCTTTGGGTGGTTGAGGTGAAGGAAGTTCGCGTCGCGCAGCAGGAAGCGGTCCTTGGGACGCTCCACCAGCGCCTCCCCCTTCAGCACATCCGCTTTCACGCTCCAGCCCTCATAGAAGAGCTCGATTTCGTGCGGGGCCGAACGGAAGGAGCTCTTTGGAGGCCCCGGGAGCTTCAGCTTCTCGACCAGGGACGCTGCCATCGTCTCCCGGTCCGTGACCGGGAGCGGGTCGAACTTCTCCACGGACCGGACGATCTTGTAGTTCGGGTTCCAGTGGTGGACGTGATTGACCGCGATCCCCGAGATCGCGTAGATCACAGTCAGCGCCACACAGAAGTACCCGATGTCCCGGTGCAGGACGTTGTTGATCTTTCGCCAGTTCATGAGGGGAGAGGGCCGGGGCGGTGGACCCGTCCCGGCCCGAGCTACAGGCTCAGCGGATGACGGCTCCGGTTCCCTTCAGCTGATAGACCGCCTTGGCCTCGAACTTCTGGTTCGGGTCGAAGGCCTTCTTCTGCTCCTCGCACTCGTGCTTGTGCGCCGCCTTGACTTCCTCGGCGCTCAGTTCGTACTTGGTGAAGACACCCTCGGCAATCGCGGTCTTCCCCTTGGCCTCCATCGGGAAAACGATGACGCCGTCGTCGACCTTGATACGGATGTCCTGGAACTCCTTGTCAGAGGCGATCTTCATCCAGCAGCCGCGCTTGGCGCAGACCTCCGTGATGACACCCTCGACACGGACTGTCTTGCCCACGTATTTGTCCGGGTTGGCCAGGAGTTCGGAGATCTTCACCGTGTCCTTGCCCGTGAGGGCCTTGCCGTAGGTGGCGGGGTTGGCGAAGAGAGGGAGAGCCACGAACGTGACCGCGAGGAGAAGCGTGAGGAGTTTGCGCATTTCGGTTTCAGAGTCCTTTCCGGTCTCGAGGAATGCAGGCACTTCGGCCTTCCGGGCGGGCGCCCGGCCCTCTATTCTCCTCGCGAAGCCGCCTCCGTGGAACTCCCGAAGCGATGTGTAAGGTCGATTCCGAAGACCGCATAGAGAAGGCGAAGAGGATGCACGACGATGACTTCGCCCTCCTGGAAAGGATCCGGCAAGGAGATGCCGACAGCGTGGGTGTGCTCTACGACCGCACCCGCGAGTGGCTTCTCACCTTCGTCATCCGGCCCCGGACAGGTGAAAGCGATGCGGAGGACGTCCTCGCCGACACCTTCGAGACGGCGCTCAGCCGGCTCCGCTCCTTCGAATGGCGGGGAACGCCCGTCCTGCACTGGCTTTCGGCCATCGCCCGCCGGAAGGTCCTCGAACACATCCGGCGCCGGAGCCGGCGCGCACAGGCGGCTCCACCTCTGGAAGAGCTCGATCCCGCCGACGACGTTCCGACCGCCGAGGCCGAGCTCGTCCGGCAGGCCGAGGTCGCCTCGCTGCGACAGCGAGTTCACGCGACGCTTGACAGGCTCCACCCGCGGTATGCACAGGTTCTCAGGAAGCGGCTCTTGGAGAATCGAAGCCGGGAGGAGTGCGCCCGCGAGCTCGGGATCACCGTCTCGACCTTCGACGTGGTCCTGCACCGGGCCGTCAAGGCCTTCACGAAGGAATGGGAGAAGCCATGAACGAGTCTGAGAACCCGGCCATCGACGCCAGCGAACGGGAGCTCGCCGAGGCTGCGGCCCTGGCGGCATTCCTCGAGGGACGGGGCGAGGCGCCCGACCGGGAGTCCGAACGTGTGGTGGCCCTCCTTACGGCTATCCGGGAGCGGCCCGGGGCGGAATTCGCCCGCATTCGCGGCCGGCGCTTCACGCTCGAGACCTTCTCGCGGAGCCGCCGCGAGCGCACCGTCTTCCTCCGGATCGCC
Source organism: Thermoanaerobaculia bacterium (assembly GCA_022071945.1). GTDB lineage: Bacteria > Acidobacteriota > Thermoanaerobaculia > UBA5066 > UBA5066 > JAJVIN01. The sequence goes on along the minus strand of JAJVIN010000005.1, from coordinate 86,742 downwards.
GCGTCCCTCCTCGCCGCGGCCGTTGGCCTCACTTTCTTTCTGGCGCGGGGACGTCATGAAGCGCCCGGCGAGGCACTTCTGGCCCAGCGGGAGGCCTCCGCCCGCGCCGCCGTCGAGGCTCTGCTCGCTTCGCGTCAGGAGTCCTTCGACGCCGGCGCCCGTGCCAGCGGCATCGCGGACTCGCGCTATCAGGACATCTATCGCTCCGTGAAGACCGAACGCTTCGAGTCTCTGACGAAGGAGAGGCCGGGCGGGGCGTCTTCCTACCCGTTCCGGGGTACGGCCCCGACGAGGGTTCCATCATGAAAAAGATCGCTTTCCTGACTCTCCTGTGTTTTCTCGCCAGCCCGGCGATTCTGGGGCAGGGCCCGCCTCCCGGGGGACCCCCGGCGGGACCCGACCAGCGGCCCGTTCCCGACCAGATGTTCCTCTACGTCCAGATGATGAGGGCCATCGAGGGCAAGGCCGACCTCCTGATCGAACAGGGGAAGGGCGATGCCGGCGTGGACGAGTTGAGGAGGGTCTTTTCCCTCGACGTCCCGAAAGAAAGCCCGCCCTACGAGATCAAGGTCCACCTGATCGGCAAGCTCGCCATCACCCTGACCAACCTCGACCGGAGAAAGGAAGCGGTCGAGACGATCCAGAAGCTCCTGAACGAAGTCCCCCCGGGTACACCGGCCGAGGCGACCGCCTGGCTCAACGCCGGCACCGTCTACCGCCAGAGCGGCATGCCCGACGACGCCCTCAAAGCCTTCGATCGCGCAATCGAGCTCTCTCAGAAACTGGTCCGCTCCCCGGGTGCCGGGGGACGGCCGCCTGGCCCGCGAGCGGGGGGACGCCCTCCTCAACAGCCTCCTCACCCCAACCCTCCACCGTCTCAGAAGAAAGGAGACAAGCCATGAAGAAGCTCTTCCTTGGAATCCTCCCCGCGGTCGCCTTCGCGCTCTCCCTGCCCGTCCTCGCGCAGAACGGTCCCCAGCAGGGACCGCCGCCGGGCGGACCCGGAGGTCCGGGCGGTCCAGGCCAAGTCCAGCCGCCCCCGGAAGTCGTCTTGAAGGACGTCCTCGGCCTCACCGACGAGCAGATCACGGCGTTTCACACGCTGATGCAGGCTCGCGGAACCGCTGCCGAAGCCCTGCAGACACAACTCCAGGCTGCCCAGAAGGCGCTCGGCGATGCCCTGAAGGCTGCGAATCCCGATCCGGCCAACATCGGAACCCTCTTCCTTCGGGTCGACTCCCTTCAGAAGCAGTTCAGGGCGATCGACGAGACGTTCAAGACCGGCTTCAACAATCTCCTGACGGCACAGCAGAAGGAGAAAGTCACTCAAATCCAGGCGCTCGAGGCCCAGTTGAAGGCGGCCGGCGCGCTCCACGCTCTCGGCGCGATCTGACCGTCAGGGCCTGACCGTCAGGATCTGATCCCCGCCGAACTGGTCGAGACCGGGGCGGAGTCTTCACTCCGCCCCCCGTCTCCCGGTTCGTGACCGCCTCAGCGCAGCCCGATCTCCGACACGATCACGTAGTTGTCGAGACGGGGTCGCCAGTCGAGGTCCGATTCGTAGACATAGACGTCGCGGTCGACGTAGAGCGGGATCCAGGGAAGCTCCTGCATGGCGATCTGCATGATCCGCTCGAGGACGGCGCGCCTCGCGGAGGGCTGGAGTTGCCGTGCCGCCTCTTCCACGAGACCGTCCATCTCGGGGTTGGCGTACCCGCCTGAGTTGACGATCCCGAGACCCTTCGTGTGATCCGGGGTGTGAAGGACGGAATCGAAGATGTTGGCTGCGTCGCCCGTCGGACAGCCGTATCGAGTCAGAGCCATGACGAAGCTCGGGCGGGCCCGCGTCGTCTCGAAGAAGTCCTCTTCGCTCTGAAGGACGAGGGTCGTCTTGATGCCGAGGGTCGCGAGCTCTTCCTGGATCGCGGCCGCTCCATCGGCCAGGAGACGCCGGGCGTGGAAGGTCACTTCGAACCCGTTCGGGAACCCGGCCTCGGCCAGGAGCGCACGCGCCCGGGCCTTGTCGGTCGCCGGAGGCTTCAGCGAGGCGTTGTGGCCGAAGATGAAGGGCGGCACGAGCTGGAAGGCCGGACTCGCGGGGACCGGGAGCCGGCGAGTCAGCGCGGCCCTGTCGATCCCGATGTTGAGAGCCTCCCGGACGCGGCTGTCGAAAAACGGGTTCTTCCCGCCCTTCACGAGCGGGTTGCGCTCGCTTGCGACGTCGAAGTACAGGAGCTTGACCGCGATGCTCTGAATCTCGCTCACGGTCAGGTCTTTTCGAAGCCGGGCCGCGTCGAGCGCCCGGACCGAATTGGACTGGATGAAGCCGCTCCTGCCCGAAGTCAGCTCCTCGAGAGCCTTATCGGGAGAGCGGTTCAGCCGGAGCGTTGCTTGTTCGATCGCCGGGGGCGGACCCCAGTACGTGGGATTCCTCACGATCGTCAGCTCCTCGCCGGGCTGGTAGGACTTCGCGCGGTACGGACCGGTTCCATTGACCTGCGACCGGAGCTCTTGCCGCGACGACCCGGCGGGAGAGATGTGGATGAACCGGATCCGGTTCAGGAAGTCCGCGAGGTGCGTCTTCGTCCGGATGACGACCTTCAGGCCTCCCTCGGCCTTGACTTCCCGGATGGAGAAGAGGTGCCGGCGGGCTTCCAAGGATTCGTCATCGAAAAGCCTCTGGATCGAGAAAGCGACGTCGGCCGCCGTCAACGGACGCCCGTTGTGGAACTTCACACCCGGCCGAAGGTGGAAGACCCATGTCTGCATGTCCGGGTTCTCCCATCGCTCCGCCAGACAGGGCTTGATCACGAGATTCGAGTCGGTCGTCACGAGCGGCTCGTAGAAGTTGGAGAGCACCGCGAAGTCCGTCAGCCGGTCGAGAGCGCCCGGTTCGAGCGAATCGAGAGAGTACGGAAGGGAAAGGCTGAGCGTGCGGACAGGGCTCTCCCGCTTGCACGAGGAAAGCAAGGCCACGAGCAGAAAACCGGTCAGGAATCGGACCCACACCGTGAGCAGAAGGATACCTGGTAAGAGAGCGGGCCTCGCTTCAAAAGCGAAGCGGCGGCACGAGGCCGCCGCTTCGAATCCGTGGTTTGCGAACGAATCAGCCGGCGAGCTGCCGGAGCACGTACTGCAGGATGCCGCCGTGCCGGTAGTAGTCGACCTCGTTCGGCGTGTCGAGGCGGACGGTCGTCGTGAACGTCTTCTTCGTCCCGTCCCCGGCCGTGGCGATGACCGTGACCTTCTTCATCGGCGTCAGGCCCTCGGCGATGCCGCCGACCTCGAAGGTCTCCTTGCCCGTGAGACCGAGAGTCGCCGCGTCCTCGCCCGCCGCGAACTGGAGCGGCAGAACGCCCATGCCGGCGAGGTTCGAGCGGTGGATCCGCTCGAAGCTCTTGGCGATGACGGCCTTCACGCCGAGGAGCATGGTGCCCTTCGCGGCCCAGTCACGCGACGAGCCCGTGCCGTACTCGGCGCCGGCGACGATGACGAGGGGCGTTCCTTCCGCCTGGTACTTCATCGAGGCGTCGTAGATCGGCATCTCTTCGCCCGTCGGGATGTGGACCGTGACGCCGCCCTCGGTCCCGGGGAGCATCAGGTTCTTCAGCCGGATGTTGGCGAACGTGCCCCGCATCATCACTTCGTGATTGCCGCGGCGCGCGCCGTACTGGTTGAAGTCCTTCGGCTCGACCCCGTTTGACGTGAGGTACTTCGCCGCCGGGCTCGTCTTGGCGATGTTGCCGGCCGGCGAGATGTGGTCGGTCGTGATCGAGTCGCCGAGGAGCGCGAGGCAGCGGGCGCCCGAGATGTCTGAGAGAGCCTTCGGCTCCTTGCCGAGGTTCTCGAAGAAGGTCGGCTTTCTGACGTAGGTCGACTTCTCGTCCCACTCGAAGACCTGGCCGGTCGGCGCCGGCAGACCCTGCCAGTCGGCGTCGCCCGCGAAGACCGAGCCGTAGGCGTGCAGGAAGTGCTCGGGCTTGATGCAGCGCTGGATGGTGGAGTTGATCTCCTGGGGAGAGGGCCAGATCTCCTTCAGGTAGACCGGCAGCCCGTTCCTGTCGATGCCGATCGGTTCCTTGACCAAGTCGAGGTCCATCTCGCCCGCCAGCGCGTAGGCCACGACGAGAGGCGGCGAGGCGAGGAAGTTCATCTTGACCTGCGGGTTGACGCGTCCCTCGAAATTCCGGTTGCCCGAGAGAACGGCCGCGGCGACGAGATCGCCCGTCCGGACGGCGTCGGAGACCTTCTCGGGGAGCGGACCGGAGTTGCCAATGCACGTCGTGCAGCCGTAGCCCGTCAGGTGGAAGCCGAGAGCTTCGAGGTAGGGCATCAGGCCTGCCTCGCGCAGGTAGTCGGTGACGACCTTGGAGCCAGGGGCGAGCGAGGTCTTGACCCAGGGCTTGCTCGCGAGGCCGCGCTCGACCGCCTTCTTGGCGAGAAGCCCGGCCGCGATCAGGACGGACGGGTTCGACGTGTTCGTGCAGGAGGTGATTGCCGTGATGACGACCGCGCCCTGGGGCAGGTGGTACGAGACGCGCCCCTCGCTGACCGGGACGGTTGCGGCGAGGCGCCCGAGCTTCCCGGGATCGGCGCCGTTTTCCGCGCCGCTTGCGGCCGTCAGCCACTTCGCCAGGACCTCCGGGTCGACACCGGCCGCGTCCTTCTCGAGCATCGACTTCAGGGACGTCCGGTAGACCTTCTTGGCGTCGGAAAGGGCAAGACGGTCTTGCGGCCTCTTCGGGCCCGCCATCGAGGGGACGACATCGCCGAGATTCAGCTCGAGGGTGTCGGAGAAGCGCGGCTCGGGAGAGCCAGGGGTGCGGAAGAGCCCCTGCTCCTTGCAGTAGGCCTCGACCAGCGGGGCCATCTCGCCGCGTCCGGTGAACTTCAGGTAGTTGATGGTCTCGCCGTCGACCGGGAAGAAGCCCATCGTGGCGCCGTACTCGGGGGCCATGTTCGCGATCGTGGCCCGGTCGGTGAGGGCGAGGGCGTCGAGCCCGGGGCCGAAGAACTCGACGAACTTGCCGACGACGCCCTTCTTTCTGAGCATCTGCGTGACGGTCAGGACGAGGTCCGTCGCCGTGGCGCCCTCGGGGAGGGTGCCGTGGAGGCGGAATCCGACGACCTCGGGGATGAGCATCGAGACGGGCTGGCCAAGGAGGGCCGCCTCGGCCTCGATCCCGCCGACACCCCATCCGAGAACGCCGAGCCCGTTGATCATCGTGGTGTGCGAATCGGTGCCGACCAGGGTGTCGGGGTACGCGACGCCGTCCTCGCTCGTGAAGACGACCTTGGCGAGGTATTCGAGGTTGACCTGGTGGCAGATGCCGGTACCGGGGGGAACCACGCGGAAGTTCTGGAAGGCGTTCTGGCCCCAGCGCAGGAACGCATAGCGCTCCTTGTTCCTCTCGTACTCCAAGGCGACGTTGGCGCCGAAGGCGAGGGAGGAACCGAAGTTGTCGATCTGGACCGAGTGGTCGATGACGAGGTCGGCCGGCGAGAGGGGGTTGATCTTCTTCGGATCTCCGCCCATCGCCACGACGGCTTCCCGCATGGCGGCGAGATCCACGACCGCCGGGACGCCGGTGAAGTCCTGCATCAGGACGCGGGCGGGATGGTAGGCGATTTCCTTGTCCGGGGTCGCCTTGGGATCCCAGTCCACCAGGGCCTCCACATCCGCCGCCCGGACCACCCGTCCGTCCTCGTAGCGGAGGAGGTTCTCGAGCAGGATCTTCAGGGAGAAGGGCAAGTCGAGGACTTTGGGGTGGTCTTTGGCCAGCCTCGCGAGGCTGAAGATCGAGTAGGACGCGCCTCCCGCGGAGAGCGTCGTTTTCGTCTTGAAACTGTCGAGCATGAATCCTCCAAGAAAGGCGGCGTGAAAGCCGGTGGAGCGATTCTAAGCTCTCCCCTTACATCTCCAGGCCGTTCATTCCCCCCATCCCGCAGCCGCCCATGCCGCACATCTCGGGCGTCTCACAGGCGGCTGGATCGCAGCCGGCGTCGAAGCTCTCGTGCTTGTGACTTCCGTGCGCGGCGAAGCGGGAGAGAAGACGTGATGTGTGGGCGGACCCGCACTTGGCGCAGGCGGGGGCGGACCAGTCCGAATCGCCGGCCAGGACCATCTGTTCCGTGAGGGATCCGCAATCGGTACAGCGATATTCGAACAGGGGCATGGGAGGACCTCCGTGAGGTGAATTCCGTCTCCCCGATTCTAGAACCGGTCCGTTTCTCCTTCGTCCCGGCCTTGCCGCCTCGGTCACGCCGCGAGGGGCCATCGAGAGGGAAGGGACGGGAACTTTGTCGCGAGGCCTCTCGTAAGTTAGGGCGATGGCATCCGCTCTTTCGGTTCACGCCCTGGAGAAGGTCTTCCGGAACGGCTTTTCCCGGAGGGAGATCCGGGCCCTGTCGGGCATCGACTTCGAGGTGGCGCCGGGAGAGGTCTTCGGGCTCCTGGGTCCCAACGGCGCCGGAAAGACCACCACGGTCAAGATCCTTCTCGGGTTGACCTTCCCGACGAAGGGCGAGGCTCGGATCCTCGGCCTCTCCGCCCGGAGCCCGGAGAGCCGGAGGCGGACCGGGTACCTTCCCGAGGGACACCGCTTTCCGGGCTACCTGACGGCCCGCCAGACTCTCTCCATATTCGGACGCATGGCCGGGCTCTCCAGAGGCGAGGTGGAGCAGAGGATTCCGGCTCTCCTCTCTCGCGTGAGGCTCCCCGAGTGGGCCGACGTCAAGGTCAAGAAGTTCTCCAAGGGGATGACTCAGAGGCTCGGGCTGGCGGCTGCCCTGATCCATAAGCCAGAGGTTCTCCTCCTGGACGAACCGACCGACGGAGTCGATCCGGTCGGCCGGCGGGAGATTCGCGACCTCCTTCGGGAAGAGGCGGCCCGGGGAACGGCCATCCTCCTCAACTCACACCTCCTCTCAGAGATCGAGCTGACGTGCGACCGGGTCACGGTGCTCAGAAAGGGGAGCGTGGCGGCCACGGGAACGATCAAGGACCTGACGGGAGCCTCGGCTTTGGGAGTCTCGAGCCAGGTCCGCTACCGGATGGTGGCGTACGGCATGACACCTTCGCTCGTGGGAGGGATCCAGCAGTTGGATGCCTCAATCGCCCAGACGAACGGCCACTTCGAGCTCTCGGTGAGGGATTACGCCCACCTCAACCAGGTCATCGACCGGCTTCGAGCGGAGGGCGCCGAGCTTCGCGAGCTGACGCCCCTGCGCTCGAGCCTCGAGGACGTCTTCGTCGACCTCGTCAAGACCGGGGATCTCGACTCCCCGGAGGTGAAGCCGTCATGAGGGCACTCTGGGCCAGAGCGCTCTGGGCCAACGTCGAAGAGGTCTTTCGGGAGGCCGCCGCGCGCTTCACGCTCGTGGCCTACTTTGCCCTTTCCACCGTCTTCATCCTGCTGTTCGCGGCTGCCGTCAACCTCGATGTCGTCGATGGAGCCCTGGCCGGGGCCAAGCTCTTCGGCAAGGAGATCGAGATGAGGGGCGGGAAGGTCGAGATCGACAAGCTCGTCCTGGGTTTCGAGATGGGCTTCTCGGCGGTTCTCTACCTCGTCGGGACGTTCCTGGCGATCTTCGCGACCGCCCATCTCGTGCCGCGCCTGCAGGAAAAAGGGACGATCGACCTCTACCTTTCCCGGCCCATCGGACGGGTTCCCTTGCTCCTGTCTCGATACGCCGGCGGGCTTTTGCTCGCGGCCTTCAACGTGGCCTACCTGATGGTCTCGATCTGGCTGATCGTGGGAATCAAGACCGGTGTGTGGAACGAGCGTTTCCTTTTCGGGGGCGGGATCATCCTCTTTGCCATTGCCACGCTCTTGGCCTTCGCGTTTCTCGTCGGAGTCGTGACGTCGTCGACGGCCGTCTCGATCATGACCTCCTACGGGCTCTTCTTCATGGCATCGATCCTGACGGCCCACGAGAAGATCGCCGCCGCGATGTCAATGGACTGGGGGGCGTCTCTCGTACATGCCGGATACTGGGTCTTGCCGAAGACCGCCCAGCTCGGGCAGGCCATCGTCGTCCTCGTGTCGGGAGGGACGGGCATGCATCGCCCGCCACCGCCCGTCGACCCGTGGGCCGTCTACGGAACGACGGGGCTCTTCGGCCTTCTCGCACTCACCTGGGCCTGCTGGCTCTTTTCCAGAAAGGACTTCTGAATCATGCGGAAACGGCTTGCCTTCCTCGCGCTCGCTCTGACGGTCTCTCTCCTCGCCACCCCCACGCTCCTGGGTGCCCGGCCCGCGGAGGACGGGTTGTCCCTCGTCCCGGCCGATGCCGCCGCCGCCGGGATGGTGCGCTTTTCGGACCTTCGAACCAACCCGCTGGGGAGCCGCCTTTTCCGGGATTTCGACGGGATCACCGTTGATGGGGACGCGGCCCGCTTTCTCGAGGAGTCCCACCTGCGCGTTTCGCAGGATGTCGACACCCTGGTCTTCGCGGCCCTCCCGGCAAGAAACGGCATGAAGGATGGAGACGTCCTCGTCGTTTTCGAGGGCCGCTTCGAGCCCGAGAAGCTCTCGGCTGCGACGGCGGCCAGGGGCGCCGTTCCTCGTACCGCAACCGGAGGGGCGTACTTCCTCCTGCCGTCGAAGAAAGACAGCGCGGAGCCCGGACGGGGCGCCGTTGCGTTTGTCTCCTCGCGCCTCGTGATCGCGGGGACGGAGCCGGCCGTCGTTCGGGCGCTCGAAGACCGGATGGCCGGTGGAACGTCGTTCCTCTCGAGCCAGGGGCTGGGGCGGCACTACACCCGGATCGAGTCCGGCGCTTCCGCCTTTGCCCTGATCGATGTGACGCGCTTCCCGAAGGCGAAGCGTCAGGGGAGCGAGACCGGCGGGAATTCCTCCGATGCCGGCAGGGTGCTCGTCGGAGCCATGAGCAACGTCAGCCTCCTGGCCCTGCAGGTCTCGACGAAGGGGGACGCACTGAAACTGTCGGCGCAGGGGCTTTCGGCGGATGCCGAGACGAGGGAGCTCATCGAGGACAGCCTTCGGGGAGTCCTGGCCGCCTGGCGGCTGGCCGTCCAGGACAAGAACCCTGATGCCGTTTCGGTCCTCCGAAAGTTCAAGGTGTCGCGTGACGACGAGTCCGTGACGATCAGCGGAACGCTCCCCGGCGCGGTGGTCCGCACCCTCGCCGACCAGATGGACAAGAAACAGAGGAGCCCAGAGGCGCACTGACGAGATGGGCGCTCTCCTCCCTCCCCCGCGTGCGCGGGGGAGGGAGACTGATCGTGACGACCTCTGACGCGGGACCTTCCCCAGCCCGGGAGAGAAGGGGAACACGAGCGGAGCGATGTCGCCCTGATCCAGTTCCTCAAGAGGGGACTCAGGCGTGGCCCTCCCGGCGCCGGCGGCCAGCTGGTGTTAACCTATTCTTTTCGAGACAATGAAGAAGCACTCTGATCTGGCGCTCGTGACCGATCTAGGTCTCGCCTATCAATTGGTCGCCCGAGTCTTCGCCCGGCAGAGCGGCGCGCCCGAGTCGAGGCTCTATTTCCTGCGCCTCCTCGCATCGGTGGCCGAGCTGTCGCAGTCCGAGATTGCCGAGAGGCTTGGCTCCGATCCGGCGACGGTGACCCGCACGATCCAGGACATGGAAAAGCAGGGTCTCGTGGCGCGGCGGCCGGCGCCCTACGACAGCCGGATCTCTCTCGTCAGGCTGTCAGCAGAGGGTAAGAAGGCCGCCACCGAGCAGGAAAAAGACCTGGCCCGCCTCGAGGCCCAGCTTCTCCACGGACTCAGCCGCGAAGCGGCGCGGGGCCTCCTGGAGGGCCTGGAGCACGTCGTCAGGCGTGCCAAGGCCCTGAAGATGGCGGAGGAAGGCAAGAGCTGACCGGGCGCTGAGGGGACGGACTCTGGCCTTCTTTCTTCCAGTCGAGTTGCGACCCGAAGAGGCTGTGAGGGATGGCGAAGACCAGAAGGGTCACCGCCGCGGCCGTGACGACCGCGGCACGGCCGAGCCTTCTGCTCGATAGCAGGAGGAGAGCTCCCCCCCAGAACACCCCCGCGATCAGGGTCTTGTTGTCCGTCAGATCGTGGCCGTAGGGGAATCCCGTCCAGTACTTCCCGAAGGCTGCCTTCTGAACCAGAGGGCCGAAGAGGAAGCCTCCCAGGGCGATCAGGAGGAACGTGCCGATCGCGTCCGTCCGGAGATCTTCTCTTCCGGCGAGGGCCTTCAGACCCGCCGCCGTCGACCAGAGCATCGCGCCGAACATCGCGAGGATGTGCGGGAGCAGGATGTTGGCCGGCACATCGCCCTTGAACCGGGTGACGGCGGGCCGTGCCGGTATCAGGGCGGTCTCGCTTCCGGCCATGAGGAGCACCTGGTACTCGAGCTTCCCGGCCGGCGGCTGCGCGGGCAAGAGGCCCTTCAGCCCGTTCCCCGTCGCGCGCATCGGCACCCTCGACCAGGGTTCCTCCAGAGGGTAATGGCGCCAGAGGATGACGCCCGAGACGGGACCGTTCTCGACCGAGACTTCGACGGGCTGGCTCTCATTCGAGCTGTGACTCCGCAGAAGGCGGTAGGAGACGGAGGCGGGGCCGACCTGCTGGCTTCCTCGCACGGGGTACGTCGGTCCCGTCATCCTCTGCCAGACCACGGAACTCAGTGTGATCAGGAGAGCCGTCCAGAAGACCCGTGAAGGTCTCTCCGAAAGCCAGGTCATCCCGCGCTCTCAGCGGGCCTTGCCCATGGCGGTCAGGATCTCCTTGGCGGCCCTCTCGCCGCTTTCGACGGCTCCTTCCATGTAGCCCTGGGCGGTCAGGGACGTGTGCTCGCCCGCGAAGAAGAGGCGGCCGGCGGGTTCTCCCTCCACACCCCGGAACTCGGTCCACTGGCCGGGGCGGTAGCAGGCATAGCTCCCGAGCGAGAACTCGTTGAGGGGCCAGTGAAATCTCACGGCCTTCTCGGCGCTGTGAGTACCCGCCGATCCAGGGAAGATCCTCTCGAAATCACCGGCGGCGATGAGGGCCTGCTGCTCGGGAGTTCCCTGGCCCAGGGTCACGCCGCGCCTTCCGCCGCAGAAGTTGGTGATGATGCCAGCGGCGCCAGCCTGGCGGCGGCTCGTCTCCCAGAACATCTGGGACGGCAGGTCGGTCATCACGCTCCCATTCGACTTGTGCTTGCCTCTCCAGATGCGGCTGCCGTACGAGAGCATCAGTTTCCCGTTGGTGCCGTAGCCGAGCTCGAGAAAGGCGCGTCTCTTCCGCTCGGGCAGGTCGAGCTTGATCTCGACCGAGTTGAGAACCGAGAACGGGAGGGTCAGAAGGACAAAGCCCGTCCGCTTCTCGAAGGAGGCCGTCCCCCTGCGGAACGACAGGACATACCCGCCCGACGGGGAAGACTGGATCGATTCGAGCCGGGCCCCGAACTCGATCTGGCCGGGCAGCTTTTCCGACAGCTTTCTCGGGATCTGGTCGTTTCCTCCCTTGATGTGGAACCGCTCGTCGCTCTCGCCGAAGAACTTCATGTCCTTTCCGAGCGCGGGGTCGATCATCAGGAGGAAATTGAGGGCCGATTGTTCCGAGGCTTCGAGGCCGTATTCCGTCACGTAGGCGACGTCCAGGAGCTGGCGGAGCCAGCCCTCGAACCCGGAGCGGTCGAACCACTGCGAGAGGCTCATCCGGTCGAGGGTCTGGGCGTTCCCCGGGTTCTTGTAGGTCGGGTCGGGGTTCTTTCCCAGAGAGTCGAGATCGGTTCTTATCTTCGAGCCGAAGGGGGCGAAGGCCTTCTCGAGCGTGGAAGGATCGAGGCGCTTGTCCTCGAAGAAGAGAATGGCCTTGGAGAGGTCGGGATGGTCGTCCAGAAGGTCCTCGACCTCCAGGCCGAGCTCCGAGGCAAGCCCCCTGACGCGCTTGTGAGGAGTGTCGATGAGCTCTCCGCCGAGCTCGGCGACCTGCCCATCCGGGAAGTGGCCGCGCAGGGAGCGGACGCGTCCCCCCACTCTTTCCTGGGCCTCGTAGACGCCCGCCGTGACGCCCGCCTGTTTCAGACGGTAGGCCGCGGTCAAGCCAGCGAGGCCGCCTCCGACGACGATGGCGTCCTCGGTCGTGGCCCGGACGGCCGGAGCCGTGACGGGGGCGGGGCTCTGGCCGGGCCCGCAGTGCGAGAGCGCCAGGCCGGCGGTCGCGGCGCCCGACGTCACGAGGAATCGCCGGCGCGAGAGGGCATCGGAGAGGACGGTCTTGTCCGATTCGGCGGCAGAGGAACGGAGGGCATTCTGCAGGCTTCTCTGCAGGAGGCGGAACAGCGGAGTCTTCGCCATGCGAGCATTCTGCGCGTGCCGGGTGTCCGGAGTCCAGCCTTCGGGGAGTGGCCGGCGAGAGCACAAAACAAAACCGCCCGGAGATTCTTCTCCGGGCGGCTCCCCTCGCGTGGCGAGGCGACGTCAGGCCAGGATCACTGGGCGGGAGCCGGAGGCTCCTCGACGAGGAACTTCACCTTGATGTCGTCCTCCATGGACGATCCGGCGAGCTGCACCGGGACTTCCTGTCCTTCCATGGCGTTGGCGACGGCCGAGCCGGTGTCCTTGACCTTCTCCTTCTTCTTGTAGCGCCAGGCGAACGCAATCCTGTAAGTCGGCGGTGGAGGTCCCGGATCGGAGATGACGACGCTGGCGATCTCGAGCTCGGCGTTCTTCTCGACGAAGGAGAAGGTCGCGACCTTGTCCGTCTCGAAGAACATCCGGGTCAACTCGACGTTGCGGAAGAGAACGGTCAAGAGTCCCTTGACCTTCTGAGGCTTCCTCGCGCTGGATTCGGTCGTCAAGGCGGGAACGAGCCTGAGGAAGTCCTCGTCCGTGGAGGAGCGGACCGAGCCATCCGGTTCGATCCAGACCAGCCGGCCGGGAGAGTTCGGCGAAACCTCGAACAGCCGAATGGCGTCGACCTTGAAGTTGCCCGAAATCTGGAAGACCTGGAAGTTGTCGCGCTTCACCTGAGAGGCGGCGTTTTCCTCGGCCAGGAGCCCCTGGGCCGGTAGGAGGAAGGCAGATAGGGCGAGCGCTGATCCCAGGAGAGTTGAACGACGAAGGAGTGTGACTCGATTCATGGTCCCCCCGCTCGGTGAAGGTTAGCAAAGAGTCAAGGCGGGCGACACCCTGAAGGTGTTCCGGACAGAGTCGTTCTGCTCACCGGCAGGTGATTGAATCGGGGCCGGTCAAGAAGTGCCGGGCCGGGCCAGCCGTTCTGCCTCCTCGACGGCCCGGCGGACGTCGACGACCCCCCAGCCCTGCTTTTCCGGCTCGACGTGCGGCAGCCGCCGGGCCGTCGACATCAGGATCCTCTTGGCCTGCTGGGGAGTCAGCGCGGGATTGGCCTCGAACATCTGGGCCGCGATCGATGAAACGATGGGGGCTGCAAAACTCGTGCCGTCCACGTGTTTATACGCGCCGGAGATGACGTTGTTGTCGCGGAGCTTCGCCCCGATGAGCTGCCGGATCATCGGGGTCTCGAGGTGCCGGGCCGCGTCGAGGGCCTCGTCGATGCCAGGATGGGCATCGAGGACGGTCCGGAGCTCCTCGTCCGCGGTGGCACTCAGCCGGGAATAGAGCTCGGCCTGGGCGGCGGTGGGCGTGCCCGGCAGGATGGGGGCCGCCACCCAGATTCCCGGGGCGATCACCTCTGGCTTCTGAAGGCCATCCAGGGTCGGACCGTAGCTCGAGTGGTACATGTCGTAGCCGGTGAAGAGGAGCCGGTTCTTGTCATCCAGGCCGCCGACTGTGAGAACGGAGGGGGCCGACGCCGGGGGCAAGACGGGGTGTCCCGCGTGGGTGCCGAGGTTTCCGGCCGCCGAGCAGACGAGAAGTCCTGAGCGGGTGGCGCGGTCCGCGCTCTGCGAGAGGTGGTCGGTGAGGTACGAGGCCTCGAAATCCCCCCCGCAGCTGATGTTCATGATCCGGATGTTGTAGCGCTCGCGGTTCCTGATGACCCAGTCGATCCCCCGGCGGATGTCGTCGTGCCGGATTCTCCGGGCGGTCCCGACCTTGACGAGGATCAGGTAGGCCTCGGAGGCGAGGCCCCGGTAGTGGCCATCAGAAAGGTAGCCGTTCCCGCAGGCCACGACGGACGTCATCATCCCGTGCCAGCTCGACTCGTCGGGTCTGTCGAGGTCCCTCCGGCGGGCATCCTTTCGGTTGACGTCCACGTAGCGCAGGATCCGGTCATCGGGCTTGACGAGGTCGGCGTGGGCAAAGAAGCCCGAGTCGAGAAAGGCGATGGCGACCCCTCGGCCGGTGTAGCGGCCCGAGTCGCCGAGACGGACGGGAGTGGGGAGGATCGGGCCGAGTTCGTTCATCAGGCTCGCCGCAGGCGCCGAGGCTAAGGCCCCTCCGTCCGCGGGTCAATGGAATCGCCGGGATCTCCTGGATAATCGGGAAATGAGTCAGCAGGAAAAGCGCGGGTTGCTTTCGTCGTTCCCGAGGGTCTTCTGGGTCGCCAACGTGATGGAGCTCTTCGAGAGAGCGGCCTATTACGGCATGAACTCGGTCTTGGCCGTCTACCTCACCAACAGCGTCGAGAAGGGCGGCCTGGGGTTCACCGAGAACTCGGTAGGGTTCCTCCAGAGCCTCGTCTACGCCTGCACGTACGTGATACCGATCCTGGGCGGAGCCCTGGCGGACCGCTACGGCTACCGGCGCATGCTGCTGTTCGCCTTTTCGCTGATGACGGCCGGCTACTTCCTGAGCGGCCAGGTTTCGGCGTACGGCATCGTCTTCGCCTCGCTTCTCCTCCTGGCGGTCGGGGCGGGGCTCTTCAAACCCATCATCTCGGGGACGATCGCCCGGACGACCACGGAAGAAAACAGCGGCTTCGGCTTCGGCGTCTACTACTGGATGATCAACCTCGGGGCCTTCCTGGCCCCGCTCGTCGTCAGCTACCTGAAGGGATTCAAGTGGAGCTACGTCTTCACGGCCTCCGCGGTCTATTGCGCCCTCCAGCTCCTGCCGGCGCTCTTTCTCTTCAAGGATCCCCCCAAGCCCCCGAACTCCAAGAGCCTGAAGGATGTGCTGGCCGGGGCCGCGCTCGTTCTGGGGGACGCGAGGTTCATGCTGATGATCGTCATCTACTCCGGGTTCTGGATCCTCTACTTCCAGAACTTCGGGTCGGTCCTCTGGTACCTGCGCGACTTCATCGATCCGGCTCCGCTCAACGATTTCTTCGCCAACGTTCTTCGGATCCCGCTGAAGTTCGACTCCGAGCACGTCACCGTGGTCAACGCCGGCACGATCATCCTCCTGCAGGTCTTCGTGAGCCGCATCGTGAAGAACTGGAAGGCGCTGCCGACCATGGTCACGGGGATCGCGATCGGCGCCCTGGGATTCCTCTGCCTCGCCGCCTCGAAAAGCATCTGGGTCTTCGTCCTCGGAATCGCGGTCTTCTCCATCGGCGAGATGACGGCTCACCCGAAGTACTACAGCTATGTCGGCCTCGTCGCTCCGAAGGACAAGACCGCCGTCTACATGGGGTATGCGTTCCTGTACGGCGTCGTCGGGTCGCTCGTGGGCTCGAGCTTTGGCGGGGCCCTGTATGACGCCTGGCTGAAGCCGATCGTCGGCAAACAGGGAATCGACGCGACCCTCCGTTCGTTCTGGCTGGTCTTCGTCGTCCTGGACGTCGTGGCCCTTCTGGGACTCCTCGCCTACAACCACTTCTTCTCGACGGACACGCCGGAGTCGAACGCGAGGGCCCGCCAGCTGATGATCGTTGGCTATGCCCTGATCCTGATCGCCGGGTGCTTCTTCCTCTACCGGGGAGCCTTCGCGGGAAGCGAGATCGTCTACCGCACGGTGGTCCAGGCGGTCATCATGCTCGGGCTCGGCGGAGGGGGGCTCGCCATCAGCTTCAGAAAGCCGGCGGCCGGGCCGGCCTGACCGGGGAGGACTTCGTGGGCGCGCTCGAGGGCGCGCCCACGAGATTTCTCGGGGCTCACGCCCCCTTGGACTTCAGGCCTTCCGCGTTTTCCGCGATGAAGCTCCGCACGTCGTCCGCCGAGTCGAGCAGGCGAATCCACTGCTCCTTGTAAAGGGTGACGGGGAATCTCCCGAGCCCGTAAACGGAAAGGGCCCCCTTCTCGCTGATCTTCATCGAAAGGCCCTTGCTCCGGGCTCGCTTGAGGTTCTCGTTCTCGGCCTTCAGACGCTCGAGTTCGGCCTTCAGATCGTCTTCTGACATTGCGCGCACTCCTCCCAGGTAATTCATCAATGCTAGCAACTGGCGGGGGAGACCCCTCGCGCCCGGCCCTGCTAGACTGCTTGATCTGCTCTCGGAACCCCAATGGGAGGTCGCATGCGTTCGGGAATCCCGCGCTGCCTGACGGTGGTCACTCTCTTCACACTCGTCTCCGCAAGTCTCGCGCAGGCGTCGGGCCAGGCGTTTCGCGTCCGGTCCTTTTCCGCCTCGGCGTTCGAGGGGATGGAGGGCGACCGCGAGGCGGGGCCGGAGGGGGCCTTCTGGGTTGCCGAGGGCGGGTACGGCGAGGACTCGGCGGTGCGTCTTTCTCCCTCGGGAGCGCTTACGCGGTGGAGGATCGACGATGGCTCGGGGGTCGAGGTCTTCCCGCTCGCGGTGAAGTGGGATCCGGCCCGCGCAATCGCCTGGGCTCTGGGCTACCAGTCTGGCGGGGCCGCCGGATTCCTCTACCGGCTCACCCCGTCATCTGGCGAGGTCGTGAGGACACTGATCCCCTTCCGGGTGGCCCGCCTGACACTGGATGCAGCGGGGGAGCCGTGGGTCTTCGGTTCGGGCAAGGCCGCCGTCCTCTCCCAGTCGAAACTCCTGATTCTGGAGCTGCCGCGCTTCCTGAGTGCCGCGGCCGGACCAGACGCCTCGGGCCGCGTCTGGCTCGAGTCCGATGACGGTTCCATCCTGGCCCTCAGGCTCGCCGACCGGACTCTCCTCCGGTACGAAACGGCCGGGGCCGCGTTCTCCAGAGCCGCGATCCTCCCGAACGGCGACGTTTGGGCGGTGCCATCCTCGCGAGAGCGCCTCATCCGTTTCAGGCCGGAGACGAGGGAAAAGTCCCTGTTCCCGTTCACGCTCTCTCGCTATTCCGGGGACCCCTGGGCCGGAATGCGGGCTGCCGGGCCCTTCGTCGCCCTCGCTTCCTACTTGGGTCCCCACGTTCTTCTGAACGACGTGGCGCGGTTGAGGAGCCTCGGGAGCGAGATCCTGCCCGAGCCCTCCTCGACGCCGATCCTGCCCGAAACGGCCGATCCCGTTCAGACCCTGGCGACCGTGGTGCCCGCGGAAGAGACCCTGGCGTTTCAGGAACGGGTCTTCTACGTCCCGGACGAGGATGGACGGCAGCTCTTCGTCAGCTCCGCGAGCCCCTACAACTCCCTCATCTGGGGAGGGGCGGCCGGAGAGTTCCTGACCGGCCAGCGGCCCATCCAGTGGTGGCGGCCCCTCGCCCCCGGCGAGGATTTCGCCACCCGGGCCTTCCTCCCGGCGGTCGTGGAGGTTCGCCCGGCGGATCCTGTCAACAACTTCTTCTCCGAGCTCACCGTGACGAACCTGGATGCGGCACGGGAGGTCAAGCTGACCCTGACTCTGTCAGGCGGGAAGACGTACACCATGCTGATCGATGTTCCCGTGGGAGGGTCGACGGTCTTTCCAAACGTCATCCGGACTTTTCGTGATGCTGGCGCGAGCTTTCCCGAGGGCGACGTGGCCGGAACGCTCTCCGCCGACTTCAGGAACGGCACCGGCCGGGCTCAGGCGCGTGTCTACTCGAGCCTGCCCGGGGGAGCCACGACGGGCCTCGGCCTGACATCGCTCGACCCGGCGGCGGAAGCGTTCGTGTTCCGCCGTTCCCTGAACGGTCTGAAGAACACCGGCCGGTACCGCACCAACGTCGCCGTCGCGAATCTCTGCGGATTTGCGGGTGAGTGCCCCGTCCTCGACGTCTCGGTGGACTTCTTCGATGACGCGACCGGTCGACCGGCCGGCAGCGCGACGCTCTCCATTCCGCCCCACGAGCTGCGGCAACTGAACTCCCCCCTCGCCGGGTTCGGAGACCTGAACGGGGAGTCGTTCTCGGTCCTGTTTCAACCCTTCTCGACCGGTCAGGCCGCCTATGACGCCTACGCGACCGTCATCGACAGTCAAATCCAGGACTTCGTCTTCATACGAGCCTCCGCGGTCGGGACCTCGAACACCGTCAGCCTCTCGGCCGTCTCGGATGCCGACGGAGCCGGGACCCGCTGGACGTCCGAGTGCGCCATCACCAACACGGCGGGGTTCGACACGACTGCGGACCTGACGTTCACCTCGGCGGTGACCGGCAAGGAGGTCAAGCACGTCCTGAACCTCGGCCGAGACAGGGGCGTCTTTTACCCCAACGTCGTCGATTTCTTCCGCAAGCTCGACCCGTCTTCGGTCGAGCGGGATGACTTCGGACCCGTCCGGATCCAGTTCCGCGACTTCGGGTTCGGATTCGCCTCGTCGCGCACCGTCGCCTCGAATGGAATGGGTCTCGGAATGACCGGGCTCGACCCGTACTACGCCCGCGCCCAGTGGAAGAAACGAATCCTCGGGTTGAAGGAAGACTCGCGGTTCAGAACGAACCTCGCGATCGTCAACCTCGGGCCGACCCGGACCGATCCGAAGGCGCCGGTCCAGCTCTCCGTCACCATCTTCGACCGCTCGGGAAAGCAAGTGGGGGAGCCCCTCGTCAAGTCCTTGCTGCCGGGACAGCTCCACCAGTGGAACCAGATCCTCTCCCGAAACTTCTCGGCGGCGGGGGACGGGTACACGGCGGTGATCGAGCGGTTGGACGGGCTCGAACCGTTCGATGCGTACATCACCGTGATCGACAACACCTCTCAAGATCCGACATTCGTGAGAGCCGAGTAGCCGGAGCTTTCAGGCGTGGCGCCAAATGAGCACGACAGGCGAGCCCCTGATGGTGCCCTGAGCTGGCTCTTTCCCCTCACGATCGGGCTCGGGGCGTTCCTGCTCTTTCAGGTTCAGTTCATTCTCGGAAAGCTCGTCTTGCCCTGGTTCGGAGGGGCCCCCGCGGCGTGGACCGCCTGCATGCTCTTCTTCCAGACCGGATTGCTCTTGGGCTATGGCTACGCTCATGGCCTCGTGCGCCTCGCGGGGGCCGGCCGGCAACGGGCCCTCCATCTCGCCATCATCGGGTTAGTGGGAGGTCTGTCTGCGTATCGCCTTTTCATCTGGTCCTCTCCGCTGACACCGCCGGCATCGTTTGCTCCGGCACCGGGCGCGGAACCCGTATCCTCGATCCTTCTTCTCCTGACCTCGGTCATCGGATTACCGTTCCTCGTCCTTTCGGCGACGAGCCCACTCCTGCAAGCGTGGTCCTCGCGGGTCCACCCCGAACGGTCACCCTATCCGCTCTATGCCCTCTCGAATGCCGGTTCGCTCCTCGGGCTCCTCTCGTACCCCTTCGCGGTCGAGCCGTTCCTGACGCTTCCGCGTCAGGGGCAGCTCTGGGCTGGCCTCTTCCTGTTCTATCTGACAGGGTGCGCGGCCGCGGCGTGGCGGGCGGGGCGGCCGTCTGAGCGGGGACCGCTCGTGCAACGGACCTCCTTGCCGGAACCTCCTCTCAGGGTGCGGCCGCAAGACATCTTGTTCTGGTTCCTCCTGGCGGCCGTTCCCTCGATCCTCCTCCTCGCCATCACGAGCCAGCTGACGCAGGAGGTCGCCGTCATCCCGTTCCTGTGGGTCATCCCGTTGACGATCTACCTCGTCACCTTCATCCTCTGCTTCGAGTACGAGGGGTTCTATCGACGGGGACTGTTCGCGGTGCTGTTTCTCGTCTCGGCGGCCGGCTCGACCCTGACGATCCGGGCGGGAGTCGGGATCGGAGTCGTCTGGCAGATCGTCATCCTTTCCGGAGCTCTCTTCGTTTTCGGATCGGTCTGTCACGGTGAGCTCGTCCGGGCAAAACCCCATCCCTCGCGCTTGACGCTCTTCTACCTCGTCCTGGCGGCCGGAGGGGCGTTTGGCGGGGTCTTCAACGGGGTCGTGGCTCCGAGGTTCTTCCTGGGTCTGTGGGAGTTGCCCTTCGGCATCCTGCTCGCCCTCCTCGTGGTCTTCGCCGTGGTCGTGCGCGACCGCGAGAGCTGGTTCTGGAAGACCAAGTTCTGGCCCTATTCCCTGGCGGTGCTGCTCGGGTCGCCCCTCATCGCGATCGCCGTCCAGGATGAAGTTCCGGCATGGATCCCGAAGCCCGTCGGGCTCAGCCTCGGGGTGGCCGGTGCCGCGCTCGGCATCGCGTTTCTCGCCATCGTCCTGGGGGCGCGACGGGCCGGGGTCGCCATCGAGAGCGCCACATGGAGACTGGCCGCCTCGATTCTCTTCATCGCCGAGGTCGCCTTCGCCCTGCATTTCAACGCGGTCAAGGAAGCGCGCGAAGCGCTCTACGTTTCGCGAAACTTCTTTGGTCTCCTTCGCGTGATCCCGAACCCGGGGACCTCGCTTTCGACGAGCTACCTCGCGCTCCGCCACGGCCGCATCACCCATGGCATCCAGCCGATGGATCCCGAAAGAGTCTCGCAGCCAACGAGCTACTACGGCGAGAGGAGCGGCGTGGGCCTGGCCCTGCGCTACCACCCCCGAAGGGACGAGCGGCCCGTGAAGGCGGGGCTCGTCGGACTCGGGGTCGGGACGATCGCAGCGTTCGCGCGGCCCGGCGACGCGTACCGCTTCTACGAGATCAACCCCGCCGTTCTCGAACTCTCGACGGGGAAAAAGCCGCTGTTCAAGTACCTGGCGAACTGCAAGGGAACCTACATGGTGATCCTGGGAGACGCTCGACTCTCGCTCGAACGTGAAGAGGCCCAGGATTTCGACGTCCTGGCCCTCGACGCCTTCTCGAGCGACTCGATCCCCGTTCACCTCCTGACCTCGGAGGCGTTCGACGTCTATCTCAAACACGTCCGGACGCCGGACGGCGTCCTTGCCGTCCACGTCTCGAACAGGTTCCTCGAGCTCGAGCCCGTCATCGCGGCCCAGGCCAAACGGCTCGAATTGAAGATGGCGCGGATCGACTCCAGTCAGGAAGGAGACATGGTCTGGTCGTCAGACTGGATCCTCCTGACACGGGGCGCCTTTCTCGAGCATTCCGTGATGCTGGCGGCCGCGCACGGCTGGGAGCCAGCGAAAGAGTCCGTCCTGTGGACGGATACCTTCAGCAACCTCTTCCGCGTGATCAAGAAGAAGAAAGCGAGCTGACGCCCAGGGTCAGAATCTCAGCGAGAGGCAGCTGAGCCCTCCGTCCATCTTCCGGAACTCGGTCATGTCGAGCGCGAGGACACGGAGGCCGAGGTCTTTCAAGAGGCTTTCAAAGTGGGGAAAGCCCGAGGAGATCAGGAGGCGGCCGTTGATGGCGACGCAGTTGGCGGCGTACTCCTCGCCGTCGGGAACGATCACGACTTCCCATCCGTGGAACGCCGCGTGGCTCGCCAACTCCCGGATGACGGCGAGGCGTCGCCCTCCGAGCCAGGCAATCCCGCTCTTGAGGTGAAGGAGCGATCGAACCTCACGGATATCGACCATGGAGACGGTGAATCCTTCCCGGGAGAGCAGGAACCCGAGTTGACGGGCTCCTTCCTCGTTGGTTCTCTCCGAGATCCCGATGAAGAAGTGAGAGCCTGCCTCGCAGATGTCTCCGCCGTCGAGAGTCCCGGGCTCCGCGATCTCCGCGGTTGCCGGGAAGTGCCTGACGATCTCGGAGGCGATCGCCTCGACTTCTCCCTGGCGGCTCGGCGCGCCCGGACGCGTGAGGATGGCCAGGGCCGGCGTGAGGACGGCGGTGTCCTCCACGAAGGTGGAATCGGGATACCCCTCGTCGGCCGGCAGCCGCACGAGCGAGAGGCCGCACTCTTCCAGCGCCCTGCAATAGGCCTCGTGCTGCGCGAGGGCGAGCGCGACGACGGGGCGGCCCAGCGCGGAAGAGGTCAAGCCGTCTGCGAAGGTCGATGAGGGCGGCCGGACGATGGCTCTCGTGAACATGTGCATCTCTCCCTGAAGCCCCCTCACTTCTTCTTTCGGGCGTTCCGGGCTCTCTTCCGCGGCCGCTCTTCCTCATCCCGCTCGATGAGGATCGAGACCTGCGGGTTGGCCCGGTAGCCTGCCGGCGTGAGGGTGACGCGATGGAAGACTATCGTCTCGCCGTCTTTCTGGAACGAGTCCTCGCGAACGTCGACGAGTCCGGCGCGGGCGAGACTCCTGAGAACGCGCTCGAAGGCTTTCCTTTCGGCGGTTTCCGAACAGGTGTCGCGGTAGAGCTGGCCGGATCCCTGCCTGTCCCGCCGCCTGAGCGACTCGAGGATCTTCTGGCTGATCTCGCTTTCCTCTCGCCGCGGCCGCGCGAACGCCGTGACGAGACAGCTCTGCGGCGTGCAGACGTCGCACTGGCCGCAGGGACGCTCCGCATCCTCGTCGTCTCCGAAATGGCGCATGACGAGGGACATCCGGCAGGCGTGAGCCTCGGCGAGGCGGCACATCTGCTCGAGCTTTTCGAGCTTCTCGCTCTTCTGCAGGAGGTACGAAGGTTTCCAGGACGCGCCCCCCTTCACGGCCTCCCCGCCGTGAACCGCCGCGCCGCCGTGGAGGACCAGCTTCTCGAGGGCCTTCTCGAAGACCTCCGGATCCAGCTGGACGCTTTCTCGAAGCTCGTCGAGCGAGGCTCCCCGGGTGCCGAGCGCACTCCAGATCTGCTGGAGAACCAGGACGTCGGGGTAGTCACGCTCGTGGAAGAACTCGTGGAGCTTGCGGTCGGCCCACGAGTAGAGGAGGACGGCCCTCGAGGGCTTCCCGTCGCGGCCGGCGCGTCCGATCTCCTGGTAGTAGCCCTCGACCGAGCCCGAGAGGCCCGTGTGGATCACGGTCCTGACGTCCGGTTTGTCGACTCCCATGCCGAAGGCGATGGTCGCGACGATCACCTCGAGCTGCCCCGAAAGGAAGGCGTTCTGTACCCGGTCGCGCTCGGGGGCCGTCATCCCCGCGTGGTAGGCGGCGGCCGAGAAGGACGGGCGAAGCTCGACGGCGAGCGCGTCGGCCTCCTTTCGAGACGGCGCGTAGATGATGGCAGGCCGCCTGGCGGGATCCCGGAGAAGGGTCGCGACCGCTTCCGGGCGCGCCGAGCGTGCCATCCGCGTGATCTCGATCCCGATGTTGTCCCGGCGGAAGCCCCTGATCGACCGGATCGGCCGGACGAGTCCGAGCTGTTCGGCGATGTCGTCCTGCACGCGGGGCGTGGCCGTCGCCGTCAGGGCGATCACCGGGGCGGGCCGGAGCGAGGGGAGCCAGCGGTTGAGCATCCGGTAGTCGGGTCTGAAATCGTGCCCCCACTGCGAGATGCAGTGGGCCTCGTCGACCGCGACGAGAACCGGGGGACGCTTGGCCAGCATCTCGGGAAAGCCGGGAACGCTCAGTCTCTCGGGAGCGATGTAGAGGAAGTCGAGGGTTCCCTCGAGGTAGTCGAAGCAGACTTTTCGTGACGAGAGCCGGTCGCGGCCGGAGTGAATCCGCTCGGCCACAAAGCCCTGCTCCTGAAGCTTGGCGACCTGGTCTTCCATGAGCGCGATGAGGGGCGAGATGACGAGGGTGGTTCCGCCCCGGGCGATTCCCGGCAGCTGGTAGCAGAGGGACTTCCCGGCTCCCGTCGGCATGACGAGAAGGACGTCCTTGCCCGCGGTCACGGCGCGGCACACCGCTTCCTGGTGAGGGCGGAACGATGGCAAGCGGAACCGGTCCCTGAGCAGGGTCCCGAGGTCCTGTCCCGAGACCACTGTACGAGCGCTCCGGGGCCCTTCCGGAGTCTCGTTTCGCGCCGTCGCGACCATGGGTGGAGGAGGCAGCGGCCCGTTGGAAGGTGGGGGCAGCGGCCGCCGCTGTCCGGATGTCGAAGGTGAGCCGAACATCTCGCCGAGGACCTTTTTCACGAACGCCTCGATTCCGTTCATGAAGTCCCCGAGGCTCGCCTTCTTCTCCTGGATCCTCTTGAGGCGAAGCTCCCAGTCACCCGTGAGAGCGGGGCTCTTCACCTCGGGGTGGACCTTCTCGATGAGGGAGATCCCCTTCGGCGTGGCCGACAGGGACTTCCCTTTCCTCTCGACATAGAGCCGCTTGATGAGGTTCTCGATGATCTCGGCTCGTGTCGCGGGTGTCCCGAGCCCCGAATCCCTCATGGCGTCCGAGAGGGCCTTGTCGTCGAGGGTTTTGCCCGCGGTCTCCATCGCCGTCAGGAGCGAGGCCTCGGTGAACCTGCGAGGCGGGCGAGTTTTCTTCTCTCGAATCCCGGCCTCGTGGACGAATCGCAAGGACCCGGGAGACAGGCCCGGCGGGAGGACTTGCTCTTCCCCCTTGTCGTCGTCCTTTTTCGTCTTCTCCACCGGGTCGAGCGCCTTCCAGCCGGCCGCGACGACCATTGTCCCGGTGCTGTGGTAGCGGTCGACGGGGCCGCCATCTGGCGCCGAGACGGCGGTGATCACCGAGGTCGTGGAGGTGATGTGGTCGGGCTGCCAGGCGGCCAGCAGGCGCCGGCAGACGAGGCCGTAGATGGCCTCCTCGTCACGGTCGAGAGTGACGGAGTGAGCCGGGACCGTCGTCGGCAGAATGGCGTGATGGTCCGAGACCTTGGCATCGTCGACGAAGCGCTTGCCGAGCGGGCGCTCGCCGGTCCCCGGGGCGAGGTGTTTCTCGAAAGGGGTCCTTATGACCGAGACGATCGCGCCGAGCGTCGCGGCCACGTCCTCGGAGATGTGTCGGCTGTCCGTTCTCGGATAGCTGATCAGCTTTTTCTGCTCGTAGAGCGCCTGGGCGATCTCGAGCGTCCTTTTCGCCGTGTAGCCGTAGAGCCGGTTCGCGTGCCGCTGGAGCTCCGTGAGGTCGTGGAAGAGCGGGGGAGCCTGTTTCTGCGTTTCCGACGAGACCGACTCGATCCGGGCCTGTCCCGTCTTGGCTCGTTCCGCTATCTGTCGCGCCTCGGCGGCCTGGGGACCCTTGGCCTGGAGCCGCTTCGACTCGGCTGTCGGTTCCGGTCCCTGAAAGTAGGTTCCGCGGTAGCCCTCCGCGAGTTCGCCCGCCCGGCTCGAGAAGGTGGCCTCGATCTCCAGGTAGTCCTCGGGGACGAAGGCCTTGATGGCGAGCTCGCGGTCGACGAGAAGGGCGAGCGTCGGCGTCTGGACGCGTCCGACGGAGAAGTCCTCGCCGAACGCGAGGGTGCAGGCCCGCGAGAGGTTCATCCCGACGAGCCAGTCCGCTCGGCTCCGGCCGCGGGCCGCGTCCGCGAGAGGGTCGAACTCCTTTCCCGCCTTGAGCTCCGAGAATCCCTTCCGGATGGCGTCGTCGGTGAGAGACGAGATCCAGAGGCGCTTCACCGGCTTGTGGCTCTGCGCCGCCTCGTAGATGTAGCGGAAGATCAACTCGCCCTCGCGTCCCGCGTCGGTGGCGCAGATCACCTCGCTCGTGTCTTTGGCGGTCAGGAGCCTCTTGATGACCTCGAACTGGGGCCTCGTCTCTTCCTGGATCACGAGGGGCCACGTCTCCGGGATGATGGGGAGACTCTCCTTCGACCAGCGCTGCCACTCGGGCCGGATCTGGTGCGGCATCGCGAGGGCCACGAGATGGCCGATCGCCCAGGTCACGGTGTAGCCCTTTCCCTGAAAGCAGCCCTCGCCGCGCCGGACGGCGCCGAGAACGCGAGCCAGATCTCGCGCCACGGACGGCTTTTCGGCGACGACGACGACCGAAGAGGAGCCGGTCGAGGGCTCTTCGAGGGGCGCGGAGCTGACGTCCGGCCGCTTCTTTCCGGAGCGCTGTTGGGTCAAGGCCTGGCGCCTAGCCGGGGACCCAGACGCCGTCGCGGACGACGAGCGGCTGCCCGTCGATCGCGACCCGTCTCCCGCAGCCGCCGGGCCGGAAGTCCGCCACGATGTCGACGTGCTGGGCCGACCGGTTGAAGACTCCGCGTGCCGTCAGGTCCTCGATCCGGGCTCTCGCCTCGGGCGAAGACGGATCCTTCACGAAGCCCTTCTCGTAGCTCGCGCCGATGGCGATGTGGAGGGTCCCGCCCAGCTTCTCCACGAACAGCGGGTGCTTGAGCGCCCGGGTCAGCCCTGGATTCATGCCGAGGGCGAACTCTCCGAGTCGGCGCGATCCCTCGTCGGTGCCGATGATGGTCGCCAGCTGCGTCTGGCCCTCGCGAGCCGAGAACGACGTGATGCAGCCCTTCTCGAAAACGAGGTGCATCCCGGCGATGTCCGTGCCGGAGTTCAGGACGGGCAGGTCCAGGTAGATTTCACCCTCCACGGAGCGCGCGTCAGGGCTCGTGAAGATCTCGCCGTCCGGGACGTTTCGCAGCCCGTAGCTCATGACCGGAACCGATTCGGAAAGATCCATCGTCAGCCGGAGTTCGCGCCCTTGCCCGGGGTGAAAGGTGTCGATCTCCACCCTGTGTCCCGTTTCGAAGAACGGCGCGAGCTTCTCCTCGGCCCAGAGGAGCGGCATCGGATCGACCGTCGCGGCCTGAACGATGAACTGGGTGTACTCGTCGAGCGACATTCCCTCGATTGCCGCGTAGGCCGGGGTCGGGAACAGCGTGATGACCCAGCGGCGCGAGAGCCTCAGGTCGGCGAACGGCCGGTCCGCGCGGGCCAAGGCCGCCGACGCCTGGGCCGAAAGGCCGGAGTAGCTCTCCGGAGACTCGGCTCCGAGGACCTCGACGTACTTCGTCATGGAGCTGTAGCGCTCCCGGTGCCACGCCGGAACCCGCTCCAGCTGCTCCGGGGTCCCGGATCGGCCCATCGACGCGGACCAAACTCGTCCCCGCTCGTTGTTGGGCGCGACGAGATAGACGTCCGGCGTCCCGCCACGGGCGATCACCTCGCGCTCGATGCGTTCCATGAGGGGCCACGCGATCCGCTCGCCCTTGATCATCACCCTGTCGTCGGAGGCCACCCCGCCGAGCGAGTGTTCGACCAGGAGACGAGCCCAGCGGTCCAGGCTTTCGGGGGAGATCACCGGTTCGATCACGGCTGCGATCCTCCGTCCTCGCGCGAGATGGGGACTCGAGATCGAGGTCCCGGTGATGAGTCTATAGCCTGTCCGTACCCAGTCGCCGCGGCGGCACCCGGAGCGTGTAACCTGCCTTCGCTCCGGTCCGTCTTCCCTGAAAGCGTGAGGAGCCCAGTGGGGCTCGGGAGGATTCATGAGGCTTGTCCGGCTGGCATTCCTTCTCGTCGCATCTGGATTCTGGTGTTCACCGGCGAGCCTCGCTCAGAGTGTGGATCCGCCGGCTGTCGATCCGCCCGCCGGAACCTACTCCGAAGGCATCTCCGTGAAGCTGTCGTCGGGGACTCCCGGGGCCACGATCCACTTCACGACGGACGGGACCGTTCCGACGAGAAGCTCGCCCGTCTTCGGTGGAACCCCCATCTGGGTGGCAAACCACGCCTCGGCAGGAAACGTTCCCCCCGGGGCGACCCAGACCCCTATGACGACGGAGTCGGCCGTCGTGAAGGCCATCGCGGTGAAGGACGGGATGGCGGACAGCGCCGTGACATCGGCCAGCTACCTCATCGATCTCGTGGACACGGCCTTCAACATCCCCTACCTCGAGGACGGGGCCACTCCTCACCTCCTGGATGTCTATCAGCCCCGGGGGATGACGGGGACGCCGGTTCTCTTCTTCGTTCACGGGGGCGGCTGGACCCAGGGTGCCAAGGAAACCTATTTCGAGCTGGGAAACACGTTCGCTGGCACTTACAAGATGACGACCGTCGTCATCAACTACCGGCTGTCTCCCCCGGGAGGCACCGCGCGGCACCCGGACCACATCAACGACGTCGCGGCGGCGTTTGCCTGGACCGTCAAGAACATCTCCCGTCACGGGGGCGATCCGCAGAAGATCGTCATCTTCGGCCAGTCCGCCGGGGGACACCTCGTGTCTCTTCTCGCGACCGACCCGGCTTATGTCTCCCAGTACGGGCTGGCGTTCCCCCAGATCAAGGGCGTCGTGACCATGAGCGGGGCTTACGAACTGTTCGACATGGCGGATGCCGTGAGGAACCCGCTCTCGCTCTCCGCGCAGGACCTCGCTGCCTACAAGGTGCTCTTCAACCTGGTCTTTGGCGGCAACAGCAAGGGCGTGCTCGATGCTGCGTCGCCGCAGCAGTTCGCTTCGAGGACTCAACCGCCCTTCTTCGTGATCGGGGTCGAGGAGAGCGAGGGATTCGTCGACATGCCGGGATTTTCCAGGGAGTCGAGGAACTTCTTCGACCACATCGCGGCGATCCAGCCTTCACCAGGTGTGAAGGTTCACTGGCTGAAGAAGGAGGAGATTCCGCCCGAGGTCCTGGCGATCGACATCCCGGACTTCCCGTACGACGGCCACTACCACGAGATCTACGCGATCAACACCCGGAACTGGAACAGCGTCTCGACGCGGATCGTGGCCGATTACGTTTTGAACGCCGTCTATCCAGGACAGGTCGTTCCCGTCATCGTCGACGTCGGCGGAGAAGGGGGGACCCGCTTCTCGACGGAGCTGACGCTCACGAACAAGGGGACGTCGGCTGGAACCGCCACACTCTCCTACCTCTCCTCGTCGGCGCAGCCTCCCGGGACGGTGGGCGGGTCGACATCCCGGGTGCTGAATCCCGGCGAGCAGATCGTCCTTCCCGACACGGTCGCCGCCCTGGCGGCGGACGGGGTCCCGGTCGTTTCCGGGAGCGAGGCCGGCTGGCTTCGCGTCACCTGGTCGGGACTTTCCTCGGGGGACGCCGGATCCGTGATCGCGAGAACGACGACACCCTCGGGAGCGGGCCGGGCGGGCCTGTCTTACGGCGCCCTGACGGGGGCCGAGCTGGCGAATTCCCGGGTCAGCGTGTTCGGGTTGCGCGAGAACGAGGCGGACCGGAGCAACCTGGCGGTCGTCAACACGGGAAGAAGCGAGTCCCTGACGCTCCGGATCACACTCCATCCAGGAGAACCAGGAGCAACTCCCGTAGTGCTTGCTCCGGATGTGACTCTCGGCCCGGGCGAGTGGAAGCAGATCTCGAGGGTGCTGAAGGGGGCGGGACTCACCAAGGGATACGCCGTCGTGGACCGTGTGAGCGGTACCGGCCCGTTCGTGGCCTACGGAGTGTTCAACGACAACGTGACGGGCGATGGCTCCTTCGTTTCCATGGTGCCCGCGGGCCGCAACCCGTCCGTGCAGGTCCTGCCGGTGGTGGTGGAGACGCCTGTCTACGGGAGCGAACTCGTCCTTGCGAACCCGGCCGCCACGGCTGTCTCGGTGAAGCTGGTCTACGTGGAGTCCCTGGACGCGGCGACCACCGGCGTGGAGGCGTCGCTGACGATTCCCCTGGGTGCCGGGGAACAGAAGCTCATCGCTTCCGTGCACGAGGCTTTGCGAGGGGCCGGTGCCTCGATCGGGGCTAAGGGCGGGTCTTACGGCGGGGCGGTCCGGGTCACCTTCACCGGGGTCGCGGGCGAACTGACAGAAGGGTTCGCCGGGGCCCGGACAGCCGCCCCCGGCGAGAACGGAGGCGGCTTCGGGCTTTTCTACGAGACGGTCCCCGTGGAAAGGTGTGCGAAGAGCGAGGCGTGGGTGGAAGCGCTCGCGGAGAGCGACGCGGTCCGCTCGAACCTCGCCGTCGTGAACGCCGGTTCCACTTCCCTCACATTGAAGATCGAGGTCTTCGATGGGAGAACGGGGAAGCTCGCCGGGGAGCTGCCGCGACAGCGGCTCGAAGCCGGCGGGTGGACGCAGCTGAACCGCATCCTCGGGCAGTTCGGACTGAGCAGTGGATACGCCCGGGTGTCGAGGGCCGAAGGTGAAGGGCCGTTCCTCGCCTACGGAGTCGTGAACGACAACGGAACGAACGACGGCAGCTATCTCGGGATGTCTCTCGTGAAGTGACGGACGAGCGGCGCGAAGAGGCGCCGACGTCGAGCTGAGTCATGGCGGGAGTGCACGGTTAGTCGGCCCGCTTAAACAACCGCGGCGAATAAACCTCGGGATCCGCTGAGTGTTGCGGCCGTGGCGACTGGCCGTCATGCAGGAGGATGCCGTCCGCAGAGTTCTACGACATCGCCGCGGAGGACAGTCACCCATGCGCTGCAAAGCGGGGTGGCAGCGGTCGGACTCGACGGCTACCGGCCGCCGAAGTCTTCTCGTTCTCGCCTGACCGGCACCTTCTTTCCCCGCAGTGACGTCCGTTTGAGGGCGGCGATGACGCGGTCTGCGAACTCCTCGGGAACCTCGACAAGTGAGAAGCGGTCGGCGATCTCGATCGCTCCGATCGCGCCCGGGGGGAGCTTCGCCTCGTTGGAGATCGCGCCGAAGAGGTCCGCGGGACGGATTCCGGCCTGGCGGCCCGCCCCGATGAAGAGCGTGACGGAACCGGCGGATCTCTTTCCGCGACGTACCGGCTTGCCGGCCGGGGCCGGTCCGCCATCCCTGAAGAGAGGGCGCTCGACGGAGAGCCGGATCTGGGGGATCTCCGCTTCCTCGTCCGTCGCCCCGCTCGTCTGGTGGGCGAGCTTGACGCCCGCGGCGGCGATGTCGAGGACGTCGAACTCCTCCGCGAGGGATTCCACGGCCACACGGAAGGCGTCCAGGCCGCCCTCGAGGAGGGCCTCTCGGAGGGAGGCGCGCGTCAACTCGAGGCGCCGGGCCCTCAGGTCGGCGACGGTCGGAACCTGGGCGATCTCTATCCTCTGCTTCGTCACCTTCTCGATGTTGCGAAGGAGCCACTGTTCCCGCGGCTCGAAGAGCGTGATGGCCGTCCCCTCCCGGCCGGCGCGGCCGGTCCGGCCGATCCGGTGCACGTAGGCGTCTGGTTCGCTCGGCACGTCGAAGTTGACGACGTGGGAGATCTGTTCGATGTCGAGACCCCGGGCCGCGACGTCGGTGGCGATGAGGAGGTCGGCCGTGCCCGCGCGGAACCTCTTCATCACCCGGTCCCTCTGCTCCTGCGAGAACCCGCCGTGGAGAGCCTCCGCCCGGTGACCCCGGGCGTTGAGGGTTTCCGTGAGCTGGTCGACCTCGGTCCGGGTCCGGCAGAAGACGATGGTCGAGGAAGGCCCCTCGATGTCGAGTATCCGGGAAAGCGCGGCGAGCTTGTGCGCGCGCGGTACGACGTAGGCCGTTTGGCGGATTCTCCCCCGTGCCTCGCCAGCCGTGCCGGCGGACGGCTTCGCCTGGATCCTGATCGAGACCGGATCGGTGAGGTGGCGGCCGGCGAGGCCCGTGATTCTCGAGGGAAGGGTGGCCGAGAAGAGGGCCATCGGCCGTCCGGCGGGCGTCGCGTCGAGGATGGCCTCGAGGTCTTCCTGGAACCCCATGTCGAGCATCTCGTCGGCCTCGTCGAGGACGACGAGCTCCACGGCCGTCAGGGAAAGGCTCCCGCGGCGGATGTGGTCGACGGCGCGGCCCGGCGTGGCGACGACGACGTCGACGCCGCGGGTGAGCGCGCGCAGCTGCAGGCCCATCGAGGCTCCGCCGTAGACGGCCAGCACGCGCACGCCGAGCTCCTTGCCGTAGCGGTGGACGGCCTCTGAGACCTGCATGGCGAGCTCGCGGGTTGGCACGAGGATGAGGCCGAAGACCGCATTGCTCCCCTCTCTCTCGAGGGAGAGCCGGTGCAGCATCGGAAGTGCGAATGCCGCCGTCTTGCCGGTTCCCGTGGCGGCCTGCGCGAGAAGGTCCCGCTTTTCCAGCAGGGGCGGGATGGCCTGCATCTGGATCGGCGTGGGTTCCTCGTAGCCGAGAGTGACGAGAGCGGAAAGGAGGCGAGAGTCGAGGCCGAGGGAAGAGAAGCCCGGTTCACCGGGAAGCTGGTCAGACACGTCAAGTCAATGCTATCCCGCCCGGCCGCGGGTTCCTGTCCCGTGAGCGGGGCGGGACGAAGAAAAGACGCCCGAAGGACGGTGCCTGCCGAGCCGGACGGCTCATCCCACAAGAAAGAGACAGCGTCTCGATTTCCGCACTAGGTTCAAACGATTCAGGCGAATTGAACCCTCTGAATCATTGAGACACGCCTCGCGGTTTGGCAGGATGTCTCTGGGAACAGGCAAGGCTTCCCACAAGAAATAAGGAGGGACCCCCCCCATGGCAATGCTGATCACCGAGGAATGCATCAACTGCGGCGCGTGTTTGCCCGAGTGCCCGAACGAGGCCATCACTCAGGGTGCCAGCTTTCACGAAATCGACCCTGCGAAGTGCACGGAGTGCGTCGGCGCCTTCGATGCCCCCAAGTGCGTCGAGGTCTGCCCGGTCGACGGCTGCATCATCAACGACCCCAACCACGTCGAGAGCCCGGAAGACCTCCAGGCCAAGTACGAGAGCCTGCACTGAGCCCTTCCCGGAACGGGTCGTCTCTCGGGACAGCCCGGGGATGAACAATCGCCCCCGCACGTGAAGGCGGGGGCGAACTGTTTTTCGCCGGATTGAGCATGCGTGCCAGGGGGTCCGCCGCGGGCGGGCAGAAACCGGTCGAATCCGTCAGCCGGCTACTTGCCGATGCGGAACTTGACGCTTTTCTCGAGCTTGCCTTCCACGTAGAGATCGGCGCGGTAGGCTCCGGGCGGCCAGCCCCCCTTCGGCTTGCTGTAGCCGAAGGCGCCATAGAACGCTCCGGCCTGGGAGGAGGACTCGGCGGTGTCGAACACGGTGTTGTCCTTGTAGCCCTCGGCCTTCTCGACGATCCAGTTGATCTTCACCTTGTCGCCCTTGTGGGCGTCCACGAGCATGTAGATGATGTAGATCTTGGGTGTTTCCAGGTCAAAGACCGTCTTCTCGGTCTGCCGCTCCTTCGAATCCGTGGCGAACGCTGACTGAATGGACGTGCCAGTCTCGGCGAATGCCAGGGACGAGAGGAACAAAAGCGAGAGGAGGGCCCAGACCTTCGGGGCCATCCTGCCTGAGTTCTCGGAGTACATTCGGAATCCCTCCAAGAAATTATCCGCCTCTCGAGAGGGCCCGAGTCAATGAATCAGACGAACTAGAGGGCCCTGAATCGCGGGCCGGCCTAGGCCTCCCGCAGGTCTTCCTCGAAGGCCCAGCAAGACGAGACCGGGAGGACCGGATATTTCTCGAGGCCGGGTTCCCCCGTGGCTCGCCGGCACAGCACGTACGTTCGTCTGGGGGACGGGATCAGCTTGGCATGCCGGCAGGCGGCGCAGAGTCCGGCTCTGAGGATGAGAGAGGGGTCGGGCGATTCCTGCGGGGAACTCATCGAGTCGGCGCCTCCTTCTGGTTGAGCCACGGTCCTGGCGTCTGGGCGGTTCTAGCCGCCGAGTGACGTCCCGACGGCGCGGGCGGCCTCTATCCACGGGTGATCGAGGGGGACGACCTTGCGCTTGCCCGCGACCTGATCGAGGGGCACCGGCTCCGTGCCATCGCCTCGCGCGGCAACCATGACGCCGTAATGGTCCCTGTGGATGAGGTTTGCGCACTCGATGCCCAGGCGGGTCGCGAGGAACCGGTCGGCGGCCGAAGGTGTTCCGCCTCTCTGAAGGTGGCCGAGGATCGTGACGCGCGATTCCAGGCCCGTCAGCTTCTCGAGCTTGCGAGCGAGAAAGAGGGCCCCGCCGATGTTCGACTCGCCGTCTCCCTCCGAGCTTGCGCTTTCGACTTCTCTGGACCGGCCATCCCTCTCCTTGTCCTTCTCCCTGTCCTTGGCCTTCTTCTTGCCGGCCTTTTTCTTCTCGCCGTCAGGGACGGCCGTCTCGTCCTCGGTTTTGGTGCGGAGCTTCTCCTCGGTCTTGCGGCGCGCTTCGGCGGCTTCCTTGACCGACATGGCTCCCTCGGCCACGCAGACGATGGAGAACCTCTTCTCGCCCCGGCTCCTCTTCAGGATCGCCTCGGCGACGCTCTCGATGTCGTAGGGGATCTCGGGGATCAGGATGACGTCCGCGCCTCCGGCGACGCCGGCGCCCAGCGCCAGCCATCCGGCCCGGTGGCCCATGACCTCCACGACGATGATGCGGTGGTGGCTGTGAGCGGTGCTGTGGAGCCTGTCGATGGCCTCCGTCGCGATTCCCAGGGCTGTGTCGAACCCGATCGTCGAATCGGTCATGGCGACGTCGTTGTCGATCGTCTTCGGGAGCGTGATGACGTTCAGGCCCTGCTTCATCAGGTGAAAGGCGTTCTTCGCCGTGCCTCCGCCACCAAGGCAGACGATGGCGTCCAGATGGTGCTGGTGGTAGTGGTCGACGATCAGGGATGTCATGTCCATCGTCTTTCCGGCCACCGGCATGGCGTGGGGCTTGTCGCGGCTCGTGCCGAGGATGGTTCCTCCGATCGTGAGGATTCCGGAGAGTGTTCGCTCGTCGAGCCACAGAGTCCGGTTCTGCATGAGTCCGCGGAACCCGTCCCGAAAGCCGAGCACCTGCATGCCGTACCGCCCGATGGCGGCCTTGCCGATCCCTCTGAGGGCCGCGTTCAGCCCGGGGCTGTCGCCGCCCGCCGTGAGAACTCCGATGTACTTCGTCATGGAGGGTTCCTCCTCGAAGGGATTCCGCGCTGGGGCGAGGCCCGATGTCCTGGGCGGTCACGGACCCGTGCTGGATGCGTCCTTTCATTATGCACTGCGTCTCAAAACCGGCCCTCTGGGGGGCGGCGTAGACTGAATCGAGAAAGGAATAGCCGATGTCTCAATCCCGTCTGACGCTCGATCTGGAGGGTGTGGTGGACCGCTTCCTTTCCAACTGCGTGGACGAAAGCGAACGTCTCGCCAGGGATCTGGCGCAGCTCGACGAGGAAGGCCGCAGAAGCCTCGCCGGGGTCCTGGGCCGGTTCGACAGGCGCGGCGACGGACATCTGGATCCCGTGCAGCGCCTGCAGGCGCGCCGGATCCTCGGAAAGCTCCGAAAGCCGTCCGCATCGAGCCTCGCCCTGCTCAACCGCGTTCTGGACTACCTCGACTTCAACGCCGACGCGCGCCTTTCCGACGAGGAGGCCGACGTCTGCGTTCAGATCCTCGAGAAATTCTCCCGGATCGACTCCAACAACTCGAGCCTGTCGGAGAGGGAGCTGAGGCTTCTGTACGCGGTGATCCGGGGACTCGACGAGGACCACAACCAGGCGCTCGACTCGAGGGAGAGGGCGCGGCTGAAGACCGCGCTGGAGAACCCCGGAGCCCTGATCGCCGAGGAGCAGGCCAGAAACCCTCGCGTCCGGGAGGTCCTCGGCCTTCCGTGAGCCCGGCAGGCCACCCTCGAGGGACGGCTCTCTCACAAAGAGGTTCCGGTTTCTGACAACCTGAGGCATCATCCACGGGCCGGGAGCTTCCCGGCCGTCCATCGGCGGACCGCTCGCGCGGTCCGGAGAACGAGATGGGGCGGGCCGTTTTGACTTTCAAAAGTCGAGGTGCTACCCTCAGCCCCCTTTGACCGGAGGTCTCCAGGGATATGTACGCAGTCATTCAGACGGGAGGAAAGCAGGTCCGGGTCGCCACGGGTGACGTGGTTCGGATCGAGCGGGTTTCCGGGGAGTCCCTCAAGAAGGGGGACGAACTGACGGTGACGGAAGTGCTCGCCGTTGGCGAGAACGAGACGTTGAGTCTCGGGAAGCCGTTCGTTGAGGGCGCGTCGGTGAAAGCCACCGTCGTCCGCGAGGTTCGGAGCCCCAAGGTGCTGGCGTTCAAGAAGAAGCGTCGCAAGACCTTCCGGCGCCTGCACGGTCACCGGCAGAACCTTCTCGAAATCCGGATCCAGGCCATCCAGGCGTGAGCGCCTAGCTTTCTGTTTCAGATAGAGGTCTTTCATGGCACATAAAAAAGGGCAAGGTTCCTCGAGGAACGGCCGTGACTCGAATTCTCAGCGCCTCGGCGTCAAGCGCTTCGCTGGCGAATTCGTCACGGGCGGTTCGATCCTGGTTCGGCAGCGGGGCACCCCGCTGAAACCCGGCGTCAACGTCGGGCGAGCCAAGGACGACAGTCTCTTCGCGAAGGTCGACGGGGTCGTCGCGTTTCACGACAAGGGCCGGATGGGCCGCTTCGTCAGCATCGCTCCGGCTCCGCGTCCGGCGGAACAGCGGGACTGACACTCTCGTAACCGGCCTCGTCCGGTGGGAGCGCCCGGCGCCTCTGCCGCGCGGCGCTCCCACCGAGACGCCGACGACATGTTCATCGACGAGGCGCGGATCCAGGTCATCGCGGGGGACGGAGGCAACGGATGCGTTGCCTTCAGACGGGAAAAGTCCGTCCCCAAGGGCGGGCCTTCCGGAGGAGACGGGGGAGACGGCGGCGCGGTCTATCTCGAGGCCGACGGCAACCTGAACACCCTTTACGCCTTCAAGTTCAAGAGGCGCTTCGCCGCCGGCCGCGGGGGGCACGGTGAGGGATCGAACCGGCACGGAAAGAACGGCGGCTCGATCACGATCGCGGTTCCCGTCGGAACCCTCGTCGCGGATGAAGACTCGGGCGAGGAGCTCGGCGATCTCACCTCCGCCGGCCAGCGGCTGAGAGTCGCCTCGGGGGGAAGGGGCGGCCGCGGAAACGCCCGCTTCGCGACACCCTCGTACCAGACTCCTCGCCGGGCCGATCCCGGCACGCCGGGTGAAGAGCGGCGCCTCCTCCTCTCGCTGAAGCTGCTCGCCGATGTCGCCATCATCGGATTCCCCAATGCCGGCAAGTCCACCCTGATCTCGGCCATCTCGGCCGCGCGGCCGAAGGTCGCCGGCTACCCCTTCACGACTCTCGTCCCCAACCTGGGGGTCGTCTCCTGGGGGCACTTCAAGACCTTCGTGGCGGCCGACATACCGGGCCTCATCGAGGGGGCGAGCGAGGGGCACGGCCTCGGCATCCGTTTTCTCAAGCACGTCGAGAGGTCCCGCCTGCTCTGCCACCTCGTCGATGCGGCAAGCCTCGATCCCGCCGACCCGAAGAAGGCGGCCAGGAATGCCGTGGACACCATAGAACGCGAGCTCTCGGCCTTCAGTCCGGACCTGGCCGCCCGCGAGACCGTCCTCGTCGCCAACAAGTGCGATGCCGCTTCCGCCGAGCAGATCGAGGCGGTCAAGAAGACCGCCCGCCAGCGCGGCCTGCCGTTCTTCGCGATCTCGGGCGCCGCACACCAGGGACTCGAATCCCTCGTCCGGCACCTCGGGGCGCGGCTCGAGGAGATCCTTGCGGAAGAACGCGCATCGGCGCCCACGACAGCCCCGGAGGAAACATGAGTGAGCCTCTCGCCCGTCTCGGTATCTACGGTGGCTCGTTCGATCCGATCCACCAGGGGCACCTCGTACCCGTCGAGGAAGCCCGCGTTCACCACGCCATCGACAGCGTTCTCTTCGTTCCGGCCCACGCCGCCCCGCACAAACCCTCCGGAACCTCCGCCTCCTCCCATCACCGGTTCGCGATGACGGCGCTCGCCATCGCGTCCTACCCCGCCTTCTCCCTGACCGATTTCGAGGCGACACGGGGCGGGACGACCTACACGATCGAGACGCTCCGCCATTTCCGGGCGAACTACCCGGGTACCGAGGTCCTGCTCGTTCTCGGCTCCGACTCCCTCATCAATCTCCATTCATGGCGGGCCTGGCAAGAAATCGCGCGAGATCACAGGATCATCGCGATCTACCGCGAACCCGTCAGCTATTCGGCCCTTCAGGAGGGCCTCGTTCCGGAGCTTCGGCCCTTCCTGGCTCCGGAGTCAGCCACCCTCTCCGACTCTCCCGAGGAGAGCCGGATTTTCTGGGGCGGGAACGCTCCCGTTACAATTTCCTCAACGTGGATAAGAAAACAACTCGAGGAGGGGAGCAGTCTTCAGGACGCCGTTCCCCCCGCAGTCGAAACGTATCTCCGAAGACAAAGGCTGTACGGGCTTCCCTGAAGAAGGCCCCGTCACCGAGGAAATCGCCCCTGCTCGTCCCCCAGACGGGCACCGTGGATGATCTCTTCGAAGGGGTCACCCGGGAAGCCGTGGCCGCTGGTCCGAAAAGGGCGGCGCGCTCGCGGACCAAGACCGAGACCTCTCCCGAAAAAACCAAGCCCAAGGCGCCGGCCGCCTCGACTCCTGACGAGAAGCTCGGACGGGCCCTCAAGAAGGCCATCTCGGCGCTTCTCGATCGCAAGGCCGAGAAGATCGCGGTCCTGAATCTCTCGGGCCTGACCTCGATGACGGACTACTTCGTCCTGGCGAGTGCGACGAACACCCGCCAGGCCCAAGCCCTCGCCGACGCCGTCGAGACCGCGATGAAGGACGAGAAGGTGAGGCCCATTTCCATCGAGGGCTACCAGACCGCGACGTGGATCTTGCTCGACTTCGGCGACGTCGTCTTTCACATCTTCGAGGATGAAGCCCGCCGCTTCTACGGGCTCGAGCGTCTCTGGGGAGACGCGCCCGACCTCACCGGGAACTTCGCCTGACGCGATAGGGTCGTGCGATGGAGACCCGGTCAGGAAGCCCCCTGTTTGCCACCCGGCACCGGGGGCTGAAGGCCGAGCTCGCCCGGCTCGGCCGGGCTCTCGACTCCGAGGCGACGATTCTCGTCCTCGGAGCCCCCGGAACGGGCAAGGACCGGCTGGCCCGCCTCATCCACTCCCGGTCGAACCGTGCCGCCGAGCCGTTCCTGAGGGTGGATCTCGCCGCGGTGCCCGACGACCTGTTCGAGAGCGAGCTTTTTGGCCACGAGAAGGGAGCGTTCACGGGAGCCGTCGAGAGAAAGCACGGCCTTCTGGAAGGGGCGGGCGCCGGGACGATCTACCTCGACCGGCTGGACGCCCTTCCCCTTCGGAGTCAGGGCAAGCTCCTCCGGATCCTGGAGGAAAAGGAGTTCCTGCGCGTGGGCGGGACGCGCACGATCAGGCTCGAAGCCCGCTTCGTGGCCTCGGCCTCCCCCGACCTTCCGGCCAGGGTTCGCCAGGGCGACTTCCGCGAGGACCTCTTCTACCGGGTGGCCGTGGTGACGGTCCGGCTGCCGCCCCTGTCGGAACGTCTCGAGGATCTGGCCCCGGCGGCCCGGGCCATCATTCGCGAGACCTCCCGGCGCCTCGCTCTCGGGGATTCGGCCCTCGAAGCCCTCAGGAGGCACGACTGGAAGGGCAACTGGAGAGAGCTCGAGAACGCCCTCCAAAGGGCCGCGCACACGGTCCTGCCCACCTCCCGGACCCGAATCGAGGCGGCGGACCTTTCGCTCTTCTCCTTGGACGAACCGGAGGCCTTCCTTCGTTCCTCGGCCCGCCGAGGGGTCACCCTCGCCCGCCTCCAGAAGGACTACATCGATCTCGTCGTCGCGGACTGCGGCGGAAACCTCTCGGAAGCGGCCCGGAGACTCGGAATCGCGAGAAAGACCCTCTACGAGCGGCTCGCCGCAAGATGAAAGGGCCGAGGTGATATAGTCCGCCCCCGCTTGCGGGGGGTTTTCACCGCACCAGGACCGCAGGCGGATCGAGGGAAAACCCGTCAGGAG
The DNA here is from genome assembly GCA_022071945.1 of Thermoanaerobaculia bacterium. GTDB lineage: Bacteria > Acidobacteriota > Thermoanaerobaculia > UBA5066 > UBA5066 > JAJVIN01. The sequence continues at coordinate 47,334 of JAJVIN010000005.1, read as the reverse complement.
TGTCGCGATGCCGGCCAAACCGTCTTCGACTGAAAGCACGAGCACAAACGGCGACGAAACCATCAGACAGCGTCTTCTGTCGAAACGAGAGGAGCTGGTGATCGACTTGGCGAAGAACCGGGAGGTCACCGAGGAAACGGTCGACGAGTCCGCGCAGGACATGGTGGACCGGGCAACCTCTGCCTACACCCGCGAGTTCGCCTACACACTCTCCGAGGCCGACATCAAGGTTCTGATGCTCATCGACGAGGCCCTCGACCGCCTCGGAAACGGATCCTACGGAAGCTGCCTGAACTGCAGCCAGCCGGTCGAGGAAAAGCGTCTGGAGGCCGTTCCGTGGGCCCGCTTCTGCCTCGACTGCCAGGAGTTGCAGGACCGCGGGATGCTCTGATCCCGGGGCGGCCTGCCTACAGGCCGTGACTCAAAGAGCGGCGGCTCCGGAAGGACAGGTGCCGCCGCGCCCCGGCCTTCTGGGCCGCTGACCTGATCTGATCCTCCCCCCAGCCCACCTCCGCGGGAGCATGGGCGTCGGAAGAAAAAACCACGTCCACTCCCCTCTTCACCAGCTTCGCGAGGAGCGCGGGACCGGGGTAGATCTCACCCACCTTCTTCCTGAGACCCGCGCTCGACACCTCGATGGCGACCCCGCTCTCGGCGGCGGACGAGACAGCCCGGTCTTCGGCGAGCTCACAGGCGGCCGGGCAGCGGTTCCCGAACTTCTTCGCCAGATCGAAGTGCGTCATCACGTCGAAGAGCCCCGAGGCACAGGCCTTGGACAGAAGCCGGAAGTACTCCCCCCACAAAAACTCGCTCCCCTCCGTCTGGTGCCGCCGCTCGGCTCCGGGAGAGTCGATCCAGTCGCCCGCGACCCAGTGGACCGATCCGAGAACGACGTCCCACTCGTAAGCCTCCAGAATGGAACGGAGTTCCTCCTCGTGCCTTTCCACATAGTCCGCCTCGATCCCGATGAGAACGTCGATGCGGCCGCGATATTGGCGTTTCAGATCCCGGACTTCTGCCACATACTGGGGGAGCTCCGAGGCCGCCATCGCGAACTCTGGCAGCGGGTCGTCTCCGGGCAGGAAGTAGAGCGGGATGTGGTCCGTCACGGCGATTTCGTCCAGTCCGAGCCCCAGAGCCGCCTCTACGTAGTCGCGGGCCATCCCGCCCGCGTGTCCGCATCGGAGGGTATGCGTGTGGTAGTCGGTTCGATACATCTCGAGCCAGTCTAAGTCCGGCGGTGCAAAAGGAGAGACCATGCCGATCAGGATCAACCGCGTATACACCCGGGGAGGGGATCAGGGTGAGACGAGCCTCGTGGGCGGCCAGCGGATCGGGAAGGATGCTCTCCGCATCGAGAGCTATGGCACGGTCGACGAACTGAACTCGATCTTCGGGATCGTGAGGGCCACGCTCCGGGACCCGGTCCGCGTCTGCATGAGCCCCGACGACCGGAGTTACCTGGACTCCATCCTGCAGAGGATTCAAAACGAGCTCTTCAATCTCGGGTCGGACCTTGCCACCCTGCCGGCGGACCGGCACCCGAACCAGCCCCGCATCGAGCCGCGCCACATCGGCTGGCTCGAGGACCTCATCGACAAACTCAACGAGGGCCTTCCGGAGCTGACGTCCTTCATCCTGCCCGGAGGCGGCCCCCTGAGCGCCTTCCTTCACCAGGCCCGCACCGTCTGCCGCCGCGCGGAGCGAATCGTTACGGCCCTTTCTCGCGAGGAGCCCGTCGAGAACGACGCCCGTGTGTACCTGAACCGTCTTTCTGACTTACTCTTCGTCCTCGGACGATGGGCGGCGCACGCCTCCGGCGAGGCAGAGACACTCTGGGACCCCTCGCGAAGCTAGGCGGGATTCCCCTCCGGCTGGCCGTTCGCCTCCTGTGTCTCCTGGCCGCCTTGCTCGCTCGGGCCCAGGTCGCCCTCGGTCAGGAATCCACGCAACCCCAGGTCGGCGTGATCGAGGCCATCGAGATCAAGCGAGTCGATGTCTTCTCCGCGGAAGAAGCGAGGCTCTACCCCTTTCCCTTCGGCCTCCTCAACGCCCTGCACACCACGACTCGCGAATCGTTCATTCGAAAACAGCTGATCATCAAGCTGGGAGACCCGATCGATCCGGCCCGTCTCCTGGAAGCGGAGCGGTCGCTCCGCGCGACGGAGGTCTTTCGGAGCGTCTCCGTCCAGGCCAGGGGCAAGACGGTCGAGGTCGAGACGCGGGATGCCTGGAGCCTGATCCCAAGGGTGAATCTGGCGCGAAAGGGCGGCGATCTCGCCTACACGCTCGGGCTCGAGGACGCCAATCTGCTCGGACGGGCGAGGAAGGTCGAGCTGAGGTACGAGAAGGGCTTCGACCGCCTCACCCGGTCCCTCTCTTATCAGGACCCTCAGTTCCTGGCGCCTCACGTGAGATTCCAGTTTCGCGCCTCGGACCTCTCGGATGGCCAGACGTTCGAGGCGGGGCTGGCTCGTCCGTTCTTCGCCTTCGAGACGCCGAATGCGGGAGCTTTTTTCTACCGCAACTCCGAGTACGACGACATCAACTATGCCGGGGGAGAGGAGTCCGAGCGCTACAAGAAGCTGGAGAGGATCTTCCGGGCCGGCGGAGGGAAGCTCATCGGTCTTGCGGGCGCTGTCGCCCAGCGCCTCCACTTTCAGGTCGACTGGAACGACACCTTGCTGAGCCTCGACCAGAACGGAACGCTCGAGCCCGCGGATCATCGCCGCTTCTTCTTCCTCTGGCTCGGCTACGAGCGTGAGGTCAGGGACTGGATCGTGCGAAGGCAGGCCGACAGGATCGACAGGGACGAGGACTTCAACCTCGGCCTCTCGTTCCGGATCGATGCCGGGCTGGGCCTTCCGCTCGCCGGTGCCAGCCGCGCGCTCGGACTGAGGGCCGTGGCGTCCTTCGGCGAGCTCATCCAGTCGGCCGCGTTCTCGACGTTCTCGGCCTCCGCCGAGACGCGAATCGAAGAAGGAGGTCCGAGGAATACTCTCCTCTCCGTGGAGGCCAGGGGGTACCGGATCACGACCCCCGTCACTCTCGCGTTTCGGACCGCCCTGACGGCGGGTTTCGACCTCGACGTCGAGAACCAGATCGAGCTCGATGCCCTCTCCGGGCTCCGCGGGTACAGGCTCCACGCCGTGGCCGGGACCGGGCGCGTCGTCGGGAATGTCGAGGCCCGGGTCCTGCTCGTTTCTGACATCCTCGAGCTCATTTCGCTGGCCGGAGCCGCCTTCGTCGATGCGGGCGTCTCGTGGGGCGATCCCGACGGGTTCAACCGGCTCTGCGATGTCGGTTTCGGTCTGAGGTTTGGCCTCACCCGTGCCAGCCAGAACTCCCTCCTCAAGCTCGATGTCGCCCGCGCCTTGCGTCCCGATCCGCTCGGCAGGACCGGCTGGTTGATCTCCTTTTCCTCTGGGCCGTCGTTCTGAAACCGGAGCCGTACACGTCCCGGCACACAGACGGGTCGTGCCGGGCTGCTTCGGTCATTCACCCCCAAAAGCCTGGAACCACGGCTCCAGGCTTCGCACCGGCCCCGCCGGGTTTAAGCTTGCGTGACCGATGTCACAGAGAAAGACCCTGATCGGGGCCCTTTTGCTCCTGACTCTCACCGCGCCGCACCTGGCGAACGCGGAGGGCAGCGCGGGGGCGTGCGTCCCGTTCGAGATCTTCCGGGAAAGTCTCCCCGCCTTGCCGGACTCTCAGCGAGGGAAGGCGGTTGACCAGTACGTCGACTGCGTGAAGAGGGCCGGTCACCCCATCATTCGGCCCAAAGACGACGGGTCGTACAGGGTCACCTTCCTCTTCCGGGGCGAGGCTTCGACCCTGACCCTTTCGAGCGACATGAGCGGGTGGAACCGGACGTCCGATTCGCTCACCCGGATCGAGGGAACGGACCTCTCCTACCGGTCCTACGACCTGCCCGCCGCCGCGCGCCTGGACTACAAGTTCTTCCGAGACGGCCGGGAGTGGATCCTCGATCCCCTCAACCCGAGAACGATGCTCGGGGGCTACGGACCGAACTCACACTTCTGGACTCCCGGCTACGTTCCACCGGAGGGCATCGATCCCGATCCCGGCATCCCCCACGGAAAGGTCGAGCGGTTTCCCTTCCCCAGCAAGCAGCTCGGGAATCGCAGACTTCTCCACGTTTACCTTCCCCCGGGTTACGAGGCGCACCCCGAAACGAGATACCCGGTGCTCTTCCTCCTCGACGGGGAGGATTACCTCACGCTGGGCGCGGCGCCAAACTTGATGGACTGGGGGCTCCACAAGGGCCTCCTTTCGCCCGCCATCCTGGTGATGGCGCCTCCCGTGAAGCGGGACGAGGAGTATGACGAGAAGTTCTCTCGCTTCGAGAAGTTCGTTCTTATGGAGCTCGTCTCGATGATCGACCAGAAGTACCGGACACGGCCGGATGCGGGGTCGCGCGGGGTCATGGGGGTGTCTCTCTCGGGCTACGCGGCCCTCAATCTCGCGGCCCGAAACCCCGGGGTCTTCGGCCTCTGCGGGGCTCAATCGACGGGAGCGAACCCAGGCCGGTTCGAGAAGCTCCTCAAGCGGCTCGCCCGGCTGGGACCCGAGCGGGTCGCCTTCCATGTCGACATTGGCCTTTACGACCTGAAGGGTCCGGGCTGGAGTCTTCTGGAGACCAACCGGCGGATCCGGACCACCCTCGAGACGCGAAACGTCCGGTTGCAGTACCGAGAGGTTCCCGAGGGGCACAGCTGGGGGAGCTGGCGCGCCCGCTTCATCGAGGCCCTGGCCTTTTTCTGGCCCCCTCTGAAATAGGAAAGGCCGTCCGTGAACGCGGAAGACAGAAGCGAAGAGGTCTCCCTAACGGATGGCTCCAGGGGCCGGCGGCGGCCCCTGATCGGTGTCCTGTCGGCCGAAGTCCGGGGATGGTACGGGAACTACTTCCTCTCGGGCGTGGCCGCGGAAGCGGAAGAGGCGGGAGTCGACGTCCTCTGGTTCATCGGAGGACGCCTCGAGGATGCGGAGTCGGGCGCGAGCTGGCTCTTCGACCTGGCCCGCCGCGCCCCGCTCGACGGTCTCATCATCGTCGGAGACCTCACGCTGGGATCGGATTCGGAGTCCATCAGAAAATTCTGCGAGAGCTTCGCGCCGCGACCGGTCGTCTGCGGGGTCGATACGGGGAGCGTTTCCGTCGTCCTTCCAGACAGCAACCGGGGCATGTACATCCTCGTGTCGCACCTCATCGAGTCTCACGGGCATTCCTCGATTGCCTTCATCTCGGGTCCCTCGGACCAGTCCGAGTCGAGAGAGCGCTACCTCGCCTACCACATGGCTCTGAAGACCCATCAGCTCGACGTGGACGCCCGGCTCGTCGTGCCGGGCGATTACTCGGAGGGCGGGGGACGTCGTGCCGTCCGCCAGCTTCTTGACGAGGTCAAGCTCCCCTTCACCGCGCTCGTGGCGGCCAATGACTCGATGGCCCTGGGTGCCCTGGAAGAGCTCGAGAGCCGTGGAGTGAGGGTTCCGAAGGACGTGGCCCTGGCCGGGTTCGACGACGTCGAGGCGGCGCGGCTCGCGGCCGTGCCCCTGACGACGGTCCGCCAGCCCTTCTTCGACTCGGGCCGCACCACGGCTTCCCTCCTCTTCCGGTTGATCCGCAAGGATTGCGGAGTGGAGAAAGTCCGCGTCCCGACGGAGGTTGTGCTTCGCGCTTCCTGCGGGTGTCTCTCCCCGGCCGTCGAGGGCGTGACCGCCCACCGTTTTACGGACGAGGAGAGAAACGGGAGAGAGAGCGCTCCGGAGATCACTGTCGAGAGAATCGCCCGGGAGCTTGTGAGGGTGGCCGAGTTCTCGCCGTGGCCCGCGGGTGAGAGCGAGCGGCGGGACCAGGCGCAGCTCCTGACGGAAGAGACGGCCACCGAGCTGGCTCGCTCTTTTCTCGATGAGCTCTGGGGCTCTGTGCGCTACGGCTTCTTGTCCCGGTTCCGGCTGATCATCCAGCCGTCCCTGTCGACTTCAGCGGAAACGGGCATCTGGCACAACGTTCTCTCGGCGCTGAGGGGCCAGGTCCTCGCGATGCTGAAGGACAAGGAGAAGGTCGTCAGGGCCGAGGACCTCCTGCACGAGGCGCGGGTGGTCCTGGCGGAGTCCATCCCGGCGATCCTCTCCCGCCGGCGCGTGACACGGGACAAGGTCGAGGCGGCCTTGCAGAGCTTCGACTACGCCATCGGAGCGGTCGTCGATCTCCACGAGCTGCCACGGGCGGTCGCCGAGGAGCTTCCGGGACTCGGGATCGATTCCTGCCATCTCGTCCTGTATGACGGAGCGGGCCAGCTCGAGAACCTCGAGACCTTTCCAGAGCGCTCGACCCTCGTCGTCGCCCTCCAGGGCGGGGTGATCCGCGCGGAGGAGCAGGGCTCCTCTTTCCCGGCGCTCCAGTTCCTGCCCGGGCATCTCTTGACCTCCCCCGACGTTCCTCTCAGGCTCGTCGAGCCCCTGTCCTTCGGCGGCAAGCCCCTGGGGTACATGGTGCTCGGGGTGGAGCACAGCAAATGGGAGGTCTACGCGCAGCTCCGGAGTCTTCTGTCGAGTGCCCTGCACCGGATCCTCCTGACCGAAGAGCGGCAGAGGGCCCGGCGGGAAGTCGAACGGCTCCTGGAAGAGGCTCGCCTGCGAGCCACGGAGCTGGCGGAAGCCAAGGACATGGCCGAGGGGGCGAGCCGGGCGAAGTCGGAGTTCTTGGCGAACATGAGCCACGAGCTCCGGACACCGCTCAATGGCATCCTGGGCTACGCGCAGATCCTCGGAGGCGACTCGGGCCTCAGTCCCCACCAGCTCGAGGGAGTCCAGATCATCCGCGACTGCGGGGAACACCTCTTGACCCTGATCAATGACATCCTCGACCTGTCGAAGATCGAGGCGAGGCGGCTCGAGCTCCTGATGTCGCCCTTCCCCCTCGAGGAGTTCCTCTGGTCCCTCTGCGGCGTGATCCGGATGCGGGCCGAGCAGAAGGGACTCCGATTCGAGTTCGTTGCCGAACCCGCGCTGCCGGGCACCGTCTGCCTGGACGAGAACCGGCTGCGACAGGTCTTGATGAACCTGCTCAGCAATGCCGTCAAGTTCACGGACAAGGGGGCGGTCTGGCTCCGCGTGAGCGCCTGCCCCGAGGCCGAGTCTTCCCGCGTGGTCCTGCGCTTCGAGGTCGAGGACACAGGGCCAGGGATCGCCGAAGCCGAACTCGGGAGAGTCTTCGAACCCTTCGAGCAGGCCGGCGACCGGCTTCGACGCTTCGAGGGAACGGGGCTGGGGCTGGCGATCAGCCGCCGGCTCGTCCGGGCAATGGGGGGCGACCTTCTCGTCACGAGCCGGATCGGCGCGGGAAGCCTCTTTTTCTTCGAGATCTCGGCGGAAGCCTCGGATGTCGAGACAGAGTCCGCCGCCCCTCAGGCCGAGATCACGGGGTACGAGGGCCCGCGCAAGAGGGTCCTCGTCGTCGATGACGAACCGAGCAACCGCCTGCTCCTCGAGAGGATCCTGGAGCCGCTCGGCTTTGTGGTGGAAGAGGCGGCGAACGGCCAGGAGGCCGTCGAGAAGATCCGGAACGGCATTCCGGACATGGTGTTGATGGACATCGTGATGCCGGTGATGTCCGGTTTCGAGGCAACTGAGGCCGTGAGGCGGCTTCCCGGTGCCGCGAGGCTCCCGATCGTGGCGACGTCGGCGAGCGTCTTCGACGAACACCAGGCCAGGAGCCGCGCGGCCGGCTGCGACGACTTCCTGCCAAAGCCCATCGACTCCGCGAGACTCCTCGAGCTCGCCCGGCGGCACATGGGAATCGTCTGGATCCACGAAGAGAAGCCTGGCCCGTCACCCGAGGCGGCTCCTGAAGCACCAAAGGCCGTGGTTCCGCCCCCCGCCAGCGACCTGCGCCGCCTGTATGATCTCGCCATGCGCGGTGAGATGCGGACGCTTCAGGAAGAAGCGGCTCGTCTCGAGAAGGAACACGCGGAGTCCTCCGTTTTTTGCCGGGAGATGCGCGAGCTCGCGCGGGACTTCGATGATGCCCGCATCCTCGCGATCCTGAGTCCCCTGGTCGGAGACGCCGCATGAAACCGAGCGAGAGCCGCCTCCTGGGCGACCTGGAACCCTCCCGGCACAAGCTCCTCGTCGTGGACGACAACCCGACGAATCTCAGCGTCCTCTCCGACTACCTCAACGGCTTCGGCTTCGTCATCCTCACGGCCCGCGACGGGGAATCAGCCCTCAGACGCGCCGCCCTGGCCGCTCCCGACATCATCCTGCTCGACGTCATGATGCCGGGCCTGTCGGGCTTCGAGACATGCCGGCTCCTGAAGGAGTCGCCGAAGACCAGGGACATCCCCGTCATCTTCATGACAGCCCTCACGGAGACCTCCGAGAAGGTGGAGGGGTTCTCGGTGGGCGCGCTCGACTACATCACCAAGCCCTTCCAGAAGGAAGAAGTGCTCGCCCGGCTCGCGACTCACCTGAGGCTCAGGGACCTGACGCGAAAACTCCGGGAGGTGAACCGCCAGCTGGAGCAGCACACCCGGGAGCTCGAGGCGGCCAACCAGACAAAGGACAAGTTCCTCTCGATCATCGCCCACGACCTGCGCGGTCCGTTCATGCCCGTCCTGGGGTTCTCGGGGCAGCTCCTGCGCCGGGCCGAGACGGCTCCGGTCGCGGACATCAAGCGCTACGCGGAGCGCATCCACCGTTCCGCCCAGCTCGTCCATGACCTCCTCGAGAACCTCCTGCACTGGTCACGGCTGCAGCTGGGCCGATTCGAGCCCGTGATGTCGGAGGCCGATCTCAGGACGATGGTCGAGGGCGTGCTGTCGATCTTTCTCGAGACGGCGGAGGCCAAGGGGGTGCGCCTCCTCAACGAGGTCCCCGAGTCGCTCCTCGTGCAGGCAGACGAGAACATGCTGACCGCCGTCCTGCGTAATCTCGTCTCCAACGGGCTCAAGTTCACTCCCGGTGGCGGACAGGTGGCCGTTTCGGCCACGAATCACGGAAGCGAGATCGAGGTCCGGATCGCCGACACCGGCAGGGGGATCCCCAGTGAGAACCTCCCCCGGCTCCTGACGAGCCAGGTGCCTTTCAGCACTCCGGGGACGGCACAAGAGCGGGGCACCGGCCTCGGCCTGCTGATCTGTCAGGAGATGGTCGTCAAGAACGGGGGACGAATCTGGATCGAGAGCAAGAAGGACGAGGGGACCACAGTGGCCTTCACGTTGACCCCCCTCGAGGTTTCCGCGGTCGCGGAAGCGGAACCCGCCTCCCGGGTCTCGTGAGGGGTCTTCCTCAGGGGTTCAGGACGATCTTGCCGGTGGTCGACCGCGCCTCCAGAGCCTGGTGAGCCTCGCCCGCGGCCTCGAGGGGGAAGCGGTGCCCGGCGCGGACCCAGACCTTGCCTTCGGCGATCCAACCCAACACGTCCGCCGCCCGCTCGTTCAGCTCTTTCTCTGACGATGCGTAGTGAAAGAGGCTCGGCCGGGTCAGGAAGATCGATCCTTTCTGGTTCAGGACTTGCGGGTCGATCGGTGCCACGGCTCCGCTCGACTGCCCGTAGAGAACCATCATCCCGCGGGGGACCAGGAGGTCGAGACCCTTCTCGAACGTCGACCTTCCGACCGAGTCGTAGATGACCGTGAACCCCTTGCCCGAGGTCAGCCGCCTGGCTTCCGCGACGAAGTCCACTTCGGTGTAGAGGATGACGTCCTCCGCACCGGCGGAGCGGGCGAGAGCGGCCTTTTCCGGCGTTGAGGCGGTCCCGATCACGCGGGCCCCAGACATCCGGGCGATCTGGCACAAGAAGAGACCGACCCCTCCCGCCGCGGCGTGGACGAGGCACGTGTCGCTGGGCGAGAGGCGGTATGTCGAGCGCGCGAGGTAGTGCGCGGTCATTCCCTGGATCATGGCGGCGGCGCCGGCCTCGAAGCTGACGGAATCCGGGAGTCTCACGAGCCTCTCGGCCCGGGCAACGGCGTAATCGGCGTACGACCCGGCGAAGTTGAAGGAGGCCACGCGATCGCCGGGTGAGTAGGACGTCACCCCCTCACCGACGGCATCCACGACCCCGGCGGCTTCGCCCCCCGGGATGAAGGGCAGGCTCGTCTTGTAGGCGCCCGTCCTGAAGTAGACCTCTATGAAATTCACTCCCACCGCCGAGATCCGGACACGAGCCTCGCCCGGGCCAGGAATCGGAAGGGGGGATTCCGCGATCTTCAGGACTTCGGGGCCGCCGTTTTCGTGGACTCGGATCGCCTTCATGAGCGAAAGGATCGCACAAACCGCGAGCCCGGGAAGGATGTCAGGCGGAATGCTCCAGGGTGTGGTCCTCGAGGAGGATCCGGATGGCGTCCTCGAACGGGAGAGGCGCAAGGAGGTCGGAACGCTGGGGCGGGGACGCGAAGACCTTCTCGCGTGTCTGGCCGTAGGGGTTCGTCTCGAAGATCGCCAGGACCGCTTCCTGCGCGGCCGGGTCGGGAACGAGCCTCTGGAACCGGTAGTGGAGGGACGTCAGGAAAGGGTAGATCGAGATGGTGCCCGGCTTCTGGACGCGCATCTCGTTGAAGAGACCGGCCACGGCGACGCGCCGGGGGACGGGCGAGAAGAAGTAGGACCCCACCATGTCGACCGTCTGCATGAAAAGCCAGAAGAGCTCATCGGAGCTGACCTTCTCGAAGTGGAAGACGGTCTGCAAGATGAGGTGCTGGATCAGCGGCTGAACCCGCCGGGCCGTGGAAGGGTCGGTCAACACCTCGTCCAGGATGCGGGCGGTGATGTCGGCACTGCGGATCTCGACCTCCGGCCTGAGGTAGAGCGTCGAGGAGTCATAGTGAGCGGCCTCGGGGAAATGGAGGTGCTCATCACTGTTGCCGCTGATCGACACGGCACCGGGGCTGGAGATGTTCCCGATGTCGTGGCCGGCGAAGGCGGCGACGAGCGAGAACTCCAGGAGGAGCGGGTCGACGGACATCGAAGCGTCGGCTTGGCCGGCGTTCCAGCAGGCGAGCTGTCCGTTCAGGTTGAAGGGATCGCTCGATTCCCTCTTCGCGAAGACGGCCCGGGCGCAGGAGGTCACCGCGCGGACGTGGTGCTCGTTGTGATACGAGGGACTGGCTGTCTGCCCATTCGACAGGACGACGTGGGATCCGGGTGAGGCCCGCCACTTCCCGCTGTCGAATCGTGCGTGCGCCCTCTCCGCCAGACGGCAGATCACCTCGATGGACTTCGAGAGGTCCGCAGCTTCCATTTCTTAAGAGAATCTAGACGGCACCCCTCGCGAAGTCAAACGCCGCCGTGAGACGAGGCGCGGCGTGCCAGGGCGCACCGATTCTCGTAGGCGCTCCGGGCGATCTGGACGTCATCGAGGAACCACCGCAGCTCCTCCAGCCGCAGGGCCTGCGGGCCGTCGACGAGGGCTCTCGCCGGGTCCGGGTGGAAATCGACGAGCACGAGATTGGCGCCGGCGATCACCCCCTGGGCGGTCACGTGCATGATGTCCGAAAGTCCGTCCGGGGACCGCTCGCGCGAGCCGACCGAGTGAGAGGGGTCGATCCCGACCGGCATGCGCGTCAGGCGCTTGAGGACACTCACGTGGGCGAAATCGACGAAGTTCCTGTGCGGGTCTCCCAGGTGGGTCTTCATGCCGCGCAGACAGAAGATGACCCTCGAGTTCCCCTCCGAGGCAAGGTACTCGGCCGCGTTGAGCGACTCGTTGAGCGTGATTCCGAATCCGCGCTTGAGCAGAACCGGGAACTCTTGCTGCCGCCCGACTGCCTTCAAGAGCTCGAAGTTCTGAATGTTCCGGGTCCCGATCTGAACCAGGACACCGGTCGCGTGGCCGGTCTCGTCCAGGCTCTCGGCGATCTCGTCCAGGTGGCTCTCGTGGGTGATCTCCATCGCGATCACCCGGATCCCGTACTTTCCCGCCAGCTCGAAGACGTACGGCAGGCAGTTCTTGCCGTGGCCCTGGAAAGCGTAGGGGCTGCTCCTGGGCTTGTAGGCCCCCATCCGGGTGCAGACCTGTCCTTCGGCCGCGAGCGCCTTCATCATCGACTCGACACTCTCCCGGCTGTCCACGGCGCAGAGTCCGGCGAAGACATTGAGGCTGTCGGGTGAGAACGTCACCCCGTTGTACTCGAACCCCGAGACCCGCCGGTCGTCCTTGTGCCGGCCGAGGATCCGGTACTCCTCCGAGATCCGGATCACGCGCTCGACCCCGGGGAGCTCCCGGATTTCGTCGGCCGCGAGCCGGGCGGTGTTTCCGATCAGGTAGATCTCCGTCAGGGTCTGCTCCGCTCCCCGCACCTGGTGGAGGCGCACCTCCAGACCGGAGAGATGCGTGAGATAGCTGAGGGTCTGCTGGCACTCGGGCGAGTTTTCTTCGAGGTCGGACCGGAGGATGACGATCACGAGGAGGCCTTTCTTCTCCCCGGCCGGGGCCAGGGCTTCAGGCCGTGCCGGTCCGGGGAGATCGAATGCTCTCCATTCTCCCCCCGCCCCGCAAGTCCCCCTCAGCGGGTCTTCACGGGGGCTCGCAGGGTCAAAAGGACGATCTCGGAGGGCAGGAAGAGCCTCATCGGCGGCCCCCAGGTGCCGGTCCCGCGGGTCACGATCAGGCTCATCGGGCCGATCTCGTACCGTCCCGCCTGGTGGGGATAGGCGATGGCGGCCAGGTGGTTGAACGGCCAGAGTTGCCCGCCGTGAGTGTGGCCGGAGAGCATGAGGCCGGCTCCGAGCTTCGCGGCCTCCTTGACGGCGAGGGGCGAGTGAGAGAGCAGGATGCACGCCGCCCCGCTGGGGATCGCGCCGAGCGCCTTTCTCACCGGCATGCCGTCGAGCCCCAGCTGACGTCTCGCGGTCAAGTCGTCCACCCCGGCCAGGTGGAGACCCGGGAGGATCTCGAGGGACTCGTCCCTCAGAGCGCGGATTCCGGCGGCCTCGTAGAGCGCGAGGGACCCCGAAAGGCCGGCGTAGTACTCGTGGTTCCCCGTGACGCCGTAGACACCCTTCGGCGCCTGGAGCCGGCGCAAGACGGGCACGAGCGGTTCGACCGGGCCCGTTTCGCTGTCGATGAGGTCTCCGGTCACGAAGACGACGTCGGGCGAGAGGGCGGCCACCTCGGCGACTCGCCTCGCCAGCCACTTCTCGCCGAGGAGAGTACCCAGGTGCAGGTCCGAGATCTGGGCGGCCGTGAACCCGTCGTGCTCGGGGGGAAGACCGGGAAGCTGGACCTCGTAGTTCACGATTCGGGGACCCCGGAGGGCCAAGAGCGCCGCCACGACCGACAGGAGCCCGGCGAGCGAGAGTGTACCGGCACGCGCCGGGACGGTGAGCGAGGGGAAGAGTCTGCCGAAGCCGGTCGCGAGATCCGCGATCAGCAACAGGGAGCACCCGAGGAAGAGAACGCCCATCCACACGGCCCCGAAGAACTCCACGCCGGTGGCCACGGGCCCGCCAGCGACGCGTGCCAGCACGCGGCCGAGCGGGTAGCTCAGCCAGAGAAGGGAGAAGAGAAGCCAGCGGTAAAGGGGCGGGATCGTCGAGTCGACGGCCGGGATGGAAAAGGCCCGGCTGAACAGGTAGATGTGAAAGAGAGTCCAGACAGAGAGAACTGTGAGGATGAAGAGGGCGAAACGTGAGGCGTAGCTCACCCCGTCAGTTTACGGGAGCGCCGTGCGATATCCTTCGGGCCTTGCCGGGCCAGGGCGCGCGATCTCCACAACGCCGGCCCGGTAGGACTCCTTCACCGTGTCTCTGCTCGACAGGATCCTCCTCACAGGCGGTGGAACGGCCGGTCACGTGAATCCGGCGCTCGCCATCGGGGCCGCCCTCGCCAAGCCGGGCGCGGCCGTGCTCTACGTGGGCGTCAAGGGCCGCGCCGAGGAACACGTCGTCGTTCGCGAGGGGCTTCCGTTGAAGTTCGTCCGGGCGTCGGGCTTTCCAGGTCTGCGGCCGTCCGCGGCCCTCCTGAAGTTCGTCGTCGACCTGGGAATCGGGATTCTGCAGGCGGCCGTCATCCTGATGCGCTTCCGGCCGACGGCGATCGTCGGAACGGGCGGGTTCGTGGCCGCGCCGGTGGTCTTCGCCGCCGAGATCCTGAAACGGCTGCGCCTGTGCCGGGCCCCGGTCTTCTTGCAGGAGCAAAACGCCGTCCCCGGTAAGCTGAACCAGGTGGCGGGCCGGTTGGCCGAGCGTGTTTTTGTCACGTTTCCCGAGACGCTCGAGTACTTTCCTGGAAACGGTCTCCTCTCCGGCTACCCCCTCCGCGAGCGGATCGGGAGCATCGACCGGGAGACCGCCCGGGCGCGGCTCGATTTCAGGATTCCCGAGGGGCGCACCGTGGTCTTCGCCTTCGGCGGTTCCCAGGGCGCCCGAACGCTCAACCGGGGTCTCGTCGACGCCTTGAGAGATCTCATTCCGCACCGGGATCGCCTCTTCGTCGTGCACGGCACCGGTCTCTCCACCGCTGGCCGTTACGACGCCTCGGCGGACACGCAAGGCCGCCTCCAACAGCTCTACACAGAGGAGGAACGGGAGCTCATCAATTCCTTCTATGTGGCCCGGCCCTACTTTCACAACATCGAGTGCCTCTATGCCCTCGCGGATCTCTGCGTCGTCCGGGCGGGGGCCGGGACCCTCAACGAGCTGGCCCGCGCGGGGCTGCCCGCGCTCGTCATCCCGAAGGCGAATCTCCCGGGAGATCACCAGGTGGCCAATGCGCGGGCGATGCAGCGGGCGGAGGGAGCCGAGGTCCTCTATGAGGAGACGGTGGTCGAGGACGGGCACGTCATCGAGCGCATCGATGGGAGTCTTCTGGCGGGCCGGCTCGTCGATCTCGCGTTCGATGGGGACCGCCTCTCCCGGATGGCCCGGGCCGCCGCCCGGTTCCACCGGCCCGACGCGCTCGGTGTCATCTCGCGTGCCATTCGCGGCGAAGGTCCCGAGCCGGTTCCTCACCCCGTCGCGGAGGAACCGCTCGAGATGACGCTCCCGTCGAATACCGCTCTCCTGTCCCGGCTTGAAGCCGCCGTCAGAAAATCGGGAAAGCACTACAAGCCCCATTCCGTCATCCCGGACGCGGCCGAGCTGCAGTATTACAGGAGCCGTGCCGCATCCTTGCTGGTGAGTCCCGGCTGGGAGGACCGCAATTTGGGCGTGAAGCTCCTGGGACTTCTCGGCGCGACGGACAAGGTCCCGCTGATCGTCGCTCTCCTGTCGAATCGCACCCCCGCCCCGCTTCTCGAGCGCCTCTTCGGTGGCGACTTTGCGGAGGTCGGGTTCATCAGGAGGAACGCCCTCACCGCCCTGGGGCGTCTGGGCGTGGTCGACCCGGCGGTCGAAGAGACGCTCCTGACGGCGTTCCGCGATCCTTACTACGAGGTGCGGTGTGAGGCGGCGCGAGTCGTGGCCCGGTTCGGACCCCGCCTGACGAGGAAGGCCGAGTTCATCGCGGCCCTCTCGAAAGGTGTGGAGGACCGCGACATCGAGGCGGCGGGTGCCTGTGCCGAGGCCCTCGGCCAGATCGGCGGTGAAGAGGACGCGCTCCCCGTGCTCCTGGCCATGCGCGAACGGGAGTACTGGAAGGTCCGCTCGGCGGCGCTGAAGGGCATCATCACATTGGTCGAGAGAGGCAAGGTGACCGACCTCTCCCGCCTGGAGACGAGTCTTGCGGCCTTTCCCTTGATCTCGACCGACTTCGTTCCCCAGTTCGAGCTCAAGGCGAATTACAAGAAGCTCCTCGAGTCGGTCGCGAGACGGCAGGGAGACGCGCGATGATCTACGCTCTCGGGAAGCTCCTCCATCCCGACATCCCGGCGCTCTCGTTCCTGAGGCTCGTGGAGTACCTCTCGGCCCGCTCGATCGCGGCGGCCCTCACGGCCACGCTCCTCGTGCTGTGGGTCACGCCGCGCGTCATCTGGTACCTGCAGCGCCGCCAGTTCGTCGATCAGCTCCGGCAAACCGGCATCGCGTCGGCCCTCGACAAGGCGGGAACCCCCATCATGGGCGGCGCGGTCGTCATCCCGGCCGTCCTGGCGTCGTGCCTCATCTGGTGCAACCTGTCGAGCCTCTATCTCCTGCTGATGCTCGCGGGAATGCTCTGGTTCGCCTGGATCGGCTTTCTCGACGATCGCGCCAAGATGCGCGCCCGGTCGGGAGACAAGGGACTCAGCGAGGCGGGAAAGCTCTTCCTCCAGACCGCCTTCGCGGTCCTCTTCGTGGGAATCCTCGCGAGCCCCCTTTCCCCTCTCCCGCTCGCGGAGAGGTTTCGGATCTACGTCCCGTTCGTGAAGACCGCCCTCGTCGACAGCCCCTGGCTCTTCATCCCGTTCGTTCTCCTGTTCGTGCTCCTCGTCAGCAACTCCGTGAACATCACCGATGGGATGGATGGTCTCGCGATCGTCCCCTCGGTCTTCGTTCTTCTCGTCCTGGGGGTGTTCGCGTACCTTTTGGGGAACGCGATCTGGGCACGCTACCTCTTCTACCCGTTCCTCTCGGGAGCCGGCGAGCTCGCGGTGTTCTGCTCGGCCTTCGCGGGCGCGGGGATCGGATTCCTCTGGTTCAACGCCTACCCGGCCCAGATCTTCATGGGGGATACGGGGGCCCTGGCGATTGGCGGAAGCATGGCCGTCGGGTGCGTGCTCCTGAAGCAGGAGGCGCTGTTCCTCATCCTGGGGGGGCTCTTCGTGGCGGAAGCCCTCTCCTCGCAAATCCAGGACAAGATCGGGGTGAAGTGGCTGGGCCGGCGAATCTTCCACCGCGCTCCCCTCCATCACCGGATGCAGCATCTGGGGCTGGCCGAGACGAAGGTCGTGGTGCGGCTCTGGATCATTTCCGGGCTTCTGGCCCTCGGGGCGCTCGCGACCTTGAAGCTGCGCTGAGGATGGGGGCGCGGCTCTTCACCGGCCAGTTCGGAAGGCTGTGGGTCTTCGGATTCATCACCTTCTTCTCCGCCTTCCAGCTCTTCCCCGTCATTCCGTTTCGGATCCTCGAGCTCGGCCGGTCGAAGGCCGAGGCGGGCCTCTTCCTCTCTTTCTACACGATGGCCTGCGCCTTCTCGGCGCCGGTGACGGGTTCCCTTGCCGATGCCCTGGGCCGCCGCCGGGTGCTCGTCGCGGGTTCCGTGTTTTTCATCGTGTTCTCCTTGCTGTACGGGGTCGTCCGGCAGTTGCCTCTCCTGCTCGCGGTGGCCGCCGTGCATGGCGTCTTCTGGTCCGGCCTTCTCGCTTCCAGCGGCGCCCTGATCTCGGACGTCATCCCGGCCAGTCGCCGGACGGAGGGCATCGCGTACTGGGGAATGGCGTCCACGATCGCGGCCTCTGTCGCGCCAGCCGTGGGCCTATGGATCTTTCACCGTGCCGGCTGGTTCGAGGTCTGTCTCGGGATGGCGGCGCTGTCCGCATCCATGGCCCTCCTGGCCTCTCGGCTCGAACGGGATCCCGGCGCCAGGGCACCTCGGGTCTCCGGGCTCGGGCAGGTTCTCCCGTGGAGGGTGATGGCGGTGTCCCTCGCCTTCCTTCCCGTCTCCTTTGGGTATGGCGGGATCATGAGCTACGTGGCCCTGATGTCGATCGAGCGGAAGATCGTGCCCTCGACGCTCTTCTTCACGGTGTTCGCGAGCGCCGTCCTGGTCTTCCGGCTTCTGCTGGCGCGGACGGGGGACAGGATCGGACCGAGAGCGCTGCTCTTGCCGTGCCTCTTGCTGATCCCGCCCGCCCTCCTCTGTCTCGCGCTTGCAAAGACGCAATTCCTTCTGGTTCTGGGCGCCCTCGTCATGGGGGCCGGATTCGGGGGGGCGTATCCGGGATTTGCCGCCTTCCTTCTGGGGCGCACACCACCCGAGCGCCGGGCGGCAACCTTCGGTTCGCTCCTGTGGGCCTTCGACTCGGGAATCGCGCTCGGATCGCTCGTGACGGGGTTCCTCGTCGAGCATCACGGTTTTCGGGCGGCGTTTCTCTGCGGCGCGGGTCTGGCCGTTCTGGCCGTCCCCATCTTTCTTCTCACGTCACCCCTTCTCCCCGCGGCCGGGGCCTCCGGCGGCGGCGGGCCGGAATAAACTGTGAGGTACGGGGAACGAATGACGGTCACAGAGCGTTTCGAGGATACGGCCAAGGTCAAGGGAACGATGCTGCGGGCGCATCTGAACTGGGCCTCGAACCATGCCGGGCTATCGACGAACTCCCTGGTTGAGCACCTTTCTCCGGCGGCAGCCCACCTACTGGGCCAGACCGTCCTGGCAACGGACTGGGTGACTTTCGGTCTCGTCGTGGAGATCGACCGGGCCATTGCCACGGCTTCAGGGCGCCCCGAGGAAGATGTCTACCGGGACCTCGGCCGCTATTCGGCCGCCCTCAACCTCGGCGGCGTCTACAAGGCGTTCGTCTCGGTCGAGCCCCACCGGTTCTTCGAACGGATGACGGTCCTGCACCATCAGTTCCAGAATTTTGGCCGCTCGACCTACGAGCGGAAGTCCGAGCGGTCGGGACGCATCCGAATCGACGGGTACACCGCCTACTCGAGGGTCTTCTGTCTGGCCGGGATGGGTTACTACGAAGAGGCCCTGCGCCTCATGCACGCCCCCGGACCCATCCGGATCCAGGAGGCGGCATGCCACTGCTTCGGCGACGACTCCTGTAGCTTCGATATCTCGTGGTAGCGGCCGCCGCCCTTCTCCTCGCGGAAGAAACTCCGGACCGGCTTCGCGAAAGAAACTCCCGTGTGGACGCACTTCCAGGGAAGAAAACCTTCGGTGAGAGCCCGCTCCCGGAGCCCTTGGCCGAAAAACCGGCACTTTCCAGGATGGTCGGAGGTCGAAAATGACTCGGAAACAGTGGGTTGAGATCTTCGTGGCCGCGGCCGCCATCGCAGCGGCTCTGGCCCTTCCGGCGCTGTCGCAGCAGGGTGGAGTCCAGGAAG
This sequence comes from Thermoanaerobaculia bacterium, assembly GCA_022071945.1. Lineage (GTDB taxonomy): Bacteria > Acidobacteriota > Thermoanaerobaculia > UBA5066 > UBA5066 > JAJVIN01. The sequence continues at coordinate 28,404 of JAJVIN010000005.1, read as the reverse complement.
GCGCTCCGGTCAGCCGCGCCGGGGGTGGATCCGGGACGAGCCCCGGAATTCCGGACATCATGAGGAACGTGTCGATGGTCGAGGGGACCATCACGGGCGTGAACATCCCCTTTGCCGGGGGCGGGCCGATCGTCTCCCTCCTGAACGGGCTGATCTCGTTCGACATCAACGGGGCCCGCATCGTCGCCGCCGAGGGCGGGGCGGCCCTCGCCGAGGTTCGCGTCGGCCAGCGCGTCATGGCGCTCTTGAAAGACCCTGCGACGCAGTCAGGGGGCATGGTCAAGGCGGAGACTGTCTTCGTCATGCAGGACTCTGCCGTTGCCACTGTGCGCGGGGGTGTCGAGGCCGTCGACGTGGCCGGCAACTCGCTGACCGTTCTGGGTTGGAAGATCTCGGTGGACGCCAAGACCGCCTTCGGAGGACCCCGCGAGGGGACGGGTGTCAAGGGCCTCTCGGACATCAAGGTCAAGGACGAAGTCACGGTCACGGCGACTCCCAAGGACCAGTCCCTGTATGCCCTTCGCGTCATGAAGATGATGGAGGCTCCGCAGCCGACCGAAACCGTCATCGGCTCGGTCGTGTCGATCGGGACGACGTCATGGGTCATCAGGACGGCCGAGGGGCGCGAGGTCACGGTCCTGGTGACGGCGCAGACGCGAATCGCCGGCGAACCCAGGGCCGGGGACCGCGTCAACGTCATTGCGCAGCGTGACTCGGCCGGGAACCTGGTTGCCGTCACGATCATCAAGCTCTCGGACGTTCCCGTCACTCTCCGATTCCGGGGTGTCGTCACTTCGATCACCGACACGCTCTGGAAGGTCCGGCCGTTCGAGGCCCTCGAGCAAGAGGTGAAGGTGACCCGCGAGACGAGGATCACGGGCAACCCGAGGGTCGGGGACTGGGTCGACGTCGAGGGGAATGTGGCCTCCGGAGCCTTGATCGCCACCTCGATCACGAAGCTCGAGCAGGGGCCCCCCACGGTGGAAGTCTCGTTCGAGGGGACGGTCAAGTCGATCGAATCGTCGGTTTGGATGGTCGACAGCGTGAGGGTGATGGTGTCCCGCCGGACGGAAATCGTCGGCTCTCCGGCTGTCGGAGATCGCGTCCAGGTGACGGGTCAGCGGGGGTCCGCTGCCTTCATGGCGACGAGGATCGCCAAGATCACTCGCTGAAAGCGCGGTCCGAGACCGGTCTCGAACCCGCGCGAAAGAAGGGGAGACCGGTAAGATCGCGGGGTGCAGCTCTTACCTGAAGCCGTCAGGGACCGGATCCACTCGGCCCGGCGGGTCGTCGTCAAGGTCGGCACCAACGTCGTCATGCGCGAGGATGGAGCCCTCGCGCTCGGACGTCTGTACGGCCTGATCGAATCCGTGGCCGGCAATGTCAAGGAAGGCCGCGAGGTCCTCCTCGTCTCATCGGGGGCCGTCGGCCTCGGCCGTCAGGCCCTCGGACTGCCGGCCAAATCGAAGGAACTGGTGACCAAGCAGGCCTGCGCCGCCGCCGGCCAGGGCCGGCTCATGGCCGTCTACCAGGAGGCCTTTGGACGGATGGGTCTCGTCGCCGCGCAGGTCTTGCTCGTCGAAGAGGACTTTTCCAGCCGGACCCGGTACCTCAACCTGCGCGCCACGCTCAACCGGCTCCTGGAACTGAAGGCGGTGCCCATCCTCAACGAGAACGACGTCGTGTCGACCGTGGAGCTCGAGAACCCCGAAGGGTCCCCCCGGGTCTTCGGGGACAACGACAAGCTCTCGGCGCTCGTTGCCAGCAAGATGGAGGCGGACCTCCTCGTTCTGCTCACGGACGTCGACGGTCTCTACACGGCAAACCCGTCGAAGATGCACGACGCCCGGCGCCTCTCCGTCGTCGAGAAGGTGACCCCCGATGTCCTGGCCTACGCCGAGGGCGGGAGCAGCCGCGGGCGGGGCGGGATGAAGACCAAGCTCGAGGCCGCCGGGATCGCGACCCGCTCCGGAGCGATCACCGTCATCGCCAGCGGGCGCGAGGCCGGAGTGCTCGATCGGGTCCTCTCGGGAGAGGAGGTCGGGACGGTGTTCCTGCCTCTCCGTTCCCTGGATGGCAAGCGCCGCTGGATTGCCTACGCGGCCACCGTCTCGGGCGTCGTGACGGTCAACGATGGGGCCCGGCAGGCGATCATCGAGCGAAAGGCCTCCCTGTTGCCCGCGGGCATCACCGAGATCTCGGGAGAGTGGGGGCGCGGAGACGTCGTCGAGATCCGGGATCGCTGGGGACGGCTTTTCGCCCGAGGTCAGGTCAACTACGGGAGCGGCGAGACACGGAAGGTCCTCGGAATGCAGTCGGACGAGGTGAAGGCCGTGCTCGGGAAGAAGAACCTCGACGCCCTCGTGACTCGTAACGAAATCGTCGTCCTCGACCCCGAGGAGGCCACGTCATGACAACGAAGGCACCGGATTCCCCGGATATCCGTGTCATCGCCCTCTCCGCGAAGAAGGCGCAGCGGCGCCTCTCGGCCCTCGGGACGGCAGCAAAAAACGAGGCCCTCCTGCGCATCGCGGACCGGATACTCGCCGATCAGGAGGTCATCCTCGCGGCCAACCGCCAGGACGTCTCCGACGCCACCGTGGAGATGCAAGCCGGCCGCCTCTCTCGTTCTCTTCTCGACCGGCTGAAGCTCGACGAGGCCAAGCTCGAGGCGATGGCGGAAGGAGTGCGCGCGGTCGCCGCTCTTCCCGATCCGGCGAACCGCATCGTCGAGAAGACGCTTCTCGACGACGGTCTGGAGCTGGATCGAGTCACGTGTCCGCTCGGCCTTCTCGCCATCATCTTCGAGTCCCGGCCCGATGCCGTGACCCAGATCAGCGCCCTGGCCCTGAAGTCAGGGAACGCCGTCATCCTCAAGGGCGGCCGGGAAGCCGCCAGGACCACTTCCGAGATCATCCGGTCTCTCCATCGCGCGCTCGCGGACACCCCCGCGATTCCGGCGGAGGTCATCTCCTCGGTGACGGCTCGCGCGGAGGTCGACGCGCTGCTCGAAATGGACGGCATCATCGATCTCGTCATCCCGCGCGGGTCGAACGAGCTCGTGAGGTACATCCAGAACCACACACGGATCCCGGTGCTCGGACATGCAGAGGGGATCTGCCACGTCTACGTCGACGCCTCCGCCAGTCCCGAGATGGCGGTCTCGATCTGCCTCGATGCCAAGCTCCAGTACCCGGCCGCCTGCAACGCGGCCGAGACGATCCTCGTGCATCACGCCGCGGCCCCGGACGTCCTGCGGCCCCTTCTCGGAGAGCTGCTGAAACGGGACGTCGAAGTCCGAGCCTGCGAAGAAGCTCGCGAGATGGCGGCCGGGTTTCCCTTGAAGGAGGCGTCCGAGGAGGACTGGAAGACCGAGTACAGCGGTCCCGTCGTTTCGGTGAAGATCGTCGAGAGCCTCGACGAGGCGATCGACCACATCAACACGTACGGGTCTGGGCACACCGACACGATCGTCACCGAGGATCGCGACTCGGCCCGGCGGTTCCTGGACGAGGTGGACTCCGCGGGCGTCTACCACAATGCCTCCACGCGCTTCGCGGACGGCTACCGCTACGGCCTGGGGGCGGAAGTCGGGATCTCGACGAGCAAGATCCACGCGCGCGGTCCGGTTGGGCTTGATGGGCTCGTGACCTACAAGTACAAGCTCTACGGCCACGGCCAGATCGTCGCGACCTACAGCGGCGAGAAGGCCAGGGCCTTCAAGCACCTCAGGCTGTAAGGCTCACCGGAGCCTCGCCGGGGGCGTTGCTCCGTGCCCCAGGGATTCGTCCCCGGGGGGGCCCTCTCCCCCGGGGCCTCAGGAGAGGGCAAGGCGAAGGATCGGTAAGGGCCTCCCGCCCCGCCGCTGAGATCTCACCTGGCGATGACAGGACCGCCAGGAGGCCCACATCGCCGGCCCATCTCCCCAAGGGAGAAGGGAGACGCGGCTCACGGCGGAAACGACCCTTCCTTGCCCGCCCGCTTCTTGATCTCGTTGGCGGCCGAGAGCGCGGCGTGGCGGTAGAGATCGGCGAGCGTGGGGTAGTTGTAGATCGACTCCGCGATCTGGAACGCCGTCATGCCCGACTGCAGATAGGCCTGCCCGATGTGGATCAGCTCGCTCGCCCCCATGCCCACCATGTGGGCCCCGAGGAGCTTGGCGGAAGAGGCGTCAAAGAGGAGCTTCAGCATTCCCTCGGTGTCGCCGATGATCTGGCCGCGCGGGTTCATGCCGTACTGGCCGCGCCCGGCGACGTAGGGGATGCCTTTTTCCTGGAGGCTCTCCTCGGTGTCGCCGATGTAACTGACCTCCGGGATCGAGTAGATGGCGAAGGGGAGGACGTCCGTTCGGGCGACGGGGCCCGGGAGGTTGAAGGCGTGGCGCATCGAGCGGCGGCCCTGTTCCATCGACGTGCTCGCGAGCGCCGGGTACCCGATGACGTCCCCGACCGCGTAGATGTGCGAGTGGGCGGTCTGGAAGAACTCGTTGACCTGGATCAGGCCGTACTTGTCGGGCGTGATTCCCACTGTATCGAGGCCCAGGTCCCTGGTGTTTCCATCGCGGCCCACGCAGTAGAGAAGAACGTCAGCCGAGAGCTCCATCCCCTTTTTCGTCTTGCACCAGACGCCATTGCCGCGGCGCTCGATTGATTCGTAGCGATCGTTGTGTGTGACGACGACGCCGAGCTGTCTGAGTTCGCTCTCGAGAATCCAGACGATTTCCCGGTCGAGGTAGGGGAGCAGCCGATCCCGCGTGTCCACGAGCGTTACCTCGAGACCGAGGGCGGCGAAGATGCTGGCGTACTCGATCCCGATGACGCCGGCTCCGAGAACCGTCATCGACCTCGGCATGCGGGGCAGGCTGAGGATCACGTCGCTGTCGAAGACCGCCTCGCCGTCGAAGGGAACGTCCGCGGGGCGGTTGGGCCTCGAGCCGGTCGCGATCACCACGAACTGTCCCCTGAGCCGGCGGAGCTCATTTCCCTCGCCGTCGACAACGGTGACCGTGTGGGGATCCACGAACCGGCCGCTTCCCTTGTAGACGTCGATCCGGTACCTGTCGAGCGACGAGTTGATCATTTCGAGCTCGCGCTGGACGACGAGCCTCTCGCGGTACATGAAGTCCGCGACCGTGATCTCGTCGGCGATCTCGCACTTGATGCCGTGGAGCTTGTTCCGGGTCAAGCCGTGAACGAAGAGGGCACTCTCGCGCAGCGTCTTCGAGGGGATGGTCCCCCAGTTGACGCGAGCCCCGCCCACGACGTTTGCCTTCTCGATCAGGGCGACCTGCTTACGAGCACGGGCGGCCTGGATGGCCGCCCGTTCGCCTGCAGGCCCGCCGCCGATCACCACGACATCGAAGTTGATCGTCTTGATGTTCTGGATCATGCGGTCGGGAGGATGGGATGGGAGCTCAGAGAGCGGGGAGTCCGCGGGCCTGGCGATACGCGGTCAGGGCGTGAGCGAGGATGTCGATGGACGCCTCGAGGTCGTCCTGCTTCAGCACGTACGCAATCCTCACCTCGTCCTTGCCGAGGCCCTCCGTCGCGTAAAAGCCAGGGGCCGGAGCGACCATGACGGTGGACCCGTTGTAGCTGAAGCTCGTCAAGAGCCACGCAGCGAAGTCCTCGCTGTCCTCGATCGGCAGCCTCACCACCATGTAGAAGGCGCCCTCGGGCTTGCGGACGAAGACCCCGGGGATCTTGCCGAGCCCCTCGCACAGGATGTCGCGGCGCTTCTGGTACTCCGTGACGACTCCCTCCGTGTACTCGGGTCCGAGAAGGAGAGCGCCGGGAGCGATCCGCTGGGCGAGGCCGGGCGGCGAGAGCCGTCCCATGGCGAGACGGTTCATCGTGTCCATGACCTCGCTGTTGCGGCTGGCGATGCTACCGAGCCGGATGCCGCAGGCGCTGTAGCGCTTGGAGAGGCTGTCGACCACGATGACGATTTCCTCGAACCCGGCGAGGTTGAGGGCGCTCGTGGCCTCGCGGCCGTCGTAAACGAACTCGCGGTAGACCTCGTCGGAAATGAGGAAGAGGCCGTGATCGCGGCAGAACTGCGCGACCATGACGACCTCCTCACGGGAGAAGACGGTGCCCGTCGGATTACTCGGATTGCACAGGAGGACGGCCCGGGTTTTTTCCGTCAGGGCCTTTTCCCACACGGAGAGGGGAGGCGCGTGGAACCCGTCGTCACCGTGGGCGGTCAGGGTGTTGAGCTTCATCCCGGCCATGGCGGCGAAGCTCCGGTAGTTCGTGTAGAAGGGTTCGACGACCATCACCTCGTCGCCGGGGTCCCCGACCGCCATGAGGGCGAACTGGACCGCCTCGCTCCCGCCCGTCGTGGCGATGATCTGACCTGGTTTCAGGTCGATCCCGCGCTTGTGGTAGTACTGGCGCAGGGAATCGAGGTACTCGGGCGTTCCTTCCGAGGGTGAGTAGGCGTATGTCTTCTCCGTGATCGTCGACAGCCTGGCACGGATCGGTTCCGGGGTTTCCAGGTCGGGCTGACCGATGTTGAGGTGGTAGACCTTGACGCCGCGGCTCTTCGCCGCGTTGGCGAGGGGGGCGAGCTTCCGGATCGGCGACGGGGGCATTGTCCGCCCGCGGACGGACACTCGAGGCGCGGTGGCTGTGTTGGCTGTGGTCACGGCTGTCAGCTTAGCACCGGGCCTTCCGCCCGGTCACTTCAGGTACCGGCCAAGCCAGCCAAGGACTTCTCCGTACCAGTGTTTCGCATTGGCCCCCTTCACGATCCAGTGATTCTCGTCCGGGTAGTAGACCAGCCGGGCGGGAACTCCCTTGGCCTTCAGCACGCCATAGATCTCGAGTCCCTGGGTCACGGGCACCCGGTAGTCCTTCTCTCCGTGCAGGATCAGCATGGGCGTCTGGAAGTTCTTGGCTTGACGATTGGGGCTCCACCGCTCGATGTTGGCGAGATTGCTGAACGGGTACCCGCCGTAAGAGTGCTGCCGCCCGTACGAGGAGTCCGAGGCCGACTGGCCCAGCAGGCTGTAGACACCCGCGTGAGAGACGAGGGCCGAGAACCGGTTCGTGGCTCCCGCCAGCCAGTTGACGAGAAAGCCGCCGTAAGAGCCCCCCGCGGCCGCCAGACGCTTCGGGTCCACGTATCCCTGGGAGACCAAGTAGTCCGTTGCCTTCAGGATGTCCTGCGAGGGCTTGTCGGGATGAGCGCCCAAGATCGACTCGACGAAGGCTTGTCCGAAGCTCGAGGAGCCGTGGAAGTTCACCGCCGCCACGACATAGCCGGGAGCGGCAAAAGCCTGGGCGTTCCAGCGGAGGTGGAACTGATCTCCGAACGTCCCGACCGGCCCGCCATGCACGAGGTGGACGAGCGGGTACTTCTTCTTGGCGTCGAAGCCGGGCGGGGTCACAACGAACATCTGGATCGGCCTGTCCCCTGCTCCCTTGAATGTGATGTCCTGGACGTCCCCCCATGCGATCTTCGCGACCTTTTCGTCGTTCTCATGGGTGACGGCGGCAAGCCCGCTCCCGTCGAGCTTGATCGAGTGAACCTCGTTCGGCCGCGAGAGCGTGCTCATGAGGAAGTACACGGTGCCGGAAGGGGAAACGGCGAGATTCGAGGTCCATCCGCCCCTCAGGATCTCCTTCGGCGTCCCGCCCGCAACCGGCATCGAGTAGATGCCGGTCCGCGCGCGGACCTCGGAGTGAAACACGAGAGTCTTGCCATCCGCGGTGAAGGCCCAGCCTTCGGGAACGTTGTCCCACTCCTCGGTCAGGACCCTTGTCTTGCCGCTGGTCACGTCGAGGAGCGCGAGACGCGCGCGGTCGGGCCATCCATCGGCCTTCGTCTCGCGCCCGTAGGCGACCCATTTCCCATCCGGCGAGAAGACGGGGTCGCCGTCCGACGCCGGGTTGTCCGCCGTGAGGTTCTTGATCGTGCCGCCCTTCGTCGAAACGGCGAAGAGATCGGAGTTGAGCTCCTTGTACGGCGGCTCGGTGCTGTTGGCGGCAAAAACGATCGAGGAGCCATCCGGCGAGATGTCGTACGAGCCGGATCCGTCCTGGAGGTTGAAGTACCGCCTCGACTCGGGCATCAGGTCGGTGACGGTCTTCGTCTCGACGTCGACGACGAAGATGTGCGGGAACTCGTCGGGAAGAAGGAAGCGGTCCCAGAAGCGGAAGAGCCGGTCTTCCGTCGAGAGGGCCTTCACCTTGCTCTTCTCGCGCTCTTCGAGGGCCTTCCTGACGTCATCGAGCGACTTCTTTCCCGCGAGTGTCGGTGCGACGAAGGCCATGCGCTTCCCATCGGGAAACCACTTCGGGTTCGAGACACCGAGCGGCATGTCGGTCAACCGCTCGGCCTCCCCGCCCGAGAGAGAGATCCGGTAGAGCTGCGCCGCCTTGTCCTTCTCGCGCTTGGACACGAAGGCCACGTACGCGCCGTCGGGGCTCACGACGGGCGAGGAGTCGGAAGCCGGGTTCGTCGTGATCCGCCGCGGCGTCCCGGACGGGAGCTTCATTTCCCAGATATCCGCGTTGAGGCGGTTTTCCTCCGGATCGTAGGTCGAGATCGTGTAGAGCATCTTCGAGCCATCCTCCGAGAGGCTCGGGGCGCCCACCCGGCTCATCGACCAGAGGTCGTCGACCGTGACCGGTTTCTTTTCCTGGGAGTGCGCGGCCGTCGCCAGCAGGAGGGCAAGGGCGGCGGTGAGGCGTTTTGACGTCAACATGAAGGATCTCCTCGTCGGGCGGATGGTACCGCCTCCGCTGCCCTGTCCGTTCGTCTGCTGGAGCAAGTCCTATCGTGGGCCGCGCCGAAGGACGCCCGGCGGGGATTCATCAGGTCGCGAGGCGGCGCTCTTGACGGGGTTGTCCCCAGGATCTTTGGCATACTCGGCCTCCCTAGAGTGGCCTACCTCGCTCTCATCGCCACGTTTCTCGTCTGGTCCTTCTCGTTCCTCGCGGCGGCGAAGCTCCGTCAGCATCTCGGGCTGACCGACTCCCTGGCCGCCCGATTCGTTCCCGTCCTCCTCGGGGCCGCCCTTCTTCTCTGGTGGCGGCGTCCGCTCCGGATCCCGGGCAAGGCGTGGAAGACGCTCGTTCTCATGGGGCTGCTCGCGGTCCCGGCTTACAACCTCGCGTTTTTCCACGGGCTCAAGACGGTGCCCTCCGGAACGGCGTCTCTGATCATTGCCCTCAACCCCGTCTTCACGGCGGTCCTGGCGCGGGTCTTCCTCGGTGAGCCGTTCGGTATCCGCAAGGTCGGAGGTCTCCTCCTGGCGATGGCGGGCCTTTTCATCGTGGTTCGCTTCGGCACCGACAAGGAAGTCACCTGGCCGTACCTTTCGAGCGCCCTGATCCTCGCGCTGGCGCCGCTGAGCTGGGCCGTCTACACGGTGATCGGAAGGACCCTTCCCAAGGAGAGCGACCCCTTCGACGGCACGTATGCCCTGCTCCTCGCCGGTTGCCTGCCAGTCTTGGTCCTGGCCCGGCCGTCCACCGTCAGGGCCCTCCTCGAGAGTCCGGCCGCGCTCCTTTCGGCTCTGTATCTCGCGGTGCCCTGCACGCTTCTCGCGTACGCCTCGTTTCTGTGGGCGCTGAAGAGGCTCCCGGCGGGCGAGACGGCGGCCTTCGTCTTTCTCAACCCGCCCCTGGCGAACCTCTGGGCCTTTCTCTTCGAGGGCGCCCGGCTCCGCCTGGCCTTCGTGGCGGGGGCCGCGATTCTCCTGGCCGGGGTCGCCATGATCGTCCTGCCCGGACGCGGGCGCCCGGCTGCCTCAGCGTGATTCCTGCAGCGTGATGTTCACGGTGAGGGTCTTCCCTCCGCGGAGGATCGTCACGCTGACGGTATCGCCGGCCTTTCGCTTCTCCAGAGCGGCGATCAGGTCGTCCGAGGAGTCGATCTTTCCGTCATCCACCGCCTGAATGACGTCTCCGAGCAGGATGTCGCCGTTCTCGTCGCGGTCGGTCCCTCGGAGTCCGGCCGAGGCCGCGCTGCTGCCCGGCTGGACGCGAAGGACCAGGGCTCCTTCCACGCCGAGCCTCCGGGCCACTCTGTCTTCCGCCAGGACGACGCCGAGCTGGGGCCGGATGACGCGGCCGTGCTGGATGAGCTGAGGGACGACCTGGTTGACCGTGTCGACGGGTACGGCGAATCCGATCCCCGCGCTCGAGCCCGTGGGGCTCGCAATGGCGGTGTTGACGCCGATGAGGCGCCCCGCGCTGTCGAGAAGAGGTCCGCCCGAATTGCCGGGGTTGATCGCCGCGTCCGTCTGGATGACCCCCTCGATCTTGCGATTGGTGACCGAGTCGATCGTGCGGCCGAGCGCGCTGACGATCCCAGTGGTGAGCGTCTGATCGAGCCCGAACGGATTGCCGATCGCGAAGACCTTCTGGCCGACCTGGAGATCCTTGCTGGTTCCGACCTGGATCGGCCGGAGCTTGTCGGCCGGCGCGCCGATCTTCAGGACCGCCAAGTCCTTGTCCGGGGCCCCACCCACGAAGGCGGCCGGGAGAGTGGAGTGGCTCGAGAGGGTCACCTTGATGGAATCGGCGTTGAGAATCACGTGGAAGTTGGTGACGACGTGGCCGTCGCGGTCCCAGATAAAGCCCGAACCCGTGCCCTGCGGGACCTCCATCACGTCGAACCATCCGTAGCTCCGCCTCGCGAGGCTCGTGATGTAGACGACGGATGGTCCGGATTCCTTGAAGAGCGCAATCGTGGCCTTCTCGTCGGCTGCCAGATCACCCCGGGCCGTGACCGGCCTGGGCTCGCTCTGAGGACGTCCGAGGCGGGGCACCCGGCTGCCGAGGATCTGGAAGAGGATGTACCCGAGAAGGACGCCGAGAAGGACGGGCCAGAAGAACGAAGAACGGTGCCGCGGGGGCGGGGGCGGCTGATACGGATACGACATCGTCGTCTCTCCTGATGGGCTCGCGAAGATCTGCCTCCGGGCGATCGAGGCCGGACCCGGGGGCCCAAGCGAGCCTCCATGCTACATTCTGCCGCCTTGCCGCCTCGGGGCGGCGCGGCCTGACGCATGACGTTGCCAGCACATTCCCATGTCGAAGAAATCACGAGGCGGCGGACGTTCGCCATCATCTCGCATCCAGACGCGGGCAAGACGACGCTGACGGAAAAGCTGCTCCTTTACGGGGGTGCGATCCACGTGGCCGGCGCCGTGAAGCTCAGAAAGACTCAGAGCCGCCACACGACGAGCGACTGGATGGAGCTCGAGCGCGAGCGCGGGATCTCGATCACGACCAGCGTCCTGCAGTTCGCCTACGAGGGGCATCACATCAATCTCCTCGACACTCCGGGACACAACGACTTCTCGGAGGACACCTACCGGACGCTGGCGGCCGCCGACGCGGCGGTCATGCTGATCGACAGCGCGAAGGGAGTCGAGCCGCAGACGATCAAGCTCTTCCAGGTCTGCAGGATGCGGAAGATCCCCATCATCACCTTCATGAACAAGCTCGACCGGGCCGGACGGGATCCGTTCGACCTGATGGACGAGATCGAGAAGGTGCTCGGGATCCCGTGCGTGCCGTTCAACTGGCCGATCGGTTCGGGCTCGGACTTTCAGGGTGTCTACGACCGCAATACGCGGCGCCTCTACCGGTACGAGCGCGGTGAGAACACGGGCGAAAGGAAACAGGCGGAGGAGATCACCGCCCTCGATGATCCGGCGTTCGTCGCCTCACTCGGCGAGAGGGCCCACGCGCAGCTCGTCGAGGAACTCGGCCTCCTGGATGCCGCCGGGCTGCCGTTCGATCAGGACCTCTTCCTCGAAGGCGAGCTGACCCCGGTGTTCTTCGGAAGCGCGTTGAACGACTTCGGCGTCGAGCCGTTTCTGATGAAGTTCCTGGAGCTTTCGCCGCGGCCCCTCCCGAGGGCGACGGCCACGGGTCCGGTCGACCCGCACCGTGATGCCTTCTCTGGCTTCGTCTTCAAGATCCAGGCGAACATGGATCCCTCGCACCGGGACCGCGTGGCCTTCGTCCGCGTCGTCTCGGGGAAGTTCACGAGAGGAATGGAAGTCCGCCACGTGCGGACGGGAAAGCCCCTGAAGCTCAACAAGCCGCTCCAGTTCATGGCGCAGGAACGGATGTTGATCGAGGAGGCCTACGCGGGGGACATTGTTGGACTGTGGGATTCCGGAGCGCTCCGGATCGGAGACTCCCTCCACGCGGTCGAGGCTGCGGGCAACTTCGAGTACGAGGGGATCCCGAGGTTCTCTCCCGAGCACTTCGTGAGAGTCGTCCTGCAGGACCCGATGCGCAGGAAGCAACTGAAGAAGGGCCTCGAGGAGCTCTCGGACGAGGGGGCGGTTCAGGTTTTCTACGACCCGATCCTGCTCGAGAAAGACCCGGTCCTCGGGGCCGTCGGCGTCCTGCAGTTCGAGGTCATCCAGTACCGCCTCCGGGCGGAGTACGGGGCGGATGTCTCCTACATCAGGCTTCCGTACCAGCTGGCGCGGTGGGTGGAGGGAGAAGGGTTCAATCCGAGGAAGTTCGACGACCCGGGCCGCACGGCCTGCCTGCTCGATGTGGAGGGACGCCCGCTGGTGCTCTTCCAGAGCGAGTGGATGTTCAACCGGGCAAAGGAACTGAACCCGAAGCTCACCTTCATCGCGGCGGTCCAGCCGGGCCGGGCCCACAGGTAAAGCCCTCCGGATCGGCGGACTCTGGTCCCCCCGTCGCGCCCCTGACTCCTCAGCCCTGGGCCGGAAAGACCTGGTTTTGCAGGAACGCTTCCGCGTCGCTGCGTGAGAAGAAGACGAGCCGGACTTCGGTGATGGTGCCGTCAGAAGCGAGGAACTCCGCGATCGTTCGCGAGGCGACGACAGCGGCTTCCTCGCGGGGATAGCCGAAGATTCCCGTCGAAATGGCGGGGAAGGCGATGGAGCGGAGACCGTTCTCCCGGGCGACCTCGAGCGACCTTCGGTAGCAGGAGGCGAGGTACACGGGGTCTTCCTCTCCGTGGGCCCCCTTCACGGGCCCGACAGTGTGGATCACGAAGCGCGCGGGAAGCTGGCCGCCCGTCGTGATCACGGCCTCGCCCGTCGGGAGGCCCTGCGGGTACTGGGTCCTCCGGATTTCCCGGCACGCGGCCAGGATCTCGGGGCCGCCAGCGTGGTGGATGGCGCCGTCCACGCCCCCGCCCCCCAGGAGGCTCGAGTTCGCGGCATTGACGATGGCGTCCACTGATTGCCGCGTGAGATCTCCGTGAACGACGGTCACGCGGCCCGCGAGAAACGTCTCGAGGCGGTCGCCTTCGATGTTCATAGGGCTTCGCCGATCTCCTCCCCGCGCCGGATCCGCTCCCCGAGCGCCACGCCGTCGCGATAGGGGCCCGTCAGGACGATGGCCGCCGGATCGCCCGTCTGGCGATTCAACTCCGCCAGATCCTCCTCGAGAAGTTGCTTGGTGACGTGGTGGTGGAGAGGGATCCGGGGGATCGCCGTTGGCCAGCGATAGAGCCACGACCGTTCCTTCTTGCCGAGGCCGGGGTGGAGCCTCCGGGACTCCTCCTCGGCGATCGTCAGCAGCTCGGCCTCGGGAGCGGAGGCAAGCGCGGGTTCGACCGATCCGCCCAGGAACGCGGTCGTCAAGACGGAGCCCTCGGGGCCGCGGCCGGAAAAGAGCGACGACGGATAGAGGATTCCGAGCGACTTGAAGCCCTCGCCCCTCGGAATGAGGGCTCCGAAGCCGTTGGGGGCGTGTTCGAGGGGCGTTCCCGAGAAGGCCGTCACGACGACCGAAAGCGCGGAGGATTGCATCGCAGCCAGTGCCGGCCCCGATTTCGGGAGCCGGTCGCCCAGGAGCCGGGAAATCGTGGGCGAGTCGATCGTGCTCAAGATCGTCTCGGCCTCGAAGGTCCCGCCGTCGTCGGTGCGGACCCGCCAGCGGGCCCCTGTCGCGAAGGGTCCCTCGATCGCGCTGACGGTTCGGCGCGTCAGGACGCGAACGCCCCTCTCCTCGATCTTCTCCCTGAGAGTCTCTGCGAGCTGGATGAGACCCCGGCGGAAGTTCACGGTCCGCGTCCTGGGCGGCTTGGGGTTCTGCTTGGGTGCCTTGAAGAACCCGATGATGACGCTTCCCCCGCGGGCTTCGGCGTCCCACAGTGCCGGAAAAGCGCTGCGGGTCGAGAGCGTCTTCGGATCGTCCGCGTAGACGCCCGAGACGATCGGTCCGGCGGCATAGCGCGCCAGGGCGGGGCCGAAACGGCGCTGGAAGAAGTCGTGGACCGACTCGTCCTCGAGGGTGCCGGGACGCTTCGACACGAATGGTTCCCAGAGAACTCTCAGTTTTGCCGGGAACGTGATGGCGTTGGTGACAAGGCCCTTGGGACCCGGAATGATCGAGCGGGCGCGGCCGCCGCGAACGATGTAGCGGGGTGCCATCCAGTAGGCGACAACGGATTCCGAGTCGAGTCCGAGCTCAGTCAGGAGCCTGTCGGCGACGGCGTTCGTCCGCAGCGTGTTCGGTCCGAGCTCGATCGTGTAGCCGTCCTCCCGCAGGGTCCGGATGGATCCGCCGATGTTCGGCGCGGCCTCGAGAATGACCGTCTGGCCCGAGCTCTTTCTCCTGTACGCGGCCGTGAGCCCCGCGATGCCGGCTCCGAGAATGACGATGCGTTTCATGGTGGCGATCCCTATCGGGCCGTGCCCACTCCGAGGGACGACCTCGTGATGGCGGCGAGGGCCCTGATGAAGGCCGGGTGGTCGTTGAGACCGTCGGCGGCGACGTAGTGCGTGATGCCCAGCTTCTTCGCCTCGTCCCCGAAGAGCATCCGGATCTCGTAGAGGGTCTCGACGTGATCCGAGACGAAGGCGACGGGGATGGCGATCACCTGCCGGGCTCCCTCCGCGGCGAGCTCCTGGATGACCTTCGAGGTGGACGGTTCCAGCCACGGCATGGGCCCGACCTTCGACTGATAGCCGAGGCGCCAGGTATGGCGGTTTTCGAGACGGTTGTTGATGGCCTCAACCGTTGCCTCGATCTGTTTGGGGTAGGGGTCCTTCTTCTTCTCGATCGTCGAAAGAGGCAAGGAATGGGCCGAGTAGAGGAGAACGGTCTTGGCCGGGTCGGGGTCGGGGAGGGTCTTTTTCGCCCTCTGGATCAGATCCGCGTGGGCCTCGATGAAATCGGGCTCGGAATACCACGCGTCCGGGGCGTTGATCCTCGAGGGCGACCACTTCAGTCTCTTCAGGGCGAGATCGACGCGGGCGTGGGAGCTTCGCGTCGTCGTCACGGAGTACTGCGGGTACAAGGGCAGGACGAAAAGGGTGGTGACTCCTGCCTTCTTGAACTCCTCGAGCGGCTCTTCCACGAACGGCTTCGAGCAGGTCATTCCGATCCGGACCATCGGTTCCGGGCCCGGCCACGACTTCTTCAACTCCGCCTCGAGGAGGAGGGCCTGCTTCTCGCTCCAGCAGCGGATGGGCGACCATCCGATCTTCTCGTACGTCTCGGCCGACTTGCTCTCCCGGGTGGTCGAGATGAACCAGGCGATCGCCTTGCGGAGCGGGGCGAAGGGGATGCTGATGATTTCGGGGTCCGAGAAGAGCTCGTAGAGGAAGGGCCGAAGGTCCTCGCGCTTCTGTGGACCGCCGAGCTGGACGAGCAGGACGCCGGTTTTTTCGTTCATCGATTCTCTTAGAGCGTCCGCGAGAAGATCTTCGGCGCCTCGGGTGGCCGCTTGGCCAGGTACTCGTCGAAGACCATGGCCACGTTGCGGATGAAGATCCGCCCAAGGGCGGTGACGCGGATTTCGTTTCGCGTGTCCGCCGCGACGAGGCCATCGGCGATGAGGGGTTCGAGCCTGGCGAGCTCGCTTTTGAACTTCGAGTCGAAGGAGGCGAGGTTGTAGTCCTTCTCGATCTCGTCCTTCTTGATGACGCAGTGGCACAGAAGGCGCGTGATGACGTCTCGCCTCAGGTGGTCTTCCTCGCTCAGCCGGTGGCCCCGGATGGTCGAGGGGCGCCCAGCCGCCGCCGTCTCGCTGTAGGCCGGGTACTCCTTCGTGTTCTGGGCGTAGGTGTCGTCGACCTGCGAGATGGCGGAGATTCCGAGGCCGTAGAGGTCACAGCCGGCGTGTGTCGTGTATCCCTGGAAGTTCCGGTACAGGGTCCGGTCGTTCTGGGCGATGACGATCTCGTCGTGCGGCAGGGCGAAGTGGTCCATCCCGATGTAGACGTAACCGGCGGCCGAGAACCGCTCGATTCCCGAGACGAAGATCGCGAACTTCTCGGTTCCCTCGGGCAGATGCGCCGCGAGAACGCGCTGTGGTCTCTTCAGCCACGGGACGTGGGCGTAGGAGTACATGGCGATCCGGTCGGGCATCAGCGTGAGCACCTGTTCGACGCTCGAAGCGAAGCCCCCGAGCTTCTGACCCGGAAGCCCGTAGATGAGATCCAGATTCACGGAGGAGTAGCCCAGGGAACGCGCGGCCAGGACGAGGTCGCGGGTCATTTCGAAGGGCTGAACGCGGTTGACGAGCTCCTGGACTTCGGGATCGAAATCCTGAACTCCCATCGAGACGCGGTTGAACCCGCGCTTCTTCAGGGCCTCGAGATGCTCGGGCCGCGTGACACGGGGATCGGTCTCGACCGAGACCTCGGCGCCCGGGGCCGGCGAGAAGCTCTCGAAAATGTGAGCGGCGAGCTCGTCCGCCTGCTCGGGTGTGAGATAGGTCGGCGTCCCTCCCCCCCAGTGGATCTGCATCACCGGCCGGTCCCGGTCGACCTCCTTCGCGAGGCGGTCGATCTCCTTGTGGAGGTCGGAGAGGTATCCGGCGATCTCACCACGCGACTCGCCATGCCGGTCGGGCTTCGGGACGACCTTCATGAAGCAACCGCAGAACCAGCACTGCTCCTCGCAGAACGGAAGATGGAGATAGAGCGAGACGGGGCGCTTCTTCTCGTTGGCGCGTACGCAGGCGGCGAGGTAGTCGCCGGGACCGAACGAGTCGGTCCACTCCGGCGCGGTCGGGTACGAGGTGTAGCGCGGACCCTGGACGTTGTAGCGGTCCAGGAGCTCGGTCGTGACGGGGAGGGTCTCTCCCCGGAGCCGGATGGGGATCGGAGGCATGTTCCTTCCTTCAGTCCAGGGGCTGATGGGCGGCGGTGACGAAGGCCCCGACGTTCTCGGCCGGAGTCGGCGGCAGGATTCCGTGGCCCAGGTTCACGATGTGCCCGCCAGGTCCCGCCTCGCGCCTGACGCGATGGACCGCGGCCGTGACCGCATCCCTGGGGCCGAAGAGCACGCCGGGGTCGACGTTTCCCTGCAAGCTCTTGCCGGGCGCGCGGCGCCGTGCTTCATCCAGGGGGAGCTTCCAGTCGATCGAGAGGACGTCGGCAGGCAGTTTCGCGAACGATTCGATGAGGTGCGGGGAGCCGGAGGCGAAGTGGATGACCGGTACTTCGCCGCGCCGTGGCAGGTGGGACATCAGTCTCTCGGTCGCCGGACGCGCGAACCGGTCGTAATCGGCGCGCGAGAGCTCGCCGGCCCACGAGTCGAAGACCTGGACGGCATCCGCCCCGGCGGCGATCTGCGCGGCCAGGTAGAGGCCGCACGCGTCGGCAAGCTTGAGAAGGAGCGCGTCGAGGATCTCGGGGTTCCTGTACATCATCGTCTTGACGGAGGTGAAGGACTTCGAGGTCCCGCCCTCGATGGCGTAGGTGGCCAGGGTCCAGGGGGCTCCGCAGAATCCGATCACGGCCGCCCTGCCGTCCACTTCCCGCTTGAGGGATCTGAGGATGGCGGGGACGAAAGGGGTCTTTTCCTCGGGATCGAAGGGCGAAAGACGGTCGATGTCTTCCTTCGAGCGCACCGGGGACAGGATCCGGGGTCCCCGCTCGTCGAGCTCGATCGCCAGGCCCATCGGGGGGAGCGGAATCAGGATGTCCGAGAACAGGATCACGCCGTCCATTCCGAAGCGCCGGAAGGGCTGCATCGAAACCTCGGTTGCCTGGCCGACGTCGGCGCACAGATCGAGAAACTTGATGTTCTTTCGGACTTCTCGGTACTCGGGAAGGTAGCGGCCGGCCTGACGCATCAGCCAGACGGGAGGAACGTCGACCGGGCGGCCGAAGGCGGCATCGGTGAATCGCTGGCGGGAGGAGGGTTGGGGCGTGGCCTCCGTCATTCGGTGAGAGGTTAGCATCGCCGACCGGCCGGGCCCTCACCCCGCGCCTGGCGCGACCCTCTCCCGCGAGTGCGGGTTACCAGAGGGGGGGGAGATGAGGGCGTCTCAGGGTCAGATCCCCGGCTTCTTCGGGACCTGAGTGTCCGTCAGTGTGATGGGGCCGAGCCCGAGGGCACGGTTCGGAGAGTCCTTCGAGACATCCCACGGCCAGCCGGAAACGCTCGTGGGACAGGTCTCGAGCGCATCCGCAAGAGGAGCGGTCCACTCCTCGGGATCCGTGGGCCGCAGGCTGGGGTCACGGGCAAGGGCCCAGTCGAAGAGGCGGTCGACGGCGTCTCCGAGGGTGGGGATCTGGGAGGAGATCCGGGGCGAGGAGCCTCTGACGATCTCCGTGAAGATGTCGAAGAGCTCGGCGGACCTGACGAGCCTGATGCCGGTCAGAACCTCCCAGATGACGACGGCGAGCGAGTAGACGTCGCTTCTGGCGTCGAGGTTTCGGCCCTGGATCTGCTCCGGCGACATGTAGGCGGGCGTTCCGACGATGAGGCCCGTCTTCGTGAACGTGTCGTCGGCCCTGAGCGATTTCGCGAGGCCGAAGTCGAGCACCTTGGCGATGAAGCCGTCCGGGCCCGCGACGAGAAAGATGTTGCCGGGCTTGATGTCTCGGTGGAGCACCTTTGCGCGGTGGGCGGCGGAGAGAGCCGACCCGATCTGCCGAAGGAGCCGTGCCGCCTGGTCGGGACGAGCCGGACCGTAGCTCCTGATCAGGATCTCGAGGTCCTGCCCCCGCAGCATCTCGGTGACGAGGAAGATGAAGCCGTCTTCCAGAGCTCCCGTGTCATAGACACGCAAGACGCCCGGATGATCGATCTGGCCGAGGGCTTGCGCCTCCTGTTCGAATCTGTGGCGAATCCCCTCCTCGCCGAAGTACTCGGGCTTGAGGATCTTGATTGCCACGTCCCTGAGGAGCTTTTCGTCGTTGGCCTCGAACACGGTTGCCATCCCGCCCTCGCCCAGAACCCTGACGAGCCGGTAGCGGCCGAGGATGCGGTAGGGGAGGATCCAGCGTGAGTCGAGCCGCTCGCCGTCGTCGGGGCAGAAGGCCTGGTGATGGTCGAAACAGCGGCCGCACTTCCCGCAGAGAACGAGGAGGTCGACGCCGCGTTCGATCAGCTGCCGGCGGGAGGCCTCCCGCTTTGTCCGCTCGGCGTCGAGCGCTTCCCGCATCCGCCGGAGCTCGATGGCACCGGCGAGCTGGTGGGCGATCGAGCCGCAGAGCCGCTTCTCCGTTTCGTCCAGGATCTCGAGCGACAGGCCGACCACGATTCCGCCCATGAGCTCGCCCGTCATCCCCACGATCGGAAAGACCGAGTTCGCCTCGTCCACGGGTTCGGGCTTGCGGCTCGTCGCGGCCCGCCAGAGGATCGAGAGGGAAGGCTCGGCGACCGTGGTCTCGACCAGCGGCACGAGGTGTCCGCCGTCGACGACGAAGACCCCGACACGGTTCGTGTGGAGCGCGTCCACGACGCTTGCAACCGCGGCCTCGAGCCAGCCGGGTATGTCCCGGAGCGCCTCTCCAGAGCGCTCCTCGAGCATCGCGATCCTGCGCTGGGCATTCCTCAGCTTGTCGTGGGCCTCCTGGAGATCCGCCAGGGCTCTCTTGAGGGAGAGGTGAGTCTTCAGACGGGCGAGAAGGACGCCGAAGTCCAGCGGCTTCGTGACGTAGTCGTTGGCCCCGAGAGAGAGGGCCTCGACGATGTCCGAGCTCTCATCTCGGGCGGTCGCCATGATGACGGGGAACTCGGAGACGGGGAGGGTCTTCCTCACCTCGCTGAGGACCTCGAACCCCGTCATGCCGGGCATCATGACGTCCAGGATCATCAGGTCGAACCGGCGTGCCTTCAGCCGGTCGAGGGCCTCGAACCCGTCCTGGGCGGTGACGATCTCGTACCCCTTCGCCGCCAGGCGCCGCCCGAGCACCTCGCGGTTCATCTCGTTGTCGTCGACGACGAGGATGACCGGAGCCCGGGACGGTGTGGCGCTCACTTCAAGAAGGACCTGATCTTCGATACCAGTCTCTGGAATTCGATCGGCTTGGTGTCGTAGTCGTCACAGCCAGCCTGGAGGCTCTTCTCCCGGTCGCCCGTCATGGCGTGTGCCGTCAGGGCGATCACCGGGATGGACTTCGTCTCGTCAGCGGCTTTGAGGATCCGTGTCGCCTCGTACCCGTCGAGCTCCGGCAAGCTCATGTCCATCAGGATGAGGTCGGGTTGCGTTGCGCGCGCCTGGTTCACTCCCTCCTGACCATCGACGGCGATGACGACCTCGAAGCCCTCGCGCTTGAGGCGCCGGGACAGCATGTCCCGGTTCATTTCGTTGTCCTCGACCAGCAGCAACTTCGGCATCTTTCGTGTCTCCGCTGGATCCTCGCTTGTGGGCAGCATCTTCACCGGGCAGCCCGAGGCAACCTGGACCGGGAACCCGATGGGGGCAAGAGCCAGCTGCCGGATTCTAGCGCGGGAGCTGGCGCGGGCTTGGCTCGCGGGGATTCCTCCCTATAATCGCCCCCGTTCGATGCCGACGATCCTCCATTCCGGATCCGCCGGGACCATCTTCGGGTTCGTGGCTCTCGCGTGTTACGCGTTCTCCGCGGGTTTCTACATCGCGTTCCTCAAGAAGCCGCGCCCCCTGTTCGGGTGGCTGGCGACGGGCCTGGCTGCCACGGGAGCCCTTCTCAACCTCGAATCCCTCTATGCGCGCTCCGTGGCCCTCAAGAGCGTTCCCTACCGGGACATCGTCGGGTCGCTCGCGCTTCTTGGGTTCTTCCTCGCCGTCCTGAATATCCTTCTCGAGCTCCGGCACAGGGACCGCTCTCTCGGCCCGTTCCTGATGCCGGTTGTCTTCGTCTTGCTTCTCGTCGCCCTCGAGCTGCCGATGGCGAAAACGGCCCCGGCCCCCGAGCTTCGCGGTCCGGTCTTTGCGCTCCACGTCACGCTGAACATGCTCGGGTATGCCGCCTTCGCCGTGGCCTGTGCGCTCTCCGCCCTCTACTTGATGGTGGGCAGGTCCCTGAAGCGGAAGAAGGGTCTCACGCTCGACGGACCCTTTTCCCGGTTCCCCTCGCTCTCGTATCTCGAGAGAGCCAACCGCACGTCGCTCGGGGTGGGGGTGGTTGCCTCGACAGCCGCCTTTTGTCTCGGAGCCTTCTGGGCAACGAGAGTCTGGCGCGCCGACCACCCCAACTGGGTGCTCGATCCCAAGATCGTGACGGTCCTCTTGATCCTGGTCTTCTACTGGGTCGTTCTCGTCCGCGCGCACCGCGGGGCCGCGCCGGTGACGACAGCCCGGCTCTCCGTCGCCGGCTTCCTCCTCGTCCTGGTCTCCTACACGGCGATCAATCTCCTTTTCAGCAAGCTGCACGTCTTCACCTGATGAACGGAGAGCTCCTTTACATCGGGTGGAATCACAGGGTCGCCACCCTCGATCTCAGAGAAAAGCTTGCCTACTCGCCCGATGAGGCCCGCGAGGCCCTGGAGGGTCTGTTCCGCGCCCATATCCTGACGGAGGGGTGCATTGTCTCGACGTGCAACCGCTCCGAGCTCTACGGGTTGACCGAGCGGGAAGACGGCATCCCCGAGATCGCGGACTTCCTGTCGCGCTTCCACGGGATCGAGAGGGATGTGCTTCTCGGGGCGGCGACCTCGGCACGGGGGGACGAATCCGTGAGGCATCTCTTCCGGGTCGCGTCCGGTCTCGATTCTCTCGTACTGGGCGAAGCCCAGATCCTGGGTCAGATCCGAGAAGCGTTGAGACGGGCGGTCGAGCACGGGACCGCCCGCTCCATCACCAACCGTCTGTTCCAGGCGGCAGTCGAGTGCGGCAAGCGCGTCCGCACGGAAACTTCCCTCGGAACCCGGCCCGCGTCTGTTCCGGGCATTGCCCTTTCTCTGACGGGCCGATTGTTCGACACCCTCTCTGGCCGGCGGGTCCTCTTGATCGGAGCGGGAGAGACGGTCGAGCTGACGGCTCGGCTCCTGATCGATGACGGGGTCACGGACATCGTGTTCTGCAACCGGACTCAGGAAAAGGCGGAGGCCCTGGCGAGCTCTTTCTCGGGGCGGACCATCCCCTGGGACCAGCGGACGGCTGCCTTCGCCGACGTCGATGTCGTCCTCTCGGCGACCGGGGCCCAGGAGCCGATCGTGGAAGCCGCTTCGCTGAAGAAGGTCCTCTCGAAGCGGCGAAGAGGTCCGCTTCTGGTTCTGGACCTCGCCGTTCCGCGCGACATCGAGCCCGCGGTCGATGACATCGCCGACGTCTACAGATACGACCTGGATACCCTGTCCGAGCTCGTCAAGAAGAACACCCTGGAACGCCAGGCGGAGGTTCCCAGGGCCTCGGCCATCGTCGAGGAGTCGGTTGACAAGTTCATGGACTGGGTCAGCACGCTCAGCCAGCTCGACGTTCTCAAGGCTCTTCGGGCAAAGCTCGAGGACACCCGGCAAAAAGAACTTCAACGATATGGGCCGAAGCTGGCCCGCCTGGGTGATGACGAACGTGAGCTGGTGAATCGGCTCACCGAGTCGCTCGTCGCCAAGATCTTGCACGAGCCCACAATCGGCCTGAAAACGGGCGGCGTGGCCGAGAGGCTCGAAAGAGCGCACGTCATCAAGACGCTGTTCCGCCTGGAAGAGGATTCCCATTGAACATCAAGCCGCTCAGGATGGGCACCAGGGCGAGTGCCCTCGCTCGTACCCAGTCGGGCCAGTTCGCCGAGGCGCTGACCCGGTCTACGGGTTTCCCCGTGGAGACCGTCCTCGTCCGTACGGAAGGGGATCAGCTCTCGCTGGAGGGACGAGTGCCCCCGGGAGGAGACACGGTCGGGGTCTTCACCAAGGCCCTCGACGACGCCCTCCGGGAGGGCCGGATCGACTTCGCGGTGCACTCCCTCAAGGACCTTCCGACGGTCATGGACGCCGACCTTTTCGCAGGAGCCGTTCCGGCGCGGGCCGACGTCCGTGACGCCCTGGTCGTCGCCTCGCGTCACTCGGGCGTCGACAGCCTCGATGGACTGCCGGAATCGGCCAGGATCGCCACCTCGAGCCCGCGCCGTATCGCCCAGCTCCTGAACCGGCGTCCTGACCTGGTTCCGGTCTCGCTCCAGGGCAACGTCGACACGCGCCTGAGGCGCCTGGAGGAGGGCGTCGCGGATGCGCTTCTTCTCGCCTGCGCGGGGCTCGACCGTCTCGGGCTCTCGGAGAGGATCTCGCGGCGGCTGAGCCCCGAAGAGATGCTCTCGGCACCCGGGCAGGGAGCCCTGGCGGCCGTCTGCCTCGCTTCAGACGAGAATACGATTGCGGTTCTGGCCTCGCAGGATGACTCGGCTTCTCGCGCCACCGCGGAGGCGGAGCGGGCCTTCTTGAATCACCTCAGGGGGGGCTGCCGTGCCCCCGTCGGAGCCCGGGCCGAGCTCCGAGAAGACGGGATCCTCTTCCTCAGAGCCACGGTCCTGTCGCTCGATGGCGCAAGCCGCCTCGATGGCGAGCGAACGGGGCCCGCCAGCGATCCGGAACATCTCGGACGCGCCGTTGCCGAGGAACTCCTCGGCAGAGGGGCCGGGAAACTCGTTTCGGCAGCCAGGGCCTCCCGGACATGAGACGGCTTCTCCTCCTGCGGGCCACGGAGGAGGAGAGCCTCGAGCCCGGGCAGGGAGTCGACGTCCTGGTCACACACGACATCGAACGGGTCCCGTCAGGCGTGGCGGCGTTTCTGGCGGTGGGGCCGGAGGGGGTGACCCTCGCCGTCACCTCGAAGACAACGGTTCGCCTCCTCTCCCAGGTGGCTCCGGGGAGTCTGAACCGCGGCTGGAAGTCAGTCCTTTCCGCGGGGGAGGAGACGGCTCGAGAGCTTCGTGCGGCCGGAGTCCCGACTGTAGAGGTGCCAGCCCGCCCCGGCGCGGCGGGAATCGTGGAGGCGCTCGTGTCCCGGCTTGCGGGCCTCCACGTCGTCTGGCCCCACGGATCCGATGCCGATCCGCTCCCGTTTCGATCGCTGGCCGATCGCGGCGCCCGTCTGACGGACCTTGTCGTTTATCAAAAGACGCCCAGGGCGGCGCTCGATTCTGAGGTCCTGAAAGGGGTTGCGGCGGGCGTTTACGGAGCCGTGGCCGTCACGTCGCTCGCGGCCCTCGATGTATTCCTCCCGGCTCTGGGTGCCATGGAACTGCCGGCGTCCCGGCTCGTCTGGGGGGCGATCGGGCCGGCCACGGCCCGGGCCTTCGCGTCCCGCGGACTGCCGGAACCGAAGGTCCCATCTCCGTCCACCATCCCCGGCCTCATCACGCTCTTGAGGGAGACTTGAAGGATGACTTTTCCTCGACACCGCTACCGTCGTCTTCGCTATTCCGAACCTCTCCGCGACATGGTGCGCGAGACCCACCTCGATCCGGCGGACTTCATCGCCCCGCTCTTCGTTGTGCCGGGAGCGGGAGTGAGACAGGCCGTGCCCTCCATGCCGGGCGTGGACCGGACTTCCGCGGACCTTGCCGGCGTCGATGCCAGTGAGCTGTTCTCCCTCGGCGTGAAGTCGGTCATCCTGTTCGGGATCCCTGATCACAAGGACGCGACGGGAACGTCTTCGGCCGACCCGGAAGGGCCAGTCTGTGAAGCGATCCGGGCGATCAAGGCCGCCAGCCCCCAGACGGTCGTCATCACTGACATCTGCCTGTGTGAGTACACGGATCACGGCCACTGTGGCGTCTTGAAGGGACAGTACGTCGACAATGACCCGACGCTCGAGATACTCGCGCGCGAGGCCCTGACGCACGTGCAGGCGGGAGCGGACATCGTGGCGCCCTCGGACATGATGGACGGACGCGTGGCGGCCCTTCGCGACACCCTGGACCGGGAAGGCCACGTCCACATTCCCATCCTCTCGTACGCGGCGAAATACTCGTCCGGCTTCTATGGGCCGTTCCGGGAAGCGGCGGAGTCGGCCCCCTCGTTCGGGGACCGCCGTTCTTACCAGATGGACCCGGCGAACGTCCGTGAGGCCGTGAAGGAGGTCCTTTCCGACATCGAGGAGGGTGCCGACATGGTGATGGTCAAGCCGGCGATGACCTATCTCGATGTGGTGCGGGCGGTCAAGGAAGTGACGAACGTCCCCCTGGCGGCCTACAACGTCTCCGGCGAGTACGCCATGGTCAAGGCCGCGGCCCAGAATGGCTGGATCGACGGCAAGCGTGTGACCCTGGAGATCCTGACGTCGATCAAGAGGGCTGGCGCCGATCTCATCCTCACGTATCACGCCAAGGAGGCTGCACAGTGGCTGGGCTGAAAAAGAAGAAACCCGTCAAGAAGGCCAATCGGATCGTCAAGAGAACGGAGGAGTCGACGCGTCTCTACGAGAGGGCGAAGAAGAGGATGCCGGGCGGCGTCAGCTCGCCGGTCCGGTCGTTCGCCTCGGTCGGCGGAACGCCTTTCTTCGTCAAGAAGGCACGCGGGCCGTTCATAGTGGACGCCGACGGGAATCGATACGTCGACTATGTCATGTCCTACGGGCCTCTTCTCTTCGGCCACGCGCCCAAGGCCGTCTCGACGGCTGTGCGCGCCGCGCTTTCCCGTGGGACGAGCTACGGCGCCCCCTGCCAGGGCGAGGTCGAGCTTGCCGAGCGGGTCACGAAGTGCTTCCCGTCGATGGAGCGCGTCCGCTTCGTCTCCTCCGGGACCGAGGCCGCGATGAGTGCCGTGCGTCTGGCTCGTGCCGTGACGGGCCGAGACTTGGTGCTCAAGTTCTCGGGGTGCTACCACGGGCACGCCGACTCGTTCCTGGTGGCGGCGGGGTCGGGTGTCGCGACGCTCGGTATCCCAGGCTCACCCGGAGTTCCGGGGAGCCTCGCGGGGTTGACCGTGACGGCCCGCTACAACGACCTGGACTCGGTCAGGGAGCTCTTCGCGGCGCACCCGGGGCGCATCGGCGTGATCGCTGTCGAGCCAGTCGCGGCGAACATGGGCGTCGTCCTGCCCAGGCCCGGATTCCTCGAGGGACTCCGCGAGATCGCGACCAGGGAGGGCGCGGTTCTGCTCTTTGACGAGGTGATTTCGGGCTTCCGTCTGGCCGCCGGAGGGGCGCAGGAGATCTACCGCGTCACGCCGGACCTCACCTGCCTCGGGAAGATCCTGGGGGGAGGCCTTCCGGTCGGTGCGTACGGCGGAAAGGCCGACTTGATGAAGTCGATCGCGCCTGACGGTCCCGTCTACCAGGCGGGAACGCTGTCGGGAAACCCGATTGCGATGGCGGCCGGGAAGGCCATGCTCGACAGTCTTCGTCCCGAGGTCTACAGGAGGCTCGAGAAGTCCGCCGCTCAGCTGGAAGCCGGAATGAAGAAGGCCGCCGAGAGCCTTGGCGTCGCAGACCGGCTGACGTTCAACCGGATAGGCTCGATCTTGACGATGTTCTTCACGGGCGGACCGGTCGAGAACTTCGACGACGCGAAGAGGTCGAACCTCGAGGCGTTCAGGCGCTGGTTCCACGCACTGAGGAAGAGAAGTGTCTTCATTGCTCCCGCGCAGTTCGAGGCCATGTTCGTCTCGACGGAGCACAGCGCGGACGAGATCGGGTACACAGTAGCGGCGCACCGGGAGGCGTTGCGGGAGGCCTTCGAGCTCCAGCCCTGAAGCGAATCCAGTCGATCTGGTCGGGAGCCGGAACAACCCGGGGAGATGAACTGCCCGGGGTATCAGGGAGCGGACCAGAAGAGGCCGCGGGCGGCGGAAACAGAGATCCGCTGGTAGGTGCTGTAGGCCCGGGCCGCGGCGTCCCTCACCGAGGCCGGAGACTCTCCTTTCACGAAGGCTGCGATGGCGGCATCGAGAGTGTAGGCCTCCGGAGCCATCAGGTTGGTCGTCAGAAGCAGCGGGTGAGATCCGCCTCTTTCGAGGAGCGGACCGAAGGTGGGCTTGCTCGCGCACGCGAGGACGATCGAGCTCATGGGGGGCGCGGTCTTCCTCCGCTGTGGTCCCGGCCCGACGGAGAAGTCCAATAGGCCGTTGTGTCCCACGAAGACGACGAGGTGGGCTGGGCCGGCGGCCGCGGCAGGATTCGCGGAGCTGATTGGAGCTGGATCCTGGCCTGCTGCGAGCAAGAGAAAGTGCTCGATGGCTTCGCGCAGGTATTGGCCGTCCCATGCCTCGGCTATCAGGGTGGCCGAGACGCCGAGGCTGCCGCGCGCGAAGGTCTTCTCGAGAACGACGCTCTCGATGACGTGAGGGGCGCTGGGGCCAGGACCCGCCCGCTTCCAGCCCGAACGATGCTGGAAAAAGGTCCGAAGGCCGAAAGCGGCCCCCCAGTAGAGGTTGGAAGCGGGATCGCGCCCGTTCCCCAGTGTCTTCGGGACGGGCACGATACCTTGGTTCTCGTTGTCGCAGAGTGCCACGACGGCGTGTATCAGGACGGGACGCTGCAGAGTCCGGTCTTGCCGGACTCGTGCGTACACCGGCTCACTGGGTGAGAAACCGGAATGCTGGGCCGCGAGCGAGCCGGTGGCCAGCACCAGAACCAGAGACAGCCATGAGCATCGCCTCTGCGGCGAGGTCGGACGAGAGGGTCTTTCAGTGAAGTGGTGACGCACGGTTCCATTCTCCGGCGGGCATCGGGACCCCTATCGGGGGACCTCAGGCCCCGCCAAGAGCGCGAGTAGTCTCAGGAGATCCCGCCAGCGCGGAGAACAGTCCACGGGTAGGTCTCGTCTTTCCCAGTGAGTTGCGTGACTTCAATGGGGGGCGGCGGGAACCTCGCTCGACACGACGAGAAGGGGAACGGCCTGGATGGAAGATCCGGAGCCGCTGATGGCACCGGAGGTGCGAGCGATTCTCCCGATGTCGATGACGACGCCGATGTCGACGCCGAACACCTGAACGAATCCGAACCCGGCCGAACGCAGGCGGTCCGTCAGGATGCCGGTCGCGTAGCCGACGTCGAGAACGCGATCGCCGCGGGTCAACTCCAGGGTGCGGCAGAGGACACGAGTGAACGTCTCGGATCATCAGGCGGATCGAGTGTCCCTCAGTTCGTCGGCGGTCGGTCTGTCGACGCCCACGGCGTCGAGAGGCGCTGTGGTGGGTCAGTCTCGTGGGCTTCGGTCAACCTAGAAACCGCAGAGCTGACGGGGAAAACACGGTAAAGTGTTGAAGAAGAACGGGGTACGGAGCGAAGGAGGATCACCCAATGGGTGAGGGCATCGAGAGGCGAAGGAAGGCGAATGGGGCG
>JAJVIN010000029.1 GCA_022071945.1 Thermoanaerobaculia bacterium | reverse complement strand
CGATTCCCTGGCCGTCCTGTCGACTCGCCTCGGGCGCCTTCGGCGGATGATGCTGATCAGAACCCTCTCTACACGGGTGGATCACTTCTCACGAGCACAGGTGGATCACTTCTGGCGAGCGCTGAAGCGGCTTTCGCACGTCGCACGAGGTCGCCCGGATCGAGGCCCTTTCGGATGAAGACCTCGGGGAGATGATCGATACCGGCTTGGTTGCGGCGCACCGGCGCCGCGCGCTGAGACCGGAGTCTCCCGTGGTCCGGGGGACGACACAGAACCCCGATACGTTCTTCCAGACCCGCGAGGCGTGCTCTCCGTTTTACGCGGCCTGTCCGGCGATCGTGCAGGGCGAAATGGACCGCTTTGCAGCCTTGACTGGAAGGGCGTACCGGATATTCGAATATTTCGGTGCTCCCGATGCCGAGAACGTGGCCGTTCTGATGGGGTCTGCCTGCGAGACCATGCACGAATGGGTGGATTGGGCGATGGCGCGGGGTAACAAAGTGGGAGTCGTGAAAGTCCGGCTCTACCGGCCGTTCGACATGGCGGCCCTTGTGTCCGCCCTTCCCGCCACCGTGAGGCGCATCGCCGTCCTCGACCGCTCGAAAGAACCTGGAGCGCCCGCCGATCCCCTCGCTCTCGACGTGTCCATGGCGCTCCGCGAAAAGGCACCCGGGAGCCATCTGCGGGCGATGCCCATCGTCGTGCCCGGCCGTTACGGACTTGCGGGCAAGGAGTTCACGCCGGCTCACGCCGAAGCGGTCTTCACGAACCTCCGGGCCGGGGAACCGAAAACTCACTTCACCGTGGGAATCAAGGACGACGTGATGCACAGCTCGCTCTCCGTCGACCCGCAGTTCGAGATCGAGGCGCCAAACGTTACGCGGGCTCTCTTCTTCGGCCTCGGGTCCGATGGCACGGTGGGCGCGAACAAGAACTCGATCAAGATCATCTGCGAGGGCACGGGCAGCCACGGGCAGGGCTACTTCGTCTACGACTCGAAGAAGGCCGGCTCGGTCACCGTGAGCCACCTCCGATTCGGCCCGAGGAAGATTCGAAGCAGCTACCTCATCCAGAAGGCGAATTTCGTGGCGTGTCATCACACGAGCTTTCTCGAGAAAGTCGATGTGTTGGAGAAGGCCGAACCTGGAAGCGTCTTCCTCCTCAACACCCCTCATGACAGGGACCGCGTGTGGGAAACCCTCCCTCGTGAAGTCCAGGAAGCCATGCTGGAAAGGAACCTGAAGTTCTTCGTGATCGACGCCTCGAGCGTCGCCAAGGCGACCGGCATGGGAGGCCGTGTCAACACCATCATGCAGACGTGCTTCTTCGCGATTTCGGGCGTGCTTCCCAGGGAAGAAGCCATCGCGCGGATCAAGGAGTCGATCCGGAAGACTTACGGCCGCAAGGGCGATGCGGTGGTCTCGAAGAACTTCGAGGCCGTGGACACGACGCTCGCGAATCTGTTCGAAATCGAGGTCCCGAGAGAGATCACGTCCAGTCAAACCCGGCCTCCCGCCGTCAGTCCCGCGGCGCCGGCCTTCGTCCAGAGCGTCACGTCGTACATGATTGCGGGTCACGGGGATTCTCTTCCGGTCAGCGCGTTTCCGCCGGACGGTACGTGGCCAGTCGCGACGAGCCAGTGGGAAAAGCGCAACATCGCTCTCGAGATCCCGGTCTGGGACCCGGACCTTTGCATTCAGTGCAACAAGTGCGCCCTCGTCTGTCCGCACGCGGCCATCCGGCCGAAGGTCTACGACCCCGGGCTCCTTCGGAACGCTCCTGAATCCTTCAAGAGCGTGGCGTTCAGGGGGCCGGGATTCCCGGGTCAGGTCTACAGTCTTCAGACGGCGCCAGAGGATTGCACTGGATGCGGCATCTGCATCGAGGCGTGTCCCGCCAAAGACAAGGCCAGCCCTTCGAGACGCGCCATCCACATGGAGGCGCAGGAGCCGCTCCGCGAGGCGGAACGGGCGAACTACTCGTTCTTCCTCGGGATTCCAGACGCCGATCGAAAAGCCCTTTCGCTGGATGTGAAGGGAACCCAGTTCATGCGTCCGCTGCTGGAGTACTCCGGAGCCTGCGCCGGTTGTGGAGAGACGCCCTACCTCAAACTTCTGACCCAGCTCTTCGGAGACCGTGCCCTCATCGCGAACGCAACGGGTTGTTCCTCGGTCTACGGCGGGAATCTGCCCACGACGCCGTACTCGTGCGATTCGGCGGGCAGGGGGCCGGCCTGGAACAACTCTCTCTTCGAGGACAATGCCGAGTTCGGGTTCGGGATGCGTCTGGCGCTCGACGAGCAACTCCAGATGGCGCGGGAGACGTTGAAGCGCCTTGCGCCCGCCGTTGGAGAGGATCTCGTCAAGGCGATTCTCGACTCGCCCGTGCGCGGTGAGGCCGAGATTGACGCTCAGCGGGAGCGAGTCAAGGCACTGCGCGAGCGCCTCCGTGGGGTCATCTCGGAAGAGGCCAGCCTGCTGTTGTCGATTGCGGACGTCCTCGTTCGCCGCAGTTTGTGGATCGTGGGGGGCGACGGCTGGGCCTACGACATCGGCTTTGGCGGACTCGACCACGTCTTGGCGCAGGGGCGCGATGTGAACATCCTCGTCCTCGACACCGAGGTCTACTCAAACACGGGCGGGCAGGCGTCAAAGGCCACGCCTTTGGCGGCCGGGGCGAAGTTCGCCATGGGGGGAAAGCGCCAGCGCAAGAAGGATCTTGGCCTGATGGCGATGGCTTATGGAAACGTCTACGTCGCCCGGGTCGCCTTCGGTGCCAGGGACGCGCACACTCTGAAGGCGTTCCTGGAGGCGGAGAGCTACGAGGGCCCCGCGATCATCATCGCTTACAGTCACTGCATTGCCCATGGGTACGACCTCGTCCAGGGGCTCCGGCAGCAACAGCTGGCTGTGGATTCGGGACATTGGCCCCTCTACAGGTACGACCCGCGCCGGAGAGAGCAGGGTCTCTCGCCCCTGCAAATCGACTCGAAGGCCCCGAGGATCTCGCTGAAGGACTACGTGAGCCAGGAGACGCGCTACCGGATGGTGGAGAGGGCGCATCCCCAGGTCTACGAGGAACTGATCGCGGAGGCCCAGGAGGGAGTTGACGCGGCTCACGCGCATCTGGTGCACCTCGCCGGACTCGCGGCAAAGCCGGACGGAGGTTCCGCGGCTCGCCGAGCCTGATGGCTGCAATTGCGACTACACCCAGCGGCCACATCTTCTTCC
Organism: Thermoanaerobaculia bacterium; assembly: GCA_022071945.1. Taxonomy (GTDB): domain Bacteria; phylum Acidobacteriota; class Thermoanaerobaculia; order UBA5066; family UBA5066; genus JAJVIN01. Next base: position 257,438 of record JAJVIN010000029.1, on the reverse strand, counting down.
AGCCGGTAGCGGCCCAGCATCTGTCCCGTCAGATCAGCCAAGAGGTCCTCCTCCCCGTGCTGGGGCGTCCGGGAGTTCCGCGCGTTGATGACGCGGATTCTACGGTCCCCCGGTGCGGCGGCGGCCGGAGGCGGCGCCCCCCTTCACGCCCCCCGGTGTCGCGCGTCACAGCTTCACGAAGCGGCGGCGTGTCAGAATCATCGTGACCATGAGAGTTCGCGGGACGACCGGCGTTTACGCGCTAGCTCCCGTTGGCGCGCCAACGGGAACGGATGGTTCGACGAGGTAGGTAGGGCTTCTGTCCGATCGAGAGCCGGGAGCTGACCCGGGCGAGCAGGGCAGGGAAAGGACGCAGTGGTGAAAAACATCACGATCGACCTTCGGGATGTCGACAACATCGACATCCAGGGGAGAGGCAGGGTGCTCGGGGGCTCGCCGCCCCGGCGGAAGCTGGGGCTGGTGGAGAAGAAGGCGCTCGGAGCGGCGATGGACCTGTGGAAGGTGTTCTATCCGCAGGCCTCGCTGTTCCGCGACCCGATGATCATCTCCGACACGCCGCCGTCCCTGACGATCAAGAAGCCGTCGAAGGTCCCGGTGGGGATGACGCCCCGCACGAAGGAGGAGGCCACCCTCGCGCTCGGGATGACCACGACGGCCTTCGCGGTGGTCGGCGTGAGCGTCAGCGGCGGCGTCTACGGCTCGACCAACGGGGAGCTTGGCGTCTATACCGGAGGCAGCGTTGGCCTCTGGACCAACGTCGGGGTGTCCATGGGGCCACAGTACACGTTCATCTTCGGGCCTCCGTCCGACTTCGCTGGCGTCTCCTGGGGCGTCGGCTGTGACATCGGCGTCGGGATCGTCGGCGTGGGGGGCGATGCTCCTCTTCACGCTGCCGCCGTTCCGGTGCCTCGGGTACTCGGTCAGCCTCGCGCTCGGGCCGACCTCGCTCCCGTATGACGTGACTGTCCAGGCCGGGCTGACGACGACGAAGCCCGTCCTCAACTTCAAGTAGGGAGGCACCGTGGCTCAGCTGCTCAAGGTCGGCTCGTCCGGCAAGGACGTCTCGAACCTCCAGACATCGCTCAACTTCCTGGGAATGGCCCAGCCGGTTCTCACCGTCGACGGCATCTTCGGCCCGAAGACGAAGGCCGCGGTCGTCAAGTTCCAGCAGAGCGCCGCGGTCATGGCCGACGGGATCGTCGGGCCGCAGACCGGTCAGGCCATCGCTTTCGCCGTGTTCGAGCGGATGGTGAAGGGCTCCGGCTGACGCCAAGCCCGGAAGCGCTCCCACCGCGTGGGTTGCTTGCGGCCCTCGAGGGCCCCGATCAGAGGGGCCAACGAGGGCGGCGAGGCGAAGAAGCAGGAACGAGAGTTCTCGATGATCACTCAGGTTTCGCGTGAGGAACGAACGTGGCGCCGCATGGGGGGGGAGGCCCAGGCGGGCCGGGCGCGAACTTGACGGGAAGGCGGATGGTGAACGTGGACCCCTTCCCGTACTCGCTCGTCACGGTGATGTCGCCCCCCATCATCCGGCAGAGCTTGCGTGAGAGTGCGAGTCCCAGCCCGGTCCCGCCGAACTTTTGCGACGTCGTGGAATTCGCCTGGACAAATTCCTCGAACAACCGTGACATCTGTTCGGGCGTCATTCCGGCGCCAGTGTCGGCTATGGAAACGGAGAAGAAGCCGTTCCCGTTCGTGCCTGCGTACTTGCGGTCAAACGCCAGCACGATGTCACCCTGGGTTGTGAACTTGCAAGCATTGCTGATCAGGTTGAACAGGCTCTGCCTCAATCTCATCTGGTCTCCGTAGATCGACCCGATCGATCCGCAGCACTGAAGCTCGAGACGGTTGTGGTTTATTTCCGCCAGCGGAGCCGCTATGGCCATCGCTTCCTGGCACAGGTCGCAAACAGAGAACATCTCGTTGACGAGTTCCATTTTCCCCGCTTCGATTTTCGAGAAATCCAGGATGTCGTTGATCAGCCCCAGCAGATGACTGCCGGCAGTCCGAATCTTCTTCAGGTCCGGGATGGTGGAGTCGTCCGCTCTGTCCTCGGCGGCTTCCAGGAGCAATTCGCTGTAGCCGATGATGGCATTCAGGGGGGTCCTGAACTCGTGGCTCATGTTGGCGAGGAAGCGGCCCTTGGCCTGGCTGGCTTCATCCGCGGCTCTCTTGGCCTGGGCGAGCACGGTATTGGTCGCCTCCAGGAGCTTGTTGTGGGAGTAGAGTTCCATGTGAGTCTTGATCCGGGCTCTCACGACCGGGGGGCTGATGGGCTTGGCAATGTAGTCGGCCGCTCCAAGAGCAAATCCGCGGGTCTCGTCCTCGATCTCTGTCTTCGCGGTCAAGAAAATGACCGGTATGTCTTTCGTTCTCGCGTTGTCCTTGAGCCGCCGGCAGACCTCGTAGCCATCCATCCCCGGCATCATGACGTCCAGAAGGATCAAGTCGGGAGGCGAATCCGAGGAGGCGATCCTGAGCGCCTTCTCACCGTTGAGAGCCACCTTGATCTGGTACTCCTCCCGGAGGAGGCCATCGAGGACGTCGATGTTCTCGGGAGTGTCGTCCACGATCAAGAGCGACGGTTTCCTTGTCTGCTGCGCCGTAGTCATTGCTGCAAGGGAAGAGCCAAGGCGTTCGCGATCCGGCCGACGATTGTCAGGCCTCCTTCGAAGTCGTATCTTCGAATACACTTTTCCAGCTCGGCGAGATCCTCCCTTGTCTGGGGGACGGCGCCATGTTCCTTGAAGGATTCCAGAACGCGGGAGGCCTCCGTGTCGTCCTCCTCGAGGTGCCGGGCCAGCTCGGCGAGCAGCAGGGCCGCCTTCTCCCTGTCAATCCTCGGATCTTCACCAGCGGGTCGTTCCGGCGGCGGAACTCGGCCGTCACGTTTCGGCGAGAGGGCCTCGAGAACCTCGACCACCCTTCTCAAGTCCTCCCCGCAAGCGTTCAGCAACGAGCCAGCATGGTCCATTCGTCCCTCCCGGAGGGCTCCCTCGAGGAGTTCCGTGGAACGGGCGAGAGATTCGGCGCCGATGTTTCCCGCGAGACTCTTCAGCGTGTGCGCCGCTCGTTCGGCGGACTCCCGGTCCCCCCTGTCGAGACGTGCCCGGATCTCCGCTGCCGCGTTGGCGTGTGTGTCGAGGAACTGCAGCAGCATCTTCCGGTAGCGCGTCCTGTTGCCCATCACGCGCGCCAGTCCCGATTCCATATCGATTCCGGGCAAGGCGGGCAAGGGGGGCTCCCACGGTTGTTCCCCGCGTGAGTCTGGAAGACCCTGTCTCCTCGGATTCAGCTCTCCTCTGGGCTTGATCCACCGGGCGAGGGCGTCGAGCAGCTCCCTGGGAACGACGGGCTTGCCCACATGATCATCCATCCCCGCTTCCAGGCACTTCTCCCGGTCCCCCACCAACGCGTTGGCCGTCATGGCGACGATCGGGATACCTCTGACTTCGGATTGGAGTTCCCGGATTTTCCGTGTGGCGCCATATCCATCCATGACGGGCATGTGCACGTCCATGAGCACCAGGTCATAGGGGTCCTGCTTCACCATCCGTAAGGCCTCCTGTCCATTGCCAGCGATCGCGACCGCGAAACCCGCCAATTCAAGGAGTTCCCGGGCGACCTCCTGGTTGATTTCATTGTCTTCCACCAGGAGAACGCGCGCCCCGCGGATTTCGTCCGGGACGGTGATGTCAAGCCGGGGCGCCTGCCGGGGCCCGGCGACGGCTTCCCGCTTCAGGACGTGCATGATGGTCTCGAGGAGCAGGGATGGGGTGACCGGCTTGATGAGGAACGCGTCGAGGCCTGCCGTGCCCGCATTTTTCATGATCTCTTCCCGGCCGTAGTTACTGACCATGACGACGATGGGCGTCTGGGGCAGCCTCTGGCTGCTCTTGATTCGCTTCGTGGTTTCCATGCCGTTGATCCCCGGCATCTTCCAGTCCATGAAGACGAGCTGAAAGGGCCTGTTTTCGGCTGAAGCCTTCTCGAGTTCCGCGAGGGCCTCTTCTCCGGAACTGGCGAGGGTGACTTGAAACGTGAGCCGCTCCAGCACCGTCAGCAGGATTTCCCGCGCGACGTTGTTGTCATCCACGACGAGGACTCGCATGCCGTCAAACTCGGGTTGCGGGGTGAAGTGCTTGACCCTTGCCGCCGGCCTCCCAAACGCCACCGTGAACGAGAACGTGCTTCCCTGACCTGGCGCGCTCTCGACCTGGATCGTTCCTCGCATCATTTCCACGAGCCGCTTGCAGATGGTCAGGCCCAGGCCCGTGCCGCCGTATCTTCGGGTGATCGAGGCATCCGCCTGGGAGAATTCCTTGAACAGACGCTCTTGTTGCTCCCCGGTCATGCCGATTCCCGTGTCCTTGACGGAGAAGTGGAGCACGGCGCGCTCCGAATCTTCCCGGATCTTCTCGATGCTCACCAGAACGTGCCCCGACTCTGTGAACTTGATGGCGTTGTTCGTGAGGTTCAACAGTACCTGTCCCAGCCGGAGAGGATCTCCAACCAGCGACAGGGGAATGTCGCGGTCCGCGGAAAAGACGAGTTCCAGCCCCTTTTCGTGGGCCTTCAGCGAGGCCACATTGGAGAGGTTTTGCAGGACGCCTTCCAGGTCGAAGTCCACGGACTCGATGGTCAGCTTGCCGGCCTCGATCTTGGAGAAGTCGAGGATGTCATTGATGATGCCGAGTAGCGAGCTGGCGGCCATCGATATCTTGTTCAGATAGTTGCGTTGCTTTTCCGTCGTTTCCGTTTGCTGGCACAGGTGGGTCATACCGATGATGGCGTTCATCGGAGTCCGGATTTCATGGCTCATGTTCGCCAGGAAGTCGCTCTTGGACCGGTTGGCTTCGTCGGCGCTCCTTCTCGCTTGATCCAGTTCTTCATTCAGGGACTGTAGCTTCGTGCGCTCGTCCTTCAGCTCCCGGTTCTTCCGCTCGACCTCCATCCGGCTCGACAGGATCTCGGCATAGAGGACTTCCATCCGCTCCGTTGTGGCGGCAAACCTCTCCTCCTGCTCCTTGATCCGTCGAAGTAGCTCTTCGTACGCCGGTTGTGGATCCATCCGCGATTCCCTCAGGAGACGCCCCTGCTGTTCAAGAACGCCGTGTAAGCCTTGTCAGCGTCCAGAATGTGATTCGTCAGCCAGTCCGTCAGGAACTTCATGAGTTCCATGCTGAGAACCGCCTCGCCTGCCTCGAATCGATCCTTGAAGTCCAGGACCTGCCGTGTCAGTTCGGCATGGCTATCCCGGTGGCTGCCGAGGCCCGGATAGTCGTGCTTCTCGAAGACGGCCTCCTCGGTCCTGAAGTGATACACGGTGTAGTCCGCCAGTTCCGACAGTATTTTGCCCAGGACCTTGCTGCCCTTGCCCGCGGACATGGCGTCGTGCAGTTCATTGATCAGGGCAACGAGGCGCTTGTGCTGGTTGTCGAATGCGGAAACGCCAACGCTCAGCTCATCGCTCCACGTGATGAGGGACACCGTGACCCACCTCCCTTCAGAATGCTCCAAAAGTTTCGGGAGGATATTTCACCATAGAAAGGGCCCGAGTTGCCCTCCGTGCCAATCCGATTGAGACAAGAAACGCCAGGGATCTGGGAGGCCGGGCTGGAGCGCGTACTAGTCGCCTTGGAAGGGGTCTGAAACAGGCTGGGCACGGGCCGTCTATCGGGGCGGCCTGGGTTTCATCCCTCGCAGCTGGTCGCGAAGTTCCCGGAGGCTCTCGCCCTGGGGTACTGAAGGCACCTGAGCGACTCCGCCATCTGATCTGGGATCGGGGGCAGGGACCCGTGGCCCCTCGCCCTCGAGCCTCGCCAGAATCCTCCGGCCTTGCTCGACGCCCGGATCTCCCCTCCCCTCCGCCCGCGCGAGAAGGTCCCGGGCTTCCCTCCTCGGGTCGAGGTAGGACAGTGCAAGAGCCCAGTCCGGGATCGTGCCGCCAACCTCCGGGATGTCCTGGAACTGACGGAATGGTCCGCCCGGAGGGGCCTCCACGGCCAGGGTCCTCAATTCGGCGAGCGCTGCCGCGAGGTCACCGGAAAGGTAGGCGATTCCCCCCCTGGCATAGTGCTCGAGGGCGGCCGCGGGAGGCGAGGCGGGCTGAGTGGTTCGGGCCTGCTGGGCAATCGTCAGCGCGCGCCGAAACTCGGCGAGGTCAGGCCGGTGACCGTATCTGACCTGAGGCCGGAACGATTCCCATGTGGTCAGTACCGAAGCGGCGGCCTCGAGCGGCGCCGGCCCGGAGAGAGCCTTTTCGAGACTGCCGGCCCCCCCCGTGGCCTCCGGCGCCAGGGGAGCGGACGGCGGGGGAGCCAGGACGGGCACCGGGAACACGGCAGTGGCCTGTGGCGCGGCCTCTCGAGGCGCCGGCGCTGCGGACGGAGCCGCTGCTTCCTTCTCGGCCGCCTTTCTTCCTCCGGCCACGACGACGAGCACGACTCCCGCCGCGACGGCCGCGGCCACAACGAGCGGCCACATCTTCTTCCCGGAAGGGACAGTGGCGGGGGCCGTTGCCGTGGACGCCTCCGAGCGGACCGCCGGGGGCCTCGGGGTCTCCAGCCTCGGAGCGGCCGGGGCCGGTGTCAGGACGGGAATGCTGAGAGCCTCGGTTTCCTCCTCGGCCACGGGCGCCGTCCTCGGAGAGGCGGTCACGGCGGCCGCGTGGAGTTGTCCCGGCACGGAGCTGGCCAGGGCCCGCGCGAACTCGCGGCACGACGGATGCCGGTCCGCGGGCTCCTTGGCGAGCGCCTTTTGCAACACCCCGTCGACCGCCAGCGGCAGTCCGGGGACGCTTCTCGACAGGGGCGGAACGGGCGCCGTCACGTGCTGGTGAAGGACGGCGAGGGCACTGTCCCCCTCGTACGGGGGCTTTCCGGACAGGAGTTCGAACGCCATGACCGCCAGGGCATAGCGATCCGATGCGGGAACGGTGCTCTTGCCGGCCGCCTGCTCGGGAGCCATGTACGTCGGGGTCCCGATGACCATGCCCGTGGCCGTCAACCCCTTCTGCGTCTCGAGCATCTTCGCGATACCGAAGTCCGAGAGGTAAATGTGATCGTCCCTTCCGAGAAGGACATTGGCGGGTTTCACATCCCGGTGGAGAATCCCCGCCGCGTGCGCGGCGTCCAGGGCCTCCGCGACCTGCGCGATGAACGAGAGCGCCGCCCCGGGCGGTACCGGTCCGTGCATCCGGCTCTCGAGAGAGCCGCCATCCCGCAGGGGCATCACGAGGTAGGGCCGTCCCGCATCCTCGCCGAAGTCGTAGACCGGCAGGATGTTCGGGTGATCGAGATGCGCGACGAGTTCCGCCTCCTGTTTGAAGCGCTTCAGGAAGCTGTCATCCGTGACGTGCTCGCCGAGGATGACCTTGATCGCGACCGCGCGGCGCAACTCCTCGTCGAAAGCTCTGTAGACCGCCGCCATTCCGCCTCGTCCGAGGAGGGATTCGAGCCGGTAGCGGCCCAGCATCTGTCCCGTCAGATCAGCCAAGAGGTCTCCGTTCTCCGGGTGTGGGCATCCGGATTCTTCGCGCGAGGGTCTCGACCTCCCTTGATCTCGACCCATGAGGGGCGGGCGCGCCTCGTGTCCATCCCTCAGCGCTCGAAGCTTCTCTTTGGTACATCGTTACGCACCGCTGGCAGCGCGCGCAGCGCGGTGATCACGGCGCGTAGATCCTCATCGGAAAGCCCGGCGTAAGCCGTCCAGGGCATGGCGTAGAGAATCCGGCCGTCGTGTCCCGTGCCGGATCGCAGGGCGCGCGCGAGGTCCTCCTCCGTGGCCGTGCCGAGCCCGGTCTCTTTATCCGGAGTCAGATTGCTCGCGTAGACTTTCCCCTTCCCCGGCACCTGGAACTCGGCTCCTCCGGACATCTCGCGGCCCGGGATCGTTTGACGCCTCGCGTCGAAGGCGTTGTGGCAGTCGCCGCAGCTCATCAGGTCGAGAAGACGCCGCCCTCGCGCCAGGGGTTCGGCGGGCAGCGGACTGGCCCCGCTCTCGACGGGCGCGGGCGAGAGGCGAATGAACATCGAGGCGGGAAAGTCGATGGCACTCGGAGCCACGGTATCCGTCAGAGGCTGGAGAGTGCGCAGGTAGGCCACGATCGCCAGCGCGTCGGTGTCCGACAGCTGCCGCGCGTAGGCCTGATACGGCATCAACGGGAACAACGGGCGGCCATCGCGCGAGATCCCCTCGCGCACGGCGCGCAGGATCTCTCCATCGCTCCAGTTCCCCAACCCCTGCGGGGCCGCGGTGAGGTTTCCGGCTCGAACGCGTCCGGGAAACCCGGCGTCCGCGCCGAAATCGCGGCCGCTCCCGAAACGGCCGGGAGCCACGACATCGCCCGGGAGCTCTTCTTGCACCTGGCTATGGCAGCTCATGCAGGCCGCGACGTGATGGGCAAGGTAGCGCCCGCGCTCGATGGCCTCGGGCGTCCTCGGCGCCTCGACTTGCCGCGCAGGCCGGTGGAGCGGCGCCAGAACGTAGAAGCGGACGGCGATCCCGGCCACGCCAATGACGGCCATCAGCACAAGACCCGATGCCCATTTCCATCCTCTGCTCATCAAGAACCTCCGGTAAGGCGACTCTGCAAGCTTTCGGGCCATCCCACCCGATCACGCGCGCATTTCGAGAATCTGGAGCCACTCGCCACCTGCCCCGGCTGACGAGTGCCCGGGCAGGGAGCCGGGGAGTATGGCCGGCTCACGAACCACCGGCCCCCCCGCTGATCACGCGGGAGTAGATGGCGCGAAGGTCCGACCAGAAGACTGCCCCTCCGCCCGCGACGACGCTCCGCGGCCCGGTCGTTCCCGACGCGATTCTCTCGGGTGCCGGGGAGTCGAGAGAAAGCCGGTTGAGCGCCCAGGCCGGGTCGAACGGGTTCTTCTTCTCGAGCGAGAAGTAAAAAAGAGAAGAATCCCCGTATGCCGCGGGGCTCTCTCCGTCCACGGACGCCACTTTCATGTCCGTGACCGTCCCGCCCGATAGGAGGAGGCGCATCAACCGGCTCACGTTGGAGGCCGGGTCGCGCTCGACGAAGTAGAGGCCCGTGAACCGTCCGGCCGTGCTATCCGGCGGCGAGGCAAATGGGACCATCCAGGAGATCTGACCCCGGGGCGAGGCGGCCGCATGCAACAGTTCCGGCTTTTTCGACGCGAGGTCGAAGCGCCAGAGGCCGGCGGGCCTCGCCGTCATCAAGTAGACGGCGTGGGCGTCGGCCGCCAGGCCAAAGATCGCGAGATCCAGCACGGCGAGTTCGGTGGCCGTGCCCGTGACAGTGTCGATGGCCAGGAGCTTCCTCTCGTTGTTGTGGTTGAAGGTGTAGAGCGTCTTTCCCCAGAAGGCCGTTGTGAGCGATCCCGAAGGAGAGATCGCGCGCGTCTCACCTGTCGAGACCGCGGTTTTCATCACGGTCAAGCCGTTCAGCCAGTACAGGGCGCCGCCTGCGAGGTGAACCCCGGCCATGTGGTCGGGGAGAAGCTCGGGGGTGCTGCGGAGAAGGTAGCGCGCCAGCTGCCGCTGGCGCGCCGTCGCGGTCTCCCGGCCGATGGCGGCGATCCCGCTGACACCCTCGGCGGCGCTCTTCGTGAACGGGGCCACGACCGCATAGACGTGCTCACTGTCGAGCGCCACGGCGGAGGGGTGGTAGCCCTCGAGGAGCACTGTGCTGGGCTGCCAGCCCGGCTGCTGTTGGGAGGGTTTCTTACTCACGATCCGGTTCGCATCCCCGGCGCCACATGCGGCGCAGAGAAGGAGCGTGGCCAGAGTTAGAGAAAAGGTTCTCATTGATGGACGCTCTCGTGGAGGAACTCGGCCAGGATACCCGGTCGTGGCGATCCAGAGGAATGCTCGGGCTTCTCGACTACGCGGCCGAGGGAGGAAAGGCATGACCTTCACGCGCCGAGGCCCGGTGATTGCCGGAGTCCGAGGCCGTCCCCGTCACCAGGACTTTGCTTTCCCGAACCGGACGCGGAGTTCGGCCAATCCCTGGTAGAGCAAGCGGTGGAACCGTGGCAAGTCCGGACACTGCCCGGAAACATTGGATATGTGCTTGATGACCCCTGTCTCGATGTCATCGATCTTGGTGCAGAAACTCAGGTAGCCCTGCTCGTAGCTGACGACCTCACCGAAGAGCAGGTAGTCCGGGAAGGAGGCCACGCCCACCTTGTCCCTGTTGGTGTTGTTGCCAGCGGCGAGTTCCCTGGCGTGGATTCGCGACATCCCAACTACCCAGCCGTGCGCCGGCAGGAGGTCGTAGCTCCGGGTGAGCCCTGCCTGGTAGGACAGAGTCCGTCCATCGACGGGGACGTGGACGTACTTGAGCCGGTCGATCAGCGTGAAAAAGGCCTGGCCCAGCGCCGTGGCCGCCGCGTGCCGGAGGGTTGGCTTGTCTACGACGAGATGCCGCATGTTTCTTTCTCCGCGAGCCGCCTGTCCGACGGCTCGGCTCGCTGGAGGTTCGAAGGTCCCCGGTGGAGTGCCTCTCCGAGTGTGGTCATGGTTCTCGCTCCTTTACCGTGCGATGGTTCCGTCGAGCGTTCGGAGACGCTCGTGAAATGGTCTCTTCGCGGAAGGCGCTGGCGGAACAGGGACGCGCGCCACGCGATGAATCCGCCTCAGAACGGGACCTCCACTGTCTTTCTGTCTCCGTGAACGAGCGTGATCCCTTCCTGCTTCTTCTTTTCTTCCCCGCACCGCACCTCAAGGTCGTAGTTACCGGGCAGGACGAAGCACGTTCGAGGGCGTTCGGACGAGAGGTAACCGCCGTCCGCAAGTCCGCCCTCGCGACGCCTCAAGGAGAACTCACAGCGGATCCTCTTGCCGTCACGGATGGCCGAGACCTCGACTTCTGCCTCGAGAAAACCGCGCAGATCGACCGTGGTGGTCTCGCCGGACTTGATCTCGAAGGCCGCGCGCTGGTCGGACTTCGCTACCCGGTTGTCCCGGGCCACGGCCTCGTAAGACCCGGCGAGGAGCCGCATGCTCACCGGACCGCTTGTCGAGAGCCAGCCGCCGTCTATCCGTGTCCTCTCGGGCAGCTTGATCACGGTGAACTCGGCGGGAATCCTCTGTCCGTTCTTGAAGGCCGACAGAGCGAGCTGGCCCTCGAGCGAGAACTCGAAGTCCTTCTCCGTCCGTTCGCCTGCCTTGACGGTGAGTCCCTTCGCGGTTCGTGCCGCCCTCGGCGAAACCGAGGTATCGGTCACCGTGACGTCGTACGTTCCGGGCAGGAGGCGAAAGACGCGCGGATCGCGGGCGCTCGTCCAGCCGCCCTCCACGCGCGAGCCCCCCGCTGACGCGATGACGACCTCCGCCTGCAATTGCTTCCCCTGTTTTCTGGCCGTGAGGGAGAGTTCGCCCGTGGCGACTTCGGCTCTCTGGACTCTCTCGAGAGCGTCGAGGAGTTCCTTCGCGTTGGCGGCGCTCGCGTAGGTGCCTCCCCCCTCTTTCGCGAGGCACTCGAGCTGCCTGGCCTCTTTCTGAGTCACGCCGAATCCGACGGCGTGGAGAGTGAAGGCAATGCCTCCCCGTTTCAGGTCCCGCACCGCGGCGCAGGGGTCGTCCGCGCAGGTCTCCTCGCCGTCGGATACGAGGATGATCGCCCCGGGCCCGCCACCCGGCCCGAGCCTCTGAGCCGCTAGCCTGACGGAGGCCGTGATGGGTGTCTTCCCGGCCGCGGCGAGCTTCTGGACCGCCAGGATGGCCGCATTCTTCGACGGCTGGCCCAGCGGGATGATCTCCTCGATGTCGGCGCAGTCGTCTTTTCGCCTGTGCCCGTACGCAAGGACGCCGAACTCGACTCCGGACGGGAGATCCCGGATGAGCTGCGTCATGACGTCCTTGGCGGCTGTGATCCGGGTTCCCGCGCCCAGCTTGGCCTTCATGCTGCCCGAGGCGTCGAGGATGAAAACCACCCTCTTGCCAGCCCCGGGCGGAGTCTCACCTTGGGACGCACCGCTCGCGAACCCTCCGCCGGCAGTGGCGAGGATCCCCAGGGAGAGGAGCGCGGTGAGAGGTCCCATCCTGAAACGCATCAGCTCAGCTCCGAAACCCGCAAACCGGGGGCTGGAAAAAGAGACCCTCCCTGGCTCTGGCTGGGGGGAGGGTCTGGGAGGGAAAGGTCAACGGCGCCAGGGGATCGAGGATCCATGAAGCGGGACGCGGCAAAGTCGCGTGAACACCAGACCGCCGGGCCCCGGTTTCCTGTGAATGTGACAACGGTTCCATGTGTGGTGTCGCAATCGGCTTGCCAGTCCAGACATGCCGGGGCGTGAATCATGAAGGGCGCGGCCGCCCCACTCGGAATCACGGGTCAACAGGGCACCGGAAGCGAAAAGAAACCGCCCTCCAGTTTGGAGGCTCTCGATACTGAGAAAAGCAGGGTGCGCGAATCCTCAAGTCTGAGAGTGCAATCTGACCACTCCGGCCCGGCTCCGGCCGTGTAAAATTATCTACTTCACCCGCCAACCAGGTCTGGATGCTCTTCTACAAGGAGGCCGTTTTGTCCCCACGCGTCTTGTGCCAGTGGTTCCTTGCCGCCCTGTTTCTCGTCGCCACAGCGGCCCCTCTCCTGGCGGATTCACAGAAGCTCGTGAACCCGCAGAACAACCACTCCTACCAACGGATCGACTCGGCGGCCACCTGGGACGGGGCCCGGACCAGCTGTCAGGCCGCCGGCGGCTATCTGGCGACCGTCACGTCGGCCCAGGAGAACGACTTCATCTTCGCGAGCTTCGGCAATTACACGATGTGGCTGGGCGGCTCCTACGACGCCGGCTCGGGTGCCTGGAAGTGGGTGACGGGCGAGACCTTCAGCTACGCGAACTGGGCTCCCGGACAGCCCAGCGGCGTCAACCAGCAGAACCAGATCAACATGTGGGCCGGGTACTCCGGCAAGTGGGATAACGACGGTGCCCCGGCCTACCCGACCCGAACCTACAAGTGGGTGTGTGAGTGGGACCCGGCCGTTTCTTGCACCTATTCCCTGAGTTCGCAGAGCGCCACTGTCCCCCGGTCAGGAGGCTCCAACCTCTTCTTCTCCGTTCAGGCGAGCGCTCCCTCGTGCGCCTGGACCGCGAGCACCTCCACATCCTGGATCACACTGGCGACGACGGGCGGCACGGGGACAGGGCCCGTGACCTACTCGGTCGGCGCCAATCCCGGGACGGCCTCGCGCACGGGCACGATCACGGCCGCGGCGAAGGTCTTCACCGTCACTCAGCCGGGCCAAACCTGCCCCACCATCACGATTTCTCCCGAGACGATCCCTCCGGCGCGGATCAACGTTCCTTATTCGGTCGCGCTGACGGCGACCGGCGGCCAGAGTCCGTACACATGGGCGATTGGCCGGCGCGGCGATTCACAGATCGCCATCCCGTCGATCGAGGGGGGCGTCCTTTCCGGGACGTTCACGACCCCGGGTACCGCCGACATCTGGGTCACGGCGACCGACGCCCGGGGATGCTCCGTGGAAGCGCGATACCGGTTCGAGGTGACGGACTGCTCCCGGCCGGCCACACCCCGGATCGAGACCACGCCGGGAGTCGTGGCCTCCGGAAGTCCCTATACCGTCACGTGGACCAGCCTCTTCGGAGGGACGGGCGGGGGGACGTACCGCGTCGCGGTGTCCCGCTCCGCGGCCTGTGAGAACCCTCAGTTGTTCGCGGTCCGCAATCCCGGGATCACCCTCACGACCGAGCGCGGCGTCACCGGGAGCCAGTGTGTCCGCGTTCAGGCTGTTGCGGCCACCGACTGTGCCAGCGACTGGTCGGACCCGCTGACAGTCACAGTGAAACCCGCCCCGGCCTTCTTCGCGGTCATTTCGGCCTTGCCCGTCATCGTCAAGCAGGCGGGTGACGAATCCGCGCAGCCAGCCGGGACGCTCGTCATCCGGAATGCCGGGGGGGTGGCCTCCTCCCTGAGGCTCCAGGCGTCCGGAGGATTCCTCACCCTCGACCGCGAGACCGCGGATGTTGCCCCTGAAGGCGACGTCCCGGTCACGGTTCACCTCGTTCCCAAAGCCACATCCGCGGCCGGGGTCCGCCAGGGTTCCATCCAGGGCACGTGGGAAGGGGGTTTCTTCGCCACTCCGGTGATTCTGTCCGTCCTTTCGGGAACTCCGGGAGGCGGAGCGGGTTCACGGCTCGCCCTCGAGGGAACCGGGGAACTCCACTTCCGTGCCGCCGCTTCCGAGAGTCCGTCTCGCCAGACGATCAGCGTGAGGAACACATCGAGCGATCCCATCAGGGTCGTCCCGAGAGTCGGTCCGGCAGGAGCGTGGCTGTTGGTGGACGGGGATTTCGTGACGCCTCTGTCGCCGGACGAGGTCCGCGAGTACGGGGTGAGCGTCGACCGCTCGCGCCGAACGGCGGGCGACGGGGTGCCGCCGCTCGTGACGAATCTCGCCTTCTTCAACGCCGATGGCGGACCCGAGGAGGCCGCCATCGCGCAGGTCTTCGACGAGGAGCCCCCGGCCGTCGAGGATGGCGCGGGCCGGCCACCCCTGGAGAACGGCCAGTTCTCGATGGTCCTCGGTTCCGCGGTGAACGGCTCGGGAGTCGGGGGGACGTTCTTCGTCTCCGAGGGATGGGTCCGAAACCGGTCCAGCGCGAATCTCGCGTCGGACTTCTACTTCACTCCGGACGGAGTCTCGGGCCTCTCCGGGACGGGTGTCCGGAAGGTCAGGATCTTGGTGCCGGGATCCGCCACGTATCGCTTGTCCGACCTCGTGAAGGGGGCCTTTGGCCTCGAGAGCGTTTCGGGACAGGTGGAGATCCGGTCGCAGGCTCTCGGTCAACTGTCGATCCGTTCCACGGCCGACACAATCTCGAAGAAACCGGGCGCGATCGCGCGCTACGGAGCCGAGATCCCGATCTCACTGTCGGGCACGGGAGTCAGAAAGGCTCTCGCGGCTGGCAGGACGGCGGCGAATGCCGCGGAAACAACGGACTCGGCCGCCGTTCTCCCTGGCCTCAGGGGCGGCAAGGCCGGCAGCCGCACCAACTTGATCTTCTCGGAGACGAAGGGCAAGGAGATCAACCTGAGGGTTGCCCTCTTCGACGAGGAGGGACAGAAACTGGGAGAGGCGCCGCTCTACCTCAGAGAGCACTCGAAAGCCCAGTTGAATGTCGAGAAGCTCCTGCCGGAGGGGGTCTCTTTCGAGAGCGGGTCGGCGGAAGTGTGGCCCGTGTCGGGGGAAGGGGCGGCGACGGTCTTTGCCACTGTCATCGACAACGCCTCGGGTAGCTACAGCTCACGGGGGGGCGAGATCTACCAGCCCACTGGCGAGGGCGCCGCGGCGAGGAACCCGAATGGCGCGATGACGGGGTTCATCCCCGCCGTCGTCCACTCGGCCGCGTCCAACAACTCCTTCTACACGACCCGCCTCGTGATGGCGAATCTCAGCCGCAGCACGGCGGCCGTGACCCTGACATACGTCCCCGACGCCCCCCTGGATCCCCCGGTCAGTCCGGTGACGGTGACCATTCCGCCGCGGGCGGAGGGACCCAAGGCCTGGCAAAAGGATGATGTTCTCTCGAGCGTTTTCGGCATTACGTCAAACACGTCGGGGATGCTGAAGATCGAAGGGGGGCTGGTCTCTGTCGCGGCGGAGACCTCGACCCCGATCGACATCACGGATCTTTCGAAGGGCCGGTCGATCTCGGCGTTCAACCCGGCGCCGGGAACACCGGAGACCGAACTCTACGGTTTGTTCTCCGTCGAGTCGTCCGAGCTGGTGGCCGATCTCCCCGAGCGCTCGGTCGTCACCTACCCGGCCCTGGAAGAGAGCCTTGCCTTCCGGACGAACTTGATCCTCGCCGAACTCGGAGGGGCGCCCTTGACCGTTGAGGTGAGAGCCGTCAAGGCGGGCGGGGAGGGGTTGCCCGCGGTCCTGGGGAGGCGGACGTACGAGTTGCGGGCGTACCAGCGCCTGCAAGTGAACCGGTGTCTGCGAGTGCTCACGGGCCAGGAGAGTTCCTCGAGCGAGTACAAGGACGTGGCGCTCGAGGTCGAGGTGGTGAAGGGGAGCGGGAGCGGCCGCGCCGCCGTTCTCGCGACGAAGATCGACAACAACCCCCAGTCAAAGCGCGCGGACATCTTCGTCTTCGGAGGCGCGTCCACGGGAGGCAGCCCGGTCGGCTTCGGAAACTGACGAGGTGCCGGCGGGGCCGAAAGAGGCCGCGGGGCCCGGCCTCCTTCACGCGGCCCGAGTGGTGGCTGGAAGGGTCTGGATGTGGCCGGGGGAGGCCCAAGGAGAGACCTGGATTGAGTTCGATAGACGACCTCCAGGATGCCGACACCGGAATCCTGTCGGGACCCACGGAAGGAGTCCTGAGCGGAATTCCGGTGGAGGAGTCGAGCGGACCCCCGCCGTTCCCCGTCGAGGGCTGGGAGCGCTACGAGTTCGTCTCGTTTCTCGGCGAAGGGGGAATGGGGCGTGTCTTCAAGGCGTTCGACCCTCGGCTGAAGCGCCACGTGGCGCTGAAGTTCCTCAGAGTGGACGACCCTGGCCTGGCCGCGAGACTGCTCCAGGAGGCCCAGCGTCAAGCCAGGGTGGATCACCCCAACGTCTGTTCCGTCTTCGATGCCGGGGAAGTGAACGGAAAGCCCTTCGTCGCGCTGCCGTTTCTGGCGGGACGTCCGCTCAACGAGGCCGCCAAGGAGATGAGCCTGCCGCAGAAGGTCCGCGTCATGCGCGACGCGGCCGAGGGGCTTCATGCCGCGCACAGGCTCGGCCTGATCCACCGTGACGTAAAGCCCGCGAACATCTTCGTGGAAACGCGCGAGGACGGGACCCCGCACCCGTACATCATGGACTTCGGTCTCGCCCGGGAGGCGCAGTCCGAGGGGATGACGGCCAGCGGGTCGATCGTCGGGACGCCGTGGTACATGTCCCCGGAGCAGGCTCGGGGCGAAAACAGAAAGCTCGACCGGCGTTCGGATGTCTTCAGTCTCGGCTCGACCCTCTACGAACTCTTTGCGGGTAAACCGCCATTCCGCGGCTCTGGCCCGCTCGACACGCTCGTCGAGATCATCCAGAGAGAGCCGAAGCTGATCCGGGAAGAGGTTCCGGGTTTTCCTCTCGACCTCGACATCATCGTTCAGAAGTGCCTGCAGAAGGAGCCGCGGAACCGGTACGAGTCGGCCCGGGCGCTTGCACAGGACCTCCAGCGTTTCCTGGAAGGCGAGCCGATCCTGGCGAGGCCGCCGAGCCTGACTCAGCGGCTCGGCCGCGCGGCGCGGAAGAACCTCCCCTTGACGGCGAGTCTGTCCCTGCTCGTCCTGATCGTGCTCCTTGGGACGGCATGGGGCATCCGGTCCACGTGGGTGGCGAGGCAGCGGGCGCTCATGGCGCAGAACCTCGGCCAGGAGATCAAGGAACTCGAGGTCCTGATGCGATTCGCCTCTCACATGCTGCCGCTGCACGACGTGCGGAGTGAGCGCGCCATCGTTCGAGGGCGCCTGGAGGAACTGGCGAGGCGGCTCAGCGCGGCCGGGTCCACCCTCCCGGGACCAGGCGACTATGCGCTGGGGCGCGGCTATTTGACGCTCGGCGAGATCGAGACGGCTCACCGCCACCTCGCGAAAGCCTGGAGCGCCGGGTACAGGACTCCCGAAGCCGCATACTCTCTGGGCCTTTCTCTCGCGCTCCTCTACGACAAGGAGATCCGAAACCTCTCCTCCGTCAGGACCAAGCAGGAGCGGGAGGCGCGGAGGAAACACCTCGATGAGTCGCTCCGCCGGCCGGCACTCCTGCACCTGCGCGAGTCGCGAGCGGTGGTCCTGGACTCGCCGGATTACGTGGCGGCGATGGTGGCCTACCACGAACGGGATCACGCCCGGGCCGTTCTTCTCGCCCGGAAAGCCGCGGACGCGGTTCCCTGGAACTATGAGGCGCGGGCCCTGGAAGGGGCGGCGCTCAGGCAGCAGGCGGACTCGCGGCGCGACCGGGGTGACGAGGCGGGAGCCACCGCGGACTATGCCCTCGCGGAGGCCGCGTTTCTGCGCTCGATCGAGGTGGGGCGGAGCTACCCAGTTGCCTACCAGGGGCTCTGTTCCCTTTACAGCGAGCTGATGGAGTTCGACTGGAGGCGAAGGACGAAGCCCGTGGAGCGCTACGCAATGGCGGAGACGTGGTGCCTGAAGGCGGCAACTGCCGATCCGGACGATCCGCTGACACAGCTGCGGCTCTCCGACATCTACTGGAGGTGGGCGGAGAGCCTGGTTCCGGAGGGGGCCGATCCACGGCCCTGGCTCGACAAGTCGATCGCGGCGGCGGAGAAGTCCATCCCGTCCGGATTCGATCTCGCCTACGCCTACGACAACCTCGGGATCGCGTACCAGCAAAAGGGAGACTGGGAGGAAGGCCAGGGGCTGGATCCTGCCGCCTCGTACGGGAAGGCCGTGGAGTACTTCGGGGTCTGCATGACGAAGTTCCCGGGGCTGTTCTCGTCGTACTGCAACTCGGCCCTCGCGAAGTCCTCGCTCGCCCGCTGGATGAACCGGAGGGGACAGGATCCACGGTCAGTGCTGGAGGAGGCACGGGAGAGCCTCCGCGCGGGCAAGGAGGTCAGCGACCACGACTGTCTCTTGTGCGAGATCCTGGGGATCGAGCTTCAGGCGGTGCGCTTCGCGTTTCTGTCCCGCTCGGACGGCTCGGGCGCGCTCTCACGCTTCGAGACGGCTCTCGGTGAGCTACGGCGGAGAAACCCGGGCGTTTTCCAGAACGAAGCCCTCGCGGCGCGGGCGTACTCGACCGCCGCCGGAATCGAGATCGTGGCGGGGCGGGATCCGGCTCCCGCCTTCGCGCGGGGACGCGAGGCGATCGCGAACGCGAGGCACATCAACGCGTCCGAGCCGAGCCTCGATCTCTTCGAGGGAGAGACGGCGTTTCTCGAGGCTGCCTCGGGCCGCTCTCCGAAAAGAAGCTTGGCGGTGGCGAGGCAGAAGGCGCGCCGCGCGATGACGTCGATGCCGCGCTCGGTCGAGCCCTTCCTGCTGGCGGCTCTCGTCGAGGCCCGTTCGGCTGACGGTCGGGGCTCTTCAGAGCGGGGTCTCGAGTTCGTACGGCTCGCCCTGGAGCGCGATGCGAATTCCGGTGAGGCGTGGCTCCTGAAGGGGCTCTTCGCGGGCCGCCTGGGCAGCGGAGACCGCCCGGAGGCGGAGCGGAAGGCCCGAGAGATCGACACCCGGCTGTTTCAGACATACGGAGTCCTCGCGGGGATGGTCCCGGCGCGCTGAATCCTACGGATTCATCCTGTTCGCCATCATCTTCGAGATCCTGGCACCGCGCAGGGCGGAGGAATCCGCGAACATCAGGTGACGCGCTCCGCCTGGCCCAGCGGTGTGCTGCTGTCCCTGGCCAACGCCGTTTCTGGATTGAATCACCATCAGCGATCCGCCCACATTGATTCCCGTTTCGATCGGGAGGGTGCCTCGGAGGAGGGCGATGGCGTCGGCGACGATCCTCTGCTCGCCCGCCGGGAGCGTCAGGGGGACCTCTCCCGACCCGCTCCCGAACCCGGCGGCGGCCGTGTAGACGAGGGTCAGCGAGAGGGGGCTCGATGTGAAGTTCGTCAGCGTCAGCTCGGTGTGGTACCGCGCGCCGCCAATACCGGAGACGTCGAGGACGATCGGGACGAGGCGGCCGGGACCCGACGCGTCGCCGGGAAAGACGGGAGCGAGGTAGGAGCCGTCCGACGTCACGGCGTCATTCAGGACGCCATAGGCCGAAATCGGAGAGTTCCCCTCGACTCGAGTCACGACCGCGCGGCCTGATGACGCCTTGCCCAGGAGCGGCTGTCTGAACTGGAACCAGCCGAGGCCCGCGATCTGCTGGCTCGGGAGGACGCCGAGGCTCTGTCCGGATGGTCCGAAGAGTTCGACCCGAACGGTCACGGGCGAGGCTCCCGCGTTGACGACGGCGAGGTTCGAACGCTGGGAGGCGTTCTGCTGGAGGCCGAAGATCGTGACGGGCCCCTCCCCGGACTCCGCGGCCGGGGTGAAGAGACCGAACGTGCCGGAGCCGCCGGCGGGATCGGTCGTGAACGTGCGGACCCCGGCGAAGACCTGGTCCGCCGAGGGGGCCGCGGCAAACACCTGGCTCCCCGAGGGGACGCCGGCGAAGGTACACAGGAGCGTCCCGATCTGGGGCGAGCCGTCGTTCGGGATGGCGAGCCCCTGATTCCTCAAGAACTCGAGGATTCCCGGGATCACCCGTTGCTCTCCCGGAGCGAGAGTGATCGTTGCCGAGCCGCTCCCCGAGCCCTCCGAGGCCGTGTAGACGAGGGTCACTTCGGTTGATGTGGCGGCTCGAGAGGCGAGGGTGACCTCGGAGGTGTAGCGGCTCCCCCCCACTCCGGCCGACTCGAGAACGACGGGGAGCAGGAGGCTCCAGCTCGACGGGCTGCAGTTCTGCACAGGGGCGGCCGCGCAGGACTTCGGGTCGGGGAGGCGGAGGAAGCGGATGGGGGCGGCGTGCGTTCTCGTGAAGACGGTTCCGCCCACCGTCGTGCTGTTCTCCACTTCGGCGTACCAGCCGATCACGGTGCCGGCAGGGGCGGCAATGGGGGGCGAGGTCCACGTCCCGCCTCCCGTCGCGGTCATCGGAACGGACTTCCAGGGCTCCTGAGCCTCATCGTTGAAAACGGCGTCGGTCGACCATGTCCACCAGACCCGGGCGGCCTGTGTTATGGAGGTCGCGCGCGCGGTGATGACGAACCGGTCGCCGGTCAAGGCGGCGGTGGCCTGAAGGATGTCTGGATAGAGGGCCGCCTCCGAGCCCGGGCCCGAGACGAGGAGTTCCGCGCCAAGCGCCGGCACGGCCGTCGTGCTCGTCACGTCTCCGTCCTCGCCGTCAGCACCGTCCTCGTAGGTTGGCTTGCGCACGTAGCGCCACGGCTTCCGCAGAGAGTCGAGGAACGCGGTTTCATCCCCCGCCGACATGCCGTTCGAACCATCGTGCATGTCGTACATGCCGACGTCTCCGTCAATCAGGAAGACGCGGGGGTAGTTCCGGGCCTGGTTCTCCACGATTCCGAGCCGGTTGAGGTAGGCGGCCCCCGCGGGTGTCGTGTGCCTCCACTCGAACATGTTGACCATGGCCTGGATTCGCTGCTGTGCTGGCGACCCCGCCTCGCACCCGAGCGCCGCTTCCCAGAATCGCTGGAAGTGATCGTTGTCTTGGAGGTGATATCCGCCCGGGATCCCCACCTCGATCCGGTCGTCCAGGAGGAAGGCGAGCCAAGCGCCCTGTCCTTCCTTGGAAAAGCCGCGAAGGGCGACCTTCTCGACCGTCCCGCCCCCCAACTCGACGAGGCGCTGCAGAAGCGTGATCGCCATCATGTCCGTGCGGGCCAGTGCCAGCGGGAAGTTCCCTCGGACGAGGTCAACCGGCGCGCACGGGTTCGAGCGCCGGATGTGGCCCATTGACGCCGAGTGAATCTCGGACCTCGACTCGTAACCGGCCTTCAGCCAGTTGGCGTACTCACCGTGGTACAGCACGGGAATCCCGAAGCGCCGGGCGATGTTCGCCCCTGTCAACCCGAGCACCTTGCCCGGGGTGTGGGCGGCGTAGACCATCCCGAGGCCGGGGTTGGGCGTTGCGGGATACCCGTCCGGGACATAGACGGCGGCGGCCTCGCGCAGAGGAACGTCGACTGGAACGCCCTCGGGGGTGTAGGCCCGAAACACTCCTGCCCACCATTCACCCGTGTAGATCGTCACGCCGTTCTCCTGGCGGGTAGTTGTGGTGGTCCACCCCAGGTCCCGAAGCGTCATCGCCTTGATGGCCGGCAAATCCACGAGATCCGCCATCGAGCCCGGATGGCAAGCGGTTCCGGCTGATTCCCGCGTGCAGAAGGAACAGCCGGGTCCCGAGAACCCCGGCGGGCATGGGCTCGACTGTGCCGGTACCGCGGGACTCCGCCGCGCCTCCGCGGCCTCGCCGGGGCAGGGGATCAGGACACACGGCAGGAGAAGCGGGAAAAGAAGCCGCGCGGCGCGGACTGCGAGCATGGCATCGACCTCCCAGAAGCGTTTTCACGAGCGAACCGCATCGGGGCGACCCGGCGCGCGAGAAGCCCGTGTTTACGCGCCGGTCCTTGCCTGCCGGTCCCTCTCTACCGCGTTCCGTGCTCCTGAAGCGTTCCGCGGGACTTGTATTCCTGAACGTCGATCCAGTCACCCGACTCGGGCTTCCTGTCTTTCAACACGATCCAGTCATACCCGGTCTTGGCGGCCAGGAGGACGACGGCGCCTCCTCCCCGGTAGGAGAGGGCGGACTCGTCCTCAGCCGCCACGCGGTATTTCCCCTTCACGCCATTCCAGTCGTAGGTACCGTCAGGACGGATTTTCAGTGTGCCGTTCGTGGCGCCGAACTCCATCCGGCGGTAGATCCAGCCTCCCCTTTCGTAATCGACGGTGGGAGCGATCTTGATCAGGTTCCTCTCCGGCTACTACAACCGGAACAACCAGCGATCCGGCACCCCTCGTGTACAGGCTCACGCTGGCGCCATCCCAGTTCGGGCAGGGGGGGTCGGGATAGACCTCATGGTAGTTCGTGGTCTTCGGGAACGGCGATAGCCCGGCGCCGGCGCCGGCACCGCCCACGGCCATCGCGTAGATGTACTCCCACATGACGTCCAGGTCGCGCACGTAGACATTCCCGAGCGTGGCGGAGTATCCGGCCTTCAATCCGGCCACATCTCCCGAGCTGATGGCGACCCTCAGGTTCTTCCCCCCCGCGCGGCCCGGCTTGAAGATCTTCGACTGGACATTGCTCGACCAGGCACTCTGAGAGATGTTCGGTGCCAGATTGAGGGTCTCGTACTTGAGGTTGGCCTGGCCGTACGTGTCGACGGTGAGATCCAGCGTTCCCCGGATCTTGCTGGTTCTGAAGTCCGCGCGAAGGTGCTTGTCCCCCACGATCGTGATCCTCGAGAGCGGAAACGTGTCGCCCCGGTACGCGCCCATGATGAGCGAGTACGACTTCAGCTCGATGAGACTCCCTACCTTGCCCGGATCCGGGGATGGGCTGTCGGTGATCCTGATGCGAAGGATGTGATCGTCGTTGAAAACCCACTCGCCGTTTGGGAAGAAAAACACGTCTCCTCCTCGTTCCCGAGATTCGGCCGGCAGCACCCAAACTCACCCGGCTCGCGGTTCCTCTCATCGAGCGGGAAGAAATGGGCCGGACATCCAGACCACGGCCATTCGGCGTGAGCCGCTCTTCCCATCCGCGCACCGCGCCCCGGACTGTGAACCGCTGTTGGTGGAAGTCCCGGAAGGGTAGATAGCAAATCAGCTGCCAATCTGGCCGAAACTGGGGGAACGTTATCCTGACCGGAAGTCCCGCTCGAGATAGCCTTTGGCGGGCTCTCGAAACTGAGGAATGGCCGGTGGCTCGGCTCTTGAAAACGAGAGCCTGGGCCAGGGCTTTCGGGAGGGATGCACCTTCGATAGAGCACGGAACCCTGGAGACGGCCGCCCGCCCGCCGCCTATCCGCGCGAGTCCGGCATCTTCCTTGCTAGGTCTCACGGAACTCGAGGGGTGCCACACCGCGGTGCTCGAGACCCGGGCCGGCCCGTGCGGTCCCGGGAGGAAAGAGGAGACATGAGAAGACTGAAGATGGACCCAGATGAATCCCAGGTTTCCAGGGTCGAGGCGTGCTTTCCCAAGCCTTCTGGCGAGCGGCGGGGAACGGCTCCGGCCCACTGTCGCCGTTACGCGATGACGCTTGCCGCGCTGTTCGGATGCCTGACCGTGAAGTCCCGGGCTCTGGCTCAGTTCGACGGAGCCAAGATCGAGATCTTCGCCTCGGGCAAGCCGTCGCCGAAGAATTTCAGCGACAGGATCCCGGAGGGCGCGCCGCTCCCCGACCCGGTCAGATTGAAGCCGGCCGCCAAGCCGACAGACTGCAACCTCTTCTACAGGGTCACATGGACGAAACCTCTGGCGCAGGATGAGAGAGCGTACGCCGTCGTCGTGGACGAGAAGGGCAGGATGGTCTCCGCACAGGGTAAGCCCTTCGTGGACAAGGGGGCGCGGGAACTCACGGGCTGCTACACACTCAAGGACGGGAGCTACAAGCTCCGGCTCGCCAGCCGGGACGACTACGAGAAGAGCTACGTGGAACGGCCTTTCGCAGTCGGCAGTGGCAAGGCGGCCGGCGCCGCCACGGCAACGGGCGGGATCGGAACCTCCCGGGTCTGGATCTGCGACGACACCGATGACGACCTCAAGCCCCTGAAATTCTCCGGCGATCCTGAGAAGGGGCTGATGTCCTGGCCTTCAGGCAAGGACTTCAACATCCTGGTGAAGAACAGCAAGTCCTTCAACGTCAATCAGATCAAGATCGTCATCCACCATCAGAACGCCGACGGGAGCGACGGGAAGTTCGTGTTCGAGACCCGGAGTGACACTCTGAGGGACACCTCGACCATGTGGGCCTCGACAGGGGGGATCACACCCGGAAGCCGCGGCCTCGAGCCGGGCGCATACACCGTCTATGTCATCGATGACCACCAGGGAGAGGTCTACGAGCACAAGGGTGGTTTTTCCGAGTACTTCTCCAGGATCAAGCTGACCGTGAAGTGAGCGGCTCGCCCCGCTCGCCGCAGCCCTGTCCTGGAGCCGGGCGGCGAGCGGGGGCGGCCGTTGCCGTTCCCGGTCAGGCGGCGGGCGAGACAGAGAGAGCCACGTCGAAGTAGCGGCGGATGATCTCCCGGCCGGCCCGTTAGACGTCCGTGCGGTGTCTCTCGTCGAAGCGGGTTCCCGGAGGCAGCCGCTCCATCCACGCGGCGGCGAGGGCGCGGTCGACCTCGACGTGGAACTGGAAGCCGTAGGCCCGCCGCCCGGCGCGGAAGGCCTGATTCGGACAGCGCGCGCTCTCGGCGAGCCGGAGGGCTCCCTCGGGGATCCCGAAGGTGTCCTCGTGCCAGTGCACGACGGGGACGGCGGGTCCGGCCGCGCCGAGGACCGGATCGCGCTGTCCTTCCGGTGTCAGCCAGATCTCACCGGGCCCGACCTCGGCCATGGATCCTTTCTCGACTCGCGCTCCCAGGGCGGCCGCGAGGAGCTGGGCCCCGAGGCAGATGCCGAGCACCGGGATGTCCCGCTTCACGGCCGCATGGAGCAGGGACAGCTCGTCCGTCAGGAACGGGAGCAAGGACGCATCCCTCACTCCCATGGGCCCCCCCATCGAGATCACGCCGGCGGCCTCGTTCACGGAAGGGACGGAGTCGCCCCGGTCCATGCGACGGACCTC
This sequence comes from Thermoanaerobaculia bacterium, assembly GCA_022071945.1. Classification (GTDB taxonomy): domain Bacteria; phylum Acidobacteriota; class Thermoanaerobaculia; order UBA5066; family UBA5066; genus JAJVIN01. Next base: position 232,167 of record JAJVIN010000029.1, on the reverse strand, counting down.
CACGGAGAGACCGCGTTCCTTCGCTACCACGGCGATCAACCCCGCGGGCTCCCAGGAGACGTGCTGAAGAACGAACCACGTGGCGGTCATGGCGTCAGACGGCCTGTAGCCGCTTCACGAGGTCGTCTCGTGTCTGGTCGTCCCTGGCGGCCTGATCCGCCATTGGGTAGAGCATCCGCTCCTCCTTGATGTTGTGAAGGCCCAGGGTCTCCAGCAGTCCCCGGATCGACCGTTCCGCCCCCGAGGCATCGGCTGTCGCGAGTGCCGCCGAGACCTCACCCATCAGGCGGCGGATGTCGACGTGTTCGGCGCGCATCACGTAGGTCGGTCCGCCCTGGGTCATCCCGGTGATCTGTTCGAAGGCCGGGAAGAGGACCTGCTCCTCCGCGTCGATGTGCCTCCCGAGGCCGCAAACGAATTCCGCGAAGCGCTCTCCGGCCTCTGGAAAGGAGCGCTCACCGGCGAGGCGCTCGACCTCAGGGATGATGGCGTCGAGGCGTCTGTGATCTCGTTCCAGATACTCGGTCACGCTCCGCGGGCTCTCCGTGGCACGGCGCCGGATATCGACGCGAAACCTCGCGGGTCCGGCCTCGAGCACGTTCCACTCGAAACGTCCCGGGCGCCCGGCCTGAAACTGGAGAAGGAACGGCTTGGGGTCACTATCGGTCACGAGAATGAACCCCTCGCCGGGCTTCAGGGCATCGAAGGCGCCGAAGATCGCGGAGGAGTGCTCGGCCGGGGGCAGGTTTCTGACGTTGAGGTCACGAGTCGCAAACATGAGAGCCTCCAAGGCTGCCGTCGCGGCGGCTACATACGAAGCATCTCCCGTGCCAAGGAAAGAGCGAGAGGTGCGCTTCAGGCCGCCCCCGGCTTCCAAAGAGAACGTGGCCGGAACCGGGCGAGGGCTCACTCGGGGGAATCAGTTCCAGGACCTCCCCGAAGGGCCGGGCGCCTCGATGCTAGAGTGAAACCAGTGGCTCATCCCCTGACCCCAGAAGGTGCGCGAAGCTCATCAGTTGCCGAGAGACGCGAGGCGCGGCGGGTTTCACTCGTGTTTGGGAGGGCTTCCTCGTTCGCGGACTTCGAGGCTCTCGATCTTGACTATTGGAGTCGCGTCCCGCCCGGCCAGAAGTTCCAGGCCACCATCGAGCTCGTTCGTGATTCGTGGTACCTTCAGGGAAACCGTGGACCTGTCCCTCGACTTGATCGACTTGCTTACGGAGTTCGAAAACTTCGGGGTTGAGTATCTCGTCGTTGGAGGGTGGGCTGTTTCGACTCACGCCAAACCGAGGTACACCAAGGATCTGGACCTCTGGATCGGAACGTCTCCCGCGAATCTGGCAAGGGCCGTGAAGGCTCTGACGGCGTTCGGCGCCCCTGATGGACTCATCGAGCAAGCCGCGGGGATGTCGGCTGAAGAGTTCCTGTTCTTCGGAACACCACCCGCCCGAGTCGACATCCTCCGATCCATTCCCGGGGTCGTCTTCGAGCATGCCTGGCCACGGCGTTCTCGAGCCGAGTGGGGACCAATCACTGTCAATCTCATCGGCATCGATGACCTGATCACCGCCAAGCGCGCGGCAGGCCGGCCGCAAGATGAAGCCGACGTGAAACTGCTGGAGCTAGCCAAACTGCGCCAGACTCCGTGAGTCGTCCAGGGAGAGGATCGCTCGGGTGGGAGCCCTCCGGGATGGCTTTTTCCGCTTGGCGGGCCGCGCGCCGTGACGCTACCCTTTCGGAAGGAGTTCGCCCAGATGGCCGAGCAGTGGTTCTATGTCGTGAACAACGCCAACCAGGGTCCCGTCGATCGTGACGCGCTGGTCCGCCGCGCGCGGGACGGCCGGATCCAGCGGTCGACCCTCGTCTGGAAGGACGGAATGCAGGACTGGGCCGAGGCACAGACGTTCGATTTCCTCTACCCGAAGGAGGTTGCGCCGCCGCCCCTTCCGCCGCCCCCGAAGCCTTCCGCCACCGCGCCGCAGCGGGATCTTCGCGGCATGCTCGGCGGCGTCGGAGCGAAGATCAGCGATGTCGCGGATCTCCCGACCATTTCGGACATCAACGTCAAGCAGGTCCTGATCGGAGGGCTGAAGGAGAAGACCGGCGAGGAGGACATCGAGGAGGAGTTCATCGTCGGCACGCGGAAGACGACACCGTCCTTGGCCGAGATCAAGACCGGATGGCCGGCGCCCCGGGTCTTCTGGTACGTCCTCGCCGGCTGCATCGCCTCGTACGTCCTGCTGCGGATCGGCCTCAGCACGTTCCGGAACGTGAACTTCGTTCCCGGCATCATCGTGGTCGGCGCGTTCGGCGTGCCGCTCGCCTGCGTCATCCTCTTCTTCGAGCTGAACACCCCGCGGAACGTCTCGATCTACCAGGTCTTCAAGATGATGCTGGTCGGAGGCGCGCTCAGCCTCGTGCTGACGCTCTTCCTCTTCCAGTACATCCCCGGCGCGGGCACCGGGGCCATCATCCCGGCGATGCTGACCGGTGTCGGCGAGGAGACCGGCAAGGCACTCGTCCTCCTCCTCGTCGTCGGCTCCATGCGCTATCCGTGGCAGCTCAACGGCATCCTGTTCGGAGCGGCCGTTGGCGCCGGTTTCGCGGGCTTCGAAACCGCTGGCTATGCCTACAGATCCGGCGAGGGGCTTTTCGACAGCATCATGCTGCGAGGGATGCTCGCTCCGGGGATGCACGTCATCTGGACGGCCATGATCGGCGCCGCTCTCTGGCGGGTGAAGGGGAACAAGAAGTTCGAGATCTCGATGCTCTTCCACCCGGTCGTGGTCCGGAGGTGGGCGATCGCGGTCGTGCTCCACGGGCTCTGGGACTCGTCACTCCTGATCCCGTGGTTCATCCATCTGCCGGTCCTCCTGATCGTCGGCTGGTACCTGATCTTCGCGATGCTGAAGCAGGCTTACGGAGGGATCGCGGCGGTGAAGGAAGCAACGGCGCTCGCTCCCGCGGCCTGACGTGCGTCTCGAACCCGCGGACACGGGAAGGTCCGCCCGCGCCAGGGTCACCGGCTCTGGCCAAGATCGACACCGAGGATGTCATCGTGTCCTCCCTCCTTCGCCGCCTGGCCCTGGATAGAGCGAAATCGGAGTTGCAAGTCCGCGTAGTAGGTTCGCGCGGCGATTCGCGGAGGCTGCGCGGAGGTGATCCGCGGAGCCCCGGCCTTCAACCATCTCGCTGATTCCGATTCCCAGGCCATTGCGGGGCGAACGTCGTGATTCCACGATCGCCAGTCGTGTTTCGTCGACCTTGGTGCTTCCGCGCGCACGCTTCTTGCCATCGCTTCCAGCCCCGGGGAACCGGGCCATGAACCATTACGGTCCCCAAGTCAAGCCTGTTGCCCGGGCCAGGAACTCCGCCGCCTGGCCCCTTGTTACCAGGGAATCCACGCACATCGCCAAGTTGTTTCCAGGCGTTCCACTACAGCCAGTCGTCAAGCGTTCGTTGAACGCCACGTTGACTTCACGCCTCGGCCATCCCGCCACTTGCATTCCAGGATCCGTCCAGCCCGCGCAAGCGGGCCACGGCGAGCTACACCCGGGATCCATCTCACCGATCGTTTCCAGCAGTGTTCCGAGAAGAACCGGCCCCAGCCTCAACCTCTCGAGAAACGTCACCAGTTCCCCGCGGTTCGCATGGCCGTCCGGCCGGTAGCACAGACCCTGCGCGCACGGCGAACCCTGCGTGACTCCCCATGCCTTGATCCAGTGGATGGGGAGCCAGTCCGGATGATCACACGGCACATCGGGGAAGTCCGGCACGGTGCACGTTGCCGCTGGTAGCGCGACCGTCCGTTCCCTTTGCCATTGATGGGCCCTCGCGAGGTACCGCGCGAGGTGAGCCCGTGTCACGAACAGGCCGGGCAGAAACTGCGGACCCTCGGTGACGGGATCAGCATCCTCCTCCATGATTCCGGCATCGGCCACCCTGGCGGACGACAGGTAGTAGAAATCACCTTCCGTCACATCCGTGAAAGCCGTCATGGCAAACGCGGCATTCAATCCAGCCTGCACCGTTTCGCCTTCCTTCACGCCCACGTCATACCATCCGGCCGGTGCCCGAGGATCCGGCTGGATCGTTCCCTGTAGTTCGTCCACGGTGAGGTTCTCCGATCCAGGGACAACCACCTCGAGTTCGTAGCCGCCGTATTCGGCAAATAGCTGGCCACCGGGAACGAACCCCGTGCCGTTCAATTTCAGGACCGCCCCCTGCCACCGGTTCACGGAGCCCGGGGTGGACCCGGTCAGCCGTGGACTGCCCGGAGCTGTCGTGAATTCCCAAACGGGACTCAGTGCGAGCTTGGCGGTTCCGCAAGCTGGCGTGGCCTCGACTTGCCAGACGTAGGTGGTTCCTGGGTTCAGAGTAATAGCGACAACCCCGCTTTCCGAAGAGACGTCCGTGGCCGGAACCTCCCTGATCGCTTTCATGTTCGTGATGGACGTCCCCAGATGGACCTTGTAGTGAGACGCGCCGGCAACGGGGGCCCACACCAGCGGTTGCAAGACGGCCAGTCCGGTCGCGCCATTCGGAGGGGAGACGAGGCTCGGAGGCACGCCAGTCCACGGGCAGAACCCCCTCGTGAAGCTCCAGACGGGGCTCGCGGCGGAGCCGCAGGCGTTTCTCGCCACGACGCGCCAGTAGTAAGTGACGCCGGGGAGCCATGGCGGAAGCGAAGCGGAGGAACTGTCCCGGGGCAAGGACTTCAGGAGCTTCGCTGGCGGGTTCTCCGTGTCGAGGTACACGTCGTACTCCGTGTAGTACTGCAACTGCCATGAAACAGTGCCTCCCAGGTATCCGTCCTGTCCATTGGCCGGACTCAACAGAACGGGCGGAGACGGATCCGAGACCGCGGCTATCCCCTTTAGCGACTTCTCGATGCATCCATTTCGCGCGACCAACACATTTAGGGCGAGAAAGTCTGCATCCCCGGCTCTAAAGGTGATGATCCTCTCCCTGGAACTTCCAGTGATGTACCCGTAATCAATCCACCAATGGTACTCCGCGCCGCTTCCCGCGTCTGGGACGGACGCGGTGTATCCCCCGGCACCCTGACACACCGAGGCGGGCGCCGTTATCGTCGCATCCGGCATGGGGTTGACTGTGACCGTCTTGGTGCCCCGCGCCTTGCATCCGGTCGACCGGTCCGTCACTGTCACACCGATCGTAACCGGGCCCCCGGCCAATGACCTCCAGCTGATCATCTGCCCTCGGAATAGTTCTGAAACGACGGTTCCATTTGCGATGGTCCATTCGTACATTCCTCCCCCGCGTGGCTCGGGTACCGACGCAACGTGCTCGCCCAGACCGGAACAGAGGGCCCCGTTCGACAAAGTAATTGTCGCATCGGGCGGCTGGATCAATGTGACTGACTTCGCCTTCCACGCCGAGCACCCCGTCATCTCGTTGAACACGGTCACCCCGAGTGTCACGGGACCGATGCCACTAGCCGTCCATGTAATCTCGGGCGTCCCTTGCCCGGCGGTGATCGTGCCGTTCACGACGGTCCACGCGTACACACCCCCCGTCCCGGCGCTGGGAACCGAGGCCGTGTGGCCGGCCGAGTTCGGACAGACGGCCGCGGGAGCCGTGATGGTGGCGTCCGGCGCGGGTCTGATACTGACGGATTTCGAGGATTGGGCCACGCATTCGATCGCGGTTGACACCTTTACGTCGATCGCTACCCAGGGGCCTGCTCCGGCCGTCCAGGTGATTGCAGGAGTGAACTGGCCTCCCGTGATCGTACCGCCGCCCAGGATCGACCACCTGTACGTGGCCCCGGGTCCGGCGTCCGCCACGGAGGCGGTATTCCCAGTCGAATTGGCACATGCGGAGGCTGGAACGGTGATCGCCGGATCTGGAATGGGAACTATCGTGACTTGACTCGAGGCCGAGGCCGGGCACCCGGTCACGGAGTCCGTCACGGTGACCGTGATCGTCGCCGGGCTGGTAGTCCCCGCGTTCCAGGTGATCAAACTGGTTCCCTGTCCCCCCGTGATCGCGCCGTTGGTTACGGTCCAGACGTACATCGCCGTTATTCCGCCAACCGAAGCCGATGCAGTGTTTCGGAACGAACCCGCGCACACCGCGGATGGAGCCGTGACGGTCACCGTGGGCAGGGGATTCACCGGTACCGTCTTCGTGCTGGAGGCCGAGCAACCCGTGATCTCGTTCGAAACCGTGACGCCGATCGTCACCGGGCTCGCCGTTCCCGCCGTCCAGGTGATCGACGGCGTTCCCTGGCCGGAGGTGATCGTGCCATTCGCGAGAGTCCAAACGTACATCCCTCCGGTTCCGGCACTGGGCACGCTCGCGGTATTCCCGGTCGAACCGGCGCACACGGGGGAAGTCGCGGAGATCGTGACGCTGGGCGGGGGGATGAGAGTCACCGTGACGAAGGCTCCCGAAGGGGGGCACGGCGGCTCGGTGACCGTCCACTTCAAGACGATCGGTCCGATTCCTCCCGTATGCGTGAACGTGGCGTCTGGCGTGGACGCGCTCGGGCTGAACGTCCCGGTGCCCCCGCCAAGGACGGACCACACGCCAGTTCCCAAAAGCGGGGTGTTTCCGCCGAGTGGCGCCGTCGTGCCGAGCGCGCAGATGGTCTGGTCTCCACCGGCCGTTGCCTCTACCGGCAGAACCCAGGTCGTGGCGACGGCGGCGTCGTTTCCGGGCGTGTCGTCGAGTACATGTCCCGTGACCGATGCCATGTTCGTCAACGTCATTCCCGTTCCAGGAGCCACGGCCGCTATCTCGATGGGTGGCGCCGGGCCCACGGGCATGATTCCGTTGTAGGCGCATTCCACGAGGTTCCCCAGGACGTTGCACGACCAGTTCGAACCGGAGGCGGAGAGGACGGTCACCGGCGGAAGGGAGTCCGTCGCGACGACTCCGGGCGCCGGATTGGGTCCGTGGTTCGTCACCAGAAGCGTGTAGCCAAGAGGCGAATTCGGGCAAACCGGGTCTGGAGCGTCTGACTTGGTGATTCCCAGATCCGTGGGTTGCGGGGGAACGAAGAGATAGGCGAGACCGGTGATCAAGCCGGTTGTCCCCATCGTATTCAGGGGCTGCGTGAGCGCGCCGTCGAGGATCCCCGTGGCGGGGTCGCAATGGAACGTCGTGAGGTTTCTGGTGCCGCTGTTACCCGCCATCACGATCGTCCCGTTTTGGTTCACGGCCACCGTGCCGGTGACGGTTCCTCCGGAGGCAAAGGGCGATCCAGGAACGGGTGCGAGGATCGTGCCGGCTCCGGTGCCCGTTATCCGGTACACTCCCACGCCGTTTCCGTCGCGGCCGGCGACCATGTAGAAACCCGAGGGGTGCAGGGCCCCATGGGTTCCGCCAGCGAGTCCAGACGAGAAGGGATTCCCGAGAACAGGGGAAGGGACACCCCCCGCGGTCGTGAAGACCCGCAAATGGCCGTCAGGGGCGTTCGACGTCATGAGGCGCCCCGAGGAATCGTACCGATAGGCCACCGGGTTCGCCCCAGCAGACGCGAATGGCGAGCCGGGGAGCGGCGTCACGGTTCCCGTAACGGGATTCACCATGAGCCCGGCAATGGCGCCTCCACTGTCTCCGCCCGTGTAGAAGTAGTTCCCGTCCGTACTGAAGACACCCGAGAATGTCTCGACTCCCACGGCGCACGGGCTTCCGGGCGCCTCCACCGCGGCAACGGGTGATATGTGGAAACTCCGAACCGAGGTTCCGACGCCCGCGAGCAAGGGTGAGCCGCTCGGATGAACCGCGAGCGCCGTGGCTGGTCCTGTAAGGATGGGGCTGAAGGGAAGGGCCGTCAGCCCTCCAGACAGCGGGTCTATCGCGTAGACGGAGACGGTCCCCGAGCCCAGATTCGAGGCATAGAGCCTGCCGTTGACGGCATCGTGGTGGATGGCGGACGTCTCGGAGGCGCTGTTTCCGTTGCCGAATCCGCCCGTCAGAAGCGGACTGACGCCGGGGATGGCGGTGAGGGCACCCGTTCCTTCGTCCAGAACGTAACCGTATATCCTGGATCCCGCCGGGTCATCCACGTTCACGTAGAGAAAGCCCGCTTCCAGAACCGGTGCGGTCAAGAGGAGAACCAGTCCCGGCAGCACAACGGCTTTCAGGCCGCGCCAAGCACGCCGATCGAAGCGCCACATGGAATACCTCCTAATTCATCACTGTCATCGCGACGTAACTCCCGTCGTTGGTCCCGGGCTAGGCTGCTCGAGTCGCGCCGATTGGCGAGGACCGTCCTCGGTGCTGTTTCCGGCCGGCGTCCCGGCCCAGTAGGTCAGGGTCTCGGCGGGCGCGAGGCCTTCCAGAAGCGCGAAGAGGGCACATGTGGCAAGTCGCGGCAGCCTGCGGATCATCGTTTCTCCGCTGGTTGACCGCGGCATTCGGAGTTGAGGACCCTGGCGGAACGAGCGTGACGACGACGACCCCGCCGATGTATGTTCCGTAGCTTCTCGTGAGGTCCGTGGAGTCCGAGACCAGCGCGGAAACACCCGGCTCTCCCGCCGCGAGTGGCCACGGGCGCAACCACGACAGGGTGACTGAGCTTTCGCACCCCGCGAACCCCTTTCCAGCGTCCTCTCGAGGCCACGCCTGTTTTCGATTCGCCTTGGCGAGGACGTTCTTGTTCTTCGAGCTTGCCGTTTCCGCTAGCACGCTGCTTGCCATCGTGGGCGGCCCCGCGTGTGACACATGGCCGGTTTCCTGGCGGCTGCCGGGATTCGAGCGCGGCCACGATCGGGTCCGCGCCGGCGGGTGCGACCGGTCAGGGGCTGCGAGTACCTTGGTCCGACTCTCGTTCTTGAGAGCGGGGAGAGGGTGAATTCCTCAGGATTGATAGCGGGCTATCGGGGCTCCGTCAGCAGTCCGAATTCGTGCGAGCCGGCCGGGAGACCGAAGAGATAGTTCACTGCCGTGAACGGGAAGAGAGGAGAAAGCCCGGTTCGCGGCACCGATCGGTCCATAGTATAAAAACGAAGATGAATCCTGCCGGCTCCCAGCTCTGCCCTTCCTGTAGCGCGCCTCGAGTCTCGAGATTCTGTTCGGAATGTGGTGAAAAGGCCGTGGCGCCGGCCGATCTGAACCTGGGGGCCTTCCTCAAGGATGCCTTCCATTTCCAGACCCACATGGACAATCGGGTCATCTCGACCATTGGAACGCTGCTGCGCCGGCCCGGGGAACTGACATCTGCCTGGATCAAGGGGCGCCGCAGGGATTTCGCCAAGCCGATCCAGCTCTTCGTCGTGCTCAACCTCGTCTTCTTCTTGATTGCGCCCCGGATCGGTATCTTGCTGTTCACGATCACAAAGTGGACTCCTGGAAAGGGTCTGCCCGGAGTCTCCGCGGAGGCGATGCTCCGCAAGCAGGCGGAGCTGGGATACACCCCGGAACAGATGGTGACCGCCTTGAACCGTGCCCTGGACCCACAGAAGAAATGGTTCTTTCTGATCTGGATTCCGATGTTGACCGCCGCCCTGTGGCTCCTGCACCCAAGGCGGAGAGTGGTCGAGCATCTGGTGTTCGCCATCCATCAGGCATGTGTTCTCTTCGTCTACATGCTGGGTCTGGGCTTGTGTGTCCGCCTCTGCATGGCCCTGGAAATCCCGGAACGCATTCCGCGGGCTCTTGCGGCAGGGGTGGCCCTCGCCCTGCTGGTGACGATGGCCGCCGCCCTTCGGCGGGTCTACCAGCGCGGGTGGATCGTGACGAGCCTCGGGGCGATGCTCACTGTGGGGACGCTCGTTCCCGCCGCGATTGTGTCGCAACGGCTCGCTTTCATCCTGGCTTTCGGGACACTGTGAACGTTCCCTCATCCGGCGGCGCGGAGCGTGAGCTTGATCCCCTTCTGAACGGGATCGGAGCCCGTGGCCGCCTCGCGCAGGGCCGAGCCGAAGTACACGTGAGCCGCCGTGCCCGGGAGCCTCGTGACCCAGCTCGCGAGGGTGTAGGGAAGCGGACGGGCGTGAGACCGAAGAGATGGTTCACGACCGTGAACGGGAAGAGGGGGGAAAGCCTCACCAGGGCGACTATCTTCCCGCCTTTCTTCTCGATCGCCCTGTTCAGCCCTCCAAAGCGAGGGCGCGCGGCCGCCATCCGGGAGGCGTGGGAGCGAAGAGGCAGCTATCCATGTGGAGGGAGCCAAGTGCGCCTGACGGCTGGGGAAACGCCTCTCGCCGGGCCGCGTCACTGAAGCCGATGCGGCGGTGGTGTTCTGGACGAACCCCCCGGTGCCACTCGAGAGGCGCCGTGAGGCATTCTCACGGCATGACGACCTCGAATCCGGCGGGAGATTCCTCGACGAGAACGAGGTGAAAGCCCCTCCTCGGGCCGATCCGCACGAATCCCTCGTAGTTGGTGGCCGCCTCGATGGCGCCGAAGGTCCAGGAACGCCCCTTCTCCGTCTCGCGGGTGGTGATCGACTGGTAAGTTCCCGCCACGGACTCGTCGAACGACGGGGAAACGAGAAGCGCGGCGCCGACGTCACCCGTCCGGATCCGGGCGGTCTTGGCGGCGATCACACGGTCCACATATGTCCTCAGCTCCTCCGGGGTCACTCGGGTGACGCGACGAGCGAGGTGAAGGACCTCTTCTTCCGGTCCGAAGGTGACCAGATCGAACCTGTCGGTCTGCCGGGTGCCCGGCCTTGGCAGATCGTGGTGAAGGCGGGCACGCGCAACGAGCGGAATCCACTCCGCGAGGTGCTTCAACGATCTTTCCTTGCCGATACGCTGGAGAAAGGCCGGCGCGCGTCCAACGAGCCACGAGAGAAACCGCGTGGCGGGGTCGGCCGCGAAGGCACGCCGCCGGGCTTCTTCCGATGGCGCGTCCGGCGTGCTCCGGCCACCCGCCAGGGGCTCGAGGCGAAGAGCAGGGGTGCCAGCGGATCTCGTCGCGAATCCCGTCTTGCGGGGCGAACGGAAAAGAAGCCCGCCCGCAGAGCGCGTGGACTCGGGGCTCTGTGGCGGGACCTCGATTGCGGCATCGGCGAGTTGAAGGCGGAACGAGGCGTAGAGAGGTCCGTCCGCCGCTTCCTCGACCGTCGCTCGCAGGAGGATGTCCGAGGCCCAGGACTCCCAGGGTTCATCGACGGGAACTCCCGCCCAGGATCCGGAAAAGAGCGAAAGCGTGCTCCAGCCGCCGAGGACGAGGACGAACGCCTCGTCCTGGTTCCGGTTCAGCCGGACGATCCCATCGAAGGCCTCGTCACGGAGCTTCTTGGCGAGAGCCGGGAGGTTCAGAAAGCTCGAATCCAGACCCTCGAATCGAGTCTTCCTCGGCCTCGGCAGCGAGGCGAGCAGACGGACGATTCCGGCCGGGAGGCCGGACGGCACCGCGCGCAGCGAAGCTTCGGCTTCCGCCGGGAGCGACTCGACGACGAGATCTCCCTCCGTTCCGGTCTCCGTGTCGAGCGCGCCGGCGATTCCACCATCACAAACGAAGAGGAGGGCCTCGGACAGTTCGACGCCGATTCGGGCCACGACGCCGAGCGGGAGGGGAGCGCGCGGCGCCAGAAGGCTCTCGAGGGGCTCGCCCTCGAGCCACTCCATCGCGATGTGGGGCTTCCCGTTTTGCTCGCCGATCCGGTGAATCGTGGCGATTCCCGGGTGTGAGAGCCGGGCGGCGGCCCGGGCTTCCTGAAGGAACCTCAGCCGGGCTTCCTTCTCCCTCCGTGGCCCCAAACCGGCCAGCATGTCTTCCCTCATCACCTTGATCGCGACCGGGCGGCCAAGATCGCGGTCGAAAGCTTCGAAGACGATTCCCATCGCCCCCTCTCCCGCCTTCCGGCGGAGTTCGTAAGGGAAGGCGGAAGAGGAGTCAGGGTTTTGGGCCGGCATCGGACACCTCCAGGCAAGACCACTCACGAGCAGCGTGATCCAGACATCAGCGGAGCCAGCGGAACGCCTTGGTCAAGCGAGCCTTGGTGGGCGCCGTCAGCTTCGTCCTCATGTACGCGTCGCCGAGCGCGCGGTTCACCTCCGAGAGGCTTGGGTAGGTGTGGATCGTCGTCGAGAGCTTTCCGAGCGGGATCCCGTGCTTTTTCGCGAGAACGAGTTCCGGCAAGAGGTTGCCCGCCTGCGGGTGAACGATGGTCGCTCCGAGGATCTCGCCATCGGGCCCGGCGACGACCTTCGCGAAATACCCCTCGGCCTCCCCGTCGCAAACGGCCCGGTCGACGCCGTCGAACGAGACCTTGAAGACGCGGTGCGCGACGTTCGTCTTCTTGGCGGTCGTCTCGTTCAGCCCGACATGAGCGATCTCGGGCTCGGTGAATGTCGTCCAGGGGAGGTTCTCGATGTCGTGGTTGGTCTTTCCGGGGAAGAGGATGTTCCGGATGACGACGCGTGCCTGGTGGCCCGCCCAGTGGGTGAAGAGCGGCCCGCCCGCGACGTCCCCGATCGCCCAGACGGACGGGACGTTCGTCTGGCAGGTGGAGTCGATCGCGATACCCCGTTTGGTGAAGCTCACTCCTACTGCTTCCAGGCCGAGGCCGTCGACGTTCGGGGTGCGGCCCACGGCGACGAGGATCTCATCGGCGGCGACTTCTGTCTCGGCCCCGCCCGGGCTCTTGACGGTCACGATCTTCTTTCCGTCACGGAGCGCGACCCGGGTTGCGGTGCTCTCGTCGAGGATTCGGACGCCCTCCTTCCTCAGCCGGGCGGCGAGGACCAGGGCAGCATCCGGGTCCTCCTTGGCGCAGATGTGGGGCGTTGAGGAGACGATCGTCACCGCGGTCCCAAGGCGAGCAAAGGCCTGCCCCAGCTCCGTTCCGATGGGCCCGCCTCCCATCACCAGAAGCGAGGCTGGCCGCGCTTCGATCTCGAAGACGGTCTCGTTCGTCAAGAAACCGGCCTCGAGAAGCCCCGGGATCGGCGGACCGGCCGCTCGCGATCCCGTCGCCACGACGATGTGCCGTCCCCACAGGGTCTGGCCGTTCACCTCGACCTCGTGAGCGGACTTCAGCCTCGCCGCTCCCTGGAACACCTCGACGCCCAGGCCCGTGAACCGCTCGACGGAGTCATGGGGCGCGATGTGAGCCTGAGAGGCGCGGACCCAGGCCTGGATGGCCTTCCAGTTCTGAGGACCGGGGTCGGGCAGGGAGAGACCGAGCCGGCTCGCGTCGCGCGCGTGCTGGACGGTCTTGGCGGCGGCCAGGAGCGCCTTGGAGGGAACGCAGCCCGTGTTCAGACAATCGCCCCCCATCCGGTGCTTCTCGACAAGGGCGACTCGCGCTCCGAGGCCCGTTGCTCCGGCCGCCACGACCAGACCACCCGAGCCCGCTCCGATCACGACGATGTTGAACTTCTCCACTTCGTTCCTCCGATGGATTTGATGCCGGGCGCCGGCCGAGGTTTCGGGCTCCATCACCATGGGGAGACGGGTCGGACGGGAGAGCGTGCGGGGTTTCGCGGGTCGCGACGAACTCTCCTCCATGTGGGCACCCGATGAAGTACGCGGGGGTCCTCGGGCCTGATCCGCCCGGTTCGTTCGTGCCCGCGAGACGTCAGCCGCCAGACCCGCGAGCGGCGAGGATCGCCCTCACGAGATCTTCCGGGACCGAATCCGGCACGGGGGCCTCGAGGTCGTCGAACGCGTCTCGCGCCAGGGCGGCGGTCTCCCGGTAGCTCTCGAGGTAGGCGCCGCAGCAGGGGCAAGCGGCGAGGTGGGCGTCGAACGAGGCCCGCTCCGCCGGCGTCAGCTCGTTCTCCTCGTAGCGCCACAGGAAATCGACGACTTCACGGCAGGTGAGGGGCACGCTCATCTGGCCCCCGTTCGCATCGCCGGATCGAGAAGGGTCCGGAGAGCCTGACGCGCCCGGTGCAGACGGACCTTCACGGCGTTCTCGGAGATGCCGAGCGCCTCGGCGGTCTTCACCGTGTCGAGTTCCTCGATGTCCCGAAGAAGAAGAACGGTCCGGTAGCTCTCCGGCAGGCGGTGGATCGACTCGCGGACTCGCGCCGCGACCTGCTTTTGCTCCAGCTGGTCGTCAATGCTCGACCACGGGGCCACGGGCGCCGTGCGGTTTTCGAGTTCGTCGAAAGCCGGGAGCAGTGGCTCGATCGATTCCTCCGGCCTGTGCTTGCGCGAGCGGAGTTTCATCAGGCACGCGTTCACCACGATCCGGTGAAGCCAGGTCGCGGCAATGCGCGCCGTAATGGACGTTTTCATGGGCCCGATGATCACGTGCCGCGAGCTGACCGAGTTCCTCGGGCGGTACGTCGAGGACGACCTCTCGCAAGAGGAACGAAAGACGTTCGATCGCCATCTGTCGATGTGCCGCTCGTGCCGCGCCTACCTCGATTCCTACAGGACGACGATCGAGATGGGCCACTCGGCGTTTTCCGGCCTCGATGCTCCGGTTCCGGACGACGTTCCGGAAGAACTCGTCGCGGGAATACTGGCTGCCCGTCGCGCTTCGCGCTGAGCGTGCACCGCCGGTGGACCCCCTCCTCTGGAGGGGTTTGACAAGGAGAGGAGAGCCGGGAACCCTCGGCAGACGCAGGAACTTCACTTCGCCGATCGCCTTGCCGGATGCGCCGGCGAGCTTCGCCGTGATGAAGACGTCAATGCCCGCACCCGAGCCGAGGTCGACGACCGGTTCCCCTTCACGGACACCGGCCGATGCCATCGGTGAACCGAGAGCGAAGGCCAAGGGTAGCGGCCGCGCCGTCCCGCAGCTTGGTAGACTCGACCGGCCCATTTCGAGCTGAGGAGGTCTTGCTCATGGCTCACTCGCACCTCTTCGTCCTCAACGACGGTCCCTATGGCACCGAGCGCTCCTACAACGCCCTTCGCTGGGCGCTCGCGCTCCTCAAGCGCCCCGACACGGCCGTCCGGGTCTTTCTCCTCGCCGACGCGGTCCAGTGCGCCGTCCGGGGCCAGGAGACGCCTCAGGGCTATTACAACGTCGAGCGGATGCTGAAGTCGATCGCGTCCCGGGGCGCCGCCGCGACGTGAACGTCGTGCGCCAGGGCCCGCGGGATCGGGCCCGAGCAGATGATCGACGGCGTCGTGCAGGGCTCCATGGACTTGCTGGCTGAATGGACGCAGGAGGCGGCGTCCGTCATGGTCTTCTGATTCTCCCGGAGGATGCCGCCGCCGGGTCCAGTGCGGAGGCTCCCGTCGCAGGATCCGAACTGCTCGAGCCTTCGGGCGCCTCCCGGCGCCCGGCGATCGGACGCGTCATGGCGCGATCTCGAGCTTGCCGGTCCTGAGGGGGCGATAGACCGAGAAGTAGCGGCGATAGAGGGTGATGACGCGCCGAATTCCCTGGCGCGGCCGCCGGGAGCCCGGGATGAAAAACGCCGCTCGGGCCGTCAATACTGAATGCATGAGACGCGAGGACCCTCGCAGCCGTCCTGGCCGCCCGCTTCGCCTCGTCCCCTCCGCGCGGCCGGAGTTCGAGACCCTGTTTCTCGAGCACGTGGACCGTCTCCACGGTCTCGCCCGCCGCTGGTGCCGCGGGACCGCCGACGCCGAAGACCTCGTCCAGGAGGCCGCGCTGAAGGCCTACGCGGGCTTCGATCGCCTCGAGGCGGCGGAGAAGGCCGGCGGCTGGTTCTACCGGATCCTGTACCGGTGCTTCTGCGACCGGGCCCAGGGAATCCGGCTCGAGCGCGAGGCGCCCTCCGTCGCCGCCCAGTCCGCCTCGCCGGGGGCGATCGATCTCCGGATCGATCTTCAGCGGGCTCTCGAGACACTCGCTCCCGAGGTTTCGCTCGTCGTCTGGCTCGCGGAGGTCGAGGGGATGACTCTCGCCGAGATCGCCTCCGCGCTCTCAATCCCGCCGGGGACTGCTGCCTCGAGACTCTCTCGCGGGCGCGCCGTTCTCAGAGAGCTTCTCGGAGAGCGTCCAGGGAAGGAGAAACAACCGTGAAATGCCGCGAATTCCTGTCGCTCGCCGCTTGCCCCCCGGCTTCAGGCGGCCCATCCGAGGAGTTCGACGGCCACGCCCGGGAGTGCCAGGCGTGCCGCGAAGCGATCGAGGCGGACCGTCTGTTCTCCGAGCGCGAACGGGCGCTCCTCGTCGAGCCCGCGCCCCCGCTCCTCGCCGCGCGTGTCTTCGAGGAGATCGGCCGCGCCCGGTCGATGCGCCGCACCTGGCGCGCCCTCATCGGCGCGGCCGCGGTGATCCTCCTTTTCGCCGGGGGCCGAATCCTCCTGGACGGTGGCCCGGAGCCGCTCGAAGGGGCCCTGGCGCGAGATCACATCGAGTATCTGGCAGTGCCAAATCCCGCCGAGTACGCCACGGCCGACACCGGCACGCTGGCGCGCTGGTTTGGCGGACACTTTCCCTTCGCGGTCGACGTGCCGAGGCTCCGTGATGCCCAGCTCCTCGGGGGCAGGCGCTGCAAGCTGGCGGGGTATCCGGCGGCCCTGGCCCTGTACGAGTCTGGGGGACGGCGCGTCTCGGTTTTCGTTCTGCCGCCCGAGGCCCCGTTCCGCTCTCTTCCGTGCCTCCGAACCGAGCGCGGCGTGAACGTTCTCGCCGTCGAGCATCGCGGCCTGCGGTACGCGTTTGCCGGTGACCTGCCCGCGGAGCAACTCCTCGGCTGGGCCGAGGACGTGACCGGTGTGAGGCCGAAAGCGTGAGAGGGAAAGCCGCCGCGGGACTGGCCTTGCTCCTCTTCTCGGGACTGGCGCGCGCCGCTTCTCCCGTGACGCGCCCGCCCAACCGTCTCGTTCACGAGAAGAGCCCCTACCTCCTCCAGCACGCCACGAACCCGATGGACTGGTATCCGTGGGGTCCGGAGGCCCTCGAGAAGGCCCGGCGGGAGAACAAGCCGGTCTTTCTCTCCGTTGGCTACTCCACCTGCCACTGGTGTCACGTGATGGAGGCGCAGGTCTTCACGGACGAAGGCACGGCGGCCTTCATGGCGGAGCACTTCGTCTCGATCAAGGTCGATCGCGAGGAGCGGCCGGACATCGACGCGACGTACATGAACGCCACTCACATCATGACCGGGCGCGGCGGCTGGCCCAACTCCCTGTTCCTCACCCCGGACCTCGCACCCTTCTGGGCCGGCACGTACCTTCCCCGGGACGACTTCCGCACGGTCTCCACAGCGATCGCGAACGCCTGGGAGAACGACCGCGAGAAGGTCCTCGAGGTGGCGGGCCGCGCCGCTTCCCGCCTCCGGGAGATCGCTTCTCTTCCGGCCGGGGAGGGAGAGCTGCGGCCAGAGCTTCTCGACGCGGCCGTGGGCGCCCTTTCACGGCGCTTCGATGCTGTCGAGGGGGGCTTCTCTGGCGCGCCCAAGTTCCCGCCCCATTCCGCCTTGCGGATCCTCCTCGAGCGCCAGCGCCGCGCTCCATCGCCCGGCGTAGCGGCGATGATTCGCACGACTCTGGACCGGATGGCGGCGGGCGGAATCCACGACCACCTCGGCGGCGGTTTCCACCGCTACGCAACCGACGGCCGATGGCGGATTCCTCACTTCGAGAAGATGCTCTACGACAACGCCCAGCTCGCCGTTTCCTACCTCGAGGCGTCCCAGCTGCTGAACGAGCCGCGATACGCGAACGTGGCCCGGGGGATCTTCCGCTGGACCGCCCGGGAGATGACGGGACCCGAGGGAGGCTTCTTCACCGCCCAAGACGCTGACAGCGACGGTCACGAGGGGCTCTACTACACCTGGACCCCCGCCGAGATACGGAAAGTGCTGGGGGCCGACCCGTCGACCCCGTTCGAGGTGTTCCATGGCGTGACGGGGACCGGCAACTTCGAGGGACGAACAGTCCTTCACACCTCGGTCCCCTCGGATGCGGCGCGCGAGCGTGAACTCGAGCATGCGCGAGAGAAGCTCCTCTCTGTCAGGCAGGGGCGCGTGCGGCCCGCCACGGACGACAAGCGAGTGACGGGTCTCAACGGCCTGATGATCTCGGCCTACGTTCGCGGCTATGAGGTCTTGAAGGATGCCGAATACCTCTCGGCGGCATCGCGGGCGGCGGATTTCCTCACCGCGAAGGTGTGGGATCCCAGGGCACGCGTCTCGAGACGGATGTACCGGAACGGCGCCTCGCACATCGAGGCCTTTCTCGAGGACTACGCGGCATTCGGCCAGGCGCTCCTGGATCTCCACCGCGTGACGGGTGATCCGGCGCGCCTGCGATTGGCGCGAGATGTGGCCGGCACGCTCCTGGCGCGATTCGGTGAACCGGACGGCGGATTCCGTGAGAGTTCGGCCGCCCACGGCTCCTTCGTTGCTTCCTTCGCGGACCCCTTCGACAACCAGGAGCCCGCCGCGGTGGCCGCCGCGACCAGTTTCCTCGTTGCGCTGGAGGCGCAGAGCCCCGGAAACAAGTACGGTGAGCGGGCGCGTGCCGTCATGAAGCGGTATGCGGGAGCTGTGGAAAGAGCGCCCGAGACCGCGAGCACCCTGCTTCTGGCCTATCTCAGGGACCGCAAGGTACAGACTGGAGGCGCTCTCCGGGGCGGGCCGAAGGACGATGGCGCGAAAGTGACGAAGGGTCCCGTGACGGTGGCGGTGGCCTGGCGAGGAGAGGGGGTCGCGGAACTCACGCTGCAAGTACGGGAAGGCTGGCACATCAGCTCGAGCGCTCCCCATCAGACGTACCTGAAACCCACGACCGTCACGCTCGATCCCGTGTCGAAGGGCTGGAAGCTCGGGACGGTCTCCTACCCGAAAGGGCGCGAGGCGCGGCTGTCTCAGGCGCCCCAAGTCCTCTCCGTCTACGAGGGCAAAACCGTCATCACCGCCCGCCTGACGGCAAGAACCGGGGCCGGACTGGCGGCGCTTCGCGTTGCTTTTCAGGCCTGTGACGACCGTACCTGCCTTCGTCCGGAGGCCGTGACGCTCACGCTCCCATCATTCGGGGAGATAACCCGGTGATGCGCCTGGAGCGTCAGCCGGGTGCCGAACCCGGAACGGCTCCGGTAGTCCGCCACGTGCGACTGATGTTCTCGATCCTCGAAGAGGCCGTCACCCGCGTTCATGAAGAGGGCTCCCTCCGAGACTTCGCCGGCGACGTGGATGTCGGGCTTGCCATCGCCGTCGACGTCGGTGAACGCGGCGCCTGAGCCCATGTCCTCGGGGAGCTGGGTCGATCGCTTGCCGCCCACTCTTGACTTTCTGGCCACGTTGGAGGATTCTATCTATGTACGTTCATGACGCACGTACGTAAGAGGTCGAGAGATGTCACTTACCGCCACGGCACTGCGAAGCAGGCTGTACGAGGTTCTGGACGAGGTGATCCGAACAGGCCAGCCGGTGGAGATAGAGCGTAAGGGGCGGAAGCTCTTGATCGTTGCCGCGCCGGCTCGAGGCGGTATCGGGTCACTCGAGAAGAGACCGGGCTACGTAGTCGGCGATCCCGACGAACTCGTCCACGTGGACTGGACGGACCAGTGGAAGCCCTGATTCACCTGGACACCCACGTGGTTGTCTGGCTCTACGCAGGCGATGCCGAGAGGCTGGGTCCGGTGCGAGGCCGGCTTGCGGCGAGCCGGCTTGCGGTCTCTCCGATGGTAGTCCTCGAACTCCAGTACCTCCACGAGATCGGCCGGGTGACGGAGGCTGGCGAGCCCGTCATCAGCGACCTCATCCACCGTTACGGACTGGAACTCTCGGAGGTTCCGTTCTCGCGTGTGGCTCATTCCGCTCTTGGGATGAACTGGACGCGGGATCCCTTCGATCGGCTGATCGCCGCTCAGGCGGCGGTGGAGAATGTCCCGCTCCTCACGCGTGACGCCTCCATTCTCCAATCGTTTCCTCTCGCAGTCTGGCCGTGAGGCGCGGCCTATCCAGGCGGCTATCGTGGCTTCCGCAACTCCTCGCGCGCCTCGCCGGGCCGCGTCAGCGAAGTTGCCAGCTCTGCGTAGGTCTCTTCCATGCGGACGCTTTGGCCTCCGAGGAACGTCCAGTGCGGGGAGAAGGTGCCGCGCGACGGGAGAGCCTTTTCCGCCTTCCGGACGTCTCCCTCGCCAGGTCCCGGATGCGCCTGCGGGCCGAGCGACTCGAAGGCCGAGTCGAAGAGCTTCTGTGCGCGGGCCCGGTCCCCGTGCCGGTACGAGAGAAAGCCGAGGAAGTAGAGAGCCGGGAACGAGCGCGGATTCGTCATCAGGACGCTCTCGAATCGCTTCCGGGCCGCGGCCTCGTCTCCACTGGCCAGGGCCACCTCGCCGAGACGCACGATCCAGCCCGTCTCCTCGTGGTTCACGTCCCCCGCCGCCTCGTAGTGGGTCCGGGCCGCCTTCAAGTCCCGGATGGGCCCGGACCTCGGATCCGCGTAGATGTCGCCGAGGGTCCCGTGAGCCCGCTGACTCCTCGGGTTGACGGCGAGCAGTGCCTCGAGCTGTTCGCGGGCGGGCTGCCACTCGTTGCGAGTCAGCTGGATGTTGGCGAGGGCGTAGAGACAGTCCTCGTGACGCGGGTCGATCTTCAGCGCTTCCTCATAGGCCAACGCGGAGGCATCGAGGTCTCCCTTGCCGAAGGCCGCTCGCGCCCGTGAGTAGGCATCCCAGAAGGCAAGGACCTGCGCCCTTCTGTCCGGCAGAACCTTCGGCGCGGCCTCTCCCTCCACCAGGAGATAACTCTTGCCAGCGGACAGATTGGCGAACGCCGCGGTCTTGCCCGAGGGCCACCTGACTTCCAGGCTCTCGGCCGCCGTCGCGGCACCGAGGCCGAAGATCGCCTCCGGGGCGTGCTGCGAGAGGTACGAGGGGCTGGATCCGATCTCCCTGATCTGCTTCTTCCCGCCCGCCTGAAGCGTCAGCCGGGTGCCGAAACCGGAACGGTTCGACGGAGCCTTGCCCTCGACCCGGATTGCGATCCGGTTGCCCGGGGTCCCGCCCTTCTGAGTCAGGAGCACGAGAGGCCCTCCGTGGATGACGACGGCGACCTCCTCGCGGAGGTCTCCGTCAATGTCGGCGATGACCAGTCCGCGCCCGGCCCGAGGCACCGTCAGATCGCTTCCCGAGACGGGCGCGACGTCGATGAAGCCCTTCTCGCCCATGTTGCGGAAGAGCCGCATGGGCATGGGCACGAGCTTCGTCTTGTCGGTCTGATCCTCGAACGTCGAACCGTTCGCCACGACGAGGTCGAGCCGGCCGTCGGCATCGGCGTCGAGGAAGGCCGTTCCCCAGGCGATGTCGTCGGTCGAGACCTGTCCGAGGCCGAACCGCTCCGCGGCATCCTCGAAGTCGAGCGAGCCGCCGGTTGAGCCGGTCAGCTTGTTGATGTAGAGGGCGTTCGCCTCGGCGATCCAGTGTGTGACGAACATGTCCATGTCGCCGTCGCCGTCGGGGTCGCCCGCCGCGATCCCCATCGCGCCCCGGTAGTCCGCCACGTGCGACTGATGTCCCCGATCCTCGAAGAGGCCGTTACCCGCGTTCATGAAGAGGGCTCCCTCCGAGACGTCGTTGGCGACGTAGATGTCGGGCTTGCCATCGCCATCGAGGTCGCTGGTTGCGGCGGAGAGGCTGCGTCCAGAGGGGTTCTCCACGCCCGCCTCGGCCCCCATATCCCGGAACTTGAAGCCCCCCTCGTTGTGAAGCAGCAGGTTGGGTATCGGAGGATACGAAGACGGGTTGATCGTGAACGGGCTCATCGCGTGGCCGAACGTCGAGGTCTTGCCCGCGTCCTTCGGATCGAACTTGAAGTCGACGTAGCCGCAGACATAGAGGTCGAGGCGCGAGTCGGAGTCGAAGTCTGCCCACGAGAGCCCCGTGTAGAAGCCGCGGAACTGCCCGAGCCCCGACCGTTCCGTCACATCCTCGAACGTCCCGTTTCCCTTGTTGCGGAAGAGCCTCAGGCCGCCGTAGGAACTGATGGCGAGGTCCGGGAAGCCATCGTTGTCCACGTCGCCGAACGCGGCTCCCATGAAGGGCCCCTTCAGACCGGCGAGGCCGGCCTCCCCGGTGATGTCGGTGAACGCGCCGAGGTCATTGCGATAGAGGCGGCAGCCTTGGGCCTTGGAGAGATCCTCGGGTGAGGCTGTCAGGGGGCCGGCGGCGTCGGCGACGAAGAGGTCCCAGTCGCCATCGCCGTCGATGTCGGCGAAAGCGGCGCCCGAACCCATGTCCTCGGGGAGCTGGGTCGATCGCTTGCCGCCCTGGAAGTGGCTGAAGGCGAGCCCCCGCTCGCGGGCCACGTCGGTGAACCGAATGTCCCAGGCCGCCTCGGAGGCCGAGCGCTTGTGGACGGACGTGATCCCCTCGACGGCCTCGCCGGGCGCGTAGGGGGCGTCATCCTCGCGCCTCGTCGCATAGACGATCGCGGTGGCGAGAAGCGCGGTGAGACCGAGAGCGCTCAGGGCCCGGCGGTGGGTCCAGCGGGAGAAGAGACTGCGCTTCATCTCAGTCGATGACGTCCACCTTCGCCGAGGCGGATGCCAGAGTCGTGACGGGCGAGGAGAGCCCCTCGCCGGGGAACATGAAGTCGATCAGAAACTGGTCGATCTTTCGGTACTGGAGCTTCGCCTCGATGGTGAGGGGCCCCGTACTCTGGGTCGCGGGGATCTCGAGCTTTCGCTCCGGAGCGCTTGTGGCGGGCGTTCCCGGACAGGAGACCTGGTACTCGGCCACGTCCGAGTAACCCGGGAAGAGGCTCCGGCGGTATCTCACGCCCACCATCTCCCAGAGGTTGTGCCGGTCGATCAGGTTTCCGTAACGGTCGACGGGCTCGGCCTTGAACATGAACGTCCCGGGCGGGAGCATGCCCCTCTGGTCGGGCTGGCCCGAGACGAACACGGTCTTGCCGCTTCCGTCGGTGACCTTGAGTTCGATCCAGGACTGGATGATGTCGAGGGGGCCGGTGGGGTAGTCGTGCCCGACCTTGTTGGAGCTGATGACGGCCCGGACCTTCACGGCCTCGCCCCTGAGGACCTTCCCGGGGACGTCGAGATCCAGGGACAGTGCCGTACCCGCGGCCCACTTCCCGGCGATTTCTGGGACGGGAAGCTCGCCCTTGAGCCACTTGCCGGTGAGAGCGTCCTGTTCGCTGGCGCCCGGCAGCTTCAGAAGGGAGGGGATGAACTGATTGGCGCCGAGGAACCGGTGGCTGCGGTGCTTGCCGTCACTGTCGTTCCTGTTGTAGTCGGCGGTGTCGCCGGCAGAAGGGTCCTTCGAGGCGACGAGGGGCATGTGGCATTCCCGGCACTCGATCGTCTTGGCCGCTTCCTTGCCGTGATTCCACTTGCTCTTCCTCCAGTTGTCATACTGATTCTGCAGCTGGACCCAGCCGAAGTTGTTGACCTCCTTGTCGACGAACTGCTTGTGACAGGCCGCGCAGTACTCGGGAGTCTTGAAGAGCCTCTTGCTGAGCGTCGCATTGTGGTGCGAGGGATAGCTGCGGATGAGAAGGTACGAGAGATTCTTCAGCACCGGGTTCGCGGAGGTCTCGAACAGATAGCGCTGCGGCGGCTTGACGGCATAGTCCGCGTTTCCCTGAACGTCGGTCTCGGCGATGGCGTGACACGAGAGGCACGAAATGCCCTCGTCGAGGCCGGACGGGTGGGTGAGCGCATCCTTGAAGACGGTCTTGTTTCCGGAGAAGAGCGAGATCGGGTCATGGCATCCGCCGCAGTAGCGCGTGGACTCGGGTCCGTTCTGCTTGGCCATCTCCTCCTGGATCCGCTGGAAGGCCGGGTCGAGAGCCGCCCACCGGTGGGCCGACACCGACCACTCGTCGTGGATCTCCTTGTGGCAGCCCGCCGTCCCGCATGTTGCCGAGCCATCGAGAGCCCGGGGCGAGATGGGGCGGTTGTTCTTCGTCCTGGCCATGCTCGGAGCGAACGGACGGTCGCTGCCATAAGGCATCCGGTAGTCCTTCGGAAAGCTGCCCTTCGGCATGCCGCCGTCATGGACGAGAGCGGCGGGAAAGGCGAGGAGGAAGAGGACTGTCCCGGCCGCCAGGGCGCCCAGATATCCCTTGCGCGCGGCCAGGAACGCCGCGGCGTCCTCGAGGACGGGCGCCCGGCGGCGCAGGAGGGGCAAGAGGTGCCAGATCATGAAGACCGGCAGGGCCACGGACGGAATGAGGTGGAGCGTCCGGATCATGCCCGGGACGCGTGTCGAAAAGAGCGCGAGCACGGTCACCCAGACACCCGTGGCCAGGGCGAGAAGCCCGGCACCGAGCCCGAGGTACCCGAGGACCTTGTTCGGGGTCAGCGCATCCGGCTGATAGTCGCGCCAGTGGCGGAAGAGGTAGTGACAGACCGGCAGGAGAGCGAGGACTCCGGCGGCCGTGTGGAGGAGCACGTTCCACTCCATCGCCGGGGAGAAGGGAAGAAACCGGATGGGAAGTCCGGTCACGGTCAGGTAGACCAGAAGGCCCCCGGCCAGTCGGGCCGAGAAGCCCTGCCAGCGCAGGGTCCGCGTGCGGCAAGGACGGCTTTCCTCTCGAGTCGAGAAGCCGCTTTCGTCAGGTGTCATTCGTTCCCTCGATCATCCAGGCGGGCAGCGATGCGAACCGGAAGGGTTCCTGAAACTGGGGGACGGGGGCAAGCCTGGCCTGAGGGCTCAGACCGGTATCCGGCGAGCCTTCAGGAAGAGCACGTTGTTTTCCAGATGGACGTGCTCGTGGATCTCTTTCTCGAGTTCCAAGAGGCCCGAGTAGAGGGCGCGGAACGTGTTGCAGGCTCCCTCCGGAGGCGTGAAGCCGTTCGTGACCTCGCGGAGCTGCCGCAAGAGCGTGCCAACGGTTTCGTGCTCGGCGCCGAGTTGCTCCAACAACGTTCCGTCCGATGTGTCCGAGACCGGGAACCGGCCGGCTGCCGCGGTGCACTCCCGTCTCTGAAGGAACGGGAACAGGATGTCTTCCTCGAGCAGGAGATGGGGTTCGAGGTGGGCACGCAGCTCCCTCACGAGCGCACACATGGCGGGAACGGACTCGGGGTGCCGGGCCCCATGCGCATTGAGGACCTTTTCCGCCCAGCCCGCCAGCCGAGGGAGGTCCTGCCACAGCCTGCGGTGATAGCGGGTCAGGATGTGGAGGATCACCTCCGACATCGTCGCACCCGTGAACGAGGGCGTTCTGCCGTGATCTTGGTCCACCTCGGCCAGCAGTTCTTCCTTCAGACCATCGAAGCTCTGGCCCAGCTCCTCGCACACGGCGAAAAGAGCCCTGGCGCCGCCACAGCAGAAGTCGATCCCATGCTTCTCGAAGACGCGAGCCGTGGCCGGAAACTCGGCGGCGATCTCGCCAACGGTTGTGGCGCGGGTGATCTCCATGACTGTCCCTCCTGTCGGGTGAAGTTGCGAGCGTAGCGGGAAAGGGATCCCGCCCCATATGACCTGGATCAGTCCGAGAGGCAAGATGGCAACACAGCCGGACTTTCGAATGCGAGTGGCGGCCACGCCTCAGACTCTCGTTCTTGAGAGTCAGCGGTCACGTCAAGGATCGAAGGCGCGGACGTATGTGCTTGTGCGGGAACGATCTGTCTTCCAAGTCCCTCCGCGGACGACCGGTTTCTTGGCAAGACTCGGACCAACGGAGAATGTCCGTGAGTTGGCGGGGAACATGACGGGCGTCATGCCGGTCTGGATGGAGGACGCTCTATCCTGCTAGCCGGAAGGCACCTTCGAGATGGCGCCGCTGGCAGTCTTTGCGATCCGGGCTCTCTCCCACTCCGGGCGTTTCGGCGCTCGGGCCGGGAAATGCAGGATGCGCCGGGCTGCAGGCGCGGACCGGCCCGGAGGGAGCCGCGGACGGGCCTTGGTCATGGCGCTTTCCATCCTAGCGGTCTTCCTTGCTGGGACGGTCCCGCCCTTCAACGCCTCGGAGGCGTCCCCCCACGGCTGTACGTGTTGCGGAGAGAACTGCATGTGCGGACCGGATGCGTCCTGCGGATGCCGTCCACACGTCGAGTCGGGGAGTGGATCGAGCACGGCGCCGTTCGTTCTGCTTCCTCCGGTCCCCCTGTCGGCCGTGAGGGTTCTTCCCCCGGAATCTCGTTTCGCTGACGGTTCCGAGAAAACCCCGAGAGTCCGGTTCCTTCTCCCTGGTCCCGAGGTCCCTCCCCCAGAAGCCGGTCAGACCTTCCGGATCGTCTGACCGTTTTCCCGCGCGGGTGACGGGGAGCTGCCGCTTCTCGCGCCACGCGCTCCGATTTCATCAGGAGAGAGACCTCATGAATCTGACCTCATGGAAGAGGCCGGGCAGCCTTGGCATGGCCGCTGCCTGCGTCCTCGTGGGGCTGGTGGCGGCGTTGCCGCCTTGGCCCGCGCGTTCTCAACCCACGACGGGCTCCCTCACCGGAACGGTCCTCGCCCAGAACGGCGTGGGGCTGCCGGGTGCCGTCGTCACCCTGACTCCATCCGGGGCGAACAAGGCGATCCGCGCCATTGCTGGCGACCGGGGCGTCTTCCGGGGCACCGCCTTGCCACCCGGCACGTACACGATCCTCGCCGAAGCGAGAGGATTCGAGCCCGCGACCCTCTCATCGATTGTCCTGGCGTCCGGTGAGACCCGCGAGGTGACGCTGACGCTGCGGGCCTCGGGGGTCGAAGAGAGAGTCACCGTGATCGGGAACTCTCCCTCCGACAGCCTGGAGGCTGTTGCCATTCGAGAAAGCCCGGCTCGTGACCCGGCGGAGGCCCTCTCGAGTGTCGCCGGGGTCTGGAAGCTCCGGAAAGGAGGCATCGCCAACGACACCGTCGTCAGGGGCCTGCAGACGAAGGACCTGAACGTGCTGATCGACGGCCAGCGCATCTACGGCGCCTGCCCCGGTCACATGGACCCGCCGTCCTTCCACGCGGACTTCGCCGAGGTCGACCGGATCGAGGTCGCGAAGGGACCGTTCGACGTCAAGAACCAAGGCAGCCTTGGCGGAGTCGTCAACATCGTCACGAAGGACCCCGAGAAGGGGTTCCATGCCTCGGCCAACATGGCGGCCGGGTCCGCCTCGTACCTCAATCCCTCGGCGACAGTCTCCTTCGCGAGCGACGCGGTCACGGCTCTGGGTGGATTCTCCTGGAAGGCGGGGGAGGCCTACAAAGACGGGGATGGACGCCGCTTCACGGAGATCACCAACTACAAGGCGAGCGTGATCGACAAGAGGGCGTTCGAGGTCGGAACCGTGTGGGGAAAGGCCGGCTTCCGGCCCGCCAACGATCACTTCGTCGAACTCTCCTACACCCACCAGGAGGCCACGGACGTCTTCTATCCCGCTCTTCTGATGGACGGAACCTGGGACCGGTCGGACCGGGTCAATCTGGGCTACGAGGCCGCGCTCGGCGGGAGCGTCCTTTCGACCATCCGGGCCCAGGGCTACTACACGCGGGTCAACCACTGGATGACGGACGAGTACCGGACGTCGGCCGGAACGCTGGCCCGCGGCTACAGCATGGCGACGCTCGCCCACTCGCGGACGGCGGGGGGAAAGGTAGAAGCGAAGCTCCTCTCGGGGGTCACCACCGGTGTCGAGGTCTTCGAGCGGTTCTGGGAAACCGTCAACGAGATGGCGATGTCGGGGTACGTCCCGTCCTACTCGCTCCCGTCCGCCTCGACTCGCTTCGCCGGCGTTTATGCGGAATGGAACCACCCGCTGAGCGGCACTCTCAGTCTGGGGCTCGGGGGCCGTTACGACTGGGCCCGGAGCGAGGTGGATCCCGAGAAGGCGAACACCAACCTCTATTACGCCTACAACGGAACGCGCTCGACCTCTCGAACAGACTCCTTCCCGTCCGGGAGCGTGAGGCTCGTTTACCGGCCGGGGATGGGAATCGAGGTCTCGGGCGGGGTCGGAAGCAACGTGCGGGTCCCGGAGCCGAACGAGCGGTATTACGCCCTCAAGCGAATGGGAGTCGACTGGGTCGGCGATCCGGAACTGGATCCGAGCCGCAACACCGGGCTCGACCTGGCTTTCTCGTACCGTAGGTCGGGCCTGGCCCTCTCGCTCAACATGTTCGCCAACCACGTCGGCGACTACATCACCGTCCACGAGCAGAAGCGGGTGAACATGGCGCCCGGGATCATGAACACCCAGGCCCGTTCTTACGCAAACGTCGATGCGGACCTCTACGGCGGAGAACTCGGCCTGTCGGCCTCGCTCCCGTGGCACCTCTTCGTTTCGGGAGACGTCTCCTACGTCAGGGGGACGCAGGATGCCGACCCGGCGAAATCCGTCTACTCGACGAACCTCTCCGAGATGCCGCCTTTCAGAGGCCGGACTGCTCTGCGCTTTGACACGGGCCGGGTCTGGATCGAGGCCGAGGGGGTGTTCTCCGCCGCCCAGGAAAACGTGGCGGAGGAACTCGAGGAAATGCCCACACCCGGGTGGGGAATCGCCAACCTGAGGCTCGGAGCCAACCTCGCGAGCTTCTCGGTCACGGCCGGCATCGGAAACCTCTTCGACCGTCTCTACTACGAGAGCCTTTCCTATCAGCGCGACCCGTACCGGACCGGGGTGAAGGTCCCCGAGCCCGGGAGGAACGTCTTCGTCAACGTGTCGTACAAGTACTAGATGGCGGAGCCCGCCGGGCTCCTCCATCGTCCCGGAAACTCCGCTATTTCCATCGAATCACGCGAATTCTGCGAGCTGTCATGCCCTTTAGGGGCGGAGTCTGTCGATTTTGAGGGAATCAGAGGGGTGACATGACGGGCGTCATGCCCCCTTTTGGCCGGATTGCCTATCGTTCTTGGCGCGGAGGACCTGATGTCAATCGCGGCCAAGGTGCCTACGCTCGCCGACTGGAAAGCCCAGGTCAAGTGCCAGGCGGGTTGTCCAGTCGCCACGGACGCGGGCCGCTATGTGCAGTTGATCGCCGAAGGGAAAGACGAGGAGGCCTTCCTCGTTGCCCGGGCCCCAAATCCATTCGCCTCTGTTTGCGGCCGGGTCTGTGCCGCGCCCTGTGAGGATGCCTGCCGGAGGGGAACGATCGATGCCCCGATCTCGATCCGGGCCCTGAAGCGCTTCGTCACCGAGCGGTACGGAGCGGAATCGGTTCGCCCGCAGACCCAGGACCGGCTCCGGCAGGAACTCGTTTCGGAAGGGAACCGCTACCCGGGCCACCTCCCCGTCTTTCCGGGTCTTTCCGGTGAGAGCGGACCGAGGGGCAAGAGGGTGGCCGTGGTCGGTGCGGGGCCCGCGGGGATCGCGGCGGCCCACGACCTTGCGCTCCTCGGGTACGACGTCACGATTTTCGAGGCGGCCGGTGAGCCGGGCGGGATGATGCGCTTCGGCATTCCCGAGTACCGCCTGCCGAGGACCTTGATCAAGGCCGAGATCGACAAGGTCCTGGCCCTCGGGGTCACGCTGCGGCTCGGAACCCCTCTCACGCCTGCTTTTGGACTCGTCGAGCTTCGAAAGGCGGGTTTCGAGGCGGTCTTCCTGTCGGTGGGCGTCTCGAAAGGGCGCGACATCGACATCCCGGGCGTCGATCTCGATGGTGTCGTGAAGGCCGTCGACTACCTCCTGAACGTGAATCGCGGGTTCCGGATGGATCTCGGCCGCAAGGTCGTGGTGGTCGGCGGCGGATTCGTCGCCTTCGACGCCGCCCGGACGGCCCTCAGGGTCAGCCGCGAGGAGGACGTCGACGAGGCCGAGGCTCTTGCCGAGGCCGCTGGCGAGGCGGATGCCCGGGCAAAGGAAGCGTTCGATTCGGCCCGCGCGGCGCTCAGGGGCGGCGCGACCGAGGTGACGATCGTGTCGCTCGAGAACTTCGACGAGATGCCCGTGCTCCGCTCGACCCAGGGGCACGAGGAATTCGAGGAGGCAAGGAAGGAAGGCGTCTCGTTCGTCACGCGCCGGGGGCCGAAGCGGTTCCTCGGATCCGGGAAGCTCACGGGTGTCGAACTCCGCAGGGTCCTCTCCGTCTTCGACGAGAACGGACGGTTCGCGCCGAAGTACGACGATGGGGACGTCTTGACCCTGGAGGCCAACGCCTGCGTCCTGGCGATCGGTCAGAAACCGGATCTTTCCTTCCTCAAGCAAGCGGACGGAATCGACCTGACTCCCGCCGGGACGATCAAGGTGGATTCCTCGACGCTGGCCACTTCCGCGAAGGGGGTCTTCGCGGGAGGTGACGTTGCCTTCGGACCTCGAAACCTGATCGAGGCGGTGGCAAACGGGAAGAAGGCCGCCCGCTCGATTCACGAACTCCTCTCCGGTGCGGGCGGAGCGGTAATCGAGTCGATCCTCGAGATCGAGAAGCTCTCGACCCCTCGCTACAGGATGATCGCGGGCTTCGAACTCGCTGACCGCCAGGCCCCTCCCACGATCTCTCTCGACCGCCGGACGGGCATTTCGGAGGTCGAGAATGGCTACGACGAAGCGGATGCCCGGGAACAGGCTGCCCGGTGTCTCGTCTGTCACGTGCAGACGATCTACGACCCCGAGCTTTGTGTCCTGTGCAGCCGCTGCGTGGACGTCTGTCCCGAGTACTGTCTGGCGATCGTTCCCTTCGAGGAACTCGATCTGCCCGAGGGAGAGCGGCAGGCCCTGATGGAAAGGGCCGAGGGCAATGGTCTTCCCCTGTCGGCAATGATCAAGGACGACGACCGCTGCATTCGCTGTGGCCTCTGTGCCGTCCGCTGTCCCACCGATGCCATGACCATGGAGAAATTCACGATCACCGAGCGGTTCACCGCCACGGGGATCGGAGGGAACCGATGAACAGTGATCTCGAAAAGAACCCGGAAGCGGCGGCGGCGTCCGAGCCGAGGGCCGGAGACGGAAGCCGGCGCGATTTCCTGATGAAGCTGGGGATCGGGGCGGGGATCACCGCCCTGGCCGGGCAGACGGTTGCCTCCCTGCGATCGCTCGTTCCGAATGTCTCCTACGACGCTCCCACCACGGTGAAGCTCGGGCTTCCCACCGACTTCCCGGATGGGCTGAAGTTCCTCCCCAACGAGCGGCTCTTCGTTTTCAGGGAAGGCAAGACCTTCCACTCCATTTCCGCGGTCTGCACCCACCTGGGGTGCACCGTGAGGGCGGAGGCTCTCTCGAAGGTCGAAACCGAGGACGTGTCGGGGAAGTCGCTTCGTCTGACGCACCGCTACCTCTGTCCCTGTCACGGGTCCGAGTACAAGGGCGATGGAACGAACGTCTCGGGCCCCGCTCCGAAACCGCTCGAGTGGTACGAGTTGAGCCTGGCGCCCGACGACGGCCAGCTCGTCGTCGATCTGGCAAAGCCGGTCGGTCACGACTTCCGGCTGACGCTGGCTTGAGGAGTCCATCGTGAGTGCCAAACCCGAAACCTCCAAACCAGAAGCCCCAGGGGTCCATGAAAAGCCCTTCTGGAGCCTGAGACCCAAGTCTGACCGTCAGGCCGGCGACGCCGTCGTCTCCAACTTCCTCCTCCACTGGTTCCCCGCCAAGGTCTACAAACCCTCCCTCGACTGGAACTACTCGTTCTGGCTCGGGACGGCGTCGGCGGCCCTCTTCCTGCTCCTCGTCCTGTCCGGGCTCCCGCTCCTGCTTCTTTATGTTCCGTCGGTCGAGCGGGCCTACGGGTCCGTGAAGGACATCGAGTTCGTCGTGACCTTCGGATGGTGGATCCGGGCCGTCCACCGGATCGCCGCGCACCTGATGGTGGCGGTCGTCTTCCTTCATCTCGTCCGGGTCTTTCTGACCGGGGCCTACAAGAACGGCACGGGACGCGGACAGCACCGCGAGTGGAACTGGGTCATGGGGGTCGTCATGATCCTCCTGACTCTCTTTCTCTCCTTCACGGGTTACTTGCTGCCGTGGGACCAGCTCGCCTACTGGGCCGTGACGGTCGGGACGAACATCGCGAGTTCGATTCCGTTCGTCGGACCGGATGTCCGGGAACTCCTCCTCGGCGGCAGAACGATTGACCAGGCGACGTTGATCCGCTTCTACGTTCTCCACGTCATCTTCCTGCCCGGTGGCCTGGGGGCGCTCCTCGCGTATCACATGTGGCGGATCCGCAAGGATGGAGGGCTCGCGAAGGCCGACAGGGAGGTCTTGGAGACGACGAGGAAGGAGGCCGCCCCCGGGAAGACGAAGACGTACACGCTTCTTGGCGTGGCGCGAGGAACGTCTCCGCTCGTGCGAGCCTCGTCGCTCGAGCGGTCGGAGCTGACCGTCAACTCGGTCAATGACCTCGTTCGCCGCGTCTACATCGTCGTTCTGGGGACGTTCGCCGTCGTGAGCATCCTGGCCTGCTTCATTCCTTCCCCGCTCGAGGAGCCGGCAAACCCGATGATCACGCCCAACCCAGCGAAGGCGCCGTGGTACTTCCTCTGGCTGCAGGAGATCGTCACCGACACGACCGTGAAGATCGGCTCCTTCACGATCAACGGAGCCTTCCTCGGCGGTGTGATCCTTCCCGGCATACTGCTGACCGCGCTGACCGTGTGGCCCTGGCTCGACAAGAGTCCGATGGAGGCGGCTGGCGCCTGGTTCCACGCCTCGCGAAAGAGACAGAACGCGATCTTCCTCATCGTCGTGGCGATCATTCTCGCGTTCACGATTGTCGGGACCTTCATGCGCGGCCCGTACTGGCACTTCTTCTGGCCGTGGCAGGCGTGGCCCGAGCTGCCGACGAGGATCTGAGTCATGGAGAAACGTACCGACTCCCCGTACCCCCGGAAAGACCTTCCGATCCTGGCCATCATCGGTGTGCTGCTGGTCATCTCGACGATCGTCTTCGCCGTCACGGACCACCGCAAGGACTGGCGCTACTACCAGGCCGAGTTCAAGAAGATGGTGGCCGAGAAGTTCGGCGCCGAAAAGGCGGCCACCATCCCGAGCGGAATGAAGCAGATCTGGGTGCCCGACATGCGCCGGGCCGACCGGTGCATCACGTGTCACCAGGGGATTCTGTGGAAGGGTTTCGAAACCGCCGATCACCCCTACAAGACCCATCCCCCGGAGCCGATCCGGACGCACCCGATCGAGAAGTACGGGTGCACCTCCTGTCACGGCGGACAGGGCTTCGCGGTCCAGTCCCAGGAAGCCCATGGCCCGGTGAAGTTCTGGGAAGAGCCGGTTCTGGGCAAGTCGATGGGAGAGGGCTATTCCCTGGCGGGAGATGACAAGGGCGCGCTGATTCAGATGAACTGTAACGTCTGTCACCGCTTCGACCGGGAGACGAAGGGGATGGACATGATCAATCACGCCAAGAAGCTCGTCAGGGACAAGGGGTGCCGGGCGTGCCACGTGGTCAACAGCCGCGGCGGAACCATCGGGCCCGACCTGACCTTCGTGGGAGACAAGGCGGCTGAGCAGTACGACATGAGCCGGCTGGGTGGACAGAAGACGGCCTTCGCCTGGCACGTCTCGCACTTCAAGAACCCCAAGGAAGTCGTTCCGGACACGGTCATGCCGAACTTCGGCTTCGGGACGAAGGATGCACAGTCCTTGGCCGCGCTGATGCTCTCGTGGAAGAGGGCCCCCGTGCCCGTCGACTTCCGGCCGGGAGTGGCCCGTACCGATCCCCAGACGGCCGAGGAAGTTGCCGACGAGCAGCGGATGAAGACAGGCCCCGGTGCCTGGTTCGTCAAGACGGGCTGTTTCATCTGTCACTCAGTCTCCTCTCTCGGCGTCAAGAGCGCGGCGCAGATCGGGCCCGACCTCTCGACGGCCGTCGAGGACACCCAGAGCCGGTTTGGCAAGACGGTCGACGATTTCGTCAAGAACCCGACCGGCACGATGTCGGTCGTTCTGACACGCCAGATCGTCTTGACGGACCAGGAGAAGGAAGTCGCCATCCAGAAGCTCCGGGAAGCCTACGCCGAGCACCAGAAGCAGAAGGCGGCTGGAACGGCGGCCACGGCCTCCGGAGGTCACTGAGTCCACTCGACCCGCCGGCTCGAGGGCTGGCGGGATTTTGAATGTCAAGGAAGGGGAGGTTCAATGAGCCAAAAGAAAAAGAGCTTGCTCACCTGGGGGATCCTGGGTGCCGTCCTCGTGGCGGGGATCCTGACGGGACGTTGCGCCCCGAGCGCGCCCAAGGGGGCAAAGAAGAGCCCCGCCGGCGCCTCGGACATGGCGGTCGCCGCGCAGAAGACGTACGTGGCGCCCGGCGACCTGGACGAGTACTACTTCTTCGCCTCGGGCGGGCACTCTGGCCAGATCTATGTCTACGGCGTGCCGTCCATGAGGCATCTCTCCACGATTCCGGTCTATACGCCCTATCCGGCCACGGGCTACGGATTCGACGACGAGTCGAAGGCCATGCTTGGCGGGTTCACGTGGGGCGACGTTCACCACCCGTCACTGTCGGAAACCAACGGTGACTACGACGGGCGCTGGCTGTTCGTAAACGACATGAACGCCCGCATCGCCCGCGTCGACCTTCGCGACTTCAAGACCAAGCAGATCCTCGGACCGCTCCCGAACATCTCGGGCAATCACGGTTCCGCCTTCGTCACCCCGAACAGCGAGTACGCCATGATGGCGTCGCGGTTCTCGATTCCCATCCCCAAGGGAACCGCGGCCGGTGTCGACAAGTACGCGACCGACTACAAGGGCGTCGTCTGCGCCGTCAAGATCGAGCCGAAAACGGGCGAGATGTCGATGGCCTGGCAGATCGTGACGCCGCCCTTCAACTGGGACCTCGGCGACGCGGGGAAGAAGGCCTCGGACGGCTGGATGTTCTGGACGTGCTACAACTCCGAGCGGGCGACCGGCAAGCTCGAGGTCACAGCCTCGCAGAAAGACCGTGACTACATCGCCGCCGTCGACTGGAAGGCCGCGGAGAAGGCCGCCGCCGAAGGCAAGGGCGACATGATCGGCGGTGTCAAGGTCATCGACCCCAAGAAAGTCCCCGGCATCATCTACCTCATGCCGTGTGGCAAGTCTCCACACGGTGTCGACGTCTCCCCGGACGGCAAGTACATCATCGGGTCCGGAAAGCTCCAGGGCGTGACGACTGCGTTCAACTTCGAGAAGATCCAGACCGCCATCAAGAACAAGGATTTCACCGGCGACGAGGATGGCATTCCCGTCCTGAAGTACGAGTCGATCAAGGACGCCGAGATCCCTGTCGGTCTCGGGCCTCTGCACACCCAGTTCGGTCCCAACGGCGAGGCGTACACCTCGCTCTTCGTCGACAGCGCCATCGCCAAGTGGAAGCTCGGGACGTGGGAAGTCATCGACAAGATCCCGATGTCCTATTCCATCGGCCACCTGACAGCCGCCGAGGGCGACACCGTCAATCCGGATGGGAAGTACCTGATCGGCCTCAACAAGCTCTCACACGGACGCCACCTGAGCGTCGGCCCGTCCCAGCCGGAATCCTCCCAGCTCGTGGACATCACCGAGGAGAAGATGAAGCTCCTCTATGACGCGTTCACAGAGCCCGAACCCCACTATGCCCAGCTGATCCACCGCGACAAGGTCAAGCCGATCGAGGTCTACCCGAAGGAAGAGAACAAGCATCCGCTGGCGATCTGGGACGTCAAGGATGCCGGCGTGACCCGGAAGGGGAACGAGGTTCTGGCGAAGGTCGTTCTCGTCCGCTCCACGATCACGCCCGAGTTCATCGAGGTCCAGCAGGGAGACATCGTCAAGGTCGCGATGACGAACATCGAACAGACGACCGACGAGCTTCACGGCTTCGGGCTCCTCGACTACAACATCAACATCGTCGTCGACCCGGGCGAAACCAAGGTCGTGACGTTCAAGGCCGACAAGCCCGGCGTCTACCCGTACTACTGCACGAACTTCTGCTCCGCGCTCCACCAAGAGATGCAGGGCTATCTCATCGTCAAGCCGAAAAGCTGACGATTCACGGTCCCTCTCGCCGGGCGGCAATCGTGCCGCCCGGCCCTTTTCCCCTGCCCGTGGCCTCTCGCGGGAGGTGGCGCGGGTGAGTCCCGGACTCCCGCCCAAGGATCGAAATCATGAACACATTCCTCGAGAAGGAGGCCCGGTTTCTCGACCAGCCGCTGGGACTGGGCCCACGCGGCTTCCTCCTTCTGGCGACGATCTGCCTCTTGGGCGTCTATTTCTTCCCCCTCTGGAACCTCACGATGTTCGCCCCGCAGTACCAGGAAGGTCTGCGGATGGACATCTACAGCTACAAGCTGGAGGGCGGGAACAAGGGCCAGGACATCAAGGAGA
Source organism: Thermoanaerobaculia bacterium (assembly GCA_022071945.1). Lineage (GTDB taxonomy): Bacteria > Acidobacteriota > Thermoanaerobaculia > UBA5066 > UBA5066 > JAJVIN01. Next base: position 196,170 of record JAJVIN010000029.1, on the reverse strand, counting down.
TCAACGTCCTCAATCACTACATCGGAATGAAGGACATCGAGGTCTCCGACTTCACGGAGTTCAAGTGGATTCCGTTCGTCGTCGGCATCATCGGTCTGCTCTTCTTGCGGGCGGCCGTGTTCGGGAAGATGGCCCACCTCCTGGACGTCCTGGTGCTGTACGTCTACTTCGGCCTCTTCTCCCTCTGGTCCTTCGGCTTCAAGATGTACTCCTACGGCCACAACCTCGCCCCGACGGCATCCGTGAAGATCGATCCGTTCATGCCGCCGATGTTCGGGTACAAGAAACTGGCGAACTTCGAGGTCTACTCGTATCCCAAGTTCGGGTCCTATGCCCTGGCCGCCGCCGCGGTTCTCCTTCTTCTGGCATGCTGGCTGGGATGGAAGGACTGGCGGAAGGCGGGAGCCCGCGCCGCTTGAGCGGCTCGCGCCGGCGAGATGGGGCCGGGCGGGCCGCATGGTCCCGTCTCTCGGGCAGGCTCCTCGGCGCCGCCGTCTGGCTCTTCCTGCCGGGAACCGGTTCGGCGCAGATGGCGCCCATCGCCCCGGGAGCCCTCGAGGGAAGGCCGTCGCCCCGCGAGGCCTCACCGGTCCAGGCGCTCGTGGACCGGGCCGCCCCGGGGAGCACGGTGACCGTTCCGCCGGGAACCTACACGGGGGACATCTACATCGATCGGCCGGTCCGCCTCTCTGGGAGGGGCCGTCCTCTCCTCGTGGCCTCCGGGGCGGGCAGTCTGATCCGGGTCCGGGCCGACGGTGTGACGATCGAGGGTTTCGAGATCGACGGCCGCGAGAGCGGAGATCTCGGCCGCGATTCGGCCGGAATCCACGTCTCGGCCCGGAACGTGACTGTGCGCTCGTGCCGGATCCGCCGCGCCATCTTCGGCGTCTACCTGCGGGAGGCCCACGGCATCACGGTCGAGGACTGCGAGATCACGGGCATTCCGGGGAAGGATCCCGGCGAGAAGGGGTCCGGCATCCACATCTGGAACACGGAGGGCTTCACGTTCCGGAACAACCGCATCCGCGACGTGCGCGACGGCATGTACATCCAGAACGCCAATCACGGTCTCGTCGAGGGCAACCGGGCGGGCGATCTGAGGTACGGGCTCCACTACATGTTCTCGGATGACAATGTCTTCCGCGACAACGTCTTCGAGAACGGCGACGCGGGAACGGCCATCATGTACTCCGAGAGGCTCCGGTTCGAGCGGAATCAGTTCCTTCACAACAGGGGATTCGCTTCGGTTGGCCTCCTCTTCCAGACGTGCAACGATGTCGTGGCGGAAGACAACCTGCTCGCCGACAACGCGCGCGGGATCTTCCTCGAGGACGCTCACCGAAACGTCTTCAGACGCAACGTCGTGGCCGAGTCGGACGTGGCGCTCGTGATCTACGGCAGCTGCTCGCGAAACCGGTTCGAGGGGAATTCCTTCGTCTCCAACTTCACGCCTCTGACTCTCGTGGGGAAGCGGACCGACACGGCCTTCGACGGCAACTACTGGTCGGAAAACGACGAGCCCGACCTCGACGGGGACGGGCGCGGCGATCGTCCCTACAGGCTCTCGAACGTCTTCGACCACATGCGCGGGAATCTCCTGGCGGCCGATCTGTTCGCGCAGAGCTTCGCCGCGACGGCGATCGGACTTGCCGAGCGGACCTTCCCCGTCCTGGAGGCCGTGGCTGCGCTGGACAACGCTCCCCTCGCCCGGCCGCCTGCCTTGCCACGGGTGCCCGTTCCCGATCGAGGCCGCGGCGGGGCCAACGTTCCGGGACTCGCGGCTGCCGTGGCCGCTCTCGGTTCGGGCCTTCTGGTTCTGTTCCACGGGAGGCGCCCTTGATTCGATTCGCGTCGTTCGGAAAGGCCTTCGGGACTCACGTGGCCGTGACCGGACTCGACCTCACGATCGAAGGAGGCGAGACCGTCGCCCTCCTTGGACCGAACGGCTCCGGCAAGACCACCTGTCTGAAGGCCGCCGCGGGGCTGATCCTGCCGTCCAGCGGTCAAGTCCTCGTCGACGGGATCCCGGCGTCTCGCCCGAAGGCGCGGCAGTCGCTCTCGTTCTTGCCGCAGAAGGTCGCGTTCCCCGAGGCCCTCACCGGACTGGAAGTGGTCGAGTTCTACCGCAAGCTGCGGGGCGCTCCCGCCGGGCGGGACCGGGAAGTCTTGCGTTTCGCATCCCTGAACGGCGCTTCGGAGCGCTTCGTCGGCACCTATTCCGGCGGCATGGTGCAGAGGCTCGGGCTCGCCGTGGCGGCTCTCCCGGATTCGCCCGTTCTCCTCCTCGACGAGCCGACGGCCGCTCTGGACCCCGAGGGGCTCTGTGCGTTCTACGCCCTGGTCGAGAAGCGGAAGAAGCAGGGAAAGACGGTCCTCTTCACCTCGCACCACCTGGGAGATGTAGAGAGGCTCGCGGACCGGTTCGCCGTCCTCGTCGGCGGGCGGCTGGCCGCCGTCCTGTCGTCCACCGAGCTGGCGTCGAGGCTGGCGGAGCGAGGCGTCCTCAGGCTGAGGCTCGACAGGCGTCCCGAGAACCTCCTGGAAGCGCTCCGCCCTCTCTCTCCCGCCGCGACCTGGAGCGGCGACGAGCTCATCCTCCCCGGACCGGCCTCGGGCCGGCCCGCGTTGATCGATGCCGTGCGTGCCGCGGGCGCCGGGATCCTGAGTCTGACGGCGGACGAGGGGCGCCTGGACGCCCTTTACTCGGAACTCGTAGGGGGAAAAGAATGAAGAAGATCGCGGTCACCAGCGTGCTCGTCCTTCTCGTGGGCCTTCTTGCCTGCTCTCCGGAAAAGCCGGGCCCGGTGCCCCTCGACACCAAGAACGAACAGTGCGCCGCCTGCCGGATGAGCGTGAGCGACCGGCGCTTTGCGGCGCAGGTCACGGCTCCCGGGTACGAAGCCAGGTTCTTCGACGACATCGGCTGCCTGACGCGCTGGTTGAAGGAAGGTAAGGAGCCCGCGCCCTGGACCGCGTGGGTCTCCGACCACCGGACGAAGACCTTCGTGCCCGCGCTGACGGCGGTCTACACGAAGAGCCCGACGGTTCAGACCCCCATGAACTCGGGGATCCTGGCGCACGCGGACGCTGCCTCTCGCGATCAGGACCCGGCCGCGCGGGGAGGGACACCCGTCCCCCTTTCCGAGATCCTGGGGGCGCTGGCCGGGAAGGGAAACCCTTGACCCAGTCCCCCTTCCTGCTCTGCGCGCGGCAAGAGCTGCTCTTGGCGGTCCGGTCTCGCTGGACGCAGGTCTTTGCCGCGGTCTTCGCGGGCCTTTCGCTCGCGGTCGCCGTTTCGGGCTACACGCTTTCTGGGGGGCGGGGAGTGCAGGACTTCTCCCGGACGACCGCTTCCATCGTCCAGCTCGTCCTCCTCCTCGTCCCCCTTTCTGCTCTGTTGATCGGTGTTCTGTCGCTCTCTCCGGAGCGCGGGGCGGCGGAACTCCTCTTCTCGCAGCCCGTCTCTCGCCGCTCCGTGTTTCTCGGGCAGGCGGCCGGTCTGTGGGCCGCCCTCACGGCCGCGCAGGCGATCGGGTTCGGGGCGGCGGGCGCGGTGATCTTTTCTCATTCGGGCAGCGAGGGCATCGGGGGATTCGCCCTGCTCTTCGCGGGCGCCTCGGTCTTGACGGCGTCGTTCCTCGGGATCGCCGCGATCCTCTCCGCGGGCGTCGTCGGGCGCCGCCGGGCCAAGGCGCTGGCCCTGGCGCTCGTGATCTGGTTCGTCGCGACGGTTCTGTTCGACATCCTCGCCCTGGGGTTGGCGTCTCTTCTCCGCTCGGGGACGGCGTCGCGCGTCCTCATCGTCAGCGTTGTCTTGAACCCGATCGGCGCCCTTCGAACCGGGGCGCTGCTGGCCCTTCAGGGAACGACGGCGTTTGGCTCGGCCTCGCTCGCCTTCTTGAGATTCACAAAGGGACCGGGGGGCGCGGCGATGCTCCTCTCGGGTTCGCTCCTGCTCTGGACGGCCGTTCCCTTCGTCTTCGCGGTGCGCAGGCTGGAGAAGGCCGACATCTGAAACTACTTGTCTCCGAGCACCTTGAGGGCGCGGAGCGATGGGATGCGGAACCCGTCGCCAAGAGACAGGACGACCCCTTCTTTTCCCCACCGGCTCAGGATCCGGATCGCGGTTTCCATGGTCGTCCCGGCGAGATCGGCAATGTCCTGCCGCGTCAGGGGGAGCCGGATCTCCACGGGTCCGTCTCCGGCGGCATCGCTTGCGTGCGCGAGATCCAGGAAGACGCGGGCGATGCGGTTTTCGATTGCGCCCGCGAGCTCCGTCAATCGGCCCCCGAGGTCCACCTGGCGATTCATCACGATCCTCAGGAGCTGCCGCACGATCTCGGGGTGCCGGTCGAGCAGAGAGAAGAAGTCGCGTTCGGGCACGTGGAGGATGGTCGAGGGGATGAGGGCGATCGCGCTCGCGGGGTAGGGACGGGACTCGAAGGCGGCGACGAGGCCGATCGGTTCTCCGGGCCCGATGATCCTGATGATGATGCGCCGGGCCGGCGTCGCCTTGACGACCTTCACGGCCCCGATCGCGATGAACAGGACTTCCTTGGAGAACTCTCCCTCCTGGAAGATGACGGCCCCGGGCTTGTGGATGTGAGCGGTGCTCACCTCGAGCAGGGCCTGCCGCTCCGCTGGCGTGAGGCCCGCCAGCGCGTGGATGGGGTCGAGCAGCGAATTCAGCTTGGGATCCGCTGGCGGCATGACGTCAGAACCCCTTCGGGGAGCCGAAGACGGCCTGGGAGGCGACGGCACTCACGGCAGCGGGAAGGCGGCTAGCCGGAAGCCGAGGTCGTCGCTCGAGTGGTTGGGCGGGAAGTCCTCGCGGTACGCCAGGGCGAGCCGTGACGTCGTCGCGCTGTACCAGGAGCCTCCCCGTGTGGTCCGGGTTCCTTTCGCCTCGTCGAGATTTCGGTCGTCGTCCTGGTACGGCAGTTTCCGGTTGTACGGGCGGAAAGCGGATTGCAGCCACTCGGCGGCGTTGCCGGAGGCGTGATAGAGGCCAAACCGGTTCGGCCTGTACGTCTTTCGGGTCGCGTCCCAGCCCGCGAGGGTCACCTCGGCGCCGGGGTTCTTCTTCCAGTTGTAGAGAGGAACTTCCGGTTCGCTGAGCTTCATTCCGAGCCCGTATTCGAAGCTGTCGGGTCCGCGGGCGGCCTTCTCCCACTCGGCCTCCGCCGCCAGACGAAAGAGCCAGCGTCCCTTGCCAGCGGTTCGCGTGAGCCATCGAGCGTAGGCATTGGCCTCCCACCATGTGACGAGCACGGTGGGGAGGTCGTCGCCGCCGAACTTGGCGAATCGTGAATCCTCGGGGAGGAGCCGGGCGGTGACCTGGGATGTTCCGGACCTTTTCCACTCCCATCCCTCGCTCGTCCAGTTCCGGCGGTCGTCGTAGCCGTCCGCTGCGAGGAGGAACCGCCGGAACTCCCGGTTGGTCACCTCGAAGGATCCGAGGAAGAAAGAGGTGACCCACACGGGATGCGGCTCGTCGGGGTTGCTGCGTTCCCCCATCTCGAAGTGTCCGGCCGGGATGAACGCGAAGGGTGGGTCTTCCGGCTCGATTCTGGGAGGGGTCTCGGCCGGGGGGCGGCGGACGGTCACGGCGAATGCTCCATCGAGGTCTGGTCCCCCGCGTGCCGGATCGAGCCGGACCGGATAGAACCATTTCATCCGGCTGTTTGTGACAGTCAGGAAGTAGCGTCCCGCAGGGAGCCAGGAGACGGCCCCGCCGAGCAGGACGGACCCCGTGCTGTCCAGGTCGTTGCCGCAGCGAGACAGAGCGAGTTCGGTTCCCTTGACGGACTGAAGAACCAGGGCCGTCTCACCGGCGGCCCGGCGAGCCTCTCGCTCGCGTTCGGACCGGCCCGCGGCGAGGAGCGCGCCAAAAGCGGCGCTCACCAAGACCGTCAGAATTACGAGAATCCATTTCTTCATCGGCTGACAACCGGACTGTACATCGAACCTGGCCGGACGCTATCCGTGCCAGGCGGGGAGACGTTATGACGTGCGTCATGGAGACTGGCGTTCAGAGAGGGCCTCGCATCGCGGGAGCAGAGGCGAGGGGTGCGACCTGGAACGCGGAGGCTGTCGTTTTTGAGACTCATCCGCGTCTCGGCGCGTTAATATCCGCCTCGTTCGATTCAGCAAGAGTGTTCGAACCACACATCACGATCGGCAGGGAGGGTGCTGATGTCCTTAGGTGTTTCCGGGGAGATGCCGGCTGCGATAACGCAGTCGGCGGTTTCGGCGAACGACTTCTCGTTGCAGGTGGCGACGGCGAACGGCTCCGGCTCGCAGACGGCGAACAACGTCCTGATGCGGGCCATCTTCCGGATGGGCATCCCGGTGTCGGGGAAGAACCTCTTTCCGTCGAACATCCAGGGCCTGCCAACGTGGTTCACGATCAGGGCGAGCGGAGCCGGGTACATCGCACGTAAGCGGGAAATCGACGTCCTCATCCTGATGAACCCCGACACCGCCGCGGCCGACGTCCGCGACGTGAGGCCGGGAGCGGTCGTCATTTGCGAGAAGAAGCTCGGCGTCGAGAAGCTCCGCGATGACCTGACCTTCTACCCGGTCCCCTTCTCGGAACTCGTCATGAAAGTGACGGCCGGCAGCGAACTCGCCAAGCTCCGGAAGCTCATCGTCAACATGATCTACGTCGGCGTCGCGGCCGAACTGATGGGGATCGAGACGGCCGAGGTGGGGGAGGCAATTCGCCGCCAGCTCAAGGGCAAGACCAAGGCGATCGAGTTCAACCTCGGTGCCTTTCACCTCGGACTCGACTACTCCCAGAAGACCTTTCCCGAGAAGTCTCCGTACCGCGTCGAACGGATGAACGCGACCGCGGGGAAGATCATCCTCGACGGGAACAACGCCGCCGCGATCGGTTGCCTCTTCGCGGGGGCCACGGTCTGTACCTGGTACCCGATCACACCCTCCTCGTCCCTTTGCGAGTCCTTCATCGACCACTGCGAGACCCACAGGAAGGACCCCGAGACGGGGAAGATGAACGTCGCCATCGTCCAAGCGGAGGACGAGATCGCCGCGATCGGCATGGTGATCGGTGCCGGATGGGCGGGAGCCCGCTCGTTCACCGCGACGTCCGGGCCCGGGATCTCCCTGATGTCCGAGTTCATCGGCCTCGGCTACTACACGGAAGTGCCGTCCGTCATCATCGACGTCCAGCGGACGGGACCGTCAACGGGCCTCCCGACCCGGACCATGCAGGGCGACGTCCTCTTCGTCTACACGAATTCGCACGGCGACACCCGGCACCCGGTCCTGTTCCCCTCCTCCCCGGAGGAGTGCTACCTCATGGCGCAGCAGGCCTTCGACCTCGCCGAGCAACTCCAGACACCCGTCTTCGTTCTCTCGGATCTCGACCTCGGCATGAACAACTGGATGTCCGATCCTTTCCCGTATCCCGAAGGAGCGATCACGAGGGGGAAGGTCCTGTCCGCCGAGGACGTCGAGCGCCTGAAGGGCGACTGGGGCCGCTATCGCGACGTGGAGGGCGACGGGATCCCGTACCGGACCGTTCCCGGCACCCCGCACCCGCTCGCGGCCTACTTCACAAGAGGTTCGGGACATAACGAGTCGGGCGTCTACTCGGAGAAGCCGGAGGACTACGTCAGAAACGTCGACAGGTTGAAGCGGAAGTTCGAAACGGCCCGGACGCTAGTGCCGGGGCCCGTCTTCGAGGACCGGCCCAGGGCCGTCGCCGGCGTGCTCGCCTACGGAACGTCTCACTGGGGAACGGTCGAGGCGCGAGACCGGCTGTCGAAGGAGTTCGGGGTCGAGCTGGACTACTGCCGGCTCACGGCGCTGCCCGCGCCGCCGTCCTTCCGCGACTGGATGCAACGCCACGACCGGATCTTCGTGGTGGAGCAGAACAGGGATGGGCAGCTCGCGACGATTCTCAAGGACGAGTACCCCGAATTCGCGACGCGATTCGTTTCCGTCCTCCAATACAACGGCCTTCCCCTCGATGCGACCACCGTCGTCAACGGGGTCCTCGATGCTCAGCCCGCCCCAGGGCGAAAGGAGAGGTGAACGATGAGCGCTACGGTGCCTTCCGCCCCCAAGACCAACCGTCTCGGCCTCGCCAAGAGCGACTACGAGGGCGCGAAATCGACCCTCTGTCTCGGCTGCGGCCACGACGTCATCACGAAGCAGATCGTCACGGCCTTCTACGAGATGGGTGTCGAACCCCACCGGGTTGCGAAGTTCTCGGGGATCGGCTGCTCCTCCAAGACACCGAACTACTTCCTGAACCGCTCCTGGGGCTTCAATGGAGTCCATGGCCGGATGCCCTCGCTGGCGACGGGCGCCATCCTGGCGAACCGGTCCCTGGTCGGGATCGGGGTGTCAGGAGACGGCGATACCGCCTCGATCGGGATCGGCCAGTTCATGCACCTCTTGCGGCGCAACGTGCCCCTCATCTACATCGTCGAGAACAACGGCGTCTACGGGCTCACCAAGGGGCAGTTCTCGGCCACGGCGGATCTTGGCGCCACGCTGAAAGACGGCACGGTCAACGACCTGCCGGCCGTTGATCTTTGCTCCCTCGCCGTCGAACTCGGCTGCGCCTTCGTCGCTCGCTCGTTCTCCGGCGACATGAAGCAGCTCCAGGCGATCCTGCAGGCCGCAATCGCCCACAAGGGAACGGCTCTCCTCGACGTCATCTCGCCCTGTGTGACCTTCAACGACCACGAGGGCTCCACCAAGAGCTACAAGTACGCCAAGGACCACGAGGAGCCGCTCCACGAGATCGGCTTTGTTCCGTTCTTCGAGGACACCCTCGCGGAAATTCCCCCTGGAGAGGTCAAGGATGTGACCTTCCCCGACGGCAGCGTCGTGCGCTTCCACTCCGTGGGGCGCGACTACGACCCGACGAATCGGGAGCAAGCCCTGGCCGTGCTCCACGAGAGCCGGCAGAAGAAGGAATTCCTGACCGGGATCCTCTACCTCGCGCCGGAGCAGCCGAGCCTGCCGGACGTTCTCGGCATGACCGACGAGCCGCTTCACCAGATCCCTCTAGAGAAGGTCCGCCCGCCGAAGGCGGCCCTCGACGCGATCATGGAGTCGCTCCGGTAAGAGGCGAGGGCCGGGAGCGGCTTGCAGGAGGAACCGTTCCCGCTCCCGGCCTGGGCGTGCTCTCATGGTGCTTCTCTGACAATGGCGTGGCATACTGATGGCATGAAAAGTGCCATTGACAAGGCAGGGCGAATCGTGATCCCGGCGGCCATCCGGGCCCGCGCCGGATTGAGGCCCGGTACCGAGGTCGACATCGTTCTCGACGACGTCTCGGTCCGGCTGATCCGGTGCGTGCCGGGACCCAAGCTCACTCGAGTGGGAGGACGTTTGGTGGCGCGTCCCTCGGTGGACCCCGCGGAGCTTCCAGAGGTCGATCTCGCGGCCCTGATCGAGGAGGAGCGGAGCCGGTGGCCCCGTTGAAAGGGGTATTCCTCGACACCAGCGTCCTGCTCGGCGGCACGATCGACATGGGAGCGCCGGTGGCGGCTGCGCAAACCGTGATGACGGCTGTGGCCGAGGGGCGGCTCGGGAAGGTCCGCACGGCCTGGCACTGTTGTCTCGAGTACTACGCGGTAGCCACGCGGCTGCCCGAGGAGCTTCGCCTGACGCCCGGCGATGCCCTCCGGCTGCTCGAGGAAGAGGTGTTCGCGCGGCTGGAGATCTGCGACCTGCCGGCCTCGGGACGATTGCCGTTCCTGCGGGGCGTGGCAGGGCAGAGGGTGGTGGGTGGGCGGCTCTACGACGCGCACATCTCCGAGATTGCCCGGCGGGCTGGTTCGTCGACCCTCGTGACGGACAACGTCCGGCACTTTCCGGTCACTGCCAGTGACCCTGTCCGGGTCCTCTCTTCCGCTGCCCTGATCCGGGAGCTGTCCTCGCCCGCCTGACCTCTACTTCGCCTTCGTTTCCACCTTGGCGTAGTCGAGGAACTCGTTCCCGTCGTTGGGGTCCTTCGGCAAATTCAGGCCGAACATCCGCCAGGTTCCGCTGGTGTCTTTCGGGAGCTCGCGCGCGTTCTGGCACCAGCCGACCTGGAATCGGATCTTCTGTCCTGGTTTCACCGAGCCCTTCTCGACCTTGTCGACCGTGAAGGTGAACTCGGCGAAGTCCTTCATGTAGTTCTTCTTGACCTCGTGATGGACCACGTCCGTGATGGTCCCGGTCGCGGCCCAGTCCGCCAGCTCCTGACACTTGGTCTGATCCACCTTCCCGCCCTGGACCTCACAGGGCGGCGGAGGGCAGGGCTTTGTCGCGGCGAGCGGCGCCGCCGGGAGGAGGAGAGAAAAACCGGCGAGAGACAGAAGCCTGAGACCCGTGCGGGGCAGGCGCTTTAACACGTTCCACATGGCGCGAGGATAAGGCAGAGATCCAGCCAGAAAAAGCGAGCCCCGCGAAACGGGGAGTGCGTTTACCGGATGAACTTCCAGATCAGCAGGATGACCATGGCGCCGATCACCGACATGATGAAGCCGGCAGGGTGGAACTTTGCCCCTTCCTTGGGCTTGGAGATGAGGCCCCCCAGGAATCCGCCGACAAGGGAGCCGACAACCCCGAGAACCACCGTCATGATGAATCCGAGCTTGTCGGATCCCGGCATGAGGGCCCGAGCCAGAAGCCCGATGAAGAATCCCGTGAGGACCGACCAGATGATGCTGAAGCAGCCCATGTTTCCCCTTTCCGATTCCCAGGAGTTTACGTCCGGCACCCAAGGCCTGTGCCGCAATCTCCGGGAGCCGGCCGGGGCTCAGCTTCGCTCGCGCTTGTAGTAGTAGGTGTACGTGTTCTCTCCCCGGGCCTTCAGGGCGAGGTACTCGCCCGAAAACGAGAAGCTCGAGGGCATCACGTTGCCATTTTCCGCGTTGGTGATGTGGATCTCTTCGCCTTCGACCTTGTAGGTTCCCTTGAACTTCATCGGGGCGACCTGCGGTTTGTCGGGCCATGCGAGCTCGGCCTCGCAGGTTCCGTCCGCTCCGAACGTCATGGAGCCCGTCATGATGCCGGATGGCTCGATCTTCTCGAGCTTCTCCTTGCTGACGGTCACGAGGGTCCACTTGCCGGCGAGAGGGTTCTTCTCGCCCGGCTTCGCGCATCCCGCGGTGATGAGGAGAGCGAGAGCCATCGCGGGGGCGAGAGATCGATACATCGGCGGCTCCTTTTGGGGGTGGTGCTCCCCGGGGCCGGGGATTATGGCATGCGGACAGCCTTGAGAGCCTGGGACCTTCCAGTCCCTCTCTTTCCCTCGCCCGCGTAAGCGGCCGTATGCGGGCGCAAGCGGGGAGAGGGTCGGCAGGCGGGGGAGGGGTCTCCCCCCGGCTGGTCCCGCTCGAGCGTGTTCCTACGGGTGCGCGGCGTGGCCTGGGTCGTAGGCGCGGATGAACTTTCCGTCCCGGAAGACGATGTCCGCTTCGACCTTGTCCGTGAAGGCTTCGGTGTACTTCCAGAGGTCCGTCTCTTCGAACTTCCCGTCCTTGCCGGGAGAGGCGATCGCGTAAGACTTCAGATCCGGCGTGACGCGGTAGACGAGGGGGTTCTCCCAGCCATCCTTGAGCGGGAGTTGCCTGATGTAGTCCGGGGAGATGATCCGGGCGAGCTCCTCCAGGGATGCCGCCTTCGGATAGGTGTCGAAATCGGTCGCGTAGGACTCCACAGCCGTGGCAATCGAGCGAATGTCTCCCATGGTCCGCTTCGCCCTTGCCCGGGATGCGGTACCGAATGACGGAGCGTCGGTGAGGAAGACGAGGAACAGGACGACCTCGAGCTGCCAGAGCACCCAGAAGGTTGCGATCAAGGGGCCCCTCGCGCGCGCTGGACTGCCGGATGCGGACGGGCGCAGGGCGCGAAGCGTCAGAAAGGACGAGACGCTTCCGAAGGGGAACCTCAGGAGGCCGATCCACGAGAAGACGCGGAGAAGGCGGATCCCAATTGTCTGTCCCTTTCGAAGGCCGTGGGCACAGAGGAGGTGACCGGCGGCGAAGCTCCCGAGAACGATGGGCGGAAGGAGGGCCCAGAGGACGACCTCGAGACTGATCTCGGCGCCGAGCTCTCCCTCGAGAACCGCGAGCGTCAGAAAGCCGAGATCAGCGAGGAGTAAGACGAGCCAGATCGACCCGTCGAAGGCCTGGAGCCGTGCCAGGGTCGCTACCGGCAGGGGGCCATGGGCGGGAGTTTCAGAAGCGGCATCAGTCATGGCGGGTCTCAGTCTACGGCGGCCGTTCCCGCGAGGCGACCGTCGCGAAAGGACGCGGACCGTGTCCGAGGGAGCCTTCAGTCCGTCTGACTCGCCTTCCTGGCAAGAAAGAGCCCGGTGCCCAGAAGGAGGAGGCTCATGAGCACGACTCCTCTCCAGTGAAGCCGAGTCCAGAAGAACCCGCCGAGGTAACCGCCGAGGCTCGACCCGCAGTAATAGGAAAGGAGATAGACGGTCGCGGCCGTGGCCTTGACGGCGCCGGATCGCGCCCCGACCCATCCTGACGCGGTCGCGTGGGCGCCGAAGAACCCGAATGTGAAAAGGGCGAGGCCCAGAATCATGACCGGAAGGAGAGGAGAAAGCGTGACCAGGGCCCCGGCCGCCTGCAAGGCGATCCCGATGGCGAGAACGGTTCCCTTGCCCATCCGGTCCGCCATGCGGCCCATCGTGGCGGAACTGACGGTGCCGACGAGGTAGAGCAGGAAGATCCAGCCGACGGCGGAATGAGACAGGGAGTACGGCTCTCGCATTAAAAGGAAGGCGATGTAGTTGTAGAGACTGGCGAAGCTCGCCATCAGGATGAAGGCCACTCCGAAAATCGGTAAGAGGGCAGGATCCGTCAGGGCCCTGCGAAAGCTCGCCCGGACGGTTCCGAGGTCGACCGGGACCGGCTTGAAGTTCCTGGAAGGAGGGAGCTTCAGGGCGAACCAGAGACTGACGGCGAGACAGAGGGCCGCCTGGATCGCAAGAGCCCGCCGCCACGAAACGGCGTCGGTGAGGAGTCCGATCGTGAGGCGGCCGCTCATTCCCCCGACGGCGTTTCCGGCAATGTAGACCCCCATCGCGGCTCCCAGGCGGGACGGGTGGACTTCCTCGGCGAGGTAAGCCATGGCCACGGCGGGAAGACCGGCGAGAAGGATTCCGAGGAGAAGCCGCGCCGCCAGGAGCGCCGGGAAATCGTGAAAGAGCGGAACAGTGAGCCCGACCACCGAGGAGGAGAGGACGGAGAGGACCATGACGGGCCGGCGGCCTGTCCGGTCGGCGAAAGCGGCCGCGCCCACCATCGAGACCGCCAGCGCCCCGGTCGTGACCGAGAGCGCCAGGCTCGAGGTCGCTGGATGGACGCCGAACTCCGAAGAAAGCGTCGGAAGCAGCGGCTGGACCGAGTAGAGAAGCGAGAACGTGACGAAGCCTCCGGAAAAGAGCGCGACGGAGGCCGTCGAGGATCGAGGCGTGGAGCTCGCCATCCCGGTGATTCTGGACTGCTCGAGAAGAGAACGGAGCGGGAGTTCAGAGGGGCGGCCAGGTTTTGGGGCTTTGGAACCCGCGATACGGTCCCGGGCGTAGGAGAAGAAGCGGGCTCTGCGGCAGAGCCCGGAGAGGAGACTGGCAATGGTCGAGAGTCTTCGTTCCGTGGTGCGCGTCGTGAATGGAGTCGTCACCCATGAAGGGGAGGGCTTCCAGGTCCGAAGACCCTTTCCGACTCCCGCTCTGGCGGACTTCGATCCGTTCCTCCTCCTCGACGAGATGGGACCGATGAGCCTGGCGCCGGGCGAGGCGAAGGGGGCGCCCGATCACCCGCATCGGGGCTTCGAGACCGTGACATACATGCTGGCCGGTCGCATGGACCATAGGGACTCCCAGGGCAACCAGGGTTCGATCGGACCGGGGGATGTCCAGTGGATGACCGCTGGAGCTGGTGTCGTTCACTCGGAAATGCCGGCCAAGGAACTCCTGGAGAAGGGCGGCTGGATGCACGGATTCCAGCTCTGGGTGAACCTCCCGAAAAAGGACAAGATGATGCGGCCGCGCTACCAGGAGATTCCGACGGAGCGGATCCCGAAGGTGCAGGTGGACCGTTCGGTCGTGAGAGTCATCGCGGGCGAGGCCTTCGACGTGCGGGCCGTCATCGAGACGCGGACACCGCTTCTCTACTTCCATGTCACGATGGCGCCGGCCGCGCGGTTGCAGCTCCCGGTACCCTACGACCACAACGTGTTCGCCTACGTGACGGGCGGGCGCGGACGCTTCGGCGCCGAGCGCCGTGTCGTGACGGAGGGAACCGCCGTCCTCTTCGGCCCGCACGGAGCCGACGTCTTCGTCGAGGCCGGCTCCTCTCTCGACTTCCTGTTGATCGGGGGTGTGCCCCTCAGGGAGCCCGTCGTCAGGTATGGGCCCTTCGTGATGAACACGAAGGACGAGATCGCGCAGGCGTTTGCGGACTTCCAGTCAGGGAAGATGGGAACGATTCCGGCCGAACGAGCCTGAGAACGGGAACCGCGTCTATCCGGACCGGCCCTCGAAGGTCTCCCACTCCGAGCCCGTCCACCATTCTCGTTCCAGGCCCTCGCAGCTGACGCCGTGGGATGGGCAGATGACGCAGCCTTCTCCGCGGATCGCCTCCGGGTCGGGGAGAGGAGGGTAGAGGGAGAGGAGATCCGGTCCCCAGTCCCGCGCGCGTGCCTCCTCCTCGGTGATCTCCCGGTCCGGGAGTTCGTGGACACCGGCCCATTTCAGGCGTTCCTCGGCCTCGGGGAGAAGGACCGAGTTTTCGGCGTCGATGTGCTGCCAGAGACTCCGGACGTAGTCGTTTGAGCCCGAGACGAGTCGGGCCTTTTCCTGGTCGTCGAGGTGCTCCTGGGAAACGAGCGTGGCGACGCTGGCGAGGGTCGCCGCCATCGAGTGGTGCTGATCGATGAGGGAACGGATCGGGCCGGACGTCTCGGGAAGCTCCAGCTCCCGGACGAGGACGGGAAGGAGGATGTCCTCCTCGCGCGCGTGGTGGAAGGTCCCGGCGTAGTGCCGGAAGAAGGAGAGGAAGCGTTCGCCGTCCCTGTGATCTCCTTCGTCCCGGACGCGTTGCGAAACAAAGGTTCGGAGCGAGCCGGCCACCTTCTCTATCAGTTCGTGTTCGGAGCGAAGTTCGTCGATCAGCCGCATGGGACCAGGCTAGACCGGAGGTGATGACGGTGCAACCCGTTGCCTCGGCCGGGCAAGGTACGGGCGCGAAACACCGCACTACCAGGGACAGGCTTTTTTGATGGACAGTTCTGGCGTTGGCATGGCCGGCGTTCGAGAGTCCGGACCGGCGATGGCCAGGCACGAGGCCAGGACGGCTCGGTCCAAAGGGAACGGCCCGGCGTTGCCGCCGGGCCGTTCGAGGTTTCGGGGAGGGCGTCCGGAGGGGACGCCCTCGGTTGATGGATCAGTGGTGCAGGTACGGGATGTTGAAGGCGCGGACGATGAAGATCGCCATCTCGGCGCGAGTGATCGCGCGATCCGGGCAGAAGTTCCCGCCGCCGCAGCCGCTGGTGACGCCCTCGAGGTAGATCTTCTCGATGTATCCGCGGTAGGGGTGACCCGCCGGGACGTCGCCGAAGACCGGGGACGGAGCCAGGTACTGCGTGCCGCCGAAGGCCGCGCGGGTGATGAAGATCGCCATCTCGCCACGAGTCGTCGGCTGATCCGGGCAGTAGTTCAGGGGAGCCGCGGAGCAGCCATTCGTCAGGGCAGGAATGGGGTTGATCGCGCCGTAGGAGGCCGGGTCATAGATGAACTCGATGTAGTTGGCGGCCCAGTGATCGTACGTCACGTCGGCGAAGCTGTTCAGTCCGGGGCCCGGGAAGGGCGGGATGAAAGCGTAGCCCTGCGTCGAACGGGTCAGGAAGATCGCCATTTCGGCGCGAGAGACGGAGGAATTCGGAGCGTAGTTGTCGCCCGGGACGCCGTAGGTGATGCGGGCGCCGGCGAGGCCGTGGATTTCGCGGTCGCCGAACGCGCCCTCGGCCACGTCGAGGAACGCCTTGGTGAGGAGCGTCCCGACGGCCTGCGGCCCGTACGGGGTGCTGTTGTTGACGACGAGCTGCGCCGCGTGGAGACCGAACTTGGTCGACGCCGTCGTGTCGAAGTTGACGGAGACCACCTGCGAGGAGCCGGCGCCGACCGTCCCGGAAGCCGGGGACTCGGTCATGTACGGCAGATCGTCGGTGGGCTGGGACGTGGACAGCGTGTCGTCGATGAACTGGTGAACGGCCGTGTAGCCGCTTCCGGTCCAGCCGCCGACGAGGAACAGCTTGTTGTTGGTGGCGGCGCGACCGAAGGCGACGACCGGGAGGGAGACCGCTGCGGTCGGGACGACGGACCAGGTTCCGGCCGGCCAGCTTGACGGGTTGTACCGAAGGGTGGTTGCCGCGATGCCGCCGGGGTTGTAGCCACCGACGACGTAGAGGTAGCCGCCGTAGGCGTAGACCCCGTGCCACTGACGGAACTCGGGCATTGCCGGGCCGCTCGACCAGGAGTTGGCAACCGTGTCGTAGCGGTAGACATCCGCGAAGCCGCCGCCGGTGAAGTAGATGTACTGGCCGATCGCGACGGCGCTGCCCTTGTAACGGGCTGCCGGCATGGCCGCCTTGACGCTGAAGGTTCCGGTCGACGGGTCGTACATCCAGACACCCGTCTGGAAGGTGAACGTCTCGTCCACGCCACCGACGAGGTAGAGCTTCCCATCGACAACGGCCGCCTCGATGCCCCAGCGGAGAGCCGGGAGCGTGAGGGTCGTCCACTTGTGGGTGATCGTGTCGAAGATGAGGAAGGCGTTCGTCGTGTCGAAGTTCTCGTCGAGCCCACCGGCGATGTAGATCATGCCGTTGATGCAGCCGCCAGCGTGCTGGAACAGCCGGACCGGCATTGCCGGGAGAGATGTCCACGTCCCGGATGTCACGTCGTACTCGTAGGCGTCATTCTGGGTGGTGGAGTTATCCAGACCGCCGAACACGTAATAGCTGAACTCGTCGCATGCCACCGCGAGCGCCTGCTCACGAGGTGTGCCCGGGAAGACAGGACCAACGCCCACGGCGTTGAGGACCGGTTGGGCCTTCGCCGGAGTCTGCTGGAAAGCGCGTGCGGAGGCGAACTCGGACTTGGCGAGGGGCGCGCGGCCAGGTGCACGGAAGCTCGAGGCACCGTACGGGCGAACGCCGGGGAAGTAGGTCGCCGGCGGGAGGATCCGCTCGGTGATGTTGAAGGAGGCCGAGGCCGTTCCGCCGTTCTGCAGGGTGAGCGGCGCGGAGGCCGTCGTGCCCGCGTTCGTGCGGATCTTGATCATGTCCGGAGAGATGGTGAAGGCGCCCGCCGTCAGAGCAAAGTTCTGGCGGTAGACACCATCGGCCGGGAGGATGACCGTGGCCGAGGCCGTGTTGTAGCTGCCCTTGGAGGCGGTGAGGTTGCGAGCCGCGGGCGGGACGCCCGGGATCGGGGAGAAGAGGAAGTAGAAGCCGTCGTCCTGCGCCGGGTCCCCGGTCGTCGGGAACGTGTAGGTGGACCCGCCGAGGTCGTGGCTGACGATGGCCTCGTTCAGAGCCGCGCCGGTGTTGGCGTCATAGACGTTTCCAACAACCATTGCGCCCTGGATGGCGCTGCAGTTGTGCCGCGTGACGACGACGTCATCGATGTAGATGGAGTCGTCGTAATCGCTGATGGCTTGCAGGGCGACGAGTACCTGAGAGGGGCCGGTGGCCGGGCGGTCGATCGAGATGTTCTGGAGGTACCACCCGTCCGGGCTGCCGTCGTTGCGGTAGACCCGCGGTCCCGCGTCGATCCAGGTCGCGCCGCCATCCTGCGAGATCTGAACCTGGACGGAGTCCGTCGCGTTGACCGGCTCGCCCCAGGAGTTGTACTTGAACATATAGAAGGAGACGGTCGCGCCGCCACCCGCCAAGTCCATCGGAGTGGCGTACCAGAGGCGAGCGGTATCACCCGTGCCGGCGCACCAGGAGTTGAAGTAGAGGTAGTTGGACCCGGAGACCGGCGTGGGGGCTGCATAGGCGCCGCCGCCACATGAGTTGTTCTGGGCGTTCGCGTAGGTCGCGTCCGCCACGGCCCATGGGTAGGACGGATCGTCCGAGGTGGCGAAGAAGCCGGCCGGGATGCCGCTCGGGAGCGTCGTATCCCAGTTCTCGGAGAAGACCGACGTCACGAGGGACTTCTGGTAGCCCGGGGTCTGGCACATTCCGGTCTGCGCGGTGAGCGGAACGTTGAGGACCGTGTTCGCCGCGAGAGCGACCGGGGTGAACGTCCGGGAGTTGTAGCCGGGGTAGACGGACTCGTAGACGAGCGTGTACGGGTAGCCCGGAACAGCCGGAACGAGGTCAATCTTGTAGTAGCCGGTCAGGGGATCGGTGTAGGTCGTCAGCAGGCCTGGGAAGAGCCCTCCGGCCGTGACCGACAGCCTGGCATAGAGCCCGTAAACGTGAGCCGTACCGTCCGTCACGTAGCCCTCGAGCCGGACCGTCGTCGCGGCCGTGAGAGCGAAGTTCTGGATGGTGGTGGCGCCCGCGGTGACGACGGGGTTCGCGGTCGCGGTGTTGTAGCCGTACTTGGCCGCGGAGGCGGCGTAGGTGCCGGCAGGGATGCTCGGAAGGCTGTAGAAGCCAGCCGCGTCCGTCGAGGTGGTGAAGGCACCAACCTTCACGAGCGCGCCCTGGACGGGCATACCGCTCGCGGTGACCGTGCCCTGGATCGCGCCGTTCACGGCTGCGGCGGAAACACAGGTCGGGAACTTGAACGCGCCAATGCGCGTGTTCCAGGAGAAGCTCGCGGTTGATGCGACGTACTGCTGCGTGTACCAGAAGGTGCAGTCGTCGACCGGGTCGACGTGCATCGACGAGTAGTCGCCCCAACGGTTGACGCCGAGCTGAGAGCCCGTGCCGGCGTACATCGTCGTCTCGGTCTGCCCAAAAGTGTTGAGAGTGTCGTTCGCCAGGCGGCCCGCGTAGCGAATGCCCGGGTAGACGGAGCCGTTGGAGACGGAGTAGCCGAGAGCGATGCCGCCCTCGCGGTCCATCGCGATACTGCCCATCCAACGATTCACGGTGTCCGCCGGAGCATATGTCGAAGCCTGGTAGATGTTGCCCGCGTTAAAGCCGGACCAGGGGAGACCGTTGGACTGCCGGAGCTCGTACCAGCGGACGCCGGCAACGCCGCCGCCGGCGTCGACCGTGTGGCTCGCGACGATCGACTGGTGGGTGCCGAAGTTACGGTAGGCCGCCCGGTGCATCAGGCGCGGCGCGAGCGCATCGACCTTCTGGGCCGTACCCGGCTGCGGGATGCAATTGCGGTTGCCCGGGCAGAGAGTGTTGAAGCTGGGAACGGCAAAGAGGTTCCCGAGCATGAAGCTCGTCTCGGGAGTCGTCCAGTCGACGAAGGCCCTCCAGCCCAGCATCGAGTCGGCTCCGAAGATCGTCTCGGTATCGTCCGAGACGTTGAGGAACATCGGGGGCGCACCTGCCGGAGGAGGAACGTTCCCGTCGAGGTCGACGGGCAAGAAGCTCCAGAATTCGGTGCCGAAAGTCGGGAGGTCGAAGCGGACGACCCGGGGATTCGGCAGACCGACGAGCATCAGGTCACGCTGGAAGAGGAGGACTCCGCCGGCGTAGAACGTGCCCGGGAAGCCAAACTGGTTCACGGTCAGCGTGTAGGCGTTCGTCCAGATGCCCATCTTCGGGTAGTCGTTGAAGACGCCGTCGAAGCTGTAGGCGTACCTGAAGTACGCGCCGAGCGGATCGCCGGTCTGAGACACGGCCATGCACTGCAGGAAGGGAGCGCCCACGGAGGCGTTCCCGAACTGGGAGATCAGCCAGCGGTCGGCAAGTCCGTCGTACACGACGATCGGGTCGCCGTCGTTGGTGTTCTCGCACCCGCCGCCGAAGCCGGTCCACAAGGTGTTGATCGGAGCCGGCCCGTAGAGCCGCGCCCCGGCCTTGCTGTACACGGAGAAGTGGGTGTTGACGGTCTGGACGTAGTGGTTCGGCCCGACGTCCCCGTTGGTGTCGGGCGGAGCGTAGATGAAGCCGAAGAGCGCTCCGTTCTCGGCGTTGCTCCCGCCCTCGAAGGTGAGGGCCGGGGCCGGCATCACGCCCTCGGCGCCGGGGGCCGACTGCACCACGGCGTCCGTCGCGGGTGCTCCCGCCTTGAAGTACGGCGGACTCTTGGGAGCCGGCGCCTCTCGGGCCGGTCCGGAACCGGCGTTCACCCGGGGGGTGATGCTGCGGAGTTCAGGGGACCAGTCGGCCTTGAGGGGCGTTTTCACGCTCGCCGGTTTCACAGGCTGAGACAGATCGATCTGCGGGGGCTTCGCTGCCGACGCCGGAACCGCGAAAGCGGTCACCAGCGCCAAAAGCGAGACCGGGGAAAGGAATCGACGGAATTTCATAGGCTTCTTCCTTCTCCTCTCGGATGTGGTTTGGAGGGGTTGATGGGTCCAATCGAACAATGCCGAATGCGTGATCTCACGGCAAGCCACGGTCTTGACTGGAAAGAACGGAGGGCCCCCCCCCGAAGGCCTCTCGAGGCCTCCGGGAGCGGAAACAGAACCCGCGGGAAGATGCCACGAGCCCCGGCTCCCGGGGGAGCCGGCCGTGACGGAGACTTCCAATTCTGGCCGCTAGGCCGGATATGCGCCGCTTCCATTTGGAACGGTAGTGTATAGGATGAGAGATCCCCGGGGGAGAATCAGGGTGCCGAAGCCTGGCCGGGCGCGGGCAAGACCCGCGGAGAAGCGAACTCCCCAAGCAAGAAGGCGGCGGCTCGTCGCCACCGCCTTCTCGAGTTCCAGGATACCTGCGGGGCTTACGGCATCGTCACGTTGAAATCGTCGACGAAGAAGTCCGTCGGGTTGGATGAGTCGCTCGTGGCGTGGAGCCTCAAACGGATCGTCTGCCCCTTCCAGCTGTTCAGGGACAGGGCCGTCTTCTGCGTCCAGCCGGAGTTCGCGTTCTTGTTGGAGAACGTCGCGAGCGTGCCGAGACGCGTCGTCCCCGTCGAGTTGTAAACGTCGAGGTACAGGGAGTCGTACGCCGTCGTCGTGCCATCCGTCGTGACGATCCGGTACCAGAACGAGAGGTTCACGTTCGAGGTCGTGTTGGGGACCGTGAAGTTCTGGTAAAGGTAGTCGTCGGCGCTGTCATACCCCGCCATGTACGCCATCTTGGTCCCGCCGTGCGGGGACACGGAGGTGTTGGCCGAGGACGTCGTCGTGCCCGTGATCTGCTCGTAGCTCCCGGTCTCGACCCAGGGGGTGGGCGGAACGCCCGACTCGAACCCCGGGTTGACGATCGGGTTCGTGGGCGTCGTCCCGATGGTGACCGTCTTCGTGGCCGTCGGGCTGACGTTCCCGCAGGCATCCGTCGAGGTGGCCGTGATCGAGTGAGAAGACCCCGCCGCGAGTGACGAGGTGTTCCAGGAGTACGAGACGGAGCCGGAGGTCGAGCTGGCGACCGTCGTTCCGTCGATCTTGAGGGTCATTCCGGTGACGCCCACGTTGTCGGAGCCGGTGGCGGAGACCGTCACGGTCCCGGTCACGCTGCTGGCCGTGGGAGCGGTGATGGTGGCCGATGGGGCGGTGGTGTCGGAGCAGCCGGTCGAGCCGATCGTGACGGTCTTCGTGGCGGTGGGGCTGACGTTCCCGCAGGCGTCCGTGGCCGTCACGGTGATCGAGTGAGAAGAGCCAGCCGTCAGGGACGACGTGTTCCAGGAGTACGAGACGGAACCGGAGGTCGAGGTCGCGACCGTCGCGCCGTCGATCTTCAGGGTCATCCCCGTGACTCCGACGTTGTCGGTGGCCGTCGCGCTGACGGTGACCGTCCCGGTGACCGTGGTCGCGGAGGGAGCCGTGATGGAGGCCGCCGGGGCCGTGGTGTCGGAGCAGCCGCCGGAACGGCTGATCCACATCGGGGCCGAGAAGAGCTCCGCGCCGCTCGAGAGGGCCGCGTAGGTGTAGAAGTAGTTCTCGCCCGTGGCCGGGAGGGTGACCGTGGCCGTGTAGGTGCCGTTCCCCGCGTTCGTCATCGCCACCGTCGAGGGGGAGCCGGAGCCCGCGGCCGGATTGCCCTGATACAGCGTCACGGAAGAAACCGTCGCGCCATCCGGATCCTTCACCCAGAGGAGCAGGTTCACGGTCGAAGTCGAGACCGTGAAGGTCTGGCCCATGACCTTGGTGTAGTCGGCGGTGCCGAAGAACATCTGGGCGTTGAGGTCCGAGGAAGCGTAGAAGCGGCGGGCCTTCAGAGCCGAGACGACGGAGGCCCGGGAGAGGGAGGTCGCGAGGACGACCGTCCGGTTGCGCGTGGACGTGCCGTAGTTCCAGCAGTGGTTGTCCTGGTGAGCCTCGGGGCCGACCTTCCAGCCGCGCTGCAGGGCGTACTGGTACATGTCGGTGCCGCCCCGCTTCGGGCCCGAGTAGCGGGAGCCGGCGTCGGCGAACGTCGTCAGCTTGGAATCGGATGGCCCGGAGATGACGGCGAGGCCCGTCATCACGTTGACCCCGGCCGCGTTCTTCGCGAAGCTCCCGAAGTCACTCGTCCCCGGGTGGCAGAAACCCGCGGCCGCTCCGGCCGGGCCCTGGTAGGCCGCGTTGTTCGCCGTCGTGTAGAGCGTGAGGTAGTCGGACTTCGGCGTCGTGACGTCCGCGTAGGCTTCCCAGCCGAAGATCTTCGTGATGTCGTACAGGGCGATGTGCCCGCCGCCGCTGATGACGCCCCACTCCATGCCGTAGAGGCCAACGAAGGTCGAGGTCGTCGCCGAGGCAGCCGCCGTCAGACCTTCCTGGTAACGCGCCCGCAGAGTTGCCGTCGTGCACCCTGAGCCGCACGCATCGTCGATGAGGTGGTTGTGCTCGTTGATGGCTGCCCAGTCGACTCCACCACTCGTTTTCGCGTAGGCGTAGGCGTCCGCGGGCTTCGCCCCGGTATGCGGGGAAGAGATAGAACCGTTGCAGGTCGCAACGGGGATTCCTCCATCCGAGAAGATCGTGTGCGAGTGCGGCGTGCCGAAGTAGAAGTTGTAGGGAACGCTCGGGTTGAGAGTGCTCGCATCAGGCACGTATTCGTCGTTCCGTTTCGGCTCCGGTTGCTCGTCCGATGCGTAAACCCTCAGGAAGCCTCCGGACGACTCGAACCCGGGAACCTCGTAGCGGTAGACGTAGAGCCCCGCCTCGAGCGGCTTGCCGTCTGATGTCCTGCCCTCGAAGTTGACCAGGGCGAATCCCTTGCCGTCTCTGAGGATCGTTGAACCGGTGATGCGGTCGATCACGGTGCGGTCGAGCTTCGTGATCACGAGCGTCCAGTCGAGCCGGGCCGGTGTCTGGAGTTCCGCCTCGGGACTCACCCAGAACTCGGCCGCCAGCGCCGAAGCCCCGCCCTCGCGGGCCCACCACTCCACCTGGTCCCTCATCACCGTGATGCCCTTGGCCGCATCACAGTCGTCATGAGCGTCCCGATGATCCTTGTCCCCGGCGGATACCGCGAGCGCCGGCTGTGCCGGGAGGAGCGACACCATGAGGACTCCGAGAAGAATCCCGAAGAGGAGAGTGAGCCGTCTTTGATTCATTTCTTGCTCTCTTTGTGGAGTCGTCCGCGAAAAAACATCGCTTGGGGACCCCCTGAAAAAGAAGCAAGTCGCGTGCCCGGGCCGTCTGACCGTAAGTTGTTGAAAATGAGCTACTTGTTGTGGATCCGGAGGGTGGGAGGGTCAGCGGGCCTCCCGGAGGGGGTCTGGAATTGACCCGTGTGAACCTGTCTTCAGGTCCGCCCGTGACCCCGGGTGAGGACCTTCCGGCTCATCGGACCCAGCCTGGCTGGCAGCCGGGCGTCTTGCGGCACTCCTCGGTCAGGCGGGCCAGCTGCTTTTCCAGTTTCTCTATCTTCCTGAGCTCCTTCTCAGCGGCGGCGTCGCGCAGGAGCTCGAGCTGTGGATCGCGCATGCCAGGTGTCGGAAGCCTGGTCCTACTTTTCTCCTCCTCGGCCTCGGAGCGGGCTTCCGCGATCTCCCGGTGGATTTTCTCCGCCTTGCCTCGCCAGAGGCGCTCCTCCTCGGACATCGATTCCAGCGAAGACGATGTGCTCGCGCCGGCATTTGCCGTGGTCGTTCCTTCCTCGGCCCGTGCCGGGGGTGTCGCGAAGGCCTTCGTGTCGATCTTCCGTCCCCGGGCAATGTCCGAAAGCGATGTCCCGCCTTGCGGAACGGCTACGACGGGTCTCGGCCTGACGGCTGGGGAGGGGCTCGCGACGGCAGCTGGCCGTGGCGCCGGCGTGGCCGTCGCGATCTGGGCGAGCAGGATGAGAGTGACCATCTGGACCTCCGGGTTCGTGCCGGTCTTTCTTCGAGACGGATGGCCTCCGGGCCCCGTGGGGGGAAGCCTTCAGAGCTTCTTGGCGAGCTGCCGGGCGGCCTTCCTCCCGGCTTCTCTCGCGGCCTTGATCATGGGTTCGTCCTGTTGACCCTCCGCCCCAGGGTTCGTGTAGGGGGTCTCGGCCTTGATTGTGTGGGTCTCGGGCTTCTGTCCATCCGGGAGGCGAAAGGTTTCGAGCTGGGCCGTGCACGAGATCGACGCGGAGGAGATCGTCCGCTGGACCCGGTAACCGTCGACCGTCGTGTCCTGATAAGAGAAGCTCGAGACCTTCGGATCGCACTGGGGAAGGGAGACCGAAAGAAGAAGGTCGCCCGGGAACGTCCTTTGGAACTCCGTCCGCGAAGTCTCCGCTCCCGCCGTGGAGAGGCCCGTGAATGTGGCGCCCGAGAGCCGGGCATCCACGATCGAAAGCCGTCCAGAGTCGATCGCCTCTGCCTGGAAGCGGTCCAGAAACGCCTCGAGCTCGGGTCCGGGGCCGGTCGCCTCGACCAGAACGACGCGGAGGGGCCGGGAGGACGCGGCGCCCGGAGCACTCTTGGGAGCGGGCGAACCGGAACAAGCCAATACGAGGGTTGCCGAGAGGAAAACGCCGATCGTCAGGAAGGCTCTGTGCTGCTTCATTTCGTCCTCAACTTCCGAAGGGATCGTCCTCGGTCTCCGGCTTCGGCGGAGGCGGAGGCGGGGGCGCCGATGGGGCGGGCGGTGGGGGCGGGGGCGGGGCTGCAATGTGCGGGGCGGCAGTGTGCGGCGTCGCAACGTGTGGCACGGCCTTTGCCGGCTTCTCGTCAGCCGGCGGGGGCAGGGGGCGGAGCCTCTTCCAAGAGCCGCCCTCGGTCCACGACTCCCACGCCCAGCCGAGCCACCGGATCAGCCTGATCGCAAGCCAGAGCGCCCAGGCCAGCATCAGGATCCGGTACATCCACATGGGAGCGCTTGCCACCCAGGCCCGAGGCATCGTTCCATCGATCCGGTCGGCGTACCACTTCAAGAGGGTCTCGCTGCTCTGGTTGCCCGCGACCTGCATGTCTGGCCGGAGCAGGAGACCCTGGTGGACGGCGCCGTACAGGCAGCCGAAGAAGACCAGGGTCCAGCCCAGAAGCAGGAGCTGCCTGAGATCGAAGAGCGCCGGCTTCAGGTCGGTCCTCTGGCGCCGCCACCCGAGGGCCAGGAACCAGCCGGCCACGATCAGGAGTACGGGGGCGGGAAGCTGCGCCATGCCAAGGCCCAGGACGAACCACTCGAGGCTCGAGAGCGGGCTCGCCTTCACCTTTCCCAGCATGAGGGCGGCGAGCGAGACGAACAGGAGGTATCCCCAGAAGAGGATCGCGGGGCCCCACTTCGGCCCCCGCGCGTAAAGGAGCCAGCGGTCCGGTGGAATCGTGACATCGAGGGATGCATTGACGGCCGAGCTCCCGATGGCGACCGCGGGAGAGCGGTAAAAGAGCGACATCCCGCCCTGCTGGCGCCACATGATCTCGAACGACTGGCTTCCGGGCGCCACAGAGAGCGTCAGCTTCTGCCCCTCCGGACGGACTGCCCGGTCGCTCCCATTCGCTTTCACGGACCTCACGTCCGCTCCTTCTGGAAGGGTCACGACGAGCGGGCCGGCGCGGCTCGAGCGGACGCGAAACGTCAGGATGGCGTCCTGGAGCCGGATGCCGGGAACGACATTCAGAGAGGCTTCGTCGATGGTGAGGGCCTGGCCCGGCGCGCCGGCTGGCTTTCTGAAGTGGACTTCCACCGACTCCCCGGGCCACGGTCTGTATTCCCGGGAGAGATACCCATCGCGCTGGTGCTCGACGGGCGGGACGCTCCCCTTCACCTCGCACTGCCAGACGTTGCCGCAGCGCAGGGTCCAGATTTCCGAGAAGGACTTCCCCTCGGCGGCCTTCAGAATGACGGGTTTGTCTCCGATCTCGAGCGAGGCGTTGACCTGCGTTTCCAGGTCGTCCCGGCCGAGGCTGACCTCGATCTCTCCGTCCTTCACGGGACGGTCGCTGTCCGTGATGAGCATTCCGGGCAAGACCGGGACCTTGACGAGGACGGGGGCCCCCGCCGGCGAGATCCGTCTCACGATCGTCGTCACCTTCCACGTGACGCCGATATCGAGCACTCGGACCACCTCGAGCCAGGGCTCGTAGAGACCTCCACCCTGGATGGCGGTGCTCCCGGCCTGCTCGAGCTTCCGCGTCAACTGCACGGAGCCTTCGGTCGTTCCGTCCTCCCGGATGCCGTCGACCTGCCAGCCATCCGCCGAGCCCTGAATCCGCCTCGGCTTGCTCGCGAACTGGAGAACAAGGCTGTCGCGCGGCGGCAGGGGGCCCTCGACCGTGACCCGGTGGACTCCTTGCGGAACCCGCAAGAAGAGGAAGCCGTTCTCTCCTCGAACGAGGGCTCCGGAGGGCTTGCCGGCCAGGCTCACTCGCGCGGGGACCCAGGAGTTCGCGGGACCGGGGATCGGCCACCCGGCTGCCACGGCCGCGTGCACCTCGAACTCCAGGGTGAGCGTGCCCCCCTTCAGCGAGAGGACGGCCCACGCGGTCGACGTGCATTCCGGGGCGCACTCCGGGTCCCTCGTGAGGCGATCTCTCATCTCGTCGAGAACCCAGGAGCCGGGAGCCGGGATCGTGACCTCCTGATTCGGCGCCGCGTTCGACTCCTGCTGGTTCACGTTCGGCACCGGGGGCGTTTCCGCCCGCGCGGGCGCGGCAACCAGGAAAACGAAGGCGACGGATGCGAGGACGGGTGCGCCCGGGAGTGGGGCCCCGGACCTCTTCCACAGCGGCCGCGTCCGATCATCGTTCAGGAGCCTCGCCGCAAAGAGCGCGACGAGGAGGACCCTGACGAGCGCCAGGAGAAGGTTGGCCGCCGGAGAGAGCAGGACGAGCCGCATCGTGTGGTCCGAGCTGACGGGGCCGGTCCATTGCAGGGACTCGGCCCGCCAGCTCCAGTTCGGAACCCCCGTCCCGGTCTGGATGACCGAGTGCGGATCCTGCTGGTAGGCGTCGTAGGACGTGTACGCCTTCTTCTTCGCGACGGGCTTGCGCGCCTGGACCTCCTGGCGGGCCTTCTGATCGGGAGCGCTCGCCACCATGTCCTGCGGAGCCGGGGCTTGTTCCTCCATCGCTGGCGACTCGGGAGCCGAGCTCGGAGGCGGTGGCGCGGCGTCCTTCGCCATCCCGCCCAGGAATCCGCCGCCCCCTCTTGCCGAGCTCACCCATGCGGGTCCGGCCTGAGGGAAGAGCCCCACGCGGATCTGCTTGATGAAGAACGGAATCGCGATGACGGCCAGGACGATGGCCGAGAGCCACCACCAGATCTGGACCCCGACCCGGGCCTTGCCGGCGGGGACGAGCCCGAGCAGCGCCAGGGCGCCCAGAAGACTCAACCAGATGAACTCCGGGGCGCCGGGCTCGCCGTGGCACACCACGAGGGTCAAGAGAGCGACGCCCCCCCACTTCGGGCCGAAGAGCTTGGCGGTCGCGATCGTGATGAGGAGGACGACGAAGAAGCTGAAGAGGGTGAAGCGGCCGAACCAGCCGCCCGGCACACGGTCGACGCCGGGGGCCGCGATGAGGGTCCAGCCGGGTGGCAAGTAGAGAGTGGCGGAGAGGGACTGCACGTTCACGCTCCACCCCACCGCCGGGATCCTGCCGCTCCTGGGAAGTCTCGAGTCCGTCTCGATCGAAACGGCGGTTCTTCGCACCTCGAATCCCCTCGCACCTCCCGAAGGGTCCAGGGTGATGAGTTGGTCTGCCCCATCGCTCGAGGCCCGGCCCAGCTCGGTGGGGGGGATGGCGTTGAACCGAGAGGTTCTCCCGAGCGAACCCTTGAACGTGTCTCTGATCGTGAAGTTCTTGCCGTCCAGGTCGAGCCAGTAGGCTCGTGAAAGGGCGACCTGGTCGGGAGCGGCCTCGGGCTTGCCTCGACGTGTCTCCTTCACCTGGAGCTCGGACTCGAGCGTCATCTGGAAGGCGGCGAGCTTCTGCCACTCTCCCGGGACCTCGGCCCTTACGGGATCGACCGCGTTGGCGCCGCTGAGCTCGATCTGCCGGATGTCCTCGTTCGGTGAAAAGAGCCACACCTCTTCGAAAGGCCACGGTTCCTGCGAGGGTTTTCTCTTGAAGGAGGTGACGGGCCCGTCGATTCGCTCGAGGACGGTGATCTTGAACCGGCCGGAGCGGACCTGGACGAGCAGGATCCCCTTGTCGAGACGTGCCGGGAGGTCCCCGCCGACCGACACGGGAACACCTGTTGGGAGGGTGACTCCATCGAGCCTCACTTCTCGGGCCTTGCCCGAGACCTCGAACTCGATTCGCGTCTCGACCGACATCGGCACGCCGTCGGACAGTCTTCGAAAGACCTTCAAGCGGATGTCGTCGGCCGAGACTTCGCCGTCGGAGGCTTCTCGCAAAAGGAGGAGCCCGTTCTCTTCTCGCCTGGGGAACCCGATCTTCTTGGCGCCGATGGAGAGGCCGACGAGAGCGACCTGCTGGGGAACCTGAAGGGAATCGGGCAGCTCCTTCCAGATGAGGCGGCCCTCGATCCGGTGGTCGCCGGCCGGCAACGAGACGGCGGGGTGGCCGTCCCGAGCGACGACGGGGACGGCCGCTCCGGCGGCCTTGACGTCCTGCGGCCAGACCTTCTCATCCCCGGGCAGCGGGACGAAGAGCGGCCGGTCCAGATGGACCTCGAACGAAAAGGTCCCTCCGGAGCCGCCGACCGTCAGGTCCAGCTGACCGGGCCAGAGGCAGACGGCCGAGCCGTCGACAGCCGGACACACCGCATCCTTCTTCTCGTCGAGAACCCAGGGAACCCAGGGTTTCAGAACGGGGGGGAGATCCTTCTCCGGAAACCTCTGGCCCAAGAGCGGCAGGCCGCAAGAGAGGAAGAAGGCCGCCAGGAACGAACTCGAGAGGACGGCACGTCGCGTCATCGTCGGTCTCACCTTTCAGGAACGATGACCCAAGGATAGACGGTCCGGCTTCCAATCGGGCCTCCCCGGTGCGTCCTTCTCCGCCGCTTCTCCTTCTCCCGGCCCCGCGGGGTGGGTGTAACCGGCGCTTCCCCCGCTGAGTCTATAGTTCGTGTCGAGGGCCTCTTCCATGACGACGTTTCCGCGCCCGGTCCGCCTGCTCCTCGCCGTGGCGGCCGTCTTCGCTGTCGTCTTCCTTCTGCGGCTGACTCTCTTCCGGTCTCGCCCAGTCCCGGTCACGGTCTTCCGGGTGGAAAGAGGGGAAGTCGAGGAAACGGTCTCCAACAGCAAGGCCGGGACCGTCAAGTCGCGGCGGCGCGCGACCCTCTCACCGGAGACTGGCGGACGCCTCGTCGAGCTCCCGGCAAAGAAAGGCCAGCGGGTCAAGAAAGGGGATGTCCTTCTTCGTCTGGCGAGCGAGGATCTCGCGGCCCAGGTGACGCTCCGGGAGCGGACTCTTCAGGCCGCGCTCGCCGCCGAGCGCGAGGCCTGCACGGCCGCGACCCTGGCGAGCCGCGAGTTCGACCGCTCGAAGAACCTCGCGAACGACCAAGTCCTTTCCGCCAGTCTTCTGGATCAGGCCGCCGCCAGGAAGGATAGCGCCCGGGCCGCCTGCGAGGCGGCAGGCGCCCGCATCGGGGAGGCTCGCGCCGCCCTCGACGCGGCCCGCGTCTCTCTCGAGAAGATGACGCTCCGCGCTCCCTTCGACGGCGTCGTCGCCGAGATTTCGGCCGAGGTCGGCGAGTGGGTGACTCCCTCTCCACCCGCGATCCCGATCCCGCCCGTCCTCGAGCTCTTCGACCCCGACGCTCTCTACATCAGCGTTCCTCTCGACGAGGCGGACGTCGGCCGCGTGAAGGCGGGGCAGCCGGTGCGGGTGACCTTCGATGCCTTCCCCGGCAAGTCCTTCGCCGGCTCCATCAGCCGCGTCGCCTCCTACGTCCTCGACAGAGTCGAACAGAACCGCACCTTCGAGATCGAGGTCGAGCTGTCGGATGCCGCCTTGGCCCGCTCCCTTTCACCCGGCTCCTCCGCGGATGTCGAGGTCATCCTGGACACGCGGAAGTCCGTTCCGCGCTTCCCCCGGACGGCCCTCATCGAGGGGACTCGCGTCCTCGTGCTTGACGGAGATCAGCTCCAGAGTCGCGTGGTCAAGACCGGGCTCATGAACTGGGAGTGGGTCGAGGTGCTCGGCGGCCTTTCGGAAGGAGAGGCCGTCGTCGTTTCTCTCGACCGGCCCGAGGTGAAGGCCGGCGCCCGCGCGACCGCCGAGCCAGCCGGGAAGCCATGATCGAGCTCCGGGGCGTGACGCGGCAGTACGAGGTCGGGGGGCGGCCCGTGCACGCCCTGCGCGGGATCGACCTCGTCATCGAGAAAGGGGAATACGTCTCGGTGATGGGGCCTTCCGGATCGGGCAAGTCGACGCTCCTGCACATCCTGGGCTGCCTCGACCGGCCGACGTCGGGGAGCTTTCTGCTCGATGGCGAGGACGCGGGCCGGCTTGCCGATGCGTCGCTCGCCCGGATCCGGCAGCTGAAGATCGGGTTCGTCTTCCAGGCGTTCCATCTCGTTCCGAGGCTCTCGGCGGCCGGTAATGTCGAGCTTCCGATGATCTTCGCGGCCGTCCCACGCGCCGAGCGGGCCCGGCGCGTTCTGGATGCCTTGCGCGCGGTCGGTCTGGAGGCGAGAGCGGACCACCGGCCCGATCAGCTCTCGGGAGGCGAGAGGCAGCGGGTTGCCATCGCTCGCTCGGTGGTGATGGGGCCCTCGATCCTCCTGGCGGACGAGCCCACGGGCAACCTCGACGCCGCCTCGGGGAAGGAAGTCGTGGCTCTCATCGAGAAGATGAACGCCTCGGGGCTGACGGTGATCGTCGTGACTCACGACCCTGCGATCGGCTCGCGGGCCCGGCGGTGCATCAGGCTCCGTGATGGGGCGATCGCGGAGGGAGCGTGAGCTTCACGGACCTCGTGACGTTCGCGTTCGGGGCCCTTCGCGGACACAGGCTCCGGACCGGGCTCTCCCTCCTTGGCGTCGCGATCGGGGTCGCCGCCGTCATCATGTTGACGAGCCTGGCGGAGGGGGCCCGTCTCTTCGTCACGCAGGAGTTCCAGAGCCTCGGGACGAACCTCCTCATCATCCTTCCCGGAAAGACCGAGACGACGGGCTCGCTCCCGGTCGTCGGAGGGGTGGCTCACGACCTCACCCTCGAGGACCTCGAGGCGATCAAGAGGCGAGTCCCCGCGGTCCGATACGCCGCGCCCATCGTGACGGGTACCGTCAAGGCCGAAACGGAGGGGCGCACGCGGGACGTCATCATCGCCGGGACGACCTGGGAGATGCTGCCCGTCCGGAAGGTCCCGATCATCATGGGGCAGTACCTTCCCCGAGGTCAGTCCGACCGTCCGCCCCATGTCTGTGTCCTGGGTTACGACGCCTGGAAGGAGCTCTTCCCGAAGGAGAACCCGCTTGGACGATTCGTCAGGGTGGGCACCGAGCGGTTCCAGATCATTGGTGTCGCGGGCCCGCGCGGGATCACGGTCGGTCTGAGGCTCGACGACCTCATTCACGTCCCGGCCGCCCACGCCCTGAGGATGTTCAACCGGCGCGGCGTCTTCCGCGCGCTTCTCGAGGTGCGCTCGGAGGCGGAGATCCTGCCCGCCAAGAGCCGGATCATCGAAGTGATCAGGGAGCGCCACGCCGGCGAGGACGACGTCACCATCCTCACCCAGGATGCCGTCCTGGCCGGATTCGGGAAGATTCTCGGGGTCCTCACCGCGGCCCTCGTCGGAATCACCGCGATCTCGCTCACCGTCGCTGGGATCGGAGTCATGAACGTCATGCTCGTCTCGGTCTCCGAAAGAGTGAGGGAGATCGGGCTCCTGAAGGCCCTGGGGGCGACAACGGGGCAAGTCCTGCGGGCGTTCCTCGCGGAAGCCTCCATCCTGTCGACGCTGGGCGGGGTCGCGGGCCTCGTCGCGGGCTTTCTGGCGGTCCGGACGCTGAGGGTTTTCTATCCGGCCTTCCCCGCCGAACCCCCGCCCTGGGCGATCTGGGGGGCTCTCGGTGTCTCCCTTGCCGTCGGAATCGTCTTCGGTCTCTTGCCGGCGCGCCGCGCCTCCCGCCTCGACCCGGTCGCGGCCCTTTCGGGGAGGTGAGAGGTGCGGGGATTCGATCTCCTCTCGCTCGCGAGCTCGGCCATCCTCGCTCACCGGCTCCGGTCGTTTTTGAGCGTTCTGGGAATCGTCGTCGGGATCACCTCGGTCGTTCTCCTGACGTCTCTGGGGGAAGGAACGCGGGCCACGGTGATGTCCGAGTTCACCTCGTTCGGAACGAACATCATCAGCATCCAGCCCGGGAAGTTCCGGACGACGGGGCTCCCGACGCAGGCCGGGGGGACCATCCGGCGGTTGACGATTGCGGATTCCGAGGCGCTGCGGCGCGTGCCCGGAGTGCAGTCCCTCGTTCCGGTCCTGTTCGGAATGGCGCGGGTGCAGGCGGGGATCCGGGCGCGGAGCATCTTCGTGATGGGAGTGACGGCGGAGATGCAGGAAGTCTGGAGCCTGAGGCGGGCGAGGGTGGGGAGGTTCCTGCCGCCCGGGGACCCCGAGCGGCCGCAGCAGGTGGCCGCCATCGGGACCAAGGTCGCGGAGGAGCTCTTCGATGGCAGCCCGCTTGGACAGAGGCTCCGGATCGCGGATCAGCGGTTCCTCGTCGTGGGAGTCATGGAAGCGAAGGGGAACATGCTGGGCTTCGACGTGGATGACGTCGTCTACATTCCGACCGCATCCGCGCAGCGTCTGTTTGCCCGCGACGAGCTCGCCGGGATCGACGTCAAGTTCGATCCGCGCGTGCCCGTCGAGGAGGTCGTCACCGGGATTCGTCGCCTTCTTCTCGACCGGCACCGCGGTGAAGAGGACTTCACGATCCTGACGCAAACCGAAATGCTGGGTGTTCTCGATCGCGTTCTGTCGGTCGTGGGCGTCGCCGTTGCCGGAATCGGCGGGATCTCGCTCCTCGTCGGCGCCATCGGAATCCTCACGATCATGTGGATCTCGGTGGGGGAGCGGACGTCCGAGATCGGACTCATTCTGGCTCTCGGGGGGCAGAAGGGGCAGATCGTGGCCCTCTTCCTTCTGGAGTCAGCCCTTCTGGCGCTCGCCGGCGGCGTACTCGGCGTGGGGCTCGCCTTCGGTCTCTCGGAAGGGCTGAAGGCCCTCGTGCCTGGCCTGCCGTTCAGGACCCCGGCGGAGATGGTGGTGGGAGCCCCTCTGTTTTGCCTTCTCGCCGGAATCCTCGCGGGGGTCCTGCCCGCCCGCCGCGCGGCTGCCCTCGACCCGGTCAGCGCGCTACGCGCGGAGTGAGCCGGGACCCGAGACGATCCGTCACGACTGCGTGGTCCTGCGCCGGGATCGCGACGACGACGTGCTGTCGCGGGTCAGTTCCCTGCGCGTGAACCCTGCAGGCTGAGCGTCGACGAGGCGTCGCTCTACCCGGGGTTTCCCGGCTCGGTCTTGGCGCGGGTCTCTTTCCACCACAGGAACGTCCCGTAGATCCCGACACTTGCGAGGGCGAGCTTGAGGACAGCGCCTGCCAGGAGGGTGATCACGAGGGTCCGGTTGTGGAAGACGGAGCGGTAGAAGAAGGGACGAACAGCGAAGATCAGGAACATCGGGGAGAGCAGGGCGACGATCGGCAACGTGGGTCGCCACCGGATGAATCCCGCCACGGCGAGGGCGACCCAGAGGAGGATCCACGGGACCGACCGGAGGAGGTTCTCGACGATGGGGCCGGAACCGAAACGCTGCAGAAGCGCCAGGTTGCTGATGATGGAAAAGAGCGAGAAGAGACAGGAGACAGCCGCGAGGGCGCCCGCCGCGATGAGCAAGAAGTTCGTGATCTCTGAGTTGCCCTGTTTTTCCATGACAGCCCTCCCGCGGTGCGACTTTCGATGGGAAGTCCGGAGTGTCCATGAGCCAGGCGACGGGATGCACGAAGTCTGACACCCGGTACGCCGGGGCTCCGCTCGATCGTCAGGCGAGATTATGCCGGTCGCCCGGGGCCGGTCGCCCGGAGCCGGTCGCCGGGGCCGATCGCCCGGAGCCGGTCGCCCGCAGACCGGGTTCGGACGCCCCGGCGAGTCCTTCCCATCGGCGGCGCGCGGGCCTAATCTCCAGGGGCCATGCGATCGATCTATTTCTCCGAGCAGCACGAGATGTTCCGGCAGCAGGTGCGGAAATTCGTCGAGACCGAGATCGCCCCCAACGCCGATGAGTGGGAGCGAAATCAGCGGATTCCGCGTTCGGCCTGGAAGCGGCTGGGCGAGGAAGGTCTCCTCGGGATCCTCTTTCCCGAAGAACTTGGAGGGGGCGGAGCCGACATTTTCTACGCCCTGGCATTCCTGGAGGAACTGCCGCGCTCCAGGATGGGGGGCTTCTGTGCCGCGGTCGGCGTGCAGCAGTTCATCGCGACGGGGGCTCTCCACAAGCGGGGCTCGGCCGCGCTGAAGGACCAGTTCCTCAAGCCCTCGATCACGGGGGACAAGGTCGGGGCGATCTGCATCACCGAGCCCGACACGGGCTCGGACGTCGCCGCCATTCGAACGACGGCCGTCCGGGAAGGGGAGAGCTGGGTGATCAACGGCGCGAAGACCTGGATCACCAACGGGGTCCACGGCGACTTCTACGTCATTGCCGCCAAGACCGCTCCGGATGCGGGCGCGGGCGGCATCAGTCTGATCGCCGCGGACGCCTCTTCCCCTGGCATCAGGACCAACAAGCTCCGGAAGATGGGGTGGCATTCCTCGGACACGGGAGAGCTCCATTTCGAGGACCTCAAGGTCCCGATCTCGAACCTCATCGGAGGCGAGAACCGGGGCTTCTACTACTTGATGGAGACGTTCGCCCTCGAGCGGCTCGTCAGCGCGGCCATCGCGATAGGGGGCTCCGCCGTCGCCCTGGAGGAAACGCTCGGCTACATGGCGAGCCGGAAGGCGTTCGGCAAGCCCCTCAGCGCGTTTCAGGCGCTGCGCCACCGGCTCGCGGATCTGGCAACCGAGCTTGCGGCGGCCCGCCAGCTCGTCTACCACACCGCCTGGCTCGTTTCGGAGGGGCAGCCCGCGGTTCGCGAGTCGTCGATGTCGAAGCTCCTGGCGACCGAGTTGAACAAGCGGATCGTCGACGAGTGCTTGCAGTTCTACGGTGGGTTCGGATACTCCGAGGAATACCCGATGGCTCGCTTCTACCGAGATGCCCGGGTTTCCACCATCGTCGCGGGAACGAGCGAGATCATGCGCGAGATCATCGCGAAGACCGACATCGACGGGCTCGCATTCTCGGTCCCGTCCGAGGAGCCGGCCTCCGATGCGGGCGAGGCTCCGGTCTCGCAGCAGAGACGCGCTCGCGCCGCCGAAGGCGCCGTGACGGTCCCAGCCACGATCGCGGAGCTTTTCGCCACGATCCCAGCCCGCCTCCGTCCCGAGAAGGTGGAGGGGTGGTCCGCCCGGGTCCATTTCGACTTTCGTTCCGGATCGAAGTGGACGGTCGTCGTGGAGAACGGGAGCTGTGCCGTCTCGGAGGGGCTGGAAGGGAAGCCGACCTGTGTCGTTTCCACCGATGAGGAGACCTATCTCGGGATCGAGACGGGCCGCGTCAGGGCGGAATCGGCGTTCTTCGAAGGGAAGGTCACCGTGTCGAATCTGAACGAGATGATGAGGTTTCTGAAAGCCTTCAGGCGGATCGGGGGGTGAGCGTGGACCCCTCGACGCTGCCGCTTTCGGGGACGCTCGTGGTGGATGTGTCCCGCATGCTTCCGGGAGCGGTCCTCGTGCGGAGCCTGATCGATCTGGGCGCCCGGGTGATCAAGGTGGAGGATCCCGAAGGTGGCGACCCGATGCGCTCCACCCCTCCGATCATCGATGGCTTGGGCGTGGGGTTCCACACGTTCTTTCACGGGGTGGAGTCGGTCACGTTCGACCTGCGTGATCCGGCATCCCAGGAAACGGTGTTGAAGCTGTCGAGGCACGCGGACGTGTTTGTCGAGAGTTTCCGGCCTGGCACGCTGGAAGGCTGGAACCTCGGCCTCGAGAAGCTCCGTGCCGTCAATCCCGGTCTGATCACGGTCTCGCTCTCGAGCTACGGCCCGTCGGAGCCCTGGGCGCGCCACGTTGGCCACGATCTGAATTTCACGGCAGGGGCCGGGCTCCTCGGTCAGCTCGGGAGCGAAGGGGTACCGCCCGGCGGGGTACCGCCCATCCAGTTCGCGGACGTTGCGGCCGGCCTCCTCTCGGTCTCCTCGATTCTCGGCGCCCTCCTCGTCCGGCAGAAGTCGGGCCGCGGACTCCACATCGACCAGCCTCTGGCCGCGTCTGTCCTTCCGTTCGTGGCCTGGAACCTCGCCGAGGCCTCGGCAAAGGGTTCCCCGTTCATGGCCCGGGTTCTTGCGGGGGAGAGTCCGTGTTACCGGCGATACCGCTGCGCGGAGGGCACGGAGATCGCCCTCGGGGCGCTCGAGCCGAAGTTCTGGAGCCGGTTCGTCGATCTCCTCGGCCTGCCGGAGCTGGCGGGTGATGGACTCCTGGTGGGAGAGGCGGGGAAGCCCGCCTTCCTTCGCGTCGAGGAGAAGCTGTCGAAAGAGCCCGCGAGCCACTGGGTGGCGCTCGGAGAGCGGGAAGGGCTCCCGATCGCGCCTGTTCGATCCCTCGAGGAGGTGTTGACCACCCCGTACTTCCGCGAGACCGGGCGACTGAGGGAGGTCCCGACGGGGGGGGCAGCTCGTCTCGAGGCACCGGCTTGCTTTGTTTCGCCTTTTCGTCGCGCGCCGGCGCGGGCTCCTGCCCTCGGAGAGAATCAAGCCTCCGTTCTTTCGGAATTCGGCCTGACTGAGGGGTGAGCCGGAACAGTTGCGCCCGGCCCGCCGTATCCTGACCGGAAAGCTCACATGAGAAAGCGCTTCGAGTTCTCCCGGACTTTCAAGATCTCGGGGATTCTCTTCGTCGTGGGAATCGCCCTTGCGGTCATTTCGCAGAGCGATGGGTTCATCAAGGCCATCGCGGTCTTGCTCCTCGTCGTGGCGTCTCCCGTGTTCACGGTCAGCGCCATCCGGCATCTTCTTCGCGGGCTCCTCTGGCGCGTCGGATCGCGGCTCTTCATCTCGTACGTCCTGATCGGGGTGGTGCCGATCCCCTTCTTCCTCGGGTTTCTGTATGCGGGGGTGATGGCGCTCTGTGGCCAGATGGCGGCCACGCGTTCGGCGCGGTCGCTGCAGGAACCGAGGAGAGAGCTGCGCATCCTGGCCGACAAGATCTCCTTCGCGTTGAGAGACCGGAGTGGCGAGGGAGAACAGGAGGTTCTCGTCGATTCGTTCCTGAAGGCGACCACCCTTTCGGGCGAGCGGATCGATGCCGTCCTGATCCGGCCGGGTGGACGCTCGCGGGCGTGGGGCGAAGCCGCCGTGGTTTCCGAGCCGTTGGCGAAAGCCCTGGCCGAAACAGGGCAGCCCTCGTTCTTCGTCTTTCGCGAGAACCGGATTTTCTTTGCGGCGGCTGGGGCCGTCCCTTCCGGGACGCTCCTTCTCCTCTCCCCCCTGTCCGATGCGGTTCTCGACCGGGTCGAGAAGAAGACCGGGATCGATGTGTGGGTGGCGCCCGCTTCTGTCTCGCAAATGGAATCCGACGGCGCCTCGCAAGAGTCTTCCGGGGCTGGGCTCCTGATCGAGACCGGTGAAGAGAAGAAGCCGGTCCGGGTTCGGGTGGGCAAGGCGAAGCCGACTCCCACCCCGCGGGCGGAATCGAAGCGGCAGAAGGAACCCGCTGGCGGCGATCCGGTGAGGGGGAAGTGGATTCACTGGTTCGCTCTCCTGGACGTTCCCGTTCTCGATTGGGACAAGGCGGCCTTCGACCCGGACCGGCGGGTGCTGCTCACGGTGGCGTCTTCCGTCGCGCAGGAGCTCAGCACGGTCTTGTGGCTGGAGGACGGGGGGGCCGATCAGGACAGCCGGACGGGGCGGATCGTCTGGGTGGTGATGAAAGTCCTTGCCCTCCTGACCGTCAGCGTCTATTTCATTGCGTCGCTCATCGCCGCCATCCTGGTTTTCCGGATAGCCCGGGCGACCCGGAGGCTCTCGCATGGCTTCGACGCGATCGAGAAGGGGGACTTCTCGTTCAGGCTCAAGCTGGGGGGGCGGGATCAGCTCGCGAACCTGATCGGGAGCTTCAATCAGATGGCGGCCCATCTCGAGGAGAGCGTGGAGTCGAAGGCGAGGCAGGAGGCGGTCGAGCACGAGCTCGCCGTCGCGCGGGACCTTCAGAAAAGGCTCCTGCCGCCCCCTGGCTTCACGTTTCCGGGTGTCGAGATCGCGGTCGACTTCCGTCCCGCGGCGGCCATAGGCGGGGACTTCTACCACCTGATCGCGGAGGGGGAGAGGTGCCTCGCGGTCGTCATCGCGGACGTGTCGGGGCACGGCCTCCCGACCGGGATCGTGATGGCCTCCGCCAAGGCCTCGCTCTCGTCTCTGGCCAGAAGCGGGGCCGAAACGATCGAGATGTTGAAGAGCCTCGACGAGGAGATCCGGAGGACGACGGATTCCCGGACCTTCGTGACGCTCGCGTACCTGAGGTTCCGGCTCGACCGGCGGGTCGTCGAGTACACCAACGCCGGGCACATCTACCCCTACCGGATCGATCCGGAAGGGCGGGTGACCTCGATTCCCAATCCCGCAAGACCGCTCGGGGTCGCGCTGAACGCCATGTTCAAGACGGTGGAAGTTCCGCTCTCGACCGGGGATCTCTGGGTCCTGATCTCCGACGGCATCGTGGAAGCCCAGTCTCCTTCCGGGGAGGTGTTCGGATTCGAGAAGATGGAGTCGCTCCTCGGAAAGTGCGGCGGCAGGAACGCAGAGGAGGTCAAGCAGACGATCCTCTCCGAGTGGCGCGCCTTCACTCTCGCCGACGAGCCGGCCGACGACAGGACGCTCGTCGTTCTGAAGATCCTCCCACCCTTGCCAGAAAACGCGGTGGCGGATCCGGCTCGCGCGGGGACCGCGAAGATCCCGCCGGATGCGGCGGCGTGAGGTACCGGCTCGACATCGCGTACCTGGGGACCCGGTTCGCGGGCTGGCAGATCCAGCCGGGCGAAAAGCCGACGGTACAGGGAGAGGTGGCTCGGGCGCTCTCGGCGCTCTTTCGGGCGGGGACGGTTCCTCACGGCTCGGGCCGGACGGACACGGGCGTTCACGCGGAGGGACAGGTTGCCCACTTCGATCTTCCGGAGGGGAGCCCGGTGATCCCGCCGAGGGGAGTCCAGATGGGGCTCAACACCCGGTTACCCGAGGACATCCGAGTCACCGCAGCCTCGCTCGTGCCCCCTGCCTGGCACGCGAGGTTCGACGCGGTGGGGAAACGGTATCGCTACAGGTACCGCCGGGGTTCGTTCCTGCCACCCCATTCGGGGCTCGTCGAGGCGCTGTTGCCCGAGCCCGTCGACGTCGAGCTGATGCACCGGGCGGCGGGATTCCTCACTGGCACGCACGACTTCAGGCCGTTTGCCCTGACTGGCGGGGCGGCGACGGCGTTCGAGCGCACGCTGACGAGGCTCGATGTTCTCGAGGCAGGGGCCGTCATCGAGATCGTCGCCGAAGCGGACGGCTTCTTGCGAGGGATGGTCAGGCGGCTGGCCGGCACCTTGCGGGACGTGGGGAGGCGCTTCATCGCGCCGGAGGAGGTCTGGCGGCGGCCCGGTCCGACAGCCGAGGCGCGCGGACTAACCCTGGAAGAGGTCTTCTATGGGCCGTGGACGGGGGCTCCGGAAGGCCCCGAGGGATCACGCTACAATTCCGAGTTCCCCGG
The DNA here is from genome assembly GCA_022071945.1 of Thermoanaerobaculia bacterium. Lineage (GTDB taxonomy): Bacteria > Acidobacteriota > Thermoanaerobaculia > UBA5066 > UBA5066 > JAJVIN01. The sequence goes on along the minus strand of JAJVIN010000029.1, from coordinate 155,936 downwards.
GCTTTCGGAATGAAAGAGAAGGACGAGATCGCGAGACCGGACACGCCGGAGCGGGCCCTCCTGGACTCGCTGGACCCGGCGCGTCTGCCCCGTCACGTCGCCATCATCATGGACGGCAACGGGCGCTGGGCCAAGAAGCGCCACCTCCCGAGGGTGGAGGGGCACCGGGCCGGGATCGCCTCGGTGAGATCGACCGTGGAGACGGCCGCCAGGCTGGAGCTCGAGGTCCTGACGCTCTACGCCTTTTCCGTCGAGAACTGGAAGCGGCCCCGTCTGGAAGTTATGACCCTCATGGCGCTCCTGAAGGAGTACCTCAAGAAGGAGCTCGCGACTCTTCTTTCGCACGACATCCGGTTCCAGGTCATCGGAAGGATGAGTGGACTCGATCCGAGCGTGCAGCGAGCCCTTCAGGAAGCCATCGATGCAACCGGCAAGTGCCGCGGAATGCTCTTCAACGTGGCCCTTAACTACTCGGGACGGGCCGAGATCGCCGATGCCGCGCGAAGGCTCGCCGCCGAGGTCCGCTCGGGCGCGCTCAGGCTCGACGAGGTCGACGAGGCCGCCATCGCCGCCCGGCTGTACACCTCGGCCGTTCCTGATCCCGACCTCCTGATCCGCACGAGCGGTGAGCTGAGGGTCTCGAATTTCCTGCTTTGGCAGATCGCGTACGCCGAGATCCACGTGACGCCGGTCCTGTGGCCGGATTTCCGGGCACGGGATCTCGTCGAGGCCATCGCCGAATTCCAGAGACGGGAGAGGCGGTACGGCGGGGTGCTCGACGAGGGGCCGGACCCGGTCGAGCCTGCCGACCTGCCCGGCTCGGTCCGGTCGGCCGTGGGCTCGAGATAAGCGCGAGAGGACGGGACTCCCAAAACCGTGAAGTATCAACGAGAACTGACTGCGGCCGTGTTGATTCCGGCTGTCCTAGCCATCCTGGTGGCCGCGCCCCTCTGGGCGTGGGCCCTCCTCGCGGCTCTCGCGGGCGGCCTTGCGCTCCTCGAGTTCTTTTCGATGATGCAGACCGCCGGCTGGTGCGTTTCCAGGCTAGCTGGTCTCCTGGTCTTTCTCGGCATCGTGGCCTCCGCGTACTTCAAGAACCTCACCATCGGGGTGGTCTCCGCCGCCGTGGCCGTTCTTCTGATGCCGACGATCGTTCTCTTCTCGTCGCCGCCCGAGGCGGTCATGCTGCCATCGGCTGCCGGTGCGTCCTTCGCGTCCCTTTATGTGGGCCTGGGCGCCGCCTCGATCCTGGCGTTGCGATACGAGAGCTGGAAGCCCGTCGTGCTCCTGCTCGTCGTGGTCTGGGCGGGGGACTCCGCCGCCTACTACACGGGGAAGAAGTGGGGAAAGCGAAAGCTCGCTCCGGTGGTGAGCCCGAAGAAGAGCTGGGAGGGATTCTGGGGGCAGCTCGCGGGGGGGACGGTTGGAGCGGCTCTGGTCGCTTTGGCCCTGTCCCGGCCGGTCGACGCCCTCTGGGCGTTGCCTGTTGGCCTCGTCCTGTCGGTGGTGGCGGTTGTCGGGGACCTCGTTGAGTCGACGTTCAAGCGATCGATCGGGATCAAGGACTCCGGGGGCCTCCTCCCGGGGCACGGAGGGATGCTGGACCGCCTCGATTCCCTGCTTTATTCGGCGCCCTTCACCTTTGCCATGTTCCTCGTTCTTCCTTCAGAATTCCTGAGATGAACATGGCGGGAAGTCCCAAGAACATCGCGCTTCTGGGCGCGACGGGGTCGATTGGCCAGTCCGCGCTCTCGGTGGTGGAGATGTTCCCGGAGAAATTCCGGATCATCTCGATGACGGCCGGTTCGAACATTCAGCGTCTGGTCGAAGCGATCGAGAGATTTCATCCGAAGCTCGTCAGCGTCGCTTCGCGTCGCGACGCGGAGAGCCTGAAGAGGCGGTTCCCGTGGCTGATGGTGGGGTTCGGGGTCGAAGGCCTGGTAGAGGCCGTCATCCTGCCCGAGGTCACGACCGTCCTCGGCGGCATCGTGGGGTCGGTGGGACTGGCCCCCGCGTACGAGGCCGTCAAGCGTGGAAAGACGCTGGCCTTGGCCAACAAGGAGGTCCTCGTCGTGGCGGGGGAGCTCTTGATGGGAGAGGCTCAACGGTCGGGGGCCCGGATCATCCCGGTCGACTCGGAGCACTGCGCGCTTCACCAGGCACTTCGTTGCGGAGCCCGGAGCGAGGTCCACCGTCTCATCCTGACCGCCTCGGGCGGGCCGTTCAGGAACCGGCCGCTCGACACGTTCTCTTCCATTCGTGTGGAGGACGCCCTTGCGCATCCGACCTGGAAGATGGGGCAGAAGATCAGCGTCGATTCGGCCACGATGATGAACAAGGGGCTCGAAGTGATCGAGGCGCACTGGCTGTTTGGCGTGCCGGCGCGACAGATCGACGTGGTCTTGCACCCGCAATCCATCGTCCACTCGATCGTCGAGTACGTGGACGGATCGATGATCGCGCAGATGTCGCCCAACGACATGCGCTTCCCGATCCTGTATGCCCTCACCTATCCGGAGAGGATCGCGACTCCCATGCCCCGGCTCGATCTGGCCGCTTTGCAGAAGCTGGAGTTTTCGCCGATGGACAACGCGCGGTACCCCGCTCTGCGGCTGGCCTACGCGGCGCTCAATGCCGGGGGGACGGCGCCGGCTGTTCTGAACGCCGCCAATGAAGTGGCCGTCCAGGCCTTCCTGGAACGCCGGATCAGCTACAACGCCGTCGTCGAGATCTCGGCGCGCGTCTTGTCTCATCACGACGTCCGGCCCATCGATCACCTTGGCAAGGCATTTGAAGCGGACCTCTGGGCGCGACAGGAAGCGCAGATGATCTTGCCCTCGATGGAGAAACCAAAACCGATGACAACCCTGTCCTCTGCCCCGGCGTAAGAGAGCTGAATGGATATTCCGGTCAACATCCTTGCCCTGATCTTGGTCTTGTCGGTCCTCATCGTCTTCCACGAGGGGGGCCACTACCTCCTGGCGAAACTGTTCCGGTTTCCCGTGGAGGTCTTCTCGGTCGGCTTCGGCAAGCGGCTCTTTGGCTTCAAGTGGCGCGAGACCGACTACCGGGTCTCCCTGATCCCGCTCGGCGGCTACGTCAAGGTTGCCGGCCTTGGCCCGGACGAGTCCGACATGGTGGACGGGACGGCCCAGCAGGCGGCTCAGGTCGGGGCGAGATGGCAGAGGCTCCTGATCTTGTTCGCGGGGCCGGCCTTCAATATCGTGCTGGCGATCCTCTTGACCGCGGGCTCGTTCATGGCGGGGATCGAGGTTGCGAAGTACCAGGAAGAGAAACCTGTCGTCAAGCACATCGACTCCGGAAGTCCGGCGGAACAGGCGGGGGTAAAGGTCGAGGACGAGATCGTCTCCATCGCGGGCCGTCCGGTCTCGACCTGGCGCGACGTGGAGCTCGATCTCGGGATGGCGCCTCGCGACGAGATCAAGGTTGGGATCCTCCGTCAGGGCCAGCCCATGGAGCTCGTCGTCCGGCCGGAGCCGAGAACGAAGTACGACATCGGCTATACGGGCCTCAACCCGGATCTCCCGCCGGTCGTGGCTCGGGTCGTCTCGGGGTATCCCGGCGAGAAGGCGGGCCTGAAGCAGGGAGACAAGGTGCTCTCGGTTGGCGGCAAGCCGGTGAGCGGCTACTACGACATCGTCAGAAAGCTGCGAGAGGCGGCAGCGGACTTCGACACGACGGGCGCCAGGCCTGTCGAGGTCGTGGTGGGCCGCGGCGGGCAGGAAATCAAGCTCCTCATCACCCCCCGCAAGGAAGGGAACTCCTGGAAGATCGGCTTTGCCCCCAAGACCGAGACGATCAAGAAATCCCTGCCGTTCGGGCAGGCGATTGCCGCCTCGGTGGACGAGACCTGGCGTCAGACTCGAACGACCTTCGCGACGGTCGGCCGCCTGGTCACGGGCGGGGGCTCGATGAGGCAGCTCTCTGGACCGATCGACATCGCGAAGTTCTCGGGAGAGGCGGCGCGAACGGGACTGGCAGCCCTTCTAAGCCTGATGGGCATGTTGTCCTTGCAGCTGGGGCTTCTGAACCTCCTGCCGATTCCGATGCTCGACGGAGGGCAGATCACGATCCTCCTCCTGGAATCGGTGGCTCGCCGTGACTTTTCCCTGAAGGTCAAGGAGCGGCTGCTGCAGGCCGGGTTCGTGTTCCTCGTCCTCCTGATGGCGACCGTCCTGGCGCTCGACGTGGTGAAGAACATCAGCTTCTAAGGGCGGATCCCCCTCGTCCCGTCCGCCGTTTGCGCGCAGAATGGGGGGAGGATTCGGAAACTCCCCTCGAGAGGGAGGACTCGAGATGGCCCCATCTCTTCCGCCCGAGATGTCGATCCTCGACCAGGAAGCGCTCTTGCAGCTGGCCGGGTTCGTCGTGGTTGCCTTCACGGCCCTGGCCTTCGTGCGCAAGGAGCGGCGGCACATCACCGCCCTGATCCTCCTCTACGCGTTCTCAGTCCTCCTGAGGGGCGCGGAGTTCGTCTTCCTCTCCGTGCCGATGCACTCGATCGCCAACACGGTCCATTTCCTGGCGCTTCTCTTCCAGGGCATCGCCATCCTGAATCTGTTGGCGGTTTTCTTCTTCGAGGGACTCCTCAGGGTGGTGCGGCTGGAGGCGCCCCGCATCCTCAAGCAGCTCGCGAGGACCCTCCTGCTCCTGGTGCTCGTCATGTATCTCTTCTCGAGGTACCGGGTCGACGTCAGCGGGATCGTGGCGACATCGGCCGTCATCACGGCGGTGATCGGGTTTTCGCTTCAGGACACCCTGGTCAACGTCATGGGGGGGATCGCTCTGCAGCTCGATCGCTCCATCGAGCCGGGCGACTGGGTCCAGTTCGGAGAGCACAGCGGCAAGGTGCAAGAGATCTCGTGGCGCTCCGTTTCGATCCTGAAGCGGAATGGCGACACGGTCGTCATCCCGAACGGCCTCTTGATGAAGAACTTCGCGCTCCTTCGCGGCAAACAGCCAGACGGGTCGATGAAGGAGAGGCGGTGGATCTATTTCAATGTCGACATGAGAGCGACCCCGGCATCCGTGATCGATGCGGTGAACACCGCGCTCACGCGGGAGCCGATGCCCTACGTGGCCCTCGAACCCGCGCCGCGCGCCCTCGTGACGGACTTCCGGGACAGCTGGATCCAGTACGGAGTCCAGTACTGGCTGACGGACATCGCTCAGGACGATCCGACCGATTCGATCGTGAGGGCCCGCATCTTCTACTCGCTGAAGCGGGCTGGAATCCCGATGTCGATCCCGGCGGCCACGATCTTCACGGAGGCGTCCGACGACATGGACAAGCGCCAGCGGCACTCAGAAAGGGACCGTCAGGCGCGAATTCGGGCTCTCGAGAGCGTCCCTCTCTTTGCGTCCCTCACCTCGGAGGAGAGGGAGTACCTGGCCGATGGACTCATCTACGCGCCCTTTGCTCCCGGGGAGGCAATGGTCGTGCAGGGGTACGCCGTTCACCATCTCTACATCATGAGCCGGGGTGAGGCGATTGTGAGGGTCGCCGTGGAAGGGGCCGAGCCGCGGATCGTCACGCGGATGACGTCCCCGGACTTCTTCGGCGAGATGGGGATGCTGACGGGCGAGCCGCGGAGGGCGACGGTCCTTGCGGTGACGGAAGTCGATTGTTGGCGGCTGGAGAAGGAGCGGTTTCAGCAAGTCATGACGACGCGTCCGGAGCTGGCGAGTGAGATCTCGGCCATCCTCGCGACGAGGACCGTGAATCTGCTGGCTGCCAAGGAGGGGCTGTCGGAAGAGGCTCGTCTTCGCCGGATCAATGCGGAGCACGGTTCGCTGACGGAGAAGATCCGGGTTTTCTTCGGGCTCACCTGAGAGCCCTTCAGTGGGTCACGGGATCTTGAGGGTGATTTTCGTCGGAACGGGATTCCATCTTTCTGGCAGGGGAATGAGGCCTTCCGGCACTGCGGAAATGGCGGGCACCATCTGGTCCTGCATTTCCTTCGAGGACGAGTAGCGCTCGTCCCGTTCGCGGGCGAGAGCCCGTTCGAAGACGGTGGTCAGCCTCACAATGGAGGGGCCCTTTGCGGGCAGCTGGAAGCTGTCGGTGAGAGTGGCCATCATGAGTTCTCTGACCGTCGTGCCGCGGAAGGGGAGCCGTCCGGTCAGCATCTCGAAGGCGAGGACGCCGGCCGAGAAGAGGTCGGTCCTCAGGTCGACTTCCTCGCCGTAGATCTGTTCGGGAGACATGTAGCCTGCGGTGCCGACCGCCATCCCCGGAGTCGTCAGGCTCGCGGGCTGCGTGAAATCGAAGAAGGACGTTTTCGCGAGGCCGAAATCGAGGATCTTCAGGGCAGTGCGGCCTTCTGGGTCCGGGGAGAGGATGATGTTCTCGGGTTTGAGGTCGCGATGGATGACGCCGTTGGTGTGGGCCGCGAGGAGCCCCGAAAGGAGCTGCTCGAGGAGTCTTGATGTCTCCGCCGGCGGAAGGAGACCTCGCTCCGAAAGTTCGGTTCGGAGTGTGCGGCCGTTGACGAGCTCCATGACGAGGTAAGCGCCGCGTCCGGCGATGGTTCCGTAGTCGAAGACGGCTGTGATGTTGGGGTGGTTGAGACGGGCGCAGGCCCGGGCCTCGCGCTCGAACCGGCCCTGAACCTCGCGCTTGGTGAAGGCGTCGCCGACCGCCACCTTGATGGCGACGGACCGGTCCAGGCGGTGGTCGGTCGCTTCGTAGACAGCTCCCATGCCGCCCCTGCCGATGAGCCTGTCCAGACGGTACCTCTTGTCGATGAGGCGGCTGACCGGCAGCGAGAGTTGCAGGGGAGATCCATCGAAGGAGCAGATGGCGCCGTCGGCGTCGAAGCACCGGCCGCAACGAGGGCACTCCTTGACCACGTCTCCCCGCTCGGTGAATTGCTGGATCAGGCGGAGCTTGGCCGTGCGCTCGAGCTCGACGTCCTGTTTGAGAGCGAGGTTCTCGAACACCATGGCCATCTGGGTTCCGAGGACCTCCAGGAGTTCCCGATCGCTCTCACCATAGGGTTCGTCGGAGAGGCGCGGCCCCAGCAGGAGCAGTCCCGAGAGCCTGGTCCGGGAAGGGCGAAGAGGGACGGCGAGCTCGATGGAGTTGCGCGACAGCCATGGGTCCTCTTCGCCATCGGGGCGCCGTCCCGCCGTGATGAACATGGGTCCCTCGACCTTCTCGAACGACAAGAGAAGCCGGGCGATCGCCGGGTTGGGCCTCACGATACCTGCTGAGGAGAAGATTCGCGGCTCCGCTTCCTTGACCGGAGCGACGAGCACCAGGACCTCGGCAGGATGCAGGGCCTCGTCGAGTCTCCGGATGACGAGGTCCGCGACGAGCTCGGGGGAGCCGGCGTCACGAATGTCTTCCGCGAGCGACGTGATCAGTTTTTCCCGGTCGTAGGAGGACCGGAAGAAGCGCCGGTCGAGCCAGTCCTGCAGTTGTTTGCGAAAGAGAAGGCCGAGGGCGCTGGACGCCGAGATGTAGAAGAGAGCCGAGTTCTGAAAGATGATTTCGAAGAGAGTCCGGTGCCGGCCGAGGTAAACGAGGACCGAGAGGACGGCCACCGGAGTCGCGAGAGCGGCCTGCAGCACACTCTTGGCCAGAAGGTACTGAAGTCCCTGCCGGACCACGGTGTTGACCTCGAGAAGCCTGTCCTTGGCGATCGCGATTCCGATGACGATCGGGATAACGCCGATCGCGAGGCTCGAAAGCTGACCGGAGACACGGAAGAACCCGGGGGGGATTTCGTTCTCCCCGGTCGTCAGGCGAAGCAGCAGGACGGCCGCTTCCCACAGGGCCCACGGCGCGAGGCCGAAGATGCATCCGAAAACAACCCACTGCGCGCGACGCTTCTCCATGGGTTCCCCGATCCTCCGGTAGTTGAAGAGGAGCGTCAGGCAGATGAGGACGAACGCCGTCAGGCTGACAGCCTCGATCGAAGCCATGTAGACGGGCTGTAGGACCCGGCTCCAGAGAAGGAGGGGAGAACCGGCGAGGCCGGGCTGGGTCGTGGCGCGTTCGAGGAGATCCGCGCTCAGGGCGAGCGGCACGGCGGTGCCGTACAGAAGGAGTTCTGCCCAGCGGGCAAAGCGCAGCGATTGCCGGCCGCGGGGGAACCGGGAGAAGAAACTGAAGCCGATGGCCAGGTGGACCGGGCTGATGTTCGTGGTGGCGAAGTAGATCCAATGCTCCCAGCCGGAAAGGCTGTACTTGACTGCGGTGAGAGCCGTCCGGGTGAGAAGGAGGGCGCCGCTGAGGTTGGCAACGGCACCCAGCCTGACGAGCCGATTCTTGGGAGCGAGGACGACGAGGACCATCGACGTCCCGGCGAAGGCCACGGCGGCAAGAAGAAGGGATAGGCGGTACCAGAGTCCAGGCCCTTCCTGGGACTGGACTTGGACGAAGATGGTGGAGCCGTGAAGCTGGCCGGATCGGACGATGCTGAGAGCGTAGGGAGCTCCCGGGGCGAGGTCATAGAGGCGAAAGAAGGGTCCGATCACCGCTGCGCGGGGGTCGTTGTCTACGGCCAGGACTCTGTCGCCTTCCCGGAGGATTTCTCCGAATCGGGGGGATGCCAGGGCGCGAATCCTCACGCCGTCTGAAGAGTAGACCACCGAGTAGCCCGGCTGTTTGGTCTCACCGCTGTATCTGCTCAGAACCCAGGCAGAAAGAATGGCGAGCACGAGGAAATAGAGACCGGCGATGAGAATCAGGATGTCTACCGAACCGGGGCGGAGTGCCCGCGGACTTCTCTCAGCGCTTCCCATGTCCGGCTCCGAAGTCTACCTTCCTCTGAGACGGGGACAGACAATTTTCTTTGGTGAGGTGGTAGGATGAGGGGGTGAGGCGGGCGAGGGCGTTTCTGGAGGAGGGGTCGCAGGCGGGGTTCTTTCACTGCCTGTCGCGGGTGGTCGACCGGAGGTTCATCCTCGGCGATCCCGAAAAGGAGACCTTCCGCAGGATCCTCCGCCAGTGCGAGATCTTCTACGGCGTCAGGGTCTTGACTTACTGCCTCATGTCCAACCACTTCCACATCCTCGTCGAGGTCCCCGAACCTCAGGTCCTGACCGAGGAGGAAGTGCTGCGGCGGGTTTCCGCCCTCTACCCCCAGAAGTTCGTCACCGGACTCCGGAACGACCTCGACACCTTCCGGAAGGCCGGCCTCGACTCTTTCGCCCAGGATCTCCTCGACTCCTTCACCCGGAGGATGTGGAGCCTTTCCAACTTCATGAAGTCGCTCAAACAGCGCTTCTCGAGCTTCTACAACAGGAACCACGAGCGCACGGGAACCCTGTGGGAAGAGCGGTTCAGAAGCATCATCGTCGAGGGAGAGGACCGCGCCCTCCTCACCATGGCCCTCTACATCGACCTGAACCCCATACGGGCCGGACTCGTCTCGGACCCGGCGGAGTACCGCTTCTGCGGATACGGGGAGGCCGTCGGAGGCGGAGAGGCCGCCCGGGCGGGGCTCTCAACCCTCATCTCGTGGAAGACGGGACCCTGGAAGGCCATCCAGGCGGAGTACCGGCGGCTTCTCTACTCGACGGGAGAGGAGAGCCCGATCCGGAAGGGATTCACCCGGCAGGAGGCGGCCGAAGTCGAGGCGAAAGAGGGACATCTGCCCGCGGGAGCCGCCCTCCGGCACCGGATCCGGTACCTCTCTGAAGGCGTGATCCTGGGGAGCCGTGCCTTCATCGACCGTTGGCTCGACAGGAACCGATGGCGATTCGGAGACCGAGCGAACACCCGGCAGCCGGGTCGATTCCTCTCGGACACGGGTTCCCTGGGGCTTCTCCAGGCAGCGCCAGACTGAAGCCTGGCAGAGCGCGCTTCTTCTTCGTCAGGAGATCCGGTCCGGGATTCCACAGTCCCAAGATTCACATTGCCGTCCTGCCATCAGCCGCATCGGGCGTCTACAATCCCCGCACCATGCCTGCCGCACTCGACCCGCTTCTCGTGCGGAATCTCGGGATCGCCCTCCTCATTGGCGCCCTCGTGGGGGTTGAACGCGAGAAGAAGAAACTGTCCGAGCCGGAAGGATCAACAGGAGGTCTCCGGACCTTCATCCTCTACGCGATGACTGGAGCCGTCTCGGCCCACATCTCACAGGAACTCCAGACCCCCTGGATCTTCGCGGTGACTGTCCTGGCTGTCGCCCTGACCGTCGTGGCCGGTTATGTCTTGCACGTCACGACCCACCGGGGTTCCATTGGGCTGACGTCGGAAATGGCGGCGATCGGCGTCTGCCTGCTCGGGGGTTTGACGATGGTGGGCCCTCCCGAGGTTCCCGTTGCCCTCGCTGTCGTCACGTCCGCCGTCCTGGCGCTGAAGCGGCCCCTGCACACGCTGGTCGAGAAGCTCGGCAACGACGACATCCTCGCCGGACTCAAGCTCTTGATCGCAACCTTCATCGTCCTGCCACTCCTGCCTGACAAGAAGCTGGGGCCCTTCGCAGCCTGGAACCCTTACAAGCTCTGGCTCCTCGTCATCATGGTCTCGAGTCTCTCGCTCATCGGTTATGTGGCCGTCCGGTGGCTCGGGACCGAAAAAGGAACGGCCATCACCGCCCTCTCGGGGGGACTCGTTTCCTCGACGGCCGTCACCCTTTCCCTTGCCAAGCAGAGCCGCGAGGGGCACGACGCCGCTCACCCCGGCTCGGACCAAGCCCTCGCCTCCGGAGTGCTCCTCGCCTGGACCGTCATGTTTGTCCGGGTCGCGGCCATGGTGGCCGTCATCCATCCGCCGCTTCTCCTCATGACCCTGCCCTCGATTGGCGGGATGGGACTCGCCGTGCTCCTCTTTGTCGGGATGGGCTGGTGGAAGCGCCGGAAGTCTGGCGAGGCATCCACCGGAGCGAGCGAAGTTCCCCTCAAAAACCCGTTCTCGCTCTCCTCCGCGATCAAGTTCGCACTGTTTTTCGCTCTCATCCTGCTGATCGTTCGGGTGGGCGAGACGTATTTCGCGGGCCAGGGGCTCTACGCAATCTCGCTCCTAGCCGGGCTCACGGATGTCGACGCCATCACCCTCTCCATCGCCGGGCTTGCCAAGGCGGGTACCGCTGAGCACACGGCCGCCATCTGCATCATTGTCGCGGCCCTCTCGAACACCCTCGTGAAGTGGGGCTTCTGCCTGGCTTTCGGCAGTCGGCCGCTTGCCAAGGACGTCTCGATCGTGACCGCGGTCCTGGCGGTCTGCGGAGTCGTCCCGCTCTTCTTCCTGGGATGAAAGCCCTTCTTGCAACCGAGCCGGGGGTCGCGAGGCTGACCGACCTGCCGGATCCCCGGCCCGGAACGGGAGAGGTCGTGGTGCGTGTGAGGGTCGCCTTGACGTGCGGCACGGACTTGAAGCTTCTTCGGCGCGGACACCCCAAGTTCCCGTTCCCCGTGATCCTCGGGCATGAATTCGCCGGGGAGGTCGTCGCCGTGGGCGAAGACGCCTCGTGGCAGCCAGGCGACCTCGTCACCGCGGCGGTCTCGGCTCCGTGCGGCGAGTGCGGGGAGTGCCGGGCGGGACGTGAGAACCTCTGTCCCTTCGGTTTCGAGACTCCTGTCTGGGGAGCCTTCGCCGAGTTCATCAAGGTCTCGGCCAGGGCCACCGGGCGCAGCCTCTACGAAATCCCGGACGGCCTGCCCCTCCACGCGGCCGCCTTGCTCGATCCCCTCGCGTCGGTCGTGAGGGGAGTCAACAGGCTTCCTTCGTCCAGCGGGACTTTCCTCATCGCCGGGACAGGTCCGGTTGCCTTTCTCATGGCATTTGTCGTCCGGCACGAGTTCCCCGGGTCTCACATCGAGATCCGGGGCCGCCGGACGTCTCGCCTCGAGCCGTTCGCGCGACACGGCTTCACCACGCGGACCCTCGAGGATGGCGCGGGCAAGGGGCTTTTCGACGCCGTCATCGACACGACCGGGTCGCCTCACCTCTGTTCCGATCTCCTCGCTCGGGTCGCTCGCGGAGGGACCCTCCAGCTCTTCGCCGGAATGGCGCGCGACGTCAACGTCGTCTTTCCCGCCTTCGTGCTCCACTACGAGGAAGTGAACGTCATGGGGTCCTTCCACTACCGCCCCGCGGAAGCCGCCCGGGCCCTGACACTCCTTTCCGAGCGGACGATTCCGTTCGACGAGATCGTGACGGTCTTCCGGCCGCTTCACGAATACGAGGCCGCCTTTTCCGAGGTGACGGCGGGGACCGTGCTAAAAACGGCCCTGATCCCATGAAGGCCGCACAGGTCCACACTCTCTCAGACATTCGAATCATCGAGCTTCCCGAACCCGAGCCTGGCCCCGGAGAAATCGTCGTCGCGATGAAGGCGATCGGCCTGTGTGGGAGTGACATCGCTCCCTGGTACGTCGCTACAAAGGCGCCGGCCGTTCTGGGACACGAGACCGCCGGAGTCGTCGTGACGACGGGAGCGGGTGTCACTCACCTGAGTCCCGGCGACAGGGTCTTCGTTCATCACCACGCACCCTGCGGCGCGTGTCCGGCGTGCCATCGGGGTGATGACGTGATGTGTCCTGAATGGAAGCCGAACCAGCTCTTCCCCGGTGGCCTCGCCGAACGCGTCCGTGTGGGGAAGGGGACCGTTTCGCGCGATACCCTGAGGCTCCCGGACAGCCTGACTTTCGAGGATGGCGCCCTCGTGGAACCCGTGGCTTGCGGGATCAAGGCCGTGGATCGGGCCTCGATCCGGACGGGCGACACGGTCTTCATCTCGGGGACGGGTTCGAACGGGATCCTGCTCGCGCTTCTCGCGCGCGACGCGGGGGCCACGCTGGTGATCGGGAGTGACCCCGATCCCGCGCGGCGCGACTACGCCCGCTGCCTCGGATTCGATGCCGTCATCGATCCGGCGTCGGAGAACGTCGCCGGAACAGTCCGGGCCCTGACCGGGGGAAGGGGCGTCCATTCCTCGATCGTCATTCCGACGGCCGAGGACGCGGTCCTTTCGGCCATCGAGGCGACCGGCCCCGGCGGGACCGTCGTGTTCTATTCCCCGATCGCTCCCGAGAAGATCTGGCGCATCACCCCCTCGACCCCGTACTTCAAGGATCTGACCCTGCGATTCAGCTATTCCTCCGGTCCCGGCGAGACTCGGCGGGCGCTCTCGGTTATCGAGCGCGGACTGATCCGGGCCGAGACTCTCGTCACGCACCGGCTTCCGCTATCGGAGACGGCCCGTGCCTTCGCCATGGCAGCGGCGGGAGGGGCTGTGTTGAAGGTCATGGTCTTGCCTTGAAGGCCTCGAGGCCGACCCGGGAAAGGCTCGACCGGCTCCTTGTCGAGCGGGGTCTGGTCGAGTCGCGAACGCGGGCGGAAGCCCTGATCCTGGCGAGGAGAGTCCGGGTCGAAGGCATCGAGACCGTCAAGCCGGGGAGCCTCGTCGATCCCGAGGTCCGAATCGAGCTCTCCGAGCCCGAGCATCCCTGGGTGTCACGGGGGGGCCTCAAGCTCGCCGCGGCACTCGACACCTTCGGGATCGATCCGAACGGCCTCGTCTGCCTCGACGTCGGGGCATCGACGGGAGGCTTCACCGACGTCCTGCTCACGCGCGGGGCTGCCCGGGTGTACGCCGTGGATGTGGGCTACGGGCAACTCCACGCCAGGCTCCGGTCCGATCCTCGGGTCGTTCTCAGGGAAAGGGTCAACGCGCGGTTCCTTTCCCGAGAGGAGATCCCGGAACCCATCGAGCTCGCCGTCAGCGACCTCTCGTTCATTTCCGTGACCCTGATCTTGCCCGCCATCGTCCCCCTTCTGGCTCACGGAGCGCGAGTCGTCCTTCTGATCAAGCCGCAGTTCGAGTCGCTTCGGGGCGAGGTTGGCCGGGGCGGGATCGTGAGGGACCCGGAAGTCCGCGAGCGGGCCAGGCGGCGGGTTCTGGCGGCCGCCGAATCACTCCGGCTGCGGCTTTTGGGAGAGCGTGAAAGTCCGATCACGGGAGCCGACGGGAATGTCGAGTTCCTCGCGGGCTTTGCCTCCGAAAACGGCTAGACTGACGCGGATGCCGAGGAAGAAGCCCCTTTCGGCCGTCAAGAGGATCGGACTGGTGACCCGGTACAGCCACCGGGCGGCGATCGTTCTCTCCAAGCGGCTCGACCGGGATCTGACGAGGCGCGGATACGAGGTCGTCCACGACCTGGAGTCCGCCGGAGCCCGGAATTCGAAGACGGGCGTCCCCAGGTCGCAGATCTCACAAGTCGTCGATCTCGTCATCACCCTCGGCGGGGATGGAACGCTTCTGTCCGTGGCCCGTTTCCCGAGCGCCGGGGTCCCGATTCTGGGAATCGACATCGGCACCCTGGGCTTTCTGACCTCCTGCCCGCCCGATGCTTACGAGCCCGTTCTGGAGGACTGCCTCGCGGGCACGGCGAGACTGGAGAAGAGGCGGCTCTTGGTGGTCACCGTCGTGGAGGAAGAACGTCCCCCCCGGAGATTCCGGGTCGTCAACGACGCGGTTCTCTCGAAATCGCACCTGTCGCGGATCGCGACCATCCGGGTCGACGTGAATGGGCGGACGGTTTCCCGCTACCGGGGCGACGGCCTGATCGTGTCGACGCCCACTGGTTCCACCGCCTACAACCTCTCCGCCGGAGGTCCGATCCTCGAGCCGACGATGCCCGGCATCATCCTTTCGCCCATCTGCCCCCACACGCTGACCGTCCGTCCTCTCGTCATCCCGGACACGGTCAAGCTGAGGCTCGCCCTCGAGGGCGATCTGATGGATGTCTTCCTGACGCTGGACGGTCAGGAGGGCCTTCCCGTGACCCCGGCGACCGGGGTCTTGATCGCCCGGTCTCCCGATGTGGTCTATCTCGTCCGTCAAAAACAGATGACGTTCTATGACGTCCTAGCGGAGAAGCTGTCGTTTGGAGGCGAACGAGAAGGGTCGTGAAGGGGCCGTCCAGCGGACTCTCCGCCGGATACCGGCCCCGAAGCTCCCTCACCTGACCCTCAAGCAGGTCCGGCTGCTTCGGCTCTTCGGGCTCCTCGCGGTGTTCTCCTGCCTGACGCTCTACGCGGTGTTTCGCTCGGAGCGCTTTCAGGAGGTCCTGCGGAAGAAATCGCAGCGGACGCTCGAGGCCCTCACGGGCCGGAAGGTGCAGATCGGCCGCTTCGACCTGGCTCTCGTACCGCCGGCGTTTCTCGTTCACGACGTCAGCGTCTCGAACGATCCCGAGGGGCTGCCTCAGCCCGCTTTCTCGGCCGCCCAGATCGAACTGCGGGGCATTCCCAGGATCAGTGAGGACGAGATCGACCTCCCGAAGCTCCGGATCCGCGCACCTCGAATCGTTTTCGAGGTCTTTCCGGACGGGCGAACGAATTTCTCGTCGATTCTCGAACGGCTGCCGAAGAAGAACGAGAAATCCGGCGGCGCCGACCTCAGGTTGAGAGAACTCGTCTTGCAGAACGGCGTCTTCAGGTTTCGCGAGTTCCGGGCGCGTCTCGACCTCGAGATGAGGAATGTGGCGGCGACGGCGAACTCCCCGGCCTTCTCCGCGCGAACGAAGGGCTCCTTCCTCTGCCGTCATCTCCGCCTCAAGATCGGGGACCACGACATCCTCGAGTTCGGAGTCGGCCTCGACGTCCTCATCGCTCCCGGGCACCTGGCGCTCAAGAGAGTCGCCATCCGGGCGCCGGATCTCGGGCTCGAGGCGATCGGCGGCATCGAAGACCTGAGCCGGCCCGAGCTCAAGCTGGCGTTCGGGGCTTCCTTCACGGCCGAGGCTCTTGATCGCTACTTCGGGGCCGGTCTCCCCGTCGACGGCCTCATCCGAGCTCAGGGTACGTTCCGGCTGCCCTTCGGCCGGCCGTATGAAGTCCTGGCCGGCTTCGAGGTCCCGGATGCCATGCTCGGTCCCTTCCCGATGAAGGGGTCCGGACACGTGAGGATCCGGCCCGACGGGGTCCTCGTCAGGGTCGATCGGGCCGAGTACGCGGGCGGAGTCCTTCACTCCACGATCCGGGTCGCTCGTCTCAACAGACCTCCTCTCCCGATCCGGTTCACCGTCAGCGGGGAAGGGATCGACTTCGAGCGCTTCTTCGCCGACCTCGGCCTGGCCGGAACGGGTCTCATGGCCCACGGGAACCTCGAGGCCGTCCTCTCGTTCGAGAAGGGGGGGATCGAGAACGCCGATGGCGTGGCGCGCCTGGAGTTGAGCCCCGACCTTTCCCGGCGGTCCGCCGTGGCCGGGAGGCACGCAATCCCGCTCGGCGGAGGCGGGCCCCTCCTGGTTCGAGCCGGGCGGATCGTCTTCCCGTCCCTTCCGATGCAGACGCAGGCCGGACTCCACCTGACGATCGACGGCACCCTGCCGTTCTCGAACTGGGCCCCGAGCCTCGACCTCGTCATCGACGCGCCAGACCTCAAAGAGGCCGAACGTCTGGCCGAAAACTGGTATCCAGCGATCCAGAAACGCCCCCTGGCTCCTCCTCTCTTTCTCGGGGGAAGCGGCAGACTGGTGGGCCGCATCGAGCGGAGCTTCGGTGATCCCCTCGTCACGGGCTCGTTCTCGGCGAAGAACTTCGTCCTCAGAAAGGTCCGCTTCGGCGACGCGAGCGCCCGCTTCACCGTCGATCGGAACGTCCTCACCCTCGAGCCCTTCGAGTCGCAGGACGACGGAGGCACCCTCCATCTCACGGGCAAGGTCGGGTGGGGAGGCGCCCTGGCCGATGAATACCGTCTCGAGGACCTGAGCCTCGTGACGTCACGCTGGCCCGTGGAGAGGATCCTCCAGTTCCTCACCTTTGATCTCCCGATCGAGGGAAAAGTGAGCGGAACGCTCCCCCTCAGCGGGGTCACTCCCGCCGTTCACGGGGCCGGGAACCTCACCTTCGAGACTGCCAGCCTCTGGGGCCAGCCCTTTGACACGATCCGGGGAGTCCTCGGGTTCGAGGGGACCCGGATGCGGTTCTCGGACGTGGAGGCTTCCCTGGGCGGAGGCTCCGTGAGGGGAGCCGGCGTCTACCGATATGACGGGGGGTACGAGTTCAGCTCCGAGATGTGTCATTTCCCCGCTCACCATCTCGCCCTCCTGGCCCGATCGATTTCGGGACTCGAGGCTTACGGTGACGGGAAGGTGGCCGGTGAGGGGACGCTCGAGAAGCCCGGCCTCTCCCTGGATCTCACCTTCGAGAAGCCCACGTACGACGGAACCGGCCTCACACGCGTGGCTCAGCCTGCGAGGCTCACCTTCGAACTGGACCCGCGTTCGGGGGCTCGGGGGAACCTCTCGGCTCCGGGGCTCTATGCTTTCACGCTCAGCCGCACCGGGGGTGCGCCCGCAAGCGTTCCGTACCGTCTCGAGGGAAGGATCGACTCTCTGGGGTCCTTCAAGAGGTTGTTTGGCCTGACGGATCCAGCCATGCGCTTCGACGGCTCCGTCAGCGGCCACGCGGACATCTTCGTCCCGGAGGCGGCGGAGGAGGATTCGTGGCTGACGGGTTCCCTGGACGCGGGACGCGTTGTCATCGCCGGACGCGCCGTCGAGCTCGTCAAGCCTGCGTCGTTCGACTGGCGCGACAGCGTCTTGAAGATCGCAGAAGTCCGGATGGCTGACCGGGGCCAGGGTGCCCGGCCCGGGTTCGTTCCCGTGCAGGCGAGCCTGTCGGGAACGGTCGCGACGGATGGCGAGGGACCCATCGACCTCGACCTGAAGGCAGATTTCGATGCCGCCTATCTGCAAGTCGTGGCCCCCGATGTGTCGATCGCGGGCCCCGTCGGCCTCAACTTGGCCGTCGGGGGGACAACCACGCGGCCAGAGGTCGAGGGCCGGGTCTACCTCAAGGGTCTGGAGTACTCGGCCGGCCCCGGGGCGACTCCGGTGAAGGCGATCACGGGGACTCTCCTCTTTCAGCCCGGACGTCTGTCGACCGAAGACCTGGAGCTCTACTACGACGGTGCCGTCCGCCTTTCGGGATCGATGGGCCTTCTGGGCCTGGTTCCTTCCACCATCCGGATCAACGCGAATATTTCCCGGATGAAGGCCCAGCCGTTTCCGGGATTCCGCTGCGTCGTCTCAGGCGACCTGGCCCTCCTGGGTGAAGAGGGGGCGCTCCGCTCCGCGCGGGGAGACCTGAAGATCGACTCCGGCCTCTACGACGAGGACCTCGATCTTTCCTTGCAGCGTGTGTTCAGCGCCTTCGGGCCCTCCGGGCTGACGAGCCGCACCCCGACCCGTTTCGACTCGATCGACCTGGACATCAGGATCGCCGTCCCGGCCTCGGTGATCGAGGTGCGAAACAACGTGGCGCGCTTTCGGGCCAGCGGAGATCTGACGGCGCGAGGCACGTTCGGGAGGCCTCTTCTCTTCGGTCAGGTCGAGGCCGAGGAGGGGGGCAAGCTCCTGTTGCGCGGGCTCCGGTACGACCTGGTGTCGGCCAAGCTCCTCTTCTCGAACCCCTACAAGATCGACCCGAACTTCGAGCTGGAGGCTCGAACCCAGGTCGGCTCCTATCAGTTGACGCTGGGGCTGACGGGAACGCTGAACCGCTTCACGCCGCGCTTCCTCTCCGACCCGCCGATGTCCGAGGCGCAAGTCGTCTCGACGATGATGACGGGCAAGCCTCCGGACTCGGCCTCCTATGTGCCTCCGGGGGGTGCGAGTCCGGTCTCGAGCGACGAGTCGATCGCGACCGCCGCCCGCAACCTCATCGCCGGGCTCGCCACCGACGTCGCCGCCACTCGAACGAAGGAGCTCTTCAAGCTCGACCGGCTCCAGATCGACCCCGTCTTCGCCGGGAGCACTTTCGAGGCGACGCGTCTCACGGTCGCCAAGACGATCGCCAAGGATCTGACCGTCACCTACTCGTTCAAGTCCTCGACCAACGCCGAGCAGATCATCCTGCTCGAGTACCAGGTTTCCCGGGATGCCTTTCTGCAGTTCATCAGGGACGAGGCCGGGATCTACTCCGGCGAGCTGAAGATCAGGCAGCGGCTGAAATGAAGCCTCCCTCGAGAATCCCGTGCCGCATCGTCCTCGTCCTCTTGCTCGCGTGTCTTCAGCCACTTTTCACCGAGGCTTCCATGAGGCGCGAGGCGGCCTATGGGACGCGGATCGTGTCTCTCGACTTCCGGGGCGAGGGCCGCCTGGATACTCGCGGGCTTGCGGCGCTCACGGACCTCACGCCCGGGCAGACCCTGACCGAGGAAGCCGTTCGCACATCGCTCAGAAATCTCTTTGCCACCCAGCGGTTCTCGGATCTCTGGATCGAGACGGCCGTTTCTGGGGATGAGTCCGACGTCGTCATCGCCTTCTTTCCGGCTCCGAGGGTCCACGAGGTCCGCATCACGGGTCCGGATGTTCCCTCCGCGGGAAGGCTCCGGGAGGCCATAGCGGTCCGTAAAGGTTCGTTCTGGGGACCGGATTCCGGGCTTCTCTCCGAGCGGCGAATCGAGCGGGTCTTGAAGGACCGGGGATACCTCGAGCCCAGGATCCGGACACTCGTGGGGGCGGGTCCGTCCGAGGACGAGGTCGACGTCGACTTCGAGGTCGTGGCTGGGCCAAGAGCCGTCTCCGCGGCGCCACGGTTCGAGGGAGATCTCAAGGACATCTCCGTTCCCGCCCTTGTGAAGGCGGGGCGTCTGTCGCCTGGGAAGCCCTTCAGGGAGCAGCGAGCGCGGGAGAGTGCCTCTCTGTTTTCCCGTGTGATGCGCGAGAGCGGATACCTGCGCGCGGAAGTCCGGTACGAGCGTGTGGCCTACGACCCGGCATCGGCGATTGCGACCCCGGTCTACTGGGTCTTCGCGGGGCCGAAGGTCACGCTCGAGATCGTGGGAATCGAGGAGGGGGAGATCCGCGATCACCCGTCCGCTCCCTGGCGCCAGGAAGCTCTGGTCGACGAGGACTCCCTGCAAGGCTTCGCGGCGAGCCTCACGGAGGAGTTCCAGGCCAGCGGGTACGCGCGGGCGAGAGTCGACGTGACGTTCAGCAACGAGCCGGGAGAAGAGAAGGTGAGGTTCGAGGTCTCCCGGGGAGAACGCTACGCGATCGCAAGCATTGGTTTTCGGGGCCATGCGGCCCTGTCACACAGTGAGCTCTTGGCCGTCATCGAGACGCGTCCCCGGGGCCTCCTGACGTCGGGCCGCTTTCTGAACCGGCAGCTGGCCTCGGATCAGAACGCGCTTTCGTCTCTGTACCGGGAAAAGGGCTACGCGAATGCCCGGATCCTTGCCCCCGAGGTGACGGATTCGCGCCACCCATTCCTTCTCGACGTCGTCTTCCCGATCGAGGAAGGCAAGAAGGCCACGATTCGCAACCGCCGGTTCGAGGGGGCGATCACCATTCCCGGTGTCCTTGAAAACCCAGGCCTTTCCGCCATCCCGGGACGGCCCTTCGACCCCGGCACCGTCGATGCGGATGTCGCCCTCATCCGCTCCGTCTACGCCGAGAAGGGGTTCGTCGATGCCCGGATCGATGGCGTGTCGGAGCCCGCGGGCGAGAACGAGGCTGGCCTCCTCGTGGATGTCGTTTACCGGATCTTCGAGGGATCCCCCCTCACCTTCGGCAAGACGGTCGTTCGAGGAACGGCCTCGACGGTCGACACGGTGATCCGGGACCAGTTCGCTCACCAGGAAAACAAGCCGTTCACCTTCTCGAAGCTGACGGCCACAGAACAGAACCTGGCTCGCCTCGGCATCTTCGAGCGGATCGACATGGCGAGCTTGCCGCCGGATCCGGGCGCCAGCTCCCGGACCGTTCTGATCGACCTGGCCGAATCGAAGCCCTGGAGCCTCCTGTACGGAATCGGTGCCGAATACAACACGGCCGCCTCCGACCGGGAGCTGACGCCCAGAATCTCGCTCTCGATCTCGGATGGGAACCTCTTCGGCAGGGCGCTCCTCGGCACGATCGAGGGCCGCTACTCGCTCCGGGACAGCCGGCTGCTCGCCCGCTTCCAGGAACGTGCGATATTCGGAAGCCAGCTTCCCGTCTCGCTCGCGGTCTTCTGGTCCCGATACTTCCGCTCCCAGTTCGAGATCGAGAGACGGGGAACCTTCGTCGAGGTGGAGAGGAGATTCGGCCCTTCCGTGAAGGCGACGGCCCGCCTTCAGTGGGAGATCGTCAACCCGTTGCAGGACGACCCCTCGCTGGAGAAACAGGACCGTCCCGCCAAGATCTCGTCCGTCGGCAGCTCGGTGACCTTCGACAGGAGGGACGACGCGATCGACCCCAGCCGGGGAGGGCTTCTGGCGGCCGACGTCAAGCTGGCCGTCCCCATCCTGAACACCGATGCCGACTTCTTCAAGGTGTACGGCATGGCGACCTACGTTCACCCGCTCGGGAAGCTCAGGCTGGCCGGCGCCCTCAGGGTCGGTACTCTCTGGAACTTCAAGGCCTGCACTGCCGAGACGAATCCTCAGTGCCTTCCGAACCTCGAGGTCCCCGTCATCGAGCGGTTCTTCGCGGGCGGACGCTCGACCCACAGGGCCTTCCCGCTCGACGATCTCGGGATCGAGGGCGAGACGCTCTCGGAGGGTCAGGGAATCGGTGGCAATGCTCTCGTTCTGGGCAACGTGGAGCTTCGGGTCCCGGTCTTTGGGGGCCTCGGCCTCACCTTCTTCGCCGACGCGGGCAACTCGTTCCTTTCGCCTCGAGCGGTGAGGTTCGGCGACATCCGGTACGGAGCGGGAGCCGGTCTCTTCTACATGAGCCCCGTCGGGCCGGTCAGGCTCGAGTACGGCTTCAAGCTCGACCGCAGACCGGAGGAAGACGCGGGCGCGGTCAACTTCAGCATCGGGTATCCGTTCTGAACGGCAGGGCCGGCGGGCCGGCGTCCCGGGGATCTTGAATCCGGCATCGAAGACAGGCCGCCCTCCTGGCGGGTGCGCGGCTGAATGGTGGTGGGGGGCCCTCGCCCCGCGAGAGCGGGGAGGGTCTGGCGCGTGGCACCGGGTGAGAGGACTCTGGCATCCCGGCTGGAGATAGGCGGTCCGAAGCGCTAGACTGACCCCAGATGTCCCGCTTCAGTGTTCTCGAGAGTTCAGCCCTGTTCTCGAACCGGATGAAGTACGACTACCTGTTCGAGATGGAGATGTGGCTGAAGGGAATCGAGCGCTTTTTCGTGCTCGACTGCCTTCCACTCTCCCCGTTCGAGAGGACGCATGCGTCGCTGAAGAACTTCGTCGAGGAGCTGGCGGTGGTGAGGCTCGGAGTGGCCCACCTCGGTCTCTTGACGACCCACCTTCTGGGCGAGGGGAAGGAAGATCTCGGCTCCTTCCTCGTCTACCTCGAGTCCCAGGTCGCCCGCCCCGGCGAGGCCGATCCCCAAAGACGCAGGACGACGGCCGAGGCCGAGATGGCCCTCGCGATCGAGAAGCTGGACGACTTCTCCAGAGTCCTCGACGAGCTCTCGCGCGTTCCGTTCCTGGCCCTGCAGACCTATCTCTCGACGGGCCGGATCCTGATCAGCACGCTGAAGAGCGACTCGAATCTGGGCGTCCTCTTCCGGGAGAATCTCAAACCCGTTCTCGACAGGAACTCCAAGCAGACGTTCTCGAGAGTTCTCGGGAACGTGCCGGAACCGGCGCAAAAGAGCACGCTCGCGGCTCTCTTCGTTCAACTCCTCAGGAACCTCAGGTACACGGAGAAGATCAAGGAGGCCATCGCCTCCCCCGCGTCGGCCAAGCGCGCCCTGCTCGTCTTCAGCCTGATGAAGAGCGAGGCCGACAGCCTCTGCCGGTTCATCAGGCGCCGGCTCCTGCCGCGGTTTCCAGAGAACTCGGGGATGTACGAGAGCCTCGAGCGGCTCGTGTTCTCGACGGAGATGGAAGTCCGGAAGGTCATGGAGCTCGGCCTCGTCGACGTCGCCCTGATGAAGGACCCGAAACTGATCTTCTCGCGGATGGAGGACGCCGCCGGCATCCTGAAGGACCTCTTCCAGCAGAACATCATCGGGCTGGCCGAGACGTTCTCGACGGAGGTGGACGGCCGCGCGCTCTTTCCCGACTACAGCACCCGACGGGACCAGAGCCTCAAGCTGCGCGAGGACCTCTGGAGCCTCATCGAGATCGTCGGGAACTTCCAGCGGGACCCCCAGAAAAAGTCGTTGAAAGAGACGCTCGATGCCCTCGACTCCTTCAGGCGCGGGTCGATGAAGTTCCTGATGTTCAAGGATTGGTCGCTCTTCGAGCGGTTCCACAGCGGATTCGCCCGCGACCGGGCTCCGAGAGCCTTTCTCCCCGCCGCCAACCAGTTCGAGGTGTTCCTCAGAACGCTCGTGCGAGAGGTCAACAAGCGTTCCGTCCTCAATCCGCCCGGACCGAAGCCTCCCGACGTGGACACAAAACCGATCCGTGACGTCCCACCGCCAGCCGGCGAGGACGCGAGCCGGTAGAATCGACGCTGGAGCTCCCGCCCGGGGGTTCCGGGGGTAAGACACGTGGGCTTTGTCACTGTTCCCGAGGCTGCCGAGTTCTACCGGCAGGGGAAATTTGTCATCATCGTCGACGACGAAGACAGGGAGAACGAGGGTGACCTCTGCATGGCGGCCGAACACACGACCGCCGATGCCATCAACTTCATGGCGCGAGAGGGACGAGGTCTCATCTGCGTCCCGCTCACCGAGGAGCGGTGCGCTGACCTCGATCTGCACCCCATGGTCGAACAGAACACGTCCAACTATGGAACGGCGTTCACCGTCTCCGTGGAGGCGCGCGGCAAGACGACGACCGGCATCTCCGCCTCGGACAGGGCCGCCACCGTCCGGACTCTCGTCGACCCCAAGGCGAAGCCGTACGACCTTCTGAAGCCTGGCCACATCTTCCCGCTCCGGGCCCGCCGCGGGGGTGTCTTGAAGAGGGCCGGGCAGACGGAAGCCTCCGTCGATCTGGCCAAGATCGCGGGCCTCTACCCGGGCGCCGTCATCTGCGAGATCCTCAACGAGGACGGCACCATGGCCCGGGTGCCCGATCTCCTCAAGTACTCCGAAAAGCACGGGATCCCGATCGTCTCCGTCGCGGACATCATCCGGTACAGGATGAGGACGGAGCGCCTCGTCTTCCGCGTGGCCGCGCCCAAGCTCCCAACGCGATTCGGCGAGTTCCGCGTCGTCGGGTACCGCTCGGAAGTGACAAACGAGGAACACGTGGCCCTGGTGAAGGGAGAGATCCCCGAGGACGAACCGATCCTCGTGAGGGTCCACTCCTCGTGCCTGACCGGCGATGTCTTCGGCTCCGACCGGTGCGACTGCGGCAAGCAGCTCCAGAAGGCCCTGGAAATGATCGACAAGGAAGGGCGCGGCGTCCTTCTCTACCTCCTCCAGGAAGGGCGCGGGATCGGCCTCTTCAACAAGCTCCGGGCCTACGAACTCCAGGAGCAGGGGCTCGACACCGTGGCGGCAAACGAGAAGCTCGGCTTCAAGGCGGATGTCCGCGACTACGGGATCGGCTGCCAGATCCTCAGGGATCTCGGAGTCAGGAAGATGAAGCTCCTGACGAACAACCCCGCGAAGTACGTCGCCCTCGACGGGTTCGGTCTCGAGATCGTCGGGCGCGTCGCGATCGAGATCCCCCCCACGGAGACCTCCCGGAAGTACCTGGCCACCAAGAAGTCCAAGATGGGACACCTCCTCAAGCTCGTCTGAGGAGGCTGATTCCCGCCCGCGTGACTCGACGGCTCGCCAACTGGCGAGTGGCTCGCGTGCTTGCGAGCCGTCACCTTCAGAGAATCGGCTTCTTGAAGGACTTCGCGACCTCGGACAGAGCTGGCTTCAGGACGCTCCTCCAGTAGTCCCAGTCGTGTCCCCCCCGCGTGACCTCGTAGCGGTGGGGCACCTTGCGTGCCGCCAGGACCGCTTCCAGACCCTGTGCAAAAGGCAGGACGAGTGTGTCGCCCTTTCCGCAGCGGATGTCCAGGGTGGCTTCGATTTTCCGTCGGTCTCGCAGGTCGCGGTCGAGCTGGTCGAGGAACGTGGTGTCGCGAGTCCCCGGACTGAGGATCATGGCGTGTCCGAAGAGCTCCGGGTGCCGGTAGGCGAGAGAGAAGGCCCCGAAGCCCCCCATCGACATCCCTCCCACGGCGTTCTGGGTCGCCGCCTTCTGGAGCGAGTAGTTCTTTCGAAGCCACTTGAAGAGCTCTTTCGTGATGAACTCCTCGGTCTTGCCCGTGTAGAAGTCGCTCGGCACTCCGGGCATGACGGCCACCGCGGGCGGGAACTCGCCGGACAGGATGAAGCGGTCCAGGTAGTTCGCGATGCCCCCCGTCAGCCACTGGGACTCGTTCATCTCGAAGCCGTGGAGGAGCAGGAGGACCGGATAGCCATACTTCGTCTCGTAGCCGGGCGGCGTGTAGACGTTCACCGGGACATTTCGTCCCAGAGCCTTGCTCGGAACCTCTCTTCGCTCCACGCGCCCGCCGGTGCCGGAGTCCAGCGGCTGGGCATCGCGGTCGTCGTCGATCAGGAAGAAGGAGCGCAGCCCGCCCTTCCCGTCGTCCTCGGCCGGCGATTGCTCGTCCAGGACGGGAGAACCGTCGACCACGAAGACGTATTCGAGCCGGCCCACAGGGAGGTCGGCGTTGACGAACCAGTCGCCGCCTCGCGTTTTGCGGAGCGGGATCTCGACGGGAGCACCGGCCGCCTTTCCCTTGAGAACGACGGAGCTCGCGGCCGGGGCCTTGATCTCGAAGTGAAAGGTCCGCGTGTAGGGCGAGGTTTCCTGGGCCATCGCGGGCAGGAACAGGGCGAGGCCGGCAAGGGCGCCGAGAAGGGTCCGCATCAGGAATCTCCGGCAGTGGGATCGACCGGGTGGAGCCGCTCGCGCGGCGCCGGCGGTTCCCGACCATTATCCCCGGGTCCGGCAGCCACATGGCACGCCAACGAGAAGGGGGCGGCGCTTTTTGGAAGCCTTATAAGGCTGGGGCCGCCGGGGCCGGCTCCGGGCCGGCCTAGAATCGTTCCCCGATGAGGCGGTTCGTCCCGATTCTCCTGGTCCTCGTCCTCGCGCCCTGGGCTTGCAAGAAAAAGGAGCCCCTGCGTGCCGGTCCCGTCCTTGCCGGGGAGCGCTGGGTTGCGCACCTCGAGAAGGATCTCGTTCCCTTCTGGACTCAGGAAAACGCTCTCGGGTCGCCCGCCGGCAACTTTCCCACGTTCCGTTGCGACGACGGCACCCTCGTCGATCCCCAGCTGCCCTGCGCCGACCTCGCCTATTCGGGGGTCTGGATCAGTCAGAAGATGGATCGCGAGTACACCCGGATGAAGTCGCGGCAGACGTTCTTCTATGGCGTCGCCTACCACCTCACCGGCGACGAGAAGATGCTGGAGCTTGCACGGGCCGGAGTCGATTACATCCGGACTCACGCCCTCGAGAGAGGCACCGGCAGCAGCGTGACCTACTGGAAGAACGGCGTTGGGGGACCGCCCGTTCTCGAGAGAACGACGCAGGACCTCGCCTATGCCCAGCTCGGAATGGCCTTCTACTATTACCTGACGCGCGATTCCGAGGTCCTCTCGGACATCCTCCGGCTGAAGACGCACATCTTCGAGACCTTCTGGGACGAGAAGTGGGGAATGCTCCGATGGACCCGCGAGGGCGTGGCCACGGAGGTCAAGAGGCAAGAACTCGTCGCCCAGCTCGACCAGATCAACGCCTACATGCTCCTCTTGACCCCGATTCTCCCCGAGCCTCACCAGTCAGAGTGGAGACGGGATCTCGCGCGGCTCTCGCACATCATCAAGGACCGGTTCTTTGCCCCCGAGCACGGTCTTTTCTGGGGGTCCCTCCACGATCCGGATGACCGTGTCCTCGGCTCTCACCACACGGATTTCGGCCACACGATCAAGTCGCTCTGGATGCTGGAGCGGGTGGGCCGCCTGACGGGCCAGAAGGACCTCGTCGACTTCGCCAGGGCCCACGCTCCGGCCGTTTTCGAGAAGGCTTACATGCCCGACACCGGCTGCTGGGCTTCCGGACTGAGGCGGGACGGCAGCCTGGACGTCTGGCTCTCGTGGTGGACCTTCGCGGAGCTCGATCAGGCTGCCGCG
Organism: Thermoanaerobaculia bacterium; assembly: GCA_022071945.1. Taxonomy (GTDB): domain Bacteria; phylum Acidobacteriota; class Thermoanaerobaculia; order UBA5066; family UBA5066; genus JAJVIN01. Next base: position 128,959 of record JAJVIN010000029.1, on the reverse strand, counting down.
ACACTCGCCCTGGAGGATCGCGCCTTCACGGGCTATCTCGAGAGGACGGCCGAGTGCTGGTTCGAGGTCCTCGTCGATCCCGAACACGGGGAGGTCTGGGGTTCGGCTAGCCCCTATGACGCCTCGAAGAAGAGGTGGAAGGCTCACCTCTGGAAGAATGGCTACCACTCGGCGGAGCACGCGCTCGTGATGTACCTGACGGCCCAGGAACTGCACGGAAAGCCGGGAACGCTTCACTTCGCCTTCGGCACGGGCCGGGAGGAGACTCTCCGGCCTTACTTCTTCTCGGGTGAGGGCAAGGTCACCGATCGCCAGACCCTGGCGTCGTTCCCGGGACGCGAGCGGGTCACCGTGAGCTTTCAGGGCCTGCGCTGAGGCCGGATCGCGTCGCTTCAGATCCGGGCCGGAGTCTCGCCCCTCAAATCAGATGAGGCCCTCATTCGTGGCCCTCAGGGGAGGCCCTGGAGATGAAGGGCGACCTCTCTCCTGTGCCGCAGGGTCCGGTGCTCGAGAACGTAGATCCCCTGCCAGGTCCCCAGGACGAGCCGCCCGTTGTCGATCGGGATCGTCTCGCTCGTCCGGGTGATGGCGGAACGGATGTGCGAAGGCATGTCGTCCGGGCCCTCGCTGTCATGCTGGTAGAGAGATTCCGAGTCCGGAGCCACGCGGGCCAGCCAGTCGAGGAGGTCGGTCTTCACCGAGGGGTCGGCGTTTTCCTGGATCAGGAGACTCGCGGAGGTGTGCCGGCAGAACACGACGCAGAGTCCTGTCCGGATCCCGCTGTCGGAAACGAAACGAACGACGTCGGACGTGATCTCGTACAGGCCGCGGCCCCGGGTGGTGACATCCAACCGCCGGCTGAGGTAGAGGGGGCTGGGATCCGTCACGGCCCGGTCATCGTAGCAAGAAGCCTCCGGGGATGGAGGAAGGCTTCGGGCGTGTAACCGATGAGCCCCGATCGCCATCCCTTCAGGTACCGGGGATCCGGAGCTCCCCAAGACGCCCCCGGGCGCTGGAAGGTGATATGAGAAGGTTCGCGACTCTGATGATGGGCGGGTTCCTGGTGATGGCGGGATGTGCCGGTCCCGTCGAGTCAGCCCCCGCTCCGGCGGAAACCCCCGCTCCGGCAAAAGGAAGCAGCAGGACCATGCAGAAAGTAGTGAAGACCGACGAGGAATGGAAGAAGCAGCTGACGCCCCTCCAGTACCAGGTGACGCGCAAGAAGGGGACGGAGCGGGCGTTTTCGGGCGAGTACGCCCACACGAAGACGCCGGGTGTCTATGTCTGCGTCTGCTGCGATCTCCCTCTCTTTGACGCGAAGACGAAGTACGACTCGGGAACCGGCTGGCCGAGCTTCTGGGCCCCCATCGACGCTCTCAATGTGAAGGAAGAGGACGACAGCATGCTGTGGATGAAGAGGACCGAGGTCCTCTGCGCCCGGTGTGACGCCCACCTCGGCCACGTCTTCCCGGATGGGCCGCAGCCCACGGGGCTCCGCTACTGCATGAACTCCGCCTCGCTGAAGCTGATACCGTCGAAGTAGACCGCCTCGAGGGAAAAGGCCCGGGCGTTTCCGCCCGGGCCACGAATTCACTTGCGGACCGTGTCGCCGTTCGCAAGGCCGCAGACGGAGCCCGGGGGCCGGTTGAACGAGTAGACCTGGCCCGTCCGGATCACCCTGAAGTTCACCGTGTACTCGAGGTCCGACAGGGCGCTGTGGAAGACCAGATAGTTCGTCCCGCCGAAGTCGAGGACCTTGACGAAGACCTCCGGGTTGGTCGCCGAGTCGAACCAGAAGTACCCGTACTGGTCCATTTGCTTGACGGGCGTCCCGTTTCCGCTGGCGCCGTTGTAGTGGTTGCGCCATGTCAGGCTGATGGCCACGCGGTCCTGAGAGAGGAACATCTCCTGGCCGCCGCCACCCGAGGCGTTGAAGGTGGCCGTGACCGTCCGGTCGCTGGTCATGGAAACCTGGCAGCTGCCGGTTCCCGAGCAGGCGCCGCCCCAGCCCGCGAAGGTGGAACCCGAGGATGAAGTTGCCGTCAGGGTGACGGCGGTGCCGTCCGAGAAACTGGCGCTGCATGTTCCGCCGCAGCTGATCCCGGCCGGGCTGCTGGAGACCGTTCCGGAGCCCGAACCGCCTTTCGAGACCGTCAAGGTGCGCGTGGTGGTGGCGGAAGGCGAGCCGAGCCACAGGCGTCCATAGCCGTAGTCGTTGTCGGCACCCGCGGTACCCATGTCGACCACGCGGCCCTCGAGGAAGGACCGGACCTGTGTTGCGGTCCAGCCCGGGTTGGCGGACCATGTCAAGGCAGACGCGCCCGCGACGTGGGGTGTGGCGGCGGACGTGCCGTTGAAGAGGGACTGGTAGGAAGCCGTGGAGACGTTCGCGAACCCGGCGATGTCGGGCTTGCGCCGGCCCCCCGAGATCGACCCACCCGAACCGGCGGTCGGGCCGGCCGACGAGTAGGACTCGAGGTTGTAGGGGCTCTTGGCGTCGAGCGCGGCCACGGCGAAGGTGTTGGCGTCGTCGGAGGGGTAGCTCAGCGACATGCTGGCGGTCGTGTACTTCATCCTCACGTCCGAGTAACTCTGCGTGAAGTAGAGGTGCATGTCGACGTTGGACGGGCCCGAGTTGGTGCGCCAGACGACGATGCCGTAGCGCCCAGACCGGTCGGTCGTGTACTCGATCTTCTCGAACGGAGATTGGGTGGACTGTCCCGTCTGGTATTCCTCCGACTTCGCCACGGCCTTCCACTGGTTGTCACTGGTGTCGAGCCTCACGAGCCACAGGTCGAGGTCGGTCTGGGGCGAGCTCCACTGGTTCCAGGTGAGCTTGACCGCTATCGCTTTTCCGGCCGGGTAGTCGATCGTGTTGCCATCCTCGAGGACGAACTCGTTGACCTCGTCGTTGCTGGTCGAGCTGAAGGAAGTCGCCTCGTTGCCGTTGGGGTCGCGGAAGGTCCCCCACCAGGTCTTCTTCCGCTCGTTGCCGGCGGCCGCGACGTAGAGGCCTCCGGCACTCTTGAAGTTGGCGAGGGCCGTGATGAGCGGACCGTTCCCGTCCATGGGCGTGACGTTGTCAAAGCCGATCGACGCCGAGATCAGCCTGACGCCCTTGGATTGAAGCGACTGGATGGCGTTCTCCGCGTCGAGAATCGAGGAGATCTCCATCAGGTACATGCGGTTCAACCCGGGGGCGATGTCATAGATGATCTCGGCGCAGGCGGTCCCGTGGGGTGACTGGTCCCGGGCCCCGCCCCCGACCTTTGTGAACTCGACCTTCGAGGAGGGCGGCAAGTCTCCGCCAAGGAGGTTCTCGTATCCCCAGAAGCTGTCGATGATCCCGACGTTCACACCCTGGCCCGTGATGCTCGCGGTGTGCCAGGCGGGACCGTTCATGGCGGCGAACCCCTCTGTCATGTAGCTCCCGGCGGTCGGAGCCGGATCGAGCGCCCGCCGGGTGGCCAGGGGCGCAACCGGCGGCCGGGTGAAGTAGACCGGCCGGTCGATTCTGGTGATCCCCTCGAGGGCGGCGAGCGTGTGGAGGAGAGAGGGGGGAACCCAGGCCTGCACGCGCCGGTCGAGGTTGAGGATCGAGTCGGCCGAGCCCATCTCGAGGACCCGCACGACGGAGCGGGCCGCTTCTTCTGATGTGCAATCGATGTGGACCTGGATCCGGTTCTCGAACACGCGGAAGCCGCTACGCGGAGCGGCCTCGAGGGGGTCCGGGCTCTCGAGGACCTGCTCGAGGGCGCCCGTCAGCCGCGGGTAGTGGGGAACGCTCTTGGCCTGGCGCTGAAGGGAGGGTGAGGAGTCAGCCAAGAGACTGAAGGGGACCAGGAGAATCGTCAGGAGAAGGAACGCCTCTCCGAGGTGGGTCAGGCGGGAACGAGAACGGGGCATCGTGTACCTCCTTGGGCAGGGTCGCCAAAAGCGAGGACGCCTGCAGTTGTTCGGGTGAGAGGTCGGGGCCTACGGTCTTGGGCTCGACGCCAATCATGCCCCGGAGCAGAGGCGAAGGGAACTGGGAGGTTTCAGCGTCCGTCGATGACGAGCCAGAGCCAGTTGAGACCCACGGCCGTGATGAGGGCCCAGCGAAACCAGGCCGGAGGCGTGGCCGGCTCGGAGAGCGGCTTGCCCGCGAAAACTCGAAAGAGCGCGAAGAGTCCGCCCCCCACGAAGAGAAGGGCGAGCAGGGCAAACAACGGGTTGGCAATGAGGGCCGCCCAGGGGTCGAGCGAGAGGAAAGCCCGGAGCACCCGCGTGGAGCCGCATCCCGCGCACGGGATGCCCGTGACGGACTTGAACGTGCAGGGGATTCCGAGGTGAAGAAGACGCCGCAGCGGTGTGACGGCCAAAAGAACGCCGAGAAGAAGGGCGAGGACGGTCGTGAGGGCCCAGATGTCGCCGAAGCCGGGCCGCCGGGAGGGAAAAGGTGGAGGGTTCAAGAAGCAAAAGCCCCCCGGCGCGAGGCACGAGGGGCTCGGAACGACCGGCTCTTGCTCAGCGGCCCGCGGCGCCCATGATGGCGGCGGCGCCCCCGATGATGGCGATGATGACGCAGACGCAGCAGATCGCGACGGGGATCAGGACGGCGGCTATCGCCTTGCCCTGTGTCGTCTTGTGAAGGGTCTGGGCTCCGATCACGAGGAGGATCAATCCCCAGACGGCGGCCGCGAGACCTCCCAGGAACGGAACGACGTTGGCCAGCTGGGCGACGCCTGAGTAGGCCGTCAGCCGGAGGGTCCCCTCGAAACCGGAGGTCGAGTTCGTCAGGCCTCCGACGATCATGAAGCAGACGTGCAGGATGCCGGCTCCGATGAAGAGCCCGATCGCGTAGATGATGGGGTAGATGATCATCATCCCGATGGTCATGGCGGCCGAGGCTCCGGCGCCGCTCATCCCGCCCCGCATGGAGGCAGGCATCATCGACTGCCACGAGGCGCCGAAGAGGAGTTGCCAGATCGACGAGGCGATGAAGCCTGCCCACGACATGAGAAGGCCGAAGAGCATCGGAGAGACGTAGTCACCCTTCTCCTGGATCTTCGAGAAGGCTCGGCGTTCTGCTCGGCTTGGGCTCACCCTTGCCAGTGTTTCTGGGCAAACCCCATTGTATGATTCCAACTCTGGACCCCTAGGGGGAATCTCATGACGCATGTGTACGTGAAACGCCGAAGCACCATGGAGGAAGCCGAATGGGAGAATGTCGGCGTCTTCCTCTCATCCGACGATCGGACCCTCGACATGCCCGCCTCTGAAACCGACCAGTGTTTCAGCCGTCGCCTTCGAGACAGGATCGAGATGCATCTATCCGCGACTGCGCCCCGGCTCCTCTTCGATGAGGCCATCGACTGGCTCACACCTGTGATGCTCTACCGGTTTACGACCATCCGGCCTGACGCCGCACTTCCAGGTCAACAGCCTTAACGCAATCCCGCGTCCTCTTCGTCTTGGCACTGATTGGGCTTGGCACTCACCAAGGGAGCCAGCAATGATTGTCATCGGGCGCCAACAGCCAGCTGATATTGTAGTCCCTCATTCGCAAGTCTCCGCTTCTCACGTCGGCATTCGCCATCTCGGGGGCGACGTGTACGAGATCATCGACATGGGCAGTGAGAATGGGACATTTGTAAACGGCTACCGTGTGCAAAGAGCGACCGTCCGTTCGGCCGATATCCTGAGCCTCGGTACTTATGTGCTCGACCTGAGAGCATACTCTCGGCTGATTCCTCAATGCACCGCCGATGATGCCCCGTTCCCGCCCCCCTTGATTACTCAGTCCGTACCAGCCTCTGCGCCCCCCGCCCAAAGCTCACCCGCGGCTCGTCGGCCTGCAAGATCGATTGGACTCTGGATCGCGCTCGCAGTGATCGGGATTGGCATCCTGAACGTCGGCATCGGTTACCTCAATCGGGAACTGATTGACCGCATCCAAGCGTCCAAGCAGCGCCGGACAATGGGAGACATCAGATCCATCGCGATTGCCGTCGAGTCCTACGCGGTCGACAACAACCGCTATCCCCCGGCCAGGTCGGCCACGGAACTCCGGGAGTACCTCTTCCCGACCTACATCAAAGTCATGCCAATCTCCGATGGATGGGACCAGCCCTTGCGTTACGAAGTCTGGGGCGAGGGCCTCAGCAACTACAGCATTTCCAGCGCCGGCGAAGACGGCAACTGGGAACGGAGTTCCGCAAGGGACTATCCTAAGGGCGCGACCCGCTCCCACGCCGCCGACATCGTGTTCATGGATGGAGAATTCGTCCGTTATCCGGAGTCGGCCCTGAAGAGGAAATAGTCTTGTGCGATGTCGCCATTCGTCTAGCATCGCCAAGCCAACCACGATCCTGAAACTCGGAACCAGGATCCACGCCTCGGAGCGCAGGATCTCGCTTCACCTAGCATCGGGATTTGGGGCTCCGGCTTCTTCTCGCCAGGCGGCTCGCCCAACCACTTCCCACCTGATCCCCGATACCGGCAGAGCGTCCGCAGGCACCGCCCTCCGTGCCAATAATCCGTGAGACAGAAACGGAGCCGGAGCGTGTCAACAAGAATGAGACATTCGGTTAACGGAAATCAGTGGAGAAAGGGGGAGGGATCCGCCCAAGTCCCCTATCTCCGCTCAAAGCTCCCTTCCGTTCCCGCCTCCACCAACCGCCCTGCGGACCCTTGACCAGAGACCCTCACTCCTCCACGATCAGCAACACTTGTCAACCGGGGATTTGGATCCACCTGGGCGCAAGGTCGGGCGGGACGCAAAACCCAGATGACGTCACCACAAGATTCACTTTTGGTTGGGAGGCTGGAACCGGTCAGCGATTCCCCCCGTCTATTAGCACCATAGTCGATGTCAGCGTCCGTCGAAGATCAACCAGGCCCAGTTGACGGCGACGGCGAAGAGGAGGACCCAGCGGACCCAGGCTGGAGCCGTGGGGGGCTCCTTCATCTCGCGGCCCACGAGGACGGAACCGAGGGCGAAGAGGCCCCCTCCGAGGAAGAGCACAACCCCGGTGGAAAAGAGTGGGTTCGAGACGAACGCGGTCCACGGGTCGAGACCGAGAAAGGCTCGAAGAGCGCGTGTCGATCCGCACCCCGCGCAGGGGATTCCCGTCAGCGCCTTGAACGTGCAGGGGATTCCGAGGTGGAGCAGCCGCTTCAGCGGCGTGAAGGCGGCGAGGGTGGCGAGCACGAGTGCCGAGACCGTCGCGAGTGCCCAGACGGATCCGAAGCCCGGCTTGCGAGTGGGGAACGGGGGAGCGGTTGGCGTCATCAAAGAGAAGAGCCCCTCGCACGGGGAGCGAGGCACGACGATAGCAAACCAGGCCACAGCCGCAAGAGGAACCGTTAGCCGGAGTTTTCCCTCGATCCCCGACGTGAAGTTGGTCAGCCCCCCACGATCATGAAGCGGCTGTGAGGGATTCTGGCTCCGATGAGGAAGCCCATAGCCCAAATGATCGGGTAGCTGAGTATCATTCTGACCTTCATGGCGGCCGGAACGCCGACGGCGGCCATGCCGCTGCGCATCGAGGGGAGATTATCGATTGCCACCGGGCGACGGACGCGAGCAGCCAGATCGACGAGGCGATGAGCCCCGCCCACGGCATCACCAGTTCGAGGAACATCGGGGAGCCATAGTCCGCCTTCTCCTGGACCTTCGAGACCTGACGGTGACATGCTCGGCTCGGAACGCCACTCAGGCGAGCGGGGGTGTGGAGATGTTCCAGGGCATCGCAACCTGCGCGCTGGGCTATACTCGACTAGTGGTGAGGGCTATCTCTAGCAATGACCGCTGGCCTCCGTCACGAAGCGAATCGCGGGATAAGGGATCACCTAATGCCGCATGCACTGCAGCCGATAGAATGGCGTTTAGCGGGCGCAGCGGTCTCTATGTACTTTATCGAACCAGGCTCCGAAACAGCGTGACGGGAGTCCGGAAGTCGGCTTCTGTCTGCAAGATCAGTGGAACCCTGCAGATCGCTCGGGTACGGCAGATCCCAGCAGTCTCAAAGTCAGGGCAGGGCGGTCTTCACCGGCGCGGCGCTCGGATGGGTCGTCCCCTGGGCAGCGCGCCGACCCTTTCGGCAGACTCAGCGAAGCGGAGGGTAGGTAGTGCCGCCGGAAGGCCACTGTGGGCAATCTCGAGACCTAGCATGCTCCGAGCGAGGTGACGTATGCCGTGTCCAAACTGCAACCAGGAACCGCCATCGGACTCCGGAAGATGCTCGTGCGGATACACTCGGCCAACTGGCTTGACGAACTCGCCCTCGAACGGGACACCACCTCCGCCTCCCCCGCCCCCCCCGCATGCGGCAAGCGCGATCTTGCCACCCGCTGGCGTCTCCGGTTTGCACGAGCGCGAGCGAGATCCAGCAATCGCCGTTCTGCTGAACTTCCTGTGGACCGGCGCAGGAAACATCTACATTGGGCAGGTCTCTCGGGGGATTGCCCTCGTGATCGTCTACACCTTGTGCCTTCCCTTGGCTGTGTTTACTTGCGTGTTCCTCTTGCCCCTTTTCGGCCTCTGGATCTGGGGGATGGTCAGCGTGTACGGAGAGTGCGAGATGGTCAACCAGCGGATCAGATCGCAGCGAGCCGCCTCCTTCGCCGGCGGGTGGGGGAGTACACTACTAGTTCGAGCCGGTCTGCCAGCGCCGCACCCTGTAGGCCTCCCTTATTATCTCGTAGTGAACGGCGGGCAGCCGTATGGCCCGGTCGACGGAGAAGTCATCCGGAAGTGGCTATCCGAACGCCGCATAGATCTCAACACTCTTTCCTACAGACCGGGAGAACCTGCATGGTGCGCGCTCGGACGACGCATGGAATTCGCGAGGATTCCGCCTATTCAGCCTCTGCCTCCTGTGTAGCCACTTCGCCGGTCATGACTTTGCCAGGGATACTGGAGACTTCATGAGGGTTGGCGCCCACCATGGTGGCAGGAGGAGAAGTATGATCGATACTATAAGTCATCCCACTGTGTGCGCTGCTTGGAACCGCTGAATAGACGAGGCCGACGATGTCAATCATCGCATGTCTGGAATGTGGTCACTCCGTCTCGACGAAAGCGCTGGCCTGTCCACACTGCGGCTGTCCCACGGCTGGTATGGCTCCCTGCGCACCTCCTCCACCTCCGAAGGACGCCGTATCGTCGCAACCTGCTATTGGCTCGAATTCTCCAGAAGTGTTCAAGTCCTCCGAAGTCACAACTCCTCCGGATGCCCACCTCATTCCGCCGCCGCAGATCCCATGGCTTGTGGCGAAAGCGGAGTTGAGGAAGTGGTACCGGCGTTATGGGTTGAGCTATGGCGGCGTCCTGCTTCTTCAGCTTTCGTTTTGGATCCTGGCCAGGGTGATCGACCCCGATCTCGCAGCTGTCCTCGCGCCCATCCTGACGCCACTTAAGTTGCTTGTACTTCTTCCCTGGTTTGGCGCTGTCTACTTCTCTATGCGCGTACAGGAAGAGATGCACAATTCTGGTTGCTACTCGACTGGCGGCTGGGCCGTTGTTTTCGGCGCCGTCATTGGAAACCCTCTGTACGGCGGCGTCTGGGGACTCCTGATGGGTGCTGCCATGCCATCCTCGGTGCTCGCCGCTGCCCGACGCGTCGAGAAACGCTTGTCGACTGGGGATCTGAACCGTTCTATGCTGAACGGTGCTCTCGACCCTAGGCCCAGATAGAATCGCCAAGCTTCTCCTGGGGTGGAGGGCTGGAACCCATCGGCGCGAGTCCCCATCTGAAGGTATCGTCGATGTCAGCGCCTGTCGAAGATCATCCAGGCCCGGGTCAAGCCTACGGTCGCCACGAGGGTCCAGCGGAACCACGATAGGGGAGTTGCTGGCGTCTTCACCGCTCTCGCAGCCAGAAGCGAGACGAGGGAGTGCTGCCCGCCGCCGACGAAGAGCACGAGACCCAGGGAGAAGAGCGGGTTGGCGATGAAGGCCGCCCATGGGTCGAGGGCAACGAACGCTCTGACAGACCTCATCGAGTCGCACCCGGCGCTCGGGAAGCCGGTCAATGACTTGAAAGCGCAGGGTATCGGAAGGTGGAGGAGCCCCCTGAGGGAAGTGGAGGCGGCAAGAAGCCCCACGAGGAGGGCCGAGAACGCAGCCATGGCCCAGACAGCACCGAATCCGGGCCGCTTCGTTGGGAATGGCGGAGGCTTCAACATGAGAAAGAGCCCCCCGGCGGATCGCGCGAGGGGCTCCACACAAGTTTCTGCCCGGTCAGCGGCCGGCGGCGCCCATGATGGCGGCTACGCCCAAGAACATCACGGCGAACATGCACACACAACAGAGCGCATAGGGCACGACGATACCAGCGATCGCTCTCCCTTGGCTGCACTTGTGCATGGCCTGAGCGCCGATGACCATTAGGATGAGTGCCCAGATCAGGGTGGCGAGGCCACCCAGCACCGGTATGACTGACGCCAGATAGGCGATCATCGAGTAGGCGTTGGTCCGAAGTGTACCTTCGAAGCCCGACGTAGAAGTGTTGAGCGCACCAAACAGCATAAGGAATAGGTGATTGATGCCGGCGCCGATGAACAACGCGATGACGTAGATGATGGGCCAAAGGACCAGGATCGCCACGGTCTGGACGGCCGATCCCGCCATCTGGCCACGCATGCCGGAGGGCATCAAAGACTGCATGGACGCTCCAAACAGAAGCTGCCAGATCGAGGAAACGAGGATTCCCGCCCAGGACACCAGGAGGCCGAAGAGCATTGGGGACACGAAGTCCCCCTTCTCCTGGATCTTGGAGAAGGCCTCTTTCGGACTGAGGGCCAGCATCCGGACGCTCTCGGTGAGGGCGGGCATGAAGCCGAGCGTCTGGCGGAGTTCCCACGGGAACCCGCCGGCAGAGGGCGCCGCGTAGGCCGGCGCTCCATACGACGGAGCGGAATAGGAAGGGGTCGGGAGGGCGGGAGCGGGGGCGGACGGCGCCGCCGCCGGTGCCCCGCCGAACTCGGGGTAAGAAGATAGGGGCTTCCAGTCCCCGCCTTCGGCGGGGCGGGCCTGCGTCGTCAGGCTGATCCGGCCCTCGGCGACGTAGCCCTTCAATTGTTCGGCGCTGTACGGCCCGTATTCGTTGCCGTCGCTTCCGACGATGTGGTAGTTCATGTCTCTCCTCCGGCTTTGAGTTTTGGAAGAATCGAAAACCGGGTGCTTTTTCCCTAGTCTACGGGCATTTAGGGTGGCGACAAAGCCGGAACGAAAAAGGCCCGGAGCACGAGCCCCGGGCCGAAGCGTGTTTCTTCGAAATCCGTTCTCAGAGACCGGCGAACTGGACACCCTCGAAAACGAGAGTCGGCGTCCGGAGCGTCGAATACGGGTAGGGGTCGTTCCCGACCGCCGCGAGCCGCTTCCAGAACTCGAGGTGGTTCCCGGAGATGTTCATCTCCGAGACGGGTTCTCCGATCGCTCCGCCCCTCACGCGGAACCCCTGGACACCCAGCGAGAAGTCACCCGTCGTGCCGTTGGAGTTCCCCCCGAGAAACCCGGTCACCAGGATGCCGTCCTTCATGTCCAAGAGGAGCTCTTCCTGGCCCTTGGTTCCGAGCTTCCAGGAGAGGTTCGAGACTCCGCCCGTCGTGGGGGCGGCCTTGAGCTTCTTCCCATAGTAGGTGTCGATGAAGTAGTTCTTCAGGACGCCCTGATCAAAGACCGGCAGGACCTTCGCGGCCAGACCCTCGCCGTCGAAGAGCCTCGACCCGAACCCTTTCGGGATGAGCGGATCGTCGGAGATCGTCAGGAGCGGGCTCCCGATCTGGGTCCCGGTCTTGCCCTCGAGAAACGAACGCTTCTGCTGGATCGAGGCTCCGGAGAGCGGTCCGAGGAGGGTGCTCATGAGTCTTCCGGCGGAACGGCTCTCCACCGCCATGGTCAGGACGGCCGTCTCACCCTTCTTTGCGCCGAGGCGGGAAAGCGCCCGGCGAGAGGCCTCGGCCCCGGTCGCGGTGATGGCGGGAAGCGAGGAGAAGAACCGGGATCCGGCGAACGAGTAGTCCTCGGGCCTTCTCCCGTCCGAGTCCTTCACGCTCACTTCGGTACCGGCCCAGAAGGACGTGTCGCGGCGGGATCCGGTGAAGCCGTTGGAGTGGACCCGGACGGACTCCGCCAGGGTGTCGTTGAACGAGGTCGTCACGGACAGGATCGCGGAGCTGCCCGGCACGTTGCGGGCCGCTGCCTCGAGATCCCTCGTGATCTGCCGCCGGGCCGGGGCCGTGATGTCGGCGTACTTCGGGTCTTCCAGCAACAGGTCGATGGCGGCTTGGCCCTTGTAGAGCTCGGGATCGGGAAGAGACCGGAACGGATCGACGGTCAGGACCTTCGTCATGGCCAGGGAGTCGGCGATGAACTTCTCGACAGCCTCGGGCCTCAGGTCGCTCGTGGTGACGGAGGAGTACCGTCCGTCCGCGTAGAGCTGAAGCCCCAGACCCTTGGTCGTGGCCTCCTGGACCTTCTCGACCTTGCCATCGCGCCAGCGGACTTCCACGTCCCGGACCGTGTAGGCCCGTGCGGCTGCTTCCTTGGCCCCCTTGGCAAGCGCGATCTTTATGGCGTTCTGGGCGGTTTCGAGGAGAGGGTTCTTTGACATCGTCATTCCCCCTCAGCCCTTCGCCCCGCGTCCCCCGACCGTGATCGAGGAGACGCGCACGGTGGGGATCCCCTGCGAGACCGGGACGCTCTGTCCGTCCTTGCCGCAGGTCCAGCCGCCCTCGTCGATGACGAGGTCGTCGGCGACCATGTCGATCATCTCGAGGACTTTCGGGCCGTTGCCGATGATGTTGACGTCCTTGATCGGCTTGGTGAGCTTGCCGTCCTCGATGAGAAACCCGTTCTTGACGTAGAAGGTGAAGTCCCCGGCGCCGATCTGCACCTGGCCGTTGGAGAAGTTCGTGCAGAAGAGCCCCTTCTTGACCGAGGCGATGATCTCGTCCTTCTTGTGCGGTCCCGGCAGCATGTACGTGGCCCGCATGCGAGGCATCGGCGTGTGCTGGTAGCTCTCGCGGCGGCCATTGCCCGTGGGCTTGACCTTGTAGTGCTTGGCGGAGATCGTGTCGTGAAGGTACGTCGTGAGGACCCCCTTCTCCACGAGCATCGTCTTTCCGACCGGATTCCCCTCGTCGTCGACGTTGAGGGCGCCCCGGGCCCCCTCGAGAGTTCCCTCGTCGACGATGTTGACGAAGGGCTTGGCGACGGGTTTCCCGATCTTGTCCGAGTAGATGGAGACGTTTTTCCGGTTGAAGTCGGCCTCCATGCCGTGGCCGATGGCCTCGTGCAAGAGGATGCCGGAGGCTCCGGCCCCGAGGACGACGGGCATTTCCCCGGCGGGCGCGGGTTCGGCGTCAAAGAGGATCATCGTCCGGGAGACGGCTTCCCTCACGATCCGGTCGAGTCTCTCCTGCGAGTAGTACGCGAGGTCGCCCCTGGAGGCGACGTTGTAGCCGTTCTGCTCCTTCTTCCCGTTCGCCTCGGCCACACAGCTGAGGCCGAGGGACGTCATGGGCTGGAAGTCCTCGACCATGCGTCCGGTGGAGTCGGCGATCAGGACGACGCTGCTCTCGTCGGCGAAGTAGACGTTCACCTTCTTCACTCGCGAATCGGCCGAAAAGACCCGCTCGTTCAGGCCCGTGAGGAAGGGGAGCTTCTTGGCGGGCGCGATCTCGTCCCAGCGGACCTTGACCGGGTAGCGCGAGGCCCCCTTGCTCTCGACGCGGAACTTCTTCGCCAGGGGTTGCGCGGGGCCCTCGGCGATGGCGGCCGCCGTCTCGGCGGCTTTCTTCAGGGAGGCGGGGGAGAGATCCTCCGTGAATCCGTACCCCGTCTGGTCGCCCTTGACGACCCTCACGCCGACGCCGAGCTGGACCGCGGAGAAGGCGCGATTGACGGCGCCATCCTCGAGTCCGAAGCTGTTGGCGACGCGGTGCTGGAAGAAGATGTCGGCGAAGTCCCCTCCGCGCGACATCGCGGCGGAAAGCGTGTCCCGGATCAGCTTTTCCGTCACGCCGAACCGGCCGAAGTACCCGATTCCCGGGGTGGCGCCCGCCGGCTTGGCGAGGGCTTCCCCGGTTGTGAGAAGGGCGTCTGGCAAGACGAGCCCCGCCGCCGCCGCCGTTCCCAGTCCGATCAATTTCCGTCGTGTCATTCCTGGATTCTCAGCCATCAAGGTCCCCTTTCCCAAACCCGTCGCTTGTTGTGGGGAGGATGTTCGAAGACACAAACCCCCACTACCCAGGTACGGATCGAGCGGGAGGAGGTTTCGCGCGGAAAGTCCCGGCCGGGCCCTTCTTGCCGGTTCGGCGCGGGCTAAAATCTCCGCGGCTCGAAACGAAAGGAACACTCGATGGAAGTGAACGTGGATTTCTCGACCCTGACCCTGATGGACGCCCTCGACCTCGCCATCCTCATCGAGGAGGAGGCGAGGGAGCGCTACGAGGAGTTCGCCGACCAGATGGAGGTCCACCACACGAGCGAGGCGGCCGAGTTCTACAAGTTCATGGCCGCCAACGAGTCCAAGCACGGAGAGGAACTGAGCGTCCGCCGCAAGCAGATGTTCGGCGAGGCGCCGAGGCGGGTGAAGCGCTCGATGATCTGGGACGTCGAGGCTCCGGAATACGACAAGGCGAGAGCCTTCATGACGCCTCGGCAGGCCCTGGAAGTCGCGATGGAATCCGAGACGAAGGCCTACGAGTTCTTCGAGAAGGCCCTCGAGTACGTCTCCGACCCGGGAGTCCGGGAGATCTTCCAGGAACTCCTCGGCGAGGAGGAGCACCACAAGGACCTCGTCAGGCAGGAAATGGCCAAGCTGCCTCCCGAGTCCGATCTCGACCCGAGCGAATTCGCCGACGAGCCGGTCGCCCAGTAACGGTCTCTCTTTCAGCTCTTCGAGCCCCGGAAGGGGCGACGGGAGATTAGCCGGGGCCCAGCGCCGCTGCGCGGCGCGCCGCCCCCGGCTCCCCGCGTCACGCTGAGCCCGTCCCGACGGGATTCGTTCTTCCCCGATACGTTCGCGCCACGCCGCACTTCGTTGAGTCGTTCGTTGAAATTGCCTGTCCCTCCCTGCCCCTGCCCAATCCCGATCCCAACACCTGGACGCGTCAAACGCACCATCGGCGGAGGGGAATACTGCTTGTTCGTTCTGAGGGAAAAAATAGGTGCCCGGCGCCTGGCAGGGAACGTGGGCAAGGCATGAACCGCCGGGTGGGATGGTTGAGGGCGGTGACGCCGGGCACCCAGAAAACTGGTCTCGAGGGGGAGAGGAGATCAGCACGTTGTTTCAAAGACCGGCTCCGGGACCAGATTTTGGATTCTCCGGTCCCGGAGCTTTTCCCCTGGGCGAACCCAGCCCGAGGGGTGTTCGATGAGCCCCGGCTGAGAAAACCCAGAGCGCGTGCTCTGGTAAAAGGAGGCCGCCGGAGCCGGAAAGCGCAGGAGCCCCACCCGAACTTTCCACACTCAGTCTGCTCTCGCCCGCCCGCCCTGTCGATGATTCAAATGGCTCATTTTTGAGTGATACATCAGCGTCACGCGGAGGCCCCGCGCCTGAGCCCCCGGGTGAGCGAGAATCAAGGACCAGAGCGGTCCGAGCCGTCAGCTATCGCATGTCAGAAAAGCCTCGCTACAACCTGATCGAGGTCCCGGGCGGGTTGCCCGTGAAGGCGTGGACCCGCGGCGTGCCGTTCGAGGCAGAGGCGCTCGCGCAGCTGAAGAACGTGGCTCGCCTCCCATTCATCTACAAGTGGGTCGCCGCGATGCCCGACATCCATCTCGGGATCGGGGCGGCGGTGGGTGCCGTCATCCCGACGATCCGGGCCATCATCCCGGCCGCCGTGGGCGTCGACCTGGGCTGCGGGATGATCGCCAGCCGGACCACCCTTCTCGCAAGGGACCTTCCCGACGATCTGAAGCCGCTCCGGCTCGCGATCGAGGCAGCCGTTCCTCACGGCAGGACCCACAACGGCGGACGCGGCGACCGTGGGGCCTGGGGACGTCCGCCCGCAACGGTTCTCGAACTCTGGGAACAGGAGCTCTCGGATCGCTTCGACAGAATCGTCGAGAAGCACCGCGCCATCGCCGAGGCGAATCACGTGACCCACCTCGGGACGCTGGGGACGGGCAATCACTTCATCGAGGTCTGTCTCGACGAGGAAGAGGCCGTCTGGTTTCTCCTTCACAGCGGCTCGCGGGGTGTCGGCAACAAGATCGGCACGTACTTCATCGAGCTCGCGCGAGACGACATGCGCGGCCACGTGAAGAACCTGCCCGACCGCGATCTTGCCTATCTCGAGGAAGGCACGAAGCACTTTTCCGACTACGTCTTCGCGGTCGCCTGGGCCCAGGACTTCGCGCGGCTCAACAGGACCTTGATGATGCAGCGCGTCGTGGAAGCCGTTTCTGGGGTTCCAGGTCTCCCTCCCTTCTCCGCGGGG
Source organism: Thermoanaerobaculia bacterium (assembly GCA_022071945.1). Lineage (GTDB taxonomy): Bacteria > Acidobacteriota > Thermoanaerobaculia > UBA5066 > UBA5066 > JAJVIN01. Next base: position 112,525 of record JAJVIN010000029.1, on the reverse strand, counting down.
GTGGTCGCCGTCAACTGTCATCACAACTACGTCGAGCGAGAGGTCCACTACGGGCGCGAGGTCTTCGTCACGCGCAAGGGCGCGGTGAGGGCGCGCGAGGGGGAATACGGCATCATCCCGGGCAGCATGGGAGCGAAGAGCTACATCGTCAGGGGCAAGGGGAATCCCGAGAGCTTCGAGAGTTGCAGCCACGGCGCGGGCCGGGCGATGTCGAGAGGAGAGGCGAAGCGCCGCTTCTCGATCTCGGACCACATGAGGGCGACGGAAGGGGTCGAATGCCGCAAGGACTCCGGTGTCCTCGACGAGACTCCGGCGGCCTACAAGCCGATCGAGGCCGTGCTCTCGGCGCAGAGCGATCTCGTGGAAGTCGTCCACACCCTCAAGCAGGTGGTGTGCGTCAAGGGGTGACCGCTTCCTGCCCGCGCGATTCTTAGCATTCCCTTAGAAAGCGCTCCGGACTTCCTTCGCGGGTCCGCCCCATTCTCTATTCGGAGCGGTCCAGCCAGTCTGCGGCGCTCCGGAGGCACAACATGGCAGACCTCGGGCTCCTGGCACTCATCGCCATCATCGGAAAGGTCGTTCTCTCGCTCATGGACCGGGGCGGCGAGTTGTAGATCGTTGGGGACCGGGCCTTGCTCGCCACGCCGCTGCCCCTCCACAAGCCCCGGACCGCGACGCTCCAGAGAGATGAGATGGCTGAACTCGGGCTCTTCGTCCGGATCGCCAGCGTCAGGAGATTCGTCCTCTCGCTACTGGATCGGGACCGGGAGCTGTGAGTCCTCGAGAAAGAGGCCCGAGGACCCTCCAGACAATAGAATGAACTCGGGTGAAGCGCCTCCTCTCTCCCCGGCTCGGCTACCCGGCGGCTGCCATTCTCGTGTGCGTCACGATCGGTTTGCTCCGGCTCTTTCCCGCGCTGACGGACGCCACGCACGCTCTCGTCCTTCTCGTCGCGGTCTTCACCATCGCCCGGGTGTGGGAAAGCGGGCCCGGGGCCCTGGCAGCCGTCCTGGCGACTCTCGGCCTGAACTTCTTCTTCCTCCCCCCCATCCACACATTCACCATCGAGGATCCGAGAAACGTCGTTGGTCTCCTGGTGTTCCTCGGGGTCGCTCTCGTCATCGGCCGGCTCTCGGCAACATCCCGGCTGAGGCTTCGACAGGTCGAGGCCGAAAGGCGGGATCTGATCACCCTGACCCAGCTCTCGCAGGCGTTCTTGACCGACACGAACCGGGAGTCCCTTCTGGCGGTGGCCGCGGAGCGGCTCCGCAAGGCCTTCGAGTGCTCCTCCGTGCGTGTCTACCTGGCCGATGAGACAGGCCGGCTCACTCTCTCCGCGTCCTCCGGCGAAGAAAAGGAGATCAAGCAGGAGCTGCGCGATCTCGCCTACAGGCAGGGGACGTCCGCGACGTTCCCGTCCGAGGGGAGGGGGCAGGATGTCTATCTACCCATCCGGCTCGGGGTCCAGCCGATCGGGGCCCTGGTGGCTCACGGAGTCGACGTGAGCGAGCGGATGGTGGAGGGATGTGCCGCGCTCCTGGCCGTCGCGCTCGAGCGCGAGAAGTTCGTCCGGATCGCGAGAACGTCGGAAGAGATCCGGGCCAGGGATGAGATCAAGTCCACGCTCCTGGCAACCCTCGCCCACGACCTGAAGACCCCGGTGACGGGGGCCAGGATGGCCGTGGAGAACCTCGATCTGCGGACCGGCGGGTCGGAGGAGTCGCGCGAAGCGCGGGAGGCGATCGAGCGGCTGACCCGCCTGATCGACGACCTGCTGAACGTCGTCCGCCTGGAGTCCGGCACGGCGAAGGCTGCCAGGGAGCGGGTTTCCGCCAACGCGATCCTGGAAGCGGCCGTGGCCCGGTTCGGCGAGCTCCTGATCGAGCACACATTCCAGGTCGAGATGCCACGAGCGGACTGGTACGTGGACGTCGATCCCGCTCAGGTGACGGAGGCTCTCGGGCTGGGATTGGAGAACGCCGCCCGCTACTCTCCCAATGGAGCCCGGGTTCGTCTCACGGCAGTTTCCCGGCAGGGCGGGGTCGTTCTCAGGGTGGAGGACTCCGGACCCGGGATTCCGGCGCCCGAGAGGGAGAGAGCGCTCGAGAAGTTCGTCCGGCTCGGCGGGACCGAGACGCCCGGAAGCGGCCTCGGACTCTACATTGCCCGGACTCTCGTCGAACTGAACGGAGGGACCGTCAGCCTCGGGGCCTCCCCGCTGGGCGGGACCTCCTTCGAGATCAGTCTGCCGGTGGCCGCATGAGCAAGATCCTCGTGGTCGACGACGACATCGCCATTCGAAAGGGACTCCGCGATGCCCTCATCCGGGAAGGGCACGAGGTCGTCACGGCCGCCGACGGAGAGGAGGCGATGGAGGCCTTTCTCTCCGAGACCTTCGACCTCGTCGTCACCGACCTGGCCATGCCAGGGAAGGACGGCTTCTCCTTGCTCCGTTCGATCCGGCACAAGTCCGACGTCCCGGTCTTGATCCTCACGGTCCGTGGCGAGGAACGGGAGAAGGTGAGGCTTCTGGACGCCGGGGCCGACGACTACATCGTCAAGCCCTTCGGACTCGCCGAATTCCTGGCCCGGACCCGGACCGTGTTGAGGCGCCGGACCGGGGTCAGGGAAGCGGGCGAGGTCATCCAGATCGGGAGCCTCGCGATCGACCTCGCGGCTCGCCGGGTCGAGCGGGGCGGACAGGAACAGCGGCTCACTCCCACCGAGTTCACCCTCCTGAAGACCTTTCTCAGCCGTCCAGGAATCGTCTGGACGCACCGGCAGCTGATCGCGACCGTCTGGGGCTCGGCCGATGGCGCGACGAGCGACGCCCTGCGGGTCCAGATCGGAAGCCTCCGCCGGAAGATCGAGGAGAACCCTGACCAGCCCAGGCTGATCCGGACGGAGCCCTGGGTGGGATACCGGTTCGTGACGGGCGAGTAGCCCCGGCCTTCGGATTCCCTTCGGACCTCTTTCGAACTTCGTTCGAACCTCCTTCGAACTTCGTTCGAACCTCCTTCGAACTTCGTTCGAACTTCATCCGAACTCTATTCGGACCTCGTCCGGACTTCCTTATGGCGCGTCCTTACATTTCCCTCATGCAGGACGCACTTTTCCTGGTTCTCACTCTCGTCCTTTTCCTGGCCGCGGTCCGGTACGTCCACGGGTGCGACGAGGTTTAGGGGAGGCTGTCATGGGTTGGGAAGACATCCTCGGTCTCGTTGTCATGGGTGGTCTCCTCGCTTACTTGTTCTGGTCGATGGTCCGGGCGGAAGAGGTCTAGAGCCATGACAGTGCTCGCCATCTCCAAGATCCTCGTCTTCTTCGGCGTGGTCCTCGCCCTCACCCCGCCCCTCGGCGCGTTCATGAAGCGGGTGTTCTCGAGAGAAAAGACGTTCCTCGATCCGGTGCTCCTGCCTGCCGAGAATCTGATCTACAGGGTCACTGGAATCGACCCGGACGAGGATCAGTCGTGGAAGACGTGGACGATCGCCATGCTCGCGGTGAACACAGCGGGGCTCGTCGCGCTCTACGTCATCCAGAGGCTTCAAGCATTTCTCCCGCTGAACCCGAACGGGTTCGGCGCCGTCGCGCCGGACTTGGCCTGGAACACCGCCGTCTCCTTCACCACCAACACCAACTGGCAGTCGTTCTCGGGCGAGAGCACCCTGTCCCACTTCACCCAGATGGTGGGGCTCGCCTTTCAGAACTTCCTCTCCGCCGCCACGGGAATCGCCGTGGCCGTCGCCGTCATCCGGGGCCTGGCGCGAGAGAAGGCGAAGGGGATCGGGAACTTCTTCGTCGACTGCACACGCGCCCTCCTCTGGGTCCTCCTGCCCGTCTCGCTTTTGGCCGCGCTCTTCTTCGTCTCTCGCGGCGTCGTCCAGAATTTCCAGAAAGACGTCACCATCACGACTGTCGAGGGAGCCGGCCAGAAGATCGCCCAGGGACCCGTGGCCTCGCAGGAGGCGATCAAGATGTTCGGAACGAACGGAGGGGGCTTTTTCAACGCGAACTCCGCGCACCCTTACGAGAACCCGACTCCGGGAACCAATTTCGTACAGACCGTCCTGATCTTCGCCATCGGCGCGGCCCTCACGAGGACCCTGGGACTGATGACCGGCAGTCCCCGGCACGGCTGGGCGGTCTTTTCGGCGATGGCCTTGTTGTTCCTCTCGGGTGCTTTCGCCGCCGCGTGGGCGGAGCAGGCGGGGAACCCGGTCCACCAGAAGCTCGGTGTCGCCTCCGCTCCCACCGAAGGCGGGACGGGCGGCAACATGGAGGGCAAGGAGGTCCGCTTCGGCATCACCGACTCGGCCCTCTTCGCCACGGTCACGACCGACGCTTCCTGCGGGGCGGTCAATTCCATGCACGATTCCTTCACTCCTCTCGGAGGGCTGGTTCTCCTCGCGAACATGGCCACGGGCGAGGTGATCTTCGGGGGTGTCGGGGCCGGACTCTACGGGATCTTCATCTTCATCGTCCTGACGGTCTTCATCGCCGGGCTGATGGTCGGCCGGACCCCGGAGTACCTCGGAAAGAAGATCGAGGCCCACGAGGTCAAGCTCGCCATGCTCTCCGTCCTCGTCCTGACCGTGGCGATTCTGGGATTCACGGCGCTGGCCGCTGTCACGAAAGCGGGCCTTGCCGGCCTCAACAACAAGGGTCCGCACGGCTTCTCGGAGATGCTCTACGCCTACACCTCGGGAGCCGGTAACAACGGCTCTGCCTTCGCGGGGCTCTCCGCCAACACCCTCTTCTACAACCTCACCCTGGGGATCGACATGTTCCTGGGGCGCTATTTCATGCTGATCCCGATCCTGGCGATCGCGGGATCTCTTGCCGGGAAGCGAAAGCTGCCCGCCTCTGCCGGGACCTTCCCGGTGACCGGGCCCGTTTTCACGGTCCTCCTGGTCTCGATCGTCCTCATCGTCGGAGCGCTCACCTTCTTCCCGGCCTTCTCGCTGGGCCCCGTCGTCGAGCATCTCCTCATGTCCGAAGGCCAGCTGTTCTGAGGAAACGAGAGATGAGTGCCAAGTCGTCCTCCAAGCTCTTCGACAAGGCCATCGTGAGGGCCGCCATCCGGGAGTCGTTCGTGAAGCTGGATCCGAGGGTCCAGGTCAAGAACCCCGTCATGTTCGTCGTTCTCGTCAGCGCCGTCCTGGTGACGGGCCTTCTCGTGCGGGATGTCGCCGTTTCTCGCGATGTCCTCGTCAATCTGCAGATCGCCGTCTGGCTCTGGTTCACGGTTCTCTTCGCCAACTTCGCCGAGGCGATGGCCGAAGGCCGCGGCAAGGCTCAGGCCGAGGCGCTCAGGCGCGGAAAGAAGGAGACGACCGCCCGCAGGCTGACGAAGAAGGGCGAAGAAAAGGTCGCGGCAACGGAGCTGCGCAAGGGAGACCAGATCGTCGTCGAGGCGGGCGAGGTCATCGCGGGAGACGGCACCGTCGTCGAGGGCGTGGCCTCCGTGGACGAATCCGCCATCACGGGCGAGTCCGCTCCCGTCATTCGCGAGGCCGGGGGAGACCGGTCGGCCGTCACCGGCGGGACGCGGGTCCTCTCGGACAGGATCGTCGTGGAGATCACGTCCAATCCGGGAGAGTCCTTTCTGGACCGGATGATCGCCCTCGTCGAGGGGGCGTCGCGGCAGAAGACGCCCAACGAGATCGCGCTTTCGATCCTCCTGTCCGGCCTCACGCTGGTCTTCCTTCTTGCCACGGCAACGCTCCGCCCCTTCGCCCTGTACGCGGGTGGCCAGGTCTCCACGGCCGTCTTGATCGCCCTCCTCGTCTGCCTGATTCCGACGACGATCGGGGGGCTCCTGTCGGCGATCGGAATCGCGGGCATGGACCGCGTCCTGCAGCACAACGTCCTGGCGATGTCGGGGCGCGCCGTCGAAGCGGCGGGCGATGTCAATGTCCTGCTCTTGGACAAGACCGGGACCATCACTCTCGGGAACAGGCAGGCCCGGGAGTTCCACGCGGCGCCGGGAGTCACCGAGCGAGTGCTCGCCGAGGCGGCGCAACTCTCCTCGCTCGCCGATGAGACCCCGGAGGGCCGCTCGATCGTCGTTCTGGCCAAGGAGAAGTTCGGCCTTCGCGGACGGCATCTGGAAGGGATGCACTTCGTCGCCTTCTCCGCCGCGACCCGCATGTCGGGCGTGGACCACGGGGAGCGCCGGATCCGCAAGGGGGCCGCGGAAGCCATCACGGCGTGGGCCGCCAGGCAGGGAGGGGCGATCCCGCCAGAGGTGAGCGCGGTCGTGACGAAGATCGCGACGGAGGGGGGCACCCCCATTCTCGTGGCGGAGAACAAGCGTGTGCTCGGGGTGATTGCGCTGAGGGATGTCGTCAAGACGGGGATCCGGGAGCGTTTCGACCGTCTGCGCGCCATGGGAATCCGCACCATCATGATCACGGGTGACAACCCGTTGACCGCGGCCGCCATCGCGCGCGAGGCCGGCGTCGACGACTTCCTGGCCGAGGCCAGGCCCGAGGACAAGCTGGCCCTCATCAGGCGCGAGCAGGAGGGCGGGAACCTCGTCGCCATGACGGGAGACGGGACCAACGACGCCCCCGCGCTTGCCCAGGCGGACGTGGGCCTGGCGATGAACACGGGGACCCAGGCCGCCAAGGAGGCCGGAAACATGGTCGACCTGGATTCGAACCCGACCAAGTTGATCGAGGTCGTCGAGATCGGAAAGCAGCTCCTGATGACTCGAGGGGCGCTGACCACGTTCTCGATCGCCAACGACGTGGCGAAGTACTTCGCGATCCTGCCCGCGATGTTCATGGCGACCTACCCCGCGCTCGGCGCCCTGAACGTCATGCGGCTCGCCACGCCGCAGTCGGCCATCCTCTCGGCCGTCATCTTCAACGCTCTCATCATCGTGGTCCTGATTCCACTCGCGCTGAGGGGGGTCAAGTACCGTCCCCTCGGAGCCGCGCGGATCCTCTCCAACAATCTGATGATCTTCGGTGCTGGCGGGCTCGCCGTCCCGTTCCTGGGCATCAAGCTGATCGACATCGTGATCGCGGCCCTCGGGCTGGCATGAGGAGGCCGGAGTGAAGCTGATCCTGAAGTCCTCTCTCTACGTCGTCGCCACGACGATCCTGCTTTCGGTCGTCTACCCCCTCGTGGTGACGGGCCTGGCTTTCGTCTTCTGGCCCGGCAAGGCCCGCGGTTCGTTCGTCGAGGCGAACGGCCGCGTCGTGGGGTCCGAGTTGATCGGGCAGAACTTTACCGGGCCGAAGTACCTGCGCCCGCGAGCATCGGCCGCGGGGAAGGACGGCTACGACGGGACGTCCTCCGGCGGAACGAACAAGGGCCCGACGAGCGACGGCCTGGCAAAGGCGATCGCCGCCAGCGTCGAGAAGGCCCGCCTGGAGGCGCCCGGCAGGTCCGGCGCGGTTCCCGCGGATCTCGCCACGACTTCCGCCTCCGGGCTCGACCCGCACCTCTCGCCGGACGCGGCGCGGTGGCAGGCCGCGCGCATCGCCGCGGCACGCGGTGTCGCCGAGAAGGCCGTCCTCGACGTGATCGAGCGTCATGTCGAGGGCCGGACGCTCGGACTCCTGGGTGAGCCTCGTGTCAACGTCTTGCTGACGAATCTGGACTTCGACCGGAGCCTGACGGCAAGATGAGGCGGTGATGACTCCGCCTGCCGAGGACTCGTGACTCCCGAGGCGAAGAGACCGTCCGCCGACGAGTTCCTCCAGCTCATCGAGCGGGCCAAGCGCGGCCGGCTGAAGATCTACTTCGGACACGCGGCCGGAGTCGGCAAGACCTTCCAGATGCTCGAGGACGCGCACGCCCTCAAGGAACAGGGCGTTGACGTCGTCGCCGGCCTGATCGAAACGCACGGCCGCGCGGAGACCGCCGAGATGGCCGACGGGCTCGAGATGGTGCCGAGAAGGAGGATCGAATACAAGGGCAGGATTCTCGAGGAGATGGATCTCGATGCCATTATCGAGAGGCATCCCGCCCTCGTCCTGGTCGACGAGCTGGCGCACACCAACGTTCCGGGTTCGAGGAACGAGAAGCGCTACCAGGATGTCGAGGACATTCTGAAGGAGGGCATCTCGGTCATGACCACGGTCAACGTTCAGCACTTCGAGTCGGTCCAGGAGGTCGTCTCCCGCGTGACCGGGATCGAGGTGCGGGAGCGAATTCCCGACCGCTTCCTCGCGCACGCCGATGCCGTCATCAACGTCGATCTCCCCTCCGAGGAGCTGATCCAGAGGCTCCGCGACGGGAAGATCTACCCGGCGGAGAGAATCGAGGCCGCGCTCTCGAACTTCTTCAAGGAAGAGAACCTCGCCTCGCTGCGGGAGCTGGCTCTTCGGTGCACGGCTGACCAGCTCGAAGCGGCCCGCCGGCCGAAGTTGGGCGGCGGCGAACCCGAGCCCGTCGGGACGAAGCTCATGGTCGCGATGTCGTCGAACCCCGACACGACGCGCCTCCTCCTCAGGAAAGGGTCCGCGGTCGCGGGGAGGCTGAACACGAACTGGTTCGCGGTCTATGTCCGCACGCCCGCCGAGAGCCCCCAGCGGATGACGGCGACCCAGCATCGGCTCCTGATGGACAACGTCGTCCTCGCCATGGAACTCGGGGCCAAGGTCATCTGGCTCACCGGGACGGATCCACGGCGGGAATTGTTGAGGTTCGCAAGGGAGAACGGCGTGACGATGGCTCTCTTCGGAAAGGTCCGCCGGCCCATCTGGCAGCGCCTGCTCAAGGGAGACCCCATGTCCCTGATCGCACGGCTCGGTACGGGGATCGACGTCCTGGAGGTCGAGACCGAGGAGAGCTGAGATCGGTCGCAAACCGGGTCTGGTTGACAGGGGGAACCACCCAAAGTAGGGTGGCTGGGCTTGCGAGAGGGTTCGTCCCTTCTTGCTCGTTGCTGCGGTGAACAGCTTCCGTCCCCGAGGCTCGCGGAACTCTCTTTTTCCGGAACTGGGCGGCGGTCGAACGAGTCCCGCAAGGGTGAGTCCTCCACCGCGGCCCGCTGGCTGTTCGGGGAGACGCCCCGAAAATCCACGGAATACTGAGAGAAACCATGCATTCACACCGGGAACCCGAGAAGACTCTGGATGTCTGTTGCGGCCATTTCGACCGGCTGCGACAGGCCGGCCCAGGATTCGTCTTCCTGCTGGTCCTTGCCTGGGTGGCAGGCCTTGGCTCGAGGGCCCAGGCCGAACCCGATGCCCCGTCGAAGCCGATACCCCAGAATTCGCTCGAAAGCGTCCGTCCCGCGAGCCCGCCGGTCCACACACCTCCGCTCAGGACGGCACACGAGGCAGAGATCTGGAACTTGGTCTGCAAGCACAGCGAACGCTATGGCGTGACCAGCAAGGCCCTCGCGATGTACTACGTTCTGTGGGAAGAGAGCCGTCTCGTTCCTGGCGCCAGGTCACCCTGCGGCCGGTACCTTGGAATCGGGCAGTTCACTCTCGTGGCTTTTCAAAGAGGCGTCGCCCAGATGAAACGCCTTGGACTCATCGTCCCCGGCGCCAGGTTTTCTCCTCTCAACCCCGATCACGCCATCGAGGTCATGGCCTGGCTCTGGAGTGAGGGACACACGAGACTCTGGGGACCCTACCGGCGCGTCGAGCGCAGATTAGCGAAGAAAGCGGAGCCGCCTTCCCGATGAGCGGTCGGAGCCGTGGCGGAGCAGCATTCAGGGGGAACCCGGCCGTGGCGACAGCGACTGCCGAGCCGTGTGTGGTTTCGATCCACCGCCTCCTCGTCTTGCGCCGGGAGCTGCGTCGAGGACGTCTGCGATCGCCAGCCCCGATGGCTACTTGATGTTCTCCGCGAACTCCTCGAACGACTCCTTCACGTCCCATGCGACGAAGCCGAAGGCGATCCCCTTCAGGCCCCACTTGGCGGCGTTGGTCGCGACGAGGCGCCTGGCGCCCGCGGCCTTCTGCGCCTCTGCCATGTTGAGGCGCTGAGTCAGCTTGCGAAGCCGCCCCTTCAGGCTGCTCTGGATGCCGAGGCGTTCGGTGACATAGGCGATCTCGGCGTCGGCCACGTCGATGGCGCGCTGGAGGGCGCTGGCCTGCCCGGCCAGGGACCGGGCCCCTCTCTCGGCCGCCTCCTTGCCGGCCTCTTTCGCGGGCTCCATGCCGGTGTTGAAGGCGATGACGTTGGCGTCCTTGGCCGCGTAGTAGTCCTTGATGATCGAGCAGGTCATGCTGTAAGGAATGGAGATGTAGGGAGGGGCTCCGACCTTGATCACGAGGTCGGAGGCGAGCTTGACGACCGAGGCCACTTGAATGAAGGTCGTCGTCTCTGCCGCCACTTCCTGGTTGATCTTCTGGGCATCGCGAAACGTCGACTGGATCTGGTCGAGACTCGCGCGGCGGATCTGTTCGGCGTGCTCGAGGAAGTTGAAGGCCGCCGCCGCGCCTCCCTTCAGCTTGTCGAAGAAGGTCTCGCGAAAATCCCCGTAGAACCGGGCGGAGTCGCGTTGAACGTCCTCGCGCTTTCCCGTGTCCACCTCGACGGCCCCCGGTTTCTCCTTCCAGAAGAAGACGGTGTAGAGAGCGTTGATGACCGTGCTGTCGTTGTACTCCACCCAGCGGGCGGTCGTGTGCACGGCCATGGAGCGGGCGAGGGCCGCCGATTTCAGGAGCCTCAGCACGTTCGGCAGGTCGAGGATCACCATCCGGACATGAGGGAGGGGCGGGCTCGGAGGGCTGATCGGAGGGTTCGGGTCCGCCCGGTCCTTCAAGCCCGTGGGGCCGGGTGTCCTGGGATAGCAGGCTTTCTGTTCCGCGGGCGTCTTCAGCGAGAGGCTCTCCTCCGCGGTGCCCCAGCCCGAGTTCGGGTCGGAGTAATCGTTGACTCCGAGGGATCCTGGTGACTTCAGAGGGTGGAACGGAGAACTCGGCGCATAGGCACTGTGGGTTCCGGAGGAATCCGTCAGTTTCGAGTCTTTGGGATCTCCCATTTCGCCCTCCTTTTCGCGAGGACTCTCCCTTTACATTATCCGCCAGCCAGGTTGCCCAGGTTGACCCTCTCGATGTTTCGGGTCAGCATCCATCGGCATGAGCGACCCGATCGACGCCGAACTGAAGGGATCCGCCGCGAGGCTCTGGCGCCTCATCGAGGCACGGGCGAAGGACGGCGCCGACAAGGCCGCGATCGACCGCCGGATCTGGAACCTCTTCGGAGAGACCTGGGCGATTCTCTACAGCGATCTCTCCGGCTTCTCCCGCCAGGTCGCCAGTTTCGGCATCACGCACTTCCTGCAGATCATCCAGGAACACAAGAAGCTCTTCGCTCCCATCATCGAGAGGAATGACGGCATCCTCATCAAGATCGAGGCCGACAGTCTGCTCGTCGTCTTCAGAAAGCCCGGCCGCGCCTTGCAGTGCGCCATCGAAATGCAGAAGGTCTCCAACGTCTACAACCTCGTGAGGGTCCCCGAGGAGCAGATTCACCTCTGCGTGGGAATCGGGTACGGCGAGCTCTTGAAGATCGGCGACGAGGATGTCTACGGTCAGGAGGTCAACTCGGCCTCCAAGCTGGGAGAGGACATCGCCAAGAGCGGAGAGATTCTCCTCACCTTCGATGCTCGCGAGGCCATCGGGGAGTTCCCGGGAGTCCGGTTCGCCGAGAGAGACGTGCCGGTGGCGGGCTCCGAGACGAGCTACGTCGTCGAGTACCGGGCCTGGCTCTCCGCGGAGGAGTGACGCCGCCTCAGCGCGCCTTTTCGGATGCGAGGGCCGCCACGATCGTGTTGGCGGCCGCCGGGTGGGACGCCTCGCGGGCCGCCGCCTTCATCGCCGCCAGACGTTCCGGGTTCGAAAGGAGCCGTTGCAGCTTGAAGCGGAGCGAGTGCGGGCCGTTCACGCGAACGCCGGCGCCCGCTTCGACCACGTAGTCCGCGTTGCGCTCCTCCTGACCCGGAATGGGGTCCCTCACGAGCATCGGCAGGCCCATGGCCAGACACTCGGAGGTCGTCAGGCCCCCCGACTTCGTGATCGCGAGGTCCGAAGCAGCCATCAAGCGTGCGATGTCGGTCACGAATCCGAAGACCACGAGCCTCGACCCTGGTGGCACCTTGACCGTTTCGAGATCGGCCTTGAGGGCGGCGTTCTTGCCGCTGATCGCCAGCACGGAGACGGGTGGTCCCTCGAGAGCGGCCTCGACCGCCTCTCTCATCGCTCCGACCCCGGCGCCTCCGGACATCACCAGGATGGCCGGAAGCTCCTCGGACAGACCGAGGTCCCTGCGGATCTGGCCCCTGTCCCACGGAGCGAGGAACTGCTGTGAGATCGGAATGCCCGACACCTGGACCTTTTCTTGAGGGATGCCTCGCGCGGCGAGGATGAACTTCACTTCCTCGCTCGCGACGAAGAACCTGTCGGCAAGCGGCTGGACCCAGAAGGCGTGGACGTCGAAGTCGGTGACGACGACCGCCAGCGGGTACGTGTCCCGCCCCTTCTTTCGATAGGGCGCCAGGACCTGTCCGGTCAGGAAATGCGTGCTGACGAGAAGGTCGGGACCGAAGTCCCGGAGGTACTCGCGGAACCCGGCGAACTGGAGCTTGTCGAAGAACTGGATGAAGCGATCCCGCTTCCTCTCGGCCTTGACGACGTCGCTCGACTCGTAGAGCGCGCCCCAGAGAGCGGGGGCGTGGTTCACCATCTGGAGGAAACTCCCGGCGTAGGCCTTCTTGTAGGCCTTGCCCGCGTAGTCGAGGATGTCGATGTGCTTGACGTTCCAGTCGGGGTGGGCGACGGCGAAGGCCTCCTCGAGAGCAGAGGCGGCGCGAGCGTGACCAGCGCCGGCCGAGGCGGAGACGAGCAGAACTTTCATGGGACATCCTCCTTCAGCCTCGCTTGCGAGGTCTCGAGGTCTCGTCCTCGTTCATCCGCGAGGAGATCAAGTCTCCGCAGTCTATCGTCGCTCGCCCCCGCTCCCTCGTCCGAGAGCGAGGGAAGGATCGCGAACGGGTAAGGGCGGGAGCGACCGGCAAAGAGTGGCGGTGACGGACGGACGGGACCGTTCGAGGGAGAGGCGGAGCCCAGGGCTGACCAGGTGGGCAGGGCAGACCAGGAGCGGGGACTCGACGGGATCTGCAATGCCCCCATGGCAGGAGACCCCGTCTCGGTGTTCAACACCACCCCGACGCGAAACTCGCTAACATCGGCTCGAATCTGCTCAGCCCCTTCGTGGCGCCGCGGCACTTGTCGCGGCACCATCGTGGACAGGACGCACTTCGAGGAGGATCCCATGGCCGCGAGAGCACGTAAGAGTCGCGTGGCAAGGACGCCCGCACCGGAGTCGCCAGCAGTTCGGGAGGCCATTCCTTCCCGGGCGGAGCGCTATGCTGCTGGGAAGGCCCTGCGTGAGAAGTGTCCTCGGACCTCCCACGCCGCCTGGAAGGCCCCGGCGGGCCGGCCTGACGCCGTCGAACTGGTCTTGCAGGCCGAGAAGGGGCGCGTTCCCGATCTCCTCCCGCTTCGCCACGGGCGCATGGTTCGGTCTGCCTTCACCTTCTTCCGGGGAGCGGCCCTGACCATGGCGTCGGATCTCGCGACGACTCCTGTTTCTGGCCTGCGCGTCCAGTGCTGTGGCGACGCCCACCTCTGCAATTTCGGGGGCTTTGCCACCCCGGAGCGGCACGTCATCTTCTCCATCAACGACCTCGACGAGACGCTCCCGGCCCCCTGGGAATGGGACGTGAAGCGACTTGCGGCGAGCTTCGTGGTGGCCTGCAGGGACAACGGCATGAGCGATGCCCAGGCGGCGGACGCGGTTCGCACCTGCGTGAGAACGTACCGAGAGTCGGTGGCCGAGTTCTCCACCTTCAGGACGCTCGAACTGTGGTACACGAGCATGAGGGCTGATGACCTGGTGGCGGGTATCCAGGATCCGAGCATCAGGAAGAGGGCCCAGAATCGCCTCCAGAAGGAGCGGGCGAAGTCCATCGCCGAGGATCTCTTCCCCAAGCTCGTCGAGCACAGGGGCGACCAGCCGTTCATCAAGGACCAGTTGCCCACCATCTTCCACGCGCAGGAAGTCCCCCCAGGGGTCATCACTCCGTCCGTGTCGGCCGCGATCGAGATGTACAGGAGCACCCTCCCGGCCTCCTACCAGTCCCTCTTTGACCGCTACCGGATTCTCGACGTGGCCATCAAGGTGGTGGGCATCGGGAGCGTGGGGACCCGCTGCTGGGTCATCCTCTTCACCGCGGGCGAGGGGGACCCCCTCTTTCTTCAGGTGAAAGAAGCTCGGGCCTCGGTCCTGGAACCCTTCGCCGGGGCGAGCCCCTTCCCCAACCACGGCCAGCGCGTCGTGAACGGCTACCGCCTGATGCAGCCCGCCAGCGACATGTTCCTCGGCTGGACGGAGGGGCAAGAGGGGCTTCACTACTTCGTGCGCCAGCTGAGGGACATCAAGATCAGCCTCAGGGTGGAGAACTTCGGGCCGGTGGAGATGGGGAGCTACGCCGCGTGGTGTGGCCGGGCCCTCGCGCTGTCACACTCCCGCTCGGGGCTTGCCGTCGCCCTCAGCGGCTACCTCGGCAAGAGCGACGTTTTCGACGAGGCCGTGACCGCCTTCTCGAAGGCCTACGCCGACCAGAACGAGAAAGACCACGCAGCTCTGAAACGCGCCGTGCATGCGGGGAAGGTGCAGGCCCAGGCGGAATCCGAGGAGTGACGGAAGGGAGAAGAGGCCAATTCCGCGCCATTCCCAGAGGCACCGTTCTTGAGTCGCGGTAGCGCAGCGCCGCTCCGTGGAGAGTTCGAATAGGTAAGGGGAATCACCAGGGTGATCCATGCCGAGACAGAACTTGCCCTCGCCGCCTTCCGGACTCCGCTCATGAATTCCGGCGACCTGGACAACGTGAAGAAGATTCAGGCCGGTTACGTGCGGGAAAAGGGGAGACAGGGTTGGCGGCTCGTACTACCGCCCCGGAAGGGCGCGGAGAGGTCAGCCGGCCGAGCCGAGCAGGTCCGCGAGGAGCTTCCGGGCCTGCTCCACGCCCGAGGCAAGAATGCCCTTGCCCTGGAAGACGAGTCCCGAGCCGCCGCCGCGGCCCCCGAGAAGCGGGGCCACTTCCTTGACGAGCCTGGTCCCTTCGCGTTTCGAGCCCTTGCCGAGCGCGAGGACGAAGAAGACGCTGTCCTCCGCGACGGAGGTCGCAAAGAGAACGCGGTCTTCGGGAGCCCTCTCGGAGTAGCTTCTCCCGAGCTTCTGCAGGAAGGCTCCGTCTCGCTGTTCGAACTCGGAGATCTGGAGGAGGTTCGGACTGGAAAGGAGGGACTCGACGCGCAGAGCGATCAGCTCTTCTTCCAGGCTTCGCACAGACCGGGAGAGCT
Source organism: Thermoanaerobaculia bacterium (assembly GCA_022071945.1). Taxonomy (GTDB): domain Bacteria; phylum Acidobacteriota; class Thermoanaerobaculia; order UBA5066; family UBA5066; genus JAJVIN01. The sequence continues at coordinate 97,181 of JAJVIN010000029.1, read as the reverse complement.
GCCGGATCTCCTCGAGCCTTCCGCGGACCGTGCCGGCGAAGTCCGCGTCCGCGACTCCGAGAAGGCTGCGGAGTTCGGAGTTTCTGACTTCGTGGGCCGAGAGCCGTCGCCTTGCGCGACCACCCGCGACAAAGAAGAGCCGCGTTCCGCCCCGGATCGACTCTTTCCCGAGGAGCTTCACCATCTCGATCTCGGATGTGGAGGAGAGGTGGGTCCCACCGCAAGTGTTGATGTCGATTCCACGGATCTCGACGAGCCGGACATCTCCGGTGAAACCCTCCGGAAGGCCTCGCGTCCGAACGTGCGCGGACTCCATTTCTTCCGGCTTGACGTAGCGGATGGAGACGGGCCTGGCCGCGCGAATTTCTGCCGCGACCGCCTCTTCCAGTTCCTCCATCACACCGAGGTCGACGGACGCACTGTCGACCTCGATGTCGCACGTGGATTCGCCGAGGTGGAAGGCCGTCGTCGCCAGGGAAAACCGGTCCTGGGCGACGGCGGTCAGCAAGTGCTGCCCCGTGTGCTGCTGCATGTGGTCGAACCGGCGGTTCCAATCCAGCTTCAGCTCGGCCACGCCAGCCTCCATGGGCGCCGCGAGGTAGTGCCGGATCTCCCCCTCGCGCTTCTGGACGTCCGTCACGGCGATTCCGTTGATGGCCCCGCGGTCAGCGGGCTGGCCGCCGCCCTCGGGATAGAAGATCGTGTCGGCGAGGACCGCGAAGGGACGGTTCTTCTCCGTTCCGGTTCGCTGGAGGGTCGAAACGAACTCTTGCCGGTAGGGCTCTCTCTCGTACGCGGGTTGGGACATGCCCCCAAGGTTACACAGAATCGAGGGATGCATGTCCGGACCCTCGCGGATGTTCGGTCCGTGGATGCCTACGTGCCGCCAACCCGCGTCAGCGCCTTCTCCAGGACCCGCCGCACCGCGGGACGGTGAAGCGAGACGATTTGCCGTCTCGATTCCTCGAGCTCCGCTCGGGCCTCGTCCTTACTGCCAAGCTCGGCGAGCGCCAGTCCGAGGTAGAAGTGGGGCAGGTAGTCTTCCGCGCTCAATGCCCGGTACCTGAAGCTCGCCAGGGTCTCTTTCGAATCCTCCTCGAGCGCTTGCCTGAAGAAGCCCGCGGCGAGGTGGTTGCGCCTCGCCAGGAAGGCAAGCTCGCCCTGGACGAAGAGCTCCTCAGCGGGTGTCGCGAACGAATGGTCCCCGAAGATCCCCGACAGGATGGAAAGGCAGGAGGAGTCAAACCGCTCCCGCTCGCGACGGATACAGGTGGGCAGGGGCGGCGGCCCGCTCATCGGGGCCGGAAAGCGGCGCTGCAGCTCCTCCTGGCGCCTGGCGAGGTCCGCGTACCAGTCCGGCCACTTCCGTATGACGCCGTACAGCTCGGACTTGCCGAAACACAGGAGAGCCCGTTCGTCGTCTCCCGATTCCATGAACGCGATCCCCAGCCAGTAGTAAGGGTCGTACCGGTAGACGAGGAACCGGGTCTGTGATCCCTGACTCTCGTTCGGTTCGCGCGCGCCTCTCCACAGCACGCCCAGGAGGAGAGGTATGGCCTCCTGGTTCTTTCCGCGGACGATCAGCGAGACCGCGTCGCTGTAGGAATCGGCGGAGCGCTGGTCGCGCCGGTCCGCGTGAAGGGGTGTCGAGGAGCAAAGGACCACGGAGACGAACAGAGCTCCGAACGAACCCGTCCTCGTAGCCGTTCGCTGCCGCAGGAACATCGTGTCCTCCACAAGAAGAATAGGGCCGCCCGGGATCGATGACAGTGATGGCGATCACTGCAGAAGCGAGGGGGGTACGGCTCTTTCCCGGACCCCATGAGAAACTGGATTCGTGGCCAGCAAGGGAGAGCAAATGGCCGAGGACTCCGCCCCGGCGCCGGGCCGGATCGACCCCATCTCGATGTGGGAGAACATGTGCCTGGCGGACGAACTCCTGGAGGAGTGCGAACTTCTGGCGGAGGGGCTGGCTGCGACCGGCGGGAGTCGCGAGCCGGGCCCCCCCGAGGACCTTCCACGGTGAAGCCGGGCCGTCTCGTTCGGGTCGCGCAGAAGCTCGCCGGACTTCTGGGAAGAGGATCCGGCCTTGCGGGCGGACTTGCGGTGGCGGCCTGGGGGGAGATCCGGGCGACTCGTGACGTCGATTTCGTGACCACCCAACCCCGGGAGAACGTGGAAGAGATGCTGCGGAGTGCCGGCCTCACGTTCGAGACCCGGGTCGGCGACCCTCTGAGCGGAGACCTTCCCTGGGTGGTTCAGGGGGAACTCGAGGGAGTCCCGTTTCAGATCCTGGCGCCTCGAGGGGCGCGCCCGTTTTCCACGGTCGAGATCTCTCCGCCGGAACTTGCGGGAGCCGCCATTCCGGTGGTCAGCCTTGCGGACCTGATCCGTCTCAAGCTGGAGGCGGGAGGGCCGAAGGACCTCTGGGACGTCGCGCGGCTCGTGAGACGCTACCCGGAAGTGCGGCCGCGCTCCCTCGAACTCGCGACGCTGCTCCAGGTCGAGTCCGAGTTCCGCCGGTGGCTCGAGCGAGAGGAGCGCTCCCTACCGCCTCGGTCGCCTTCAATCTGATGACCTGGGGGGCCTGATGGGTCCTTCGGCTTGAAGAGGTGCCGGCCTCGTCTCCCGGCCCATCCGCGTTCCCGGTCTCCGCACTCTTGCCGGCGAACGTGGTGACGAGGACGCCTCGCTTTCCCGGGCCCGCGAGATAAGATCCGTTCTCAACTTCGAGTCGAACCCGGGGAGGTCCTCATGACGTCGCGGCGACAGTTCTCTTGCGGCCTCGTCTCTTGTCTTGCCGTCTGCTTCGTCGCGCACGCGGAAGCGGCTGTCTGGTATCTCGGGGGAGCGGCGAATGCACCGGGTGCGCGCGGAACGCACTTCTCGACCGAGCTTCACATCCTGAGCAGGGGGGATGTCGCGACGACCGTCCGGTTCCGCTTCGTGCCGTTCACCGGAGAGACTCCTCCCGAGACGTCGAGGCCACTGGCCGCGCGAGGGACGATCGGGATGAAGAACGCCCTTGCCGAGCTGTGGGGAATTGAGGGCGCGGGGGTCCTCGAGATCGAATCGGAAGAGCCCCTCTCATTTCGTGCCAGCACGTACAACGATGCGGCTCCGCCCGGTACGTTCGGAACCGCTCTCACGGCCGTTCGCCATGACCAGCTGCTCGAGAACACGGATTCCGTCGCGCCCTTCTTCTACATTCCGTGGGTCTCGCACTCCGCTGATCCGGCGAGGGACTACCGGACGAACCTCCTCGTCTTCTTCGCGACACCCTACTCGGGAGCCTCCGTGGGGCTGCGAACGCCGAACGGGTACTGGTCCCGCCAGGTCGACAGCGCCGAGTCGGCACGCGTGGTCCAGTTCTCGGTCGCGGACATGCTGCAAGGGGAGACCGCGGATCTGGGAAAGGCGTGGGCCGAGTTGCAGAACTTCGACGGGCGCGGGCTGGCCTTCGCGAGCGTCGTGGACAACGTGACGGGCGACGGCATCGCCGTCCCGGCGACGCTCGCGCCCGTCAGCGCGAGAACGGTCTACGTCAACGGAGTCGCGAAAGCGAGCGGGCTCGGCGAGACCTTCTACCGGACAGACGTTCGGCTCATGAACCTCGACGACCTGTCGCCCACCGTCAAGGTCCGCGTGACGCCGATCGGGTTTGTGGCCTCCGCCGTGGAGATCAGTCTCCGGCCCGGGGAGCTACGCGAGATCACGGATGTGCTCGGCTCGCTTTTCGGGGCGCCCGAGGGAACGACGGGCGCGTTGCGGCTCGACAGTGACCAGCCCATCCTCGTCGTGGCTCGGACCTCGAACGTCAAGCGATCGGGGGAGCCCGGTACGTTCGGCGCCTTCCAGGCGGGCGTTCCCGAAGACGCGTTCCTGATCGAAGGAGACACGGGAATCTTCGCCGGACTCGTTCAGTCCTCGGACCGGCCCGGGTACCGGACCAACATCGGTCTCCTCGCGGGCCCGGACGGAGCGCTCGCCCAGCTGACGCTCCGGGGACCGTCGGGTGAGATCCTGGGGAGCGTCCCTGATTTGCGGCTCGAGCCTTCTTCCTGGCGCCAGCCCGGACTCGGTTCTCTCTTCCCTGGTGTCGAGATCCCCGCGGAATCCTCGCTCTTCATCGACGTGCTGGAAGGCTCGATGGACGCCTACTCGAGCGTGATCGACAACGAGACCGGCGACGCGGTCGTGTCGCCCGTGGACCACGACGAGGCATCCACGTGCCAAAGACCGGCGATTTCTGCCGTCACCCTCTGGCCCGGGTTCGTCACGCCAGGGAACTACGGGAATCTCGACGTCGATTCGACCGGCGCGACCTCCGTCTCAGTCGAGCCCTCGGCGGGAATCGTGCCGTACGGATTCGGCCGCTTCAACATCGAGCCGGCGACCGCTCCTCGTGTCGTCAAGATCACCGCCGCGGGTCCGTGCGGATCGGTGAGCCGCACGGTCACCGTTCCCGCGGGAACTCCGGCGTTCGGGCTGACCCCGTCAGAACTGGCGCCCCTCGCGGCCGGCCAGGTTCGCTTCGCGAACATCTTCGAGCCCGGCCGCTACTCCGACCTGACTCTCGAGTTCGCGGATGGCTGGCGCTTCGGCCTGGACCTTCACCCGACCTCCACTCCCGGAGTCTTCACCTTCCTCATGCCCTACATCCCCGACTCGGGGAGTCCCGAAGGCTATCGGACCGGTGTGGCGTCGATCGTTTCGGACGACCCTCAGCTTCCGTCCGTGAAGGCCATGATCACGATCAAGCCCCTGGCGTTCAGCGGCGACCCCGTCGCGGCATTCCGGACCTTCCTAGGTCAGCGCACGGCGGACATGCGAGCCGTGTTCCAGCAAGAGCGCGGGCTCCCCGGGATGACTTCGGCAACCGCCACTCAGGAAGCGCTCTTCGACTCTTATCTCGCCCTCCTCTCGAAGCTCGCGGATGACCTGGCGGTGTCGGACTCCGCCCAGATGCCGTCCGACTTGCCGTCCCAGGGTGAGCCGTCGCCTCCTCTCGTGACGGTGACCCGAGCCGATCTTTCGCGTTTCGTCGCCCTGATGACGAACATGAACGCGAGTATCGGCACGTTCGGCGGTGCTGCCAGACGTTCACCATCTCAGTCCGCGATCCCGTGCACGGAATCCGGCTGCGCGGCAAGCGACCCCCTGGTCTGCGAGTGTCTCGCCTCCCACTCGATAGACATCGATGGCTGGATCGACTGGGTCGCGAACGGGATCTCGACGGCGTTACGGCTCGGCGCGCCGGGGGAGGTGATCGCCGAACTCGTCCGGACGGGACTCGGGACCCTTCTCTCTCACTGGATCGCCGGTGTGGAGTCCGCGCGGGCCCACTGCCCGGCGATTCCAGTCTGGACGAAGAACTTCATCCCTTTCAACCCCGAACACGGGAACAATATCCCGCCGGGAGGGGCGAACATCAGATTCGATGCCTACCTCGAGAACGCCGTGACCTCCGCGGCCCTGGCGGACTACCTCGAGTCGAGGTTCGTCCGGATCGTCACGACGAAGTTCACGCGAAAACTCCCGGCCTCGCTGAGGGGCCAGGCCGCCGATGCCCTTAGGCAGGTTCTCGCCCGGCAACGGAAGGGTCTGAGGGAGCACGTCCAGCGCCTTTCCGAGAACCTCGGAGGAATCAGCGCCGAGGCCCGCAAGGTCCCGGTTTGCCGGGCGGATTTCTTCGATTACTACTTCGTCTCGAGGGGAGACCGGGATCCCGTCTTCGGGACTTACATCAAGTACACCGAGTCGTCCGATCCGAAGTTCTTCGCTTTTCTGCAGCAGGGACCGTACATGGCGGGCGAGGACACCTGGGCCTTGCAGCCGCTCCGCGGAAGGATGCTGGTGTTCGAGAACCTGGACGTGGCCGGAGGCTATTCGGCCACTCGCCAGATCCTGGGTGAGTTCGAGGTCCTCCTGAAGAGCGACGGGGATCCCAGCAATCCAAGAAACAAGCGGTTCCGGGCGGGATTCTCGGTCGGCAACATGTTCGAGAGCATCTACGACGTCTCGGGGAACCAGGAAGTGCAATTGCAGGCCCCGGCGCTCTTGGGAACGGCCGGACGGACCGTCATCACTCCTGACCGTTGTCCGTGCGGGAGACCCTGCACGGTCATCAACTTCGCGGGAGACCGGCTGGCGTCGATCAAGGCCTGCGCGGGTAGCGCACGGTCGTTTGCGGTCTTCGTCGAGACTGCCTATTCCGTGAAGCTCGGAAAGGACGAGGGGCGGTACAGGAAACTGACGCTCGACATGAGGATGAACGCGCCAAACGGGACGGCGACCGTTGGCGGCTGGGGCCGCGACATGTACATGCCGCTCTTCACGGCTGTGGATGGCAAGCAGGTGGGCAATCCCGTTCCGGAGACGCGCCCCATCGGAGGATCGCTGAGCCCGAGCGTCTTTCTGACCTCGGGATTCGAGGGCGAGGATTCGTTCGAGGTCACCGGCTGGCAGCGGCTCATCAGCCGCTTCTCGAACGGGATCCGCATCCGGAGCGGCTACGGGAAGTTCACGTTTTCCTTCACCGCCGAGAAGAAGAAGAAGTGAGCGGTGTGACCGGTTCCGAAACCACTTGATGCCTCCGCCAGCCCGGCGTATACCGGCTTTTGATGAACGCAAAAGCCGAATGGGATCCCGCCCAGTACGAAAAGTTCCTGCGCGAACGGAGTCTTCCCTTCTTCGACCTCCTTGACCTGGTCCGAAAGGACCCGGAGATGAGGGTCGTCGACCTGGGTTCCGGCACGGGTGAACTGACGTCCCGGCTGCACGAGACGCTCGCCGCGAAGGAGACGACGGGAATCGACAGCTCGGAGTCGATGCTGAAGAAGAGCGCCGGTTTTGCTCGCGAGGGGCTGCGATTCGTCCCGGGCGACATCAAGGACTGGCACCCGGAAGGGGAGTACGACCTCATCTTCTCAAACGCCGCTCTCCACTTCGTCCCCGGCCATCCGGACCTGTTTCACCTCTTCGTCGAACACCTCTCTCCGCGCGGACAGATCGCGGTACACCTGCCAGCGAACCAGGACTATCCGACCCACCGGATCGCGGCGGAGCTGTCGCGCGAGGAACCGTTCGCATCCGAACTCGGCGGGTACACGATCCCGGACAGCCGCCTCCTTCCCGAGGAGTACGCCGTCCTCTTCCACCGGCTCGGCCTGCCTCATCAGCACGTGCGCTTGCAGGTCTACGGTCACCGGCTGGCGTCCTCGGAGGAAGTCGTCGAGTGGGTGAAGGGCTCGTTCCTCAACGAGCACAAGGCGCGGATGAAGCCGGAGACCTTCGAGGTCTTTCTCGCGGAGTATCGCCTCAGGCTCCTGGCGGAACTCCCGGACGACCGCCCGTTCTTTTTCACGTTCAAGCGACTGCTGTTGTGGGCGAGCCGCTAGAGGCGGGGCTCCCCCTACCTTCTGAATCCGTGGCACGTTTCGACTGACGGGAGATACAAGGCATGACGCAACTCGATCCGCACTCGTACACCGACTCCGAGCATCCGAAGGTCCAGCACCTCTCACTTCGCGCGAACGTCGACTTCGATACGAAGGTCGTCAGGGGCTCGGCACTCCTGCGCTTTGCCGGTCCTTCTTCCGGGGCGCTCGATCTCGACACCCGCGGGCTGACGATCCGGTCGGTCACGAACGAAAGGGGATCCGCCATCCCCTGGCAGCTCGAGGCGGAAGATCCGATCCTCGGGTCCCGTCTTCGCCTGAGCCTTTCGGAGGAAACGCCGGCGATCACGATTGCCTACGAGACGTCGCCCGAGTCCTCCGCCTTGCAGTGGCTTTCGCCCGAACAGACGGCCGGCAAGACCCACCCGTTTCTCTTCAGCCAGTGCCAGGCGATTCACGCCCGGGCCCTCGTCCCCCTGCAGGACACCCCGAGGCGCCGGATCACCTACGACGCCGAGATCACCGTTCCGGAGGCGTTGACGGCCGTCATGTCCGCCGGCCCCTCTGGCGAAAGGCCGGCAGGTGACGGGAAAAGGACGTTCCTCTTCGAGATGCCGCAGCCGATCCCGCCCTATCTCCTGGCCCTGGCGGCCGGAGACCTCGTGGGCCGGGACCTGAGCGGGCGGGCGCGAGTGTGGGCCGAGCCCCAGATCGCCGGCGCGGCCGCATGGGAGTTCGCCGAGATCGAGCCCATCATCGTCAAGGCCGAAGCCCTCTTCGGCCCCTACGACTGGGATCGCTACGACATGCTGGTCCTGCCGCCTTCTTTCCCGTACGGCGGGATGGAGAACCCCCGGATGACGTTCCTGACCCCGACGCTCCTCTCGGGCGACAGGTCCCTCGTCGCCGTCGTGGCGCACGAGCTCGCCCATTCCTGGACAGGCAACCTCGTCACGAACGCCACCGCCGAGCATTTCTGGCTGAACGAGGGGTTCACGGTCTACGCGGAACGCCGGATCGTCGAGGCGGTGTGGGGGGAGCAGGAAGCGGCTCTGCAGTGGGCCATCGGCCAGAAGGCTCTCGATCAGGCGATCGAGAGGTTCGGGGCGGAGTCGTCCCACACCTGCCTGAGGACGAACCTCGAGGGCGTGGATCCCGACGAGGTCTTTTCCTCGATCCCGTACGAGAAGGGGGCGAGGTTCCTCGTCTGCCTCGAACGCTACGCGGGTCGCGAGCGGTTCGATGCCTTCCTGCGCGCCTATATGAATCGCTATCGCTTCACCTCGATCACGACGGAGGAGTTCCTCGTCTTTCTGGAAGGAGAGCTGCCGGGAGCCGCCTCGGCCGTGGACGCCCACGCCTGGCTCTACGAGCCGGGTATGCCCGCCAACGCTCCGGTCTTCTCGGAGGCCCCGCTCGCCCGCGTCTCCGAACTGGCGGCTGCTTTCACCACCGGTGTCCGGCCAGAACTCGCGGAATGGAAGACCTTCAGCCCGTCGCAGAAACTCGTCTACCTGCAGCGGCTCGGAAGGCCCCTCCCGGCGGCCGATCTCGACTGGCTCGACTTCGTCTTCCACCTGAACGACCAGGGAAACCACGAGATCCTCGTCGAGTGGCTGACGATTGCCGCCGCGTCGGGTTACGAGCCCGCCTTCGTCCGGCTGAAAGAGGTGCTCATCCGGGTCGGCCGCATGAAGTACTTGAGGCCGCTCTACGGGGCGCTCGGCGCCACGCCCAGAACCCGGGCGCTTGCGCGGGAGATCTTCGCGGAAGCTTCGCCCGGCTATCACGGACTGTCGCGCCGGATCGTGGCGGGGCTGATCGAGAAGTATCCGAAGGATGACGCGGCGTGAGCGAGGGCACGACGCCCGACGCCGCCGGCGCACAGGACATCCGCCTTCCCGAAAACGCGTTTCGTGAGCTGAAGCCGGGCGAGGCTTACACCCCCGTCATCCCGGCCGATTCCACGGTGGCCGAGGTGACCCCGCGCTCGATGCTGCAGGGCATCTTCTGGTCGGTCGTCTTCTCCGCCGCGGCGACGTACATCGCCCTGAAGCTCGGTCAGGGAATCGAGTCGGCGATCCCGATCTCGATCCTGGCGGTCGGCTACTCGGTCTTCGTCGTGAGGTTCCTGAAGTCTCGAGCCTCGACTCTCCTCGAGAACGTCAACGTCCTGGCGATCGGCGCCACCTCGGGGATCGTGGCGGGCGGTTCGGTCTTCACGATGCCCGCCATCTACATCCTGGGGCTCGAGGGGAGGTCTTCGTTTTTCCAGATCTTCCTGGTGCCGCTCCTCGGAGCGTTTCTGGGGGTCTTCTTCCTGGCGCCCTTCCGCCGGTACTTCGTGCGGGATCTCCACGGGAAACTGCCGTTCCCGGAAGGGCGGGCAACCACGGAGATCCTGGTGGCGGGCAAGCGGGGAGGAAAGAGCGCCGTCGTCCTGTCGTACTCCGCGCTCCTGGCCGCGTTCTTCGATTTCGCGGGGCCCTCGATGAAGGCCTGGGCGGACGTCTTCTCCACATCCGCCATTGAGGCGCTGAATCCGTTCACGAGTCGCTTCAAGGCGGTCTTCTCGATGAACACGTCGGCCGCCGTCCTGGGGCTCGGCTACATCATGGGGCTCGACTACGCCTCGATCATCATGGCGGGCTCGATGCTGTCGTTCCTCGTCATGGTGCCCGTGTTTGCCTACCTCGGGCAGTACATCGACGCGCCCATCACGTCCGGGGCCGTGGCGCTCTCCGCCATGTCCGCGGACGACATCTTCCGGTTCTACGTTCGGCCGATCGGCATCGGCGGGATCTTCGCGGCGGGGATCCTCTCGATCCTCAAGATGTCGCCCGTGATCGTCCAGGCCACCGGGCAGGCGTTCGGCGAACTCATCCGCCTCGTCAAGGGCAAGGGGGGCGGCGGGGAGAGCATCAGAACCGACAGGGCGCTTCACATGTCGACGATCCTGCTGGGGATCGCGGGGGCCGGGCTCCTGGTCTTCCTCTATTTCCGGTTTTCTGTCCTGGCCGCGGAGCCGAGGGCCACCTACCTGGCGGCGGTTTCCACCGGGATGACGCTCCTGATCGCGTTCCTCTTTGCCTCGGTCTCCGCGTGGGCCATCGCGATGATCTCGATCACCCCGATCTCGGGGATGACGCTCACAACCCTGATCGTGACCGCGATCGCGCTCGCCTCGCTCGGGCTCTCGGGGACGGGCGGGATGCTGCAAGTGCTCCTGATCGGCGGTGTCGTCTGCACGGCCCTGTCGATGAGCGGGTCGCTGGTGACGCAGTACAAGATCGCCTACTGGCTCGGCGGGACGCCGAAGCGGATCGAGATCTCCAACCTTGTCGGCTCCGTGGCGGCCTCGGCGGCGACGACGGCCGTCATCCTGCTCATGGCGAAGGTGTACGGGTTTGCGGAGGGCCCCGGCCACCCGAATCCGCTGCCGGCGCCCCAGCCGAACGCGATGGCGGCCGTCCTTCGAGGGGTGATGGGAGACAGCGGCGCTCCGTGGTTTCTGTATGCCCTCGGCGGCGTGATCGCCGTGGCGATCGAGATGTGCGGGGTCTCGGGTCTCGCGTTCGCCCTCGGGATGTACTTGCCGATGGACCTCAACTCGCCCCTCGTCCTCGGAGCCGCGGTTGCCTGGCTCCTGAGGCGGTCGTCGAAGGACGAGAGACTCGCCTCGGCGCGCAGTGAGAAGGGAACCCTGATCGCATCCGGCTTCATCGCGGGAGGGGCGCTCGTCGGCGTCTTCGCTGCCCTCTTGAAGTTCCTCGAGGACAGCTTCAAGGTCACGATCATCCCCGACCTGACGAAGCTGACGACCCTGGGAATGGGCGCCTGGCTCTCGAGCTGGGGAAACTGGCTCGGGCTCGGGGCTTTCCTCGTGTTGTCGGCTTTTGTCTACTGGGATTCGCACCGGGAAAGGGTCGAGGAGGCCTGAGAGACGCTGCGGGCCGGCTCTCAGCGGGTCGGTCCGGTCGCTAGGGGAAGCTCTGGGTGCGCGCTCCACTCCCAGAGCGAGCCATCGTAGTTGGCCACCACGATTCCGAGGCGAGCCTCGATGAGGACGGCGAGGAGAGCGGACCGCACTCCGCCGGTGCAGTAGGTGATCGGGGGCGCGTCGGGCACGACGGGACCGGTCAGCCGGGAAAGCGCCTCCGCGGAAACGTACCGGCCGCTGGAGTCACGAAGAGAAAGAGCGGGCACGAGCCGGGCGCCGGGAATATGTCCGCCCCGCTTCTGCCCACGAAGCGTCTTCCCTTCGAACTCTTCTTCTGTCCGGGCATCGAGAACGGGGCGCCTTCCCTCGGCGAGCAGGGAGCGAAGTCCCTCGAGACGGACGCGCCGTCCCGGCTGTGGAACCGGGTCGAAATCGCCCGGTCCGATGGCGTTCACGGATCCCCGTTCGATCGAGATTCCGGGAAGGTCTCGCCAGGCGGGGTACCCGCCATCGAGGAGAGCGAGGTCGCTCGCGCCAAGGGCCAGGAGCATCCAGGCGATCCGTCCCTCCTCACCCCATCCGCCAGGATCGCCGGTGACGACGACAGAACGCCCGCGCGAAAGACCGAGATCGCGGAGCCGGGTGACGAGCTTCGGACCCGGTTCGGCAAGGAGACCCCAGCGGGAAGGGTCGCCGAAGAAGTACGTTCCGGCGCTCGGCCGGACGGCGGCAAAGTCCCTCCAGTCGACGGGCCGGGCACCCTGAATGTGACCCGCCTCGAAGTCACCCCTGGACCTCGCGTCGAGAACCAGCGGCGGTGACGAAGAGTTCATCTCGGCGCGGAGTGTGGACGCATCGATGATCCGGGCCCGGCCGCCGGCAGCTGGGACCGGCGGCGCTTGGCGGCTTCGCGCGAGTTCCGGAGATGAGAGACCCCGCCTTGGAGCGCCGGCATCTCGTCGGCTCCCGGGATAGTTAGATCCCAATCAAGAAGGTCTCTCGGTTTGCGCCACTCACGCGGACGACGAAATCGCCCGCTGACTCAATGAGCCGCACAGTGATTCCCCACGGACTCACGGTGTACGTCTGCTCGCCATCGGCCGGGCCAATCGCAAGGCCCTCATCCGTCGTGCGGACGTGGCCGTTCGCCCCAGACGTTACGCGGTAGACCGAGACCGTGTCGTTCGTCTGCCGGTTTACGATCCGCAACCGATGGCGCGCTCCTTCGAGCGCGACACCGAGGTCGAGGTCGCCCAACCGGATGCTCGTCTCGAACGATACGTAGCGTCCGTCCTCGGAAGGCCTGGCCTCTGCCGGCAGCGTCGGCGTCGCGGGCGGCGTGGCACCCGGGATCGGCGCCGCTACAACAACCGTCGTTGGCGGAGCGGCCGGTACGGCAACGGAAGTGAGGCTAGGACTCCCCGTCGTCGGGGAATCCCAGGGCTTTGGCCCGAGATCCGCTGGCAGCGTCGAAAGCCCGAGCGGAACGGAACTCTGCTTCGTGGCCTGCCCCTTGCCGCCCAAGAGCGGCGCAAGGAACTGCTGCTCCGCCCGTTCGTCTTTGCCGTGCCTTCCTCTATCTACGAGGGTGCGGACCCGCACCTCTGTGCAGTCGCTGGACTCCGACGGCCAATCAATCAAGGTATCGAGCGTGATCCGCCACTCGTGCGATCGCGCCTGCACATCCTCGCTCGCCCGTCGCCGGCTCCGGTCATCGGTGAGCACGTCGATCTGGCGCCGCTTGTTCACGAGCCACCGCTCGCGCGCAAACCGCACGATCTCCTTCTGCTGTTTACCACCGACCTCGATGAGTCGCTCATAGAACGGGAGGATTTCGTTGAATCGCCCGGAGCGCTCGAGCGCCCGCGCAGCGACGAGGAGTGTGACGTCCGGAGCGTCAGTCCAGGCCCCATCGACTAGGTGCGCCCGTAGGAAATCCGCGATCTGCCGCTTTGTCGCGTCCGGCGCCGAGGCGAGGTGTTCCGCCCCGGCGATCTCCCGAACGAGTGCGGTCGCGAGCACCGGTTTCCGGACCGCAGTGGAGAGTTCGAGGCGGCCCGAACGTTCACGCTGCACAGCCCGCTGTGTCGCGAGCGTGATCGCTTCACTCCAACGACCGGTCCGCACGTAGTGGCGGAGCAGCCAGTCGGCGAGGCGCTGTTCCGCGCCGCCGTCGCGTGCGCGCGACGCGGCACCGAAGGCGTCGGAGACGAGGCTCTCCATGCCGGTAGCGAGTACGACGTCGACGGCATCAGCCGCCCGGTTCGCCTTTACATACGCCCGGAAGACAAGGCCTATGTCGCTCTCGCTCAGCCGTTCCGCCTTGTGCTCCTCGTAGGCCCGGATGATGTCGTTCGGGCGCTGTCGTTTCTGGAGCCAGAGGAGTCGCTGCGGGTACGGTTCGTTCTCGCAGAGCGCGTCGAGGAGCCAGTCGGGCTCCACGCCTGGATTCGCGAGTTCGCGCCACGTGGTCACAGCACGGTCAGGCTGTCCGGCAAGCACGGCGAGACGCACGAGACCGACGCACGACGGCACAGGGAACCCATTACGCTCGAGTGAGTCGAGTCGCGAGAGCGCTGCGACGGCGTTCGCCCGGTCCGGGAGCACCTCCTTCGGCCAATCCGCTGCGCGGCGGACAAGCTCTGCGAGCGCCTCGCCCCATCGCCCGTCCGCGAGGTAGCGATCTAGTTTCGTCGAATCGAGGACGTCGGCTTGGAGGAGTTCGATGGTGCGGAGCGCGTCGGCAGCCTTCGGTGCTCCAACGAGGGCACACGCGACGTCGTGCTCGCGACGGGTTCGAATCGTCGGCTTCCCCTCCCCAAGCGCGACGATCTCCTTCCATGCCGAGGCCATCCAGTAGCACACGAGCGCTTCGTCGGACCGCCCGAGCCCGTCAAGTGCTTGCCCGGCTTCGGGGAGGCGCCCTTCGGCCCGCAGCCCGAGAGCGTGGCAGTACCGCGCCTGAGGCTCGTCGCCGGCTGCACGGAAGTTCGCCCCAGCGAGCGCGAAGAGGTAGGAGTCGTTCTTCGCGAGCGCTTCCTCGAGGAACTGCTTTGCAAGGCCTTCCGGCTCCTGCCGGTGCTGCTGCCATGCGTCGAGCGTGCCGTCGACGAGGCGAATGAGGTCCTCATGGCGCCAGGCCGACGAGCCGTACCGCGTGAGGAGCGCCTCCGGCCCGCCATCCCGCGCGTGCTGCCAGAAATGGTTGATGCCCCGTGGCGTATCGACTACGACGAGTTGCTCTTGGGCGCGCGTGACGGCAACGTAGAGGCGATTCAGGAAGTACTGCAGCGGGAGACAAGCATCCGCGTCGACCGTCTTCCCTTCGTTTCCGAGGAGCGTCAGAAGCATCGGATGCTCGCGAGCGCAGGCCTCGCCGAACCCATAAAGGACGACGCGAGAGAACTCCAAGCCTTTCGCGCGGACGGGACTCAGGACGTAGCGGGTCACCTGCCCGTCCTCCAAGGCGATCTCCCGGAGGATCGGGTCGCTCGCTACCCACTCCTTCTCCTCGCCTTCCTGACACGGGATGAGGATGACGAGGTCCGGGTTCTCGCGGAGTCCGGTTCGGGTATCCGGATCCTGCGTCGAGAACCACACGGGCGCGGCGGACGCACCAACGCTCCACGCCTTCTGCGGGTGGAGTTTCGGTATATCGAAGACCACGCCGCGTATGAGTTGCACGAGGTTCGCGATGCCGACAATGCCGCTATTGGACCGGTAGTTGAATGCGAGTTCCTGGTAGTTGAACTCGAGGCGCGTGTCGCGCGCCCGCGCGAGCTGCTTGACGATGTTGTCGTGGAAGCTCGCACTGACCGCTTCCCAGTTGAACCCGGTCGGGTTGAGCGTCTGAAATGGATCACCGGCGAAGGCGAACGGTACGCGGTGGAGGTGGAAGTCCGGGACCATCCGCCTATGGAAGAGTGAGAGGTGGAGGATGAGTTCGAGTTCGACCTTCGTGAAGTCCTGCGCTTCATCGCAGAAGATCGCTGGGTACCGGGCGACGTCGAGGGACTCGAAGTCGAGGACGGCCCGCGCGAGGTCTTGGTCGTCCCACCACTTGTCCTTAGCGCACAGCTCCCGGTACCAGTCATCCCATACGTGCTTGTAGATCTCGCGGAATCGCTCCTCCGTGACGGTACGGTGCTTCTTCGGGAGTTCTGCGTACCAGTCCGGGTTGATGTAGTCCGCGGCCTCTTGCCGCATCCCCTTGATATACGTCCGAATGACGTGCCACGCCATCTCGGGCGTGATCTGGCGGACTGTCGGGCTCGCGGAGCGTTGCGCACGCGGGACCCAGCCCTGCCGGAATCGGAGGAAGCCCATGAAACGCTGGGCGTCGAAGTCCCGACGTTTGTGCTCGGGGAGGAGCTGGCGGAGGAAGACGCGGAACTCGCTGAAGGCCTGATCTGTCGTTTCCTCCAAGTCCCGCTCGTCAATGCGGCCGTTTCCCGCAGCGTTCTTCCTTGCATCGCAGCGCAGAATGGACCGCACTTCCTCGCGCGCACGCTTGAGGAGCGGCTCGCTGTAGGTCAGGTAAAGCGGCGGATGCGGGGTGCGGTCTTCGGGCGCCTGCCGAAGGTGGAAGTGCAGGTGCTCCGCAAAGAGGTACTGCAGGATCGTGCTCTTGCCGCTCCCCGGGCGGCCGTTGATGAAGAGCGGATAGACCCGGCGTTCGGTCGGGGTCGTCGTGAGCATGCCCCGGAGGAGCGATGCCTCTTCCGGCGAGAGCGCGAGATTCGCGCGCCCCGTCGTCTCTTGCGTCGCGAGCCACACGTCACGATCGAGCGTGATGTAGTCCGGATATGCCCGCGCGCTCACCGCGAGGAGCGCGTCGTCGGTCGCCTCCGAGCTGACATCCGCGAGCGAACCGGTCTGCAACGCGGCGAGTGCGACCCCCTCGCGGGACTCGCCCGGGAGCACCGGCACTAGCAGGAGGATGCGCTCCGCATGCGGGAAGACTTGGTAGGCGATGTGCAGATCCGGCTGCGTCGGATGTTGGAACCATTGGAGACCAGACGGCGACGCACTTGAGACGAACCCGAGTTTTTGGACGAGCTCCGAGAGGCTCACAAGCCACGGGCGGGCATCCGGCCGCGCAACGCGGTCGGTCCAGACGCGCGACTCGTACACCATCCACCCTTCCTGCGGGCCGATTGCCGGCGGCTGCAGGTATCCCAGCTCTATCGCCGACGGTTCGGGAAGCGGTTCGATGCCCTTTTCGCTCCGCTCCGTGAGCCACGCGGTCAGCGTCGCGTTGTCCGGAGAGCGCTCGGCGCGAAACCCTCTGATATAGACCGGATCTTGGTCGAGGAACCTGTCGTAGTCGCTGTCGCCTCGAAAGAACGCCGCGAGGAAGACGACAACGTTGTCAGCGTTCCCGACGAACCGCTCTTCCATGATCACGCGCCGCGCTCCGAGGCTCTTCTTCAGGTACGGCGGCGGGAACCGATCCAGGCTCATGAGGGTCTGGTCTTGCTCGATCTTCTGCGCGAGCTTCTCGACCTCGTGGAGCATTCCGTGGACGTTCGCGTCGCGCCGGCAGGCCTCGGTGATGTACGAGTAGTAGGCCATGCAGCCCTCCTCGTAGATCATGCCGCACTTTCGGAGCCGGTGGGATTGCCTCGTGACGTTTCATCCGGTCGGGCGAAAGGGGGAGCACCGGATCAGGACCGTCCAAAGCCTGATTCGCGCTCTTCTCGTCGACGCAGTCGACGGCAGCCTGCCGGGCTGGATGTACATACTGTTGTCCGTTCCTTCGGCGGGCTTCCGCGATCACCATGGAGGCCTCGTTCCGACCTAGGCCTTGGCTCAGCCGCTCGCCGAGCCGACTGCCGCTGACCCTCCAGCGGGACGTATACTTGGAGAAAAGGAGCCATCTTCGATGTCACGAGGTCCAAGCGGGATAAGCGTGGTGGAGGTCGAGTCGGAACTCAAGAAGGTACTCTACGCTGCGCTACGCCTCGATCGAACGACTCACAGCGACTGGTTTCGCAAGCGAGACGAGGCGTACCTGCCGACCCGCCAGGGATCTGTGCACGTCGCTGCCGAGGCGCCTCCGCCGTCGTGCCAGAAGAGGCGACTCGAATGATGGCGCTGCGGTCAGACTACACCTCGATCGAGCTGTTCGCGGGCGCCGGTGGTTTTACGCTTGGCCTTGAGGAGGCTGGCTTTCGCTGCCTGGGCGCAATCGAAGTGGACCCGGTCGCCTCGTCCACCTTCGCGAAGAACTTCGGCGAGCGCCCAGCCAGCTTTCTCGGCCCTGATGTCGGTGATGTCCGGAAGATCAGTGCAAGCACGCTCCGGCGGCGGTTTCGCCGGGTCGGCGTGCCGGAACTCGACCTCTTGGTTGCTGGCGCACCATGTCAGGGTTTCTCGCGAGCAGGGCGCGCGAAGCTGGACTCGATCAACTCCGGGCCAGGTTCCTTCGCCGTCGATAGGCGCAACGAGCTCTACGTTCATGCAGTCCGGATCCTTCGTGATCTGCAGCCTCGCTTTTTCGTGTTCGAGAACGTGTCGGGCATGCTCCATCTTCGCGGCCGGAACGTCGCGGAGGACGTTTGCGATGCGGTGGCGGAAGCCGGATACGATGTCCGGTGCACGTTGCTGAACGCCGTGTGGTACGGCGTTCCACAGTTGCGCGAGCGGATCATCATCATCGGCGCGCGGAGCGATCTCGGGATCGAGCCAGCGTTTCCCCCGAGGCGCTTTCACGCGACCCTGAGCCGCGGTCACCTGTCCGGAGCGGAACTGGACCGACGCATCTGGAGAAGCCCGAAGTACTTCGTAGACCCGAGGACCCTCCCGATCGTCTTCCCAGCGGGGCCGGCGGTGACCGTCGCCGAGGCGTTCGATGATCTGCCGCCGTTCACCGGCCACCTGGCCTCACTCGGGAACGGGAGGAAGTACCGACCGCTTCGTTCCGAGTTTGGCCCCACAGGCTATGCCCACGCTCCTCGGAACTGGTACTGCCTCAAGATGCGGGCGTGGAACGACCGCTTGCAGAGCACCGAGGTGACGGACCACTTCTGTCGCTGGACGCCGCGCGATTTCGAGACCTTCGCGCGCATGGAACCTGGGGACCGGTATCCCAGGGCCATCGAGATCGCCGAAGAGAGATTCCAGGAGGCAGTCGCGCGCTGGCGCCGCCGAGGTGGACAGCGCCCGACACGCAAGGAGTTCATTCCGCCCTATCCGGTCGACAGCTTCCCGGACAAGTGGCGGAAGCTCGTAGCGGAGGCGCCGTCCTGGACGATCACGGCGCATCTTGGGAAGGACACGTACTCGCACATTCACTTCGATTCCGCGCAAGGGCGGGCCATCACAATCCGCGAGGCAGCACGGCTCCAGTCCTTTCCAGACGCGTTCGCGTTCACGGGCAACACAGGCGATGCGTTTCGGCAGATCGGGAATGCGGTACCGCCCCTTCTGGCGCGCGAGATCGGGGGCGCAGTGCGCGGACTGCTGGCGAAGGTGGACGGCAGAGCAGAGCACTCGCCTCGGGCGTGGGACGTCGGATGGAAGACCATGCTCGCCCGCCCGTAGTCGGCGTGCGCACGATCGAGCGATGGCGCGCGGACATGGTCGAGGCGCTTCGCTCGCAGTATCGCGGCGCGCGCGCCCGGCGCCTCGTCGCCGACTTCGAGAAGAACCTCCGCTGGATCGCGGCACAGTTGCACGCTCTTCACGGCACGCCGCATCTGGGGAACCTCGCCGATCCGACTGACGAGTTCGTCTTCATCGTTCTGTCCAGGAAGACGGCAGAGAGAGCGTATCTGCGAGCCTTTGAGGCGCTCCGCCGGGCCGGTCCCTGGGAGCAGGTTCGCCGCCTCGGAGAGGGAGACATCGCCGACCTCATTCACGGAGGCGGGCTCGAGGAGAAGAAGGCACGGGCGATCGTGGCCGGCCTGACGGCCATCGCGGAGCGGTTCGGAGTTGCCGACCTCGCCCGGGCCAGGGACCTTGACGATCAGACCCTGTCCTCGTTTCTGTCCGGCCTATCGGAGGTGGGGCCAAAGAGCTCTCGGTGCGTGATGCTCTACAGCTTTGGTCGGGCCGTGTTCCCCGTCGATGCCCATGTCGGGCGCGTTCTGGCTCGTCTCGGCTGCCTGCGCACGATCGGCATCGAGTTGCTGCCGATGGGGCACAAGGAACGACAGCGGGCGCTCGAGGATGCCATGCCGCCTGACCTCCGCTACGGCCTGCACGTGAACCTCGTCGCGCACGGGCGCACCGTCTGCCGGGCGGCTGCTCCCGCATGCGAAGCGTGCGTGTTGGCGTCGAGGTGTGCGTACGGAACTGCGCGGCTCGGACCGCCGCTCGGGAGGGGTCGTCGTGGCTGACCTGTCGGTTGTCTACGTTCTGGAGGACCGGACGCCGTGAGCGCGCGTGCTGCAGACCGCCACGTGATGGAGAAGACGGCCGAGATCCTCAGGAGTCGTCTCCCTGCCGGGGACCTCAAGGCTGTGCTGCGGGAAATGGACCATGCCCGTCGCGGTCAGAAGAGCGTTGAACGCATCGTGGCCGAGGCCGAGAACGCGGGACGACTGCTCCGGACTCGAGTCGACGACGCCGACCTGTCGCGGTTCATCGTCGACATCGCGGGGCCGGACCTTCTCGCGTGCAGGCACCTCAGGAATGTGCTGGCGCTCCGGGCTACAGACGACGAGCTGGACCGGCTCCACGACTTCCCGGGCGCGGCGCGGGCTCGGGGCGTCAGCGCGGAGCGCATCGCCCGGTGCGTGGCCGAGCGTAACTGGCATCCTGGCAAGCGGTGGGCACGCCACTTCGTTTCCACGCTCGGGTTCCCGCCCGAACTCGCGGGAATCGTAGGCGAGCCCGGCGGTCCGGATCTCGAAGCTGTCGATCCACATGTTCCACTGCCCGACTTGGAGGACTTCCAGGAAGATCTGCGGGCCCAAGTCGTCGACCTGCTGCGGGCTGGTCCTGGCAGCAACCGCGCCATTCTCACGCTCCCCACCGGAGCGGGCAAGACCAGGACCACCGTCGAGGCGCTCACCGATTGGTGGCTGGGGGAGCGCGGCGGTGACTTCATCCTCTGGGTCGCGCAGAGCGACGAGCTGTGCGAGCAGGCGGTGCAGGCGTTCAAGGAGGTCTGGATAGACAGCGGCGATCCGCCGCGAGGCGTCCGGGAGCCCCTTCACGTGTACCGGTTCTGGGGCGGGCGACGATCCGTTCCAGACGAAGATGGGGCCGGTGTCATCGTCTCGACCGTCGACAAGCTGCGCAGCGTGCTTGTGGACGGAGATGGCGGCGTTTGCCGCGAGACCGTGGGCCGACTGGTACCGAGCATCGGCGCCGTCGTCATCGACGAGGCACATCGTGCCGAGGCCCCGAGCTACCGCAAGGTGCTGGCAGCCGTCGGCATCGAGTTCACGTCGGCGGCGAAGAGTTCCGTTCCCGTCCTTGGGCTGACCGCCACCCCACTCCGCAGTCAACATGACGAGACGCTCCGGCTCGCCCGTCGGTTCTATAATCGACTGCTGCGTCCCCGGAACCTCCCCGAGGATCCGGCGGAAGTGCTCGCGGAACTCCGGTCAAGGCAGGTGCTCTCCCGCCCTACCCACAGGCTCCTCCCGCCCACGAATCGCGCCGTGCGGATGACGGAGGAACAGGAGGCGTACCTCCAAGAGTGGAAGGAGCTTCATCCCGACGTCCTGATCCAGCTCGGCCAAGAGCGGGACAGGAATCGGCAAATCGTCGAGGCCATCCTGGCCCTGGATCCTACCTGGCCCGTCCTCTTCTTCGGCTGCTCGGTTCAGCATGCGGAGGGCGTCAAGGTCATCCTGCGCAGGCGAGGACGAGCTGCGGAAGCCGTCACCGCCGATACAAGAGAGGCGACCCGCCGTCACTTCGTCCGCGCGTTTCGCCGCGGAGAGATCCAAGTGCTCTGCAACTACGGCGTGTTGACCACTGGCTTCGATGCCCCCCGGGTGCGGGCTGTCGTCATCGGGCGTCCAACGGCGAGCCGCGTCCTGTACGACCAGATGATCGGCAGGGGCATGCGCGGCGTGAGGTTCGGCGGTACTGACGAGTGCCTCGTGATCGATGTCGACGACAACCTTGTTCACCTGAATGGACGCCGACTAGAGACCGTCGCGACCCAGTACACGGAGTACTGGGCCAAGGCGAACGGGTAGACGCACCTCCCTGTCGCGGTGCTCAAGATCAAACGGCCCGAACGTGTGGTCCCTGGGCGAGCATGTCGAGCCGGGCAGCGATGGACTCTGCCATCGGGCCCCGTATGACGACAGCCATCTCGTGGTTCGACACCATGCCATGGTAGCTCAGGTTAGCCGAACCGACGAGGGCCATCATCCTGTCGACGACGAGGACTTTGGCATGCAGTTCGGACTGCACTCCGCGCGGGACGAAGTCGAGTAGCCGCCAGCGATCGCCCAAGTCGCGCGCCGTCTCCCGCAGGAACGCTTGCACCTCCGCCGGCTGCCGACCCAGGCTGTTCACGATCAACGTGGCGGTCGCGCCCTGAGCAACCACCTCCCGCATCTCCCTTAGTAGCGCCTTTGCGCCAGGGGTGACCGAATACGCGGCAAGCGCGATCTCGCGACGCGTACCCTTCACGAGCCCCATCATCTCCTGATCGACCGACGGGGCCCCCGAGCCTAGCCACGCCAGCCCGGTCACTGCCAGCGACGTTCGATCGATACGACGAGCCGCCTCCACGAGGCGCTCATGCAGGAGACGGGCAAGGAGGGCCGGGTCGCTCGTGCCGCAAGCGCGGAACTCGGATGCAAGGTGGGTCACCCGAGCCTCGGCGGACGCGCCCCGATCATCTCGCTGACTGACGATCTCTTCGATGGTGCGGGTGATGTCGAGCAATCCTTCCCCCTCACGGCAAGTTCTGAAGGAGAAGACCGCGGTCGAGGTGAACATTGCGCTGCTCGCACGACGTCTCCGAGGCGAGAAGACACGAGTAGCATGCTGAACCGTTCACGCCATTCGGCACAGTCTCCTCACACAAGGGATCGTTCGAGCAGCTCGCAAGATCTCTGAGAGCGGCCGCGATGACCCGGCCGAAGGATGGTACCAGACCGATCAGGCCGCCGAGCGTTCCGTCACCTCCGGGCTGCACCGTGTACAGGAGGACTCCTCCTCGCGGGGGTTGCCCCGGCTCCGTGCTGAGGTACACGCGCTCGCGGATCGCGGCGGAGGAGTAGCCCGAATCGAGGGAGAGCGCCCTGAGCAGGCGATGCGACAAGGTGTGCCACCATACGTGAATGGGGTGCAGCGTCTCGTCCGGCTGAGTCGCCTGCTGGAAGGAGCTCAACCACGACAGCGCGCGGTCCCCGATGAGGTTCTGGACTGTATCCTCCACGTCAAGGTACAGGCCCTCACCGAAGAGTTCCACGCCCGGGTACCAGGTGCGACCAGCCGACTGGAAGGCGACGGACAGCACCGGTGCGTTCGTCGGGTCCAGCCGCCGATAGCCGAGCTGAACGAGCACCATCCTGAGCCTGCTTACCGGTACGACACGAAAGGTGAGGCGCCCTGCGGGGCCCGAGAATCGTCGAACATCGGCCAGGCGCACCTCGAAGAGCGGCGGAACGCCCACATGCGGTGATGGCACCGGCGGAGCGCCATTCGTCGCCGCGAACCGAAGAGACTCGAACTCCTCGTCCTTCAGGGACCGCGTCGCCGCCGTCGCCTGCGCTGCCACCTGGGCGATTGCGGTCTGAATCTCAGCCCATGACCGCTGCTGGAGGAACTGGAGAACCGATGCCCCGAGAGGAGGCTGTATGTTGGCCAGCCCCTGTCGAAAGTTCGGCTCGGTGAGCAGGTTCAACCCTCGCAGCGTGCTGCAAAGGGTCATGATCCGGCTGTCTTGGAGGATGTTGTGCAGCCGAGAAGCAAGCGGCGGTATCGTCAGCGCGGAGATCACCGACGGTGTACGCAGGTTCGCGGCGCCACGCTGGAGGATCCGGGCCGGCGAGGTGCAGGACGACTGGACGGGTCGTGGCCCTCGTTCCGGAAAGCGCTCTGAGCAACGCCAGTCCCGGCTGTAGACCGTGCCGAAGTTCACCCGCGCAGGGCAGTTGGGACACCGGAGTTCGACGTTTCGTAGCGAGCCCCCTCCCCCGATCCACTGGTAGTAGCCGGGCTGCTGCGCGCAGGCCGCGCCGCCGTGAACCACGTAGTTCCAGTCGACCTCGTCCAGGTGACCCGCAGCGCAGGCCCGAACGAAGCGGATGGCCTCGCGGCCAGCCTTCTCCCTGGCACCGCGAATCGATCCGGCTGCCGGACACTGCGGGCATCCAGCTCTTGCCATGTACAGGATCCTGTGGTCCACGCACAACGACCAGTACGGCAAGGCCTCCGAGGCATAGAGGGGATACTGGTCCTCGCGACCCACTTCCGCGTTGGACGGAATCCGGACGATCCCGGCACCGTTGATAGCCGGATCTCTGGCGAGGCGCGCGTCGCGAATTTCGAAGTCAGGGAGGGCCAGACCGTTGTCGAGAAAGACGCGCTCCGCGGAGCACGCGACAACTGGGCCCGAACTCGTCTCCACTATGCTCCCCGGGCCGTACGTTGTGATGAACTGGGAGGGACGGATCTGCTGGTGAATCACGGCCGCCCCCTGAACGTTGTCGTGGACTCCACCTCTCGCAGCGAGGTCGGCGCGTTCTCGAAGGCGACCGGGAGCCCTCGCGTCTCGTGGGCAAGGTCCCCGAGTACGACCATGTTGGACGGTGGTGAGATCATCGATGACTCGTGGTAGAGGAGCGCTTGGCCGGCCAGAGCTGCAAGCTGCGCCCATCGTGCGACCTCAGCATTTGCCTCGCCACCCACGACGCCGGGCTGAGGCCGCCGCCCCGGCGGCTGCGCAATACCACGAGCCTCGAACACGGGCGCGAGTGCCGCGACCTCCGGCAAGGCCTGCGCGGCTGCCATGTCGCCGGCGCGGCAGCGCCAACCGCCCTGGAACCGTTGCTGGATCCTCCATTTCCCCTGGATCTGAACGGGAGTGGCCCCCGGGATCTCGGAGCCCTGCCGCAGGATTGCCACCGAGACGGGTCCGAGGGCTCTGTCCCGCGCTCGTGGCGAGAAGGGGTTCACCGAGATCGGCTCGACGTGCCGGTACAGCTCGCGGTGGTAGCCCACGAAGAACTCGAAGTGGCTCAGGTCGCGCGGTCTCGAAGCGCGGTAGAACGTGACGACGAGGCCGCCTCGCTCTCTACCAACACGACCCGTGGCCTGAATGTACGAAGAGGAAGTCTTCGGTTGCCCGTGTACGATCATGAGCCCGAGGCGTGGCACGTCAACGCCGGTACCGAACATGGACGTGGATACGACGGTGGCTACGGGATTCCCGACGCCGAGGCGTTCACCGAGCCGCTCGAGCATCCCCGGCAGCTCCAGGGAGCTTGCTCGGCTGGACAGGTCGAGGGGTTCGTCCTCCGGACACGACCTTGGCGCTGGCGAGATGAACGCCATGCGCTCCGGGATGTCCTGCCGGGCAAGTGCTACCGCGCCTGCAAGCTCACGAATGGCATTGAAGTACCCCACGAGCGTCCAGAAGCCATCGAGGTCCTGCAAGAGAACCCCGGCTTGCCTGCGCGCCTCCACTTGTTGAAGGAGTCGCGACCAGATGCGAACGATGGGGGTCTGGGCACCCCGCCCGGGCGCACATATGCCGACGTACAGGCGGCCCGGCGGTCCGGCGTCAAGCGGATGCGTCTCGCCGCCAGACGAGAAGAAGTTGTCGTCGATCCTGAGACCCGGCGGCGGGAACTGGGCGAGACTCCTGTCGTAGAGCGACTGCACCTGGTCCGCCGCACGACGTACCGTGGCGCTCGACGCGATGTACTTCGGACGCATCCTCGCGCCCCCGAGCGTTCGGGACGCAAGCGTTTCGATCGCGGTTTCGTAGAGGCCCACCATGCTCCCCAGGGGGCCCTCGATCAGATGCAGCTCGTCCTGCAAGATGAGGTCGGGCGGAGCGAACCCCTGAACAGGGACGGGGGTGACCCCCTGCGGGTGGTCGGTCGGACTGGTTGGCGGGACTCGCGTGGGAGGGCAGCCGGCCCGGTAGTACCCGTGCCTGTCGCAGTAGTGGTCGACCACCCCGAAGAGGGATGCCGCACGCGGCTCGAATGCGAGCCGGGCGAACTTGTCGACGGTTGAAACGACCATCGTCGGGCATCGATGGTAGACCTGATCATCGACGGTGAGCGCCGATACCGGAACGCGTGAGCACCGACCGGGACCGGACTCGAATGCGGGGAGGATCGGAAAGGGTCCGAGCGGTGTATCCTCAGACCACGACTGACCTGTGTTGAGGGTGCAGTCTGGACGCGGGCAGAACACCTCGAAGTCGACGTCGTTGACCCGTCCGCCGCGGAACGGTGCGGTCCGGAAGAAATAGCCCGGCCGCGATGCACGAGCACACGCAAGCCGGGCGCGGCGACCACATGCAGGGAGGATCTGATTGACAGCCCAGCGATCCACGTCGGCCGGGGACACGTCCCGGGCAGGAACGAAAGAGATGGACAGCGTGTGGTAGTCAGCATTGGCGTGCGTGGTCAGTTGCACGGCGGTCACTGCGAAGAGCGGAGCCGGTGCCGCACCTCCCCTGCCTGGCTGCATCGGACCCGAGATCGACGCGGCGGCTACTGCGTTGGGGTTCTGACACTCGATGACCAGATGTACGGTCGCCGGACGCCCCTGCGAGAACCCCTCTGGGGGCACAGCCAGGACGGAGCCACACGCAGGGCACGTGAGAACCTGGGCCGGCTCGCCGTCGCCCGACTCACCCCGCAGAATGGAGAGTGCCCCGCGGATCCTCTCGTGGGGCGGCGGGAGCGGAATGTCGAACAGGCCATTCGGAGTGACGTTGCCGCCGACCCAGAGCCCGATGGCGAACCGAGAGCCGCCCCACAACTGGTCGGCGGGCTCGTGGCATTCCTTCGGACGCCAGCCCCTGGCGTTCCCCGATCGCGACACCCGCAGCGTTTCGCACGCCGTGATCAGGGCAAGGGCGCGGCGGAACTGCTGGATCGTGAGGAGCCGCAACGTGTACCGTGAAAGAACCGACACCCCACCGCCATCTCCCGATCCCGATGCCCGTGCATCGAGACGGCGGAGGGCAAAGGTGAAAGCCGCCAGACCAAGGTACGCCTCCGTCTTGCCGCCTCCGGTGGGTACCCACAGGAGATCGCAGACGAGCCGTTCGGGCGACTGGGCCCGCCGAATCGCCGTCATGTTGACGAGCTGGAATGCCAGCTGGAACGGGCGCCAGGGAGAGACCACGCCATCGCGCGTCCAGCGCGACTGGACTGCTATTGCCTTGTTGGCAAAGCAAAACGCCAGACGAGCTGCGTCATCAGTGCACAGGAGGTCGATGCCCTCGCGGATGCGTCGAAGGGCTTTCTGGCACTGCTGGAGATGGCCGGAGGCGGCGGCCTGATGCTGTGGCGGAAGCTGCTGGGCGCCCTGCTGTTGAAGCGTGATCCAGCTCTGGTATGCATCGGCGAGGGGCGTCAGTGCGTTGCGCAGGTCCGTCGCATCCCACGTCTCGGACAGCAACTCCGGATCGAACACGGCCGACCCGTGCAGCGGCGAGGCATTGAGGCGCGGCGCCTGGATCAGGTAGCAAGGGACCAGCTCCGTGCGCGCATCGGGCGGAGAGAAATCCGGTGCGGCACCTGGCGGAAGGACCGACCCGTCCAGCCACACCAAGGGAGGGCCCGCGGACTGAATGCCAAGGAACGGCTGCTCGGGATCGACGTCTCGCCACATGGCCCCACAGAGATGGCCACGCGCGAGTGCCCTTCGACGCGAGTACAACAGTGCGAGAGACGCTGCCTCCGCATCGCTAGGAGGTGCGTCGTCATCCAGAGGCAGCAGTCGGCAGTGCTCGCCAATCCGAACCCGGACCTGCGGCTGGTACACGTGGTGTTCCGGTCCAGGTCGGGGCGCGTTGGTTGAGTTCAGGAGGAAGACGGAGACGCGCCAGACTCCCCCAGAGGGGCGGCATCGCACCTCGATACTCACCCGGCGAACACCATCCGGTTCAGCAACGACACGCGCGTCCCGAGGACGCGTGCAATCGACCCCGGTCCAGATGTCGTACCGAGGTTCGCGCTGCCATGCCGTTGTACCAGCGAGTTCGTACCACGCCCACGTAGAGCAGATGTCGATGTTGGGGTGCGGCCCGTCGATGAGGACTGACAGCCCAATGGAGCACGGGCGCGACCTCGGATCGAGCGATGGCGAACGACCGGGCCCCGCTATCGGCGTGGCTCCTGGCGGGACCACGGGCGCGCCGGCGTCTCCCTGGTCGTCAGCCGATTCATCATCCTCGCCCAAGAGGTCGTCCGAGGCATCGATGGCCATGTCGGAGGAGGGCTGTGCATCGCGCGGAGCCAGCACTCCGGTGATGTACTCCTCCAGCGGAGTGATGAATTCGCCTGCCCGATGAGGTGGCGCCTCCAGGCGCTCGCGGACACCGCCTCGTGGGCCGAGGACCTCCGCAGTCAGGGCAGCAACCAGATCATCCCGTTCGGCCATGTCGCCCCCTTACTCGTCCCGCTCAGGGCTTGGGCTGAACTCCAGCACGAAAGCCGCGCCTGTGGCCCAGTCAGGCATGTCCTGCCGATCCTCGT
The DNA here is from genome assembly GCA_022071945.1 of Thermoanaerobaculia bacterium. Taxonomy (GTDB): domain Bacteria; phylum Acidobacteriota; class Thermoanaerobaculia; order UBA5066; family UBA5066; genus JAJVIN01. The sequence continues at coordinate 69,195 of JAJVIN010000029.1, read as the reverse complement.
CGTCCGCGAGGCGGAGCTCCCCGCCGAGTCGCGCAGCAAGCTCCGAGGAGATGTACAGGCCGAGTCCCTTGCCGCCCGCCTTCATGCTGTAGAACGGCTCGAAGACGTGGGGCGCGGCCTCGTCGTCGATGCCGGGACCGGAGTCGACCACTAGGACTCTCGACATGTCGGGCACGAGCACCACTCCAACACGACGCGGTGTTCCCTCCGGCATCCCGACGAGCCAGGTGCAGGCGTTGTGAACGAGGTTGTCGAGGATCTGAAGAACGGGCGTCGGCCTCGTGTGCAGGCTCCAGTCGTCACCCAGAACTGTTCCTTCTGCGCGAGCAGTCGAGAGCGCGCCGCTGTTCAGCTCGATCGCGAGGCGCGCGAGCCCGTTAGCGCTCACCGGCCGTGCTCGCTCGGCGCGACCCATCATCTCGTACGGCGCGAGAACGCGGAACTCGTTCCGGAGCGTCTCGATGCTGGCATCGAGGACCGCGACGGCGGCTCGGGCGTAGTCGTCGCGCGATGCGATCTTCCGGAGGACTCCGATGGACTCCGAGGCCGCAACCACATGCCTGCCAAACTCGTGCACGACGCGCTCCGCGGCTAGGCCGGTTCCCGCGAGCTGTAGCAAGATGTCGAGCCGGCGGTCGCGTTCACGAATGGACTCTTCGGTCCCGTCGATGTGCTCGAGGAGGATCTCGAGCGCGCGGCGCTGGCTCACCACCCGTACTTCCTGGCCGCCGTCCGGTCCGGATGGCGGGGGATCGGGCACTTCCCCTGAATCTCCCGGGAACGCGGACGCGGGCACCTCTACCTCGACTTGGTCGCTCGCCGTGTCCTTCAGCGCCGTGGCGACCGTACGCGCACCATGAATCGTTCCCGTCTTCGGCGCCCGTGCGCTCTCGCGGGCGGGTGGACGGTCGTTCTTCCAGTACTTCAGGAACTGGCGGATCGCGGCCCGCACGAGCGCGCGCAAATCGAGGAACGCGTCGTTCTCGATGAGCCCTTCCCGGTTGGTCTTGTCGCGAAGCTGGAGGTTGGCGGCCTGATCGAACTGGACGAGGCCGATGACTTGGTTGTTGCCGATCCGCTCCGCGGGCGCCTGGATGCGCTCTTGATCGAGGAGCAGCCAGTCATCGCCGGGCTCGCCGTATGGGAGGATCCGCAGGCCGTCCCGGAAGAGCGACACGCCACAGAGCGCATCAAGCTCGTTTCGGGAGACACCCGCTGCTTGCAGGTAGTCCTTGCTCCGATCCCAGACGTAGAAGTTCAGCCAGAAGGGGCCGCACGCGGGGACATCGCCCTGCATCTCGTCTCGCGCGAGGGGCACAAGGTCGACGTCGCCCTCTGGGACTTCGCGCCCGGCGACGGCCGGATGCCGGCACACGTACTCGATGTCGCACTTCCCGGTCTCCTGGACCAAGGCGCGGAACTCGTAGTGAGCCTTTGGCAGGATGTCGGTCGGATCGATCGCCTCGAGCTCGGGAGACTCGGGGCAGCGAAGCCGTACGCGGAACCGCTGTTCTTCTTCTGCGAGCGGGCTCTGGAGACGCCGGAGCGTCCGGTGGACCTTCTTCAGGAGCTTCGGGGTCCACGAGGCGCGGGTCCCGGTCACGCGCATGACCGTGCCGCTCCGGTCACCAGCGAAGCGATCGGGCTCACGAAGGTTGATCGCAACGGGCACGCTGTCGAGGTAGGCGTCGTCGGCGTCGAACCGATCCCAGTCGATGGCGACCACCACCTCGGGCTGCCCGGCAGCGCGCGTGATCATCTCCAGCCGACGGCCGAGCTGGTGCACGGCAAACCGCCCGACTCCCTTCTCGCCGATCGGCAGCCGTCCCAGGGGCGTGCGCCGGTTCTCGCGCTTGTCGCGTTCCTTGTGATCGACAGCCGGGCTCAACCACTTCGTACTGACGTCATCCACAGTCATGCCACTGCCGTTGTCGGAGATGACGACCGTGGTGTTCTCGGGCCGCGCGAGATCGAGAAGCTCCACCTCGACCTGGGTCGCGTCGGCGTCGTACGCGTTCTTCACGAGTTCGACGAGACCGACTGCTTGGTCGCTGATCAGGTGCTCGCCGAGGATCGAGACGAGGCGGGCTCGCGGGCGGAAGGCGGCTTCATGATGCACCATGCTGTCGTGGCTCACCCTGCCCTCCTCTTGGCGGAGTCGCTCGTGGCCCCCGAACGGCCACGGCCGCCCCGCCCCGTGGTTTCCGGCTTCTGCGAGGAGGCATCCCTCCCTGGTGTTCCCGTCGTCTGGCCCTTCGGCTGCTGCTCGAGCCGGCGGTCGAGGTCAGCATGGCGTATGCCCCACTGGCCGCGAACCTGGAACGTCGACAGCTCGCCCCGCTTCGCCATCGAAAAGACGGTCTTCTCAGCGAGCTTGAGTCGCTCGGCGATCTCCTTGATGGTCGGCACCTCGTCGATCATCTTGCGATGCTCCGCGGGGAACGGGTGCACACAGGTGCACGCCGCACCAGCTGACGGCACAATACGCCCGTTTGGCCGCGAGAACAAATTTGGTGCCCGTCGAGGAGCGGCGGTCCGAGAAGGTGGCGATACCGCGGTAGGTGGCGTGGAAAGAGGCCCGTCACTACTCCGCGTGCAAACACTCCATCCAAGCTTCACTCGCCCCGGCGGTGCTCGTGCCACTGTTGACCAAGGCGGTGTGCTCTCTCCCCGCCCGTCCGTGGACGCCGGGTATTACGAAAGGACGAACGCGACGTCCCTGCATCTGACGGCCCACCAGCAGATGAAGAAGGCGCTCGGAGCGGGTCCGAGTCCCGTCCGTCGCGCGTCTGGCTCGCCGCGTCCGGGGGTTTTCTCCCGGAGCGGCGCCGGCTCCGAGACTGGCGACGCGAAACCCGCTGGCCCCGCACGGCGGCGCTCCCGGTCCTGAGAGCCGGGATGGAGGTTCTGGAATGAACTCGACCGACGGCTCCTCCCCGGACATCCGCCTTCCCGAGAACGCGTTCCGCGAGCTGAAGCCGGGCGAGGCGTACAGCCCCGTCATCCCGGCCGATTCCACGGTGGCCGAGGTCACCCCGCGCTCGATGCTGCAGGGCATCTTCTGGTCGGTCGTCTTCTCGGCGGCCGCGACCTACATCGCCCTGAAACTGGGACAGGGAATCGAGTCGGCGATCCCGATCTCGATCCTCGCGGTCGGCTACTCGGTCTTCGTCGTCAGGTTCCTGAAGTCTCGCGCCTCGACACTCCTCGAGAACGTCAACGTCCTGGCGATCGGAGCCACCTCGGGGATCGTGGCGGGTGGTTCGGTCTTCACGATGCCCGCCAACTACATCCTGGGGCTCGAGGGGAGATCCTCGTTCTTCCAGATCTTCCTGGTGCCGCTTCTCGGAGCGTTTCTGGGGGTCTTCTTTCTGGCGCCGTTCCGGCGATATTTCGTTCGGGATCTCCATGGCAAGCTTCCGTTTCCGGAAGGGCGGGCAACCACGGAGATCCTCGTGGCGGGAAAGCGGGGAGGAAAGAGCGCCGTCGTCCTGTCGTACTCCGCGCTCCTGGCCGCGTTCTTCGATTTCGCGGGGCCCTCGATGAAGGCCTGGTCGGACGTTTTCTCCACCTCCGCCATCGAGGCGCTGAATCCGTTCACGAACCGCTTCAAGGCGGTCTTCTCGATGAACACCTCGGCCGCCGTCCTGGGGCTCGGCAACATCATGGGGCTCGACTACGCCTCGATCATCATGGCTGGCTCGATGCTGTCGTTCCTCGTCATGGTGCCCGTGTTTGCCTACCTCGGGCAACACATCCACGTGCCCATCACGGCGGGAGCCGTGGCGCTCTCCGCCATGTCCGCGGACGACATCTTCCGGTTCTATGTCCGGCCGATCGGCATCGGCGGGATCTTCGCGGCGGGGATCCTCTCGATCCTCAAGATGTCGCCGGTGATCGTCCAGGCCACCGGGCAGGCCTTCGGCGAACTCGTCCGCCTCGTCAAGGGCAAGGGGGGCGGCGGGGAGAGCATCAGGACCGACAGGGCGCTTCACATGTCGACGATCCTGCTGGGAATTGCGGGGGCCGGCCTCCTGGTCTTCCTCTATTTCCGGTTTTCCGTCCTGGCGGCGGAGCCGAGGGCCACCTACCTGGCGGCGGTTTCCACCGGGATGACGCTCCTGATCGCGTTCCTCTTTGCCTCGGTCTCCGCGTGGGCCATCGCGATGATCTCGATCACCCCGATCTCGGGGATGACGCTCACAACCCTGATCGTGACCGCGATCGCGCTCGCCTCGCTCGGGCTCTCGGGGACGGGCGGGATGCTGCAAGTGCTCCTGATCGGCGGTGTCGTCTGCACGGCCCTGTCGATGAGCGGGTCGCTGGTGACGCAGTACAAGATCGCCTACTGGCTCGGCGGGACGCCGAAGCGGATCGAGATCTCCAACCTTGTCGGCTCCGTGGCGGCCTCGGCGGCGACGACGGCCGTCATCCTGCTCATGGCGAAGGTGTACGGGTTCGCGGAGGGTCCGGCGCATCCGAATCCGCTGCCGGCACCGCAACCGAACGCGATGGCGGCCGTCCTTCGAGGGGTGATGGGAGACAGCGGCGCCCCGTGGTTCCTCTACGCCCTGGGCGGGGTGATTGCGGTGGCGGTCGAGATGTGCGGGGTCTCGGGTCTCGCGTTCGCCCTCGGGATGTACTTACCGATGGACCTCAACTCGCCCCTCGTCCTAGGGGCCGCGGTCGCCTGGCTCCTGAGGCGGTCGTCGAAGGACGAGAAGCTCGTCTCGGCGCGCAGTGAGAAGGGAACCCTGATCGCATCCGGCTTCATCGCGGGAGGGGCGCTCGTCGGTGTCTTCGCCGCCCTCTTGAAGTTCCTCGAGGACAGTTTCCGTGTGACGATCATTCCCGACCTGACGAAGCTGACGGCCCTGGGAATGGGTGCCTGGCTTTCGAGCTGGGGGAACTGGCTCGGGCTCGGGGCCTTCCTCGTGCTCTCGGCCTTCGTCTACTGGGACTCGCACCGGGAGAAGGCCGAGGAGGCCTGAGAGACGCTCCGTATCTGCTCCGTCACTCCTCGCGCGCGACCCGGCCCACTTCCCATTCTGTCCACATCCCACTGGACCGCTCGAACCTTCTGCGTTCGCCGCGGTATGTAACAGAATGAAGCTCGGAGAGAGCTTCCCCGGACAATCCCTCGCCCGGGCCAAGGTCACGGCAGGGCTGATGCCGATAGAGGAGGACCCGCGCGGAGCCCCCCGGGTGAGACATCTTGACATCAGGAAAACCCAGAATCAAGATGTCTACATGAGAACGACTCTCACGCTGGAACCCGATGTGGCGCAGCTTCTGCGGGAAGTGATGGAACGGGAGCACAGCAGCTTGAAGGATGTGATCAACGACGCGTTACGCAGAGGTCTCCGGTCCAGTGGGCCGCGACCGCTGTTGCGTGTCGAGCCGCATTTCAGCCCTTTGCAGGCTGGGATCGACCCGCGAGGGTTCAATCAACTCGCGGACGAAATCGAGGATGAAGCCGTTCTCGCGGGGATGCGCAACGTCCCATGATCGTTCCTGACATCAACCTGCTTCTCTTCGCCTATTTTTCCGTGTTTCCGATGCACGAGGCGGCTAGACGCTGGTGGGAAGGAATCGCGGAGCGGGGGGAACCGGTGGGGATCGCCCCTCCGGTACTATTTGGTTTCGTTCGGATCGCGACCAATCGGCGCGTATTTGTGCGGCCCATGAGCCTACAACAGGCAACGACTATCGTTGAAGAATGGCTGACACTTCCGAGCCTGCACGTGTTGCGCCCCGGACCGCGTCACGTCAAGATAGCATTCGACCTGCTCCGGACTGCGGGGACCACCCGTGATCTCACGACTGATGCTCAGATTTCTGCCTATGCACTGGAAAACCGAGGCATCGTGCATACAGTGGATAGTGACTTCTCACGTTTTCCAGGCGTTCCCCTGATCGACCCGCTGGCGGGGGCCGAGAGGAGAGGAAAAGCGTAAAGACAGTCGGCAACGTCTACAGGGGGGCTTCGGCCACCGCAACAGGCGTTGACCCGCCAACCGCACTCCTCGAGGACCGCCTCGATGTGCTGGCGCTCCATCTCGGCGAGGGTGTGCGTTCGTCCACCGGGATTCGCTCCGCGAGAGAGTCGAAGGGGCCTGAGGCACGCTCCGGACCGGCTCTCAGCGGGCCGTTCCAGTCGCCAGGGGAAGCTCCGGGTGCGCTCCCCACTCCCAGAGCGAGCCATCGTAGTTGGCCGCCACGATTCCGAGGCGAGCCTCGATGAGGACCGCGAGGAGAGCGGATCTCACTCCTCCGGTGCAATAGGTGACCGGGGGAGACTTGGGCTCGAGGGGGCCGGTCAGGAGGGAGAGCGCCTCCGCGGAAACGTACCGGCCGCCAGAATCACGAAGAGAAACCGCGGGCACGAGCCGGGCTCCGGGGATCCGCCCGCCCCGCTTCTGCCCACGGAGCGTCTTCCCCTCGAATTCTTGTTCGGTCCGCGCATCGAGAATCGGGCGCCTGCCCTCGGAAAGGACGGACCGGAGTTCCTGGAGAAGGATGCGCCGTCCCGGCTGCGGGTGCGGGTCGAAATCTCCTGCTGCGGCGACGGTCTCGGATCCCCGTTCGATCGGTGTCCCGGGGAGGTTCCGCCAGGCGGGGAACCCACCGTCGAGGAGGGCGACATCGCTCGCGCCGAGGGCCAGGAGCATCCAGGCAATCCGCCCCTCCTCGCCCCACCCGTGAGGGTCGCCTGCGACCACGATGGGACGGCCGCGCGAAAGACCGAGCTCGCGGAGCCGGGTAACGAGCTTCGGACCCGATTCGGCAAGGAGGCCCCAGCGGGAAGGGTCGCCGAAGAAGTACGTTCCGACGTTCGGCCGGACGGCGGTGAAATCCCGCCAGTCGACCGGCCGGGAGCCGGGGATGTGACTGGCCGCGAAGTCACGCCTGGACCGCGCGTCGAGGACCAGGGGCGGTGACGCCGAGTTCATCTCGGCTTGGAGCGTGGAGGCGGCGATGATCCGGGCACGGCCGCCGGCAGCCGGGACCGGGGGCGCTCGCCAGGCGGCCGCCTCGGAGGCGAGGAGCGCGCGGAGAGACGAGACGATCTCTCGCGGACCCCGGCTCCGCGCCGCGTCACGCGCGGGCGCCGGGAGCGTCTCGACGAAAGAGTCGAGTTCGGTGTAGACGAGTCGCGAACCTCCCGTCGCTTCGACCGGTGTGACCGCGAATCCTCCGCGGACGGGATCGACCCGGACGATTCCCGCCGGCTTCGGCGGCAGTTGCGCCGACGCGGCTTCCCAGAAGACTGTCCCTCCGCCGGAAGCCTCACGGGACACGGCCGGGAGCAGTCCGTAGTCGCGGTCCGAGAGGGGCCAGGGGGCATTGAAGAAGACGTGGAGAAGGAGCCGTTCTCCCGGAATCCGAGAAAGAGACCTGATCCTCTTGATGAACCGCGGCCAACCCTCGACGTCCTCGAGAAGGGAGAGAAGACGGCTGGGTGGGGCCGGAAGCTGGGCGACGGTCCTCAGGACGGCCTTGCCGTCCGCGAGCCGCGCGAGGGCGGTCTCGATCCCGTCCGCTCGCGCCAGCGGCGCGAAAAGACTGTCGGGCAGCAGGCACGGGTGATCCGGTGGGGGAGTCCGCTCGGGAAGGCTGGTGCCTTCGACGGAAGCCATCGCCAGGACGATCGCGACGAGCGCGGCGCGGGCGAGGCTCCGTCTCACTTACCTCCCAAGGACGGGTGGACCGGCAACGTCGCCGGGCCCGGAGGAGGCGACGTCGAAGAGTCCGGCGGATGCGAGTTCTTCCGGAAGGTCGCGCGAGGCCCGGATCCCATTGGTGAAGAGAGCGGGGCGGAGTCCGGCCTCGGCGAGGCGGCGGACGATGGCGACGAGGTCCTTGCGGGGACGGCGTCGAGGTCGGCGCGGTCCTTGGCGAGAGCGGCGTGGTCGACTCGCCCGCGATCGTCGACGAAGCGTGAGAGGACGGCCGCCCACCGGGCGTGGAAGGGCTCGGCATCCCGAGCCGGCTCGGCGGACGCAGGCAACAAGGGCGCAAGGGCAAGAAGCAGCACGGGCGTTCTCGTCACAGATCCTCCGTCGGAGTCTCAACAGGCAGATGCCGGAGACAGGGCGCAGGTTCCACGGGAGATGGAGGAATTCGCCTGGATCGGACCTAGACGTAAACCGGAAGGCCGGGGCGGCAGTCTGAACGGCAGCGAGGGTCGAATGAGATACGTCGGAAACGCCGCGCGACTGGCCGTCCTGCTTTTCCTCACGACCGGGGGTCGTGAACTCTTCGCGCAGGGAGCGCCCGTGACGACGTGGCGCGACCTCGAGTACGCCCGGGCGGAGGGAGTCTCGCTGACTCTCGATGTCTACGTTCCGTCGGGAAGCGGTCCGTTCCCGCTGATCGTCTGGATCCACGGGGGCGGCTGGATCTCGGGGGACAAGGCGCTGGCGGCCCAGAGCGCGCAGGTCCGCCAGACGGCGCGCGGATACGTGGTGGCCAGCATCAACTACCGCCTCAGCGGACAGGCGAAGTTCCCGGCGCAGAGCCACGACTGCAAGGCCGCGATCCGGTGGCTTCGGGCCAACGCGGCAGCGTACAAGATCGATCCCGCCCGGGTCGGCGTCTGGGGAGGGTCCGCCGGAGGCCACCTGGTCGCTCTTCTCGGCACCTCGGGCGGTGTCCCGGAACTGGAGGGCGATCTGGGTAACGGGAGCGCCTCGAGCCGTGTCCAGGCGGTCGTCGACTGGTACGGCCCGTCGGACCTCCTGACGATCGACGCGCAGGCCCCGCCATGCAGTGTGATCGACGGGAGCTCGCCCTCCGCGCCGCACAACCAGCTCATCGGCTGCATGGTGGCCGCCTGTCCCGACAAGGCGAGGGCGGCGAGCCCGGTGACCTACGCCTCGGCCGACGATCCTCCGTTTCTGATCATGCACGGATCGAACGACTGCACGGTGCCCGTCAAGCAGAGCGAGGAGCTGCAGACGGTACTCGCTGCGGCGGGAGTCGCGTCCACCCTCCATGTGATCCAGGGAGCCGGCCACGGCGGCTCCGCGTTCACGAACGCCGAGAACCTGGCGCGGGTCGAAGCCTTCCTCGACGCGAGCCTGAAGTCGAGTTCCGAGTCGGTTCTCTACCTTCCCGCCATCGCGCGGACACCGGGACTCGGGAACGCCTACTGGACGACGGATCTCTGGCTCGCCAACGAGGGCAGCTCGGAGTCGCGGGCCAACCTGAAGTTCACCGGCCACGAGGAGGACGGCACGAAGGGGCCCGAGACGTCCTACACGATCGCTCCGGGAGAGGTCGTCGCGATCCGGGACGTGGTGCGCGCCGTGTCCGGGCTCGACTCGGGATACGGCGGCCTGCGGATCGTCGCCTCGGGCGGCGACATCCGGGGCCAGAGTCTGACGTCGACTCCCGCCGAGCACGGGACTTATGGCCAGGCGGTGCCGGTCTTCACGGCCGCGGAGGCCTTCACCGCCGAGCGTCCGGGGAGATTCCTCGGGGTGCGCGAGGACTCGGGAGCGAGGTCGAATCTCATCCTGATGAACGGCCAGGAGGACCCCGCGACCGTGAAGGTGACGCTCTTCGATTCCCGAGGATCGCGAGTCGCGGAAAAGGAGTACTCCTTGAAGCCGCTCGGAATGCTCCAGGTCACGCGGGTCGTGAGGGAACTCGGGGAATCGCGCGACGTCGACGGGGCGCGGCTGACGGTGACGCCCGTGGGCGGCGACGCAAGAGTCTTCGGATATGTCGCCTTGATCGACAACGACACGAACGACCCGAAAACCCTCCTGCCGCGCTGAAGGCGGTCCTCGCGGAGGGCGGCCCTCCGCTAGGGCGGCAGAAGGGGGGACGGCCCGTGGCGGAGCCGGCTACTCGGCGCCCTTGCGCCGGATCAGGGTTTCGGCCGGGTTGCGCATCCGGATCTCGCAGAAGGCCCGGAGCACGTTGTTGACGCGGGGGTAGCTGCCGACGATCTGCCGGACGTTGTCGCTGTGGAGCTCGAGGAGCTCGCAGGCGGTGGCGGCCGTGATGGTGGCGGTCCGGGGCCGGCCCGTGAGGAGGGCCATCTCGCCGAAGAAGTCGCCCTCCTGCATGAGGCGGATCGGGTGGGCCCGGCCGGAGGCGTCCCTGACGAAGGCCTTCACCGCGCCCGTCGAGATCACGTAAAGGCTGGTGCCGGCCTCGCCCTCGCTGACGATGATGTCGCCCGGCTCGTAGGTATGGAGCTGGAGGCCCTTGATGACGGCGACCAGTTCCTCGGTGTTGAAGTCAGAAAAAAGAGGGGTCTTGGCGATGCCCGAGCCGACGGTCGAGGAAGCCGCTGCCGACGCGGCGGCCGGCTCGGACACGTCGAGGTCGAGGATCTCCGAATCGCTGGCGCCCGTGGGGGTGGCGAACTCGGCGCTCGACTCGGTGGGTGAGAGGGATGGAGGCATCCAGCCCGGAATGGCGGGCGGCACGGGGAAGGCGCGAGGGGGTTCGAGGGGCCTGGGGATGGCACGCGGCGGTTCGGGGCCGATGACCATTTCCTGGCCGCCCATCTCGATGATGAAGTCGCCGGTCGGGGTCTCGCTCTTCTGAGGAAACTCCGGGGCGGAAGGCGGGGCCGAGGTCCGGATCGGGATCTGGCCGGTCCGTCGCATCGCGGTCACCTTGCTCGTGTGTTCGTCCTTTTCCTTGAAGAGGCGGGCGAGCTTTTCATCGACGGAGACCTTGGCCGGGTCGAGCCGCTGGATCTTCTTCAGGACGGCGATGGCCTTGGCGACGAAGCCCTCCTGGGCGTACTCGTCCGCGAGGGACTCCAGGAGCGGGAGCGCCTCCGCCCGGCGTCCGTCGAGGATGAGGACGTCGGCGAGCTGCTGCCTCAACGAGGACTTGTTGGGCTCTTTCTCGAGGCGGGCCCGGAGCACTTTGGCGGCCCTCGAGTAGTTCTTGCGAAGGATGAGTTCCGAAACATCCGCGTTCAGTGAAAACAGGTCCATTCGGCCCTCCGGTGTGACGAAGATCCTAAACCCTTCCCCCTGGCCGGGGAAGCGAGCAGATTTCTCTCTTGAAGGAACTTGACAAGTAGGCACTAAGATCCTAAATTACAGTTCGAACAGCAGATCCCGGGCAAGATCCCCCGGGAGTTCGAAAGATCAAGGAGGTTTTCATCATGCTGGTCCGCTGGAACGACCCCTTCCGTGAACTCCAGGGCTTTCAGAAGGAAATGAACCGTCTCTTCTCCGACGCGCTCGGCGGGGCGTCCCGTGGTGACGAGCTGCAGCCCGGTGCCTGGGCTCCGCCCGTCGACATCGCGGAGACCGAAGACCGCCTTCTCTTCACGGTCGAGGTTCCCGGCTTCAAGCAGGAGGAGCTTTCCCTCAATGTCGAGGCGGGAATCCTGACGCTGAGGGGAGAGCGCAAGTTCGAGAAGAAGACCGAGGGCAAGAACTTCCACCGCATCGAGCGCAGCTACGGCCAGTTCGTCCGGTCCTTCAGTCTCCCGTCGAACGTCGATCCCTTGCGCATCAGCGCGGATCTCGAGAGTGGCGTGCTCACGATCGAACTCCCGAAGCGGGAGGAGACGAAGCCCAAGTCCATCCCGATCTCGATCGGCAAGCAGATCACCGGCCACAAGGCTTCCTGAGTCCATCCCGGGCGGGAGCCCGCCCTGGGCGGGGGCCCGCACTGGCGGGGGCCTCTCGACGGGGTCCCCGCCGTTCTCAGAAGACGATCAGGTCCTCGTCCCCGGGGAACGCGCAGCGTCCCCGTCCGGCGTTCTTGGCCCGGTAGAGACACTCGTCCGCCGTGTCGATGAGGTCGGAGAAACCGGCGCACTGGTCGGGCCAGGCCGCCGCGCCCACGCTGAGGGAGACCCCGTTTTCCTTCGCGACGGCGCCCAGGCGCCTCACGACGGAGCGGGTGTCTCTCGGTCCGGCCCCGGGCAGGAGCAAGATGAACTCGTCTCCACCGTACCGGGCCGCGACATCGTGCTGCCTCATGCCGATCGAGAGCCAGGCCCCCACGAGCTTGAGAACCTGGTCTCCGGCGTGATGCCCCTTCTCGTCGTTGATCGACTTGAAGTGGTCGACATCGATGAGGAGAAGCGAGCAGCTCGAGCCGGACCTCTCGCAGCGGGACTGCTCCTCGGCAAAGCGCATCTCGAACTCGCGCCGGTTGAAGAGGCCGGTGAGGGCGTCGCGCCGGGCGAGCCTGTCGACGTGTTCGAGAAGTGTCAGGTTCTCCCAGACGACGGCCGTCGCATCCAGGAGAAACCCCAGGAATCCCATCACCTCGGCGTCGACGGCGGCGCCCGTGTAGAGATTGTCGGCAAAAAGGAGCGCCCGGACTTCCTTGCGCGACCTTACGCGCGAGATCACGAACTCCCGGTGAGGCGTGAGCGCGGCAAGGCCCGGGTTGTGCACCCTCTCGCGCTCGAGCCTGAGAGGCTCTTCGCTTTCGAGGGCCAGCTTGATCTCATCCTCGGCATCCTCCGAGGCGGACAGGGTCAGGGTCTGCACGTGCCGGTCGAACCGGCTGTCCACCCGGTTGCTCTCGTAGTCGTCGATCAAGTCCTCGATCGTCATGTCCTCGAACTCGATCGCTTCCCAGACGCGGTGGGCTTCGTCATCATCGGAGGGGCCGATGCCGCGCCGGCCCCTCCAGATGTCGCCCTCGGGCGTGAAGAGGACCGCGCGGTTGAATCCGAGAGCCAGACCCGAGGTGATTCCCAGGAGCGCGATGTAGAGCAGGGTGTCGATGCTGTGAGTGCCGAGCATCTCGCGGGTGAGACGCCTGAGAGCCTCCTGTCTCGGAGCCTCGCGGGCAAACCTCTCCAGGGCGCGCGAGGCGGCCGGAGGGTCGAGCAGTTCTTCCGCGATGCGCCGGACGAGGATCGAGGAGAGGGCTGGATCCAGGAGGTCCTGACGGTCCAAGACGAGCTTTCGCCCCCGGTGACGCAGGCGCAGGCGGATGGGGTCGGCCTCCTCGAGCACGGTGACGCTCCCGAGCCTGAGGGCCGTGTCCTGGGCCGCGAGCTTCAGGAGCGCGAGAGCGCTGTCGGGGAGGCTCTCCTCGAGCGGGGGCAGGTCCGCGTCGAGCTCGACTTCGGCCCCGAGGCGGGCGAGGAGCGCGTGCAGATAGGGAGGGACCGATGCCTGGCGGACCGCCTGCACGATGCCCGTCGGGAAGCGGTTGTAGTGAGAGACCTGCGCGCGCGCCATCGGTTCCTTTGAGCTTCCCCGGACCACCGGGCGGAGTCTCGGGGCAGTCCGGGCAGCGGGAGCGGCAGTATAGTAGGTGAGCTGCGCCCGTCGCAGCGATTCAACCGGAAGGAACGCCGATGAAGCTGCGGCCCTCGCTGTTTGTTCTTGCCCTCCTCGCCGCCGTCCCGGTGGCAAACGCTCAACTCAACCAGTTCAAGGACTGGGAGAAATCACCGGAGTTCTCCTATCTCGCCACGGACGACGAGAAAAAAGCCTGGAAGACCGTCACCTCGGACGCCGACGCCGAGAAGTTCGTCAACCTCTTTTGGGCCAAGAGGGACCCCGACCTGAAGACCCAGCCCAACGAGTTCAAACTGCGGTTCGACTCCTTGAAAGAGCTCGCCGACAAGTCCTTCGGAGGCAAGTCCCTCAAGGGCTCCCTGACGGAACGGGGCAAGTTCCTCATTCTCCTCGGCCCCCCCAAGTCGGTCCAGCGCTCCGCAGCGCCCGGCTCCGGCGAAGGGTCCCCCATGGACCAAGGCGAACTCTTCAAGTTCATCTACGAGGAACTGCCGCCCTGGACCGGCGAGAAGAAGATCGAGATTCTCTTCCGCAAGGAGGGGGGCGGCGACTCGGACGTCCTCGTGTCTCCCAAGGCCGCCAAGACAATCGCCCAGAAGGCCCCGGCGGCCTACGTCAAGAACCCGGATCTGAAGACTCCGCCCGTCTACAAGACGAAGGAGCAGATCGAAAAGGAGATGCTCGCCGCGCAGGAAGCAGCGGCAGAGGCCGCACGCGGCCCGCAGCTTTCCCCCCAGATCCGGGAGATCGTGGAGCCCCTCTTTGCCAAGGAACCGTTCGGCCAGCTTTCCCTCCTGTCGCTGGCGTTTCGCGACGGAGCCCTCAACCTCATCGTCCAGGTCCACACGCCCGTTTCCTCCCTGGCGTCCACCGAGGGCGCGAAGCTCGTCCTGCTCGTGAAGAACAAGGAAGGCAAGGACGCGGCCCGGGTCGAACAGCCCGCTGTGTTCCAGAAGCACCAGGCGAACTACTTCACCGACAAGGCGATGCCCGTCACTCCTGGTGAGTACGGGGTCGCGGCCGCGATCCTCGACTCCACCGGCAAGGCGGCCTACACGGCCTTCCGCAAGGTCAACGTCTCCGCCCTCCCGACCGAATTCGCCGCCTCCGCCGTCCTCCTCGCTTACGCCGACATCCCGTGGGAGACCGGAAAGCCCGACGACCCGTACGTCTTCTCTCAACGGAAGTTCTTGTCGAAGGGTGAGGGCAAGTTCGAGAAGACCGACGGCCTCTCTTATCTGATCCGGATCTACAACCCCGGCGTCGATCCGGTCTCGCACAAGACCAACCTGAAGCGCTCGATCAAGATCAAGCCCAAGAACGGTCCTGGCCAAGACGTCCCGCTCCCGCCCGATGAGCCGTCCGTCGTGCCGACCGCCAAGGAGGGCGAGGTCATCGTCGTCGACATGGCCGGAAGCATCGTCGACAACAACCTGGGCGACTACTTCAAGCCTGGCGACCTCGAGTTCAGGCTGAAGGTCGTCGACGCGGTTCTCAACAAGACAATCGAGGCCAACCTGCCGTTCACGATCGTCGGACCACCCCCGGGTTCCGCGCCGCCTCCGGCCCCCAAGAAAAAGTAGAAACACACGCTCGGGGCGCCCAACGGGGCGCCCCGAGGCCTTCTCCCTGAGGGCGGAAGGAGGAGATGGGGGCGCCTGCTCTTGCGAAGGGGAGGCCGGGCCCCCAGGCCCGGGAGGGGTCAGCGCCGTTCTTGTTGGCCGACCCGCGCCATCCGAGGAATCCCGCGGACCCCTCCGGCGCTCACGCGCCTGCCTCCCCTTCGTAAGGGGAGGCACCGATCCACCGACACCCGGTCTCTCGCCCTCCCTCAGTCCACCCACCGGATCGAAGTCCGAAGCGTCCGGATCCGTCCGTCCGCAGCCTGGAACGTGACGTCCACGAAGGCCGGCCCGGCATCCTCCGGATAACGAGGGAGAACGACTTCGTATCCAGCCCGGGAAGGGTCCCCCAGGTGCGGTAACGCGGCCGCGACATCGGGACGGGGCATTCGCCTTTCCGAGACCGGCGTTCTTCTCCGGCCCTGGATCCGGATGTCGATGACGCCCGCCGGCCCCGCCTCGGTCTGTGCCCAGCCGCGGACCCTGAGAGCTCCTCGGACCGCGAGTCCTTCCGTGGGCTCGTCGATCGATGCCGGCAGGCCTGGATCGTCTTCCCCGAGCCGGGCCGGAGTTTCCGACGCCATCTTCTGGAATTCGCTCTTCCCGCCTTCCAGAAGCCCCGAGAGACCGGCTGCCCGGCGGATCTTGCGGACTCCGAAGACGAACACCCTCTCACCCGCTTCACGGGCCACCTCCGGTCCCTCGAACCGGCCCGATTCCAGTCCCTCCGAGAGAAACCGGATCAAGGGGCTCCGCTGCCGGAGCGGAATCGCTGCTTCCTCACAGACGACAAGTCCCACGGGCCAGCTCTCCAGCGTCTCGAGGACCGGGAGGCCAATCTCCTCTTTCGCAAGATCCGCGGCCAGGGCCCGGTGCCTTTCCGGGATGTAGCTGATGTTCCCGTTGACGAGGGGTCGAAACCCCCAGAAGCCGGAGCGCAGCATCAGCCTGGTTTCGCCGGGACGATTCGTCATCGGCACGAAGAGGATCGGCCCCCCCGGCTCCAGGCTTGCCAGGAGCCGGTCGGTGGCGGACGGCTCGCGCGGAGGCCGATGGTCGAACGGGTACCTCTGGAAACCGTCCGCAAAGACCACGAGCGCGAGCCCGGCGAAAAGGGAACTGGCCAGCCTCGGCCTCTTCCGCGATGGATCCACCCGGCTGACGAGCGCCCAGGCACCAGCTGCCGCGAGGAGCCCGAATCCGGTCTCGGCCACGTAGCCAAACCGGAATGCTGAACGAATACCTCCGAAGAGCGGGGGGGCGAGCGTCACCAGCGCCGGATAGACGGGGCCGTTCGGACCGAGAGAGGCCAGGAGACCAAAGAGTCCGAGCCCCAGGCCACAGAGGGCGACCCGGACGTGAGGCGCCCCTTTTCGGGCCAGAACGAGGGCCAGAAGGCCGAGGAGGAGAGTCGCGCTTCCCGGGTAGAGCGCGGACTCGGAGGTCGTGGTCTTCAGAAATCGATGGGCCGGCTGGACCGCGGTGGATGTGACCCAGCTCGAGAGCGTCGCCGAGTATTTCCGCGTCTCGGCCTCGGCGCGGGTGAACCCTTCCCGCTGTCTCACCTTCCAGAGCGTCAGTCCCAGGGGAGAGACGAGGAGACAGGCCAGGAGCACGCCCGGGAGGACGCGCAGCAGACTCCCGGGTTCCCGGCGGAAGCGGGGCTCGAGAACGAGCCCGAGAGCCAGATGGACCGCCACGGCCGCGACCGTGAAGGCGAAGAGCTGCAGGGAGAACCAGGCGATCAGTCCGATGCCCGCTCCGAGCCACAGTCCCGATCGGACCGTGCGGCTTCTGAGGAACCGCTCCGTCAGGACGAGGATCAAAGCGATCCCTCCCCAGGCCGAGAAATAGACGAAGCCGAGGTTGGCGGCGCTGAGGGGAGCGAAGGCGGCCGCGCACCCGCCGATCAGGGCAGGGACCCGTGGCACCCCGAGCGTGCGGGCCAGTCTCGAAATTCCGAACGGAACGAGGGCCAGCATGAGGAGGCAGACCGCGTTGACGCACCCGGCCGGTGAGAGCCCGAAAAACGAGAACGGCAGGCTCAGGACTCCGTAGCCGATGAGGGGCTCCGTGAAGGCGAGAACGTCACGTGCGGGGGCGAGGATGTTGGCCTGGAAGATCTCGATAGGGTTTGTCTTCAGGGCATGGCGAACCCACGAGAGGACCCATGTCTGGGCCTCGCCGTCGTACGGGTCCCGCAGGGTGACGTCGAGAAGCCTCGGATAGGGCCAACTCCAGGCGACAGCGGCCAGGAAGCAGACCAGGAAGTCGATCACGGCAGGTACTCCGCGAGAGCCGCCCGGGGAGGTGTCAGAATCTGTTGCCAACGTCACGAGTCTAGCTGGGCCACGGGGTCGATAATCGCGGCCTGCGATGATGACAGGCGAGGCCACGCGTTGAATCGATCGGACCGGGTTCTCCTCGGAGTCTGTTTTTTCGTTTCCGGAGCGACTGCGCTCGTCTACCAGGTTCTCTGGTCGAGACACCTGAAGCTCTTCTTCGGGTCGACGACCGAGGCGGTGAGCGTCGTCCTGGCGGTCTTCATGGCCGGTCTCGGGATCGGCGCGCGCGTTCTCGGGCGCAGGATCGACAGATCCACCCGTCCCGCGGCGATCTACGGCGCCCTCGAGTTCGGCATCGGTGTCTACGCGCTCTTGACGGCACCGCTTCTGGGGCTCGTTCGAGACGTCTACGCGGGGCTCGCTCGATCGATCGGCGATCCCGGTCTTTTCTCCGTCTTTTTGAAGGTGCCGCTGGCGACGGCAGCCCTCTTCCTTCCGGCCTTCGCGATGGGGGCCACGCTCCCGGCCCTCTTGCGTGCGATCTCGGACACCTCCGAGCGGGCCCGGACCCTCGTCGGTGTCTACTACGCGATCAACACTCTCGGCGCCGTCGCCGGTGTCTTCTCGGAGGCCTTCATCCTCGTCGAGCGCCTCGGTCTCGAGACGACCATGATCGCCGCGGCGATCGTGAATCTCCTGCTGGGATCCCTGGTCATGATCTGGGGGCGGAAGAAGAACGTGGAGCCTGCCTCGGGTGGCGAGAGGCCCCGGCTTCTCGAAGCCCTCAGGGGGGTGGGAAGCGGCCGCGAGGGCCGATTCGTCATCTGGGGCCTCCTCGTTTCGGGTCTCGTCACCATGGCGACGGAGGTCGTCTTCTTCCGCGTTCTCGGATTGATCTTCGGGGTCTTCAACCACGCCTTCTCCCTCGTTCTCGCGGTCTTTCTTCTCGGTCTGGCGATCGGGTCAGTGGCGACGGCACCGCTGGAACGCCGCCGAGTTTCCCGTCTGAGGGTCTTCTCGGCGGTCTATGTCGTGCTGGCCGGCTTGATCCTCCTGGCACAGGCCGGGATGCCTCTCTTGCCGAGACTCGTCGTCTACATGAGGCAGATCCCGGGTTTGACCTACGGGGAAGTCCTCTTGGGCAAGGCCCTTCTTTCCGCGGTCTTTCTCCTGCCCTTCGCCATCGCGGCGGGGATGGGGGTCCCAATCCTGCTGGCCCATCTGAGTGACCGGGTCGATCGGCTGGCCGGGAACCTCGGAGCGGCCTATCTCGTCAACACGGTGGGAACCGTGTCGGGGAGTCTCCTGACGGGCTTCGTCCTTCTGCCCCTGGCCGGGACCGAGGGGACCCTTCTCGTGATGGCCCTTCTCTGCGTGGCGACGGGCACGCTGGGGCTCTTTTTGGAGCCGGAAGCGCGCGTGAGGAGGCTCGCCCTCGGCTTGACGGCTCTCGTCCTGGTGTTCGTGGCGGTGATGCCGCGCTGGCCCGCCGCGCTCTTCTTGAGTTCCGACACGAAGGGAAGAAGCCCGGTCCTCACCTCACGTCTGGCCGTGGAGGAGAAGCTCGCGGCGTCGCCTCAGGAGCCTTTGTTCTTCAAGGAGGGCCGCAACGCCACGGTGGCGGTCACTCGATCGGCGGACGCGAGGATCCTCTACATCGGGGGGCATCCGGACGCCTCGGATCTGAGAGACATGCCGACGCAGGCCTTCGCCGGCATCGTTCCGTTCGCCGTCACCCCATCAGCCCGGGACGTTCTCGTGGTGGGCTTTGGCTCGGGGGTGACGGCCGGAGTCCTTCTGAAGAACCCTTCGGTTTCTCGCCTGGACCTCGTGGAGATGGAAAAGGCCGTCGTCGAGACCTCTCCTCTCTTTCATCACGTCAATCTCGTTCCCGAAAAGGACCCGCGCTTCCGCCTCTTCCTGGACGACGCGAGAAGTTACGTGGCGGTGACGCCGAGGACGTACGACCTGATCGTCTCGGAGCCCTCGAACCCGTGGCGAGCGGGGATCGCCAACGTCTTCTCCCTCGACTTCTTCCTGGAATCCAAGCGCGTCTTGAAGCCGCGCGGGGTCTTCGCCCAGTGGCTTCAGCTCTACGGACTGGACTTCGCCTCCGTTCGTCTCGTTCTCGGGACTTTCGGCCAGGCCTTCAAGGACGTGCAAGTCTGGTGGCTCGACCCGTACAACCTCCTGCTTCTCGGGTCGGACTCCGGAATGCGCGTCGAGCCGAAGGCCTTCGAGGAGCTCCTGGCGCGGCACTATTCGGAAGAGCTGCGGCGGTACGGCGAGATTCGCCGTCCGGCGGAGTTCTATTCCCGCTACCTTCTGGGATCGGAAAGCGCCCGGAAGCTCTCGGGAGCCCTCCCCTCCGTTCACCGGGATGCGTTCCCGGTCCTGGAATTCGAGGCCCCTCGCGGCCTCTTCACCGCGGATTCCCAGAATCATCGCCGGGTTCTCGCGGCCAAGATCGAGTACGGGGAATGGCTTCCGGTCGAGGTGGCGCGAACGGTTCCGGAGGGTGTCGCCTGGCTGGGCTTTGCCGGAATGCTCCGCCAGGCGGGGCTTTGGACCGAGGCCCGGGACGCCTATCTCAGGGCGGTGGGAAGGGGAGAGGCGCACCGGGGATTCGCCCGCGCGGCCGGAGTCGCCCTGGACGCCAAGGACCTCGAGGCCGCGGGGCTCTTCCTGGCCCGCGCGTCCTCGATTCCCTCGGCGCCCCCTCCCGACGCCCTCCAGGAGCTGATCATCGGCCAGGCTCGCCTGGCGGCGGAGGAAGGGAAGACCGAGCAGGCCCTCTCGATCCTGGACTCGGTTCCCGTGAGGACCGCAGCGGTCGAGAGAAACCGCCTGAGCCTCCTCGTCTCGCTCGGCCGCGTGGAGCCGGCGTTGAGTCTGGGCAGATCCCTGCTCGCCTCCGCGCGGCTCGGGTCCGAGACCGGCTCTCAGGCCGTCCGGGACATCTACGTCCAGCTGGAGCGCCTCGCCACGAGTCGCGACCGGGCGAGAGAGCTCGTGCCGCTGATCGAGAAACTGCCCCCGCCCGATGCCGGATTCGCCCAGATCCCGAGGCTCGAGACGCTCGCCGTGCTCTACGCCAGGGCCGGGCGGCCGGCCGAGGCGTTCCAGGCTGCCGAAGAGATCGCGGCCCGGGGGGTCTTGAACGTCAGGACCCTGCTCCTGAAAGCGTCGCTTCTCGAGGCGGCGGGAGACCACTTAGAGGCAAAGGCGACTCGCGAAGAAGCCCGCATCCTCAGCCCCGAAAGCCTCTCGGAACCCGTCCCCGTGACCCTGCCGGCGCTCTCGGACGAGAAGGAGCGGGGGCCCCGTTAACGCGAAGGATGGATACGTTCGGCTTAGGCGGTTTGAATCATTTGGATCACGACGCGGGGGCCTGAAACCGATAGCATGCCCCCAGGGCAAAACGTGGACCTCAGTAAAGGCACCCGCCGGTCACCGCTCTCAGAGTAAGGAAGCTATATGCCGAGACTGGATAGTGAGACGCTCGACATGTTCCTGTCGACGTTGAATGACTACGCCGAAAGGAACCTGACGCCGGACGTCCTCCTCAAGATCGACCACGAGGACGTCTTCCCGATGAAGGTCTTGAAGGATCTCTACGACCCGTCGATCGGACTCCACCTCATTTTCGTCCCCGAGGACTGCGGAGGCGTCGGAGCGGGGGCCTATGACATTTACCGTGTTTCGACGGTGATGGCCGAGATCGACCTCGGCATCGCGACGGGGGTTCTCGCGACCTGTCTGGGGGCGGATCCGATTCTGGTGGGAGCGACCCCCGAGCAAAAGAAGTTCTGGATGACGAAGCTCGCGGACGAGGGCCTCCTGATGGCCTACGGAGCAACCGAGCCGCAGGCCGGCTCGGACCTGGCAGCCCTCACCACCGTCGCCGAGCGGATCGAGAAGGATGGCCAGATCACCGGGTACCGGATCACCGGCCGCAAGCAGTGGATCAGCAACGGCGGTGTCGCGGACCTCTACACGGTGCTGGCGAACGCTCCCGGCGGTCCTTCCTGGTTCATCGTGGAGAAGGGTCTCGAGGGTTTCACCCCGGGCAAGCCGGAGGACAAGCACGGCATCCGCGCCTCCAACACCACGGCCCTCTTCCTCGAGAACGTCGAGGTGGGCGCGGACCGGCTCGTCGGGGGCGTGGAAGGGAAGGGTCTCGCTCAGGCTCAAGCGGTGTTCGGCTACACGCGCCTCATGGTGGCCGCGTTCGGCCTCGGCGCGGGCTGGGGCGCGCTGAAACGTGCGATCAAGTACTCGCAGCAACGAATCGCCGCGGGCGCTCCTCTCTCCCAGAAACAGGGCTACACCCACAAGCTGATCGCCCCGAACGCCATCCGTCTCGAGGCCGCGCGGGCCTATATCGAGTGGACGGCCGACCGTCTCGATTCCGGCGAGGACGACCTGGCGACCGAGGGCGCCGTCGCCAAGTACTTCGCGACCGAGTCGGGGAACAAGGCATCGGAGGATGCCATCCAGGCTCTCGGGGGCTACGGCTACACCCGCGAGTACATGGTCGAGAAGTACAAGCGGGACGTCAGGATCACCACGATCTACGAGGGAACCTCCGAGATCATGGAGTGGACGATGGCGCGCGACCGCTGGCAGCTCCACCTCAAGACGCGGGGCGGGTACTACCTCGACTGGGCGGCCCGGCTCGAGAAGGAAGCCTGGGGCAAGATCCCCGCGGCCACGTTCCGGTCGCTCGGAGCGCTTCTCGAGCGCTGCCGTCTCGACCGGTTGACGCGCAACCAGCACATCCTCTTCCGCCTGGGCGAGCTCATCGCCTGGGCCGAGACCGCGGCGATCTTCGCCGAGAGAGCCCACACCAAGCCGAGCGGCGTCCTGGGCTTTTCCGCCGAGCTCCTTCAGAAGATGGCGCGCGTCCACGCGCGCGAGGCGTTCATGAAGGTCGCCTCGGACGGACTGAAGTGGGCGGTGGCCGCCGGACAGACCGACTCGAACTTCGCCACGACGCTGAATCTAGCGGGCGCTGTCGCCGCCCAGGCCGGGATGATCGAGGAGATGGATCAGATCGCCCGCCAATTGAACGAGGTTTTCCCCGCCGAGTGAGACGCGGGTGCTCGCCCCGGGGCCGTCCGGCTCTCCGGCCGGCCCCGCCGGGCCGGAGACATGGCTCATGACAGATCGATCCCAACGCGCCGTCGCCATCGTGGGTCTCGGCGCCATCCTTCCGGACGCGCTCAACGCCCCCGCCTTCTGGCAGAACATCGCGAACAAGCGCTACTCGATCACCGAGACGCCGCCCGACCGCTGGAGCATTGCCGACTACTACGATCCGGACCCTTCCGCCGTCGCCAAGACGTACAGCAAGATCGGGTCCTGGGTCCGCGGCTTCCAGTTCGACTGGAAGAGATTCCACATCCCGCCCCGTGTCACCTCCGCCATGGACGAGGGACAGCAGTGGGGCGTCACGATCGCGGCCGAGGCGCTCGCCGACTATGGCTATCCGGAGCGCCCGCTCGACCTGGAACGCACCGGCTGTGTTCTCGGGCAGGCGATGGCGGGCGAACTCCACTACAAGACGACGCTGCGGATCCTCTTCCCGGAATGGGTTCGGGCGCTCTCGGAGGTCAACGAGTTCCGCGAACTCCCCGCCGATGTCCGCCAGTCCATGCTCGCGAACTGGGCGAAAGCCGCGGACAAGATGCTGCCGCCGATCACCGAGGACACGATGCCGGGCGAACTCGCCAACGTGATCTCCGGCCGGATCGCCAACGTCCTGAACTTGCGTGGCCCGAACTTCATCACCGACGCGGCCTGCGCCTCGACCTTCGCCGCCCTCGACTCCGCGGTGGACCTCCTCGTCGGGGGGCACTGCGACGCGGTCCTCTCCGGTGGCGTCGACCGCAACATGGGGACGAATTCCTTCGTCAAGTTCTGCAAGATCGGTGCCCTCTCGGCGACCGGGACGAGGCCCTTCGGCGACGGCGCCGACGGGTTCGTCATGGGCGAGGGGAGCGCGGTCTTCCTCCTGAAGCGCCTGGCGGACGCGGAGCGCGACGGTGACAAGATCTACGCCGTCATCCGGGGCGTCGGCGGTTCCTCCGACGGCAAGGGGAAGGGCATCACGGCCCCCAACCCGGTCGGCCAGAAGCTCGCGATCGCCCGGGCCTGGAAGGACTCGGGCCTCGATCCAGCGACCTGCGGTCTCGTGGAAGCCCACGGCACCAGCACCAAGGTCGGCGACGTCGTCGAGGTCGAAAGCCTGGCGGAGGTCTTCAAGGGGGCGAGGAACGGCTCCATCGCTCTCGGTTCGGCCAAGAGCAACATCGGTCACCTCAAGGCGGGCGCGGGCGCGGCCGGGATGCTGAAGGCCATTTACGCGGTCCACCACAGGATGCTTCCGCCGACCCTCAACGCGGAGAAGCCGAACCCCAATATCGACTTTGCCAACAGCCCGTTCGTCGTGAACCACGAACTGAGAGAGTGGAAGCGGTCCAACGGAACGCCCCTCCGGTGCGGTGTCAGCGCCTACGGCTTCGGAGGCACGAACTTCCACCTCGTTCTCGAGGAGCACGTCCCCGGGATGCTCACGAGAAAGCCCATGGTGGCTGTCTCCGAGACAGCGCCCGTCATCAGCGCCGTACCCGTCGAGGGCAGGAAGCCCATGCGGGGCATCGTGGCGCTGGGTGCCCAGTCTCCCGCTGAACTCGAGCGGAAACTGAAAGCCCTCACCGAGAAGGTGAAGGAAGGCTACATCCCGCCTGTCGAGGCCCCGGGCCCCGAGTTCTTCGACTCGTCCGAGAGGCTGTGTGTCGACTTCGGCGGCGGGCCGGAACTCTACGAGAAGCTCCAGAAGGCGCAGCGCTGTTTCGCCTTCGACACTCACCAGGTCTGGCGCTCCGGAGCGCCGCAGGGGATCTTCCGCGGCCAGGGACAGCCTCCCGGAAAGGTGGCGTTCCTCTTCCCGGGACAGGGCAGCCAGTACATCAACATGGGGCGCGAGCTTTCCGAGCTGCAGCCCGCGGCCGCCCGGGTCTTCGCCGAGGCCGATCGCGTGATGACGACGATCCTCGGCCGTCCGCTGACGAGCTACTTCTTCTCCGACGCCAAGGACGAGGCGGGGATCAAGGAAGCCGAGCGGACCCTGATGCAGACCCAGATCACCCAGCCGGCGATGCTGACCTGCGACACCGCCCTCTACGAGGTGTTGAAGGAGTACAGCATCACCCCCGACATCGTGATGGGCCACTCGCTCGGCGAGTACGCGGCCCTGATCGCGGCAGGCATCATGCCGTTCGCGCACGCCCTCGAGGCCTCCGCGGCCCGGGGTCGCGAGATGACGCGGGTCAGCCTTTCCGACAACGGGAAGATGGCGGCCGTCATGGCCCCGCTTCAGGACATCGAGCGGGTGCTCCGCAAGATCAACGGTTATGCCGTCGCGGCCAACATCAACAGCAACAAGCAGTGCGTGATCGGTGGCGAGTCCGCGGCCGTCGACGCGGCGGTCAAGATCTTCAAGTCGGAAGGCATCCACGCTGTCCTGATTCCGGTCAGCCACGCGTTCCACACGCGGATCGTCGCCCCGGCGAGCGAGCCTCTCCGGGTCGTCCTGAACCGCCTGAGCATCTCGCTCCCCAGGCTCCCGCTCGTCGCGAACGTGACCGGCGAGCTGTATCCCCACTCCGTCGAGGAGATCAAGGAGATCCTCGTCCGCCAGATCGCGTCACCCGTCCAGTGGGTGAAGGGCCTGACGACCCTCTACGGCAACGGGGTCCGGATGTTCGTCGAGTGCGGTCCCAAGCGCGCGCTGAAGGGCTTCACGGACGACGTCATCGGGGAGCACGCCGGAGTCTGGTCGCTCTTCACCAACCACAACAGGCCTGGCCAGCTCCAGACCTTCAACCATGCCCTCTGCGGTCTGTACGCCGCAGGCTATGGAGCGCCCAAGGCGCCTCCGGCGATGAGCGTGGCACCGGTGGCGGAATCCCGTCCCGCGCCCGCCCCCTCGCCGGCCGCCGTCCCGGCCCCGGTGGCGACACCGGCCCCGGCTTCCGCTCCAGACGGAGGAGATGTGCCCGCTTCCCTCGACGCCCTCACGCAGGCCTTGACCCAGGCCCTCTCGAAACTGGCCGTTCCGGCCGCCGCTCCGGCTCCGTTCCAGGGCCAGAAGCCGTACGACCGCAACGACGAGCCACTCGGGTCGATCGTCATCACCGGCACCGGTCTCGGCCTGCCAGGAGCCGAGAAGCCCGTGATGGATCCCACCAACGCCGAGAGGATCCTCAGAGGCGAGCAGTTCGTGGACCTCATCCCCGAACGCTTCCGCCAAGCAATGGCGAAGAAGAACGTCACGCGCATCGTCAAGAGCGAGGACGGAAGCGGCAGCTTCGAGACCATCCAGGACACCGACGACGTCATCAAGCTCGCGGGCCGCCCCGGGTTCTTCGACCTCTCCCGTGAGTACGGCGTCTCGGAGAAGCTGATCGAGGCCCTCGACATCACGACGCAGCTCGCGATGGCCGCCGGGCTCGACGCGCTTCGCGAGGCCGGCATCCCGCTCGTGCAGACCTTCAAGAAGACGACGAAGGGAACGTTCCTTCCCGATCGCTGGGTCCTCCCCGAGGCCCTTCGCGACGAGACGGGCGTCATCTTCTGCAGCGCCTTCCCGGGCCTCGACCGCTTCGCGGACGAGATGAAGCGGTACTACGCCTTCGAGAACCTTCGCCAGCAGCTCGCGACTCTCGAGGACCTTCGCCTCTACACGAAGGACGGCGAGACGCTTCGTGAACTCAACCGGAGGATCCAGGAGACGAAGGAACGCATCGAGCGCGATCCCTATGTCTTCGACCGCCGGTTCCTGTTCCGGGTGCTCTCGATGGGCCATAGCCAGTTCGCCGAGTACATTGGCGCCCGGGGGCCGAACACGCAGGTCAACGCCGCTTGCGCCTCGACCGCCAACGGCATCGGTCTCGCCGAGGACTGGATCCGGACGGGCCGGTGCCGTCGCGTCCTCGTCATCGGCGCCGACAACGTCACGAGCGAGCACCTCATCGACTGGATCGGGGCTGGCTTCCTGGCGACCGGCGCCGCCGCCACCGACCACAAGGTCGAGGAGGCCGCCCTTCCGTTCGACCGGAGGCGGCACGGCACGCTCATGGGAATGGGCGCCTGCGCCCTCGTCGTCGAGTCTCAGGACGCCGCTGGAGAGAGGGGCGTCCGCGGGATCGTGGAACTCCTCTCTACCGAGACCCGCAACAGTGCCTTCCACGGCACCCGCCTCGACGTCGAACACATCTCCGAGGTCATGGACAGCCTGATCACGTCGGCCGAGAGACGCTTCGGCGTCAACCGGCACGTGATGGCCTCCGAGACGGTCTTCATGTCACACGAGACCTTCACCCCGGCTCGCGGCGGCAGCGCCTCAGCCGAGGTAGCGGCCCTCAGGAAGACCTTTGGCAGCGCCGCGAGCGAGATCGTCATGGCCAACACCAAGGGCTTCACCGGCCACCCGATGGGCGTCGGCGTCGAGGATGTCCTCGCCGTGAAGATCCTCGAGCACGGCATCGTTCCCCCGGTCCCCAACTTCAAGGAAGTCGATCCGGATCTCGGTCCCCTGACGCTCTCGCGCGGCGGCCGCTATCCGGTCAAGTACGCCATCCACCTCGCGGCCGGGTTCGGTTCGCAGATCGCCCTCACCCTCACCCGGAAGGTCCCGGGTGGCCTCGACCGGTTCGAGAACAAGGTCCTCTACCGGCGTTGGCTCGAGGACATCAGCGGTTATGACCACGCCGAGGTCGAGGTCCACAAACGAGTCCTGCGCGTCGTCTCCAAGGGTGTGCCGCAGCGCGTTCCGGTCGGCAGCTACTGGAAGTTCGGCCTCGGGCCCGAGAAGCGCTGCGCCGCTCCCGCCCACGGCGGTTCCGGAGATGACCGGCCTCTCCCGATGCAGACCGCGGTCTCCGCTCCGGCGGTCGAGGTGAAGCCCGCCCCGGCCCCGGCTCCCGTGAAACCTGTCGAGGCTCCGAGGCCTCCTGAGCCGAAGGTGGAGGCTCCCAGGCCCGTGGAGGTGAAGGCCCCCGAGGCGCCGAAGCCTGCTCCGGCTGCCGCCGTGGCGGTCGCGCCCGCCCCCGCGCCAGTTCCCGCACCGGTGGCGGCCCCCGCTCCCGAAGTGAAGGCCGCGAAGGACCCGGTGACCGAGGCAGTCCTCGGCATCATCGCCGCCAAGACCGGCTACCCGGCCGACATGCTCGACTTCGACCTCGATCTCGAGGCCGATCTCGGCATCGACACCGTCAAGCAGGCCGAGACCTTCGCCGCGGTACGCGAGCAGTACGGAATCGCGCGTCAGGACAACCTGAAACTCCGTGACTTCCCGACCGTGCGGCACGTCGTCCAGTTCGTCTTCGACAACCGTCCGGATCTTGTTCCCGCCAAGGCTCCGGCCGCGGCACCGACCCCAGCCCCCGTCACGGACATCGAGGTCTGGACCGCTCCGGAAGCTGCCCCCGCAGTCGTGGCACCGGCCCCGGCCGCCGTGGCTCCCGCTCCCGCCGCGGCGGAAGTCAGCCCGGTTCAGACGAAGGTTCTCGAGATCATCGCGAGCAAGACCGGGTATCCGCCCGACATGCTCGACCTGGATCTCGACCTCGAGGCGGACCTCGGCGTCGACACCGTCAAGCAGGCCGAGACCTTCGCCGCCGTGCGCGAGGAGTATGGGATCGCGCGACAGGACAACCTGAAGCTGCGTGACTTCCCGACCGTGCGGCACGTCGTGAATTTCGTCTACGACTACCGCCCAGACCTGAAGCCCTCCACGGCGCCGGCGGTCCCTGTCGCGTCCGCCCCGGTTGCGGTGGCCGTCCCCGAGCCGCTTGCGGCAAACGAGTCCGCAGCCGTCCCGGTTGCGGCCGTTGAGTCCGCTCCGGCCGCCGCGGCCCCGGCCCCGGAACCTGCCGCCGTCAGTCCGGTGCAGACGAAAGTCCTCGCCATCATCGCCGAGAAGACGGGCTACCCACCCGAGATGCTGGACCTCGACCTCGACCTCGAGGCGGACCTCGGCGTCGACACCGTCAAGCAGGCCGAGACTTTCGCCGCGGTCCGTCAGGAATACGACATCCCGCGTCAGGACAACCTGAAGCTGCGTGATTTCCCGACCGTTCGCCACGTGGTGAACTTCGTCTACGACAACCGTCCCGAGCTGCGGCCCACAGCCGCGCCGGTGGCCACTGCCGCGCCGATGGCCACCGCCGAGCCCGTGGCCAACGCGGCTCCGGTCCCGGCAGCCGACGTTCAGGCTCCCGCCGATGTCTCCGCGCCCGCGCCGGTTCAGGACACCCTGGCGCCCGAAGCCGCGCCGGCACCCGCGGAAACGCCGGCGGCCCCGGCTGCCACCTCCATGGTCGAGGCGAAGGTCGCCGAGATCATCGCCGAGAAGACCGGCTACCCGCAGGACATGCTGGATCCAGATCTCGACCTCGAGGCGGATCTGGGAGTCGACACGGTCAAGCAAGCCGAGACCTTCGCCGCGGTCCGGGAGGTTTTCGGGATTGCGAGGCAAGACAACCTGAAGCTGCGCGACTTCCCGACCATGCGGCACGTCGTGCAGTTCGTCTATGACAACCGGCCCGACCTGAGACCCACGGGCGCTCCCGCCTCTGCGTCTCCCGCCGCGGTGGAGGAGCCTCCCGTTCCTGCTCCTGTCCAGGCGGAGCCCACGGTCGAGGAGAAACCGGCCGCGACGCTCTACGATCTGGCCTTTGCGGACCTGGCTCCACGCCGGGTCCCGGTTCCCTCTCTGAGGCCCGCTCTCGACCTCCTCAAGCCGACGGGCGTCGAGCTTGTGGCCGGGACTCGCGTCCTCATCATGAGCGACGGCGGTGGAGTGGGCGAGGCTCTCTCGCGCATGCTGGCCGACCGCGGCGTGTCCCTCCTGATGCTCACCCCGATGGCGGCTGAGGACCTCGAGAACGTCCTGCAGTCCGCCCTGGCGGACGAGCCGATCCACGGCGTCTTCTGGCTGCCGGCGCTCGACGTCGAGCCGCCCCTGATGTCCATGGATCTCGCCGCGTTCCGCGAGGCCAACCGGGTGAGGGTGAAGAACCTCTTCAGAACGATGCGAACGCTCTACGAGTCCGTCTCGCGAGCGGGCACGTTCCTCGTTTCGGCGACCCGGCTCGGCGGTCTTCTCGGCTACGGTGCCGACGGGGCTTCCGCCCCGCTCGGAGGTGCGGTTTCCGGTTTCACGAAGGCCTACAAGCGCGAGCAGGGCGATGTGACCGTGAAGGTCGTCGACTTCGGTGCCGGCGCGGCGCCGGGGGAGATCGCGCTCGCCCTCATCGACGAGGCGGTCACGGACCCGGGTGTGGTGGAGGTCGGATACCACGACGGCAACCGCTACACCATCACGTTCGAGGAACAGCCGTCAGCCGATGGCCAGCCCGGACTGACCCTTGATAGCGGCTCGGTCTTCCTCGTGACCGGCGCGGCGGGAGGCATCACGAGCGCCATCGTCGCGGACCTCGCGGCGGCAAGCGGCGGGACCTTCTACCTGATGGACCTCGTCGCGACCCCGGCGCGGGACGACGAGAAGATCCGTCTCTTCAGAACAGACCGGGAGGCCCTGAAGAAGCTCCTCATCGACGAGGCGAAGGCGAGAGGGGAACGGCCGACTCCGGTTCTGATCGACAAGCAGATTCTGGCGATCGAGAGGAGCCACTCGGCGCTCTCGTCCATCGAGGCCGTCGAGGCCGCGGGAGGCCGCGCGGAGTACCGCAGCGTCAATCTGCTCGACGGCCCCGCGGTGGCCGCCGTGGCCGGTGAGATCAGGGAACGCCACGGCAAGATCGATGTGCTCCTGCACGCGGGCGGCATCGAGATCAGCCGCAAGCTGACCGACAAGGAACCCCGCGAGTTCGACCTCGTCTTCGACATCAAGGCCGACGGCTTCTTCAGCCTGCTGAAGGCCGCCGAGGGGATGCCGGTGGGCGCGACGGTCGCGTTCAGCTCGGTGGCCGGCCGCTTCGGCAACTCGGGTCAGGCCGACTACAGCTCGGCCAACGACCTCCTGTGCAAGCTCACGAGCCACCTCCGCACCCTCCGTCCCGAAACGCGAGGAATCGCGATCGACTGGACCGCCTGGGGCGGCATCGGCATGGCCACTCGCGGCTCCATCCCGAAGATCATGGAAGCCGCAGGCATTGACATGCTCCCACCCGAGGCGGGCGTCCCGACGATCAGGCGGGAGCTCGTGTCGGGCGGATTCAGGGGTGAGATCGTCGTGGGCCTGGGGCTCGGGATCCTCGCGAGGGAGTGGGACGCCACCGGAGGCCTCGACACCGAGAAGGTCCGGCAGGCTCTCGCCGCGCGCCCCGACCCGCTCGTCATGATGGGCGAGGTCAAGGCAGCCCGTCTCTACGGAGGACTCGAGGTCGCAACGACGCTCGACCCGAACGTCCAGCCGTTCCTCTACGACCACGCCATGGACGGCACGCCGCTGCTACCGGGTGTCATGGGCACGGAGACGTTCGCGGAACTGGCGAGCGTGATGTGTCCGGGCTACAAGGTCGCCGCCGTCGAGAACGAGATCTTCGAGCGGCCGTTCAAGTACCACCGGATGCAGCCGCAGACATTCACCCTTGCCGCGACGGCGAAACCCGCCGGCAAAGGCGAGATCCTCGTCAGCGCGGTCCTCAAGTCGATCACGCAGCCAAAACCGGAACTCCCGGCCCAGGAGCGTGTCCACTTCCGCGCAAACGTGCGGATGGCGCGAGAAGTCCTCAACGCTCCGCGGATCGATTTCCACGTGCCGGACGAGTCCTTCATGTCCATCAAGAGAGGCCCGATCTACGAGGTCTACTTCCACGGTCCGGCCTATCAGGTCCTCGAGTCCGTGGGAATTCACGAACAGAACGCCGTGGGTCTGATGGCCCAGCCGCTGCCGGCGAATGCGAGCCCATCGAATGCCGCGTCCTTCATCGCTCCGAGGCTCCTGGAGTTCTGCTTCCAGACCGCCGGCATCTGGGAGGTGAAAGCCAAGGAGATCCTGGCCTTGCCGACCGCGGTGCGGCGTGCCACGGCCTACCACCAGGAATCGGAGGCGTGGGGCAAGCGCCTGTACGCCCTCGTCACCGCGGTCGACGGAGGCGAGGAGTACGACGCGAGGGTCGTCGACGAGACCGGTCTCGTCTACCTCGAGGTCGAGGGGTATCGCACGGTTGCCCTGCCCGGAAAGAAGACCCTGTAAGACGCCCGTGGTAACGGGCAGCCCATGATCGAGTGGCTCCTGAACTCAAAGCGGCCTCCCGGGGATGAGTCCCAGTGGCTCTCCCCCCGGGAGGCTTCTCGCTTGTCCCAGTTCAGGATCGAGAAACGAAAGGCCGACTGGAAGCTCGGACGGTACACGGCAAAGGTTCTCCTGGCCCGAGTGCTACTCGAGCGAGAGGGAGATGAGCCGCCGCTCTCCTCGATCGAGATCCTCAGAAAGCCGTCCGGGGCTCCGCTCGTTCGGCTCTCTCCAGACGCGAGGCCGCTCTCGAGCGGACTCTTGCCTGGAGCCCCGATCCCGGTCTCGCTGTCGCTCAGCCACTCGAATGCCGCCGGGCTTGCGGCCGTTCTCGCAAACGAGGGCCTGCAGACGTGGCATGCCGGGGCGGATCTCGAGTGGATCGAGCCCCGGTCCGCGCGATTTGTCGAGGATTTCTTTGTCAGACACGAGGCGGATGCGGTCTTTTCGGCGCCCGAGGAGAGGCGGCCGCTTCTCGCCAACCTTTTTTGGAGTGCCAAGGAAGCCGTCCTGAAGGCACTCGAGCTGGGATTGACGGCCGACACCCGGGACGTGCGCGTCACGTTGTCCCGGACCGATGAGGCGCCGGAGGAGCTCCGGCCGGCCGGAGGCGGGTGGGAGCCCTTCACGGTCGAGCTGGCCTCTCGCCTCAAACGCTTTCCCGGCGCGGTATTTGGGTTCTGGAAACAACAGGATGGGTATGTGCTGACGCTCTCCGTCCTGTCAGAAACCCGGCCCGATCTGTCGTCACACGCGAATTGAGAGGAGATCAAACGATGCAAGAGGGAATGGAAAAGTTCATCCGGCTGCTGCGCGAGAAGAAAGCCATCGCCGGGGGCTCGGAAAAGGACATCGCCACGCAGCACGGGAAGGGGCGGTTGACGGCGCGAGAGAGGATCGAGCTCCTGTTCGATCCGGACAGCTTCAACGAGATCGACTCGCTCGTCGTGCCGCGGTACGACTCGTACATGGGGGGCAAGAAGTCCCGCTACGGGGACGGGTGCATCACCGGATTCGGCCTCGTCAACGGCCGCCAGGTCTTCGCCGCCGCGCAGGACGCCTCCGTGATGGGCGGCTCGCTCGGCGAGATGCACGCCAACAAGATCGTCAAGGCGATGCGGATGGCGCTTCAGTACGGGTGTCCCTTCGTCGCCATCAACGACTCGGGCGGCGCCCGGATCCAGGAGGGCGTCGACAGTCTCGGCGGCTACGCGAAGATCTTCGACGCCAACTGCGAGGCCTCGGGCGTGATCCCGCAGATCTCGGTCATCATGGGGCCCTGCGCGGGCGGAGCGGTCTATTCCCCGGGTCTCACGGACTTCGTCTTCATGACCGACAACAGCTACATGTTCATCACCGGTCCGGAAGTCGTCAAGGCCGTCATGCAGGAAGAAGTCAGCTTCGACGATCTCGGCGGCGGCAGGGTGCACGCGCAGGCGAGCGGCGTGAGTCACTTTCTGGACAAGGACGACGCGTCGTGCCTCGCCCATGTGCGCGAGCTCCTCACGTTCTTGCCGAGCAACGTGCAAGAGGACCCGCCCTACCGGGAGCCCGTGGACGATCCCGAGCGCCGTTGCACGGAGCTCCTCGACATCGTTCCGGTCGATCCCCACCAGCCCTACGACGTGAGGAAGGTGATCGCGTCGATCAGCGACGACGGACGGTTCTTCGAGGTCCACGAACTGTGGGCGCCGAACCTCGTCGTCGCCCTGTCGCGGCTGAACGGGTACGTCGTCGGGATCGTGGCGAACCAGCCGCAGGTCCTGGCGGGCTGCATCGACATCAAGGCATCGATCAAGGCCGCTCATTTCATCCGCATCTGTGACGCCTACAACATCCCGATCGTCACCCTTCAAGATGTTCCCGGCTTCCTGCCCGGTCGCGACCAGGAGTACGGCGGGATCATCAGGAACGGCGCCCGGATGATCTACGCGTACTCCGAGGCCACTGTCCCCAAGCTGATGGTGATCTTGAGGAAGAGCTACGGCGGCGCCTACTGCGTCATGTCGAGCAAGGGCCTGCGCGGAGACCTCCTCTACGCGTGGCCGAACGCCGAGATCGCGGTGATGGGGGCCGAGGGAGCCGTGAACATCCTCTTCCGCGAGGACGTGAAGAAGGCGGCGGATCCGGCCGCCCGGCGCAAGGAGCTCGTGGCGGACTACGAGGCCAAGTTCAACACGCCCTACATCGCCGCGTCGCGCGGTCTGATCGACGACATCATCGAGCCGCAGGATACGAGGCGGGCTCTCGTTCGCGGCCTGGAGATGACGCTCTCGAAAAGAGAGCGCCACATTCCGCGTAAACACGGCATTTCTCCCATGTGAGGGAGGAGCGAGGAAGGGAGCCGAAGATGCTGAAGAAAGTCCTCGTCGCCAACCGGGGTGAGATAGCGGTGCGCGTCGTGCGCGCGTGCAGAGACCTCGGGATCCAATCCGTCGCCCTGTTCGAACCGGCGGACCGCGGCGCGCTGCACACCCGGATCGCCACCGAGTGCGTGCCTCTGAACTCGCCGAAGAGCTACTTCGATCAAGATCTCGTCCTCGAGATCGCCAAGTCGCGGGGGTGCGACGGCGTTCATCCGGGCTATGGATTCCTCGCCGAGAACGGAGCGTTCGTGAGGGCCTGCGAAGAGGCGGGAATCACGTTCGTCGGTCCGTCGAGCGAGGTCATCTTCGCCCATCAGGACAAGATCAAGGCCCTCGACTGGGCGCGGCGGGCGGGATTCCCGGTCGTGACGCACTCGGCGCAGTCGTATGGCGAGGGAGACCGCGCCCTCTTGGAAGCCGATGCGGAGAAGATGGGGTACCCGCTGACGATCAAGTCGTGCAGCGGCGGCCGCGGGCGCGGCGAGCGGCCCGTGAAGTCGCCGAAACAGCTGACCGCGGCCGTCGAGGCGGCACAGACCGAGGCACAGATCGTCTACGGGAACAAGCGCGTCTACCTCGAGAAGTCAGTCGAGCGGGCCCACCACCTGGCCGTGATCGTGATCGGCGACAGTGACGGGAACATCGTTCACCTCGGGGAGCGGGAAGGCTCGGTCCAGCACGGCAACCAGAAGCTCCTCGAGGAGTCCCCGTCGCCGTTCCTGAATCCCGATCAGAGGGCCAAACTCCTGCGGGCGGCCGTCGAACTGGCGCGACTCTTCCGGATTCGCAACGTGGCCTCGATCGAGTTCGTGGCCGACGAGAATGGCGACTTCTTCTTTACAGAGGTCAAGCCGAGGATCCAGCGCGAGCACCCCGTCAGCGAGATGGTGACCCGGATCGGAATCGTCGGGGCTCAGTTCCGTCTGGCCGGAAAGGAGAAGGTCCATTACCGGCAAGAGGACATCCGGCTTCGCGGACACGCGATGATCGTGGGGATCCGCGCGGAGGACCCCTGGCGGAACTTCCTGCCGACCCCGGGAAAAGTCGAGAGGCTCAGGGTCCCCGGAGGACCGAACCTGAGGGTCGACACCTATCTCTTCGAGGGGTGCACGATCCCGGAAGAGTACGACCCGTACATCGCGAAGGTCACGGCGTGGGGCCACGACCGCATGGAGAGCATGCGACGGATCAGCCGCGCGCTCGAGGAGTTCACCGTGATCGGGCCGGCGACGAACCTGCCGCTGTTCCTCAGGATCATGAACGACCCGGCCTTTCAGGAAGGGAAGTACGACTCGACGTTCTTCGGTCCGGCGCTCCTCGAGCCGATCGGAGATGAGGAGCACCTGAAGGACCTGGCCGTGGCGGCCGCGTTTGCGTACGCCTCGCGGAATCTCTTGTTCAAACCCGCCGTGACGGAGCGCTTCCTGGGCGGCTGGCACCGGGATGCCCGGCGGCTGCCGGGCCTCTAGAGAAGGAGAGCGAGATGTCGAAGATTGGCGTGGTGATTGACGGGCGCTCCTTCGAGGTCGAGATCGACCTGAGACAGCGGGCGGGCACCGAGTGGCAAGTCCTCGTGAATGGAGAGCAGGTGGCTGTGAGCGTCCCCGAGGCGGGGAACCTGGGTTCTCTCGAGTGGATGCTGATCGACGGACGGCCGCACGAGGTGGTGGTGGACACGAACCTCCACTGGCTTCGCGCGTCGACGGGGCTTCACAGGCTCGAGGTTCGTGACCTGGAAACCGGCGTCGTCCGGCCCGCGAGCCAGGATGGCCGGGTGAGGGCTCCGATCCCGGGAACGATCACGCGGATCCTGGCGGAGCCGGGCACTCCCGTCGAGACGGGGCAGATCCTGTTCATTCTCGAGGCGATGAAAATGGAGAACCCGATCGGCTCGCCGAAGGCGGGGAAGTTCGGGGACTTGAAGGTGAAACCCGGGCAGCGCGTGATGTTGAACGAGGTGCTCGCCGAGATCGGGTGAGCCAGCTGCTTCCCTCCCCAGCGCCCTGACACGGTGCCCTCATTCGCCGCTCACGCGGCCCCTTCTCCCGCAAGCGCGGGAGAAGGGGCCCCTCTCCCTGCGGGAGAAGGGAGAGGGGGTGCCGTCCCGGCTGGGCACGCGCTGCCCGCGTGACGACATAATCCGGCTTCATGCTCCACCTCTCGGATCGAAAGGGAGGACTGCCGGCACTCGTGGTTGCCCTGGCGGTCGCATTCCCGCTGCCAGCCGCTGACGACCCGCTGGCTCCCGTCCGGGCGCAGCTTGCGAGGCTGGAATCTCTCCGCCAAGAGCGGCCGGATGATGGACTTCTGACCTTCTACCTCGCGTCCACCCGGGCACGGCTGGGTCAGAAAGGCGAGGCGCTCCTGCTCCTGCGGGGCCTGTTCGGCCGCCGCCTCGGGCTGATCCCCGCACGCGGAATCGGGTTCGACGAGATCTGGGCCGACCAGGAGTTTCAGGCGATTCGGGGCCGGCTCGAAGCGGAGGAACCGAGAACGCCGGTTGCTCCCGTTCGGTTCCTGCTTCGCGATGCGTCCCTCATTCCCGAGGGAATCGCGTATGACGCGGTTGGGAGACGGTTCTATGTGGGCAGCATCGCCCGCCGGAAGATCGTCGCAGTGGACTCGCACGGCCGGTCGCGCGACCTCTCCCGTCGCCAGGACGGGCTCGATTCCGTCCTGGGAATAAGGGTGGATCAGGCCCGCCGCGCTCTCTTCGCCGTCGCGACGAACGCCGATTCCCGGCCTCCGCAATCTCCACTCCGCAATGCTGTGGTCCGCTACGATCTGAGGACCGGGAGATTGAC
The DNA here is from genome assembly GCA_022071945.1 of Thermoanaerobaculia bacterium. GTDB lineage: Bacteria > Acidobacteriota > Thermoanaerobaculia > UBA5066 > UBA5066 > JAJVIN01. The sequence goes on along the minus strand of JAJVIN010000029.1, from coordinate 32,596 downwards.
CGACAAGTGGAGCATCCCCGAGGCCGTGCAGCTCAACGACGTTGCGGTGGCGGCGGACGGAACCCTCTACGTGACCGATTCGGGGGGCGGCTCGGTCTTTCGCCGAAAGGGCAACGACTCCGCATTCAGGCGACTTGGTGAGCCGGGGGCCTTCCGCGCGGCCAATGGCATCACGGCCACTCCGGCGGGAGTGGTCTACGTCGCCGTAGGGACGGGTCTGATGCGCGTGGAGCCCGCGACCGGCAGGGCCGAGCGAGTCCTGCAGGGCGGCGACACGGTGACGGGAGGCATCGACGGCCTTTACTGGCACGACGGAGACCTGGTGGGCATCCAGAATGGACCCAACCCGGGGCGCGTGGTCCGGATCGGGCTCGTAGACTCGGGCAGCCGGGTCGCCGGTCTCACTGTGCTGCAGTCACACCACCACCCGGCCTTCGACATTCCCACGACCGGAGCGATCGTGGGTGACGAGATCTTCGTGATCGCGAACTCCCACGTCGATCGGCTCCGGCCGGACGGTTCGATCCAGGATAGAGACACGGTGAAACCAGCGGCGATCGTGGCCGTGCCTCTCGGGCGGTGACGCGGTCGACTGATTCCGACCCTGTCTCGAGTTCCCAGGGACAGCGAGGGATTCATCCCCCGGCAGAAGGCCGATTCACGCTGGATCCACCGGCAGGGATGGGGAAACTCGAGCCCCCCGCCTTGCGAGTGCGGGGGGACATCCTGGGAGGCAGCTGGTCCGATGAGGGCGGGGGCCGGCGCCACTAAACGGTCGCAAAGCCGCTAGAAACTCATTCCAATGTAGCTCCCGTCGGACGTGAACGCGTCGTTGAGGACTCCATACGCCACGAAGCGGGAGTTGCCCGAGATCTTCTCGATCTTCGCGTAGCCCGTGGCGGCTCCGAGGGCCTCGAGGGGACGCCCGAACTGCTTCCACTCACCGCTCGCCAGGGGAACTTCCACCGGATCGCCGAGCCGGGCCCCTCCGTTGCCGTAGTAGGTGATCCGAAGAGTGATGGAGTCGCCCGCGTCTCCGCGATTGATGACCGCGAGGTTCGACCGCATCGTCGAGTCCTGCCTCAGGCCAAAGATCCACGCGGAAGACACGGCTGACTGGTCGAGAGCGAGTGCCGGGTAGAAGAGCCCATAGGTGCCTCCGCCTCCCGGTGTCGAGGTCCTCGCGCCGAGAAACACATCGCTCGCCGAGCGGTTGGCGGGAAGCGTCGCTCTGAGTGAGCCGACCTTACTCGTGGAGTCGGCGGGGATCGCGAGTCCGGCGGAGCGGAGGAAGTCGATGGCATTCCCGATGATGCGGATCTGTCCAGGAGCCAGCTCGATCTCGGTCGTGCCAGACCCGCCCCCGGAGGAGGCGACGTACGACAGGGAGATCACGAGCGTCGAGGAGACTCGCGACACGAAGGTCAGCTCCGTGGTGTAGTGACTGCCCACTTCGCCTGTGAGGTCCAGGATGACGGGAAGGAGGAGGTCCGGACCGGCCACGGAGGCCAAGATGGGAATGGACTTCGTTCCCGCCGCCTGGCAGCCAGATGAAGAGGTGACGTTCACGTTGAGGGTCACAGAGCCCGTCTCGCCGGCCGTGAAGGTGACCGAGCGAAGCGAGCTGTTGCCCGTGATGGTTCCCCCCGAGATCGTCCACGAGTAGGAGGCGCCGGCCCCGGCATCCGGGACCGATGCCGTGTTCCCGGTCGAGGAGGCCGGGACGTTCGACGGTGCCTCGATCACCGCGGACGGGAGCGGATTCACCGTCACCGTGTGCGGCGCGGATGTGGCCTGACAGCCGCCGGTGGTCGTCGCCGTGACGGTGTAGGTCGTGGTCGTGGAAGGCACCACCGTGATCGCGCGGGTCGTGGCGCCCGTCGACCAGAGATAAGAGGCGAATTCCGTGCCGGCTGAGAGCGTCACGCTCTGGCCGCTGCACACGGAGGAAGGACCCGTGATGGTCACGCTGCACGAGGCCCCGCCGAAGAGGCCGCGCAGCTCGGTGAGATCGAGGCTGTCGGCGGCGAGCTCCCCCGCGTAAATACAGGACAGACGCCTGGGGTGGTAGGGGTCGTTGTGGCGAGCGATCTTCAAGTAGTCGGGGATGCCGTTTGTCGACCAGGTTTCCGACGGAAAGGCGGTCGTCGGCTTGTTCTCGAGAAACGGGGTGTACTGATCGGCGAAGCGGACGCGAACGGAGGGGTTGGAGACCTTGAGCTCGTTGACCGCGTCCAGGGCGCGCTGCATGAAACGGTGCTTGGCGAGGGCGACGTATTCGTCTTCGGGTCCACCCCATCTCTGATCGTCCGGCATGTGCGCCGTGACGACGACGATCGGGTCGGTGCGGCAGCTCGAGCCCCGCGCCAGGAGGAGAACGAGTTCCTTCAGCTGGGCCTTGTATTCGGTGTCATTGTCGTTTCCGAAGTCGTTCCCGCCCCGGGAGGCAAAGGCGAGGTCATAGCAGAAGGTCTTCCTCTCCAGCTCCTCGCGCCGCTGTTCGAGCCATGAGGGGATTGTGGTACCGGAGATGGCGGACGTCGGTTCAGCCGTTGAGGTCGGGTAGGTCCCGGTGTAGGGGTTGTCGTCGGCATCGGCCCACACGTCGGAACCGACGAACTGGATGTCGAGATCCGGCGCGCGGAGCTTCAACCGGTCGCGCATCGGGACCATCCAGCCGTACTCCTCGTTGTCGTTTCTGAGGTCGCCGCCTCCGCGGCTGTTCAGGAGCCCGGAAGGCAGAAACGGGGCCTCGACCCAGCGGTTCCGCCTCTCGATGCTCTCCCCGGCGATGTAGACGCGCAGTGTGTTCACCGCCGCGGGTGACCCAGACCCCGCGGACACCACGTTCGCGGGAAGTGGCCCTGGAGAAACGGCCGCGGCTGAAGGGCCAGTGAGGGCCGCCGCCACGAGAGTCCAGACAAGAGCGAGAGCCGGGCGCGCCGCGAGGCCTCCGCGCCGCAGCTCACTCACTGGACGAACAGGAACTCGCCCGCTTGTCGACGTGATCGGGTAAAGGAACGTTCCGGCGTTCGAGGAAGGGGTCTCGACCCTGTATCCCATGTGTGCGTTCTCCCGGCGGGCAGTTTACGCGCTCTCGCCGGGCCGGACGCACGTTGCTTCGAAGCGACCTACTTCTTGAGGGGCTTGTACTTGAACTTCTGGCCGCCCACGGTTGCCTGGTACATCAGGCCGCCCTTGGCCACGGTGAAGATCGCCATCCCCTTGCGGTACTTGCCGACGGTCGTCGCATCGTTCTTGCCGCCGCTGGCTCCCGCCGAGGCACCGGTGCTCGTCGCCTGTCCGCCGGCGGCCGCGGTGATCGCCACGGCCGAGGCCTCGGCACCGAATTCGAAGTTGCCGCTCGTGAAGTCCTTCAAGGCCCGCGCGTCCTCGAAGAAGATGATCTGGCTGAAGGCCTGCCCGCCGAGCTGCGCGCCGACAGAAACCTGCGTCATCGTCGTGTCGCCGATGTGCTTTCCCTGTTCGTAGACGCGTCCCTTTCCCCGGGCTCCGCCCACCCCCACGCCCGCCTTACCGATGGAGGGGAAGACGGCATATCCGTATGCGGTCTTGAAGAACTCGGCGCTCGCTCCGGCGTTCTGAAAGACCTTGATGGTGTCGCCGTAGTCATCCGCCAAGGCGGTGGTCGGAGGCAGGACCAGAGCCAAGACAAGGGCTGCCAGGAATCGAACTCGCATCTCTTACTCCTTTGCCCGAAGTGACCGGCGCCGGCCTTGCCAGGGGGTGGGTCGAAGAGCCGGCCAAACAGTCAATTCTTTCATCAGACGCCGGGCACCTTCAATTGCGAAGGGGGGAGTGTTCTTGCCGGTTGATGCTTTCAGGCCGGCTGGCAGACCCGGACGCCCTCGCCCTCGCGGAGCATCCCTTCGGCAAGCACACGTGCGTAGACCCGGCTCTCGCCGGGGTGGTCTTCCTGGTTGATACGGTGGACTCTTCCGTCCGCGAAGGAGGGCCGGATCTTCCCGCACGGGACGCAATACGAAACGACCTCGAGGACGACCCCCGAGTCGAACTCGAGGCGAGCGCCGGGCGCCACGAGGCGCCAGTCCACCCCGGCGAGCGTCAAGTTCTCTCCGGCCGAGCCAGGTTCGATCGGGTGTCCCTCGGTCCGAAGCCGCTCGATGATCTCCAGCGAGTAGAGCGAGACGGCTCGATCCGGGCCCCCGTGGTACCGGAGGTCGTTCTGCCGGTCGCCCTCGACTCCCGAACGGGAAACAGCGGCAGACAGAACCGGCCGCTTCGGGACGCCGCCGTTCGAGACGTTGATGCTGTGAACGGTTCCGGCGGAGAGGATCGAGTCCACACGGGAGTTGTACCCCATTTCGGGTTTGGTCTCGTCGCGAACGGCTTTCGCGGGTCGACGCCGCGGGGGCCAACGGGAGGTTTACCGAAGCGTCGTGAACCCTCAGAGCATGAGGACGATGAGGGACAGACATTCGGAGACGAGGCGGAGACGATGTTCTCCAGCGAGCAGAGCGAGACGGCTCGATCTGGATGAGGAGGATGAGGGAAGGAGTCGATCCTCGGGAAGACGAACTCTGACGTGAACGGCGCGAGAGAAAAATTCCTCCCGTCCCCTTGACACTAGACCGACCGGTCTATAGATTCTTCCGCCATGACGAGATCGGCGGAGCTCCCCGCAACCCGTGACCGGCTCATCGCGGCCATGTCCGATGCCCTTCAGCGGCGGGGCTACCACGGTGTGGGCCTGAGTGAGCTCCTCGTCGAGGCCCAGGCGCCCAAGGGTGTCCTCTACCACCACTTTCCGGGAGGCAAGACCGAGCTTGCGATCGCCGCGATTCAGAGCGCCGTTTCCCGTCTGACGTCCGCCCTCGACAGGTTGATCGCCTCCGGCGCGGACCCCGTCGCGGCCCTTTCGGCCTGGATGGCGGGGGCGGAGAAGCAGCTCGAAAAAGGGCGGTTCGAGAAAGGCTGTCCCCTCGCGACGGTCGCGCTCGAGTCCACCGCCGAGGACGAGACGATCCGCGGCGAGATCGCGGCCGGGTTCGCGGCGATAAGAGACCGGCTCTCCTCGGCGCTCGTCGCCAGTGGTGTGGTCCCGGCGAAAGCCCGCGCGCTCTCGACGCTGATCGTCTCCGCCTACGAGGGGGCGTTGATGCAGGCGCGCGTGGCCGGGAGTCTCGCGCCCATGACGGAGACGGCCTCGGCCCTTCTCCAACTCATCCAGTCAGAGCTCGACGCCGTGAAAGGAATCCGATGAGAAACGAGCACGTACACAACCGTCCCGAGTCCGTCACCCTCGTGGCGGCGGACGGGTTTCAGCTGGCCGCGACCCGGTATGAACCCGCAGGCAGGCCACTTGCCCATCTCGTGGTCGCGGGCGCGACCGGGGTTCCGCAGGGTTTCTATCGCCGCTTCGCCGAGCACGCCGCCGGGCAGGGGTTCGCCACGCTGACTCTCGACTATCGCGGCATCGGAAAGTCGCGCCCCGCGAGCCTGCGCGGCTTCCGGATGGACTATCTCGACTGGGCGCGACTGGACCTGGCGGCGGCGGTCGCGGCGATGTCGAGCGACTCTCTCCCTCTCTTCATGGTCGGCCACTCGTTCGGCGGTCACGCCTTCGGTCTGTTGCCGAATCACGAACGGGTCTGTGCCTTCTACACGATGGCGACCGGCGCGGGCTGGCACGGCTGGATGCCACCCCTCGAGCGGGTCAAGGTGCTCACGATGTGGCGCATCATGGGGCCCGTCCTCTCGGCCTGGAAGGGATACCTGCCCTGGAGCCTGCTCGGAATGGGCGAGGATCTTCCGCTCGATGTCTACCGGCAGTGGCGCCACTGGTGTTCGTACCCGCGCTACTTCTTCGAGGATCCGGCGATGCCGCACCTCTCCGCGGAGTTCGCGCGGGTCAGAACGCCCATCGTCGCGGCCACCGCTCTCGACGACCTCTGGGCTCTTCCACCCTCTCGTGACGCCTTCATGGCCGGCTACGTGAATGCCCCGTGGAAGGGCGTCGACCTCTCGCCCGCACGGCTGGGGGTCCCGGCGATCGGGCACATGGGCTACTTCCGGCCCACGTTGCGTCCGCTGTGGGACGAGATCCTGGGCTGGTTCCGCAGGCAGCCGAGTCGGGCGGGCCTGGCGGCCTGAGACCTTGCCAGGCTCGCGGGCCCTGGCTGTCCTGAGGCCGGGCCCTCGCCCCTTCTCAATTGAACGTCTCGGGGAGAGCGCTTCCGTCCCTACCGGAGGCGGCGCGTGACTTTCGGTCCGAGGCTTTGCCCGGGGGATCTGCCTCGAGGTTGTTGCGGATGATCTCCACGGACCGGTGGAAGGCCCTGCTGATGCGCGTCAGATCCTGGATCATCGTGATCCGGGGCCAGGTGGCCTTCTCCCCGAGCCTGACGTAGGCGGCGAGATCAGCGGGGGACGGGTTCGAGAGCACCTCGAGGTAGGCCGCCGGGCGGAAGGGGAACTGGATGTTGATGTCGCCGAGATAGGTCTGAGCCGCAACGGCGTGTGCCTGGTCCAGGAGCGGGCTCAACGGCGTGCCGTCGAGCAGGTGCCGGCCGATGTCCAGGAGCTCGGCGCTGCCGGCGTGGATCAGCGACGAGAGCGCCTGCTTGGCGAAGGCGAGGAGTCCGCGTTCTTGCCGGTGCGTGATGAAGGGGATCACGTGAGGGTTGGCCTGGCTGACGATCGTCTGGTTGACGTTGTGGAGGCGGGCGAGGCGCTCGCGCGGCAAGTCACCGTGGACGGTGCCGTCGATCCAGGTCTCGGTGCTCATGTAGGGCACGAGCCGAAAGCCGGGACGGCGGGCCTTGAGGGCGACTGGCGGGAAGAGACCGGGCACGGCGCACGAGGCCTGGGTTGCGTACTCGATGAGGACGTCCGGGGCCGTCAGGTAGTTGAGCACTCGCGGCTTCTGGTGTGTTCGAGTGGGAGAGACGGAGATGACGAGGGTGCGGCCGGTCCTTGCGTGCGCCTCGAGAAAGGTCGCGCTTCCCACGTTGGCGAGGATGTGAGAGAAGAGCTGCCTCTCGTCCATGGCGGAGCCCTTTTCCCAGATCTCGCGAGGGTTCCGCCACTTCAGGGCGAGCCGGTGGATCTCCGTGATCTGCCCGAAGAAGGTGTCGAGCTCTTCATCTGTCCGGTTGCAGACGGCGGCGGCGACGATGGCACCCATGCTGGAGCCGGAGATGATGCGGGGCAGGAGACGTGCCTCCCATAGCGCCTTGACGACCCCGAGGTGGTAGATGCCGAAGGAGGCCCCACCGGACAGGACGAGGGCGGGACGGCCATAGACGCGCTCCGCGAGCTGGAAGAGGGCGAGCTTGCGGCTCTCTGGGATGCCGGGGATGGGCCGCTCGGCGAGAGTGTGCATGGCCCTCTCGACCTCGTCGAGGTAGTCCGTCACGACGAACTTGGTCCCGGTGCGGGCGTGGAGGTAGAGCTCGGGGTTGTTGAGCTCGCCGAGGTGGCGGTAGACGCTTTCCTGAAGGAGGGCCGCCAGCTGATCGAGGTCCTCGCCCTCGCGGAGGGCGCGCAACTCTTGGATCTGCTCCCGGATGAGGCGCTCGTGGAGGAACTCGGAGGCGTCGTTCTCGCGCCAGGCCATGGAGCCATCGATGTGGTCGAGCTCCGTTGCGATCTCGAGCCACTGTGGATAGCTCTCGGCGCGCTCGAGAGCCCGCGTGAGGGCCCTGATCTGGCCGCTTTTCGACTCGGAACCCTTCGCCGTCATGGGGCCGGTACGAGTCCGGAGAGCCGTGCGAGGAACTCGGCGAGTTGATCGCGAGTCACGGGAGCACTGGCGCAGAAGGTGAGGCCATTCCCGGCCGTTCCCGCGCAGCCCGCCGTGAGACGAGTCTGGAAGCCCAGGTTTGCCTCGCGCCGGGGCCAGGTCTCGACCTGCAGGCCGGGATCCGTCCAGCCCGAGCACGACGGCCATGCCGCCGCGCAGCCAGGATCGACGGTCCCGAGAGAATCGAGAAAGCCCGAAAGAGAAGGTCCGAACTTGAGCCGCAGCAAGAACGTGATCATCTGAGAACGGTCCATCGGATCGTAGGGTTTGAAACAGGGGCCCTCGGGACATCCCGCCCCCTGGGTGACCCCCCATGTCTTGAGCCAGTGAATGGCGAGCCATGCGGGGTCCCAGCAGCTGACGTCGATGAAATCCGTCGATCCCGAGGAGCCCGCGGGAGTACACGTGGCGTCTTCGAGCTCCGTCGTTCCGTCGACGAGATACTTGTAGGTGCTTGCCAGCGCCGAGGCGGCGTCTCTTCTGCTCACGACAGTTCCCGGCTCGAACCGGGATCCAGGATATGAGACGGGCCATTCGACGAACCCCTTTTCGACAGCCCGTGATGTCGACAGAAAAGCGAAGCTCGAAGCGGGGACGTCCTCGAACGCCTGAACCGTGAGGGCCATCGGGATCCGTGCCCGTTCAAGCCCGCCGGACTCGAGCCAGAAGTCGTAGAACCCGGCGCGCTGAGACTGGTTCGCGGGAATCCAGAGGTCCCTGCGGTTCGCGTCAGCCGTGCCCTGAAGAACGCCCTGCAGCAGTCCGTCTTCGGCCTCCCCGTGCAGGCTATCGGCGCTGTCGAAACCCGAGCCAAGAACAGCCAGGCGAGTGCCGGAATCCCTCTGGAAGAGCGGGGGAGAGACGAAGGCGAGCGCGGGCTGGGAGGACCCCGTCCGAAGAGAGGCGACGGGGCTGGATACCGCGGCGGCACTCCCGCACGAGGGAACGGCCACGACCTTCCAGAAGTACCCGGACTGGGCGCTCAGGGAGACGGGAAGCGAGGTCGTGTCCGGCGGGACGCTCCGGTACCGGCGCAGGCCTGCGAGCGAGCTCCCCAGGTAAAGGTCGTAGTGCCCGGTTCCCGTGACCGGGGTCCAGGCGAACGTGGTGGAAGGATTCTGACCGCTCGTGCCGTCAGCAGGCGATACGAGGGCGGGCGTGGCCCCCGTCCAGGGGCACGAGCTCGTCGTGAGCTGCCGGACTTCCGAATAGACGGGGCCGCAGGGAGTGGGCTTGGCGACGCGCCAGAAATAGGTCTGGCCGGGGAGCCAGCCGGCCGGGGCGAACTTTTTGGCTCGAAGACCGATGGCGGCGCGAGCCCTCGGAGGATTGACCGTGTCGAAGAGAACGTCGAATTCGCCGGCGGCCGGGTCTTCCCATGACAGGAGAGGTTCGGTCACGCCCGTGACTCCACTTGCGGGGGCGACGGGAGCCGGGACGCCCGGGATCAATCCGACCTCGACGGATCTCTCGACCTGCGTCGAACAGCCTCCGTGGACCAGCACGAGACGCAGTGTCAGGGTGCCCGGTCCCAGGGTATTGAAGGTCACGGTTGGTTCCGAGGCCGATCCGACGATGGTGCCGTTCTCGATCGACCAGGAATAGGTCGCCGAGTAGAGACGAGGAGGAGCAGAGGCGACGAGGCCGGTTTGATGGGCGCATGCGAGCGAGGGTGCGGTGATCTCGGCGGGGGCCGCGACCTGAACCTCGATGGAACCCGATCCGGTGCCAAAGCAGTGTGCGTCCCGCACGTCCGCCACCGAGTAGCGGGTCGTCACGGCGGGAGACACGTCGCGGACGGCCGGGCTCAGGCTCGCATCCTGCTTCACTCCATCCGACCAGAGGACCTGCCAGGGTGGAGTGCCGGTCAGGTAGGCCCGGATTTCCGTGGAACCTCCTGCGCAAACCGATCGCGAGGTGTTCGGCAGAACGGCGGATGGCGTGTTGCGGACCCGGATGTAGTGGTAGGCGGTGCCGCCCGCGCAGCCGCTCGCATCGATGCCGGTGACGGACACGATCCTCGCGGGCTCGGCGGCGAGGGTGACCTGGTTTCCCGCCTCGCCGTTGCTCCAGAGGAAGCGCGCGTACGGGCCGTTCACGGTGAGCGTGATGGATCCGAGATCGCCGCAGCCCAGGGTGCTGCCTGCCGCGGTCTCGATCGTGGGAATGGGAGCGGGGGCGCCCCCCGAGCAGCCCTCGGGCAGCACCCATGGCTCGCGTCCGAATTCGCGGGTCTTCGCCAGGAAGTAGACCCTCGTGCCGATCCTGACGAACCACTCCGGGTTGGAGGACTCGCCGTCCGGAGCGATGTCCTGCAGGAGCCGCGTGCCCGCCACTGTCCCGTCCGTGAAGAAAAGCTCGTATTCACCGGAGGAGTATCCGGGGTAGACGATTCCATTCTGGAACTCGGCGACGACGGGTGTGTTCCTGCCTCCGGGACTCCCGTATAAACCTATCTGGATCGTTCCAGCCGCCGTGCCGTCGCTCGCCAGGACTCTGCCGCCGGAGAGGAGAAGGAGCTTGCCGCCCAATGTGAGAACGGCCTGCAGCGAACTCGAGGCCAAGTCGTAGTCCGGAATGACTTCCGTGGTTCCCGAGGAGGTCCCGTCGGTTCGGAAAAGTCGATAACCCGATGGAGTCCAAGCGATGAAGAAGACACCGCCGGGTCCGGGGACGAGACCGGGCCCCGGGATGTAATAGGGACTGGGAGAGAAGCTCGAGATCAACCTCGTGCCGTCCTGGGTCCCGTCCGAGGACCACAGTTCGACCTGGTACGAACCGGAAGGGAGCGAACGCCTCAGAACGAATGTGAGCTTGTTGCCCAGGACGGCGATGCTCACGTCCGAGGGATTGAGCGAGGAGTCGAACTCGAAAAAGCGGAAGGTCCCCCCAGCGGTCCCGTCGCTTCGCCAGAGCCCATTCTCCGTGCTGCTCCGGGCCATGAAGAAGAGCTGGCTCTCCGCACCCGCAAAGGTGAGCGTGGCAGACGTCATGAACTGGCGCAGGGCGACCGTGCCGGCCGCTGTGCCGTCGGTTCTCCAGAGCGTCGTGGGGCTCCAGTCCCCGTTTGTCGAAAAGAAGAGCTGATCACCGGCGCTCGCTCCCGAGAGCGGCCGGGATTGGGCGTGGAAACCGGTCAGCGGAACGGACAGAAAGGGAACCGTTCCCTCAGGCGTCCCATTTGAAAGGTAGAGGTTCAGGACATTGCCGTAGGCCGAACCGAAGCATGGAATTCGGGAAGGACCGGCGGTTCCGAGGTAATAGAGGTCACGCACCGATAGCAGCTGCGGGGTGTCGCCGGGTTCAGGGCCGGCGGCATGGAGGCCGTAGGCGTCCGAGTAGAGCAGGCGATTTCCGTGGGCCACGACGCCCAGGGGCTCGCTGTCCACCGTTCCCGCGGCATTGAAGGCTCGAAGCAGAACGAACTGGCTGTTCGATGGCGAGTACGCGAACAACATGGGCGGATTCTGACTGCTGACATACAGCACGGAATCAGCCCCGCGAATCGACGAGGAGTACGGCGCCGCGTTGAGGGGAAGAACGGTGCGTTCGTCGGAGGGTGTACCTTCTGTCTGTGAAATCGTGCCATCCGATCGAACCACGAACGCAGTCTCGCCGCACGACGTCAGGCCCCTGACATCTGAGCCGGGAGGATAGAAGGCCGTCCCCTCGGGCGTGCCGTCGGTGACCAGGATGTCGTCATCGGTTTCGACCAAGGCGACCGACCTCACCTGGACCATGGCCGTCACGCGCCATTGGATCGGTGGGGTGATCGCCTCCGTTCCCGCGGTGGTGCCATCGGATGCGAAGAGCCGCCGGCGGCCATCCTCGTCGGGGGCGGCGAGCAGGAACGTGCCGTAGAGGCCGAGGGACGGCCCCGGGAGAGAAGACGACAAGTGGCGAACGCCCTTCAGCTTCTCGGGCGTGGACGTCCCGATCGGGAAGGACCAGAGGTCCCACCACGAGCTGTCGCCCGTCACGACGAAGATCTTGCCACCGGCTCGACGGATGATCTGGGGACTCGAGGACGCCGGGCCCGGTACGAGGTCCGCGACGAGCCGCGTCCCGGCCACCGAACCATCCGTGACCCACAGCTCGCTGCCCGTCTGCGAGTCGCTGTCGGCGAAGTACACCATTCCTCCTGCCTCGGCCAATTTGCTGGGCAGCAACGAGGACACCCTGAGCTGTATCGGAGCACTGTCCGGTCCCTGCGTGCGCCACAGGCCACGCCTCGATGTGTCCCAGTCCGTAATGGTGAAGTAGAGCTCGCCATTGGCGCCGGCAATCTCGCCGAAGGTCGTGCTGAAGGGTCCCGGAGTGAGGTCCGCGAGAAGGTGCGCTCCCGAGGGGCTTGCGTCGGTGACCCACAACTCCCTGCCGGCCGCGGAGGCGTTTGCGACGAAGTAGACCCGATCCCCCACCGGCTCGATCGACTGGATGATCTGGCCCCTGTAGCTCCTCGGGACCCGGAAGAGGGCCACGGTGCCCCCGGGAGTCCCGTCGGACCTCCAGACGGCATCCTGTCCGTATTCGTCGAGCGCCGAGAAGAACGCCATCGCTCCCACGGTCTTGAAGTTCCTCAACTCGCCGCTCGAGCCGCCCGCGTACCGCGCGGCGTTGATGTCCTTGACGAGATATGCCGGCTGAGCTTCGGTCCCGGCCTCTGGGAAGAGACCAAGAAGTACAGCCGCCACTATCGCGAGAGCTGACCGTCTGGAGGGTGTCATGAGTCGCCCCTTCTCTCTTTGGTCACCACGGATGGTGCCGGACCGCTCTCCCGCGGTACAAGATAAGCGATTGATTCTATTCCAAGTGCAACATCATGGGTCCATCATCGGGTTCACTTGCCGGCGGTGACGCCGGTGCGACTGTGGGTGATTCGCCACTGGGTCAGGCTGACTTGGCCTGTGAGAACACTCATGCGCAACGAGATCGATGTCGCCGGGTCCGGCGAAGCCGTGAATTCCATGGGGACGGAGCCGGGAGCGAACTCGAGCGTTCGGCTCTCCGTGGGGGTCGCGAGAGACACGGACGCACGCCTTTCTGCCTCGACCTTGAAGGCGATCTGCGCCCGGCCCTCGGGAGAACGGAGAGTGAAGGTCGAGCCACTCCGGAGGCGGGCAATCTGCCCTCTCTCGTTCCACGCTCCCGGACCTGTGACCTCCGGGATGTGAATCGCAGCGCCCTCTCGGCCATCGTAGATCGACGTCTCGATATACCTGCCACGGGAGAATCGAGCCAGCCCGGCGGAGTTGAAGGCAAAGACCCGCGCCGGCTGGAGTCCGATGGGCCGGTAATCCGCGAAGGCGAGCAGAGCGTCTCTTTCTGGAGCCAGCGGCACCCACTCATGGATCACGGTCAGGCGGGTCCGGAGCGCGGAACGGCTTGCGTGCAGCTCGAGTGGTTCATCGACAACGACGGGCCTCCCCGCGAAGCGAGGGTCGGCCTCTAGCGCTTCGACCAAGGCCACGGATGGACTGCTCTTGTCATGGACTTCCATCACGCCGGGTACCGAGATCGAGGCTGAAGCCGCCAGAAGCAAGGTGGCCGCGGTCGCGGCCCACCATTGGCGCGACGGCCGAGGGGTGACTCCGTCCAGCGCCATCCCGGTGAGGATGCAGGGTGCCGCCAGGAGCCCGATGGCGTATCGGGGTGCGACATGTGACCCCAGGAAGAGGACGGAGAGAACGGCCGTGGGGCCAAATGCGGCCAAGAGCGGAAACCTCAGCTCTCGAGGGGAACGGAAGAACGCCAGGATGCTTGCTCCCCAGTATCCCAGCGCGACGAGTCCGGATCCGAAAGGATCGAAGAGCCATCTCTTCCATACTCGCGGTGACAGAACTCCCAGACCGGGACTGTCCTCGGCGAGGAGAAATCTGCCCTGCGACGTGATCGCCTGAATGTAGCCGTGGAGTCCCCCAGAGCCTTGGAGCACTGGCCAGTACAACAGAAAAGACAGGACTGCGATGATGAAGATGGGCGCGACCAGACTTCGCGGGCCTCTCCTGCGCACGGCCTCGAGGAGACTCATCGACGCGAGCGGCACGAGCAGGATGGCGGTCTGGGGGCGCAGCCCGCAGCCCACCGCGAGAAGGGCGAACCCGAGTGCCAGGTCGGGCACCCGTCCCCCCTTCATGCTCCTGAGGAAGCAGGTCATGGAAAAGAGGAAGGCTGCCGCGCCTGGCGGATCTGAGAGCGGTCTGACACCGTGCAGCCACACGGCCGGCAACAGCGCATAGGCCACGGCCGCGAAGAGACTTCCCGCCCGCGAGGTCCCGAGTGTGAGAGCCAGGCAATACACTCCGATGACGGACAGAATGCCTCCCGCCACGCCGGCCGAACGCGAGGCTTCGAAGGGTGACATTCCGGCGCGTGTCGCCAACTGCGAAAGGGAGACGAAGGCGGGGTAACCCGGAGGATGAGGCCGGTTCACGCGCACGTCGATTCCGTGCTGCACGGCATCCACGAACAGGATCTCATCCCATTCCCACAGATCGCGTCCCAAACTCATCAACCGAAGAGAGCAGACGAGGGCGAGCGCGACGAGCGGAGCCAGGCTACGGGAGCTGATCAAACGGACAGGATTCTATTCAGGATGGCGCGGGCGGCGGAAAGCGAACGGCCGGCCCCCGGAAGGGCCGGCCGCTCCTGGAGATCAGAGTGACCTGTTGATCAGTTCGAACCGAGGGGGAGAACGCTGTCTGGTTCCGTGACCGGCTGCTCTTCCTCGTAGCTCCACCCGGTCAGAAGACCGATGAAGAACCAGGCGAGAGACGCGACCCCCGCAAGGAAGACCGAGTCTCCGACGATCCGGAGCCAGCGGAGGTTCTGCACCCATGCCAGCTGCATGAAGTCCGCGCTCCTCGCGTACCAGAGTCCGTGCTCGACGCTCGCCCAGGTTTGCGCCAGGCCGATCGGAAGGAGACTCAGGGCCACCATCAATCCGAGACCGATGTTCAACGTCCAGAAGGCCGCCTTCAGGGCGCCTTCCCGCCAGGGGCGCTCGCCCGAGAGCTTGCGGGCCACGACGAGACAGAGTCCCAGGGAGAGGAGCCCGTAGACACCGAAGAGAGCCGTGTGCGCGTGAACAGGTGTCGTGTTGAGGCCCTGCATGTAGTAGAGAGCGATGGGGGGGTTGATGAGGAACCCGAAGACGCCGGCGCCGACGAGGTTCCAGAACGCGACCCCGACGAAGAAGCGGATCGGCCAGCGGTACCGTGCCATCCACGGGGCGACGGACTGCAGCCGGCTCGTCTGGAACGCCTCGATTCCGATCAGCGTCAAGGGCACGACCTCGAGAGCGCTGAAGCTCGCCCCGACCGCCAGGATCGAGGTCGGCGTGCCGCTGAAGTAGAGGTGGTGGAACGTCCCGGGGATTCCGGCGAAGAGGAACAGCGCGGAGGAGGCGATGACGGCCGCGCCCGCGTGCTTCTTGTCGACGAGGCCGAGCCTGGCGAACAGGAGAGCGATGGCGGCCGTCGCGAAGACCTCGAAGAAGCCCTCGACCCAGAGGTGGACCACCCACCAGCGCCAGTACTCCATGACGGAGAGATGCGTCTTGGCGGTGAAGAAGAAGCCCGCGCCGTAGAGGAGGCCGATGGCGGCCGTCGCCCCGGTGAACATCAGGACGAGCGAGCGAGCCTCGTTGGAACGAGCCTCGTTGGAACGAGCGTCGTTGGAACGAGCGTCGTCGTGCCGCTTCAGGGCCGGGGCGAGCGCCCGGAGCATCAGGACCAGCCACAGAACGAGCCCGGCGAAGAGGGCGATCTGCCAGGCGCGTCCGAGATCGACGTACTCGTAGCCCTGGTGGCCGAACCAGAAGCTGAGGGGCAACGGCAGGACCTGGTGGATCGCGAACCACTCACCCGCCAGCGAGCCCGCCACGACGAGCAGGAGAGCGCCGAAGAGAACGTTGACGCCCAGACGCTGGTACTTCGGCTCGTGGCCCCCGATGACCGGGGCCAGGAAGAGCCCGGCCGCCAGAAACGCCGTCGCGATCCAGAAGACGCCGGTCTGGATGTGCCAGGTGCGCGAGAGGGAGTAGGGAAGCCACTCGGAAAGCGGAAGCCCGAAGAAAGCCTGTCCCTCGACCGTGTAGTGCGCGGTCAGGGCGCCGAGCCCCACCTGCACGACAAAGAGTCCGATGACGGCACCCAGGTACTTCGCGGTCGCCTTCATCGAGGGCGTCACGGTGATGGTCGAGAGGGGATCGAACGCCGGGGGCGCCGGGACCGGTTCTTCCGCGGGGCGGAACGCCTTCCACCAGACGATGGCGCCGGTGGCCGCCAGGAGCAGCACGATGCTCACCATCGACCAGACGACATTGGCGCCGGAGGGGTGGTTTTCGACGAGGGGTTCGTGCGGCCAGTTGTTCGTGTAGGTGATGTTCAAACCGGGACGCTCGGTCGTTGCGGACCAGCTCGTCCAGAAGAAGAAGGCGGTGAGGTCCTGGCGCCTCGAGCCGTCGGGGATCGTCGTTTCCGCCATGGCGTAGGCCTGGCGGAGCTTCGCGAACTCGGGCGCGCCGCCATAGAGGCCATCGTAGTGCGCCGCCACGCGGCGGATGGCTTCGGCCCGCTCGTTCCCGATGGTGACGTCACCCGTCTTCTCGTCCCACGTGTTGGTCCGCATCTCGCGCACCAGCCGGGCGCGCAGAGCGCCGGCACGGTCAGCCGACAGGTTCGAATAGGCCGTCCCGTCCTCCCGCTCCGCCCACACGTCGAGTAGGGCCATCGACTCGCGGTGGAGCCAGTCGGCCGTCCAGTCGGGAGCCTGGTAGGCGCCGTGTCCCCAGATGGAGCCGAGCTGCTGGCCGCCAGCCGACTGCCAGACCTGCTGGCCGGTCAGAATCCGGTCCTTCGTCGCGATGACGGTGCCGTCCTTCGCCACGACGCGCTCCGGGATCGGCGGGGCTTTCCGGTAGACCTCCCGGCCGAAGAAGCCGAGGATGATGAAGGCGATGAGGAGAGTGAATCCGAGAAGCGCCCAGCGGCGTGAGTCGGAGGAGGGGGTCGCGTTGTTGTTCATGGTTCCTTTCCTTTTCGTCTCAGGCGCACAGCGCGCGGCGGAAGAGGATGTGGTTCTCGAGGTGGACGTGCTCCATGAGTTCTGCTTCGAAGGCGTCGAGCCGCAGGTAGAGCGCGCGCCACGTCGGGCACGCCTCTTCCGGGGGCTGGAAGTTGTCCGTCAGGGTCCGGGTGCGGGTGAGTCCCGTCGCGACGTCGAGGTGCTCGCGCTCGAGGGCCTGAACCGTGGCCGCCGCGTGGTTCCCACGGCCGGAGAGGATCATCGGGAAGAGAGTCGTCTCCTCCTTCTCGAGGTGGTCGAGCAGCTCAGCCGTGAGCCCCTGCAGGTGGGAGGTCAGGCCGCGCGGGCACGTGGTCTTCTCGGCGTGACGTCCTTCGACCTTTCTCGCCAGCTCGATGAGGAGCGGGAGTTCCTCCCGAAGGCGAGGGTGGTACCACTCGAGGAGCCGGGAGATGACCTCCGGGAGCGGCTGGTCGGTTCCCTGCTCCGCCGGGGACTGGTTCCCACCCTCCGCGACGATCTCGGCGAGGACCTTCTCGGGGTCGAGGCCTCGCTCCGCGCAGGCCACCGAGACCGGCCGTCCGCCGTGGCAGCAGTAGTCGAGTCCGTGGTTGCGGAAGACTCGTGAAGCCGCCGCGTGGCTGACCGCGAGTTCGGCGAGGGTGGCGTTCGGTGTGATCGAGGTTTCCATGCTGGCCTCCAATCCCCACCTCGCACGGCTGATGCCACGTAAGAAGTCAATCTGAATCAGTGAGTTACATTCCTGTGTTAGGAAATCGACAACAGGAGCTGTCGTGGAATCGACAACATCGTCGTCATCTTCACAACAAACGGATGCGTTCGAGGTCCTGCTCGAGATCGCCCGGGATCTGACGGCCTCCCTGGCGGCGCACGACCGGTATGCGCGGCTCCTGGCCGCGGTGCGCCGGATCATCCCCTACGACGCGGCCTGCCTCCTGCGGCTGACGGGAGAGGAACTGGTTCCGCTCGAGGCGCACGGGCTGGTACCGGAGGCGCTCGAGAGGCGGTACCCTCGCAGCCGGCATCCGAGGCTCGACGCGATCCTGAGTGCGCCCTCGCCCATCCGGTTTCCCCCGGACACGCTCCTGCCCGATCCCTTCGACGGGCTGCTGACGGTCGATCCCCACGCCCTCGAGCGGATTCACGCCTGTCTGGGCTGCCGGCTGACGGTTGGCGACGAAGTGGTCGGGGCGCTCACGGCAGACTCCCTGGACCCGGAGGCCTTCGACGCTCTGGACCCGAGGCTTCTGGCGACCCTCGGGGCGCTGGCAGGGGCGGCGCTGCGGACATCGACCCTGATCGAGTCGCTCGAGCGCCGAGCGGAGGCGAGCACCCGGGTGGCGCGGGAACTCCAGCGGACGGCGGGCGAGTCGGGCGGCTCGGCCATCCTCGGTAACAGTCCGGCCGTGATGAGGCTCCTCGACGAGATCGCTCTGGTGGCCAGCTCGGACCTCCCGGTTCTGATCACGGGGGAGACCGGCGTGGGCAAAGAGCTGGTGGCCCGCCACATCCACGAGGGCTCGAGGAGGCACGAGGAGGCGCTCATCCACGTGAACTGCGCCGCCCTGCCGGAGTCGGTGGCCGAGAGTGAGCTGTTCGGGCACGTCGCGGGAGCCTTCACGGGCGCCGTCAAGGAACGGCCGGGCAAGTTCGAGACGGCGGACGGAGGGTCGCTCTTTCTCGACGAGATCGGGGAACTCCCGCTCGTCCTGCAGCCCAAACTCCTGAGGGCCCTGCAGCAGGGCGAGATCCAGCGGGTCGGGTCTGACCGGCACCACAAGGTCGACATCCGGGTCATCGCGGCGACGAACCGCGACCTGCCGTCAGAGGTGGAGCGGGGCCGCTTCCGGGCGGACCTCTATCACCGGCTCGCGGTCTATCCGATCCGGGTGCCGCCCCTGCGCGAGAGACGGGAGGACATCCCGATCCTGGCGACGCACTTTGCCGACGGGGCCCGCCGGCGACTGGGGCTCGGCCCGATTCGGTTGACCGCGGAAGCCAGGGCTCGTCTCTCCGCCAATGACTGGCCCGGGAACATCCGGGAACTCGAGAACGTGATCAGCCGGGCCATCCTGCGCGCGGCAGCCGGGAAACCGTCCGGCCAGCCACTTTCCGTCGGGCCCGAACACCTCGACGTCGCCCCCTCGCTGCCTCGTCCGCCAGAGGTGGAGGCGGCGCCGGAAATCGCGGAGACCCTTCCCTTGCGCGAGCGGGTGGATGCCTTCGAGCGAACCTTGATCGAACAGGCGGTCGCGAAAAACGGGGGCAACTGGGCCGCCGCGGCCAGGGATCTCGGGATGCACCGGGCGAACCAGCATCACCTCGCCAAGAGGCTCGGGATCAGCCGCTGAGGCGGGTGAAGCCGTCCCGTTATCCGGACGGCCCCGTCGCGAGTTCCGTTCACGTCGAAGTTAGCGGGCCATCTTCGCGCCGCGCGCCAACAACGGCTGGCGCGCCAACTGCGGCTGGCGCGTCTACGGCGTTCCGGCTCCCTCCGACGGGTTCCTGGGCGGAGCCTTCGGCTTGATCGCGAGCGAGGCGGCGATGCCCATCGCGAGGATGCCGAGGACGATGCCCAAGAGATAGAAGTTGAAATGCTCGCCGAGGAGCTTCTTCAACCAGACGTGGGTCAGCATCTTCACGCCGACGATGACGAGAACGATGGACAGGGCGACCTTGAGGAAACGGAACCGGTCGAGCATGCTCGCCAGGGCGAAGTAGAGGCTTCGCAGGCCCAGGATCGCCATGACATTGCTCGTGAAAACGAGGAACGGATCGGTGGTGATGGCGAAGATCGCCGGGATCGAGTCGACGGCGAAGATGACGTCGGAGACTTCGACCACGACGAGAGCCAGAAAGAGCGGGGTTGCCAGGAGGGTTCCGGGCGCCGCCGACTCCACGACCCGGTCGGTCTTGACGGGGGCCCCCGGAAAGGCCGGCTCCTCCGACTTCACGCTTCCGGCGCGAAGGAAGAAGTGGGAGCCGTGAAAGTCCTCCGTGATCGGGAAGAGCCTCCTCGCCACCCGGATCGCGACGTTGTTCGATGGGTCTTCTTCCTCCTCGTTGATGAAGAACATCCGGATGCCGGTGAAGATGAGGAACGCGCCGAAGACGTAGAGGATCCACGCGAATTCCCGGATCAGCGTCGTCCCGGCCGCGATGACGGCGCCCCTCATCAGGATCGCGCCCAGGATTCCCCAGAAAAGGACCCGGTGCTGGTAGATCGCCGGAACGCGGAGGAAAGCGAAGATCATCGCGATGACGAAGATGTTGTCGACGGCCAGCGACTTCTCGACCACGTAGCCGGTGATGTACTTGATCGTCGCTGACGATCCGTCGTTGTAGACGAGACCGGTCCCCGCCACCTCCTGGGGGGCAACCGTCATCGTGTCGGTCGTCAGGCCGAGTCCGAGCCAGTGGTTGTCGTACCCAAAGTGGATGAAGACGGAAAAGAGAAGGCCCAGGGTGATCCAGAAGACCGACCAGAGCAATGCCTCCCGGATCGAGACGACGTGGGCCTTCCTGTGGAAGACCCCTAGGTCTAGAGCCAAGAGGATCAGGATTAGGAATATGAACCCGGTGTACATCCAGACCATTCGGGGACTCCTCGGGCGTGCCCAGGCGGGTGCGCACCAGAACGGATTCTAAGGGGCACGCCAGAGAACGCCGGCCCGCCCGGCCGCGCCTATACTCTTGTTTCAGAATGATGGGTGGAAATGCCGGCCGCGCGCACCCCGGAGGGCGCCCCGAAAATGGACCTGCACTGAGTGAAGGGGCCTTTTCCCGGTGATCCTCGAGCCCGGACTCGCCCTAGGCCGCTACCGCCTGGTCCAGAGGGTCGGCGCCGGAGGCATGGCCGAGGTGTGGGACGCCATCGACGAGAAGCTCTCGCGCCACGTGGCCCTCAAGGTCATGGCCCCTTCCGGCATCGTCGACACCGGCTTCGTCAAGCGTTTTCTGCGCGAGGCGACCCTCACGGCTCAGCTCGAGCACCCCAATATCCTTCCCGTCTACGATTTCGGGGATTTCGAAAACGTTCTCTTCCTCGTCATGCCGCTGATGACGGGAGGGACCCTGAGAGATCGGGCACGAAAGGGCTCGGACTGGGACACCGCGATCGGGTGGCTTCGAGACCTCGCCTCCGCCCTCGACTACGCCCATTCCCAGGGCGTCATCCACAGAGACGTCAAGCCAGCGAACGTACTCTTCGATCGCGGCGACCGCGTCATGCTGGCGGACTTCGGACTGGCCAAGCCTCTCAATCAGGAGGGGATGACCGTGGCGGGCACGGTCATGGGAACGCCTGTCTACATGTCCCCGGAACAGGTCCGGGGAGAGGCCGTCAGTCCCGTTTCCGATCAGTATTCACTCGGTGTGCTCGCCTATTACCTCGTCGCGGGCAAGCCCCCCTTCGAGGCGAACTCCACTCTCGTCGTGATGAGCAAGACGCTTTTCGAGGAACCCGGACTCCCGTCCCTCGTCAAGCCTGGGCTCCACCGGTCGGTCGACTATGTGCTCCTGAAAGTGCTCGAAAAACGTCCCGAGGACCGCTTCCCATCCTGCGGCCAGTTCGTGAGCGCCCTGCAACGAGCCCTCGCTTCCGTCCGTCCCTGAGGCGTTAGTCAGGCGTAAGAGATTTGATTTACTCGCCCCTTCTGTGAGAGAAACGGAGTGACTTGAAGCGGGTCAGCGACCCGTCGATTGACTCGAACCCGCTCCCGCGCGGCGACGACCGCTCGCGTGGAGAGGTTCAACTACGGTCCCGAATGGTTGGAAAAACATGAAGAAGACCACGAAGAAGACGGGCGGGGCGCCCGCTGCTCAGAACGAACCAAAGCCCGCGCCGAAACCAGTCGCAGGGCCCGCCCCCGCTGAACAGGCCGTGACGGCGGCGAAGACCGCGGCGAAGAAGACCACGGCGGAAAAGGCCACTGCGAAAAAGGCCGCGGTGGTCACGCCTGCTCCGGAACCTCAGACCCCCGTCGAGAGCCGGGCAGAGGCCGCCCCCGAAGCCAAGACGGCCCCGAAGAAGACCGTCAGGAAGTCAGTGCCGCAGAAGGCCGTGGCCGAGCCGCCGGTGACGGTCCAGGCCGGCCCCACTCCCGAGTCGGCCTTGCCGAAGAAGGTAACGGGCAAGAAGACGGTCCCCGTTCCCCGCAAGCCCGCAAGCACCCGCGTCGCGGCGGAAAAGCCCAAGCCCGCTTCCGCGGTCCCGACGCAGGCCGAGCCGCCCGCGGCCGCGGAGGCCGCACCCGAGGCTTCTGCCGCCGTGCCGGTGGTCGAGGCCCCGGCCGCCGTTGCCGAGGCCGCCCCGGCGGATGTCGCCGAGGCTGCTCCGGCCGCCGTTGTGGAGGCTGTCACGGACGCGGTCGTCGAGGCGGCCGCGGCAGTTCCCGAGCCGTCCCAGGAAGCCTTCGCTCCCGGCGCCGCGACCGGGCCTGCCGAGCCCGGGGAACCCGAGGCCACGGCCGAGGCCGAGGCCGCAGCCGTGGAGGAGGCGGGGACCTTCGACGGTCACGCACCGCTCGATCGGCCCAATGCCTATGCCACTCAGGAGCCGGAAGGCGAGCCCGGAGTCGACCGGAGGCTCGAGATCCTCAAGGAGCTTCCGTTCCTGACGGAGAAGTACAACGAGACGTATCTCTACCTGGTGCCCTGCGACCCGAAGAGCGTCTTCGTGATCTGGGAGTTGAGCGAGGGGACGCTCGCTCACCTCGCCCACCGGTTCGGCCAGGATTTCCTGTCGAACAACGCCCTCATCCTCAGGGTCTATGACGTCACGGGAATCGACTTCAACGGGTTCAACGCCAACTCCTTCTTCGAGGTCGACGACTTCCTGATCGACAAGAACAACTACTGGGTGCGTGCACAGAGCGGACGGAGCTATGTCGCGGAGCTCGGATTCCGGGCCCACGGCACGACCTTCTTCGAGATGGTCGCCCGTTCCAACGCGGTTTTCGTCCCGAGGGGGGAGACCGAGAACGCGGAGAAGTACGCGGACTTCTCGAGCGCCTACGTCGAGGGAAACAACGTCGAGATCCCGGTCGGAGGGGACCAGTGGCGCTGGAACCAGTACCTGTACTGGAAGCGCCGCACACACGCCGCGCCCGAGGAAAAGGGCTACTGGTCGCTCGTCCTGCACCAGCACCTGCCGTTCGTCCGTCATCCCGAGTACGAGGTGTCGCTCGAGGAGCAGTGGTTCTTCGAGGCCGTCACCTCGGTCTACACCCAGCTTCTCCACTTGATGTGGAAGCTCGAGCGGGACAAGGTGGACTTCCGCCTGACGGTCAGTCTCACGCCCCCGCTCCTGTCGATGATGCAAAACCCGGATCTGAAAGCCCGGGCCTGGAGACACATCGACGAGTGCATAAGGCTGGCCACGCGCGAGAGAGACCGCTCGTGGGGCAAGCCGCAAGTCGAGTCGCTCAACGAGACGCTCGAGAAGCTCTGGATCGCCAAGCGGGTCTTCGAGGCCTACGAGGGAGACCTGACGCGCGGCTACCGGGACTTCCAGAATGCCGGAAAGCTCGAGGTCATCACCTGCGCGGCCACTCATTTCCTGCTGCCTCTCTACATGCACCAGCCCGAGACGCTGAGGGCTCAGATCCAGACCGCTTGCCGGCAGTACCTGCGAGTCTTCGGCCGGTGGCCGCGCGGGATCTGGCTGCCCGAGAACGCCTTCACTCCGGGTCTGGACGAGGCGCTGGCCCGCGAGGGAATCCGGTGGACGCTCCTGTCCAGCAAGGGAGTCCTCGAGGGCGACACCCGGTCTTTCTTCGGGACGTCCCGGCCCGTGATCTCGCCCTCGGGCGTGGCCTTCTTCGGGATCGACGAGGAGACCCGGGCCAAGATCTGGTCGCGCGAACACGGTTACCCGGGCAGCCCGAACTACAAGGAGTGGTACCGCGACCTCGGCTACGACCTGCCCTGGGATGAAGTGCCTGAGTACTTCAGGACGGCCGGCGTGCGCCGGAACTCCGGTATCAAGTACCACCGGATCGGCAACCCCGGGACCGGGCTCGGGCACAAGCCGATCTACATGCCGTCTTGGGCCAAGGAAACCGCGGAGATCCAGGCCGGACAGTTCGTCTTCGAGCGCGGCGCCCAGGCGACGCACATGCTCGAGAAGTTCCACCGAAAGCCGTGCATCGTCTCGGCTTACGACGCCGAGCTCTTCGGCCACTGGTGGGAAGAGGGCCCGTACTTCCTCGAGACGGTCTTCCGCAAGATGCTCTACGACCAGGATGTCGTCCGGCCCGTCACTCCGGGAGAGTTCCTCTCCGAGCATCCGGGACACCAGAAGCTGGTCCCGGGCGCGAGCTCGTGGGGGAAGTCGGACTACTACCAGACATGGGTCGAGGGCCGCGACTTCCAGCCGAACACGTGGCTCTACCGGCACATCTTCCGTCTCTGCCAGCGGATGTCGGACCTCGCCACCCAGTACCGGGACACTCGCGACGACTTGAAGATCCGCGCCCTGAATCAGGCCGCACGCTCTCTCTTCCTCGCGGGTGCCTCCGACTGGGGCTTCTTGATTTCCACGGGACAGGCCGTGCGGTACTCGGAAGTCCAGATGGTGACGCACCTCGACCGGGCGAAGGAGCTCCTCCGCCAGGTCGCCGAGGACTGTGTGAATGCCGACTACCTCGCGCCGCTGGAGACCGCTGACTGCATCTTCCCCTACGAGGACATGGACTTCAAAGTCTTCAGCCGCGGCTGATCCCGCCACGGACGCGGGAGGGGTGAGCTCACATGGTGAGAAAGATCCAGCCGTTCCAGGTTGTGCCGGCCCTGCCGGCCAACCTGGAACCCCTCGTGGAGATCGCCTACAACCTCCGCTGGACCTGGGACCGGGAGAGCATCCTGCTCTTCCGGCGCATGGACCAGCAGCTGTGGGAATCGAGCGGGCACAACCCGATCCGGATGCTCGGTACCCTCTCGCAGTCTCAGCTCGACCAGCTTTCCAAGAACTCGGGCTTTCTGGCCCATCTCGGACGGGTCAAGAACTCGCTCGATGACTACATGGGGGCCGAGACCTGGTTTGCGCGGACCTTTCCGGACCGCGAGGAAACCCGGCCCCTCGTTTCCTACTTCTCCTTCGAGTACGGGATCACCGAGTGTCTTCAGATCTACTCGGGAGGTCTCGGAATCCTGGCCGGCGACCATCTGAAGTCCGCGAGCGATCTCGGGATCCCCCTCGTCGGCGTCGGACTCCTCTATCAGGGGGGCTACTTCCGTCAGTACGTGAACCGGGACGGATGGCAGCAGGAGGTCTATCCGCGCAACGACTTCTACAACCTGCCTGTCCGGCTCGTTAGGGATGGTCAGGGCAACCAGGTCGTCGTTTCCGTCCCCTTCCCGGGGCGCGAGGTTCACGCGGCGCTCTGGTACGCGCAGGTCGGACGGGTGAGGCTCTACTTTCTCGACACGAGCGTTCCGCGGAACACCGAGGCCGACCGGTTCATAACCAGTGGCCTTTACAACGGAGACAGGGAGACCCGGATCCAGCAGGAGATCCTGCTGGGGGCGGGAGGCGTCTACGCTCTCGAGGCCCTGGGTCTGACGCCGTCGGTCTTTCACATGAACGAGGGACACGCGGCCTTCCTGACCTTCGGGCGGGTGCAGATCCTGATGGAAAAGGGGGTCAAGCCCTTCGACGCGATGGCGGCCGTGCGGGCGAGCTGCGTGTTCACGACTCACACTCCCGTCCCCGCGGGGATCGACATGTTCGAGGACGGGTTGATGCGGAAGTACTTCACCGAGCCGGCCGCGCGTCTCGGGATTCCGGTCGAGGCGCTCCTGGCCCTCGGTCACGGTTCGGACGGCGGTGGCACGTCGCTCTTCAACATGGCTTACCTCGCCATCCGGCTGGCCGCCCACTGCAACGGGGTGAGCAGGCTGCACGGCGAGGTTTCAAGGAAGCTCTTCTCGCCCATCTGGCCCGAGCTTCCGGTCGACGAGATCCCGATCACGAGCATCACGAACGGAGTCCATGCCGCGTCCTGGGTTTCGCTCGACCTCGCGGAGCTCTTCGACCGCTACATGGGCATCGCCTGGCGGGACGACCACGGTGACGACTCGGTCTGGGGATCGGTCGCGATGATCCCGAACGAGGAACTCTGGCGCCTGCACGAAAGGCGGCGCGACCGCCTCATTTCATTTGCCCGAAGGCGCCTCGTCAAGCAGCTCCAGTCCCGGGGCGCGGGAGCCCAGGAGCTCGCTCGGGCGCGCGAGGTCCTCGACCCCCGCGCCCTGACCATCGGTTTTGCGCGCCGGTTCGCGACGTACAAGAGAGCGACGCTCCTCCTGAAAGACCGGGACCGGTTGAGGCGCCTGCTTCTCAGCGATGACCGTCCCGTCCAGTTCATCTTCGCGGGCAAAGCCCATCCCCAGGACAACGACGGGAAGGCTCTGATCAAGGAGATCGTCTCCCTGGGGCAGGACCCGGACTTCAGGAACCGGGTCGTGTTCCTCGAGGACTACGACATGGTCGTCTCGCGGTACATGCTCTCGGGCTGCGATGTCTGGCTGAACACGCCGAGGCGCCCGATGGAAGCCAGCGGGACGAGCGGGATGAAGGCGGCCATGAACGGGGTTCTCAACTGCAGCATTCTCGATGGGTGGTGGATCGAGGGCTACGGACTGGACCCCGAGGCCGGCTGGGCCATTGGCCGGGGAGAAACGTACACGGATCTTCCCTATCAAGACCAAGTCGAGTCGAATGCCCTGTACGAGCTTCTCGAGCGAGAGATCGTGCCCACCTTCTACACGCGGAGCCCGGGAGGGCTGCCGGTCGACTGGATCCAGAAGATGAAGGTGTCGATCGGGACGCTCTCGGCCGCCTTCAACACGAACCGGATGGTGCGCGACTACGCCACGCGCTTCTACGTTCCGGCCGAGCGGCGGGCCCGCGAGTTCTCGGCGGACGGCCACGCGCGTGCCCACCAGTACCGCAAGGCACGGGAGCGCATCCGTGCCGGCTGGGGAGATCTCGAGATCGTGAGGGTCGTCAAGAGTCCGGAAGGGGATGTCGCGGTCAAGGCGCCCCTCCAGGTGAAGGCGTGGGTGAAGCTCGGCTCCCTGACCGCCGAGGCCGTGGATGTCCAGATCTACTACGGCCAGCTGGATCCAGACGGGTCGCTGATCCAGCCCGCCTGGATTTCGATGACGTCCGCCGGCACGATCGATGACCTCACCGTCTTCGAGGGGCAGCTTCAAAGCAGCGCCAGCGGCCTTCACGGCTTCACCATCCGCATCCTGCCGAAATACGAGGATCTCCTGAACCCCTACGAGTGGAATCTCGTTCACTGGCAGCAGTGAAGGCGGGCTGGCTCGCCGCGCCGGCTCCGCCGGTGTGTCCGTGATCTCGCGGTTCCTTCTCGCGGCGGGGTGAGGAACCGTCGCGGACTTCGCCCGCGTGTTACGGGGCGGAGGCCCCTGGTCTCCCTCGCCCGCGCCTGAATCCGGCCGATGGCCGGGGCACGAACCGGTTTCGGAGCGTGGTCCTTGATGCCCTGGCGTTCGCGGCTCTCCGCGCGGCCCGCACCGCGGACTGGCTGATCGGGCTCGGGAGAGCTAGGCGGTTCCGTCCGTGCCCTCGCCGTTCGAATCCGCCCGGGAGCTTCCCGATGGCATCTCCAGGGCATCCGGCTTCAGGCGTCCGCTCGCGGCCTGGGTGAACTCCTCCTCGGATCCCGCGGCGTCCAGGAGGTCGTTGGCGCCGCACTGGATCCCGTACGCGTAAGCCTGACGGTCGAGATCTGGCACGAGGAGGATGACGGGGAGAACAGAGAGATCCTCGCGGCTCCGGATGGCGCGGGTGACGTCGAATCCGCTCATCCCCGGGACCCTCACGTCGATCACCACGAGGCCCGGCTGGACGCGCGGGAGCATCTCGAGGGCCTCGAACCCGTCGGAGGCATCAAGGACGGTGTACCCGGCCTCGACGAGCTGGCTCCTGCGGAGGCGGCGTCTCTCGCTGTCGGCCTCGACGAGCAAGACGCGGGAGTGGCGAGTGCCGGGAGCCTGCCGCCTGGGAGGCAAAAGAACCGCGACGGGGCGGCTGTCGGTCTTCGGGGCCGTGGAGGCCGGGGGCTTCTCGGGGCCCCTGGGCTTTGGCGGTTCCGGGTCCTTGACCGCCCGGAGGGCCCCCGAGGTGTACTCGCGCTGAACGGCCGCGAGCTCGGCCTCGAACTGCGCCGCCGTCGCGAAGCGAACCTCGGGGTTCTTGGCGAGCGCCTTGTAGACGGCGTTCTTCAGACGAGGCCGCATCTCCGGGAAGTACTCGAGGGTGTCCGGGATTCTGTCCGTCACGTGCTTGTAGGCGACGGCGATGGGGTTGTCCCCCGTGAAGGGGACCTCGCCACAGAGGACCTCGAAGGCGATCACGCCGATCGAGTAGATATCGGCCCTGTGGTCGATGGGCGTCCCGACCGCCTGCTCGGGGGCCATGTAGTGCGGTGTTCCGAGCATGACCGTGTCCATCGTCAGGTTCGGGTTGTACTTGGCCCGGGCGAGCCCGAAATCCAGGATCGCGACGGTGTCCTCGGGGCCGATGACGACATTCGACGATTTCAGGTCCCTGTGGATGATCCCGTGGGAGTGGGCGGCCTGGGTCCCCAGGCAGATCTGGCGCAGGATCGTCAAGGCCCGCTTGACGGGAAGCCCCATCGTGTTGTCCTCGAGGATCTTCTTCAGGTCCGTGCCCGGGATGAACTCCATCGTGATGTACGAAAGGCCGTTTCTCGTCCCGTACTCGTAAAGGCGCGCCACGTTCGGGTGCTTGATCTTGCGGTTGAGATTGATCTCGCGCTTGAAGCGAATGAGCTGCTCCGGCTCGGCGATCGACTCGCTCTGCGCGAGGACCTTGATCGCGATCACCTCGTCCAACTCCAGATCGATGCCGCGAAACACCACGCTCATTCCGCCCCGGCCGATTACATCCAGGTACTGGTAGCGGGCATTCCCGGCGAAGAACTGCTGGAGCAGCTCCTTTTCGTTCATCCGGCTCCTCGGTGAGGACGCCTGGAATTCTAGGTCAAGTTCCCCGGATCGCGTCCGTTCACGGCGACCCGGGAGGCCTCGCCGCGCGAGGAACCCGAGATGTGATATCTGTTGATGTTTCTTTCGCGAACGCCCTCGATGCCGTAATCCTTCTCTCATGTCCGTCCGTCTGATCGCGCATTCAGGAGGTTTCCGATGCGTCCTTCCCTCTACCTCGGTGCCGTGGTCGCGGTCTCGGGCGTCCTGGCGGCGGCCCTCATTGCTCAGCCTCCAGAGAACGCGGGGGACGCGCCAACTACGGCTGGCGCGCCCGCGATCCTGGTCACGGATGAGGCGGCCCGGCCCGCGGTTTCGGATTGCGCTCTCCAGGGCCCCCTGGACCGCGATGGGAAGAGCGCCCGGGAGCGGGCCGCCGCGGCCACGCGCCTCCTTGCCAAATCCCACCCGTCCTTGAACGGTGAAGGAGTGCTGCCGGGATCGGATCAGGGACAGGTTGGTGTCGTGACCCGGACTCCGCGGGTGAACTTCATCGACGACGAGATCCTCGGCGCCATGGAGAAGGCCGGCGTCACGCCGGCCCCGCTTTCGAGCGATGCAGAGTTTCTGCGGCGCGTGACCCTCGATTTGACGGGCCGGATTCCCGATTCCACGACCGTCAAGACCTTCCTCGCCGACAAGAGCGCGGACAAGAGGAGCAAGATGATCGAGCAGCTCCTCGCCTCCGACGCCTTTGCCGACCGCTGGGCCTTCTTCTACGACGAGCTCTTTCGCAACACGTTCAATGCCGATAGCGGCAAGCTCGGGTTCTCGGGGCGCAACTCTCTTCACGCTTACTTCGTCGATTCCGTCCGCTCCCAGAAGCCCTGGAACGTGATGGCGCGAGAACTGATCACGGCGACCGGGACGAGCGCGGACGGAGGCGGGACGCAGAAGGTCGATGCCCCGGCGAACTTTCCCGTGCGCAACATCCAGACGAACGGTCCCGCGCAGGACACCTACGACAACCTCGCGGCTGCAACGGGAACCGCCTTTCTTGGGGTCAACATCTTCTGCACGTCGTGCCACAGCGGGAAGGGACACACGGACTCGATCGACCTCTGGCTCACCCAGCAGGGACGCGCCGATTTCTGGGGAATGGCGGCCTTCTACTCCCGGATCCAGATGCGCCGCCAGGGAACGGCTCCGAACTACTACTTCCTGGTGTCGGATCGAGCGGCAGGCGAATACGCGCTCGGAACGACGACGGGGAACAAGACGCCTCGCGACGGCATGTATTGGGCAAACGGGGCGACGGCCGTCAGCCCCAAGTTCATCCTCACGGACGAGGTCCCGGCGCGAAACGAGAGCTACCGCTCCGCGCTGGCCCGGATGATCACGGCGAGCTCTCAGTTCTCCCGCGCGCACGTCAACTACATCTGGAAAGAGATGTTCAACCTGGGGATCGTGGAGCCGGCCGACGGATTCGATCTCCTGCGTCAGGACCCGGAGAATCCTCCCCCCAGCCCCTGGACCATCCAGCCGACTCATCCACGACTCTTGACTCGGCTCGCGGACTCTTACGCGGGTTCGGGATACAACCTCAGGCATCTCCTCAGGCTCATCACCCAGTCTAGGTCCTACCAGCTCTCCTCGAGCTATCCGGGCGAGTGGAAGGAAACCTACACGCCCCTGTTTGCCCGTCACTTCGTCCGCCGCCTGAGGGCGGAGGAGGTCTATGACGCGCTCTCGAAGGCCACCGGAGTTCAGCCGAGCCTCTCGGTGAACGGCTACTCCTCGCCCGTGCTCTGGGCGGGCCAGCTGCCCGACGTCGTCGCCGAGCCGTCCAACAGCCGTGCGATCCGTCTCTTCCTCGATGCCTTCATCCGGGGCGATCGCGATACGAACAAGCGGTCCTCCGAAGGGACGATCCTGCAAGCGCTGTCGCTCATGAACGACAGGACCGTCACGGACAGGATCAAGTCGGCGACCCGGGGGACGCTGACGAACCAACTCGTGACCGCGAAGGCGACGCCGGAGGAGACGGTCAACGCCCTCTATCTCGGCACCCTGTCACGGCCGCCTTCAGCCTCGGAACTCGCGGCCGGGGTGGCGCTCTTTCAGAACCTCAAGCAGGGGCAGACCGCGGCGACCGTGACGGAAGACCTCCAGTTCGCCCTTCTCAACAAGCTCGACTTCATCTTCAACTACTGAGTGCAGGAGGCGAACGTGAAACCCTCGATTCCGCGTCCCGAAAACGGATCGTCGCCCCTGCAGGGGCCCGGCTTCTCGCGCCGCGGCTTCCTTCAGCTCACCTCCGGAGGCCTCGTTGCCTCCTGGTTCCTGCCGGCCAAGGCCTTCGCCGCCCTGGAGGCGGTCGGGACCGGCGTGACTCCCAGGGCCACCGCGAAAAACGCGATCCTGGTGTTCCTGCCCGGGGCGCCGAGCCAGATCGACACCTGGGACCTGAAAGAAGGGTCGTGGACCCCCGAGGCCTTCAAACCGGCCTCCTTCGGCCCCATTCGCTTTCCCCAGGGGCTTCTGCCCAAGCTCGCCGACCGGCTCTCCGACATCAGCCTGGTCCGTTCATACCAGAGCTGGGCGCTCGTTCATGACCTCGCCCAAGTCTGGTCGCAGATTTCCCGGAACCCCACGGGGGCCCTCGGCAGCGTGGCGCCGCACCTCGGGGCGGTCGTGGCCCTCGAGCTCGAGAAGAACCGGGACAAGACCCGAGACGTCTTGCCAGGCTTCATCGCGCTCAACACGGGATCTCTTCCTGGTTCCGGCTACTTTCCGTCGACATACTCGCCCTTCTCCGTCCAGCCGTCGTCGACGGGCCTGACGAGCCTCTCTCACCCGGATGGCGCGGCCCGGTTTGCGCTGAGGTACTCGGACATCGAGATGGTCGACAAGTCGCTCCGGACGGGACAACCCCTGGGCAAGGCGCCTTCGGACATGGCGAACTTCTACACGCAGGCCAAGGCCCTCATCGACACGCCGGAGGTCAACGCCCTCTTCAGCTACTCGACCGCCGACTACCAGCGGTACGGGAACTCCGCCTTTGGAGGGTCCTGCCTCGTCGCCAAGAAGCTCCTGGCGGGCCGGAGGGGAGCGCGATTCATCCAGGTGAGTCTCGGCGGCTGGGACATGCACAGCAACATCTACGCAACAACCGGGACGAGTCTCTTTTCCGTGGCGCCCCAGCTCGACAACGGTCTGGGGGCCCTCATCGACGACCTGAAGGCAACGCCGGGTGAGGGGGCGGGCAAGACGCTCTACGACGAGACGATCGTTCTCGTCGCGGGCGAGTTCGGCCGCACCGTCGGGGCCCTGAATGGCCAGAACGGGAGAGATCACTTCATGAGGACCTCGGTCGTCCTGTTTGGCGGGGGCATCAAGCCGGGCCGGGTGATCGGAGAGACGGACCCGACGGGCTCGAGGCTCTTGAACTCGGGCTGGTCGGGCAACCGGGACATCAGGCCCGAGGACATCGCGGCGACGGTCTACTCCGCGCTCGGCATCGACTGGACGACCGTTCGAATGGACGACCCGATCGGGCGCGGCTTCGAGTACGTCCCTTACGCCAAGGACGGCACCTACAAGCCGGTCGACGAGCTCTTCTGAGCCCCCTCTTCAATACCCTCTCCCGCACTCGCGGGAGAGGGTGGCGCGGAGCGCCGGGTGTACGCCCAGCATGGGCATCAGCTAGCGGGTGAAAGACCCGTAGGAAGGAGATCACACCGACCAGAGCGAAGCGCAAGGGCGGAAGCGCGAGCGACCGTC
>JAJVIN010000028.1 GCA_022071945.1 Thermoanaerobaculia bacterium | reverse complement strand
CACCGCGAGAATTGCAGGAATTGTCTGTCCCCGTCGCAGCCCGTTCCGCTGCTGGATGGTGGCCGGGGCATCGGTCCCCGGCCGCCTCACCTTACGAAGGGGAGGCCGGGCCCTCAGGCCCGGGAGGGGTCAGCGCCGGTTCTTGTTGGTCGGCCCAAGCCATCCGAGGTACCCCCGTGGACCCCTCCGGCGCTCACGCGCCTGCCTCCCCTTCGAAAGGGGAGGCACGGACCTACCGACATCCAAATGCAGAAACACCAGGTGAGGTCTCCCCCTCGGATTCCGGAGGAGACCTCGTGGCTTCTTATGGTGTCGGGACGAGACCCAGGATCCGGGAGAGGAACTCGGCGATCTCTGCCCGGGTCACGGCGGTGAATGGGCAGAAGGAAAGCCCCTCGCCGGGAGACCCCGCGCACCCTTTGGTCATCCGGTCGTGGAACGCGACGTTGACCTCGCGCCTGGGCCAGGCGGGGAAGTCGAGGTCCGTCCAGCCCTTGCAGGCGGGGTAGGGCTGCGAGCAGCCCGGATCCGTCTCCCCGACCGTCGACAGGAGGTCAGAGCGCGGGCCCGAAAGAACTTCCGTCTGCCGCATCCTCTGCAGGAACGTCACGAGCTCGGCGCGCGTGACCAGCTCGTCGGGGAAGTAGCAGGTTTCGGTACCGCACTGCCGGCCGACCGTGATCGACCAGGTCTTCAGCCAGTAGATTTCGAGCCACCGCGGGTGGCCGCAGGGAATGTCGAAGAACGCCGGCCCGTTGCAGGTTGCAGGGGGAAGGGCCGTCGTTCGCGTCCGCCACCAGCGGTACGCCCGTGCCAGGTACTGCGACATCTCTCCCCGCGTGATCGACCTCGCCGGGCCGAACTGCGGCCCCGCGGTCTCGACCGAGACGTCGGCGGGCATGAGGCCCTCGTCTGCCACTCGCGCCGAGGAGAGGAAGTAGTAGTCCGCCTCCGTCACGTCCGTGAAGGCCCGCACCGCGAGGCTCTGCAGGAGCCGGGCGGACTCCACTCCCCCCGTGCTGACTCCCGTGTCGTAAAGGCCAACCTCGGCCGCTGGATTCGGCGCGAGCTCACCCGTGAGGAGGGTCGGGGTCGAGAAGGAGTTCGTGAAGATGCCCGGTGTGATCTCGCCCGCGGGGCTGCCGTCGAGGTCCGCGAACAGCTGGCTCGACGCCAGGAATCCACTCCCCGACAGCTCGAGCGTCCCGCCCGTCCAGCGATTCACGAATCCCGGGGAAAGGGATGTCACGGAGAAGGCGCCGGCTGCCGTCGTGAACGACCGGACTGCGGACGGAACCTGCGTGAAGGTGCCGCACGCGGGTGAGGCGGTGACCTTCCAGAAATACGTCTTGCCGGGCGCGAGCGAGATGTCGAGGCTGGTCTTGGGGGCCGAGAGCACCCGGTAGAGACGGACCGAATCGGCCGAGGTCCCGATCGCGACATCGTAGTGCGAGGCGCCGGC
The DNA here is from genome assembly GCA_022071945.1 of Thermoanaerobaculia bacterium. Lineage (GTDB taxonomy): Bacteria > Acidobacteriota > Thermoanaerobaculia > UBA5066 > UBA5066 > JAJVIN01. The sequence continues at coordinate 288,575 of JAJVIN010000028.1, read as the reverse complement.
AACCGGCTCCCACGTGAGCGTCAACCACGGCCCGAGATCGGCGGCGCCGTCAGAGGGAGAGACGAGCGTGGGCGCCGCTCCGGTCCAGGGGCAAGCCCCGGACGTGTACGAAGCCGGGGCCGAGAACGATGCGGTTCCACACGGCGTCCTGGCGACGACGTTCCAGTAGTAGGTGAGGTTCGCGAACCACACCGGGACGTAGGCGTCGTGGTTGTCCAGGATGTCCGTGAACAGGAGCTTTTCCGGCGGATTCACGGTGTCGAAGTAGAGGTCGAAGTGCGTGCCGAGGGGGAAGGCCTGGTCGTCGACGCGGATCCAGGAAACGAATCCGCGGTCGTACTCCGTTGCCCCGTTCTGCGGGAGGAGCGGCTTGGGCGCCAGGGGAGCCTGTCCGATCTCGAAGCTCTTCGCCGTGACCGACGTGCACCCGTCCTTGGTGACCGTTGCCTTCAATGTCAGGGCTCCGGCACCCGAGACGGTGATCGTGACGCACCGGGAACTCGCCGCTGACGTGAGCGTCCCGCCCGTCACTTCCCAGAGGTACGTTGCGCCGGGGCCGGCGTCCGGGACGCAGGCGGTGAGACCCGTCGCGAGTGAGCAGACCGCGCCTCCGAGCTCCATGGTCGAGGACGGGACGGGCTTGACCACGACTTGGGCTTGGCCTGTCAGGTCGCTCGGTCCCGCCGGCCCGTTGGCGTCGGAGAGGCCGGCGAGGGTATAGGTCTGGCTGAAGGTCGGGGAGACCGTTCGCACGGCCGGAGAGGTTCCGGCGATCTGGACGAACCCGTCAGACCACGTCAGGGTCCAGGGAGCGGTTCCGGTCAGATCGGCCTGAAGAGTCGCGGACGTTCCCGCGCAGATCGTCCCGCCGCCCGAAACCGTGCCTGTCGGAGGCGGGGGAGGCGGCGCGGCGCCGTCTGAAACCAGGATGGCGGCCACCCACTGAAGGCAATCGCACTCCGTGGCGGTGACCGTCGTGGTCGACGTGGGGGCGAGGTAAGCCGCCGTGACGTCGACGGACGTCGTGTCCCACAGGTAGCCGTCGGCGCCGATGAAGGGAGAATCCGCGACGAGCGAGTCGTTGAAGGTGACCTGATCGTCTGGCTCGCACCAGGAGTCTCCGTCGCCCACCAGGTAGACGCATCGAGCCGCGCCGCCGGAGAGGGGTAGGAGCGAGGTGAACGAGGTCGTGGCGCTTTCCGTTTCCCACTGGATCAGCGCCGCGGAACCGTCGTTGATGATGATGGTGCGCATCGGGCTTGCCGGATCGGAGTAGACGACGACGAGGGACGCTCCATGCGTGTCCGCGTCACTGATTTGCCAGTTCGGGAAGTCTTCCAGGAAGTAGTCCCCGTTGCCCGCGACGAGGCTGGTGACGTCGGCGCGATAGGCGAAGGTCCCCTGGGCTTCCCAGCACGAACCCGTGGAGGTCCCGATCAGAGTCCCCGTGATCGGCTCGCCGTCGAAAGTCACGGGGTTCGTATCGTTTGAGCCGAGAATGGCCCAGTAGAGGAAGGCCCGCGTCACGGTTGCCCCGGCCGGGATCCCCGTGATCGTTATCGTTCCGAAGCCGAGGTCGGTGGGGGAGGGTTGGGGAGCCTGCCGGCTCAGGGGCCGCGCGGAGCTCTTGCCCCCAGGGCGCGGGCTCCTGTCCGCCTTCGCGGGCCGTGCCGGGTCCCCTCTCAAACCGACCCCGGCCGCGGCGACCCCGCCTCTCTGCGTGACGCGGTAGCTCTCGTTGAGGGCCTCGTTTCCGTCTGCCTTGACGGGAGCCGGAGGCACCGCCAGGAGCAGGAACGCCATGGTCAGCGTGGAAAAGCGCAACGGGCCGCCCGGGGACGCGGCGAAATTCTTCACGGAAACCCTCCTCGTCGAGAGCCCTACCGGTGCCGGGTGCTCTCCGACTGCCTTGGTTTGAGCTTCCAGTTTACATAAGGTCTCGCCAGTTTCTTCATGGCGGCGACCTTGAGCTCGTAAAAACCGCTCTCCCGGCTCTCGACGAGCTCACGGCCTTCCTCGGGCTGCACGACGAGCGACACCTCGATCGGGAGGACGCCGACCGGGATCCCGGCTCTCTTGCAGGCCTCGTACTGGTAGGCCATCACCTGCCTCATGGCGGAGGGATCGGGGGGCGGGAACTCTTCCAGGTCGCTGCCCGTCAGGGGCCTGAAGATGCAGACCGTGGGGAAGGCACCCGTCTCGACGATCCGGTCGATGGCTTTCAGGGTCATCTCGATTGGCTCGATCCCGGCGATGATCTCGCCCGAGACCCTTCCCTTCCCGAGCTTCTTCGACGTGTACGCCATCGCCTCGAAGAAGGCGTCCTGGCCCACGGTCGCGTTCTTTCCGGGGCAGACCTCCTCGAAAACCTTCGGGTCGAGGAACTCGACGCAGAACGAGAAGTGGTCCGTTCCGGCCGCGATCAGCTCGTCGTACTCGTCGAAGTTCTCTTTCAGAACGGGAACGGCCTGGACGCCGATGAATCCCCCGACTCTCTGCCTGATCGCCTCGACATAGGGCTTGGCCTGCATGAGGCCATGGACGCTCCGGCGCTTGGGGTTCTCCTCGTACTGGTACCCGGTGTTGAAGTGAGTGAAGACCGATCCCGACTCGGACTGGGCCTCGCGGGCGACCTCGACGACATCCTCCAGGTTCTTCTGGGCGATCTCGTTGACCCCGACGTTCTTGCCGCTCGTGCAGAAGCGGCAGTTCTGCGCGGCGGGCCGGCTGTACCAGTAGAGACATGTGTTGGAAAGGAAGATCCCGAGGTAGTTGCCCTGCAGGACCCCGACGCGGCTCATCACCGTTCCCCGGGTCGTCAGACGCGAGTACCAGGCGGGTTCCGGGGGGATCTCGACGGGATATTCGATGTCGGGGGTGCGGGAATCGTGAATCGCGTACCCCGTTCCGCTCGCCACGAGGGACAGGGGCGACCGGCTCGCGAAGCTCTCTTCCACCGGAACGTTGACCCAGATCTGCTTGCGCGGGGACGGCACGATGATTTCGAGGCCAGACCCGAGGCCAGCCCGAGTCCGGGCGATCCTGCGGGCCTCGAGCTCGGCGCGTGTTTCCTCGCTGACGACCATTCCGAGACAGAAGAGCTCGATTTCCAGCTCGACGGGGGAAAGGGGAACCTTGGAAGCCATAGGCTTCGAATAATAGCTGACGGGTTTCTTAGGACCGGTATGATCCGCCCGTGCCCGGCCCTCCGCCGATTTCGCCGCTCGAGACAGTCCCCCTGTTTCGGTGCCTGACCCCGTCGGAGAAGGACCTTCTCGCCCCGTACTGCCGTTTGCGGGCCTACGAGAAGGGCGAGGTCATCTTCACCGAGGGCGAGCTCGCCCGGAACCTTTATTTCATCGTTCTTGGCAGGGTGAAGGTCGTCAAGTCGGCTCCGGGGCGAGACGTGATCATCGAGATCTTCGGCCCGGGCGAGCCCGTGGGGGTCCTGGCGGCCTTCGAGGAGAAGTCGTTCCCGGCGAGTGCCGTGCCGCTCGAGTCCTCGAGCCTCCTGGAGATCCCGGCGGCCGGGTTCTTCTCGGTCGTCGACGCGCATCCCGAGATGACGCGCCGCCTACTGAAGGGTCTCATCCTTCGCCAGGTAGAGCTCGCCCGGCGGCTCGCGGACCTCACGGGCTCGGTCGAGTACCGCGTCGCCCGCCTGTTCCTGACGCTCGCCGAGAGAACCGGAGTCTCCGCTGGAGGCTCCATCGAGATTCCCGTAAGCCTCACCCGCCAGGACATCGCCGATCTGGCGGCCACGACCGTCGAGACATCCATCAGGATCATGAGCCGGTGGGGACGGGAAGGGCTCGTGATCACTCACCCCAAGGGATTCACGATCCCGGATGTGGATGGACTCAAGAAACGGGTGACGGCCGAGTCAGGCTGAAGGCCGTCTCGCCGCCAGGGCGGCCACGAAGAATTTCGGGAACTCCTCCGCCAGCTTCTCGACATCGGGAGTGATCTCGACCTTCTCGAATCCCGCAGCGAGAAGCGAAGCCCTCCATCCCTGCGGAGAGAGAAAACCGTGGCGAGGCCGCCTCTCGGGATCCGTCTTCACGTTCGTGAACGAGGAGAGGAACTCGAAGACGAAGTCGACGTAGATGGCCCGGCGGGGATCCCCCGGCTTGACGCACTCCGAAAGGACCAGCCAGCCACCCGGCCTCAGGGCCGAGAAGGCCTCGGCCAAGACTCGGTCCAAGTCGGGGGCGACGTGAAAGCAGTTCACCGCGTAGACCGCGTCGAACTGTCCGCTTCCGATTCCCTGCTCGCCCCAGGGCCGCGTCATGTCGAGCCGGCTCGCGACGACCTCGGTCTGGGTCCCGGCGCTCGCCCGCGCCGCCCTCTCCCCGCGTCTGAGGAACGTGGGAACGAGCTCGGTGAAGTGATAGAGCCCGATGGGACCTCCATTACGCGAGAGGGCCTCCTCGGCCGCGCTTCCCGCACCGCCCCCTACCTCGAGGACCTTCGCGCCGGAGGGCGGCAGGTGAGAACCGAGAACGATGGCGCCGAGCGCGTTGTTGACCCCGTAGAGCGGGTTGCCGTTCGAGAAGTAGCGGAACCACAACGGAAGGCGGTTGACCGCGAACAGGATGTCCTCCCCCGTCTTCTCGCCATGGAAAAAGGCCCCGGACTCCTCGGCCAGGAGTGTCACGATCTCCACGCCGATGGCGGCGGCCGGCTCGTAGGAGACGACCGCGGCTCCCGCGCTCTGAAGTGATGGGGGGACATCGCCCGTCGAGTGGAAACGCTCCCCAAAGAGCGAGAGCCACCCTTCCGCGGCGAGTTTCTGGAGAAGGTACTCGAGCACGGAAAGACTCTTCGCGACCGCCCCGCACCTCTCGGCGGCCTCGGGAACCGTCAGCCCGCCGGGGGCGGGGAGAACCCCGAGCTTTTCGAGAATGTTCCAGGCGGCCGCGTCGATGAGAACGTCATAGAGCTCGTTTAACCGGACGAATCTCTCTGTGAAAAGGGCGCGGACGGCGGGGTCGGAGAGGTTTGTTCTGAGGCGCTCGAAGTCGGCCTGGATGGGCTGGGGCATCTGCCGATGATATAAGCGTGGGCGATGAGGATCCGAATCGTCCGTCACGGAGAAAGCGAGGGCAACCGGGCCTCGACCCTCCAGGGGTGCCGGATCGATGCCCCCCTCTCGCCGAAGGGCCGGCGCCAGGCCGAGGCCCTCTCGATAAGGCTCGCCTGCGAGGAGATCGACTACGTCCTGAGCAGTCCCATGCGCCGGGCTCTCGACACGGCGAAAGTCCTCGAGGCGCCGCACGGAATCGGGATCGAGATCGAGCCCGTGGCGGTGGAGTTCGACTGGGGAGAGTGGACGGGCCAGCCCCTGGATGACGAGATGGAGCGAAACGTCGCGGGAATCCGGACTCGATGGAAGGCGGGAGACGTCGATCTCGGCCCCCCGCGAGGCGAATCCCCGGTGAAGGCGGCGGAACGCGCCCGCCGGGTGCTCGAACGGATTCTCGAGAAGGGAGCGAGGGCTCCCGTCATCGTCGCCCACGGGCGGTTCAACCGGATCCTGATCACGACCCTTCTGGGCCGAGACATCTCCCGGATGGACGAGGTCAGGCAGCGGAACAGCTCCCTGTCCGTGCTCGACTGGAACGGCGAGGATCCGGCGACGGCGCAGATGATCGACGACACCAGCCACCTCGAGGGAGCGCTGGCTGCTCCGGCCGGGAAGATCGACAGCCTTCTGCGGTGAGGGCCCCGCCGCGGGCGGCCGCCGCCACGGGCGGCCACCACCCGCGCCGGCCAGCGCCTCAGGCGAGCTTCGGCTTGAGCGAGACGGCCTTGTTGAGGGCCTCGACCGCGAGCTCGAACTGCTTGAGCGCCTCGTGGGTCGTCTTCATCTCGTACCACGCCTCGGCGTAGTCGGGCTTGAGCTCGACGGCCTTCTTCAGATGGCCGAGGGCCGTCTCGAAGTTCTGTTCGCGGTTCGCGGCCCTTCCGAGGCCATAAAGGGCCCTCGGCCGGTTGCGGTCGATCTCCAGGGCTTTCTGGAACGCCTTCGTCGCGTCCTTGGGCTTTTCTTCCTCGAGGTAGGCAAAGCCCCTGGCGATGTAGGCGTCCGCACTGTTGGCGTCGATTTCCATGGCCGTCTGAAATGCCATCTCAGCATCCCGGAAGCGCTTCATCTTCGAGAAGGCGACGATGGCGCAGGCTGCGAGCGAGGCCGCCTTGGGGAACCGCTTGCGTCCGGAGTGCGAGAGGTCGATGGCCTTCTGGTACTCACCGGCCTCGATGTACGCGAACGCGACGTGGAGGTGGAGCTCGAGATCCGACGGGTACGCCTGCAGGGCGACCTGCAACGGCTTCAGCGCGGCGGCGTACTCGCCGGCCGCAAAGAGCGCCATGCCGAGCTTCTTGTGTACGGGGGAGTTCTCGGGTGCCGAGCGGGCGGCCTTCTTGTAGTGCTGGACGGCCGTCTTGCCGCGTCCCGTGTGCTTCATCAGATCGCCCAGGTTTTCCCACAGGAGCGGGACGTCGGACGTCCGGGACGCCGCCCGAAGGCGCAGTTCCGCCCGCTTGGCGTCCCCGCGCGCGAAGTCGAGGATCCCGAGAAGGTGCAGCACGTCTGGATCTTCCATGCTGCCCTGGGCCATCCAGCTCTCCACTTCCTTCAAGAGACGCTTGGTTTCCTCGGAGAGGCTCTTCGTCGGACCCGCCGCGATGTCATCGATCCGCTCCGGGAATCCCTCGGCCGCGAGGCGCTGCTTGACGACCTCGAAGGTGTCCTTGGCCTTCCGGCCGAAGAAACGCTGTTGGCTCTTGTGCTCGAAGAGGGCCTGCTCGGCCTGGCTTCTGAGCTCGCCAACCTGGGTCTCGAACTCCTGGATCTTGGCAAGTTGAGCCTGGATCGTCGACTGGGCCTCGGAAAGACTCTCTTCGAGGGCCCGCCTCTCGGACTCCAGGGCCGACCTTGCTTCCTGGGAACCCCGCAAGTCCTCGTCCCGCTTGCTGATCTCCGCCGACAGGCGCGCGGCTTCGGCGGCGGCCCGTTCCTTCTCCGCCTGGAGAGACTTGAAAGTCCTGAACGCGACAAAAGCGGCCAGGACAGCGACCGCTGCGGCGACGGCGAAAGCGATTTGCAACGGGACCCTCCAACCCCCAGAAGACCAAGAAGCCGGGGAACTGCGGCAGTTTACTCCCGTCCAATCTCTCTCAGAAACGTGAAGTCCCCCGTCGGCGGGATCGAGGAGATCCCCGTCAGGCGGGAATCGTGGACGGCAACCGTCAGGGCCCGGTAGAGCGGGATGTAGGGGAGCTCGTCGAGGAGCCGGCGCTGGAGGGCGAAGTAGAGCCGCTGCCTCTCTTGGCGGGACCGGGTCTGCCTCGCCTTCTCGATCCAGGAATCGACGAGGGGGTCGCTGAAGAACCCCCGGTTCCACCCGCCTGGCGGGAACGACCTCGTGTGGAAGACGTCGTGATAGTGGTCCGGGTCGGTGATCCCCTGCCACCTCATCGAGAAGAGCCGGAAGTTCCCGTGGATCACGTCCTCGTAAAAGATCGAGAAGTCGTGAGAGCGAATGACCGTCTCCACGCCCGCTTCGCGCCACTGGGCGGCGATCGCCGTGGCTTGCAGTACGGTCATCTCGTCCGTCGACGTCTTGAACGTCAGGGTGAGGCGCGGCCGGCCTTCCGCCCTCTCGGGAAAGCCCGCCTGATCGAGGAGCCGCCCCGCCCGCTCGAGGTCCCTCTCGAGCGGCGGCAGGTCCGGGTCGGTCGCCCAGTGATCCTTCGGCAGCAAGGTCTCCGTGACCTCCACCGTGTCGCGCCACAGACCCGAGGCGATGGCCCGCCGGTCGAGAGCCAACGCGAGGGCCTGCCGGACTTCCTTCTTCGACAGGACGGGGTCCTTGAAGTTGAAGGCGATGTAGCCGTGGTTGGATCCCGGCAGCCGGCTCACGGTGACGCCGGACGCCGCCTCCATCCTCGGGAGCATGTCCGGGCTGAGGCTGTTGATCGCCAGGTGAACCGAACCGCGCAAGAGCTCGAGCGCCCGCGTCGTCGTGTCGGGGATCACGCGCATCACGACCCGGGCCATTCGCGCCTTCTCGCCGTAGAACCCATCGAATCTCCGAAGAGAGACCCGGTCGTCGGGTCTGTAGAACTCGAAGAGGAAGGGTCCGGTTCCGATGGGCCGCGCCCTGGCTGCCTCGAGCGAGGTCCCGGCCGGGATGATCCCGAGGAGGAGTTGGTTGGGAAACGAGGAGTAGGGGGAGCGGAGGTGAAAGACGACCATCAGGGGAGAGGGCGTCTCGATCCTCTCGATGACCCTCAGGGCCTGCTTCTTGCTGCTTCGAAAGCCCTCCGACAGGACGCTCTCGTAGGTGAAGGCGACGTCTGAGGACGTCATCGGCCTCCCGTCGTGAAACAGGACCCCTGACCTGAGACGGCACGACCAGACCCGGGCGTCTTCCGAGTCGCAGCTTTCCGCCAGGTCGGGCAAGAACTCGCCTCTCGGAGCCTTCTTCATCAGCCCGGTGTAGAGGGCGTCCGCCACTCTCCAGGAGCTCTGATCCGTCAGAACCCGGGGGTCGAACCCGAGGGGGCTCGACTCGAGGGCGGCCACCAGCGTGTCCCGGCTGGCCTTCTCCGGCTTTCGACAGGCCGCAAAGGGAGCCAGAAGGCACGAGCACGTCAGGAGGATTCCGAGGACACGACGGGAGTGACTTCTTGCCGGAACCCTGCGAATAGAATGCGCCGTGCTTTTCAAGGACTCCAAGGTTAATCGAACGGTTCTCATCGTCTCCGCCGTGGTCTGTTGCGCGGCCCTCCTCACCGGAGCTCTCCCCGCCGAGCGGACGAAGAAGAAGACGTACGTCCTCGGCTTCGACGGGGCGGACCACAAGATGGTCTCGAGGATGATGGCGGAGGGGAAGCTCCCGAACCTCTCCAAGCTGGCCGCGAGCGGAGGCTACACACCGCTTCTGCCGACCATTCCGGCTCAGACGCCGGTTTCGTGGTCCACCTTCTCGACCGGCCTCTCGCCGGGACGTACGCAGATCTTCGATTTCTTGAAACGCGACCCGAAGACGTACCGTCCGGAGTTCGCCGTGGCCACGGAGGGCGTGAAGCCCTTCCTTCTCGGGAAGAAGAACCGGTGGGTGGCGGCGGGAGGTCTGGGACTCCTCTGTTTTGTCGCGGGCTTCTTCTTGATCCGCTGGCCCCTGAAGAAGACCGTCCTGTCGCTGGGGCTTTCGGTGATCCCGCTCCTCCTCGGCGCCTGGCAGGGCCACCGGCTCGGCAAGCAGCTCCCGGAGGAGATCCCGACGGTCGTGAACAACCGGCGCGGCGTTCCCTTCTGGGAAGCGGCGGGGAAGAAGGGGATCAAGGCGGCGGTCCTGCACGTTCCCGTGACGTTCCCGGCCGTCGACTACGACAACGGCAAGCTGGTGTCGGGTCTGGGCGTCCCTGATGTGAGGGGAAGGATCGGCACTCCCAGTTACTACACGTCCGACCCGTTCTTCGCCCCGAGGAACAAGAACGAGTTCTCCGTCGAGCTCATCCGGCTCGAATCGAACAAGGGGACGATCGCAACCGAGGTCTTCGGCCCGTACAACAAGCTCTTCAAGGATCCGCCCGTCATCAAGGTCCCGATGAAGCTGACGGTATTGCCCGACGGCGCCCGGCTCCGCATCGAGCCGGAGGGGTCGGAACCTGTCGTGATCAAGACCGGCGAGTGGTCGCCCTGGGTCCGCTTCGTCTTCCCGTTCAACAGCGTCGTCAAGCTCAGGGGCATCGGACGGTTCCACCTCCTGAGCATCACTCCCGAGATCCAGCTCTACTTGAGCCCGATCAACTTCGACCCCGAAAAGCTGCCTCCCTCGGTCAAGATCTCTTCCCCCGGCACGTGGGCGGCTTCGCTGAGCGAGAAGTTCGGGCTCTTCAAGACGATGGGCTGGTCGATCGACACGTGGTCGATGAGCGAGGAAGTGATCGACGAGAAGGTCTTCCTCGAGGACGTCTCCTTCACCGTCCTGCAGTACCGCAAGATGATGGAGGGAATCCTGGCAGACGAGGATTTGGATCTCTACGTTCAGATCTACGAGTACACCGACCGGGTCGGGCACGTGATGTGGCGGCTCCTCGATCCAGAGCATCCGGCCTACGATGCCCAGAAGGCCGCGCAGTACGCCATTTCGGTCGAGAGGTCGTACCGGCAGATGGATACGATCGTGGGGGGAGTCCTCGAGAAGCTCGGGAAGGACGACCTCCTCATCGTGCTCTCCGACCACGGCTTTGCGACCTGGCGGCGGTCCGTGAACTACAACACGTGGCTCGTGGAGAACGGGTTCATGGCGCTCAAGGGAGCCAACGAGAAGCAGGCGGATCTCGAGATGCTCTTCGGCCAGGGAGAGTTCTGGGCGAACGTCGACTGGTCAAAGACCAAGGCCTACGCGATGGGTCTCGGGGAGATCTACGTGAACCTGGAGGGACGAGAGGCGAAGGGTGTCGTCTCGCCGGGCGCGGAGTACGAGGCGGTGCGCGCCGAGATCAAGAAGCGCCTTCTCGAGCTGACCGACCCCAAGACCGGAAAGAAGCCAGTCCACGGCGTCTACACCCGCGAGGAGGTCTACGGGACCTACGACGCCGAGGTGATCCCCGACATCTTCGTGACGAACGCCGACGGCTACCGGGTCGCCTGGCAATCGAGCCTGGGTGTCGTCACGCCGGATCTCTTCGAGGACAACAAGCAGGTCTGGTCAGGGGACCACTGTTCCGTCGATCCGGCGGTCGTGCCCGGAATCCTTTTCGCCAACCGCGCCCTTCCCAAGGACCGGACGCCGGGCATCGCCGACGTCCCCGCGACCCTCTACAAGTTCATGGGCGTCGAACCACCCGAGAAGCTCGACGGAGTGCCCCTGTTCTGAGAAGGCGACCGCTCTCCCTGTCGCTCGCGGAGGCGACGATGGCGATGGCGATCGGCATCGCCGCGATCGCCATCGCTGCGATCGTCATCGCTCCGCCGGCGGCCGGACAGGGGGCGGCGGGGGAAGAGACGGCTGCCCGGCTTCCGGATCCGCGCGGACTGGGGGACGCGGAGCGCCGGCAGGAGCTGAAGCGGCTGAAGGCCCGGATCTCGGAGCTTTCCGCCCGCTATCAGGCCACCCGGAAGAAAGAGGCGGACACGAAGGCCGCGCTGGAAGCGGCTTCGCTGAATCTCGAGATCAAGACCGTGGAGCGGAGAATGCTCGAGATCACGCAGGCCGAAGTCGAGAAGGCGGCGGGCAACGCGCTCTCCGTCCGCAATGGTGCCAAGGAGCGGACCGACCGCCTCCGCGGGATCCTCTCCGAAAGGCTGCGGGCCCTGAACCGGATGGGGCGCTCCGGGTACCTCCGGACCCTGGCGGCCGTCGACTCGGGACGGAGCTTCCTTCGCGGTCTGCAACTCCTCTCCTACATGACGAAGCGCGACAGTGAGTTGCTCAGGCAATACGAGCGGTCGCTCTTCGAGCTCGCCGGACGCGAGGAGGAGCTGCGGAAGAAGAGAGAGGAGCTCTTCCGGGTCGTACTGGAGGCTCGGCAAAAGGAGCAGGAGCTCATCCTGGCGCGCTCGGAGAAGATCACCCTTCTCTCGCGTCTCCAGAAGACCTCGGCGGAGGAGAAATCGACGCTCGAGAAGCTCGAGGACAAGGCCAGCCGCCTGGAAGCCCTGCTCCTGCTTCTGGAGTCGCGCGGGAGGGCTCTCCCTCCGGGGGCCGCGGACATCAGGCGGTTCAAGGGAGTTCTCGACTGGCCCATCCGGGGAAAGGTCCTGTTGCCGTTCGGCAGGGTCGCGAACCCGCACTTCCCAGGGACCTTTCTCCGGTCCTCGGGCTGGACTCTCGAGGCTCCAAGAGGAAAGAACGTGAAGGTCATCTTCGCGGGGGATGCCGTCTACTCGCAGTGGTTGAAGGGGTACGGGAACATGGTAGTCGTCGATCATGGCGACGGGGTCTTCAGCCTCTACGGGAGACTGATGCCCCAGACCGTGGCCCGTGGAACCCGGCTCGCCGTGGGGGACACGGTGGGACAGGTCGGAGATCCTCCCGAGGGTGAGCTCGCCGGGCTCTACTTCGAGATCCGGGAGGCGAGGCAGTCGGTGGACCCCCGGCTGTGGCTCCGATAACCCTGGCACGGGTTCCGCGTATCATCGGAACGTGAGCCGGACTCGTGCCTTCGGGCTAGCTTCGTCGATCGCCTTCATTGCCTGCCTTTTCGTGGTTCTCCCCCGCCTGGGCGCGGAGGAGAAGAAGAAGGAGGGCAGGGAGAACCTCTACAAACCGCTCGGTCTCTTCACGGAGGTCCTCTCCCTCGTGAGGTCGAACTACGTGGAAGAAGTCGACGTCAAACCGTTGATGGCTGGGGCCTTCAGCGGGATGACCGAGGCGATGGATCCCTTCGCCGAGTACATCCCCGCGGACCAGGTCGCCCTGTACCGCAACGCCGAGGAATCGCGGCGGAAGGAGGGGATGGTGGAGGCGGGCGTCGTTCTGGCGCGGCGTTTCGGGTATCCGGTCGTCGTGGCAGCGGTGCCCGGGAGCCCCGCCGCCAAGGCCGGCCTGAAAACCGACGATCTGATCGAGAAGGTGGATGGCAAACCCGCCCGTCCCCTGAGCCTGTGGCAAGTGGAAGCGCGGCTCGCCGGAAAGCCGGGGGGGCGCGTTTCTCTCACCGTTGTCCGTGAAGGTAAGCCCCGCTACCGGACGATCGACGTCATCCGGTCGTCGTGGGAACCCGAGAAGCCCTCGATCGCCCGTGTCAGCGGGGAGTCGGTCTTGAGGATCCCGTACCTCGGGGCCGGCGCCGCCGCTGCCGTCAAGGAAGTCCTCGGCCCGGTCGACCCGGCCAAGGCCCTCATCGTCGATGTCCGTGGAGTTGCGGGTGGCAGCTACGAGGAAGCGGTCCGGCTGGCCTCGCTCTTTTCGGTCCATGGCCAGCTCGGAGAATTGAAGGGACGGAAGGTCGAGGGACAGAAGTTCAGTTCCCAGCCGGAGGGGCGGGCCTACACCGGCCGGCTGGCCATTCTGATCGACAGCGGAACCGCCGGTCCGGCGGAGTTCTTCGCGGCGGCGGTCCGGGAATCGGCCGGGCGCCTGAAGGGGGCGCCGGCCCCGTCTCCCACTCCGGGGACCACTCCGGCGCTTTCTCCGTCTCCCGCTCCGACGGCCGCCGTTGCCGAGAAGGCGGCGGAGCCCAAGTCCCGAGTCCGCCTCATCGGCGAGCCGACCGTCGGGATGGGCGCGGACTACCAGATCGTCAATCTGCCGAGCGGCGGAGCGCTCAAGCTCGCGGTGGCCAAGGTCCGGACGGCAGGAGGCGTCAGCCTGTCTCCGAAGGGGCTGGAGCCCGATGACCGGGTCTTCTCGGTCGCTCACCAGGAGATCACGTCCGCCGAGACCGATCTGACCCTGCAGCAGGGACTCCGGTTCCTGTCCGAAGGGGCGGCGCCGCCGGCTTCGTGAGCGCGAAGAAACCGCAAAAACCGAGACCCCACGCCCGAAAGAAGAAGAAGCGCTGGGGCTGTCTTTGGTCCGTCCTGCTCCTTCTGGGCGGGCTGGTTCTTCTTCTTCTGGCAGCGCTGGCGTACCTGGCGCTGCGGGAGAAGAGACCTCCGAAACCGGCTGTCGTGGAACAGCCGAAGACCCAGCCCACGCCGGTGAGGACAGCGGCGCCAAAGCCTCGCCTCACCCCGAGTCCCGCGCCGCAACGGAACCTGCCTTCGGATTTCGAGCCGGTTTCAGCGGAGAGGAAGGGAGGAGTCATCGCCCTCGTCCTCGACGACCTGGGACACTCTCCCGCGGCCCTCTCCCGGCTCGAGCCGTTCTCGGAGCCGATGGCTGTCGCCGTCCTGCCGGACGGCCGCCTCGCCAGGGAATCAGCCGAGTTCGGGAGGCGGAAGGGGTGGGATGTCCTGCTCCACCTTCCGATGGAGTCCAAGAACGGATCGGCGGAGGAATCGACGATCCGGGTCAAACAGAAGGACTCGGAGATCCGGGCGGCGGTCTCGGCGATGATCGACAAGGTCCCCGGTCTGATCGGGGTGAGCAATCACCAGGGGTCGGTCGGGACGTCGGACAGACGCGTGATGGCGGCCGTCCTCTCGGTGGTCAAGGGGAGACACCTCTTCTTTCTCGACTCCCGGACGACGAATCAGAGCGTCGCGGTCGAAGAGGCCCGGCGGCTCGGCGTCTCCGTGAGGGCGCGGGACGTCTTCCTCGACGATCCGGACGCGGGCCGGGACGCGGGGGGCAAGGCCGAAGGACTGGCTCAGGCGTGGGAGAAGGCGATGAAGATCGTCCAGGAGAGAGGCGACTGCATCGTCATCGGGCATCCCAGCCCCGAGACGACGGCTTTTCTTTCAGCCGAGGTCCCGAAGGCGAAAAAAGGGGGAATCCGGTTCGTCCGGGTCTCCGAGCTCGTCGACTGAGCCCGTCTTGGCTCAGCCCCTCTCCTCCGCCTTGATCTGATCCCAGATGGCGTCGAGCTCCTCGAGGGAGAGCTCCTTCAGGGACCTTCCGCCTGCCGTGACGCGCCTCGCGACTTCCTCGAAGCGGCGCCTGAATTTCGAGTTCGTCATCGTGAGCGCGGCCTCCGGATCGACGTCGTGCCGCCGGGCGATGTTGACGACCGTGAAGAGGAGGTCTCCCACCTCCGAAGCGATCCGCTCGCGGGAGGGAGCCGGGTGGTGGATCTCGGCGCGGAACTCGTCGATCTCTTCCTCGAGCTTGGCGAGAACGTCCTCGTCGCGGCGCCAGTCGAATCCGAGGTCGGCGGCCCGCGCGGTCATCCGGCTTGCGGTCAGGAGGGCGGGAAGGGTCTTCGGGAGGCCCTCGAACGGAGACGGAGCGGTGTCACCCCGCTTTTTCCGCTCCTTCAGCTTCAGCTCCTCCCACTGCTTTCTCACGCCGTCGGGGTCGCTGACGTCGTTGAGGACCTCGCCCCCGAAGACGTGGGGGTGCCGGGCGACCATCTTGTCGTGGACCCGGCGAGCCACAGAGGCCAGATCGAAGCTCCCCGACTCGCTGCCGATCTGGCAAAGGAAGACGATCTGAAAGAGGAGGTCTCCGAGCTCCCCCTCGAGCTCGGACAGGTTTCCCCCGGCCAGGGCCGCCAGGACCTCGTGGCTCTCCTCGAGAAGGTAGGGGGAGAGGTCCGAGAAAGTCTGTTTGCGGTCCCACGGGCAGTCTTGCCTGAGCCGCGACATCAGGGCGGCCAGTTTCTCGAAGGCCTCGCCCGTGCGGTCTCGTCCGTCCGTCTTTCCGGGATCGCCTCCCGTCCGTTCCATCGAGTCCTCGCTTTCCCGCCGTCGTTAGGGGAAATAAAATACTAAACTCCGGCAGACTGATCATGAGTGAGAAAGACAAGACATTGAAGGTCGTGGACCGCCGCATGTTCACCTCGGATGGGGATCTGAGGGAGGACGTCAAGGCCGAGATGGAGAGCCAGCTCCCGGAACCCCCCAAGCCGCCGGCCCCGGCCGCCAAGGAAGCCGCGCCCGTCATCCCGACGAATCAGGCGTTTCTCGCCCTTCTCGACATGCTGGCGCAGACGGCCGCCATGTACCTCCAGGGTTTTCCAGATCCGGTGACCGGAAAGCTGAGCGTGGATCTCGCGGCAGCCCGGCAGATCATCGAGTCGCTCCAGTCCTTGAAGGAGAAGACGGCGGGGCGGCTGTCGTTCGAGGAAACGGACGCACTGGACGGATTGCTCGGCCAGCTGCAACTCGCCTTCGCCCGGATGGCTGCTCCTCAGAAACCGGGTCCGAACCCGGGCGGGCGGCCCGCGAGGAAGTTCTGAACCGAAGCCTCCTCGCCCGCCGCGTCCTTTTCGGAGGGTTCCGCCTGCTGGTGGCCTTCGGGGTGCTGGCCGGTCCAGCCCTAGCGAGCGGCCGGCTCCTCGCGGCTCAGAGCGTGGCGTCGCGCCTGGGGCTCCCGGACTCCACACAGACGGCCTTTCGGCGGGAGATCAGGGGGCCCTGGTTCGGGTGGCTCGCCGCGCACGAGGAGGGGGACCTCCAGTCGGCCAGGGCGAAGCTCGATGACATCATCAAGTACGCGAGACGGGTCGGGATCAAGAGGCTGAGCGACATGGCGCTCGCGGCCACGCTGGTCGCCCGGCGCGACATCGCGGCCGGGAAGTGGGACGTGGCCCGGGAGGCCCTGACAGCCGCGGTGACGCTCGATCCGGATTTGCCCGAGGCGCGCTGGATCGAGCTGACGCTTTCGTACAAGACGAAGTCGTGGGGACAGCTGCCTGGCAAGTACGTGGCGGCCGTTCGGGCGACGCTGCGGGATGAGGAATCCAAGAAGGTCTTCTTTACCCGGCTCGCCCTGGTGGGTGCCGTGTCGGCCGCCGCGATTGGTCTCATCCTCATCCTCCTCGTCGGCCTGACCTATTTCCGGCGGTATCTGCACGATGTGTCGGAGACGACCGGGCGCTTCGTCAGCGGTCCGGCTCAGATGGTTCTCACCGCCGCGATCACCGTGGCTCCTTTCCTGCTCGCCCTGGATGTCATCTGGTACCTCCTGATTCTTTTTGCCGTGACGTTCGGCTACGCGACGAGAAAACAGAGGATCCTCTCGGGTGCCGGAGTCGCGTTGATGCTCCCGCTCTTCCCCGTCATGGACCGGACGAGCTACGAGCTCTCGATCATGACGTCGCCGGTCCTCAGGGGCGCTCAGGCCCTCGCCGAGGCCCGTTACGACCAGAGGGTCCTCGACGACCTGGAGGCGACCAAGAACGTCCTCCCCGACGACGTGGACATCCGGTTCCTGCTCGGCAGGCTCTATCAGTCTCTCGGTCAGAACGACCGGGCGGTGGCCGAATACTCGATCGGGATCCAGACATCGAAGGCCGAGGTCCGCTGCCTCGTCAACCGCGGCGGCATCCGGTACACGGACGGCGACTTCGGGTCCGCCCAGGAGGACTTTCTGGAGGCTCTCAAGAGAGACGGACGGAACGTGGCGGCCCGCTACAACCTCTCCCTGGTCTACGCCGAGACCTTCCGGACCGTGGAAGCCGCCGAGTCGCTGAAGGAGGCAAGAGCGCTCGACCTCCCCGCGGTCGAGGCCTTCCAGAGCCGGCCCGGCCTCGTGAAGATCGGTTTGCTCGATTACTCGATGGAGGAAGCCCGCAAGAAGGTCGTGGCTCTCGAGCGCGACTCGAGGAGCCGCCGCTTGCCGGGGCACTACCGGTCGCACGAGCAGACGGTCTTCCCGAACATGGGGATCCTCTTCGGAATCCTCCTCGTCATTCCGGCCGGGATCGGCCTCGACCGGCTGCGGTCGAAGGGCCGGGGATACTCGCAGGAGTGCCAGAAATGCAACAGGACGTTCTGCCGGCTGTGCAAGCCCCCGGGTGAAGGAGCTCTCCTCTGCTCCCAGTGCGTTCACGTCTACCTGAAGAAGGACGGCGTGTCGATCGAGACGAAGATGCAGAAGGCCGATGACGTTCGTCACCGCCTCCAGCGGCGGGAGCGCTTCCATCTCCTGTTGAACATCCTGCTGCCCGGCTCGGCGGCCTTCCTGCACGATCGCCCCGTCTGGGCCGCGATCTCTCTGGGTCTGTTCGTCTCGGGCGTGGTGGCGATCCTGGGCTGGGGACACTGGATCGTTTCCTTGCGCCCCGGCCTCACCCCTTCGATCTCGACCTACGTGCTGCCCGCCATCATGGCCGTGACCGGCTTCGTGCTGGGCCAGCTTTCATTCAGGAAGTCGTGAGGGGGACGTTCCATGGCGCTTGAAGGAACCCTCAAGGACTTCTCGGTCTCCGACATCCTCCAGCTGATCTCGCTCCAGAGGAAGACTGGCCTGCTCACACTTCGGAATCCCGACGACACGGTGACGATCGGGTTCGAGGACGGGCTTCTCGTTTCGGCCGAGTCGTCCGCGAAGAGGGTCGACACGCGGCTGGGAACCCTCCTCGTCAAGACCGGACGGTTGACGCCAGAGCTTCTGAACCGGGCCCTCGAGATCCAGGCCCAGACCCTCCAGCGACTCGGGTTCATCCTGATGAAGAACGGGTTCTGCACGGCCGAGGACCTGCGCCTGGGCCTCGACCTGCAGATCCGAAAGATCACGTACAGCATCTTCCGCTGGACGAACGGCGACTACGTCTTCGACCAGCAGGAGAGCATCGACTACGACCGCGACTACGTCACCCCCATCGGCGTCGAGAGTCTGCTGATGGAGGGAGCTCGCATGATGGACGAGTGGCCCATCATCGAGAAGGTGGTCCGGTCGCCCGAGATCGTCTACCGAAAGGTGCCGGTCTCGCAGCCGGTCGTGCCCTCAGAGGAGCACGAGGACGACCGGGACCCCTTCAGCGACTCGAGCATCGACCGCGCGGCGCCGAGGTCCGCCCACGAGACGATCAAGGTGTCTCGGGCCGAGTGGGCCGTGTATCAGCTCGTGGACGGCGAGAGCACGGTGGCCGAGGTCATCGAGCGGACGTTCCTCTCTGACTTCGACGGGACGAAGGCCTTCTACGAGCTGGTCAGCAGGGAACTCATCGCCGAGGTCCACCTCGCGGACCGCAGGGATGAGGGCGCGGAAGCAGACAGAGGTCCGGCGGCCGCGGCCCTGGCGGCGACGATCGTCGTCTCCCTCGGCCTCCTCTTGATCGGGGCCCTCTCGTTCTGGATGCAGCCCGAGAACCCGCTGAACGTCGTGACCTTCCCGCAGCGAAAGCTCCCCGTCGTCGAGAGCTTCAGCAAGTCGGCATCCTTGATCCGGCTTCGCCGCCTGGCGGAAGCCGTCGATTGCTTCTACCTCACCGCCGGGAAGTTCCCGGACTCCCTCGACGCGGTCGTCAACAGCGGGCTCCTGGTCAGGGACGAGCTGTACGATCCCTGGAATCGCCCCTACAGGTACGTCTTGCAGCCCGACAAGGGGAAGTACTACCTCGTGGGCTATGACTCGGAAGGGCGAACCGACACGGACCTCTTTTTCTCACACCACGTCCAGCCGTCGAGCCCTCCGACCGAGGGCCTTGTCGGGAAGTCGAAGAAAGACATCATCATCGTCCAGTGACGATCATCGTCCGGTGACGATCATCGTCCGGTGACGAAGGCTCCGCTGGCCTGCCGCTGAATCTCCAGCGTGGGTGAAGATTTCTGTCTTCACAGAACTTGACAAACGGACGCTCAGGTTTTAGATTAGGCGTGGTCGCTGAAAGCGGAGGCTAAGAATCATGAGCAAGATCATCGGAATCGACCTGGGAACGACCAACAGCGTCGTCGCCATCCTCGAGGGGAACTCGGCGGAAGTCATCGCCAATTCAGAGGGCGGGCGCACCACACCGTCGGTCGTCGCCGTCACCAAGTCCGGGGAGCGTCTGGTCGGCCAGGTCGCCAAGCGCCAGTCCGTCACGAATCCCGAAAACACCATCTACTCCATCAAGCGCTTCATGGGCCGTCGTTACGACGAGGTCAATGACGAGATGAAGATGGTGCCGTACAAGGTCCAGAAATCGTCCAAGGGAGATGCTCGCGTCCTCCTCGGCGGCAAGGAGATGTCGCCTCCCGAGATCTCCGCGATGATCCTGACCAAGCTCAAGGAAGCAGCGGAGTCCCACCTCGGCGAGAAGGTCGAGAGGGCCGTCATCACGGTGCCCGCCTACTTCAACGACGCGCAGCGCCAGGCCACGAAGGACGCCGGCGAGATCGCCGGACTGAAGGTCGAACGCCTGGTCAACGAGCCGACGGCCGCGGCCCTCGCCTACGGCCTCGACAAGAAGAAGAACGAGACCATTGCCGTCTACGACTTCGGCGGCGGCACCTTCGACATCTCGATCCTGGAGGTCGGCGAGGGGATCGTCGAGGTCAAGTCGACCAACGGCGACACCCACCTCGGCGGGGACAACATCGACCAGCGTGTCGTCGAGTGGCTTCTCGCCGAGTTCAAGAAGGACCAGGGGATCGATCTCTCCCGCGACCCGATGGCGATGCAGCGCCTCAAGGAGGCGGCGGAGAAGGCCAAGATCGAGCTCTCGACGACCGTCGAGACCGAGATCAACCTCCCGTTCATCACGGCGGATGCCTCCGGTCCGAAGCACCTGAACATCCGGATTTCCCGAGCGAAGCTCGAGGCCCTCGTCGACGACATCATCCAGAAGTCGATCGGTCCCTGCCGGCAGGCCTTGAAAGATGCCGGCCTGGACGCGGGCAGGATCGACGAGGTCGTCCTCGTCGGCGGTCAGACTCGGATGCCGCGCATCCAGCAGCTCGTCCGGGAGTTCTTCGGCAAGGAGCCCCACAAGGGCGTCAATCCCGACGAAGTCGTCGCGGTGGGCGCCGCCATCCAGGGAGGCGTCTTGGCAGGCAACGTCAAGGATCTCCTCCTTCTGGACGTCACCCCCCTGTCCCTGGGCGTCGAGACCCTTGGCGGGGTCATGACCCGGCTGATCGAGCGCAACACGACCATTCCCGTCGAGAAGAAGGAGACGTTCTCCACGGCTGCCGACGGACAGACCTCGGTCGAGATCAAGGTCCTGCAAGGGGAGCGCGAGATGGCGGCCGACAACAAGCTGCTCGGCGTCTTCTCTCTCGTCGGTTTGCCTCCCGCGCCGCGTGGGGTCCCGAAGATCGAGGTGCGTTTCGATATCGACGCCAATGGGATCCTGAACGTCTCGGCCAAGGACTTGGGCACGGGCAAGGAGCAGAAGATCACGATCACCTCTTCCTCGGGCCTGTCGAAGGACGAGGTCGAGAAGGCCGTGCGCGAGGCCGAGTCGAACCGCTCCGCGGATTCCAAGAAGCGCGAGGCCGTCGAGGCCAAGAACCACCTCGACACCCTGGTCTACTCCACCGAGAAGCTCCTCGAGGAGAACGGCGACAAGGTCGGCGCCTCCGAGAAGGCCTCGATCCAGAGCGCCGTCGCGGACGCCAAGAAGGTCCTCGAGACGAAGTCCGGCGATGCCGAGGCCCTCAAGAAGGCCGCGGCCGACCTGCAGAAGGCGAGCTACAAGATCGCCGAGGTCCTCTACAAGTCTGCCGCGACCACGGAGGGAGCGGCACCCGGAGGCGAGACGAAGGGTTCCGCGGGCCCGGCGTCCTCGTCCGCCAAGGCGGATGACGTCATCGATGCCGAGGTCGTCGAGGAGCGCAAGTAGCGGGATGGGCCGCGGCAGGGGTTCCGGCATCGGGCCGGGGCCTCTGCCGCGCCACGACCGCCGGATGTGAGCGATGTGGAACGACGAGAGCGACCTTCCGAGAAGACCGGGACGCCGCGGGGTCCGGTCCGGGCCCGCGGGCGACGAGGGCTACGTCTTCATCGGGGCCGTCGCCCGCCGGTTTGGCGTCCACCCGCAGACCCTGAGGCTCTACGAGCGGGAAGGCCTCATCCGGCCGGTTCGCTCGTCTGGAAACACCCGGCTCTACGACCGCGAGACGGTCGAGCGGCTCGAGATCATCCTCACCCTGACCCGCGACATGGGGGTCAATCTCGCCGGCGTCGAGGTCATCCTCGATCTCCGTTCCCGGCTGTCGAAGATGGAGGGCGAGGTCTCGCGTCTGATGGAAGCGTTCCGGGCGATGGCGGCTGATCACGCCGCGCGCGTGGCCCACGGCCAGGCGTCGGGCAATGCTCTCGTCATCCGGCCGAAAGGACCCCTCGCCAGGCGCGAGGTCTGACGGCGCGGGGCATTCGGCGCCATAATCCGCCCCGTGCCCCCGCGCCGGCGCCTCGAGGACGAAGGACGAGCCCTCCAGCAATACATGGAGGAGATCTCCCGCTGGGAACCCCTTTCCTCGGAGGCCGAGAGGGAGCTCGGCCGCCTGATCCAGGACCCGTCGACGTCCGAGCCAGTGCGTGACGACGCGGTCGAGCAGCTCGTCCGGCACAACCTCCGTTTCGTCGTCGGCTACGCGAAGAAGTTCCACTCCTCCGAGGTCTCGTTTCTCGACCTCATCAACGAGGGGAACATCGGCCTCATGCAGGCGGCGCGACGCTTCGATCCCGACCGCGGCGTCCGGTTCATCACCTACGCCGTCTGGTGGGTGAGGCAGGCGATGTCCCACGCGCTCATCGAGCAGTCCGGGGCCCTCCGCCTCCCCCACAAGCAGGCGGCGCTGCAGGCGCGGATCGCGAAGATCAAGGAGGAGCTGCAGCAGGAGCTCGGGCGCGAGCCGACCGTCGAGGACATCGCGAAGGCCGCCGGAATCGGGGTCCAGGAGGCCAACAAGCTCCTCTCGTTCAACCGCAACGCCGAATCGCTCTCGCAGTCGATCGGGGACGAGCAGGACCGGACGCTGGAGGAGGTCCTGGAGCAGACGACCGTGGCGGCCGCCGACGAAGAGCTCCTCAGGCGCTCCTCGATCGAGCAGATCCGGGCCCTCCTGAAGAACCTCAACAAGAAGGAACGCGCGGTCATCTGCCGGCGCTTCGGCATTCCCGAGGACGGGTCGGACGACGAGACCGAGCCGAGAACCCTGCAGGAGATCGGCGAGGAACTGGCGATCTCCAGAGAGCGCGTGCGGCAGATCGAGGCGCAGGCCCTCCAGAAGATCCGCCGCACGATGAAGCTGAAGACACTGGGCGCCTCCCTGAACTGAGCGCGCGGGGACCTCTTAGAATCGGGATTGTGACCACTCCCGCCCAGGCGCCTGCCTGCCCCATCTGCAACGGATTCGGAGTCCTGGAGAAACCCGACGGTCAGCTCGTCGCCTGTGCCTGCCGCGAACCGGAGAGGATTCTCGCCCGGGCCCGGGGCGCGCACATCCCGGATCGCTACCGTTCCTGTTCCCTTGCGACCTTCAACGGGATCCACGAGAGTCAGAAGGCCGCCAAGGCCCTCGCCCAGCGCTTCGTCGCGGCGTATCCCGCCGTCGAGAGCGGCCTTTTGATCACGGGTCCCGCCGGCGTCGGAAAGACACACCTCGCCGTCGCGATCCTGGCGGAGCTCGTCGAATCCAAGTTCGTCCGGGGCCTCTTCTGTGACTTCACCGACCTTCTCGAGCGGATCCAGGCAACCTACACCCCCGGCAGCGACGAGAACGCCGACGAGATCCTCGAACCGTGCCGCGAGACCGAACTCCTGATTCTCGACGAGCTCGGAGCCCGGCGGCCGACGGACTGGGCCAGAGACGTCCTCTACGGACTCCTCAACACCCGCTACAACAGGCGCCGTCTCACGGTGATCACGACGAACTTCGGGGACCAGGCCTCCCAGCCCGGAGCGGAGACTCTCGAGATGAGGGTCGGTACCCCGGTTCGCAGCCGGCTGGCCGAAATGTGCGTGCTCGTCCCCATGACGGGACCGGACTATCGCCGCGAGGTGAGACCCGCAAGGCTCTTCTCGTGACGGCGCCCCCGCGGTCCCCCTCCTCGGCGTTCGTCCGGGCGCTCTGGATCCTCCTGCAAAACCCGGCGGCCTTCTTCCTCGAGGCCGCCCTCGGCCTCGTCACCCTGCTCGCCTTTTTCGGTCCCGTGGCGGCCGGGTACCTCCTCCTCAGGAATTCCCTCGGAACCGGCGAGACCCTCGGTTCATGGGGCCGCGCGGCGGGCCGCGCCATCGCCCTGGGGGAGTACTTCGACCAGACGCTCACGCCGGTCTGGAGCGCGCTCGTCCTCCTGCTCGTGACCCTGACGGTGGCCTTTTTTCTCGCCTGCGGAGTCAAGGCCGCCATCGCCGGAGCCGTTTCCGAGGCGGACCGGCTCGTCCTTCTCGAGCCGGCGCCGAAAAAGGCCTTTCGCCTGCCTCCGGGGCGGTTCCTCCACCACCTGCGCCGATCGTTCTGGCCCGTCTTCTGGCTCCTCAACCTCTACGCCCTGGCGATCTCGATCTTTCTCGGTCTCTTCCTGATCGCGCTCGCGTGGCTGGCCCTGGGGCTCCTGAATCACGCGTGGGGGGCGCCCGCCGCCGCCGTTGCCGTCTCGGGTCTGGCGCTCACGGGGGCCGGGCTCTTCCTGAGGCTCGTGACCTTCGCGTCGACCTGGAGAATCGTCGAGTTCGGGGACGGTGTCGCGGACTCGCTCAAGAATGGCTGGAACCGGCTCCGGGCCACGGCGTGGCACGCCGTGGCCGCCTGGATTCTCGTGATCGCCTTCGGAATGGTCCTGGGAGCCGTTCTCTCGATCCCGCGGGCCATCTTGCAGTTCTTCATCGATGACATCGTCCGGGATATCCCTCTCCTCGTCTTCTGGCTCTCGCTCACACTCCTTCTGCAGATCGTCTCGACCGCCATCCTGGAAGTGATGCAGACGGCCGCGCTCGTCTCGGTCTTCAATGGAAGGGCCGCGCCTCCCGTGGGTTTCTCGAATCACGTTCACGAGGCCCCCCCGTCCTTGCCCTCCGAGGACCCGGCGCTCCTGTCCGGCTCGACGCCCCTCGACGAGGCGCTGCCGTTTCCCGAGGCCGCTCTGCCGCCGGAACCCGATCCCGAAAGCAAGGTTTGAAAATGCCAACCACCCTTTTCGGTCCCAAGTTTTCCCAGGACGCGAACGCCTTCGTCCCGTCAGCCATCCGGGCCCTTGCCCCCCTCATCAACGATCCCGGGGTGATCTCGTTCGCCGCCGGGGTCCCGAACCCCGAGACCTTCCCGGCCGGGGCGCTCCTCGAGTCGTGTCAGAGGGTCCTCTCCGGCATGCCCTCGAGGGTCCTGCAGTACGACGTGACCGCGGGGTTCGGTCCCCTGCGCGAGAAAGTCGCGGAGCGCAGCCAGAAAAAGGGAATCCCCACCGATGCCGGCGGCACTCTCCTCACGACGGGATCCCAGCAGGCCCTCGACCTGGCGGCCCGGGTCCTTCTCGATCCGGGAGACGTCGTCCTCGTGGAAGTGCCGACCTACGTCGGGGCCCTGGTGACGATCGCCGCGCGGCGGGCCGTGCCGAAGGGGATTCGGCGGAACGAGGACGGGATCGACATCGCGCACCTCGAGGAGACGGTCGCGACCCTTCGAGAAGCCGGACGGAACGTGAAGGCTCTCTACACGATCCCGAACTTCCAGAATCCGTCGGGGCTTTCGATGACGGGCGAGGCAAAAGAGGCCCTGGCGGCCGCGGCCGAGAGGCTCGACCTCGCCGTCTTCGAGGACGACCCTTACGGAGAGCTCTCGTTCGATTCCAGTGCCCGGGGCGATTTCTCGCCTCTCGCTGCCCGGATCCCGCACCGCACGGTCTATGCCGGGTCCTTTTCGAAGACCCTGTCAGCGGGTCTGCGAGTGGGCTGGCTTCATGCCCCGTCTGATTTCGTGAGAAAGGCCGAGCTTGCCAAGCAAGCCTCGGATCTCTGCTCCTCGACGTTCAACGCGGCCGTCCTGGAGGACTACCTCGCCCACAACGACTACGACGCCCACCTCTTGCGGCTGCGGGAGTTCTACCGCGATCGCAAGGAGATCCTGATGGCCGCGATCCGCGAAAGCTTTCCGCCGGGCACCTGGTTCTCTGATCCGGCGGGCGGGCTCTTCGCCTGGGGCCGGCTACCCGAAGGGCTCGACAGCAGGGTCCTCCTCTCCAAGGCCGTGGCCGAGGCGCGGGTGGCCTACGTTCCAGGCGAGCCCTTCATCGTGGAGGGGGAGGGACGGCCCTTCCTGCGCCTGACATTCGCCAAGGAGCCGCCCGGGAAGCTGGTGGAAGGAGCCCGGAGACTCGGGGAGTTCTTCCGGACGGAGCTTGGATGAGACGAACCGCCTGCGTGGCGCTCTCCTTGTTGGCCGTCGTGGCCTGTGGCCCGCCTCCTCCTCCGGCTCCGGTCCCCGTCGAGCTGGTCCCGCCCTCGGTGAAGGCGACCCCTGCTCCGGCACCCACCCCCACCCCCACGCCCCCGGCCCCCTCGTTGCCACCGCTCCCCCTGATTCCCGAACCTGCCCTGGACGTTTCTCTCGCCGTTCACCAGACCTCGATTTCCCTTCCCCGGGGCCGCTATCTGCTGGAGTGGGGCGACGCGCGGCTGGAGGCCGAGGGGATCGTGACGTTCTCGGCCGAGAAGGACGGGGTCATCTCCATGAAGGCCGGCGGTCTCGTCAGGGAGGGGCCCGGCCCGGTGGTGGTGGCTCCTCGTGAGCCGGGGCTCACTCTCCGGACGACAGAGGGTCCCTATCGGGGCCTCTTCGTCATCAAGACGGGCACCCGGAAGCTCCTTCACCTCATCAACCGGGTGAATCTCGAGGACTACCTGAAAGGAGTCGTCCCGGCGGAAATGGGACCGAGGGTCTACGACGAGATCGAGGCGCTCAAGGCACAGACCGTCGCCGCCCGGACTTACGCGATGAAGCATCAGGGGGAATGGAAGGCGGAAGGCTATGACCTCTGCGCGACCCCGCGGTGCCAGGTCTACCAGGGAATCGCCGTGGAGCACTCGCTGACGAACCGGGCGGTCGAGGAGACCACAGGCGAGGTCCTCACGGCGCAAGGCGACCTGGCGGATGCTCTGTTCACGTCGACGTGCGGAGGCCGGACGGAAAACGTCTCGGTCATCTTCCCGAGCTACGACGCCGCGAAATACCCCTACTTGAAGTCCGTCCCGTGCTTCGGGGAGGAGCCTCAGCTGTTGGCCTCGAAGCGGAAGAACAGCGATGTTCTGGTGTCGCTCCTCTCGATCCGCGGGCGGGCTCTTCTCGCGTCGCTGTCGCGGACGGGCACGGCTTATGTCGACCTCGTCGCGGCCCGAAACGCCCTGAGGGAAAGGCTCGGACTCCCGCTCGGGGGCGGGCCGAAGACTCTCCAGCCAGCAGCCGTCTACGAGGATCTCGTCCTGGCGGCGGGCTTCGGGGATGCGGGCGTCCTCACCGAGCCGGTCGAGCGGGAGATTGCTCCGCGCGACTGGCCCGAACCCTCGCGAAACGCCCTGGCCATCTTGCAGCGCTTCGACCTTCTGGGGGCGGGGCCCCTGCCTCTGAAGCGGCTTTTAACGACCGAGGAGGCCGCCGGCCTCTATGCCAGCGTCCTGGCTCGCCTCGGCGACCTCGAGGAGCTGGACGTGAGGCTCTTGAAGATCAATCCCGGGGAGGAACTCCTGGTCAAGAGTCCGAGGGGGAGGGAGGTGTGGAAACTCTCGCCCGAGCCGGTTCTCTTCGCGGCGGCGGGAGAGTCCTACACGGAACGGGGGGTGCTCGCCTTCTATCCGGGCGACCGGGCAAAGGTGATCCGCCGGGGAGGTGTCGTCAGCGCGGTCGTGCTCCTCGAGTCCGGACCCGAGTCGCTCTTTGACCGGGGCTCGTCCTGGAGTTTCTGGACGAGGCGGTTCACGGGCACGGAGATCATGGCCCGCATGAAGGAGCGCGACGGGAGCCGGCAGGGGACCCGTGTCGAGAAGATCGAGATCCGGCAACGGGGCGCCTCGCGCCGGGCGATCGAGGCCCGGGTCACGACCGACAAGGAGACGATCTTCCTCTCCGGGCTCGAGATCCGGTTCTCTCTCGGGGTGCCGGAAAACGGCTTCAACGTGGTTTCCGGCAAGCTCGCCACGGGGGAAGCCGTCTTCACGTTCCATGGCCGGGGGTGGGGACACGGCGTTGGACTCTGTCAGAACGGATCTTTTGGCATGGCTCTTTCGGGAAGAACGTACAGACAGATCCTCGAGCACTATTATTCAGGTGCGGCTGTCAGCCGCCTCGCGAAAGACCCGTCCGCGCCCGCCGAGACTGGCAAGCCGGCCGAAGCAGGCCCCTCGGGCGGAACAGGAGGCCAGCGTGATTGATTTTTCACTGTCCGAAGAACAGCAGAGCCTGCAGGATCTCGCCCGCAAGTTCGCCAAGGAAGAGATCATCCCCAAGGCGGCTCATCACGACGAGACGGGTGAATTCCCGCGAGAGATCGCGCGGAAGGCCTGGGAGCTCGGCCTGATGAACACCCACATCCCGGCCGAGTATGGCGGTCTCGGCCTGTCGGTCCTCGACGGCTGCATCATCACGGAAGAGCTCGCGTACGGCTGCACCGGGATCGCGACCGCCATGGAAGCCAATGCCCTCGCCTCGGCGCCCGTCATCGTCGCGGGGAATGACGAGCAGAAGAAGGAGTTTCTGGGCCGTCTCTCGGCGGAGCCCGTCTTCGCCGCGTACTGTGTGACCGAGCCGGGCGCCGGTTCCGACGTCGCCGGCATCCGCACGACGGCGAAGCTCGTTGGCGGCGAGTACGTCCTCAACGGCTCGAAGATGTGGATCACGAACGGGGGTGTGGCGAGCTGGTACTTCGTCCTCGCCTACACGGACGTCTCGAAGAAGCACCGTGGCATGAGCGGATTCCTCGTCCCGGCCGATCTCCCCGGCATCAGCGTCGGCAAGAAGGAGATGAACCTCGGCCAGAAGGCGAGCGACACGAGGGCCATCAACTTCGAGGACGTGAAGATTCCGGCGAAGTACCTTCTCGGAAAAGAGGGGGACGGCTTCAAGATCGCGATGAGCGCCTTCGACCACACGCGGCCACCCGTGGCCGCTGGAGCAGTTGGCCTCGCCCGCCGGGCGATGGATGAGGCGGTCAAGTATGCCCAGGAGAGGAAGACGTTCGGCGTTCCGATCGCGGCCCACCAGGCGATCAGCTTCATGATCGCCGACATGGCCAAGGACATCGACGCGGGCCGCCTTCTCGTCTGGCACGCCGCGTGGGCGATCGACAATGGGCGCCGCAACACCAAGTTCGCCGCGATGGCCAAGTCGTTCTGCGCGGACATGGCCATGCGCGTGGCCACCGACGCCGTTCAGGTCCTCGGCGGCTACGGATACTCGAAGGAGTACCCCGTCGAGAAGCTGATGCGTGATGCGAAGATCTACCAGATCTACGAGGGGACGAGCCAGATCCAGCGGTTGATCATCGCGAAGGAGATCTTCGAGCGGAACTAGGAAGGACCGCCCGCCTGCCGAAAGGGAGGGCGGAGGACCGGCAGGGGCGCACTCCGGTGCGCCCTTGTCATTGAGAGAGGACATTGCCTGGAGGGAACGGATGAAGAGTTGGAACTGCACCCTTTCATCGGCCGCCATGATCCTTCTTCTGGTCATGCCGGCCCCGGCCGAGGAGCCCGCGCTTCCGATCGACAGGCTGGTCGAGACAGAACGCGAATTCGCCAGGACCTGCGGCGTGAAGGGAATCCGGCAGGCCTTCACCGAGTTCTTCGCGGACGACGGGGTGAACTTTCAGCCTCACCCGGTCCGGACGAAGAAGGCCTTCGCAGAAAGACCCGTTTCCCCGAACGAATCCAAGAGAAAGCTCGAGTGGGCCCCCGAGTTCGCCGACATCTCCGCCGAAGGAGACATTGGATACACGACGGGGCCGTCGCGGTTCACCGACAGTTCGAAGGAGAAGCCTTTCGTTCAATATGGGGCCTTCTTCTCGATCTGGAAGAGACAGCCAGACGGGGTGTACCGCGTTCTCCTCGATGCGGGCGTCGACGTGCCGGGTCCCGTCGCCACGCTCGATCCACCTCTGACAAAGGGACCCGCCCACAAGGTTCCGTTCAGTGAGTTTCTGGGCCGTGACGAGCGGGAAAAGAGAGATCTCGCGCGGCTCGATCTGTCCTCGGGCAACGCTCTGGCCTCGGAAAAGGAGACAGCCTGTCAAAGGCTCTATGCCCAGGACGCGAGGTTCCTGCGCGACGGACATATGCCAGCCGCGGGCCAGAGCGCGGTCTGCGAGGCAGTCCTTTCACAGAGGGCGGTCAAGAAGTGGGAGGTGATCTCGGCCGGGATCTCGGGTTCGGGCGACCTCGGCTTCACTTACGGCAGGTTCGAGCGCGAGGCCTGCGAGCCCGGCTACTTTGTCAGGGTGTATCGCCGCCGGGTCGGACGGCCCTGGCAGATCGCCGCGGAGGTCAACCTCCCGCGTCCGCCGCAGACTCCGGGAGAGACGTCCGGACAGCCCCCCGCCGCCTCCGTTGCGAACTGGGGCCTTCTCGTCCACTCGGGAGCGGGCAACTTTGCCTCTTCCACTCTGACTGGAGAGACGGCCGCGGCTCGACTGGCGGGCATGAAGGCGGCCCTGGAAGCCGGCTACAGAGTCCTGGCCTGCGGAGGGAGCGCGACGGATGCCGTACAGGCGGCTGTCGAGGTCATGGAGGATTCCCCCCACTTCAATGCCGGCAAAGGGGCCGTCTTCACACGCGCCGGAACTCACGAGCTCGATGCGGCCATCATGGATGGCAAGACCCTGGCGGCGGGAGCCGTGGCGGGACTGAAGACTGTCAGGAATCCCATCCGGCTGGCCAGGTACGTGATGGAGAAGTCGCCTCACGTCATGATGATCGGAGAAGGCGCGGAGGCGCTGGGGAAGGAAGACGGCGCGATCGAGTTCGTGCCGAGCGGCTACTTCGACACGCAGGAGGCTCGCGACGCGCTGGAGAGGGCCCAGAAGAAAGATGTGGCTCCGGCGCCGGCCTCGCCTCCGAGGAGCTTCTCCGAGAGCCCGGATGAGAAGTACGGCACCGTGGGGGCGGTCGCGCTCGACAAGGAGGGCCGGCTTGCCGCCGCGACTTCCACAGGCGGGATGACGAACAAACGGCCCGGCCGGGTCGGGGATGTGCCCGTGATCGGCGCCGGAACGTACGCGGGTCCCGGGTGTGCGGTCTCGGCCACGGGGCACGGTGAGTACTTCATCCGCTACACCGCGGCGCACGACATCTGTGCCCGCGTGACATACGCGAAGGCGTCGATTGGAGACGCCAGCCGCGCTGTCGTGATGGATGTCCTGAAGAACGCGGGCGGTGACGGCGGGGTGATCGCCATGGACGGAAACGGGGCGATTGCGGTCGAGTTCAACACCACGGGAATGGGCCACGGCTACATCGGGCCGGACGGGAAGGCCTGGGTGAAGCTCACGCGCGAGGATTCAGCGACAGGACGCTGAGGAGCGTCCCTCCAGCCGGGAAGAAGAAAACCCCGCCGGCGACGGAGTCGACGGCGGGGTTCGGCTTTTCCGGATGTGCGGGGCTTCAGCCCTTCAGGCTCCGGGCATAGGCGATGGCGGCTTCGACGCCCTCCTGCTCGCGAACGCGGCGGACGGCTTCCTGCTTGTCCTTGGAGAGGACGCGGACGGCGGCCATGTACTTGCCCTGCAGGGCGCGAGCCGAGGACGGAGCGGCGGCCTTGGCGGCGGGAGCAGCCGGGGCCTTGGCGGCGGGTGCGGGTTTACGCGGGGCGCGCGGGGCACGGGCCGGCTTCGGAGCAGCGGGCTTGGGGGCCACAGCCGCCTTGGGCGCGGCGGCGGCAGTGAGGGCGGAGAGAGGGGCCAGACTGTCTTTCAACTGCTGGAGCCCCGAGATGAGGTCATCGATGAGTTCGAATACGTTCTTCGGCATGAAGCCTCCTATGACTACGGAAGATAGCACAGTCACTTCCGGGCGCGGCGAAAGGAGGGCACTGTGAGGGGTGAACGTCAGCGGATCTTGCGCGCCACGGCCACTCCATCTCGAAGCGGGAGAAGGACGGTCTCCACATCGGGAGAGGCATACAGAGCGGCGTTGAAGGCACGGATCGCCGCCGTTTCGGCGTCATCCTCGCTCTCTGGCAGCCTCAGACGGCCTCTCCAGAGCACATTGTCGGAGATGAAGAGTCCGCCGGGGCGGAGTCTGGGAAGAGCCCTCTCGAAGACGGCCGGATAGCCTTCCTTGTCGACGTCGTTGAAGATCAGGTCGAACTCTCCTGGCGTCTGATCGAGAAGCGTGAGGGCGTCGCCAGTAAGGACGGTGATGCGGCCGGAGAGACCGGCCTCGGCGAAGTAGGCGCTCGCGATTCGGGCGTTCTCCTCCGACCCGTCGGTGAAAAACACGCGGCCCTCGGGACCGGCGGCCTCGGCGAGCCACAGTGTGGAGTACCCGATGGCACTGCCGAGCTCGAAGATGCGGCGGGCCGGCATCAACCGGACGTACTGCGCGAGGAGACGGCCGACCGCGGGGCCCACGATCGGGATGCGCCGCTCGCGGGCCACGGCTTCCATCTTCCGGAGCACGGGATTCCGCTCGGGCAGCATGGAGAGGAGATAGTCGTCCAGACCGGGAAGGCAAAGAGACATGTGGGGAGTTTAGGACGATCCCTTCGTCAGGCCCGCAACGTAGGCCCTCAGTTCTGCCAGCTCGGACTCGTAGCCTCCGGAGAGGATCGGGAAACGGCACCACGTCTTCGGGTCGAGGTTTTCGTCGTCGAGGTGGAACGAGGGGGCATAGCGTTCCCGCTTCCACTGATTGCGGCAGAAGAGGCGGAAGAACCTCTCGACCCACAGGGCGAGTTTTTCCACCGTGTACTCGGGAAAGCGGGCGCACAGGAGTCTGAAGACGGGCAGGGGAGCCTCCTTGTCCCGTATCGCGAGCCGTTCGATGGCGTCGAGCACGGGGTACGGCATCAAGTCGTCCTCGTCCGTCTGGTGAGCGAAGGCGGGCCTGAGCTCGGCTGTCGGCGCCTGCCGGGTCACGAGGGAAAGCTCGGGAATCGGCCGCAGACCCTCGGGTCCGGCCGTTTCCAGCCACGACAGCCAGCGTCTCAGGAAGGCCTTGTCGATCCCGGCGATCGGACTCAGGCCGCCGCACGTGTCCCCATCCATCGTGGCGTAGCCGACGGCGGTTTCACTGCGATTGCTCGTCGCTAGCAAGAGCGAACCGCGCAGATTGGCGAGCATCCAGACTCCGGGTGCCCTCACGCGGGCCTGGATGTTCTGGAGAGCGACGTCGTCCTCCTGCCAGGTGAGGGGCCGTCCGACCGCCGAGCTCACCATGGAGACATACGACTGGACGAGGTCCTCCACTCGGAACTCGAGGTACTCGGCGCCAATGGCGTTCGCGACACCTTCCGCGGCGCTCCTCGTCGTCTCCGAGCTGTTGGCCGTCGCCTGGTACACGCACGTCAGGAGTCCCCTCACGATCTCAGCGGAGGACGGCTGGCTTCCGGCTGACTGCGGCCGTCCCAGCTTTTCCAGAAAGCGCCTCGCCCCGATCTCACGGGTGCCGAAATCGACCATCAGCGAGATCAGGCAGGCCGCGGCCGAGGAATCGGCCCCGCCGCTGAGGGAGACCACGAACCCGTTCGAGCGGCTCTTGCGAAGGTAGTCGTACATGGCGAGCGAGACGGCCCGGGCGAACTCCTCTTCCTTCACGAACGTCCCCGTCTCCCACGGTGGGACAGTTGGGAACGTGTCGACGGGCTCGATCTCGGGATAGTGAAAGTCGAGCCGTGGAATCCGAGAGGCTTCCTCCGTGAGGTCGGGCCGGAAGCTGCCAGTCCGAGCCTGCGCCATCCGCGTCGAGTCCACGTCAAGGACCGCCGTGGTCAGCTGGTAGTCGGCGAAAGAGAAGCGCGGCCCCCGGGCGAGG
Source organism: Thermoanaerobaculia bacterium (assembly GCA_022071945.1). Lineage (GTDB taxonomy): Bacteria > Acidobacteriota > Thermoanaerobaculia > UBA5066 > UBA5066 > JAJVIN01. Next base: position 255,344 of record JAJVIN010000028.1, on the reverse strand, counting down.
AGCCTGCCGCCCGAGGCGATCAGACATCCTCCGTCGTACAGGGCTCGCCCGGCCTCGTTGCCCAGGAGGTTGGCGTACAGATAGCTGACGCCGAAGGCGCGGCTCCCTTCCAGGACGAAGCGCTCCCGGATCGACATCTTGCCAAACGCGAAGTGGCTGGCGGAGGGGTTCAGGATGATGTCGGCGCCCTTGCGGGCCAGGGCGGCGCCGGGCCGGGTGGCCACCCAGGCATCCTCGCAGATCTCGAATCCGATCGAGATTCCGCCACAGTCGAAGAGCAGATCTCCGACGGGCAGAGTCTGTGAGAGGAACTCGGTCTCGGCCCTGAAGTCGTCGGGCCACGGCTTGAACCAGCGGGGCTCGTAGTGAATGCCGTCTCCGGCGAGGTACCGCTTGGCCACGATCCCGGCCGGCTTGCCGTCGACGACGAGACACGCCGCGTTGAACAGGGCCTTGCGGAAGAGGAACGGCAGGCCGAACGAGACGATCATCCCGCGAGTCTCGGGCAGAAGAGCGGCCAGGACTTGCCAGGATCTGTGAACGACGTCGCGGCTGAGAAAGGCGTCCTCGCATCCGTAGCCACTGATGCAGAGTTCGGGCAGACAGAGGATGCTGACCTTCTCGGCGCGAGCCTCGGCAAGGACCGCCCCGAGCCTCTTCTTGTTGCCGTTCCAGTCGAGAGGGGTCTGGTTGACGGCGGCGACGGCGGCTTTCACGAGTTGCATTTGACCTCCGCGAAAAGGAGACCCGCGAGGACTTTCGGATCGATGAGGCGGCCCTCCGACTGCCTCTGCATGAGCCACGAGACCGCTGATCCCAGGGGAACGGTGTGGACCGTTATGGCCTCTCCGGCGACGCCGCCTCCGGACCCTGTCCGCGTCAAGTCCGTGGCCAGAAAGAAGGTCAGAATCTCGCTCGACAGTCCGGCGGAGGGCGGTCCACTGAAGAGCTCCTCGATCGCGCCAGCCGCAAACCCGGTCTCCTCCTGGAGCTCCCGCAGGGCGGCCGCGGCGAGGGGTTCATGGGCTCCCTCTGTTTCGTCGCCGGCGAGGCCGGCGGGAAGCTCGATGACGAACGCCCCGACGGGTTCCCTGTACTGCTCGATGAGGACGATCTGGCCGTCGTTCGTCAGCGCGACCAGGATGGCGATTCCCGTGATTCCGGGACGCTCGACGAACTCCCAGCCTCCGCGCCTCACCAGACGCAAGTGCTTCCCAGTTGCGAGGACTTCGAGGCCGCACGGGGCCTCGCGAGAGGAAGATTCCATTCCATTCGCTCCACTGCGATCGATGATCTGTTCTCCTGGTGTTGCGGAAGAGCCGGACGTGATGGCCGATTATGGGCTCTGTTGCGGCCGGGCGGGAGGGGCGATGAAGGGCGCGGGGCGCTTGCGGGTGTCTTTCGCTATCGGGCCGGGCAGAGTGGTCTCTCGACCCGCTCGTGAGGGCCGCGGGGCGGGCCATGAGATCATGCAGAGATGGCGAGGATCCTGCCTGCCATCCTTCCTCTCGTCTTTTGGCTCTCGGCCCAGCCAGACGTGCCGGCGCGACTCCTGCAATACGAGGTCTCCGAGTCGCGGAAGATCACCTCGGCGCGGGGGCCGTCCGTCGAATCCGTCTCGGGGACCGTGGTCGTCGCGGGTGGGAAGTCCCGCTGGACGGTGACCCACGGGACGTTTCCCCGGTCGTCTGTCTCGGCCGTCATCTCCAGTCCCGACGGGTTCTCGTTCCTCAGCAGCGAGGACAAGCTCGCGGCACTGGGGTCGCGCGAGGACTTCGATTCCCTCTTCAAGGGGAATCCCGCCTCAGAGGCGGGCGGGCTCGGGACCTTCTCTTACGACGAGATCGAGTGCCAGATCATCGAGAAGACCAAGGAACCGGCCACGGGGTCCCTCCGGGCCGCCACATTCGAGATCAACGCGAGCTGGGTCCTGAAGGTTCTTCTCCCCGGGCGCAGTGTCAGTATCCGGAACAGGATCTCCGGGACACTCGGAACCTCGAGACAGTACGCGGCGTGGCCCACGCCCTTTGATGATCCGCTCCGTCTCCTCCCGCTCCGGGGGACGGCCGCGGAGAAGATCAGGCGCGAGATCGAAAAGCTCGAGGGCAAGATCGTCACCTTCCATCTGGAGATGACATCCGAGCAGACAGGGCTCGAGGGAGTCGGCGGGGAGGCTCCGGCCGCGGCGCCCGCCCGGTCGTCGACCACGATCGAACGAAAGACGTCGGGATTTCTCGAGCGCGCGCAGGCCAAGGGCGAGGACTCGCTGTTTGCGATCCCCGAGGACTACAAGTTGAGAAGCCCCGAGCGGATCCTGAAGTTCGATCCCGCCTTGCGCTGAGCCGCGTTGCGGTTCGGGTATTCTCGGTTCCTCATGGCCTCGTTTTACGTCACGACTCCCATCTACTACGTCAACGACAGACCCCACATCGGGCACCTCTACACGACCGTCGTGGCCGACACGCTGGCGCGCTACCGCCGCTTCTCGGGCGACAGGGTCCGGTTCCTGACGGGCACGGACGAGCACGGGCAGAACATCGAGAAGGTGGCGCGGCGCGAGGGAGTCTCGCCTCGCGAGGTGGCCGACCGGCACGCTCCGGTCTTCTCGAGGCTGTGGGAGTCGATCGGCGTCACGAACGACGATTTCATCCGGACGACGGAGCCCCGTCACCGCGCGGGCGTCGAGGAGCTGATCCGGCGGATCGCCAGCTCGGGCGATCTCTACCTGGCCGGCCACGAGGGCTGGTACTGCGCCAGCTGCGAGGCCTACTACCCGGAGAAGGACCTTTCGGACGGCACGTGTCCCGTTCACGGCAGCAAGCCCGAGTGGCAGAGAGAGGAGAACGTCTTCTTCAGGCTCTCGCGCTACGGCGAGAGGCTTCTCGAGCTCTATGAAAAAGGAATCGACGGGAGACCCTTCGTCTATCCCGAATCCCGCCTCAACGAGGTGAAGTCCTTCGTTGAACAGGGACTGAAGGACCTCTCGGTCTCGCGCACGGCCATCCAGTGGGGCATCCCTTTCCCGGGATATCCCGGACACGTCGTCTACGTCTGGCTCGACGCCCTGACCAACTACATCTCGGCGCTCGGGTTCGGTCAGGCGGACTCCGCCCTGTACCAGGACTACTGGGAGCCGGCCGAGGGCCGCCGGGCCGTCCACCTCGTCGGAAAAGACATTCTCCGCTTTCACGCCGTCTACTGGCCCGCGTTCCTGATGTCTGCCTCTCTTCCGCTCCCCTCGCAGGTCGTCAGCCACGGCTGGTGGCTGAAGGACCAGAAGAAGATGTCGAAGTCGACGGGCAACGTCGTGAGGCCGGCGGACCTCATCGAGACCTTCGGGGTCGATGCCCTCAGGTGGCATCTTCTGGCCGAGATGGCCTTCGGACAAGACGCGAACTTCTCCGACGAGGCGTTCGTGAACCGCTACAACGCGGACCTCGCCAACGGGATCGGAAACACCGTCTCCCGGGCCGTCCGGATGGCTTACGACGCCTTCTCTGGAAAGACGCCGGACGAAAGGTGCGAGGACAACGAGGTGAGGCGCGCCGCCGAGGAAGCCGTGGCCGCCTGGACCGAGGGCTTCGAGAGCTATCGCTTTCAGGATGCCGTCGACGCCATCCGCCGCCTGCTGACGGCGATCGATGGGTACATCGCGTCGAGAGAACCGTGGAAGCGGATCAAGGTCGAGGGCCTCACGCCGGCCCTGGCCCGGGTTCACCACAACGCGCTGGAGGGTCTCCGGATCGTGGCCGTCCTGGCGTCTCCCATCGTGCCCGGCGCCTCCGGAGCCGTCCTGGCACGGCTCGGCATCGACCGGCCCGTGTCGTCCCTTTCCCGCCAGGACCTCGCCTGGGGCGGCCTCCCGCTCGGGGTCCCCCTCGCCAAGCCGGCCGCGCTCTTTCCCAGGGCCGATCTGAAGGCCTATCTCTCGGCCCCCTCAGCCAAGGAGAAAACCGTGGAAAACGAAACGAAGAACGAATCGGCGGCCCCGGCCACGCCGGCCCCCGCCGCCGCCCCCACGCCGGCACCGGCCGCCGCTCCCGCCGAGCCTCGGATCACGATCGACGACTTTGCCCGGATGGACCTCAGGGTCGGCGAGGTGCTCGCGGCCGAGAAGGTCGAGAAGTCGAAGAAGCTGATGAAGATGTCGATCAAGGTCGGGGAGGAGGTTCGCACGGTCGTGGGCGGTATCGCGACCGCCTACAAGCCCGAGGACCTGGTCGGGCGCAAGCTCGTCATCGTGGCCAACCTCGCTCCCGCCAAGCTGATGGGGATCGAGTCGAACGGAATGGTCCTGGCCGCCTCGCTCCCCGGAACCGGCGAGCCGTCGCTCCTGGCCGTCGACCCCGCCGTTCCCTCGGGCACTCGAGTGAAGTGACGGCCCAGGTCGAGCTCGCCGATTCTCACGGCCATCTCACGATGGTCTTCGAGGGAGGCACGGGGCGCGGCCCTTCGCGGCCGCCCTCACCCCTCGAGCTTTCCGGTCTTCTCAGACGCGCCCAGGATGCCGGCGTCACGCGCATCCTGGTTCCGGGCACACAGCGGGCCGACGCCCCCCTGGCCGTCGAGATCGCCGAGAAGTTCGACGGCGTCTTTGCGGCGGTGGGCGTTCACCCTCACGAGGCCGCCGATTTCAGGGACGATGAGGACCTTCGCCTCTTCGAGGAGTTGTGCGGATCGAAGAAGGTCGTCGCGGTGGGCGAGATCGGCCTCGACTACTACTACGACCACTCTCCCAGGGATGTCCAGAAGAGGGTCCTGAGGACCCAGCTGGAGTTCGCGCGATCCCGAGATCTCCCTGTCCTTCTCCACAATCGCGAGTCGGAAGCCGATCTCCTCGGGATCCTCGGCGAGGTCTACGGATCGGGCACAGGCAAGGGAGTCTTCCACTCCTTCTGCGCCAGTCTCGAGACGGCACAGAAGGCGATTTCTCTCGGGTTTTTCGTCAGCTATTCGGGAATGCTGACGTTCCGCGCGGCCGAGAACGTCCGCGACTCCGCGCGCGAGGTGCCGATGACGAGAGTCCTGCTCGAGACCGACGCGCCTTATCTCGCGCCCGTTCCCCACCGCGGCAAGGCGAACGAACCCGCGTACGTCAGACACGTGGCCGAGAAACTCGCCGAGATTCGCGGGGAGTCTCTCGAGTCTGTCGCGCGCGAAACGACCGCCAACTTCCGAAGACTCTTCGGAGTCTCTTAGGGACGCGCTCGTGACCCGCTGGCAGAAGTCCGGAAGGCGCGAGTTCGAGGATGTCGTGGCGGCGGCCCTGGAGGGTGTGCCGGAAAACTTCCGCGAGCTCCTCCAGAACATCATCGTGAAGGTCGAGGACGAGCCCCTTCCCGACGACTACGAACTGGCCGGTATCCCAGAAGATGAGGAGATCCTCGGCATCTACCGGGGGTCGATGCTCACCGAGCGCTCCTTCGACTCTCTCCCGGAGCTTCCGGCGCAGATCGTGATCTTCAAGAACCCCATCCTCCGGTGCACAGAGACCCGTCAGGAGGCGATCCAGGAGATCCGGGAGACGGTGATGCACGAGCTCGGCCACTATTTCGGCCTGGAGGACGAGGAGATGCCGTTCTGATGGAGGAGACGCGGCCGCGGGGGATTTCGTGGTCCGTCATCCGGGGGCCGCTTCTCGTCTTCGTGGCGGTCTTCGCGGTGCGTGCCGCCTACTGGGCCGCGCTTGAGGGGAGCCCGCTCTCTTCCTGGTACCTCTGGCGAGAGACCGACGAACACACTTTTCTCGTGTCGTCGGAGAGGATCGCGAAGGGGAACTGGCTCGATGTGCCGGCGTATCGCCCCTACCACGTCTGGCAGCGAATCTTCGCGCCCCCCGAGGTCTGGGAAGGGTGGTACCAGAAGAACGCGTACTTCCAGGGTCCCGGGTACACGTACTTTCTGGCGCTCGTCAGGCTCGTTGCGGGGTTTCCGGTCGTGCCCGTGAGGGTCCTGCAGCTCCTCTTCCTCGGGAGCCTGACGGCGGCCGCCGTCACGGCATTTGTCGCGAGAAGGCTCGAGCGGTGCGATTTCGGAGAGAGGCTCGTGCTCCTCTCTTCCGCACTTGCGGGTCTCGTCTACGGCCTTTACGGTCCCCTGGTCTTCCACGACGGGTTTCTCTACCGCGACGGTCCGGTCACGCATCTCTCGACGTGCCTTCTCATCCTGCCTCTGTGGCCGAGAGCAAGAGTGTCCGGGTTCCTTTCCCTCGGCACGGGGCTCCTCGGCGGGATCGCAACGCTTCTGAAGCAGACGGTCCTGCCGCTGGGCGCGATCGCGGTCGTGGCCCTCGCGATTTCAGGAGGAGAGAGGCGAAGGAAGCTCCTGGCTCTGGGGTTCGCGGGTCTCTTTCTCCCGCTCGTCCCGCTCGCCGTCAGAAACCACAGCGTGGGGGCTCCGCTCACGGCATTCGACACGCGTCAGCAGATCAGCCTCGTCTGGGGTTCGGCGCGAGGAGCAGACGGGACGCCCGTCCCCTCGCCGATTCTGGGCGTCATCCTGAACGAGTCAGAGGGCTCCACCGCCAAGACGGTGCGCCTCATCGCCGCGAGCTGGAAGGACGATCCGTGGGGCTATTTCGATCTCGAGCTCAGAAAGCTGATCACGTTCTTCCACGTCCACGAGATCCCCGACAACGCAAGCTACTACTTCTTCGCGGACAGGCTGTCCATCCTGTCGTGGCTCCCGGTCTTCGCCTGTGTCGTGGGGGTGGGGCTTGCCGGACTGGCGGGCGCGGTGAGGGGAAGAGTCCTGAGGCGGTGGGAGTTCCTTGTGCTCCTGTCAGGGGTCGTCTTCCCGCTGGCGTCGTGCCTTCTCGTCTCCACGACCTCGCGATATAGAACCTCCATCATCGGGGTGCTCGCGGCCGGGATCGGGTTCGGCCTGCCCCTCGGAGTTCGGGCCCTTCGCGAGGGGAGGAGACTTTCGGTTCTCGCGTCCCTCCTTCTCGCGGCCTCCTTCACGCTCGTGGCGGTCTTGCCGCCGGTCGTCCCCACCTCCCGGCATCGGTTTTCCGATGCGATGGTGGCCGCGACACTCGCCGAGGCCCTGGAGTCTCCAGAGGCGGGCTACCGGGAAGTCGAGCGCTATGTCCGGGAAGGGGAGGACGACCGCTATCGGGGGAGCGGCCTTGCCACCGCGAGAGCCTGGATCCTGGGGCAGCGCTGGGAGGAAGTGATGGCGGCGCCCGGGGTGGCGCCAGCGGACCGCCGGTACAGGTCCCCGGGCGCTCGCTGAGCGCTTCCCTCTATCCGAAGGAGCGGGCCAGAAAAGGCAAGCGGCGGGACCGTGGTCCCGCCGCCTGGCGATGGGGATCCCGGGATGCGGCTCAGCGCCGGCCGTGGCCGTGTCCGCCGCCGTCCCGGCGAGGGCCGCGATCACGGTCCCTGAAGCCACCTTCGCGGCGTGGAGGACCGTCGTGGTCGCGGCGGAATCCTCCCTCGCGAGGTCCGCCCGAGGGAGCAGCTGACGGCTGAAGGTTCAGCCGGGCCGTCTCCTCGGCGATCTCCTCGGGGGAGAGGGCCTGCCGGCGGGAGAGCTTGACCTTTCCGTTGGCCGGGTCGATCGCGATGATCTTGACCTTGGTCTTGTCTCCCAGCTTGACGACGTCCGTCGTCTCCTTGACGCGGCCGCCCGAGAGTTCCGAGATGTGAACGAGGCCGTCGAGGCCCGGGAGGATCTCGACGAAGCAGCCGTAGGCCTCGATCCGCTTGACCGTCCCGACGTATTCGGTGCCGATCTCGGGGACCGTGGTGAGCTGCCGGATGGCGTCCAGGCACTTCTCGGCGGATGCGAGGTCGACCGACGCCACCGTGACGGAGCCGTCATCCTGGATGTCGATCTTGCAGTCGTACTCCTTCTGCAGGGCGCGGATCGTCTTGCCGCCGGAGCCGATGACGTCGCGAATCTTCTCCTCGGGGATGTGGATCGTCAGGAGGCGCGGGGCATAGGCGGAGATCTCGGGCCGGGCGGCCTTGAGGCTCGCGTCCATCACGTCGAGGATGTACATGCGGCCGCCGTGCGCCTGCTCGAGCGCCTTGGCGAAGATCTCGCGAGTGATCCCGGAGATCTTGATGTCCATCTGCAGGGCCGTGACGCCGTTGCGGGTGCCGGCGACCTTGAAATCCATGTCGCCGTAGTGGTCTTCCTGGCCGGCGATGTCGGTCAGAACGGCCCAGCGGTCGCCCTCCTTGACGAGGCCCATGGCGACACCGGCCACGGGAGACTTCACGGGGACCCCGGCGTCCATGAGAGCGAGGGACCCGCCGCAGATCGTGGCCATGGAGGAGGAGCCGTTCGATTCGAGGATGTCGGAGACCACCCGGATGGTGTAGGGGAAGTCCTTCTCCTCGGGGAGCATCGTCTCCAGGGCGCGCTGGGCGAGGCGGCCGTGGCCGATCTCGCGGCGTCCCGGGGAGCCGAATCGCTTCACCTCGCCGACGGAGAACGGCGGGAAGTTGTAGTGGAGCATGAAGCGGCGCTCGGTATCGCCCTCGGACACGTCCTCGATGAGCTGGGAGTCATCCGACGTCCCGAGAGTGACCGTGACGAGGGCCTGTGTCTCGCCACGGGTGAAGAGGGCGGAACCGTGAGTCCGGGGCAGGGGACCGACCTCGATGGTGAGCGGCCGGACCTCGTAGAACTGCCGCCCGTCGAGCCTCTGGCCCCGGTGCAGGATGGTCTCGCGGGTGAGGGTTTCGACCAGTTCGGAGATGGCGCGTTTGGTGAAGGCCCGCCTTTCGGTCTCGGTCTCGGGGACCTCCTCGACGGCCGCCTTCTTGACGTCCTTGATCATTGCGTAGGACTCGATCTTCCCCTTGTGGGTGAGGGCTTCCATCATCGGTCCCTCCCACTTGGCGCGGACGGCCGCGGCGATCTCGGCCGGGACGCCAGGAGGAGGTACGAAGGCGGCCTTGGCGACCCCCTGCCGGCGGGCGAGTTCCTCGATGCCGTCGATGACCTTTTGGAGCTCCGCATGACCGGCCAGGATCGCGTCCAGCATGACGGCCTCGGAGACTTCCTTGGCTCCAGCCTCCACCATGCAGACGGCGTCACGGGTGCCGACGACGACGAGGTCCATCTCCGACTTCTCGCGCTCGGCGGACGTCGGGTTGAAGACGAATTGGCCGTCGATGCGGCCCACGCGGACCGCGCCGAGGGTGTACTGGAATGGGATGGAGTTGATGGCGAGGGCGGCGGCGGCGCCGTTGATGGCCAGAACATCGGGGTCGTTTTCTCCGTCGGCGGAGAGGACGAGGCCAACGATCTGGGTCTCGAGCCGGAAGCCCTCGGGGAAGAGCGGCCGGAAGGGCCGGTCGATCATCCGGGAGGTGAGGATCTCCTTCTCGGTCGGGCGGCCTTCACGCTTGAAGAAGCCTCCGGGGATCCGGCCGGCGGCGTACTGGTATTCCTTGTACTCGACGGTCAGCGGGAGGAAATCGACGTCCCTCGCCTCGCGGCTGTAGCAGGCGGTGACGAGGACCCAGGTGCCGCCCACGCGGACGAGGGCAGCCCCGTCCGCCTGCTTGGCGAGCTTGCCGGTTTCGATCGTGAGCGCTCGTCCGCCGATGTCGACGGTGATGGATTCGTGCATCAGTTTTCCTTTCCTTGGCGAGGGTCAGTCCAGCCAGCGGAGCCAGGTCCGTGACCGCAGGGTCGCAGGGACGCGCTTCCCGGCCCAAAAAGCAACCGGGCGGCTGAAATCGTGCAGCCGCCCGGTGCCGTTTGGACCTGTTTTGCCAGGCAAAAGCGAGTCGTGACCCAACTCCGACCGGGGAGCCTCGCTGAATCCAGTTGTTTCTACTTGCGGAGCCCGAGGCGCTCGATCAGGGAGCGATAGCGTTCGAGATCACGATTCTTGAGGTAATCGAGAAGGCGGCGGCGCTGGCCGACCATCTTCAGGAGACCGCGGCGGGAGTGGTGGTCTTTCTTGTGGGACTTGAAGTGATCCGTGAGGGAGGAGATTCGCTGCGAGAGCAGCGCCACCTGCACCTCAGGAGAGCCCGTATCGCTCTCGTGGCGCCGGTACGTGGTGATCGTCTCGGCTTTTTGTGCAGTCAACTGAGTCAATTTTCTTTTCCCTTTCCTATTCTCTCGAACCCCTGAGTCTAGGTTCTGATTGCTGTTGGGTCAACCGGAGGACCGGCCTTGCAGCTGTCCTCAATCCGAAAGGACGATCTTGGGCCGCGCCAGGGCCACTGTTCCGCGGCCCAGGGGCTCGAGAAGCCCGAGCGCCAGGAGGTGGCCGCCCGTCGTGAGGCGGATCCAGGATGACGGCGAGACCTCCGAGGGGAGCCGCACCGGAACCGCCTGGCCGCGTCTCACCTTCTCGGCTTCGAGAACGGCGAGGGCGACGGACGGGAAGGGGAGCGGGATCTCCGAGGTCGGTATCCAGTGCGGTTTCGTCAATCTCGACTCTTCCGGCCGGGCCCTGAGGGCCTCCAGGGTGATTGCGTCCTCGAGCTGGAATCGCCCGATGGAGGTCCGTCTGAGCTGTGTCAGGTGGGCCCCCATCCCGACGATCTTGCCGACCTCGTGCACGAGGGAGCGGATGTAGGTCCCCGAGGTACAGACGACGTCGAAGTCCGCCCGGTCTCCCGCGAGTCCGCGGATGGCAAAGCGGTCGACCCGGACCCTCTTCGACGTGACGGGCACGGCCTCGCCCTTGCGCGCCAGCTCGTAGAACTTCTTGCCGCCGAACTTCTTGGCGGAGAAGGGGGGCGGGCTCTGCTCGAACTCCCCGGTGTAGGCGGCCGCGGCTGACAGGACGGCCTCTCGCTCGGGGAAGGGCTCCGGGTGGGTCGCGCCGACCTGAGTTCCCTCGCGGTCGTACGTGTCCGTCTCGATCCCGAAGCGCATCTCGCCCTCGTAGCTCTTGTCGAGCCCCGTCAGGAACGACTGGAGGCGGCCCGCGGAGCGGCCGACGCAGAGAACGAGGAGCCCCGTGGCCGCCGGGTCGAGCGTGCCCGTGTGGCCGATCCGCTGTGTCCCCAGGATCTCGCGGACCTCGTCCACGACGTCGTGCGACGTCAGACCCTCGGGCTTGTCGATCAGGAGAAGCCCGGAGAAGCCCGGGCTCGGCGAGGTGTGTGTCATTCTGGGCCCGGAGCGGGGGCGGCTCTTTCGATGGCTGCCTCCACGCGCGACACGATGTCTTGCAAAAGCGCCGCGAAGTCGGTTGTCTGTGCGCCGCACCCCGCCGCGTTGCGGTGACCGCCGCCTCCGAACGCCGCGGCAACGGACCGGACGTCCACCGTTCCTTTTGACCGGAACGAACAGCGGAATTCACCCGGGGGCCCCGCCTCGCGGAAGAGGATCGCCGCCTGGACGCCCTCGATGCCGCGGGCGCGATTGATCAGGTTCTCCGAGTCGGCGGCCTGAGCCCCGGTCTCGTCCAGGAACCGCTGCCAGAGCTCGACGGTCGCGATCCGGTCTCGCGAATGGAACTTCATCGTGCCCATGACCAGGTCTTCGAGCCGGACCGCCGCCCGGGGCCGCGACTCGAAGAGGTGCTCTCCCACCGGTCCGGGCTCGACACCCAGGGTCACGAGCCGGGCCGCGAGGGCGAGAGCCTTGGCGGTCGTGTTGCCGTAGCGGAAGGAGCCGGTGTCGGAGACGAGGGAGACCCAGATGTTGGTCGCGATCTCCCGCGTGATGGGCCAGCCGAGGTGGTCCAGAAGGTCCGCCATCATCTCGCCGACCGCCGCGGCGGGCAGGTCGACGAGGTTATGCCTGCCGTACAGCGTGTTTCCGGGGTGGTGATCGATGTTGATCACGTTCCCCCGGAGGAGATCCGGATATCCGGGACGCTCGGGCTCCGGGCACTCCATCACGAGGATGGCGTCATGACTCTCGAACCAGCCCTCCGGCAAGGAGTCGGAGACCTCGACCGTGTCGAGCCCGGGAAGGAAGTCGTAGGCGCTCGGCCACCGGTCGCGGACGATCACCCGGGCCGTCTTGCCCTCGGCCCTCAGGGCCAAGGCCAGGGCGAGAGCGGACCCGAGGGAGTCTCCGTCGGGGTTCCGGTGCCCCGTCAGGAGAAACCGGCTCCCCTTCCGGAGGACCTCGGCGACCGCCTCGCGGTCATCCTTCTCGGCGGAGGCGACGATCACTGCTCGTCCTTGGACCCGTCCGCGGGACCCTTGGTCTCTTCACCCTGGTGGATTTCCCTGAGGAGCTCCTCGATGCGGGCCCCTCGCTCGAGGGAGTGGTCCTCGACGAAGGTGAGCTCGGGGGCATACCGCAAACCGCAGTTCCGGCCGACGGGGCCGCGCAGAAAGCCCCTGGCGTGGTTGAGGGCCGCCACGGTCTTGGCGAACTGCTCGGCGGGACCGAGGACGGAGACATAGACGCGCGCGGTCTTCAGGTCGGGCGAGATCTCCACTCCGGTGATCGTGGCAAAGCCGACCTCCGGGTCGTGGACTTCCTCACGGATGAGGCGGACGAGCTCGGCACGGACCACGTCGCTGACCTGGCGTGTCCTGCGGGTTTCTTTCATCGGGGTTCTCCTTCAGCCGGAGCCTGGAGCGAGAAGCCCGGGGCGCCGGGGTCGCCATACGCGAGGAACTCGTGCTCGGCCAGGGTCAGCTCGGCGCCGTTCTCCTCCGCGTAGGTCTCGACGAAATCAAAGACGCGGCCGAGGAGGGGCTCGATCGCCTCGCGGTCTCCGCCCACTGCCGCGATGCCGACCAGGGCCCGCTGGAGCAGATCCTGGTGGCCGACCTCGGCGGCGGAGATCTCGAACTGCCCCCGCAGCCTGGTTTTCAGCGGACGCACGAAGGCGCGCTTCTCCTTCAGGCCGCGGCAGAACGGGAGGTGGAGATCAAACAAGGCGACAGCGACGACCATCGGCGGAGGCCTGGAGCTCGGATTCGCGGGCGGGGTTCGAAGACGGGCGGAAGCGCGCGAGGCGCGCTCCCGCCCGGGACGTGATGTTCATGTGTCGGCCTGTCAAGTGAGGCTCGGGGCGATCTCCTCGACGACGAAGGCCTCGATGACATCCCCGACCTTGACGTCCTGGTAGCCATGGATGCCGATGCCGCACTCGAAGCCGGACTTGACCTCGGAGGCGTCGTCCTTGAAGCGCTTGAGCGATCCGATCTTCCCCTCGTAGATCACGCGGCCGTCGCGGACCAGGCGGGCGGACGCGTTCCTCGGGATGACCCCGTCGATGACCATGCAGCCCGCGATGGTCCCGATCTTGGGGATCTTGAAGGTGTCGCGGACCTCGGCCTTGCCCTTCGTCATCTCCTTCTTGACCGTGTCGAGGAGGCCCGTCATGGCCTTCTTGATCTCTTCCGTCAGGTCGTAGATGACCGAGTAGAGGCGCGTTTCGACGCCCAGCTTGTCGGCGAGCTCCTGCGCGTTGCGCTCGGGCCGGATGTTGAATCCGATGACGATTGCCTTGGAGGCGAAGGCGAGGTGGATGTCGTTGACCGAGATCGCGCCGACGCCCGAGTGGATGACGTTGACGCGGACCTTCTCGGTGGAGAGCTTGGAGAGGGACTGGACCAGAACTTCTTCCGATCCCCCCACGTCGGCCTTGACGACGACGGGCAGCTCCTTGGTCTCGCCCTTCTGCATCCGGTCGAAGAGGGTGTCGAGCGACATTTCCGCACGGCGAACCTTGAGGGCCTCCTCCCGCTCCTTCTGGACACGGAACTTGGCGATCTCGCGGGCCTTCTGCTCGTCCTCGACGACGAAGGGATCCCCCGCGCTCGGGATGTCATCAAACCCCATGACCTCGACCGGCGTGGCCGGTCCGGCCTCGTTGAGGCGTTCGCCGTGGTCGTCGAGCATCGAGCGGACGCGTCCGACGGCCGCGCCGGCGAAGAAGAAGTCGCCGATCTTCAAGGTGCCCTGCTGCACGAGGACGGTTGCGAGCGTTCCGCGGCCGGTCTCTCGCCGGGCTTCCAGGATCACGCCGCGCGCCGGGCCGTCGGCCGCGGCCTTCAGCTCGAGGAGGTCGGCCTGCAAGAGGATCATCTCGAGCAGCTGGTCGATCCCGATCCGCTTCTTGGCCGAGATCTCGCACGAGACGGTCTCGCCGCCGTACTCCTCCACGAGGACGCCCTTGTCCGCCAGCTCCTGCTTGACGCGCATGGTGTTGGCGTTGGGCTTGTCGATCTTGTTGATCGCAACGACGATGGGGACCTTGGCGGCCCGGGCGTGCGCGATCGCTTCCGTGGTCTGCGGCATGACGCCGTCGTCGGCCGCCACGACGAGGACGACGATGTCCGTCGCCTTGGCTCCGCGGGCCCGCATCATGGTGAAAGCCTCGTGGCCGGGCGTGTCGAGAAAGACGATCTTCTTGCCGTTGGTCTCGACGCGGTAGGCGCCGATGTGCTGGGTGATGCCGCCGGCCTCGCCCTCGGCCACGTTCGCCTTTCGGATCGCGTCCAGAAGCGACGTCTTGCCGTGGTCGACGTGGCCCATGACGGTCACGACGGGGGCCTTGGGCACGACGTGCATGCCGGGCAGCTCGGCCTTCCCGGCAGCCGTCCGGTCGATGTTCATCTGCTGGCGGGAGAGCTCGAGCTCTTCCTCGAACGAGACGACGGCTGCTTCCTGGCCGAACTCACGAGCGACCTCGACCGCGAGATTCGGATCGAGCGGCTGGTTGATCGTGGCGAGGATCCCTCTGTTGAGGAAGGCCTTCATGAGGTCCTTGGCCATGATCCCGAGCTTGTCGCTGAGCTCCTTGACCGTGACGCCCTCGGAGAGGAAGACCGGCCCGGTCGGGGCCTTCTTGACGGCCACGACCTCGCCACCCTGCGTTTCGATCGTCCGCTTCGCCGCGCGGCGCTGGGCGGACTTGGAGAGCGGCTTGCTCTCTTCCTCGCCCTCGATGGCTGTGGGAACGTCCTCGTAGGTATCGGGCTTGAAGCTGCCCAAATACTCCCTGACGTCCTCCTCGAGCGCCGAGACCTCCTTCGTCCTGGGCTTCTTCGACGGCGGTTTCTTGACGTCGTCCTTCTTCCCGACGCTGACGGGCTTGGCGGCATCCTTGCGGCGCTTCTCGGTTCCGACGGGTGGAGGTGGAGGTGTCGGCAGAGCCGACATGGGGCGCCTGGGGAACGGAGAGGGGCGGCCTCCCGGGCCTTCCGTCCGCTGCGCGGGCATCGGGGAGCCGGGGCGAGCCGGAACGGGACGGGGCGGCGGCGCCGGGCGGACGCCCTGGGCCATGTCGCGCGCGGCACGCACCGCGCGGATCGTCGCCTCGGTGGGCGGAGCCACGACGGCGCGTCCCGAAACCCCGGCGGGACGAGCCGCGGGGGCACCGGACATCGCCGGACTGGCCGGCCGCTGGATCGCTGGACCGGCGTGCGAGCCGGTCCTCTCGTGAGCCGGCACTCGAGTGGGAGCTTCCTGCCCAGCCTGCGGCCGGGCCTCGGTGTGAGGCGCGTGATGGGCATGGTGGGACGTGGGAGCCGAATGGGATGCCGGGCCCGGATGAGATGAGGTGCTGGGCGGCGGGGCCGCTGGTCTGAGGGCCGAAAGGGAACTCTGTCCGGTCCGGCTGAGAAGCCGTCCGAGAGCTCCTCCGGGAGCGGAGGGTTTCGCCGGACCCGCGGCTGCGGCCGGACGCTGCGTCTCCGAAGACGCCTGCTGGGCCGGACGCTGGCGGGGTTCTCCCCGGCCCGCGTGCTCGCCGCGTCCCTGGTACTCGGGCCGCGACGGGGCAGCGGGTCGAGCCGAGCCGGGCGCGGGTGCCGGACGACGCTGGGGTGACGTGGGCCTCGAGGGACCGGCGGAGGCCGGACGAGCGGGCGGAGCCGGAACGCTCGGCGCCGGGGCTGCCGCCGGTTCGGCGGAAGGAGCAGCCGCGGGCGTGACGGCGGCGGCGGGCGCCGGTACCGGTTCGGTCCGGGCCTCGGCCGCCGGGGCCGGTGGCGCGGTCTCGGCCGCCACGGCCGGTTGTTCCACCGGCTCGGGGGCGACGGCGGAAGGCTGAATCGCAACTTCGGGCTCTGGCGCCTCGACCGGAGCGGCGGCCATGACCGGAGCCGCGATGGGCTCCTCCACGACCGGGACCACCGGTTCGGGCGCGGCGGCGGTCACGGGGATGACCGGTTCCGTGATGACGGCGGGCAGAGGCGCGGGGACGGAGACGGGCTCGACGGCGGCGGGGGCCGCCGATTCGACGGCTGCCTCCGAGACCACGGTCTCGACCGCCGAGGCCGGCGTTCCGGTCTCGGACGGGAGGGTCCCTCCCTCCGGACCTGTCAGGGGGACTTCGGTCTCGGCGCCTGACTTCTCGACGATCTTGATTCTCTTGAGAGCGGCGCGTTCGGTCTTCGGCCGGGCCCCGGATGGGGCGGCGGCCGGCGCCTGCGGAGCCGCCGCTGGGGTCTGCCGGACGATCAGCTGACGGGGAGCCTGGGTCTTGCCGCTCAAGAGCGCCTGGACGGTGAGCGGGTCGAGCACCGACTCGACGTTCTTCACGTCGACGCCGATTCCCTGAAGCAGAAAGAGGACCTCACTCGCCGGTTTTCCCATCATCTTGGCGAGCTCGGTGACCGTGAACTTGGCGGACGTGGTCTTCACTGATTCAGCTTCTCCGTGGTCGCTTCGGTGGCTTCGGGTTCGAGGTCTTCGCCCTCGCTGACCTCGCCCTGTTCCTCTGCGGTGGCTTCGAGGGCGTCCTGGCCTTCATCGCCGCCGGGTTCTTCTTCGAGGGCCTCGCCCTCGCCGCTGGCGTTGACGAACTCCCGGACGATCTCGAGCGCTTCTTCCTTCGAAGCCTCGTCGAGATCGATCGCGTTCCAGGCGGCGATGTCGTCTTCCGACTCGCCGTCCCCGATCTCCAGGAAGTCTCCCGCGGTTTCTATCCCTTGATCCGTGAAGGCGGGCAGCCACTCCTCGAGGATTCCGGAAATGTCGGCCAGGGCCGTCTTCCGCCGTTCCGTCAGGAGCATCATCATCTGCAGGGTCTTGGCGACCTCCGCCTTGACGGCCTGCTCGCTCTTGATGTCGATCCGGGCTCCGATGAGCTCGGAGGCCAGCTTGACGTTCTGGCCCTTCTTGCCGATCGCCAGCGAGAGCTGGTCGTCCTCGACCAGGCACTCGATCACCGGGATGGGGACGGGTCTGTCTTCCTGCTCCTCTTCCTGGGTCGGCATGACCGACACGCGGGTGATCTTGGCCGGCGAGAGGGCGTTCTGGGCGTAGGTCACGAGGTCATCCGAGAACTGGATGATGTCGATTCGCTCGCCTCGGAGCTCCCGCATGATCGCCTGCACGCGCGCCCCGCGCATTCCAACGCACGCCCCCACCGGGTCGACGTCGCGCTCGCGGGAGGAGACCGAGACCTTGGCCCGCTCACCCGCGTGCCGCACGCACCCGCGAATGACGACGGATCCGTCGTAGATCTCGGGGACTTCCATGCGCATGAGGCTCTTCAGGAGCTCGGGGGAGGTGCGCGAGAGGATCAGCTGGGCGCCCTTCTGGTTCTTCTGGACGTCCACGAGAACGCCCCGGACGCGCTCGCCCTGCGTGTACCGCTCGGCGCGCGACTGGTGTTCCTTGGGGATCACGGCCTCGGTCTTTCCGAGGTCGACGATCATGTTCCCCTTCTCGAATCTCTTGACGGTCCCGGTGATCAGCTCTCCGACCTTCCGGATGTACTCGTCGTAGATCTTGTCGCGCTCCGCCTCGCGGACCTTCTGGTAAAGGACCTGCTTGGCGCTCTGGGCCGCGATGCGGCCGAGGCCCTCGGTCGACCTGTAGTAGCGGATCTCGTCGCCGGCCACGGCCTCGTCGACATCCTTCAAGACGTATGGCGCGCCATCCGGGTCCCGGATGATCTCCCACGGCTTGTCGGCGAGCTCGCCCGACGTCACGAGGGCTCGAGCCTCGTCGAGCAAGACCTCGATCCAGGGCAGCTTCGCCTCTTTCTCGTGCTCGAGGAGCGGAGCAGGCGCGGCCGCGATCTTCCCGAGCGGGATGTCGTCAGGATCGAGGATGGGAACTTCCGGCTTCGTCTTCTTCTCGACGATGCGGTACGGAGTCCAGGCGGTGATGTCGCCCGTCCGCAAGTCGACGTGGGCGGCCATTTCTCGCACGCGATAGACGCGCCGGGCAGCCGTGGCGACGGCCTCCTCGAGGGCCGTCACGAACCGCTCCTTGTCTATTTCACGGTCCTTCGAGGCGGTCTCCAATGCCCCGAGGATCTCCTCCGCCCGGGTCGGCGGGGGAGCCTTCACGGCCTTTGCGACCTTTGTCCCCCGCTGGGCCTTGCCCTTCGACGCGGAGGCGCCGTTCGTACCGTTTCGGTTCGGGGCCTCAGTTGATGTCATCGCGTGTGTCTCTCCATTAGGGTTCGCGGTCAACGTCCCGTCCTTCTTCCCGTCCGGAGTCTCAGAACTCCGGAATCAGCCGGGCGAGCTTGACGTCACCGAATTGAACAGTGTAGCGGCGTTGCCGGTCCTCATCAAGGATGGTCAGGAGGCTCCCCGAGACGCTCTCGAGCAAGCCCTTCAACCGTGCCGTGCCCTCCACGGGTTCGTGCAATTGAACCCGCACCCGCCGGCCGGTGAATCTCTCACAGTCCGCAACCGTCCAGAGGGGACGATCGAGCCCCGGGGAAGAGACCTCGAGGAGGTAGGAACCGCCCAGTTCCTCCAGGGTGTCGAGCTTCCCCTCGAGAGCATGGCTGGCCGCCTCGCAGTCGTCGAGCGTGACCCCGCCGTCGCGGTCGATGAAGAACGTCAGCACTCCGCGACGCTTTCGCGGGACCCAGGCGATGTGGCACAGCACAAGCCCCAGTCCAGCCAGGCTGGCTCGCAGGTCTTCAACGACTTCGGGTCCGAAGGGGAGCGGCGGATGTGTCGAGGCGGTCACGAAGGTTTGGGCAGGCTCCGGAGTGTTTGAGAAGGGCTCTAGGGTTTCTTGCGGAACAAAAAAGCGGGTCGAGCCCGCTTTCCAAGGAAAACGTTACCGCGCGGCATGCTAACAGAAGCCCCCGGGACGCTCAAGCCGCGGGACCCTGCCTGTTTTTCGAGTATCTTTCCGGTCTGGCACGCCTCTTCCATGGTCTTACTCCCGGTGCCGAAAAGCCCCAATTCGAGGACACCATCAGCCATCTCACCGTCGTCCGCCTGAACGAACCGGAAAACATCGACAGCCTCGCGAAGCCCTGGCCGCCAGCCGGTGGCCTCGACCCCGAGCAGGACCCGTTCTTCAGGCCCCGCGACCCGGATCCGGATCCCCTTCATCTCTCCTCCCTGGAGGGCGACGTCGAGAGGGTTCGCGACAAGAAACCGTGGACCCTCGATCTCGAGTGGGGAACGGCCTTGTCCCTCATCGCGCACCTCTTGCTCGCGACGCTCTGGCTCCTCATTCCGAGACCCGAGTCCAAAGCGAACGTGAAGCCCGAGAACATGCCGGACCCGATGGGGCTCGTGAAGCTGCTTCAGGTCCCTGAGAAGCCTCCGCCCATCCCGGTCCACTTCTACCCCGCGCCCGGACAGCGTCAGGAATCCGCCCTCAAGAGGGTCCTTCCCTCGGACGAGAGCCGCCGGGCCCACGGGGGAGACCCCGCTCTCCCCAAGGCCGAGACTCCGAAATCCGTTGCCAAGCAGGGCATTCAGGACCTCGCGGCCGGGCAGAGATCCCAGAAGATGGCCGAGAACGCCGGCGCCGACGGGTCGCAGACCGCGAAGGCCGCCCCCTATCCTCCTCCGCAGCGAGAGGCGCCGGTCGCTTCGGCCGAGAGCCTCTCTCGCCGCGGGCTTTCCGGTCTGCCCGTCTCGCCCCTTTCGGGGATGACGGCCGAGGACGCGGCCCGCGCTGCCCGGATGGGAGACCAGGGGGGCGATGGAGGGGCCGGGTTCAACAGCGACGGGGGATTTGTCGACAACGGACCCCTGTCGTTTGACACCAAGAACTACGACTGGAGCTCCTACGCGGCCGAGATGGTCCGCAAGATCAAGCGGAACTGGGAGGTTCCGGGGCTGGCTCACTATGGGGTCAAGGGATGGCTGGTCATCAAGTTCTACATCCGCCGGGACGGGACCGTCGAGGACGTGAGAATCCTTCAGTCGTCAGGGGTCCCGCCGTTTGACAACGCCGCCGCCATGGCGATCCGGCACGCGAGCCCCTTCAAGCCTCTTCCGGCGGATCTCAACACCGACCGCGAGGGAGTGACGATCGGGTTCTTCTACAACCTCCGCCCCGAAGAGGTCCCGAACTGGAACCGTTAGGCGTCCCGCCGCCGCAAGCGTCGAAACGGCGTGGCGGAATCCGGCATCACTCTTGCGCGGGAACACATGGCTATGATGAAGGAATCTATGCGCACCAAGACCAAGGTCCTGTCGATCGCAGCTCTGGTATCCGGTGGGGTCGTCTTCGGGATGATCCTCGCCGGCAGTCTTGATCTGACCCGGGGAGCCTCCGCCGAGAGGGGCCCCGCAACGACCGCGGCCGTTCCGGGACCCGCGGATCCCGGTTCGGGAGGAGGCGGAAAGGCCGCCTCTCCGGCGGCCCTTCCGTCGTTTGCCGACGTCGCCGAGCTCGTCATGCCGGCCGTCGTCTCGATCCGGGCCACAGACATCGTCAAGGAAGACACTCGCCGCACGCCCTACCACAACTGGGGAGAGGGCGAGGGACCATTCGACTTCTTCTTCCCGCCCGACAAGAAGCGAGGGCGCGAGGACGAGGACTCCGAGCATCGCGAGCTCTCCGGGGGAACGGGCTTCATCATCGAGGCGGATGGCTTCGTCCTGACGAACCACCACGTGGTCGACGGAGCCGAAAAGGTGGAAGTCACGGTCGGCGAGCGGGATGTCTACAAGGCCCGCATCGTCGGACGGGATCCGGCCACGGACCTCGCCCTTCTGAAGATCGACGGCGCCAAGCCGTTCCCGACTGTGAAGATGGGGGACGCCAACAGGATGCGGCCGGGAGACTGGGTCGTCGCCATCGGGGATCCCCTCCAGTTCGAGAAGACGGTCACGGTGGGGGTCGTTTCGGGCAAGGGGCGGCAGGCGGGCCTTTCCCGGGCCACCCAGAACTTCGAGAATCTCATCCAGACAGACGCGGCCATCAACTTCGGCAACTCCGGCGGTCCTCTCGTCAACATCTACGGCGAGGTCATCGGGATCAACACGGCGATCTCCCGCTTCGCGCAGAACATCGGCTTTGCCGTCCCGATCAACGTCGCCCAGCAGCTCCTGCCCCAGCTCAAGCAGGGGAAGGTCGTCCGGGGCTACCTGGGCGTGACCATCGCGCCGATCGACAAAAGCTACCAGGAGGCGTTCGGCCTGAAGAGCGCCGAGGGCGTCATCGTCCAGTCGGTCGAGAAGGGGATGCCCGCTGACAAGGCCGGCCTCAAGCACGGGGATGTCATCCTCAAGGTCGACAATCAGCTCATCAAGACCAATCGCGACCTCATCGACTACGTCTCCAGCAAGGCTCCGGGCTCGAAGGTCGTGATCACGTTCCTGCGCGACGGAAAGGAAAAGAGCGCGACGGCCTCCCTCGAGACGCGCAACGTCGAGGGGGAGCGGCCGGAAGTCGAGGAGAGCGAGAAGGAGTCCAAGGAGACGATCGGGATCACGATCCAGAACCTGACTCCGGCTCTCAAGAGGACCTACAACCTCGACAAGTCCGCGACCCGCGGAGTCGTCATCTCGGGGGTCAGGGCCGTCTCTCCGGCCGCCGACGCGAACCTGACCGAGGGAGACGTCATCCTGGAAGTCAACGGGGTCGAGATTGCCTCGGTCGATGACTATCAGCGCGAGATGAAGGCCGCCGCGAAGAAGGACTGGGTCCGGTTCTACGTTCTCCGCTCGCAGCCGCGTCCTCAGCAGTTCATCGCGGTCGTCAGGCTCAAGGCGGACTGAGGTTCTCGGTCCCCTCGCCGCCTCCCCTCACGAAGGGGAGGCGGCCCGGAGGGCCGGAAGGGTCCACGCCGGGGCACGGATGGAAGAGAGTTCTTCGATCCGAACGCCGCCAGACCCCACCCGGGCCTGAGGGCCCGGCCTCCCCTTCGCAAGGGGAGGCGAGGAAAGAGCGGTCAGGAGGACGCGAGGGCCGGGTCGATTGTCGCGGGTCCGTGTTCTGGGCCCGGGTGTGAAACCGGGGGGGCTGACGCCGGAGCGAAGTCGTGGCGGTTCGCCCGAACGACGCGTCCGGTCTCGTCGCGGATCACTCTTTCGTAGTAGGCATCCCGCTCGAATGGCTCGCGCCCGGCGCCCCGGATGAGGGCTTCGATCGCCTGACGGGAGAGACCGGCCTCGGTCTCGGCGCCGGCCGCATGCGTGATCGTCTCTTCGGTGACCGTGCCGACGAGGTCGTCCGCCCCCATGTGGAGCGCGACCTGGGCGAGCTTCTCCCCGATCTGCACCCAGTACGCCTTGATGTGGTCGATGTTGTCGAGCATCAGGCGCGAGACCGCGATCACTCTCAAATCGAGCAGGGCCGTCGCGGGAGGGACGTCAGGCAGCTGCGTTCCCTCGGGGTGGAAGGCAAGCGGGATCAACCCGAGAAACCCGCCGGTCTCGTCCTGGAGTTCGCGGATCCTCACGAGGTGGTCGACACGGTCTTCTACCGACTCGACGTGGCCGTAGAGCATTGTCACGTTCGTCGGGACGCCCCTCTGGTGACAGAGCCGGGCCAGCTCGAGCCAGCGCTCGCCCGTGATCTTGTTCGTGCAGATGATGTCCCTCACCGGCTTGGCGAAGATCTCGGCTCCGCCTCCGGGACAGGAGTCCATGCCCGCGGCCTTCAGCTCGAGGATCACGTCCTCGACCGGTTTCTTGCCGATCCGGGCGATCCAGTCGAGCTCGACCATCGTCCACGCCTTGAGGTGAACGCCGGGGAACCGAGCCCTCAGGGCGCGGAGGAGACCCGTGTAGTACTCGTAGGGGAGGGAGGGGTGCAGGCCCCCGACGATGTGGAGTTCGGTGATCCCGTCGTGCCACCCGCTGGCGGCCTCCGAGAGGGCTTCCTCGATGGCCATCGTGTAGCCCCCGGGTACTCCCGGCTTGCGGGCCCAAGCGCAGAGGCCACAGTCCACCCAGCAGAGATTCGTCGGGTTGAGATAGCGGTTGACGTTGAAATATCCCCGGTTCCCGTGGCGCTTTTCTCTCACCCAGTTCGCCAGGCGGGCGACTCCGTGGAAGTCAGGCGACTCGAAGAGAGCCACCCCGTCGTCGAAAGACAGCCGGATCCCCTTCGCGACCTTCTCCGCCAGAGGCGAGAGGGGAGTTCCCGAGAAGTGGTCCAGCAAGTCTTCAGCCGCCACGGACGCGGTTCCGTTCCTCATCATCCTGCCCTCTTTCCGGCCGGCCCTCGTCCGTCAGATTCGTCCGAGACGAGCTCACTCGATGTCGGAAACGTCGTCGGGCCTGGAGATCAGCCGGGGAGCGCGCTGTTCGGCGACGGCCTCGGGATGCAGCTCGTCGTGGCGGCCGTTGTAGCGGTCGTAGCAGACACGGCAGTAGGCGAAGTCGGGACGGAAGACGAAGTCGGCGACGGTCCCGACGGCGAGGAGTTCGTCCGCCGTCTCGCCGCAGCAGTCACAGGGACCGCTCATGCGCATGAGTTTCCAAACGGGGCCAGACATCGGCCGGATTCTAGCCTCAGGGCGGTTTTTCGGTCATCCGTCGGCCAGAAAGCCGCTCGAAGGTAAACTCTCTTCTCGAGCCTCAGAACAAGCCTCGGGGGGAGGGAGGGCGAGTGACCCGCGCCGGGGACGCAGCATGACGAGTATTCTCGCGGTGGCGAGCAACAAGGGGGGCGTTGGAAAGACGACGACGGTCGTCAATCTGGGCGCGGCCCTCTCCGCGCTCGGGCACCGGGTCCTTCTCGTGGACCTCGATCCTCAAAACGGAGTCCTGCACGGGCTCGGGCTCGTCCACCTCCTCGGCAATCCCGGGCTCTTCACCCTTCTCGAGACCGGGGGCGATTTCGACTCCATCCTCGTCGAAACCGGCATCAGCGGCCTGGATGCCTGCCTGGCCGGAACGGTGGACGACGAGATCGACGCGAGGAAGGCGAGCCTTCTCCTCTCGGCCGATCCTGGGCGCCTGGAAGCCGCTCTCGGACTCGTCGCCTCGAGATACGACTTCGTTCTGATCGACACTCCCGCCGGCTTGAGCCCCCTGACCATCGCGGCCCTCGTCGCCGCCCAGGGAGTCCTCGTTCCGCTCCAGGCCCATCCGCTCGCCCTGCGTACACTCCCGTCCTTCTTGAAGTCGCTCTTCTCCATCCGGTCTTCGTACAACTCGCGGCTCGAACTGTCGGGGGTCGTGATCACGATGTACGAGCCCAGAATCGAGGCCCAGGCGAGAGTCGCGGAGCAGATCTGGGCCTCCTTCCCGGAGGAAGCCGTCTTCGAGACCGTCATCCCGAAAAGCGACAGCTTCGTCTTCGAGTTCGGCGGGGGAGGCCCCGTGGCCGGAAACCAGCTCCGCTCACCCGGTGCTCAGGCGTACGTCCAGCTCGCCCGGGAGGTGGTCTACCGCCTTTCCCTCCTCCCGCCCGATTCCCCTGCTGAAACAGGAGAGTGAAAAGACTCTCTCCTCGGGATGACAGCCTGCCTAGAATAGCGGCGCGGCGATGGCTGACGAGGGAGACGAAATCGAGGATCACGGGCACGGAGAGGCCACGTTCCCGGGGATACAGCCTCCCGGAAGGGAGAGCCTTCTTCCCTCCCAGCTGGCCAAGATCCTCGCCTCGGCCTTCACGCAGGCCCAGTCCGCCATCGTCCTGACGGACGCGACGGAGAGGATCATCGCCGTGAATCCCGCCTTCGTGGACCTGACCGGATACGAAGAGAAAGAAGCCCTCGGAAGGCGGGCGGGCTTCTTGCAGGGTGCCCAGACCGACCCGATGACACGGGACAGGATCCGGCAGGCGCTCGATCAGAGGGATCCGATCAGGGTGGAGATCCTGAACTACAAGAAGGACGGCCGGACGTTCTGGGCCGAGATTTCGAT
This sequence comes from Thermoanaerobaculia bacterium, assembly GCA_022071945.1. GTDB lineage: Bacteria > Acidobacteriota > Thermoanaerobaculia > UBA5066 > UBA5066 > JAJVIN01. The sequence goes on along the minus strand of JAJVIN010000028.1, from coordinate 230,403 downwards.
CGAGCCGGTCTTCGACTACACCGGCACCCTCACGCACTGGATCTCGTTCCAGAGAGACATCTCGAGGCGCCGCGAGGGAGAACAGCAGAGGATCGAGCTCCTCCGGCAGGTCACCCAGATCGCGGAGACCGACTCGCTGACCCATTTGCCCAACCGGGACTGGTTCCTCGCGCAGCTCGAACGGGCCATCAACCTCTCCACCGCGAAGTCCCGGCAGCTGACGCTGATCCTGGCCGACCTCGACCGGTTCCGGGAGATCAACGAGACCTCCGGCTACGCGACCGGAGACCAGACTCTCGTGATGGTGGGGCAGCTCTTTCGCGAGAATCTCAGAAAGCCGGACATGGTGGCCCGCCTGGGAGGCGACGAGTTCGGGATCCTCCTCCCGGAGACCTCCGTCGACAACGCTCCCGCCGTGGCGAGAAAACTGCTCTCCGCCCTCGGCGCCCAGGGCCTGACGGTGGCGGACGGCCTCAAGCTCCGGATGACGGCGAGCTTCGGCGTGGCGAGCCTCCCGCAGCATGGACACTCGGCCCGCGAGCTCCTGGCCGCCGCCGACGCCGCCCTGCACGACGCCAAGGAGCGGGGGCGGAATCAGTGGCGCGTCGCCGAGATCCGGCCCGGGGAGACGACGCGCATGGCCGGCCTCTGGCGGCGCCGCGAGGAGATCCTCGAGGGGCTCGACTCGGGGGCCTTCGTGCCCTATTTCCAGCCCGTCTTGAACCTCACGTCCGGCCGTTTGGAAAAGAACGAGGCCCTGGCGCGCTGGGTGTCTCCCGCGGGGGTTCGGTTCCCCTCCGAGTTCCTCCCCGCGGCCGATCACTTTGGACTGTCACCCCGCCTCGATCTCGTCGTTCTGAAAGCCTCCCTGGAGAGGATCCAGTCGCTGCGCAGGGCTGGAAAGTCGTGGGGCGCCGTCGCCGTGAATCTCTCGGCCCAGTCGCTCGATGACGACTCGCTGCCCGCGCGAATTCTCGAGATGCTCGAGGCGACCGGGAACTCGGCCTCCGACCTCATCCTCGAGATCACCGAGACCGTCGCGATCAGGAGTACCGAGAGAACGCGGGCCTTCATCGAGAAACTCAGGGAGAAGGGAATCCGGTTCGCCCTCGACGACTTCGGCGTGGGGTACTCCGCGTTCTCCCACCTCCGCACCTTGCCCCTCGACTACCTGAAGTTCGACATCTCCTTCGTCCGGAACCTGACGAACTCCGAGTTCGACCAGGTCTTCGTGAGGGGGATGAACGAGATGGCTCATGGCCTTGGTCTGAAGACCATCGCCGAAGGGGTGGAGACGTTCGACGTCTTGACCCTCTTGGCGGAGATGAAGGTCGACTACGCCCAGGGGTACCTCATCGGCCGTCCCGCTCCTTCCCTGGCCTTCGGGATGTCGGCGGATTCGGGAGGGATCCGGATGGGAACTCCCGAGCTGGGGTTCAAGCGCCGCCGTCCGTCCCCCTAGTCGTTCATCCCTGACGGGCCCTCCGGGCCTCCCCCTCGGCGTGAAGGGGAAGAAGGAGCAGGCCGAGGGCCGCCGCCGCGGCGATTCCGGCGCCGGTCAGAAAGGCCGCCCCTGATCCCCACCTCTGCCACAGGGCGCCGAAGACCACGCTGGCCGGCAGGGCCGCCAGCCCGCAGAGGCCGTGGAACCAGCCGAAGGCCCGCCCGCGGCTCTCGTGCGGGACGAGGTCGGCGATCAGGGCTCGCTCGGTTCCCTCCGACAGCGCCGAGTGCAGGGAATACACGGCAAAGACCGCGACCATCGCGAGGGGCGTCGTCACGAAGGCGAAGAGGGCGTAGCAGACCGCGTACAGGCTCCAGGCTCCCAAGAGGACCTTCCGGCGGCCGACACGGTCCGACAGGCCGCCACCGAATCGGGAGAAGGCGGCCCGGATGAAGTTCGAGAACGCCCAGAGGAGAGGGACCGAAGCGAGCGCCATTCCGGTCTCCCTCGCCTTCAGCAAAAGGAAGCTGTCGGAGGACGCCGAGAGGGTGAAGAGAAAGATGAGGGAGGCCGCGCGCTTGAACGAGGCCGGCAGAGGAGCGGGAGGTCCCGCCACGCTTCGGACCCTCGAGGGGGCGGATGCCTCCTTCACGAAAAAGACGAGAACGAGAACGGAGAGGAGGCCCGGGATCGCCGAGAGGGCGAAGATCGAGGGTAACGGGAGCGCGAAGAAGCTCAGGAGGGCCGCGCCGAGGAGCGGTCCGAGGACGGCTCCGGCGTTGTCGAACGCCCTGTGGAGACCGTACGCCGCCCCGCGCTGATTCGGCGCGGTCACCGACGCGATGATCGTGTCGCGGGGCGCGGAGCGAACCCCCTTGCCGATCCGGTCGAGAAAGCGCAGGGCGAGGACGGCGGGCCACGCCGTGGCGAGCGCGGTCAGGGGGCGGACGGCGGCCGAGAGCCCGTATCCCGAGAGGACGAGAGGTTTCTTCTTCTCGAGGACATCCGTGACCCGCCCCGACACGACCTTCACGGCCGAGGCCGTCGCCTCGGCGACACCCTCGATCCAGCCCAGCGCCACGGCCGGCGCTCCCGGAAGAGTGGACAGAAAGGCCGGCAGAAGCGAGAAAATCATCTCCGAGGAGACATCGGTCAAGAAGGAGACCCATCCGAGAGAGACCACGGTCTTGGGGAGCCGGCCCGGGGTCTTTTCGGGATCCAACGTGCTGTTCTCTGCCTCGGCGTTCATCTTGAAAGTCGACATTCTCTCCGAGAAGGATGTCGTGGCCACCGTCCTGACGAGAGAGCGGGGGCTCCTGCGAGCTGTCGTCCATGGCGCCAGGGGCAGATCGAAACGGGCAGCCTCGCTCCAGCTCCTGACCGAGGTCGAAATCTCGGTCTTCCGCAGGGAGGGAAGCGACCTCGGGAGCGTGCGGGAGATCGAGCCGAGACAGAGCGCGTTCTCGCTGGCGATGAGGCCGGATACGGCCCTGCTCCTCCCTTACATGGCCGAGAGCGCGCTTGCCTTCTGCCCTCCCGAGATGGCGGTGCAGGAGACCTACCGCCTGATTCGCCACGTGCTCGACGCGCTGATCGAGGGACAGGCGCCTGGTCCGCTGGCGGGCCGCTATTTCGAGTGCTGGATCCTGAAGCTGGCCGGAATCTTCCCGTCGGTCCGGACATGTTCGGTCTGCGGGAACGCCCTCTCGGGCAAGGCCGCCTTCGAGCCCTCTGGACCGTTCCTCCTGCACCCGGATTGCGGGGAACGGGGCCGGCCCCTGGTGACGGAAGGAACGGTCGCTCTTCTGCAGTCCATAACCGCCTCTCCCCTCCCCGCGGTCCGGCTGCCCCAGGCGCAAGAAAGAGAAGCTCTTCTGGGTGCCGAGATGATCGCGCGGGAGGTCCGCCGTCACTTCCTGGGCTTCGAGTTGAAGAGCTACGCCCTGCTCGGAGTGCTGGACGCGACGCCCCGCTCGCCGTGCTAACCTTCCGGCCGCCCGCCCGTCTTGGAACGGTCAACACCGAGGTTACGATGAACTTTCAGAATCTCATCCTGAAGCTGTCGGAGTTCTGGGCCTCGAAGGGCTGCCTGATCGAGCAACCCTACGACATCGAGGTCGGAGCCGGGACGATGCACCCGGCCACTTTCTTGCGAGTCCTCGGTCCAGAGCCGTGGCGATGCGGGTACGTTCAGCCGTCCCGCCGTCCCGCCGACGGCCGCTACGGCGAGAACCCGTTCCGGCTCGTGAAGCACTACCAGTTCCAGCTGGTCATCAAGCCGTCGCCGATCGACATTCAGGACCTGTACATCGAGAGCCTGATGGCGCTCGGGATCGAGCCCGCCGATCACGATCTGCGCTTCGAGGAAGACAACTGGGAGTCGCCGACCCTGGGTGCGTGGGGTGTGGGCTGGCAGGTCCTGCTCGACGGCATGGAGATCACGCAGTTCACCTACTTCCAGCAGGCCGGGGGAATCGACCTGGCGCCGATCACGGCCGAGATCACCTATGGCCTCGAGCGCCTCACGATGTTCCTGACGAAGAAGAAGAGTGTCTACGACATCGAGTGGGCCCCCGGCATCCCGTACGGCGCCGTTCGCAAGCAAGAGGAATACGAGATCTCCAAGTACGGATTCGAGGTCGCGGACACGGGGTTCTATCAGGATCAGTTCGAGCGCTCGGAGGCCGAGGCGAGGCGGGCGCTGTCCGCCGGGCTCGTCCTGGCGGCCTTTGATCAGACCCTGAAGTGCTCGCACACGTTCAACATCCTCGATGCCAGAGGAGCCGTTTCCGCGACCGACCGCGTCGGTGTGATTCGCAGGGTCAGGGACCTGGCGGTCGCGTGTGCCGGAGCGTATGTCGAGTCCCGCAAGGCGCTCGGGTTCCCCCTCATGCCTCCGCCCGAGCCGCCCGCGGAGCCCCAGATGCCCGAGGAGATCCTGTCATGAGTGAGTTCCTTCTCGAAATCCTGGCCGAGGAGATCCCGGCGGGAGTGATCGGCACCGCCCGCAAGGACCTCCTGCAAGGTGTTGCCAAGGGTCTTGCCGCCGAGCGGATCAACGGAACGTTCTTCACCTACTCGACGTCAAGGAGGCTCGTTCTCGTTGCCAAGGACCTCCCGGAGATGCAGGACGACGCCGTCCTCGACGTCGTGGGCCCGCCCCTGTCGGCGGCGCTCGACAAGGAGGGGAACTGGACGAAGGCAGCCGAGGGTTTCGCGCGGTCCCAGGGGGTCGACCTCGGAACGCTGACGGTGACGACGACCCCGAAAGGGAAATACGTGGTGGCCCGAAAGACCATCGAGGGGCGCCCCACGACCGACATCCTGGCCGACATCCTTCCGCCCGTCATCGAGAAGATGACCTTCCCGCGGATGATGAGGTGGGGAGACGGCCGGTACAACTGGGTCCGTCCCGTCCACTCGATCGTGGCTCTCTTTGACGGTCTCGTCGTGCCGCTCACCGTCTTCGGCGTCGAGTCCTCACGGACGACGATGGGTCACAGGACACTCTCGAAGGCGCGCCTGATCATCACCGGGGTAGAGGACTACTTCGCCAAGCTCCGCTTGCATCACGTCGAGCCCGACTTTATCGAAAGGCGCCGGGTGCTCCAGGAGAAGGCCGAATCGCTCGCGGGGGAGGCTGGCGGCGTGCCCGCGCACGCTGGGGGCCTGGTCGAAACCTGGGCCGACCTCGTCGAGATCCCGGGACTCGTCTGTGGATCCTTCGATCCGGCGTTCCTGGCCTTGCCCGAGGAGGTTCTCGTGACCTCCATGCGCGAGCACCAGAAGGTCCTCCCCGTGAGAAGCGCCGAGGGAACGATGGCGCCGTTCTTCCTGGCGGTCTCCGACCACACCACAGATCCGAAGGGCTTGATCGTCCAGGGAAACGAGTGGGTGCTCGAAGCCCGCTTCGCCGACGCGAAGTTCTTCTTCGAGGAAGACCTCAGAAAGCCTCTCGAGGACCGGCTCGAGTTCCTTTCCCACCTCCAGTTTCAGGAGAAGCTGGGCGACTATCGGGCCAAGACCGAGCGGCTCGAGAACCTCTCCGACATCCTCGCCTCGCAGCTCGGGAAGGAGGACCAGGCCGTCTGGGCGCTCCGGGCCGCGCGTCTTCTGAAGACAGACCTCGTCACCAGCATGGTCCGGGAGTTCACCGACCTGCAGGGCGTCATGGGGGGCATCTACGCCCGGTACCAGGGGGAAACGGATGAGGTCTGGCAGGCAATCTACGACCAGTACTTGCCCGCCTCGGCCGAGGACGGGCTGCCGCGCGGAGACGTGGGGGCCATCACGGCCCTGGCCGACCGCATCGACACGCTGACCGGCCTCTTCGGCCTCGGGCTCGTCCCGACCGGGTCGAAGGACCCCTATGCCCTCAGGCGCGCGGGTCTGGGCGTCGTGAGGATCCTGCTCGAGAAGGGATGGCGACTCGACCTCAGAAGGGCCTGTGAGGCCGCCTTCGCGCTCCACGGGTCGCTCCCGCGCGAGGCGGAAGAGGCTCTCTCGGAGCTTTACGACTTCCTGATCGAGCGTCTTCGCTTCCTCCTCGACAAGCGCGGTTTCAAGTACGACGAGATCCAGGCCGTCCTGACGACCGACTGCGGGGACGTCACGGACGCTCTCGACCGCGTGACCGCTGTTGCGGCCATCCGCTCCCAGGAGGACTTCGTTCCTCTCTCCCTGGCCTTCAAGCGAATCCAGAACATCCTTGTCCAGGCTGGCGGGGAGATCCCGGAAGAACCGGTCCCCGGCCTGATGAGCGAGGACGCCGAGCGGCAGCTCGCTTCCGACTTCTTCCAGGCGAAGTTCATGCTCGACATGCTCAACGAGAAGAGGAAGTACCAAGAGGCGCTCCGCATCATGGCGTCCCTCGGGCCGAGCCTCGACCGGTTCTTCAAGGAAGTCATGGTGATGGTCGACGACGAGGCCGTGAGGAACAACAGGCTCTCGCTCCTGCGGGCGATGCGCGACAACTTCTCGAGGGTGGCGCGCTTCAACGAGATCCAGGCCTGAGGGGGTCCGGGCGTGAACGGGATTCCCGTCAACGTTCCCCACGCCCGGACGATCGCGCAGAGAATCGAGGCCCGGCTCGCTCCCGTCCTCGAGAGGGACGAGCTCGACACCGGGGAGCTCGGGAACGTGCTGGCCGAGCTCGCCGAGGTCCTGAATCCCTTCGACGCCGAGAATGACCCGGGCGAGGACTGCGCGGAGGTCTGCGAGCAGGCCACCGGCATCGCTCGGAAGCTGGTCGTGCTCATCGAAGAGCTCGGGGTGGGCAACGACCGGCTCGGCCAGGCGGTGCGGAACCTCTTCGAGTGCCTCGGGTACGCGGAGGAGGGGGCGGAATTGTCGCTTCGCGCCGGAGAGAACCCGAACTCGCTCCTGCGCCCGGCGAAGCTCGACTGACGCGATCGGGTCGTCCGCCCCGCCCTCACTCAGGTATGCTTTCCCCAAGAGTGAAGGAGGAACTGATGACTGCCAGGACCCTGTCCCGCCTCGGTGCGTTTTCCCTCGCCGCGATGCTCTTTGCCGTGGCCCTTCCGGTTTCCGCCAAGGAAATGGCGGGAGTGAACCTGCCCGACACGACGACCATCGCGGGCAAGACGCTGAAGCTCAACGGTCTCGGCCTGCGTAAAAAAGCGATCTTCAAGGTCTATGTCGGCGGTCTCTACCTCGAGACTCCGACGAAGGACGCCAACACGGTCCTGACCGGAGACGTTCCCAAGGCCGTTTCGATGCAATTCCTCAGGTCGGTCGAGCGGGCCAAGCTCGTCGAGACCTACCAGGAAGGCTTCCAGGCCAACGCGGCCGCGAAGATGGGCGCCCAGAAGGCGAACATCGACAAGTTCCTCGCGCTCGTCAAGGACGTCAAGGATGGTACGAAGTGGACCTTCGCCTACATCCCGGGGACCGGCACGATCATCAATCAGGATGGCAAGGACACCGGCACGATCGAGGGCAAGGACTTCGCGGAGGTCTTGTTCTCTCTCTGGTTCGGCCCCAAGCCGCCGTCTGACGATCTGAAGAACGGGATGCTGGGCAAGTAGCCCTTTGACGGTCTGGTCCAGCCGCGGGACCCCGGTGGCGGGGTCCTTTTTCATTGTGCCCGGTTCAGATCTGTTTTCTGCGGTGCATTTCCTGCTCGAAGGCGATAACGGCCTCTGGCTGGAAGTGGGAGCCCGCGAGCGAGTGGATGTGGTCGAGGACCATCGCCAACGGCCAGCCCTTCCTGTAAGGCCGGTCGTGGCTGAGGGCGTCCCAGACGTCGACCACGGCGAAGAGGCGCGCGCCGAGCGGGATTTCCTCGCCCTTCAGTCCGTACGGATACCCGGTCCCATCCCATCTTTCATGGTGAGCGACCGGGATGTCGAGCGAGGCGCGGAGAAAGGGAATCCCCGACAGCATCTGTTTCGCATAGACGGGGTGGCGCTGCATCTCGAGCGTCTCCTCCTCGTCCAGCGGACCTGGTTTGAGGAGGATCCGGTCGGGGAGCGCCATCTTGCCGATGTCGTGCAGGAGGGCCCCGCGTCTGACGGCCACGAGGTCCATCCCCTGGATGCCGTAGGCGGCCGCGATCGCCTCGGTCATCTCGGTCACCCGCCGGCTGTGGCCCTCGGTCTCACGGTCCCTCAGATCCAGCGCCCGGATCCAGCCCTCGAGGGTCGACTCATAGGCGGCCTCCACCTCGGCGAAAAGGCGAATGAAGTCCGAGGAGGCCCTGATCTCCTCCTTCGAGAACCGGTTCTGCGAGGCGTCCCGCTCGGTCACAAGAAAACGACTCCGATGAGACAAGGATGACGACGAACAGGGGCGCGTGTCAACACGTACACTTGTCGCGGGGCGTTGCGGCTCCCGTTCCTCTCCTGCGTTCGCGGACCGGCCGCGCGCCACTCGGGTTCTGGACCCTCTCCCGCCGGGGCGCGTCAACGCGGGAGAGGGTTTTCGGGGTCTTCCTTCTGGGCGCGGGGCGCTAGGCCCGCTTCCACTTCTTGAGGAGCTCGACGACGTTGTCGCCGATCCGGAGCAGGTTCTCCTGGCTCGAGCCGCCGATGTGGGGGGTCATCACCACGCTCGGGGCAGACAGGATGGGACTCGTCGGATCCGGCGGATCACCGTAGAAGACGTCGGTTCCGTAGGCCCTGACCTTTCCTGACTTGAGCGCGTCGGCGAGGTCCTTCTCGTCGACGACTTTGCCCCTGGCGGTGTTCACAATGATCACGCCGTCCTTCATCTGGGCGATCGAGTGCCGGTTGATCATCCCGCGGGTCTCGTTCGTCAGCGGCAGGTGGATGCTGATGTAGTCGGCCTGGGCGAAGAGCTCGTCGAGCTCGACGAGCTCCGCGAGAGCGTGGTTGGCGATGTACTGGTCGTGGGCGATTACCCGCATCCCGAAGGCCTGAGCGCGGCGCGCGACCTCGGTGCCGATCAGACCGGCCCCGAGGAGGCCCAGCGTCTTCTGGAAGAGCTCGGTCCTCTTCAGCTCTTTTTTCAGCCACTTGCCGTCCTTCATGCCCATGTGGCCCTCGACCAGGCGGTTAGGGATCGCGAGCATGAGGGCGAGCGTCAGTTCCGCGACCGCGACGGAAGAGGCGCGCGGGGTGTTCTTGACCTCGATGCCCCGCTGGCGGCACGTCTCGACATCGATGTTGTCGAGGCCGACGCCTCCGCGAATGACGAGCTTGAGGTTCGGCGCGCCGTCCAGGTACTCGCGGGTGACCTTGGTTTTCGACCTCACGAGCAGCACATCGGCGCTGGAAAGCTGGGCTGGATCGGCCGTGACCTCGCCAAATGCGGAAAGGCGGCCCGGAAGGGATTCGTCAAATGAGTCTGCGAGCAGGATCTTCATGTGTCCTCCGTTTCCCGGACCAATCTAGCCCCTCTCGCGTCCGGCCGCCATGAGCCGTTTGATCCGGTACATCGAGCGGACTGCCTTCTGCTCATATACTCTCGGTTTCTTTCAGAGCTGACGCGGAGGTGCATCGTGGGACGTGACCGGATCCGGCTACTCGAGACCCTGGTTCTTTCCGGCCCCAACTACTGGTCCAACCGCCCCTCGATCTGGATGCGGATCGATCTGGACGGGTTCGAGGAGAGGCCCACCAACACCATTCCTGGTTTCTACGACCGTCTGTTGAAGGTGTTGCCCACCCTGCAGGAGCACTATTGCTCCGAGGGGGCACCCGGCGGCTTTCTCGCCCGCGTCAGGGAGGGAACGTGGATTGGCCACGTGGCGGAGCACGTCGCCATCGAGATCCAGAACCGGATTGGCATTCCCGTCAGCTTCGGCCGGACCCGCGCGACGAAGAAGCGCGGGGTCTACAACCTCGTCTACGAGATGGAGGAGGAGCGCGTCGGCATCAAGGCGGGGAAGCTCGCCCTGGACGTCGTCGAGGCCTGCGCGGACGACTCCGTTTCCGCGCTCGAGTTCGACGAGCGGATGGATGAGCTGAAGCGGATGCGAGAGAAGTACTCCCTCGGTCCCTCGACCAAGGCGATCGTCGACGCCGCGGTCGGGAGAGGAATCCCCTTCTCGCGGGCGAACGAGAAGTCGTTCGTCCTCCTCGGAACGGGGGCCCGGCAGAGACGGATCCAGGCGACGATCGCCTCGACGACGTCCTTTCTCGGCGTCGAGATCGCCGGCGACAAGGACCTGACGAAGCGGCTCCTGGGTGAAGCCGGGATCCCGGTCCCGAAGGGGTACATCGTCGAGGACGAGGAAGACGCCGTGGCCGTTGCCCAGAAGCTCGGCTGGCCCGTCGTCGTCAAGCCGCTCGACGCCTCGCACGGGCGCGGTGTCCTGACCAACATCCGGACGGAACAGGAGCTCAGACTCGCCTATCGCGACGCCCGCAAGCACCGCGAGGAGATCATCGTCGAGCGCTTTCTGGACGGGTTCGACTTCCGCTTCGTCGTCATCAACGGGAAGTTCATCTGTGCGGCCCAGCGCGTCCCCGCCCACGTCGTGGGAGACGGAAAGCGCTCGATTCAGGAGCTCGTTGAGGAGACCAACAAGGATCCTCGCCGTGGAATCGGGCACGAGAAGGTCCTGACCAAGATTGCGCTCGACGACCTCTCCCTGACGTATCTGGCCCGCCGGGGTCTCGGTCCCGATTCGGTCCCAGCCGCCGGTGAGACCGTCTACGTCAAGACGACCGCGAATCTCTCGACGGGCGGCATCTCGCGCGACGTCACGGATTCCGTCCACCCGTCCAACATCAGCATGATGGAGAGAATCGCCAAGATCGTCGGGCTCGACATCGCGGGCGTCGACGTCGTCTCGCCCACCGTGGAAAAACCGATCGCGGACGTGAATGGCGGGATCGTCGAGGTCAATGCCGCCCCGGGCTTCAGGATGCACACGCACCCGGCGGAAGGCACCCCGCGCGACGTGGCGGGAGCCGTCATCGACATGCTCTTCCCGCCCGGCGCAACCAGCAGGATCCCGATCGTCTCGGTGACAGGCACCAACGGCAAGACCACGACGACGCGCCTCGTCGCGCACATCGCCCGGATGGCCGGGCACCAGGTGGGCCTCACGACGACCGACGGTGTCTACGTCGGTTCCGAGATGATCATGAAGGGCGACTGCACGGGGCCCGCCTCGGCACAGGCAGTCCTGAGGGATCCGACCTCCACCTTCGCGGCCCTGGAGACGGCGCGAGGCGGAATGCTCCGGTTCGGTCTCGGGTACGACTTCGCCAACGTCGGCGTCGTGACGAACATCGCGCCGGACCACCTCGGGCTCAGGGACATCGACACCCTGGACGAGCTCGCCAAGCTCAAGGCCCTGGTTCCAGAACGCGTCTTTCCGGACGGCTACGCTGTCCTCAACGCGGAGGACTCCTTCACACCCTGGATGTCGTCACGCACGAAGGCCCGGCTCGCGCTCTTTTCGCTGGATCCTTCGCAGGAGCTCTTCCGGGCTCATGTGGCCGGCGGCGGTCTCGGCGCCACCATGGACCGGCACGACATGCTCTGCCTCTACCGGTCGACGTTGAGGATCCCGATCGTTCACGCCCGGCAGGTGCCGATCACCTACGACGGCAAGGCACGGTTCAACATCGCGAATGCCCTGGCGGCCTCGCTCGCGGCCTTCGCCGCGGGCCTGGAGCTCGAGGCGATCAAGATGGGGTTGACGACCTTCCACCCTTCGCCCTTCCAGACGCCGGGACGCTTGAACCTCTACGAGTTCCGGAACTTCCGCGTCATCCTCGACTACTGTCACAACGCGCACGGAATGCAGACGGTCGGGCCCTTCCTCTCGTCGATGAAGAAGGCCAGGCTCATCGGCGTTCTCAACGCTCCGGGCGACAGGAGAAACGAGGACTATGTCGAGATGGCCCAGGCGGCCGCGCCGCACTTCGACCACATCATCCTCCGGGACGACGAGGATCTGAGAGGAAGGCAGCCCGGCGAGGTCGCCGGTCTCCTGAGGGAGGCGTTCCTCCAGCAAGGCTTGAAGGTCGAGCAGATCGAAATGGCCAGGAACGAGTCCGACGCGGTTCGACACGCCCTCCAGCTGGCGGGGCGGGACGATCTCATTGCGATCTTCGCCGACCGGATTTCCAAAGTCGCGGCCCAGATCGACTTCGAGAGGCAAAAGGAACAAAAGGGCGAGCACCCTGGCTCGTGACCCTCTCCCGGCTCCCCGGGGCAGGGCTGCAACAGCCGCCTCAAAGCGGGCACGAGGGAACGATCGAAGCGGGCGCGAGGAGACGATCGAAGCGGGCGCAAGGAGACGATCGAAGCGGGCGCAAGGAGACGATCGAAGCGGGCGCGAGGAGACGATCGAAGCGGGCGCAAGGAGACGATCGAAGCGGGCGCAAGGAGACGATCGAAGCGGGCGCAAGGAGAGCCGGGGACAGCACTTCGTTTGTCCCCGGCTAATATCCTTCGGCCCCTTTGGGGCGGCAGAGATTAGCCGGGGGCAAGCTTCGCGCTGCCCCCGGCTCCCCTCGCGATCCTGAACCCGTCCCGAACAATGGCGGCGTGCGGGGCATTCGAGTTCCGGCGGAAGGTGAGGCTTCCGATAGGATGGCGGCGTGCGGGGCATTCGTGTTCCGGCGCGACCTGAGGCTCCTAATGCGATGACGGCGTGCGGGGATCTCGCGATTGGGCGAGATGTTCGGCTCCCGCACCACGGCGTGGTGCACGGTTCCCCGAACCGAGGCCGCCTGCCGAAGCTTCAACCTAGAAACGGCAGTTGAAGGGTTCGAAATGCGGGGATGTGGTTCCGCCGTTCCTTCCAAATGCTCCGCATTCCCCTGTTTTCTTGATGAGAACGCGTTGACGCACAAGTACCTGCTGTTCCCTCTCCCGCGCCGCGTGGGAGGGAATCACCTTTCCGGTGACGCTGCGCCTTCGTCCAAGTTCCCGCTGAAGGAGGGTTGCCACGCGGTGCTGTTCAACTGCCGTTTCTGGGTTCAACCCTCCGTTTCGGCCACCTGTTCTCTCACGAGAATCCGCCCGCCATGATGTAGAGCGAGATGTGGCGCTGGATCGCCTCCTTCATCCGCTTGGCGAGAAGGACCACGAGACCTCCCACCAGAAGGGCCGATCCGGCCGGTGCCTCGGCCACCAGGTTCTGGAAGGGTTCCCTGCGGATCACGGCGACCCGGACGGGGCCTTCATGGACGATGAGATCCGCGGACCGGGGCGCGTTGTCGATCAGCGCCATCTCGCCCAGGAATTGGCCCCGGGCGCCGAAGCCCAGCGCCTCCTCGCCCGTCCCCGAGATGTTCTTCGAAACCCGCACCCGCCCTTCCAGGACGAGAAAGGCCTCTTCGGCCTTGTCCCCGGCGCGCGCGAGCGACGTCCCGGTCTTGTACTCGCGGACGACGAGCCCCAGAGCCGAAAAGAGCGACGGATCGACCCCCGCCAGCTCGAACACGCTGCCCGCCTCGTCCCATTCGACGGGTCTCTCGATCGGCTGCGTGTCGATGGCCTGCGCGGGTGGCGGCATGAGCACGGGCGCCAGCGGTGGCAGGGGGTTGGCCGCGAGCGCCTCCGCGACCCCGCTTTCGGAAGCCTCGGCGATCAAGTCCTCGAACTTCAGACCGGCGAAGCGGTCCTGCAGGGACGTCGAGTCGGCGAAGAAGCGCCGGAGTCCCTCGTTTGTCTGACGGATGCCCCGCGCCAGCGACGTGAGCGCGAGCCTCCGGCACGCCGCCGCCGTGGCCGATTCCTCCAGGATCAGGGGCCGCAGAAGGTCCGCGGAGAGCCCCACGAAGGCCGCTCGCCCCAGAAGGTCCAGCTGAAACTGGCGTTTCGTCCCGCTCAGTAGCACCTCGGGTAGCCCGAAGAGAGCCGGGGCCGCGAGCCGGCAGAGCTCGAACGGTCCCATCGGGGTCTGCCCAAGAAGGACGGCTTCACCCGAGAGAAGGAGGAGCGCGTCGTTGCCAGGAGCGCCCGCCTGCCAGGCCGTTCCTCCAGACAGCCCATACCGGACCGGCCGGCCCGAAGCGAGAAGAGCCGTGTCGAAACGAACGAGATCATCGGGACCGGGTCCCTCGAGCTTCATGGAGTGTCCTTTCCGGAGAGCGTTGAGCAGAGGTTATCGCGAGTCGGCCCCCACCGTCTGGACTCGTTCACACCTCGATCGTGCCTTCCATCATCAGGACCGCCGATCCCGAGACCTTCACTCCCGAGGGTTTTCCTTCGGTGAACTCGGTCTCGACCCCGATTTCCGATGGCCGTCCCATCTCGATCCCCTGATCGACCCTGAAGGCGGGCGATTGGGGAGTCACGATCCCGTGGGTTCCGAGGTAGATCCCGAGCGGCCCGGCGGCCGAGCCGGTGGCGGGGTCCTCGCCGATTCCGGCATCCGAACAGAAACCCCTCGCCCGGCACTGTCCGGCTCCAAGCCAGACGAACGGGTAGATGACCAGGACTCCGAGGGTCTTCTCGACCGAGAGCCCCAGTTTCAGGTCGAGGATCGAGCGAGAGAGATCGGAGAGGTCCCGGAGAGGGACCATGAGCATCTTGTTCCCTGTCGAGACGGCCTGCACGGGGAGGTCATCGCGGAAGGAGTCCGGCGTCAGTCCGATCGCCCGGGCGATCTGGTCGAGCAGCGCCGGATCGGTGACGGGGCTGTCCAGGCGAGGGGTCCCCTGTTCCATCTGCACCTTTTCAACTCGGCCGTCCTCTCGAAACAGTTCGAGCCCCAGAGGCCCGAATCCGACCTCGATCGTGATCTTCCTGGCGTCCCTTGGCAGAAGGCCAAGGGTTGCGAGAACGGTGGCCGTGCCGATCGTCGGGTGGCCCGCATAGGGGATTTCCATCGTGGGGACGAAGGTCCGCTGCCGGTAGGCGTTTCGGGGATCGTCCGCCGGCAGGACGAAGGTCGACTCGGAGTAGTTGATCTCTCGCGCGATCGCCTGCATCTGGGGTGTGTTTAGTTCCCGGGCATCGGGAACGACGAGAAGCGGATTTCCGGTGAAGCGCCGCTTCGTGAAGACGTCACAGGTCACGAATCTGACTTTCATGCGCAGAACGATAGGTTCGAAAGAGCCGGTCCGCATCGGCTCGGACCGTCGAGATCGACCAAGACGAGAAACGGCGAAGCGAATGTGGATCCTCTTCGTCGTTCCCGGCCGGATGGGGAATAATGATCGGGCTCCCGAAATCGGGGCCGGTGATCGAGGCACCTGCCGGCTCCAGCCCGGTGGCTGTCTGGCGAATCGATCCGGAGGGGCACTCATGTTCGAGATTCTCGAGCGGCAGGATCTGGCTCCGAACGTCGTGCTGTACGAGGTCCATGCACCTCGCGTGGTGCAGAAGTACAGGCCCGGACAGTTCGTCCTGGTCCGGCCCTTCACGAGCTCCGAGAGGATTCCGCTGGCCGTGGCCGACCTGAGTTTCGAACGGGAGTCGATCACTCTCGTGGCCCGCTCGGCCGGACGAACGACGACCGAGATGAGAGACCGCCTCGGCAAGGGGAGTGCCTTTCGGGCGGTCGTCGGGCCGCTGGGGACCCCGGCGAGGATCTCGCTGCCGGGCCGTTCCGAGGACGAGAGGGGAACGGTTGTCTGCGTAACGGGCGGGATCGGCGCGGCCTCGACGCTCCCCATCGCGCGGGCCTTCCAGTCGAGAGGCCATGAAGTGGTCACCATTCTCGGCGCCCGAAACGCCCAATCCTTGCTTCTGGTCGACCGGCTCGACGAGGCGTCGGAGCGCCTTCTCTTGTGCACCGACGATGGCTCCGTCGGCCGCAGGGCGAAGAGTCCGGAGATCCTGGCGGATTTCATCCGCGAGCAGCGGCACCACGGGGAGGCCGTGCACCTCGTCGTCGCGATCGGTCCCGCCGGGATGATGAAGGCCTGCGTCGAGACGACGAAGCCTCTCGCCATCCCGTCCATCGTCAGCCTCAACACGGTGCTCCTCGACGGGACGGGCCAGTGCGGAGGCTGCCGCGTGACGGTCGGGATGGACCTGAAGTACGTCTGCATCGACGGCCCGGGCTTCGATGGCGCGGAGGTGGACTTCGATGAGTTGCTGCGCCGGCAGTCGATCTTTTACAGCGAAGAGAGAGACGCGCTCGCGCGGCTCGACCCGGAGCACTCGTGCCATCCCGCCGGTGCCGAGGAAGAGGAACTCGATTCACCCCCCTTCGACAAGGAACGCTGAGTTGGACGCAAAGCGCCCGCTTGCAAACGAGAAGGAACTGCAGGACCAGATCGAACGGCGGAGGAGCCTCACTCCGAGGCAAAGAGGTCAGCTCCCCGCCGTCTTCTGGGTCGAACGGGACGCGCGGCAGAGACTTCTGGACCGCGGGGAAGTCGTGGCGCCCGCCAGTTCCCTGCAGGCCAGGGCCGAGGCTGTCAGGTGCCTGGAGTGCGTGACCTCTCCGTGCCGGTCCGCTTGCCCGCTCGGGGTGGACGTTCCGAGGTTCCTGCTCCTGGCCGCGGAAGGGGAGTTCGGCGAGGCCGTCAAGGTCATCAGGAAGACGAGCCTCATGCCCGCGATCGCGGCCCGGCTCTGTCCCCTGGAGAAGCACTGCCAGAAGGACTGCACCGTGTCGCAGCTTCACAAGGACCTCGGCTATGCCGTTTCGGTCGGTAGAGTCGAGGCCTTCCTTGCGGACTGGGACCGCGCGAACGGACCTGGGGAGATTCCGAACAGGCTTCCCTCCTCGGGGGCCCAGGTCGCCGTGGTGGGAGCCGGACCCGCGGGCCTGTCGTGCGCGGCCGAGCTCCGGAGGCTCGGACACGACGTCACCGTGTTCGAAGCGCGCGGGGAGGCGGGCGGCTTTTTCGTTCACGGCATTCCCGAGTTCCGGCTCCCGCGGCCGGTCGTGCGCGCCGAGGTCGAGGCTCTCTCGGTCGCGGGAGTCGAGTTCGAGCTCGATACGGTCGTTGGGAAGACGATCACCGTGGACGACATGCTGGCGGACGGGTACGACGCCGTTTTTCTCGCCGCCGGCGGAGGGCCTCCACGCCTGGCCGGCATCCCGGGAGAGACCCTGAACGGAGTCCACTCAGCGCTCGAGTACCTGATGAGGGTCAATTCCCACTCGGACACCTCCTCCCCGGAGTTCCTGCCGGTCCCCCGGCGGGCACGGGCCGCCGTGATCGGTCAGGACGAGACGGCGCTCGACGCGGCGCGTTCTGCCGTCAGGTTCGGGAGCCGCGAAGTCTTCCTTCTCGCTCCCGAGCCCGGGGCTGCCATCGCCGCCAGCGAGGACTCCATCCGGCAGGCCAGGGAAGAGGGGGTGGCCTTCCGCGGCGAGAAGCCCGTCGAGATCCTGGGATCGGCGGACGGCTGGGTTCGGGGCGTCGGGCTTCTTGGCCCGGTAGCCGGGAGCCGTCCCGGTGACGTCGAGGAACTCGCCGTCGAGCTCGTGATCGAGTCTCTCGGGCACCGTCCCAATTCGCTCCTCGTGGAGGCGACGCCGGGACTTTCGACGGGGCCCGATGGAAGGGTTTCCGTCAATCCCGCGACCCTGATGACCTCCCGGCGGGGCGTCTTTGCGGGCGGCGACCTGGTCCGGGAGGGCGTCTCGGTGATCGACGCGATGCGCCAGGGGAGAGAAGCGGCCCTCTGTATCGACTCGTTTCTCGGAACAGACAACTAGGGATCCTCTCCTCCGTCCCGGGCCAGGAAGCACGCCGGTGCGCTGCCTCACCGGTTTCTTGGCTCTCTGACGGTACAATTCTGGCACCTCGAACAAAGGAGATGAGTCGTCATGGTTGTTTCTGGTTTCAAGCGTCATGCAGCATTCACGGTCGCGATCCTCTTCGTGGCCGCTGCTCTGGCCGGACCCGCGCTCGCCAAGGAAAAAAAGTTTGTCGATGACGATGCCTCGAAGGAAAAGGACGAGCCCACGACGTGGCTGAAGAACTACGACAGTCTGGTCAAGGGCAAGGAAGCCGACTGGGTCTACTTCGTCGATTTCGACGCATCCAAGATCAAGACGGTGAAGATCAAGGACTTCTCGTCGGAGAAGGGTTCCCGCCTAAAGATGGCGGCCGAGGACGGAAAGGGCTACCTCGAGCAGTGGATCTCCCGCTCGAAGAAGCTCGGCTGGGAGATCGTCAAGGATGGAAAGGCCGATCTGACAATCGAGGGCCATGTCGTCCATGCCTG
The DNA here is from genome assembly GCA_022071945.1 of Thermoanaerobaculia bacterium. Taxonomy (GTDB): domain Bacteria; phylum Acidobacteriota; class Thermoanaerobaculia; order UBA5066; family UBA5066; genus JAJVIN01. Next base: position 212,375 of record JAJVIN010000028.1, on the reverse strand, counting down.
GGAACCCTCGGGCGCGGCGCGGTTCTGGGGCGGCTGGTACGCGAATCCCGGTGCCGTCCAGGAGTTGATGGCCAAGGACGCCTCGGGCAAGACCGTCTTCGAGATCCGGCACAAGTCTCGCGGCTCAACGATTCCCGACGCGATCGAAAACGGCCTCGAGAAGGTCGTCGAGACCCTCGAGAAGGGTAAGTAATCGAAATGAGACGGCCCTCCCCTGCACGGGGCAGGGGAGGGGGTCCCTACTTCTCGGCCTCTAGCTTCTTCTTGCAGGCCAGAAGCTCGGCCTGCTGCTCCTCGCTGACGACCGGGTAGGCCAGGTCGAGGCTTTCGAGGGCCTCGATGACCGCCTGGGCCACGACGAGACGCGTGAACCACTTGTGATCGGCGGGCACGACGAGCCACGGAGCGTGCCTCGTGCTCGTATGCTGGATCATGTCCTCGTAGGCCTCCATGTAGGCCTCCCAGTGGTCTCGTTCGCCGAGGTCGGCGGCCGAGAACTTCCAGTTCTTGTCGGGTTCCGCCAGACGGGCGAGGAACCGCCGCTTCTGCTCTTCCTTCGAGACGTGGAGGAAGAACTTCCGGATGGCGACGCCGTTTCGCGTCAGGTAGCGCTCGTAGGCGTTGATGTCCTCGAAGCGCTCCTTCCAGATGTCCTTCCCGACGAGCTTCCGGGGAATCTTCTGCTTGGCGAGGAAGGCTGGGTGGACCCTGACGACGAGCACTTCCTCGTAGTAGGAGCGGTTGAAGATCCCGATCCGGCCGCGCTCCGGCAGGCAGCGAGAGGTCCGCCAGAGAAAATCGTGGTCGAGTTCCTCCGCGGAGGGTCCCTTGAAGGAGAAGACCTGGCAGCCCTGCGGGTTGACGCCCGACATCACGTGTTCGATGGTGCTGTCCTTGCCGGCGGCATCCATCGCCTGGAAGATCAGGAGCAGGGCCCAGTGATCTTGCGCGTAGAGCTTGTCCTGGAGTTCCGTGAGCCGCTTGACGCCCTCGGCGAGAAGGTCTTCGGCCTTTTCCTTGGACCTGAATCCGAGTGTCTCGTCCGGGTCGATCTTCCCGAGATTGAAGCCCTTGCCTTCGGGGACGAGGAATGGCTTCGTGAGTTCTTTCCGGGCCTTGGCCATCGACTTCCTCCTGGGAGACGCCCTTGCCGGCTGGCGCCGGAATCGCCTCCATCGTTCTCGCTGGTTGGCGACAAGTCTACTCACCTGGCGTGCCCGTTCCTCCACCTGTCGAGGAATGCGGCCGCTTCTTATAATGGCAGGATGTCCTCGCTCTTGAAGCGGGCGTTCAACCTGATGGCGGAACCCGCCGGTCCGCCGGTCCTCGATCGTTTCGTCGATTCCGTCGTCCAGACGTTTGAAAACTGCCGGATGGGTCTCGGAGACGAGGTCCTTTCGGGGGGGCCCGAGCGTGTGGAGGCCTTCTTCCTCGAACTGTACGAGAAGGAGGTCCCGCGCCTGAAGCGGACCATCCAGGAGGAGGAGCCGCTCCTGACGCCGGCGGCACACGAGCAGGTCTTCAAGAAGGTCGACGACCTCTTCCGGAAGGTGATCCTGCCCGGCTACTCCCGGATGGCGGGCAGCTTCTCGAAAAGGCAGCAGAACGATTTCTATCTCGTCCCGGAGAATCTCCACGCCCTCGAACGTCTCGGCTGGGGGGTCGCGGGGATCCTGGTGGGGGCCTTCGTCGTCTGGGCTCCGTTCATTCCGATCTGGTCAAAGGAGGCGGTCCTGCCCTTCATGATCGGCGGCCTGCTCTTCCCGAACATCCGGCGCTGGCTGGCCTTTCGGGGCTACGGGAGGAACGTCAACGAACTCGTGATCAGGGCCGATCAGGAAATCCAGCGGATCTGCAACACCTACATGACGAGCGGCCAGGCGCTCGCCGAGGCGGAGAAGGAAACGGAACCCGAGACAGCGCGCGCGGCCGTCCGGCCGAAGGCGCAGGGCACGACTCTCTGAGACGGGGAACGTCTCCTTCGCGCTCCACGGCGTAACATGAAGGCAGGATGGCCTTCCCACGGCTTTTCTGACGAAAGGAGGAGCCTGATGGTCGACGTCGCTGGCAGGGGCGAGGCGCTGGGCCGCCTTGTCCGGTCTCTCGGTAGGACCGTCTTTCTGGGAATCCTGACGGTCGTTCTTGTCACGTTTTTCTATGCCGCGTGCACCGCGCGCGTGGAGCCCTACGAGTACGGGGTCGAGCAGGCCCGGTTCGGATTCAAGACCGGGATCAAGGATCGTGTCTACGAGACGGGGCTCTACTTCGTTCCGGTCGGGACGACGATGCACACGTTCCCGAGGGAGGTCCACGTCTTCGAGGCCTCCAATGACAGGGAAGCCTCCATCGCCAAGGCGAGGAGCGACGAGGCTCAGCGCAGGGTGCGGGAGTACTTCGAGAAGCGCGACCGGATCCTTGGAAAGGCAACGCACCGCACGATCGACGCCCTGACCGTTCAGACCTCGGACGGCTATGCCGTCATGGCCGATGTGACGCTCCTCTACTCCATCGTGAATCCGGTCAAGGTCGCGAAGGACTTCGGCTGGGGGTCGCTCTACGTTGATTCGTTTGTCCTCAACACGTTTCGAAACGGGGTCTTGACCACCCTGGGGAAGATCAACGCGGAGCAGTTTTACGACGAGACGATTCGCATTGCGGCGGTCAAGGAGGCGGAGAACTACCTGCGCGAGCGGTTCGCGGAGCGCGGCTTTCGGGTCGAGCGGCTCCTCCTGAGGAGCTATCAGTACGTTCCGGATTACGAGAAGTCGCTTCAGGAGAAGAAAGTCGCCGTCCAGCTGACGGAAAAGAACCGCAAGGAGTCCCTGGTCAACGAGGAGAAGGCCAAGCTTCAGCAGATAGAGTCGAAGGGAAATGCCGCGATCACGATCGCCGAGTCGCAGGTCGAGGCCGAGATGGCCAAGGTGAAGGCGGAGGCCGAGCTCTACTCGTCCCAGACCCGTGCCAGGGGAGACAAGGAAGTCAACGTCGCCGCGGCCGAGGCCAAGCGTCTGAAGGCCGACGCCCTGACCCAGGCGGGCGGGCGCTATGTCGTGGCGCTCGAGACAGCCAAGATGTTCGAGAACATCGACGGCGCCGTGATGACGCCCGAACAGTACATGCAGTTCATCAGGAACGCCTGGTCGATTCTGGGCTTGTCTGGAAGCGGTCTGCCCCAGGAGGGAGGGAAGAAATGAAACGGAACCTCTCGGTCCTCTTCGTCCTCCTTCTCTCGGTGCCGGTTCTGACGGGTTGCCGGGCCACCAACTCGACGGAAGTCGGGGTGAAGACGAGCCTGATCGGGATCTTCGGCAAGAGGGGGACCCAGACCGTCTACGCGCCGGGTAGCGTCTACATGGTCCTGCCCTTCATCAACGCCTGGACGACGCTCCCGACCTCGCAGCAAAACCTGATGATGAACGCCAATCCCGCGGAGGGCGACCGGGCGGTACCCGACGACATCACGTTCAAGACGAAGGACGGGAACAACATCTACATCGACGTCAACGTGATGTTCCGGGTCGACCCGCAAAACGCCGGGTTCATCGTGTCCAATGTCGGGAACTCGATCGTCGAGATCAAGGAACGGATCGTGAGGCCCATCTCCCGCTCGGTGATCCGCGACGTCTTCAACGAGATCTCGAGCGAGGAGTACTACCAGGTGTCCATCAAGAACAAGATGGCCGCCAAGGCGAAGGACGAGCTGGGGGAAACGCTGAAGCCCTACGGGATCCTGGTCGACATGCTGCAGGTCCAGCAACACCGCTTCGATCCGGCCTACCAGGCCGCCATCAACGCCCAGAAGCAGGCCGAGGCCGACCGCCAGAAGCTCGTCGAGCAGCAGAAGAACATGGAGGTCCAGAAGCAGAGCGAGCTCGAAGCGAAGAGAGCCATCTGGAACCAGCGGCTCGAGGAGGCGCGTGGCGAGGCGGGGCGGGCCCGAAACGCGGCGGACGGCTACTACCAGGTGAAGATCAACGAGGCCAAGGCGATCCTGGCCCGGGCTCAGGCCGAGTCCGAGGGGATCCGCAAGGAGGCCGAGGCCCTGGGCAAGATGGGGGGCGACGCGTTCGTGAAGATGCAGGTCGCCAAGCAGCTGGCCCAGAAGAAGATTCTCATCGTTCCGGGGACGAACGTCTCGACGATGAACGTGAACGACCTCGTGAACTACATGATGGGGCGTCACGGCCGGCCGCCGGAGGCAGCCATGGAGGCGCCGGCTCCCCAGCCTCCGGCTGAGCCCCAGCCGAAACCGCAATAGGCGAGGCGGGCCGCCGGCTTTGCGGGTGAGGCCCGGGCCGGTTCCGTCACTTCCACGTGGAGCTGGCAAGGCTCTCCTGTGAGAGTGTGTCTCTCGATCGCCTTTTTCGTGGAGGACCGTCCTTGACGCGTTTTCGTCTGGCCCTCGGACTCATCCTGGCCGCGCTGGCCATGGAGGCCCCGGCCCAGCGCCTGGCGCTGCCGGTGCGGGGCGTGAACGTCCACACCGCCTCGGGACCCGAGATGAATGAGGTCGTGAGGATGAAGCTCAACTGGGTGAGGATCGATGTGAACTGGGCCGATGTCGAGGCGGTCCGCGGCGTCTACGACTGGCAGGGGTCGTGGCTCGAGCCGGCGATCGATGCCGCGGTCTCCCGCGGACTCTCGATCTACGCCAACATCGGGACGACTCCGGCCTGGGCCTGCCGGGCCGGCAGCACCGGACAGAACTGTGTCCCGAAGGATCCCGCCGACTGGGAGAAGTTCGTGCGTGCGTTCGCGACGCGCTACCGCGGCCTGATCGGCATCCATGGCATCTGGAACGAACCGAACGTCGGGGTCTTCTGGCAGGGGGACGCTCTGGAGTACGTGACCACCATCCTCGAGCCGGCGGCCCGGGCGATACGGGAGGTGGACATCGACGCGAGGATCGCCGCCCCGGATCTCTCCGCCACGGACAGCCCCCGGATCGGGCCGAAGGCGTTCTTCGACGCGATCGCCAACCGCAAGGCGACGGACCTCGTCGATTTCGTCAGCTGGCACGTTTACGAGGAGGGGGGCGGCGGGCTCTGCGGGAGCTTCAACGGTCCGGGTGGAATCTACAAGCGCTTCTTCGAGGGCGGGTTCTGCGACCGCTCCCAGGTCTACTGGATCGACCGCTCGACCCTGAAAGACCGCCCCATCCTCATCACTGAGACGGGCTTCGCGAGCGGAGGCGCCGACGCCGCGAGCGTCACCTCGCTCTATGACGTCTTCCTTCCGAACGGGCGGGTCGAGGGGCTCTTTTTCTACGAGTTGATGGACAACAGCGGGACGCGCCTCGGTCTCGTCCGCGACGACGGGACTCGAAAGGCGGGCGGCGACGCCCTCGCTCGAAGAGAACTGCCCCCGGGCGAGGCCCCGCTGCCTCTCATGAGGGAGTCGTTCGACCGCGCGTGGATGCCCACGCTCTATCGCTGGACGGTCTCGTCTTCCGCGTACCGCATCCGGGCGCTGGCTCTCGAGAACTCTCAGAAGGAGTTCCGGGCGACGGTCAAGGATGTGGTCTCGGGCGACATGGAGATCACGGCCACCGTCCAGATGACGAGCGACCTGAAGTGGCCGTGGAACTGGGTCGGCGTCATGGCCCGAACCCAGGATCCCGGGCACGGCTTCAGGGAAACGGGATACCTGGCCTTCCTCAGGGCCAATGGAGGTCTCGGTCTGTTCCGGGCCCCCGACACGGTTCTGGGCTACGTCGAAACGGGGATCAACCCCAAGGAGCGGCCGGTCAGAATCACGCTCCGCGCCGACCGCGACTTCCTGACGGTCTCAATCGACGGAGAGGAGGTCCTCTCGGCCCAGGACGGGACGTACACAACGGGGTACTGCGGCGTCCAGCACTACTCGCTGGCCCGGACCCAGGAGGTCGTCGTCACCGAGCTGAGGTGAGGGAAGAGCGGCGGGCCGCCGTCTTCGCGGGCCCGCCCGAACGCCCCGGCCCCCTTCCTCCGGCTCCTCCGGGGCCAGCGGGCCTCTGGCCGTCCAGGAACCCTGTTTTGAAAAGAGGAACCCGCTCCGCTTCCCGCTCGTTCCCGCCATCCCCACTCGATCGGTTCCTCGAGACGAGACTCTTCCTTCGTCCGGGCGGCTTTTGCGGCAGAATGACCGGGTGATTGCCCGGCTCTGCGAGGCCAAGTGATGTCGATTGAAGAGAAGATTGCGAAACTGCGTGCTCTCGAGGCGGAAGCCCGTCTCGGCGGCGGGGCCAAGCGAATCGAAGCCCAGCACAAGAAGGGAAAGCTGACGGCCGAGGAGCGGATGCAGGTCCTGCTCGACCCCGGCTCCTTTCACGAGCTCGACATGTTCGTGACCCACCGGTGCGAGGCCTTCGGGCTGAGCGAGCAGAAGATCGTCCGCGACGGCGTCATCACGGGCTGGGGAACGATCGAGGGGCGGCTCGTCTACGTCTTCTCCCAGGACTTCACGGTCTTCGGGGGCTCTCTGTCGGAGACCTTCGCGGAGAAGATCTGCAAGATCATGGACTTGGCCGTCGAGAACGGTGCCCCCGTCGTCGGCCTGAACGACTCGGGAGGAGCCAGGATCCAGGAAGGCGTCGAGAGCCTCGGGGGCTACGCCGAGATCTTCTACCGCAACACGCTCTCCTCGGGAGTGGTCCCTCAGATCTCGGTCATCATGGGGCCGTGCGCAGGCGGGGCCGTCTACTCCCCGGCGATCACCGACTTCATCTTCATGGTGGAGCACACGAGCTACATGTTCATCACGGGCCCGAACGTCATCAAGACGGTGACTCAGGAGGACGTGACGTTCGAGGAGCTCGGGGGGCCGAGCGTCCACTGCCAGAGGTCCGGGGTGGCTCACGGGGCCTTCCAGAACGACGTCGAGGCGCTCAGCGCGGTCCGCAAGCTCCTGAGCTTCCTGCCGTCGAACAATCTGGATGATCCGCCGGCCCGGGCGGCTTCGGACCCCGCCGACCGCCGGGACGAGGAGCTCTTGAAATGCGTCCCGGACGACCCCAACAAGCCGTATGACATCCGCGAGATCGTCAGGAGGGTCGTCGATGACGGCGAGCTCTTCGAGATCCAGCCCGACTTCGCGGGCAACATCGTGGTCGGCTTTGCCCGGATGAACGGCCGGCCGGTGGGTGTGGTGGCGAATCAGCCCGCCGTTCTCGCCGGAGTCCTCGACATCGATTCCTCGCTGAAGGGTGCCCGGTTCGTGAGGTTCTGCGACGCCTTCAACATTCCGCTTCTGACGTTCGTCGACGTTCCGGGGTTCTTGCCCGGGACGAACCAGGAGTTCGGCGGCCTCATCAAGCACGGCGCCAAGCTCCTGTACGCCTACTGCGAGGCGACGGTCCCGAGGGTCACCGTCATCACGAGGAAGGCCTACGGCGGCGCCTACGACGTGATGAGCTCCAGGCACATTCGGGGAGACATCAACTTCGCGTTTCCAACGGCCGAGATCGCCGTGATGGGCCCGCAGGGAGCGGCCGAGATCATCTTCAAGTCCGAGATCGCCGCGTCCGCGGATCCGGCCGCGACGCTGAAGCAAAAGACCGAGGACTACCGGGAGCGCTTCGCCAACCCCTACATCGCGGCCTCCCGCGGGTACATCGACGCCGTCATCGACCCGCGCGACACGCGGCCGCGGGTGATCGCCGCCTTCGAGATGCTGAAGAACAAGCGGAAGAAGGGGCCGTCGAGAAAGCACGGCAACATCCCGCTTTGAGAGGAGAGGTCCGATGAGCACAGAATCGCCGGCCGCTCTTCCGAAGGCCCGCCCGTTCCAGAAGGTCCTCGTTGCCAACCGGGGTGAGATCGCCATCCGGGTTCTCAGGGCTTGCAAGGAGGCCGGACTCAGGACCGTGGCGGTCTACTCCGATGCCGACCGCGAGGCCCTTCACCTCGAGCACGCCGATGAGGCGTACCGGGTGGGCGAGGCCGCGGCCGCCGAGAGCTACCTTTCCATTCCGAAGATCCTCGACGTGGCCCGCCGCGCCGGCGCGGAGGCGATCCACCCGGGCTACGGTTTCCTCTCGGAACGGCAGGCGTTCGCGCGGGCCGTGGAAGAGGCCGGGATCGTCTTCATCGGCCCCCAGCCCGAGGTGATCGAGCAGATGGGCGAGAAGGTCGCGGCGCGCCGCCTCATGCAGGGCTTCGGGGTTCCCACGATCCCGGGAAGCGAGGGGGCGATTCCCGAGGCCGGTATGGCCAGGGACCTGGCGTTGAAGTTTGGGTTCCCCGTCCTGATCAAGGCCGCGGGGGGCGGCGGCGGCAAGGGGATGCGCATCGTCCACCGGGCGGAGGACGTCGAGGAAGCCTTCCGTGGGGCCGAGGGCGAGGCGCGAAAGGCCTTCGGCAACCCGGACCTCTTCATGGAGAAGTACATCTCCCCGGCCCGGCACATCGAGATCCAGATCCTCGGCGACACCCACGGGAACTTCATCCACCTCGGAGAACGCGAGTGCTCCGTTCAGAGGCGTTTCCAGAAGCTCGTGGAGGAAACCCCGTCACCCTTCGTCGACGACGCGATGAGGCGGCGGATGGGGGAAACGGCCGTGAAGGCCGCCCGGGCCCTCGGGTACCGCAACGCGGGCACCTTCGAGTTCGTCGTCGACAAGGACAAGAACTTCTACTTCCTCGAAGTCAACACACGGCTGCAAGTGGAGCACCCGGTGACGGAGTGGGTGACCGGCATCGACATCGTCAAGGAACAGCTCCGGATCGCGATGGGCCTCCCCATCACGCCCGAGGCGCTCGCCTACTGCGCTGATCCCCGGCCCAAGGGCCACGCCATCGAGTGCCGTATCAACGCGGAGAGCCCCTGGCACAACTTCGCCCCCGCCACCGGCCGGATCCACTTCCTGAGAATCCCGGACGGACCCGGCGTGCGGGTCGATCGCTCGATGCGGGCCGGAAGTGAGATCTCGGTCTACTACGACCCCATGATCGCCAAGCTGATCGCCTGGGGCGGAACACGGGACGAGGCGATTGCCCGCATGCGCCGGGCCCTCGACGAGTTCGAGATCCAGGGTGTCGACACGAGCCTGGAGTTTCACCGGTGGCTCCTCGCCCACCCGAGGTACCAGACCAACGACGTTCACACGAAGTTCGTCGAGGAGGTGTTCCGGCCCGAGGAGCTCGAGGCGCGGTCCGACGCCGAGATGGTGGCCCTGGCGGGGGCCCTCATCTTTCATCTCGAAAAGCAGCGCGGGGAAGGCGCCACGCCGGCCTCGGGGTACGGGGAGAACGGCAAGGGCACCAGCCGCTGGAGATCGACCGGACGCTTCGAGGCGAGCGGGAGGCCCTGAGATGCGCGAGACGAAGTACTACGCCACCGTCCGTGGGACCACGTTCCCGGTCCTTCTCCGCGAGGAGGAAGACGGCTCGATACGGGCCGTTCTGGGAGAGAAGACGTTTTTCGTGGACGCGCGCAAGGTCACCGGAACGCCCATCTGGTCCCTCCTGGTCGACAACGGCTCCCACAAGGCCGTGATGGTCCGGGAGGGCGAGGACTGGCTCATCGACCTGGACGGGGCGTCGGAGGTCGTGGAGATCGGAACGGAGCGCGAGCTGATCCTGAAGAAGTTCGCTCCAAAGAAGGTGAAGAAGACGGGGCTCGACGTGGTGAAGTCCCCGATGCCGGGGCTCGTTTTGGCGGTCAGGGTCAAGACGGGCGACCACGTCGTCGCGGGGCAGAGCGTCGCGACGGTCGAGGCGATGAAGATGGAGAACGAGTTCCGGGCGCCGGACGCCGGGGTCGTCACGGCCGTGCACGTTTCGGCCGGGGCCTCGGTTGCCAAGGGGGACGCGATCGTGACGATTCACCTGGGAGAGGGAGCGGAGGGGGCCGAGCCATGACGGAATTCCAGACTCACAAGGACGCGGTCTCGCATCTCCTCCGGGAAAAGTCCCGGGAGATCGTGGAGCACGCGACGGCTTCCATCTCGCGTTCCGGCCTTTCGGGATACGAGAGGGACGGGGAAGAGGTCGTCCGCGAGCGGCTGGCGAAGCTCCTCGAATTGACGATCACCGCAATCGAGAAGAGGCACCTGGACGAGATCACGCGCTACGCGCACTCGATGTCGGAGGCGCGTTTCGCGGCGGGATTCGAATTCTCCGAGGTGCAGACGGCCATCAACGTGCTCGAGGAGGCGATCTGGAAAAACGTCCTGACGAGCGTTCCTCCTGCCGAGCTTCCGGAAGCACTCGGGCTCGTCGCCACGGTCCTGGGCGTCGCCAAGGACGTCACCGCGAGGACCTGGGTCGCGCTCGCCAGCCAGATCAAGATGCGGTCCCTGAACCTCGAGGCGCTCTTCCAGGGGACCTCGGGCTTCTGAGGCCGGGCGCACCAGCGATAGCTGGCGCGCCAGCGGCAGCTGGCGCATCAGCAGTGGCTGGCGCATCAGCAGTGGCTGACGCCGTCAGCGGTGGCTGACGCACCGTCCTGCCTGCCACACGGGTCAACTTCCGCCCGCTGACCCGCCTCCCTGCTCAGTTTCTGACCCGTCCCGTTCATGAATGAGTGGTCACTCAGTCTGGTATCTGCTGCGCGATCAGTGACTTGAGATTTTCCGCGCGCTGGCATGGAACTTGACTGAATGATGGCTCAGTCAGGGTGTGAGGAGTGCGAAAGGGGGCGTTTATGCGGAAGAGGGTGGGATCGATTTTGGGGGCGGTGGCCGCGCTGGTGTTAACGCTTGGTGCCGCCTCGCCGGCGGCGGCGCAGACGGGGTACACGCAGACGAGGTACCCGATCGTTCTGTGTCACGGCATGGCGGGCTTTGACAGGCTCTTCGGCGTTCTCGACTACTGGTACGCGATCCCGTCCGACCTCCGGTCGGGGGGAGCCCGGGTCTTCGTGACGCAGGTGAGCTCCTTCAACTCGACCGAGGCCCGGGGCGAGCAGCTCCTGTCGCAGGTCAAGCAAATCATCGCCCTGACGGGTGCGGCGAAGGTGAACCTGATCGGCCACAGCCATGGCGGCCTCGACGTCCGGTACGTTGCCGCCGCACGGCCGGACCTCGTCGCCTCGGTCAGCACGATCGGGAGCCCGCACAAGGGGGCCGATCTCGCCACCTTCCTTCGCGGTCACCTGACGCCGAACGGATTCGACGAGACCGTCCTCTCCATGTTCGCCAACTCGCTCGGCGTCGTTCTGGGGCTCCTCTCCGGCAGCACGAACCCGCAGGACTCGGTCGCCGCTCTCAACGCCCTGTCGGCCTCCGGCATGGCTCAGTTCAACTCCAGGTACCCCCAGGGAGTCCCCACGAGTTCCTGTGGCAACGGCGCCTCCAGCGTGAACGGCGTCCGCTACTACTCGTGGTCGGGCACGTCGAAGATCACCAACATCTTCGACGTCTCTGACGCCCCTCTCGCGCTCTCCTCGCTCGTTTACAGCGAGTCGAACGACGGCCTCGTCGGCCGCTGCAGCTCTCACCTCGGGACCGTGATCTACGACTCCTATGGCATGAATCACCTCGACGAGGTGAACCAGCTCCTCGGCCTCGTCAACATCTTCGAGACCAACCCGAAATCCGTCATCCGGGCGCACGCGAACCGTCTGAAGAACGCCGGACTGTAAGAAGGAGAGGACCATGAAGACACTGAATCTGACCGCCCTCGCCTTGCTGTCCACCCTGGCCGTCTCCCCGCTTCTGGCCGATGGTCCCGAACGTGAGCGTCGCGGGCTCGACCGCGAGGGGCGGGCCGCCGGGAAGGAACTCCCCGCGTCTCTTCAGGGGACCGAGCCGGATGGGGAACTCGCCACGGATGCGCAGGGGCGCTTCGTGCCCACGCCGGGCGCGCTCCAGCTCTTTGACTACTACCTCACGGCGCAGGGTGAGGACGGGCTTTCTCGCGTCAGGTCCAGGATCACGGCGGACATCAACTCTCGCCTGGCGGGGCAGGCTCGCCTGGACGCCCAGGCTCTTCTCGCCCAGTACCTCTCCTACCGAGACCAGGCGCGCGAGATGAATGCCCAGAGAGAAACCGCCGAGCTCGAGACCGGATTCGAGAGGCTCTCCGATCTCCGCCGGAAGGTGTTCGGCCGTCACGTCGCCGATCAGCTGTTCGGGGAGGAAGAGCGGGCCGCTCGCCGCTTCCTCGAATCCCGCCGGAACCCCGGCGACCCCGAGGTGGCCGCCGCGCGTCGTGCCGACGAGGCCCTCCTCCCGGTCGTCCTCGCAGAGAAGGAGTCGGAGCTTCGCAAGAGGGGAGCCTCGGAAGCCGAGGTCCGTTCAGCCCGCGTCGAGCTCGTCGGGTCCGAGGCGGCGCGCCGCCTGGAGGCTCTCGACCGCGAGGAAGCCGAGTTCAAGGGCCGTCTCGCCAGCTATCGGGCCGCCCGCAAGGAGATCGAGGCGACTCCGGGCCTTTCGGGCGAGGGCAAGGCGGAGGCGATCCAGGAGGTCCTCTCCCGCACCTTCTCTTCGCAGGAGCAGGTCCGGGTTCGCGCCCTCGACCGGATCGATGGCGTCACTCCGGCGATCTACTGAGGGTTCACCGGGCCCGCTGACGTTCCCTCAACGGACGAGATCCCTCCCTTGAAGAAAGCCCCGGGGCGTGAGCCCCGGGGCTTTTCGCGTTCCGTTCTGGGTCTCCGAGCTACGGAAGCAGCCCGGCGGCCGGAGACTTCTTTCGCTTCTTCTGGAAGAGCACCGTCTGGTGGCCCTCGGGGCCGTCGGCGTCATGGGTCAGGGAGGAGACGGAGAACTTCGCCAGGAGGAGGCCGGGGGCGCCTCCCTCCGTCGAGGCCGAATCGCTCAGGACGTACTTCCCGAGATTCGAGGCCTCTCCCGTTTCCGTGACGACCACCTTCAATCCCGTCGCCACGGTCAGAAAGTCCAGCATGACGGAATCCTCGACCCCGCTCCTGCGGGCATGCTCGATCACCTTCGCCAGGACTTCGTCCGTGGCGAGCACGAGATCCTCGGTGGCCTCTCTGCCGAGTCCGGCCATGCGTCCCGTCTCCTCGACGAGGTGCGCGACGAGGCCCTGCAATTCCGCCCTCGGAGGCAGGATGGCGCGGACCGACCGCGTCGGATCGACGACTTCCGTCCGATCGGCGAGCTTTCCGCCCAGGCGTCTCATGACGACGAGCGTCACGTCCTCGATCTGGGGTGCGGGGCCCGCGGGCGCGCCGATGGTGCCGAGCAGGGCGTTGGCAAGCTCCTGGCACGACATCGCCGGAGCTCCCGAGAAGAGCATCTTGAGTTTCTGCGGATCGAAGAGGCTGACACCGGGGTTCGTGGTCCCGTTTGCTTGCAGGACCAGAGTGTCACCGGGCTCGAGCTTCTGTTCGACGAGCGGGAAGGCGGTGGACGGAGCCGCCGCGAGCGGGAGCGCCGCCGGCAGCGACAGGGCGTCTCCGTTCCCATCGGAGAGGATCCGGAACGGAGGTGGATGCCCGGCCGAAGCCATCCGGGCCAGGCCAGAAACGGGGTCGTAGTCGAGGAGCAGGACGCTCGCCGTTGCGTGGTGAGCCGACGATTTCGCCAGCACCCTGTTCGCCCGGCGAAGCACCTCGTTCGGGGCCACTCCCTGCTCCGACAGAACGCGGATCAGGATGCGAGTCTGGGTCATGAAGAGCGAGGCCGCGACTCCCTTCTCGCTCAGACCCGCCACCAGAACAGCGATCCGGCCGGACGGAAGCTCGAAGGCGTCGAAGAAATCCCCTCCCGCTTGCCGGCCCGGCCGGAGGTGGCCGTAGACATCCAGGACGGGCGAAAGATCGGGGAAGATCGGGTAGGTTTTCGGCAGGATCGCCTGCTGCAGACCCGACGCGATCGCGTGTTCGCGCTCGTTTCTCTCCTTCAGCTCGGTCGTCAGCCGGACCTTCTCTATCTGCTCCGGGATGGCCTTGCCCAGGGTGTTTGCGGCGTGCGCGACCTTCTGGATCTCGACCGGGCCGTCCGTCTCGGCGGCAGGTCCGGAAGGGTGTCCGGTCTCGAGGTCGTGGAGCCTCTTGGCGATTGTCTTGAGAGGCCGCGAGATCCAGAGGCCCGTCCAGATGAGAACGCCGAGGAGAACAAGGAGGAACCCGCCGGCCACTCCCAGCGTGACCTGCCAGCCGTAGCGTGGCGCGGCGAAGGCGATGGCGGCGGCCCCGGCCAATGAGACCGGCAGGACCGTTGCCAGCAATCGGGGTATCAAGGCAGGAGGCATCTCAGGCCTCCCCGGAGGGAGCAGACTTCCGCCATCCCCGGCCGATCCCGTATCGCCACTCTCCCATGGAAACCTCCGCGTCTTGCTCTACTCGTGCGGCTCCGGACACGACCTTCAATCCTCGCACGTTATCAAACCCTTGCTCCGAAAAATCTTCGGAAGTGAGAATCCGGCCCCGAGCCCCCGAAGGCAAAGGAAAGGGGAGGTCCCGCCTCCCCTCGTTCCACGCGGGTCCCGGTTCCCGGTCAACCGTGGATGTTGTGTCCGTTGACGGCCTCGGCCGCCTCGTGCATGGCCTCGGAAAGCGTCGGGTGGGCGTGGATGGTCCGGATCATCTCCTCGGTCGTGGCCTCGCACCGCAGGAGCGCTCCCGCTTCCGCGATCAGTTCCGTGGCATGGGGACCGATGATGTGGACGCCGAGGATCTGGTCGTACTTCTTCTCGGAGACGATCTTCACGAAGCCTTCGTTGGTGTGTTCCATGGCGGACTTCGCCAGGACCATGAAGTTGAACCTGCCGACCTTGACGTCGTGGCCCCGCTCCTTCGCCTTTGCTTCCGAAAGCCCGATCGAGGCGACCTCGGGATCGCAGTAGGTGCAGCCCGGGATCTGGTCGAGGTTGATCGGGTGTGTGTCCACGCCCGCGATCGCCTCGGCCGCGACGATGCCGGCCGCCGACGCCACGTGGGCGAGCCACGGCATCATGACGATGTCGCCGATGGCGTAAACACCCGGGACGTTCGTGCGCTGGAACCCATCGACCACGACGTATCCCCTCTCCGTCTTGACGCCCAGCTCCGCAAGCCCGATCCCTTCCGTGACCGGTCTGCGGCCAACGGCCAGAAGGACGTTCTCGACGTCCCAGGCCTTCTCCTTGCCGTCGGCCGTTTCGGCCGTCACGTGGAGCGTGCCGTCCGGGTTTTCGGTGACGGTCTTGACACCCGTCTTCACCCAGCACTCGATGCCCTTCTTCTTGAACGACTTCTCGATCTCCTTGCTGATCTCCTCGTCTTCGATGGGCAAGAGCCGGGGCAGGACCTCGACGAGAACCGTCTTCGTCCCGTAGCGGGCGTAACAGGACGCGAATTCCGAGCCGACGGCCCCCGACCCGATGACGAGCATCGACTTCGGGATGCTGGTCGACTTCAGGATGTGGTCGGAGTTGAGGATCTTCTTGCCGTCGGCCTTCAGGAAGGGGAGATCTCTCGGGACCGAGCCCGTCGCCAGGATGACGTTCTTCGTCTCGAGAACCGTCGTCCCCTCGCTCGTGGCCACGGAGACGCGAGTGGGGGCGAGAAGCATCCCCCAGCCCGCGTAAACGTCGATCTTGTTCTTCTTCATCAGATACTCGACGCCGCGGGCACCCTTGATGACGACCTTGTCGCGGAACTTCACGACGGCCGGAAAGTCGAGCTCGACGCCGCTCGTCCTGACGCCGAAATCGGCCGCGTGCCTCGTCTCGTCGAGGAGCGTCGCCGACTTCAGCATCGCCTTCGTCGGAATGCAGCCCCGGTGAAGGCAGGTGCCGCCCAGGCCGATGCCGGGCGTCTTCGCGTCCTTCTCGACAACCGCGGTCTTGAGGCCGAGCTGGGCACACCGGATCGCGGCCACGTAGCCTCCGGGACCGGATCCGAGAACGACGACGTCGTAGGCGGGAGAGGCGGTACTCATCGATGAACCCTCCACGGCCAGGCGGAGGGACAAAAGCCGTGCCGCCAGCCGGATTTCGTTGCGTGTGGAGCCTTTCGAGGCTCGCGCGGATTATAGGGACCTGGACGGGCTGCCGCCGGGCCCGTCTCCGGCCTCCGCGTCAACGCATCCGGGTCTGGAAGACCTCCCGGGTCTTCCCGCCATCCCCTGTGAGGGCCCGAACCGTGGTGCTCCCACCCGGCTCGATGGTCACCTCCAGGACCCCCGCCCGGGAGGCCGCGAAGAGCGTCCCCTCGACATTCCGGACTGGTGTCATTTTCTTCGGGCTCCCCGCCCCGCTGATGAGCTGGTAGGGACCGGAGGCGTCTTGCCGGATCACCTGGAGGCTGTGGTCGTGGCCCGATGCGAGAAACAGGGGGGGGTGCTTCGAGAAGACCCTCTCGAAGAGGTTTCGCAGCTCGACGTAGCGGGGCGACTCGAGGTCCTCCACGGGGCGGGCTTTCCGGCGCGATGCGACATAGGCACTCCCGAGTCCGGGCAGCGGGACCCAGAGCCAGGTTTTCCAGTTGCGCGCGGGAAAGATGTGGTCCTTCCATGTGTAAGTCCCGCCGTGCGGTCCGCCGGAGACGATGGGGTGGTGCGTGAAGACGCCGGCGACCGTTCCCGGCGGCACGTCGAGGGCGCGTTGCAGGGCGAGCTCGAGCGCCGGCTCCGAAAAGACCGGACATCCATCCGATTCCTTCGACGGCTTCTCGAAAGGGTGGAACCACCACTGCGTGTCCACGAGGATGAACCTCACGCCGGGCCGGGGATCCAGAACGACCGGGCCGGGGCACCCTTCCCTGGGTTCGAGGCTCACGTTGGGCCCGAGCGTCGACAGGAGTACGGCCTGCCTGCGGATGGCGTTCAGGCCGTCCGGCTGGTTGTAGGCCCAGTCGTGATTGCCCGGGATGAAGATCACCTTCCCCGCCGCTGCGCCAGCCTCTGCTTGCAGGCGCAGCATCTCGGCGGCCCGGGGCCGTCCCGGGTCGTTCTCGGCGGGAAGACCCGCCGGGTAGATGTTGTCGCCGAGGTAGAGGACGTACGTCTCGCCCTTCGACCCGGAAACGGCTGCTCTCACGGCGTCGAGAGCGGGCGCTTCGCCCCTTTTGTTCTCCCCTGCATCGCCCGCGAGGATGACGTGAATCGGCCCAGCCGGGCTCTCTGCCCGAAGCCAGAGACACGAGAAGAGCAAGAAGCCGAGCAAGGGTGCCCGGAGCCGGGTCACGGTGCCCCCGTCGCGAGGAAGCGGGCGAGGAAGTCCGCGTCGAAGTGGGGGCTGAAGATGCGGGCTCCCCGGTACGTGAACGACTCGCGGGCCTCGTGCTCGAGCCACGTCAGGACGGCGAGAAACGCCGTCTGGACGACCTCGGAAGGGACGGAATGGCGCGAGACGTACCACTTCCGTCCCGCCTGGAGGGAGGGCCGTCCCGTCTCGGCATCCGGCCGGTTCCCCGCGACCTGGAGATAGAAGCCGTCTCCAAGGTCCCCCATGACGAACTCGAGACCGGGAAAGGAGCAGCGCGCCAGGATCTGGCGAAAGACCTCGGCTTCGAGCCGGCCGGCGGATTCGCTTCGCGTCTCGAAGATCCTGGCTGGCTGGGTGTGCTGGCGCTCTTCGCTCATCGGGCCTTTCGAGCATAGCCCACGGGTCTCCTGTCTGCTTCCGTCGAAGAGGGCTCTCTCCCTCCCGAGGGTCCGGCCGGAGCAGAATAGAGATCTGGGAGGCAGCGATGCCCGCCGTTGAAACGATCGACCGGACCCTGGACGAGCTCGAAAGAGCGTCCTCTCTCGACGGTTTCGCTCCCGAGGATGCTGTCGCGCTCGTCGATGCCGCCGACGCCCTGCTTCTGGATGGGGGCGGGACGGCAGAGACCTTCAGCCGCTATCTCGAGGTGACCCGCAAGACGCCGTTCCTGATGAGGCTGCCCGATCCGGAGACGCGGACCCGCTGGGCCGAGACGACGCTCGGGGCGATCCGAAAGAGCCGGTACACCCTGGCTTCGATGCTGGCCGACCGTGTCCGGCTCCATCCTGACCGGATCCTCTTCAAGAGTCCGGAGACGGCGGGCTCCTGGACGTACCGGCAGGTCAGCCGGCGGATCGAGGAGATCGCCGGGTTCTTCTACGACATTGCGGACGGCAATCCCCGCGTCGCCTTCGTGATGGAGAACAACCTCGAGGGCGCCCTCTGCGACCTGGCCTGCCTGACCCACGACATCCTCGTCAGCCCGCTCGCCCCCCACCTCGACGCCGATGCGCTCCACCGGATTCTCACGAGGCTCGACATCAACATCGTCGTGACCGATTCGGACGAGACGCTGCATCGTCTCAAGACCGTCTCGGCCAAGCTTGGCCGGCCGCTCCAACTCGTCGTCGTCGACAGTGCCGATGAGCTGGCGCGCGGAGGGATCCGCGCGCTGGGAGACGGGTGTGCCCGGCTCGGACACGCCACCGTCGAGAGGCGGCTCGCCGCCCGGCGCCGGTTCGCCCTCGACGAGATCGCCACCGTCCTCTTCACATCGGGGAGCACGGGCGAGCAGAAGGGCGTCGCCTTCTCTCTCTTCAACCTGGTCTCCAAGCGCTTTTGCCGTGCGGCGGCTCTCCCGTTCGTGGGCGAAGGGGAGCTCCTCGTCGCCTACCTCCCCCTGTACCACACCTTCGGGCGCTACCTCGAGATGCTGGGGATGCTCTACTGGGGCGGCACCTACGTTTTCTCGGGCAACCCCTCTGTCGAGTCGCTCCTGAAAGGGCTGTCGGATCACCAGCCGACGGGGATGATCAGCATCCCGATCCGCTGGAGGCAGCTCCGCGACGAGTGCCTGAAGCGGATGGACGGGGCGGGGAGCCCCGAAGCCGGTCTGACCGCGTTCCGTCAGGTCGTCGGGGGCCGCCTTTCCTGGGGTCTGTCGGCCGCCGGGGCCCTCGAACCCTCTGTCTTTCGCTTCTTCGAGAAGCACGGAGTCGCCCTGTGCAGCGGCTTCGGGATGACCGAGGCCACCGGGGGAATCATGATGACGCCCCCGATGAAGTACGAGGACAACTCGGTCGGCTTTCCGCTCCCCGGGATGAAGGTCAGGCTGACGGAGGAGGGGGAGCTCGAGATCGCCGGGGCCTACGTCGCGAGGTATCTCGACAGCGACACCGCCGACGGAGAGGAATCCTGGATCCCGACCGGCGACATTTTCCGGCAGCGTCCCTCGGGCCACTACGAGATCATTGACCGAGTCAAGGATATCTACAAGAACTCGCGGGGCCGGACGGTGGCGCCGCGGCGAGTCGAGCAGAAGTTCGACGGCGTGCCGGGGATCAAGCGGGTCTTTCTCGCGGGAGACGGACGCGACGACAACGTGCTCCTCATCGTCCCAGATGCCGTGGATCCCGTTCTCGGCGGCCAGCCAGAGAGCGAGGCGGCCCGGGAGTACTTCGAGAGGATCGTCGCCGCCGCCAACGAGGACCTCGCCTCGTACGAACGAGTCGTCAACTTCACCGTGCTGAAGCGCGATCTCGAGCTCGATCTCGGAGAGCTGACACCGAAGGGCTCGTATCGAAGGAAGGTGATCGAGAAGAACTTCGGCGAGGAGATCAAGTCGCTCTACCGTTCCAAGGAAGCGAGGATCA
Source organism: Thermoanaerobaculia bacterium (assembly GCA_022071945.1). GTDB lineage: Bacteria > Acidobacteriota > Thermoanaerobaculia > UBA5066 > UBA5066 > JAJVIN01. Next base: position 192,925 of record JAJVIN010000028.1, on the reverse strand, counting down.
CGGCCTCGGGCGTCACGTTCCGGGTTCCGCGGTGGCTCTTCCGCGATCTCGGGATCCTCGAGGGGGATCTGGTTCCAGGACCGGGAGGGCTTCGGGACCGGCGGCGGAACAAGAGCCTCCTCGTCGCACCCTCCTCGGACCGGAACTACCTGCGGATCGGCGCCCTCGAGTATTGCGCCGGAGGAGCCGAGGTCGATCTGGGGCTCTTCGCGCGGCACCCGCTGCTCTGGCTCGGAAACGACCCTTTGGCGGGATTCCTCTCGGTGAAGGATGGGTGGGACGTCTCTTTGGGGACGGTCTCGCCCGAGGTGCGCTTGCCGCAGTACAGCCCCCTCGTTCCGGGGGTGGAGGCGCTCGGAAAGGCGCCGTCCCCGCGCCTGGCCTCCTTGCACCGGCTTTTCCTGGAGGCGCTCTTCGGGACCCCGGAGCAGTCGCTGGAAGCCCTCGACCACCTGGGGGGGATCCTGAAGGACGAGGACCGGCGGGCCGGGTCGGCAATCCGGCGCCGGTTGCAGGCCCTCTCACGGCACCCGGAGGTCAAGGTCCGGGCGAAGGCGTACGAAATCCTGCTCCTGGACCAGCCCGTCCGTGAGACCGACGAGCTCCTCTCCTCCTTTGTCCGCTCAGGCAAGTCGTTCCTAACGGAGCAGAGCATCGAGAAGATCGCCAACGCCGATCTCGAGAGGGAGCAGCTCTCGGCCCTCAGGCGCCGGCTTGCCGTCTACCGCCACGAGCTCAAGGCTCCCGTGCCGGCGAGTGCCTCGGCCGTTCTGGATTCCGTCCTGACCCTTCTCGTCACGTTCGTGGAACACCACCCCGACTACTACGGTTCGGTCCGCGCCGAGCTTGCGGCATGGGCCCTCCAGCAGGCTGACGCCGTTCTGGCCCGGCGGTCGGAGGTGCTCCACGAAACCCTGGCCCGCTGGTTCGAGGGATGGCTGGCCTCCCGGTCCGAAGTGCTCTCGAGACGGGAGCTGGCGCCCAAGGTCGCGCTTGCCGAGGGAATCAGCGAGGAGGAGGCACGCCGGCTGCTCGCCGTTCTGGCGGACACGGTCTTTCTGCGCGAGTCGGTCCTTCTGGCCTTCGAGGGAGAGGACCTCGATCTGAAGGACGTCCCGGACCGCGGGATCTGGGTCGTGCCGCTGCAGGCGCATCACGACTACCGGCTCTACCGGGTTGCCATCAATACCTGGGCAAAGAAGCACTTCGACCTGCTTCTCGTTCTCAGACCCGACCTCGATCGCGGCGCGGTCCGGGCCACGAACTTCTGGATGATGGTCTTGGCCTCGGCCCCGGGGTCGGCACACCGGCTCCCGGCGTTCGGCTGCAGCCGCCCCGAGCTCGGCGCGCTGTCGCTCGCCTATGTCACCGATCTGACGGTGGCCGAAAGGCTCCGGGACGAGGCGGCCCGGCTTCGCAGCGCCGAGAAGGGACCTGCCGAGAAGCACGTCTGGGAGAACCAGTTCGTCCGGGCTCTTGCCTGCTTCTTCTCCCTGTGGAAGGCGAGCGGGGAGCGGATCGTGCCCGGATCGCTCAGCCCGGCCAACGTGGTCGTTCCGGTGGAGTCGTTCCGGGAGGGCGGGGCGATCCTTTCGCTCTCGGGCTGGACTCCGTTCCAGGGCTTGCGGGCCTTCGTCGAGGCCATCGAGAGGAGCTTCTTCGAGGAGGTCGAGGCCCTCTACCCCTCGCTCCGGGGACGGCTGGATCGCGCGTGGATCTTCGAGGCCTGTCTCGAGGCTCTCGGGCGCGAGGCCGTGCCCCTTCTTCAGAGGCTGAGAAGCGAGCTCCCGGCCGGGTCCCCTCTCGAGGAGCTCCTCTCCGGATTCGTGGGGACACTCGAGAGGGGGTTCCACGCTCCGCTCGATCTGAGGGCCGCGGTCGCCCACTACCTGGAGTGGGAAGCGAGGCATCCAAGAACGCCCGCGCAAGCTCGCGCGGACGCCGTGGAACAGGTCTATTCGCTCTACCGGCTGGATCTCCACCCGGACCTGGTGAGGTACCAGCTGTACAGGAAGACCTACTTCCGGGATGCGGACGCGGCGGTTCTGAAGGCCTTTGATGCCGTCCTCGCGGCCATCGAATCGGGCGCCGGGGCGCGTCCGGCCACCCTCGTGGAGCTCTTCGACCTGCAGTCCGCCCTTACGGAAGACTTTGACCGGCTCGTCTTCAGCCGCCTCGTCTTTCCCGGCGCGAGGTTCGAATCTCCCGTCGAGGTCCAAGTCGTCAGTGAGGGGCTCCGCCACGTCGTCTTTCAGACGCAGATCCAGGACCGTCTCGGGGCCACGTACCTCGTCCGCGAGCCGGTCGAGCCGGCGGAGATCGGGCACTTCTACCGGATGTCCTTGCGGGCGGGCGTGCCTCGCGCGCTCAGCGAGCGGCACCGGTACCTCATGGTCCTGGATGGCGCCGAGCGGGTCGTGGGCGGCATCTCGTACCTCTTCGAGGAGAAGAAGGTCGTGAGGCTCGAGGGGATCGTGGTCGCTCCCTCGCTCCGAAACCGGGGTCTCTCCCAGGCCTTCTTGAACGACTTCTGCGCCCGGATGCGAGGCCAGAAGGTCGAGGCGGTGACGACGAGCTTCGCCCTGGCGAGTGTGCCCTTCCCCGGCAAGTTCCAGTTCGACGTGAGGTGGGGGGGAATGGTCTGTAGCCTGGTGGAAGACGAGCCCGAGCCCGAGCCGCTCCCGCTCGCGCCGGTTCTCGAGGGTTCCGGTGCCCCGGACGGAGACCGAGACTGAGCCGGCGTGTGAGTGCACGGCTGAAGAGTGGAGGGGGGCGTGCTCTCGCCCCACGTGTGACGCCATGGCTCCCTCCCCCGTGTACGCGGGGGACGGGCCGGGGTGGGGACACCCCTCGCCCGCTAGCCACGAAGACCGGGGCGTCTCCTCCCTGACCACCCCCGCGTGCGCGGGGAAGGGAAAACGAACCGGGCGATGTCGCCCTGATCCATTTTCTGAAGAGGGGTCTCTGGCGACGGGGGTGACCCTCTTGATTTTTGGAAGGGTCCTCCCTACAATCCCGATCCTCGCGTGATGAGCGGGGTCGTAGTTCAGTTGGTTAGAACGCAGGCCTGTCACGTCTGAGGTCGCGGGTTCGAGTCCCGTCGGCCCCGCCAGTTTCACCCAGGAATTTCAAGGAGTTACGGTTTAGGCCGTGACTCCTTTTTTCGTTTCCGCGACGACGGGGGTCTCGATCCTTGACCGGAACGAATCTCGGCGCCGGCGTCCTGGCCTGGATGGGCTGGACGATCTGGGCTGGGGCCCGGTGGCGTGACAGAATTTCGGCAGGAGGCTTCCCATCGGAGTCGTCACCTCTCCGCCGAGGCCGCCGGCCGTGGGCACAAGGCCGGCCGGGCCACGCGGCGTACCGGTGACCGCGGCAGTCCTGGGCCTGGCACTCGGGGTGGCCGCGGGTTTCTTCGCGCCCGTTCCGGGGGCCCGGCGAACCGCTTCGAGAGTCGAGAGCAAGGCTCGGGGAACGTTGGCCCCCGATTCCAGGCGGCGGGTCCGATAGAATCCGGCGCCGCCTCAACGGGCCGTGCGCGGCCCGATTGAAATAGAGGCCCCCGCGAGGAATTCATGGCAGCCCTGATCGAAGCCATCGACGTCAAGCGAAAGATGTTCTTCGAGGTCGACGACGCTCCCTTCCAGTGCATGGACGTCACGATCTCGACCCCGACCGCTCGGGGAGGCCAGACCTTGGTCCGGGTCCGGATGCGGAACCTCCTCACCTCGGCCGTCTTCGACAAGACCTTCAAGGCGGGCGACAAGTTCAAGGAGCCGGATCTCGTTCTCGTGCCGGCGTCGTTTCTCTATTCGGATGCCGAGGGCTTCCACTTCATGGATCAGGAGTCCTACGAGACCGTGCCGGTGAGTGGCGAGATGCTGGGGGAGAACCAGAAGCTCCTCGTCGAGAACACGACCGTGCAGCTGCTCAAGTGGAACGGCAACGCAATCGGCGTCCAGCTCCCGCCGCACGTGGAGCTGACCGTGACCGAGACCGAGCCCGGCTTCCGGGGCGACACGGCGAGCGGCGGAGCCACGAAGTCCGCGACGCTCGAGACGGGTCTCGAGATCCGCGTTCCCCTCTTCATCAAGATAGGCGAGCGGGTCAAGGTCCACACCGAGACCTTCGAGTTCGCGGGCCGGGCTTGAGACAGCCGTGCACTCCCTCCTCTTCTACGATCTGGCACCCGACTATCTCGAGCGGCGTGGGGCTCTGAGGGAGCAGCACCTGGCACTTGCCTGGAAGTACGTTCGGGAAGGGAAGTTGATCCTGGGCGGAGCGGTCTCCGACCCTGTCGACCTCGCTCTCCTGCTTTTCGATGGGCCCTCGACCGAAGTCGCGGAGGAATTCGCGAGACAGGATCCCTACGTGCGGGAAGGACTGGTGAAAGCGTGGAGAGTCCGCCCCTGGACCACCGTCGTGGGGGAGCAGGCCTCGACTCCGGTCAGGGTCGGAGGCGAGCGCGAGACCGATGGCTGACCCCTCCTGGGAACGGGAGCTTCACGAGGCCATCGAGCGGATCGGGGTCCATGCGAGGGCGCAACCTGACCTGACGGGGCTCGAACAGGCGCTCGGGCGGGGGAACATCTCGTCCGTTGAATTCGAGGATGGCGAGAACGAGTTCAACAGGCGGGCCCTCGCGATCTCCGGGGAGATGGCGGCGATCGAGCGCCTGGCAGACTTGGATCCGGCCAGCTTCCGTGCCTTTCTCCAGTCGAGGATCGACGGGCTGGACAGAGCGTTGGCTGTTCTGCCAGGGGCCGCCGTGAAGAACCGGAGTTTCCTCGAGGCTCTGATTCCCGACCTGAAAGAAACGCTGGTGGCGCGGCTGGAAGGGCGGCCTCCTGCGCGAGAGCTGTCCTGGGCCCTCTGGGTCTCCGGTGACGTTTTGCGGCAGCTGTGATCGGGCCTCCCGCGGGAATCTGACTGCGCCTGAGGGCGGCCTTCCGGCAGGCACGGGCTTCCCGGCCGTGCGCCCCGTCATGGTGCAGCGGTTGGCTCTGAGCAGTTGCTGCTATTTGCGACCGATTGGGAGTGGGTAACGGAGACTTCTCGGCCACGGGGGTTCGTGTGGTAAATCCGTTCGACTGAGGCCGGGCCGCATCTCCCTACCTGGTTGGACCCGCGCTCCCGAGGAGTTCAATGGCGGAGAAGAAGAGTGCTGCGGCGCCGGTCCGTAAGGAACTCTCCCGGTCGGGTGCGAAGCCGGCTGTGTGAGGTAGGGGAGGTGTCTTCCCTTCGGCCTTCAATCGAGCCAGCAGGCTGGGTTCGTAAACACCCAGTCTGAGCTGAACTGAAGGAACGCCGGCAGCCCGGCCGAGAACACCGAAGTCTTCCGAGGACGATACTGGATCGTGGGGAACGACGTTCTTCTCGCCGAGCGAATGACGCAGCGCTGCGGCGAGTCGTGTGCAGAGGGCCGGATCGTTGGTCACGACTTCCGAAGCCTCCTTCGGGTCGACGAAAACCACGGGCTCTTTCGGCGCGCCGGCGGCTGCTGCCTCGGCCTTGGCGATCCGCTCGATGGAGGCCAGAAGTTGCTTCTGGATCTCCGGCTTGTAGGAACGGACCGTCAGTTCGAGTCGAGCTTCGTCCCCGATGATGTTTCGCTTGGTTCCGGCATGAAACGTACCAACTGTGACAACGGCGTGGTCGAACGGATTCACCTCCCTCGACACAATCGTCTGAAGGGTGACGACCGCCCTCGCCGCCATTACGATCGGGTCGATCGTGCGATGTGGCGCCGCTCCGTGGCCGCCCTTGCCGAAGAAGGTGATGTCCACCGCGTTCGAGGCAGACGATGAGGGGCCGGAGATGATGCCGATCTGGCCTGTCGGAAGGACGGGCGACACATGGAGACCCAGAACGAAGTCAGGCTTTGGGAATCGGCTGAGGAGGCCATCCTTCACCATGGCCTGGGCGCCCTGAAGTATCTCCTCGGCCGGCTGACCGACAAGAACGACCGTGCCCCGCCAGCGGTCTTTCGACCGGGCCAGGAGTGCGGCCGCGCCCATCCATGTTGTCATGTGAACATCGTGCCCGCACGCGTGCATCACGGGAACGATCTCTCCTCGCTGGTTCTTGACAGTGGCTGTGCTGGCGTATGGCAGCCCGGTCTGCTCCTGGATCGGGAGGGCGTCCATGTCCGTCCGCAGCATCACCGTCGGGCCAGCCCCGTTCGAGAGGACCCCGACGATCCCGAGCCCTCCAACATGCTCTGTGACCTCGTAGCCGTAGGAGCGAAGGCGGGAAGCAAGTTTCGCGGCGGTCTTCTCCTCCTGGAACGAGAGTTCGGGGTTTCGATGGAGGTCGAGATAGAGAGCATCGAGAGACGGGAGGAGTTCCTCAATGCCCGCGATTCCTTGCGGGGGTTCGGCCGCCCGCGCCTGGCCCGCCGGCGAGAATGGTGCTGCCATGGGAAGAAGAACAGAAAGACAGACGCAGGCAACACGAAACGCGGCAACAGCGGTCGGGAAGGACACGGTATCTCTCCTTGTGGTTGGAGGAGAGTATGTCACGACTCGGGAAACGGGAGCTTCTCGCCCATCCGGCGAAAGTCAGCGAGAGAACCGTCCACGCGGGGCGCATCGATCCAGCGAACGAGCCGCCAGTCCGATGCTGTCGCAGGAAGGAGAGGCCGCGCCACATCGACGGGAAAGAGATCCGCGGTCTTCCCGTGTGAGTTCTCGAGTGCCTCGGCCAGGGAGAGCCCCATCAGGCAACACAAGGCCCAGACGTCTGCCAAGTCCTTCGGCCCTTGCCGTTCCACGAGGCAGTGATCTTGTTGGCGAGGAGGTTCTGTGGAGTGTCGAGCCGGCCAAGGACGAGGTGGATCCAGGCCTCACCCACTCGTGACCTCACGTCGTTCACGTCTCCTCCGGAGCCGTCGAGGGTCTCAATAACAAGGTCGAGCTGTCGAGTTTGCGGAGCACAGTGTTGGAACGACAGTAGCCGTCCTCAGCCGTCGCGGAAAGGAGCTGGTAGAGGGTGAGTTCGCGCTCCGCGGGAAGGCACCCGCTTTCCGGGAGTTCGAGGCCCAGATCACGAAGCCACTGGGAGGCGCCGTCAACTAGGCACGCCGCGGGGGAGACCGTGCCCGACCGGAGGTCCGCCAGACCTTGAAGAACCATCCCACCTCCCGGCAGTTCATCGAGACGCGTCATGAGCCTTCAGGAACCTGACGACTCTGTCGCGCAGGCGGTCAGGATCGATTGCGGGATAGCGGATGAGCTGGGGGGGTCTCCGCCAGCGCTTCGAGCAGGCCGCCGGCGAGCCACCGGGTGGAGCGGATCGGCGAGGCGGTCGACAAGCCGGATCCACCGCCCTCCGGTCACCCGAGCGTGACGAGGTAGCTCTTCAGCCGGCAGATCAGGCCGTCGCGCAGCTCGAAGACATCGCAGTACGCGAGACGGACGACGGAGCCGTCTTTCATGTGCGTCGTCACCGTCCCTTCGGCCACGACGACGTTGTTTGCCTCCAGGTGGCGCGTCACGGTGATCTCCGGAAGCCCGGCAAAGCAGGGCTCGATGAAGTGCTCGGCAAAGCCTGCCTTTCCACGGGCCTCAAACGCGCCCGGGACCTCCCACTCGGCGTCCTCGGTCAGGCAGGCGAGGACCGCGGCCTTGTCCCCGCGACGGAAGCCCTCCAGGTACCGGCCGATCGTCGCCTCGTTCACTGTCGCGGGCGTCTGCCCGGGGCGGACACCCATTGCGCGAGGCGAGGCCGGCACCCGTTTCGATCGCGCCCCCTGCGGGCTCCTCCGGGTCGAGGAAGTCTTCGAGGCGGCCTTCGCGGCGTTCTGCCTGGCTCGGACCGTGGCTATCCGCTCGATCAGGTCGTACGGGATGGGGTGATCGAGCGGGAACCGGAGGTTTCCTTTCGGGCCCGCCCATGGCGCGAGCTCCTTCTCCAGCCTCGCGTCGCCGGAGAAGGGCGGGAAGACCCCGATGTGGCTCCGGAACGCCGCGAAGTAGAGGAGGATCCCGCCGAGCCGGAACGCCGGCATGCGGTAGGAGATCACCTCCTCCGCCTCCGGGACGGCGGCCCGAACGGTCTGGCGGATCCGCTCGAGGATCTTCCTCACCTCGGGCGGGAACGCCGAGATGTACTCAGAAACGCTGGCGGGAGCGGCGTCTTTCGTGGCCAAGGTGCTTGCCCTCCATGAGGTCGCGGGCGCGATCTGATCTCCGGCCGGGGATTGGCGGAAGCTCGTTGGTGGTCTGGGCGGATTCTACCGGGGCCCCGCCTCGAACCAGCTTTGCAGCCACGGCTTCTGGCGGCCAGCCTCGGACGACGAGAGTGAGAGGAACCAGAGGACCGGCAGAGGAACAGAGGAACGGGGACAGACAGTTTCATGGTCATTTCATGGTCGGAATCGCCCAAGCCGGATCCCGTATCGCGCCGCCGGGCAGCCGGCGCGCCGGTAGTATTTGCGCCGTGAACAAGATCAATCTCTCCGAGAAGCTGAGTCTGATCCACGAGTACTGGCGGCCGAAGGTCGTCGGCGAGATGAATGGGCAAGAAGTGAAGCTCGTCAAGCTCCAGGGCGAGTTCGTCTGGCATTTTCATGAGAAGGCAGACGAGCTGTTCCTGGTGCTTCACGGCGGGCTGCGCCTCGATTTCCGGGACCGCTCCGTGAACCTCGGACCCGGAGAGATGATCATCGTCCCGAAAGGTGTCGAGCACCGCTCGGTGGCGGAGGACGAGGCGCACGTGCTGATCTTCGAGCCCGCCAGCACCCGGAACACCGGGAATGTCTATGACGACCAGCTCACGGCCCCGGACGGGGTTCCGATCTAGCATTGTTCCCAAGAAGAGCTGGCGTGCCTGGAGGGCTCGCTTTCGAATACTCTCCCGGATGAAGGTGCTGCGGTGGGGCCCATACAACGGAGGTTGGTCCGAAGCGGGTGTGAGAATGGACTCGTTCATATGCCGGTGGTTCGCGGGTGAAGAAGACGCACCGAATACTCGAGTTCACTCTTGCCTATCGCCTGACCCAGGGATGGGGCTTTGCGGAACAGAAGTGGCTTCCCGTGCTGAAGCACAACGACACGTCCTCGGTCCGCAGGGCGCTTGACGTCGGGTGCGGGCCCGGGACGAACGCGGCCCACTTTTCCTGAAGCGACTACCTGGGGATCGACATCAACCCGCGCTACATCGCCTACGCCCAGAGGCGCTACCGCGGGACGTTTCTCACTGCCGACGTCACGCGCTATCACGTCCCAGCCGGCGAGCAACCGTTCGATTTCGTCCTTGCCAACAGCTTCTTCCACCACACGAATGACGTGGACACGCAGCCTGAGCGAGCTGTTCGCCCGGATTGATCGAGGGGAATACGTCCGGCCGATGGCCGCCTGGAAAGAGCTTCTGATGGCCGATTTCACGCCGGTCGTGTTCGAACCGTTCGGAGTCGGCGTCTGGGGACGGACGCTCTGGTCGATGTTCTACTTCAAGGGAAAGGCCCGGCGGTAACAGAGCCCGGTTGACCGCCCTGGGTCCAGCGCAAGGGGTTCGCGGCCGCGAAGAGGTGGCAGACCTTGTCGTGCCATTCCCGCAGAGGCCCGATCGTCTCCTCGCCCCTTCGGTTTCAGTTCCCGAAGCCCAGCGGGCTCCCGCCGATCGCCCCTCCGAGCTTGAAGATGTCGGCCCTCCTGGAGGCCGGGTCGTTGTCGATCTTCGTCACGATGGCGAGCGCCCGGCCCGTCCCACCCACCGGATCTCGACCTGCCTCGCCCCCCGGTCGAACCATCTGAATGACATCGATCAGAGCCCTTCACCCGGAATGGCCGGGATGAAGGATCCGTCGTCCGTGCCCGTCGCCGAACCCGGGGAGGCCCCGTCGTTCACCACTCCGTACCCGACGAAGCTCCCCGACGAGCTCTCGTTGACGATCCGGACGTAACCCTGCATCACCCCATACGCTGGGAGCAGGTTCGCCCACTGTGTCTCGCCGGTGCGCGCGGCCAGCCAGCATCCCACGGTGCGCGGGCGGCCGGCTCGGGGGCCTGCAGATTGAAGCCGCCCGAGCCCGTCAGCCTACAACCTGGGCGAAAGCGCTCCGAACCACAGCTGCGTGATGATCTCGTAGCCCGCGGCGTTTGGGTGGTTTCCATCGTCGGCCAGCGTCGCGGGATTGACGAAGATCGTCGTATTGAAGAAGTCGACCGTCGTCGCCTTGTGCGCCGCGGCCTTTTCTCGAATGGCCGTGTTGTACCGCACGACCTGCCGGGACATCCGGGCCAGTTCCTCGGGCGTGGTGCCAGGAAAAGCCTCCCCCGCGAGGGCCACGGGACGCTTCGACTGGTCGTCGAGGAGGGCAACGAAGGTGAAGGCTCCCGCGTTCGAGAGTTCCCGCAGTGTGAACTCGATGTTCGCCGTGTAGTTCGTGAGGTCCTCGGCGTCACCTTGGTCCGAGCCCGTTCCGTACTCGTAAAGAGCCCAGAGGTCGTTGCTCCCGATCCACACCATCGCAACAGGAACCCGTCCTTCTGCCTTTCCCCGTGCGATTTCCTGGAGAGCGTCCGGGAGCTGACCGTTGTTCATGTCATTGGAAGTCCAGCCCGAGAGGCCAAAGTTCGTGACCCTCGATCCTGGCCTTCTGGCCTCGACCATGGGACGCAGGCGGCCGGGATACCCTCCCTTCTCGGCTTCGTCCCCGTCCCCGGCTGTCAGGCTGTCTCCGAGCGTGACGATCTGGAGCGGGCCGGCCGGGAGCTTGTCGGGTTGCGGCTCCGAGCTTGCCAGGGCCCGCGGGTGAAGGACGACGCCATCTCCCGTTCCGTTATCAACGCGAGCCGCGTACATATCCGCTGATCCAGATGTGAGGGCAAGGTCGATTCGCGACGACTCGGTAGAGGTCACCGCGGGGAACCACTCGGAAACTGACCGCTGCTGCCACTGATCGGGAGAGAGAGACACCGGAGTTCTCCCCACCTCGACGCCGTTGGCGTTCTTGAGGATCATCGTCCCCTCGGCGCCGGACGCTCCCGCCAGGAAAGCCACGTTCGTGCGGAATCCCGTGGCCCCGGATATGTGGTTGATTCCGGCCACGGATCCCTGACTGCCCGGGACGAGAAGCCCGTCCGGATACTGGACCGTCGTCAAGAATGAGCCGAAGAACCCCTTCTTTCCTTCCGGCGCGGGCGTTCGCGTCAGCGCGGCGGCCACGAGCGGGGTGGTTGCTCGTAGCCGGAACGCTCCCACCGTCCCTTCCGGGTAGCCGAATCCTTCCGGGCCAAAGACATTCCGGATTTCCGCCAGGCCGAGGGCAGGAACCATCTGGGAGAACGTCCGGGCGTCTGTCACTCCAACCGACTGGAAAGTCACGACCGCAGGAGTGGAGCTGGCATTCCACACCCGCGCGTCCGTGACGAAGAAGGTCCCGTTTCGTCCGGGGGAGTTCGCCGCACCGTTCAGCAGGAGATCCGAGGTACCTGCCGGGGCGCGAACGAGACTCGCTGCAATGCCATCGTTGGTGTTGTTGTCGACGGTGGCCGTGTACCCCGTCACCCGTCCCCGGATGACCTTGACCTCGACGCGACCGGCAGACAGGTCGAGGCCCGGGAAGAGGTCGGGTAACCGGGCCTGCCAGCTCGACCTGCGTTCACTCGTCACGGGAACGGTGCCCCGGGACTTCCCTTCATTGTCGAGGGCCGTGACTTCCACCGAAGTGCCGGGATCAGCAAAGACCAGAGCCAGGTTCGTCCTGTAGTCCGCGTTCTCCGTGGCCCAGACAGCGTGACCCGTCTGTCCGGCGCCGATGAGGGAATCCTCCATCAGGGGAGCCACGGAGACGCCATAGGTTCCGGCCGGGTCTGCCACATTCGCTGTCACGAGGGAGATCGCCAAAGTCGCCGGAGCGGAAACGGTCAGGGTCCCGGCATCAGCGGTGAGGCCGAAGAGGGTTTCTAGGACTGCCGGAATCTGAAGGGTCTGGCCCGCGGCGAGCGGCCGCTCGACAGGCTCGGGTGTCGGGCTGCCGTCGTATGGGATGAAACCGATCGATGCCGTGACACCGGCACTCGAGAGGTTGGCCACGACGAGGGTCGAGGAGAAGCGGGCGCCTGCCAGTCCAGTGGACTCCGCCGCGCCCGGCACATACCAGACTTCACCAGCGGCAGGAAGGGAGGCGAGGAGGGAGACGAGGATCACGAGGAGGGGATGCCAGGACGGCTTCATGAGAATCCTCCGGACGACAGTCTATCGCCGGGCTGGCTCCTCGCGGGGCATGAGCGGAATGAAGGGCCACCGCTTCACGCCGGCTCACCGGGACATCCGCGAGACCTTGACGGCCCCTCCTGTTCTCCTGGTCTCCGCCTGGTCCTTTCCGCTCCGTATTCCTCTGTGACACCAGAGGAGGCGGCGAAGGACTCCTCCCGCTCCCAGAGCTGAGCTGTCAGCCTTTCGACGCCGGGCGCGTCGCGAGCCTCGCCCCGATCCACGCCATTGGCAAGTAGGCCGCCACGAGGTCCAGGGTCTCGAACCAGAGCGGACCGGGCAGCATCACGACATTCGCCAGTCCCCCCGCCAGGAAGAAGCTTCCGACAACAAAGGCCATAACTGTCTTGCGGCTCGCGGCGAGCGCGGCCGCGACGAGAGAGCCGGTCAGCGTTCCGAGCGCGTGGGCGAGGAAGGGAAACAGGAAGTGCTTCGGCTCAAAGAGGTGCAAGGAGGCTTTCAAGCCCTCCAAGGTCGTCACATCCGCGCCAGAAGGCGGCGGGATGACCTTCCCGCTGATCATGATCAGCCCCCCGTTGACGAGGCTCCCGGCCACCAGACCGGCCAACACGGCCAACACGTTTCTCACGACCGCCTTCATCCTCGATTCCCTCCTGACGCAACTCTTTGTCCAAGAGTATCAACTGGCACCGGGCTTCCCAAGCTGCAGCGCGGCGATCACGCACTCCGGTAGGTGCCGGGCCCGGAGGCATCCAGTCGCCGAGTCTCTACGATGCAGAGCGCATCGACTCATCCTTGTCTTCGCACTCTGTCGAACCTCTCACCGCGGCAGGAGTGCGCGCGGGTCATTCGTGGCGGCGTCGATCACCGACGCATAGGCTGCGAACTCTCCCGAGGGTGTCGGTGTCGAAACCACGAGACGGGCGCCGGCGACAGCGGCTGTGATACCCAGCTCTCGCACGACGCGCGTCACCTGCGTCATTCCAAGCGGCAGAAGGCCAAAGGTCCCGAACCGAGCGTTTCTCCCGAGTCCGCGAGCAGGGCGACATCGACATCAAGGGCCGCGTCCGTCGCGTTCGCCAGGATGAGGTTCGTCCGGAACAGAGCGCCTTCCCCCACTCCCAGGATCGTCTTTGCCGTTCCTGCGCGAATGAGATCGGCGTCTCCGAATGCGGGGACATTCTGTCCGTAGGTCCCCGTCAAGGAGTCGGGCGTCCACGTCTGACCCGATACGAGAAGCGACGGCGACGACGACGACACACGGATCGCGCCCCAGTCCGTCGACAGGCTGAAGACGGAGCCGAGGATGTCGGCCCATGTGGTGGCCTGGCCGCCTCCCAGCGTGAAGCTCTTCTCCACGCCGGAGCGACCATCCACGTTGTGTCCCAGGAACTTCACACCAGCGGTCGCCTCGGCGGAGCCGGTGTTGGCAACGAAGAGATCCGTCGTCCAGGTCGCTCCCGCGTCCCCCGGGGCTCCCGTATCCCGGCCTCCTTGACCGTGCGGTGGGGTCACAACTCCCTCACTCCGAGGTGACCGGGAACACGCAGGACGACGATTCTCGCAACGATGCTCTCGAATCCCCTTGCAGAGAGCCAGGGCCGCCGTAGATTCCCCCGGGCAGAGAATCAATCTCGAGGAGGCCACGGGTGGGGGATTTCGGAAAGCTGGGAACGCGCGCGCTCATCATCCACTTCGCGCGATCGCTGGTGGGGTGCCACTACCTCAACGCGAGCGAGGGAAACACACCGGGAGGAGGGGCCGACGGTCTCACGACCAGGGTGTTGAAAGACCTCGATGACGTTTCCTGGAAACACTTTGCAATACATACGGCCGCCACGAGCACCCTCGGTTGCACCGGCCGTTACAAGACGGCCGGCGGCTACAAGCTCGAGGTCGATGGCGACGGGGACCCCAAGGACAGCGCGATGCGGAAGAAGCTGGAGACCTACCACGCGGACCTGAACTGCACCGCGAAACCCCCGTCCCAATGGCCGAGCTTCGACGGCGGCGGACTCTTTCCGCGGAGACTGAAGAAGAACGGCACGATCTACGTCGGAGAAAGCTGCAAGGGGATCCGGCACTTCGACTGCATTTCGTTCATCAACTACTGCCTGGTCAAGTCCCTGGGGAAGGGCTGGAAACAGTCGATAGACAAGATCGACAAGGGCGGAAACACCCACGAACAATTCACAGTCTTCCAGGCGCCGTTTCCCACGTCATTCATGAACGCGGATATCCTCCTGCGGCTGTCGCCCGAAGGTGACCACATCGCCTTCGTCACCGAGAACCGGATCTTGATTCACGCGGCCGAGGCTTCACGCGGAGTCGTCGAGGAGAAACTCACGCGAACCGACTTCACTGCCCTGGCTCGCCTCAACGACTCCTGGCTTCCCTGAAGGGGACGAAGGCACAGCCGCCAGCCGCGGACGCGGCTGCGACCACGACGACGGCGGTTCCTGGCGAGGGCGTGATGAGTCCAGCAGATCCGCCCTTGTTCACTGCACCCGCTTCAAGAGTTCCGCCTTCTTGGCCTGGAACTCCTCTCTGGTAACGACCCCTTTCTCGAGGGGCGCACCCAGCCTCTCGAGCTGCCCGAGAGGGTCGTTCCCGGCGCTTGTGTTCCCTGTGTCGTGCCAGCCGGCCTTCCTGCATGTGAGTGCCTGTCGCCTGGACTCCACAGGCTTGTTGGAGCAGAACGCCGTAGGGGGGGCCACAGTTGTGAGTCGTGGAGAATCGACCGGCCCGCTTCCCCGCCCTCGCCGCCGAGTCAGAACCTGACGCCGAGGCCGAAGAGGAACACGTCCGTGTCCTTGTCATAGGTCGTGGCCATGCGGTTCCAGTTGAACTTCACGAGCCAGTGGTCGCCAATGCGATAGCCAATGCTCGGCGTGACGATCCCTGCGATCGTTCCGGAGCCCTCGCCCCCTTCGGACTCGTTCTTGTACTCGTCCACCGCGATGTAGGCGCCGAAGCCTATCCCGACCAGGAATCGCTCGTTGAAGAAGGCACGCCCGAACCAGCCCTGCACGGCAATGCCCGCCCGGCGGACCAGTCCCGCGTTTCCCTCGTAGATGAAGGAGCCGGTGACGTCGAAATACCTCGAAATGACGCGGCGGTATTCGAGCGCCGCGGCGACGGAGCTTTGACTGTTGAAGCTGTTGACGACGGTCTGGCCCACGTAGGCCGTCACCTCGTTACGCTTCGAGGGCGAGGACTGCTGCTCGGGCCACGGGCGGGGGCCAGGCTCCTCCGGAGCCGTCAGCTGGTAGCCAACGCCGAGGAGGACGTCCCAGGTGTCGATGCTCTTGGACGAGCCCGCCCACACGCGGGCCGTCGAAAGGCGCGCGGTGAAGCGCTTCCCCAGGTAGACAGTCACGTCGCCGCTCAGGATTGGAGCCCAGGCGTGAACATTCTCGTAGCCGTGCTCGGCCGTGGCGTCTATGGTGTCGTAGTAGCGCATCGTCCCGGCGCCCAGGGCGAGGGACAGCCGCCGGCCGAAGATGTTCTCGCGCGCCCAGAGCTGGAACGAATGGCCGTCGCGGTGATGCCCCGTGATGTGCCCCTCGTTGAGCCACGAGTACGAGAACTCGAAGTGCTCGCCGAGCCCTTGCCGGTACTCGATCTTCCAGGCATACGACGGCTCCGAGAAGTCCTTTGCCGTCGTGACACCTCCGAAGAGACTGAGCTCCTGGCCGAGAGCCGGGATGGCGGCGGCCAGGGCGATGACGAAGAGCGGAAGGGTCTTCTTCATCAGCCTTCCCCTTTCACATTCAAATGGAACTCGGGAGTTCCAGCATGCAACGCCTGGCTTGATCCGGGCCGCGAACTCCCGTGGCCGGGATTCTGATTCGGATGGTCTCCACGATCAAATGACATCGACTCGCCCGTTTCTCGAATGCCATCTGTCAGTAGCCGGCGGGCACCCCAGGACCCCGCTCGAGACCACGGACAAGGCCCGCCAGAACGGCAAGCCAGGTGCAGCCCGCTGCGTCGGATCTTCAGCGGGGCGGCTCTCCCGGCGCCTCGACCTCCGAGAACCAGGGAGAGAGCGGATGCCCCGTGAGGATGGTGGCGCCGAGAAGCGGGTCGGCCTCCCGCTAGCTCTTCGTCGCCATGTCGAGTTCGAAAGCCGTTCGATCCTCCCCTCGAACGACGAGGATCGAGGAGGGACCGCCACCCAGTTCCTTGCGGCGGAATCCGTTCGACAGACGACGATGGCATTGCCAGGTGGGGTTTCGCCGCAGAGATGTGACCACGGCGCTTCTCGACCTTAACGAACGGAGAAAGGGAAGGCATGCGGTTCGTTCGACGGCTGGACGCAGGCATGGTCGGCGCCTATGTGGCCCTGAATTCTGGGGAAGTCATCACGAGGGTTCAGGGCCCGATCGCACGCCGGAGATTCTCGCGGGCCCGGCCCTCGAGCCTCTCCCGGAAGAACGGAGTGCTGAAGATCGAGCTTCGGCCGAGGAAGCCACTCAACACCCTCCGGCGCGCCAGGCGGAAGAACGGGCCCGGGACGTGGCGGTACTCCGAGCGGATCTGCCGCTCGTACTCCGCGAATCTCTCCGGGGTGCTGCCGAGAATGGCGAGGTCGATGTCGAGCAGATAGGCCGTCATCCCGCTTTCAGGCGCGTGGGACTTCGTCGCCAGGATCATCGGACAGTTGGCGGCGGCCAAGGATCCGTCATCGCCGGCCCGTGCCAACACCAGCCTCGCGAGGTCCGCGCTCCGCTCCTCGTTGTCAGAAGCGCGCGGCTCATAGACGACGTCGTGAAAGAACAGGGCGAGCCGGATCTCGGGCGGATCCCCCGTCTCCGGCTCAGCTGCCAGAGCCCACTCCATGCACTCTTCGATGTGCCGGAGCGTGTGATAGGCCCGCCACGGCTCCTGATACCTCACCACAAGACCAGGCCACTCCTCCGGAGGCACTGGGAGCCCAAGCTGCTTCCAGGTCCGCTTCCAGACGGGCTCGAGAGCTTCTGGATCCAAGCACCCTCCATCGCCGCCGAATTCACTCCTGAGACCGAAACAGGCGGACCCCGACGTTCAGACTCCGACGCAGGCCCACCGTCGCCCGCGGATCATCGCACCTGGCCGCAGTAGGATGCCGCGATGGTCAATCGTCCCAAGTCCGCCTACGAACTTGCCATGGAACGGCTGCAAGCTGCCGACCGCGAGGCCGCAGTCCCTACCGCCGCTCCTCTCACGGACACCCAGAAAGCCGAGATCGGAGAGTGCCGGGCCCTGTACGGCGCCCGCCTCGCCGAGCGCGAGATCCTGTTCAAGGATTCCCTGCTGAAGCTCCGCGACCCCGCCTCGCGTGAGGCTCTCGAACGCGAGTACCGGATCGACCGGGAGCGGATCGAGTCGGACCGGGAGCGGGCCATCGAGAAGATCCGCATACGGCGGAGCTGACCCCAGCACGCGGGCGGCGTCAGGTCACATTCAGAGTGTGCCGCTCTTCGTCCGCCGTCGAGGACGAACTCGACGCCGGTCTCGGCCGAGAACGGCTGTGTCCATGGCTCAACAATTTACATTTCTTGCGCAGGCTTGGCGCTTCGTTTGCGACCGAGCGGAGAAGATCCTCTCGGCCCTCCCAGCTTTCCGGGCTCGGGATGGCGGACGATGCCCTGGCATTCCTGCGAAACGGTCTCGGGGGAGGATAGCCCTCGTCCTGTGCCTGGCGTCTCCTCCCCCTTCGGGCTCAGTTCCCGAAGCCCAGCGGGCTCCCGCCGATCGCCCCTCCGAGCGTGAAGATGTCGGCCCTCTTGGAGGCCGGGTTGTTGTCGATCTTCGTCACGATGGCAAGCGCCCGGCCCGTCCCCCCGACGGCCTCGATCTGGAGCTCGATGTCCTTGAACTCGGCGCTCGGGTCGTCAGAGCCCACGCCGGCCACCTCGCGAACGACCTTGTTTCTCTGGAGCCTTTGGTAGGGATCGAGAGCGTAGGTCTTCTCCCCGAGGCTGACACCGTCCGTCCCGGCCTTCACGACACGGACCTTCACCTCGACCGGCTGACCCGTGAGCTCGGCGAGAATGAGGTTGGTTCGGAACGCGAAGCCCTCGTCGATTGCCGGGTGCGTCACCACGGACCGGGAACTCCCTGACTGCGGCGTCCCGATCACCTCCTCTGAATCAAGAGAGAAGACGCCGAGAGGCTCTCCATCGGGTTTTCCGGGGCCCGGATTGACCGCCGAAATCGAGCGGCCCTTCCCTGGATCGGTGAGATCGATCGGTGTCGAGGTCTCGGAGGCGATGCTCAGCGCGCCCGTGACGGAATCGAACCGGACCATTCCCGATGAATTCGTGTCGATCTCGAAGAGATTGCCGAGGACGTCCTCCCACACCAGGGCCCGGGGACCCTCTGACCGGGCCGGAACGACGACCTCCCTCCTGACCAGTTCGCCCTGCCCGCGGTCCGGCTGGTATGTCAACTGCACCCTCGCTTCCGTCCTCGCGAGGTTCGTGAGAGCGAGGCGGGTCGAGTAGAAGCTGTTGTTGAGCGCCTCGGACCGCGTCACCGCGGGAAGGAACGTGGGTCCGCTGGCCGCTCTCGGAACGATGGTCCTCGTTCCTCTCGCCGCGGCACTGACCTGGAAGACCTCCGCCCGGCGCGTCGCGTAGCTCCCGGAGGCGTTGTCGATGACGGTGGCGAAGGCCGCGACCGCTCCGCTCCCGCCGAGCGGCAGGATCTCGGCGGTCCCGCCGTCGAAGGCCTTCCCCTCGGGGAAGAGCTCCGTGTCTGACGCGTTGACTTGCCTCTTCGAGTAGGGCGACAGGCCGACCTCCTTTTGCCCGATGAAGCCGCCGTCCTTGTCGTAGAGCGTGAGGCGCACCGACGCGGCGGCACCGGCCGTCTCGGCCAAGATGATGTTGGTCCGGAATCCGGCGGCCGGGTCTCTGAGGGCGGTCAAGACCCCCATCCAGTCACTCTGCGCAGCCGGTGCCCGCTTCCTGGCCCCCGCGCCGAGCCTCACTCCCTGACCCGACAGGACGATCGGGATCTCCGAGCCGTAGCGCGCGATCCCGGCTTCCTTCGTCGTGATGGCATCCGCCGTCGACCGGACGGAGAGCTGCGGCAGTCCCGCCGACCGGATCTCGACCTGTCCGCTGAGGCCGTCGAGCCCGAAGATGCCCTTCACGAGATCGGAGAGACGGTAGGTCGAAAAGGCCGCGATCGTGATCGTCGCCTTGAGGATCTCCGGGTCCTCCAGTCCGTCCTTGCCGTCCGGGGTGAAGTACAGGGTTGCCTGAACCGGGGTGGCTCCGCGATTGCGGATCCAGGCGTCGGAAACGAATCGGGCGCCGATCCCGTCCGCGCTGACGACCGATCCGATGAAGAGCGAGAAGCTCTCCTCGGGGAGCGCGGGTCGGTTCCTGCCGCTCTCGACGAGAGGCGGTTCCTCGTCGAAGACCTGACCGTAGGCCGCGTCCTCTGGCCGCCCGTCGACGTTCTGGAAGACGAGATTCGTCACGAGCGGAGCTTCTCCGTCCGATGCCGTTCGCTTCGACCGGTCGACACTCAGGGTGAATACGCGGGTCGCGCCCGCCGGAAGCGGCGTCGAGAAGTCGCCCGCCACCGAGAGCCAGGCGCCTCCCGGGCCAATACGGGGAGCCACTCGAGCGGGCCTGTCGCCCGTGTTCTTGATGGTCACCTCCAGCGAGGCCGGATTCCCTTCACCCGCCTTCCTGAAATGGACCTCGTTCGATCCGACATACGAGAGCTTGACCCCCTCGGCACCTCCCGCCTCTCCCTCGAGAACCGTCAGGAAGACAGGAGCCTGGAGCCGCCCCTCGTCCCAGATCGCCGCGAGGTTTCCGGAGCGAAGGCCCGGTGAGGAAGTTGCCTCCGGTGAGAAGCGGATGTGGAAGACCGCATCCGCTCCCGGGGGAACGTCGGCCAAGGAAGGCGGGTCTGCCTCGAAGTAGCCCGCAATGCCGGAAAGAGACAGGCCGTCGGGAACGGCACCCAGGTTTCTCACGAGGACCCTCGGGCTTTCCTCGGGGCTTCCCTGGCGCTGGGCCGCCGTCGTTGGGACCTGTCCGATCACGGCGAATCCGGGACGCGGCAGGCGAGTGGTGACCTTTTCCTGGCCCGTGGCGTTGCCCTGGCACCCGCTCGCGTCGGTGGCCATCACCTTCACGCAGTACGTCGTCGCGACGCCCGGTTGAGTCGGAACGGTGATGACGGGTTCGCGGACGGTCAGCAGGAGCGGATTCACGCACGACTGTCCCGTTGCGATCTCCACGTCGTAGTGGCCGCCAGACCCCCTTAGGAGAACCGGAGTCCACGCCACCGTGAACGGCGTTCCGGCGGGGATCGCGTCACCGGGGACGCTCGTGAAGGAGGGCGTTGCCGGCCTCTCGCAGCCCTCGATCGTCAGCTGGTAGCTCCTCTCTCCCTCGCAGCCCCTGGCATCCTGGACCTCGATGAGGAACGAGAACGTTCCGGGCGAGGGCGGAGTGCCCGCGAGCTCGCCCGTGGACCGGCCGAGGACCAGCCACGAGGGAAGGTTGGCCGAGAGGAACTGGTAGGGAGCCGTCCCGCCAGAAGCGGAGATTCGGGTCGAGTAGACCTGTCCTGCCCTTCCGGCGGGAAGAGTGGCCGGGGTGACGGAGACCGGCTGGCACGGCTCCTCGTTCACCACGAGGGTGTACTCCCGGCTGCCCGGGCAGTTGTTCGCGTCCTTCGCCGAGATTGCGAATGTGAAGCTCCCGGTCTGGCTCGGAGTCCCGCTGAGGGCTCCCGTCGCGGGGTTGAGGCTCAGCCAGGGTGGAAGTCCCGATCCACTGAACGTGTAAGGGGAGACACCGCCCGAGGCCGAGACGACTTGCGAGAAGAGCTGGCCGATGCGGGCCGCAGGCAGCACCGCAGGATTGAGCGTGATCGCGGGACACCCAGCCTGGTTGACCGTGAAGGTCTGGCCGGCAGCGGTGATGGTCCCGCTCCGGGAGCCGCCCGAGTTCGCCAGAACGGAATAGGTCACCGTTGCCGGGCCGGTTCCGCTGGCGCCCGACGTGATCTGAAGGAAGGTGCTGTTGGAGACCGCCGTCCAGTTGCAGCCCGAGGTCGTCTGGACCTGGAAGGTCTGACCGGACGCTCCCGAGGCGGGAGCCGAGGCGCTCGTGGGATTCAGGGAGTACGAGCAGGAGCCCGACTGGTTGACGGTGAAGGTCTGGCCCCCCGCCGTGATCGTGCCTGTCCGGGCCGAGCCCGGGTTCGCCGAGACCGAGTAGTTGACGGTCCCGGTCCCCGTCCCCGAGACCCCGCCCGTAATGGTGATCCAGGCCGCATTCGAGGCTGCGGTCCAGAAGCAGTTGCTCCCGGTCTGGACCTGGAAGCTCAGCCCCGTTGCGCCAGGCGCGCCCACCGAGGCACTCGGCGGATTGAGGGTGTAGGCGCACGTGCCGTCCTGGTTGACGGTGAAGGTCTGACCGCCTGCCGTGATGGTGCCTGTCCGGGCGACACCCGTGTTCGAAAGGACACGGTAGGTCACGGTCCCGTTACCCGTGCCGGAAGCCCCGGCCGTGACGACGATCCAGGAGACATTCGAGGTGGCCGTCCAGGGGCACCCGGAGCCCGACTGAACCTGGAAGATCAGGTTGGTCCCCCCGGACATTCCGATGTTCATGCTCGTGGGATTGAGACTGTAGACGCAGCCGCTTGCCTGGGTGACGGTGAAGGAGCCCGAGGCCAAGAGTCCGGGCTCGGGAGCGCTCCCGCCGCCGCGCGTGGCGTAGTCCTCGATCGTGATCGTGCCCGTCCGCGCCGGCCCCGTGTTCGCGGCCACGCTGTAGGTCACGTTGCCGGTCCCGAGGTGAGGAGACCCCGCCGTGACCGTCAACCAGGAGGCACCGGAAATCGCCCGCCAGTAGCAGCTGGCCCCGGGTTGGACCTGGAACGTCTGGCCCGTGGCACCCCCCGCTCCGACCGAGGCGCCTGCCGGCGAGGGCGTGTACGCGCACTGTGTGGAGTTCGAAACGTAGGGGCTGTTCTCCGAGTAGACGGTGTTTTGGTTGTTGGCATGAGAGGTCGTCACGGTCCGGACGACGAAGTAGTAGACCGTTCCTGAGTTCAGGCCCGTGACGACGTACGAGGAGGCCGACTTGTTCGCCGTCGTGCCCGAGGACGTGTAGGGACCTCCCGGGGTGGTGCTCCGCATGACCTCGTAGTAGCCGCTGTCGGTGGTGTAGACGATGGGCGTCCAGGTGATCGTGATCGTGGTCGTCGTCGGGCTGGTGGCCAGGACGTTCGTCGGGGCGATGGTCTGCGTCTGGCTCCAGTCGGACTGCTTGCCGTTGAGGAACGTGAGGAGCGCGGGGTCGCTCGTGTAGAGTGCATTCCAGCGGATGTCCAGGGTCGTCAGGTACATGAAGACGGTGTAGCTCGAGGGGATGGATCCTCCCAGCCGGTTCGACTGAAGTCTCAACGTCTCGAGGTAATAGGCACTCGAGAGGCTTGCGGGGAGGGTTCCGTAGAGCTGGTTGTTGGAGAGGTTGAGGGTCCTCAGATTGCTGAGATTCCCCAGGGTTGTGGGGAGGGTACCGTTTAGCCTGTTTCCCGGCAGGCTGAGGGATTGAACGGTCGTCTGCTCGATGTCGCAGGTGACGCCGTACCAGGTGCACTCGGTGCCGGTGGCGTTGAGCCAGTTCGTCCGGGTCAGCCAGCTCCCTCCCGCGGTGTTGTTGTAGAGGTCCACGAGAGCCGTTCTCTGGGAGGCGGGTATGGCGGCGTGCGCGGCGGACGCGCCAGAAAGGGTGATGAGCAAAGACGCGCCCAGCATTCTCGCGAGGGAGGAAACGCTGGAATCTAGGGAGGCGTGGGGTCGAGACGTCGTCATGGCTACCCTCACTTGCCGCCGGTTAAGGTGTCACCGGCTGATCGTGTCCTGAAGACCCGGATGGGGAGTGAGCTCCGTTCCGAGGTCGAGACTCAGGGACCGGCTGCCTCGGCGCCAGAGGGCGCCGCAACGGCTCCGGCGGGTTCCGGACGAACCGCGCGGCGGTACTCGAGCGGAGGGAGTGGACCTCTTGAAACGCTAGGTCACCCGCGGGGGATGGTCAAGCCAATTTCCTGGGCAAAGGGGAATTCCGGTGATTTCTCTCACCGGGCAAGGCATCGCGGCGCTGGATCTCTCTTCGTTTCCGGGCAGGGTTTTCGCTATCATTCTCCCGCGGGGTTTCCGGCCGTCCTCCCTCCATCCGGCCGGGATCGGCCCCTCATTTGGAGCTGGACGCCCTTCCGGTGTGATAGCCGGCAGCCCCCGGTACAGAATCATGAACGTTCTCGTCCTCAACTGCGGCTCCTCCTCCCTCAAGTTCGCTGTCATCGATCCGGACACCTCGCTCGAACGCGTCTCGGGAATAGCGCAGCGCCTCGGATCCGCCGAGGCCACGCTCGACGTGAAGCGAAATGGCAACAGGTCGTCCGAGCCCCTGCCGGGGGCCCGGCACGAAGTCGCCCTGCGGGCGATCGTCTCGCTCCTCGGGGAGATGGGGCTTCTCGAAAGGCTCCTCGGGGTCGGGCACCGGGTCGTTCACGGGGGGTCCACCTTCTCCGGATCGATGGAGATCACGCCCGAAGTGATCGCCAAGATCGAGGAGTGCATCGCCCTCGGGCCTCTTCACAACCCGCCGAATCTGGTGGGGATCAAGATCGCCCACGAGCTCTTTCCGGGAATGCTCCAGGTGGGAGTCTTCGACACGGCGTTCCACCAGACGATGCCGCCAGTGGCGTACACCTATCCCGTCCCGCTGGAGTGGAGGGAAGACCTCCACGTCAGGCGCTACGGGTTCCATGGCACGAGCCACAGGTTCGTCGCCCGGGCCGCCCTGACGCTGGCGGGCCTGCCGGCCGGGGATCACGCGATCGTGACGGCCCATCTGGGGAACGGCTGCTCGTGCACGGCAGTCAGGAACGGCAAGAGCGTCGACACGACGATGGGCCTGACGCCGCTCGAGGGGGTCATGATGGGCACGCGCAGCGGGTCCGTCGACCCGGCCATCATCGGCCATGTCTCGCAGGCCCTGAGCAAGCCGCCGGGCGAGATCCTTGACATGCTCAACAAACGTTCCGGGCTGCTCGGCGTCTCGGGCCTCTCGAACGACATGAGAACGGTCGAGGAGGCGGCCGCCAACGGGCACGAGCGCGCCCGTCTGGCCCTCGAGCTCTTCTGCTACGTGCTCGCCAAGGCGATCGCGGCGCTGGTCGTGCCGCTCGGCCGCCTGGACGCCCTGGCTTTCACCGGCGGAATCGGCGAGAACTCGTCGACGGTGAGGGCCAAGACGGTTCAGCACCTCGGATTTCTCGGGCTCGAGCTCGACGAAGAGGCCAACAAGGTCCATGGCCGCGGCACGGCGGGGCAGATCACGAAGAAGACCCGCCCGCAGGCTCTCGTCGTGGCCACGAACGAAGAATTGATGATCGCAAGCGATACCGCCGAGATCGCTCGCCGCAACGGGCACGCCGCCCGATGAGGGGATTTTCATGTTGACTACCGTTCTCGTTGCTCCCGCCGGCCGCCACGTCGGCCTGACGACCGCGTGTCTCGGGATGGTTCGAGCCCTCGACCGGCAAGGACTCCGGGTCTCGTTCGTCAAGCCGATTGCGAACCGTGAACCGGATCACTCCGCCTCCCTCGTCGCCCTCGGAGCGCACCTCTACCCCCACGAACCCGTTCCCAGGCAGGTGGCGGAGGGACTCCTCGCCGCCGGAGACGACCAGACCCTCATGGAAAAGGTCGTCGAGACGGCCGGGAAGGCGGGCCAGGAGGCCGACGTCCTGTTCATCGAGGGGATGAACCCCGAGGCCGGTATGGTCCACGCGAGCCGGGTGAACGCCCTGATGCTGAAGGCCCTCGATGCCGAGCTCGTCCTCGTGGCGTCCCCGGTTCATCAGAGCCCGACCGAGATTGCCGATTCGGTCGCCATCGCCGCCAGGGGATACGGAGCTCTGGCAGAGGGGCGGAGCGTGGGCTGCGTCCTGAACCGCGTCTGTCACGGCGTGGGTGTTGCCGATACCGACACCGAGACGTTCGGCCCGGCATGCGGCGCTTGCGGGGCCTGTGTCGGCGCCCCGGTGCCGCCCGAGCTCGATTCCGCCCTCAGGGCAGCCCTGAAGGCCGAGAATCTGCGGCCGCTCGCGATCATTCCGTGCAACGGATCTCTCTCGGCGCCCCGCGTTCTGGACGTGGCGGCCGCCGTCGGAGCGCGCATCCTGTTCCCTGGCGAGTCGAGGATCCGCCGCGTCAAGGACGTGGCCGTCTGCGCCATGACGGTTCCCAACGCCCTCAAGGCGATGAAACCCTCGACCCTCGTCATCACTCCCGGGGACCGAAGCGACATCCTGCTCGCGGCCGCGATGACGGTCCAGGCCGGAACCCCGCTCGCCGGAGTCATCCTCACTGGCGGCCTGGATCCGGACCCGCGCGTCATCGCCCTCTGCCGAAGGGCCTTCGAGGGAGGTCTTCCCCTGCTTGCCGTTCGGGACTCGAGCTACCGGGCAGCGGCCCGGCTCGCCGCGATGAACGCCGAGATTCCGGTGGATGACCCCGAGCGGGTGGAGGAGACGATGAACTTCGTCGCCGACCACCTCGACGTAGCCTGGGCAAAGGGATTCGCCCAGGCCACTCGCGTGCCCCGTGTGTCGCCTCCGGCCTTCCGCCACCGGCTGATCGAGGCCGCCCGCGCCAACCCGCAGCGCATCGTCCTGCCCGAAGGCGCCGAGCCTCGCACGGTTGCCGCCGCGGCCATCGTCGAGTCCAGGAACATCGCGCACTGCGTCCTGCTCGGCAATCCGAACGAGGTCAAGGAAGTCGCGGCCCGGCAGGGAGTTCGCCTGCCCGACGGCGTCGAGATCCTCGACCCCGTCACCGTCGCGCCGAAGTATGTCGAGCCCCTCGTCGAGCGCCGCAAGGCGAAAGGGATGACGCGCGAGCGCGCCGAGGCCGAGCTGCAAGATCCGATCATGATCGGAACGATGATGCTCGCCCTCGATCATGCGGACGGCTTGGTCTCGGGGGCGATCCACACGACCGCTCACACCATCCGGCCCGCCCTCCAGATCATCAAGACCGTTCCGGGCTGCAACCTGGTCTCCAGCGTCTTTTTCATGTGTCTGCCGGATCAGGTGCTCGTGTTCGGGGACTGTGCCGTCAATCCCAATCCGACCGCCGAGCAGCTCGCTGACATCGCGATCCAGAGCGCCGAGTCCGCCATCGCGTTCGGCATTCCTGCCCGTGTGGCGATGCTCTCCTACTCGACCGGGACCAGTGGGACCGGCGAGGACGTCGAGAAGGTCAAGGAGGCGACCCGGCTCGCCCGGCTCGCCCGGCCCGATCTCGCCATCGACGGACCGCTGCAGTACGACGCGGCCGTCATGCCGGATGTCGCGCGCCTGAAGGCGCCGGGATCCCTGGTGGCGGGCCAGGCCACCGTTCTCGTCTTTCCCGACCTCAACACCGGGAACGTCACCTACAAGGCGGTCCAGCGGTCCGCGAACGTCGTCAGCATGGGGCCGATGCTCCAGGGCCTCGCGAAGCCGGTCAACGACCTGTCTCGTGGCTGCCTGATCGAGGACATCGTCTTCACCATCAACCTGACGGCGATCCAGGCCCAGCAGACCGCGGGAAAGCTCGTCACGGCCTAAGTCAGGGCCCGCCTGAGCACAGAGCCCGAGCTCCCGACGACGGCGAGCCTCCGCCTCGGAATGGGCGGAGGCTTGCGGGCGCGGCTGAGGCTCGGGCCGGCTCTTCTGGCTGCCGTCCTGGCGACCGTCACCGCCGCCTCACGGATCCTTTTTCCCGTCGATCTCTTCGTGCGGGATGCGGTCCTGAGGTGGCGGCCGAAGCATCCGGCGCGGAACGTCGCCCTCGTCGTCATCGATGAGGAATCCCTGCGAAGGGCGGGAGCCTGGCCGTGGTCGAGAGAACTCCTGTCGCGGCTGGTCGACCGCGTGAACGAGAGCGGCGCGAGGGGAGTGGTTCTCGATCTCTTGTTGCCCGAAGCGCGAGAGGGTGACGGAGACCTCTCCGCCGCCCTGTCGAGACGCCCCTCCGTCCTCGCGACGGGGATCGACGATCGCGAGGGCTGGCTCCTTCCGGCGGAGGCGCTCCGGCGAGGGGTCACGCTCGCCCACGTCAGTTTCGAGGCCGACCGGGATGGAGTCGTGCGGCGATACCTCGCGACAAAGCAGCTCTCCTCCCGGTCCCTTCCGGCGATGGCGATGGCGGGGGCGCGACTTGCCGATCCCCACCGCCCGCTTCCCGTCGGCGCGACACTGCGGCCGGGCTTCCAGGCACAGCGTCCACCGTCAGTGAGCGCGGTGAGCCTTCTCGACGGGCCGGTTGAACCGGGCAGGCTCGCAGGAAGGGTCGTCTTTGTCGGCGCGACCGCGGCCGGAATCGGGGACAGGTTTGTCTCGCCCGTCTCCGCCGGCGGTGCGCCGGAGCCCGGAGTTCTGATCCAGGCCGCCGCGTGCGAGGCGACGATTACGGGGGACCTTCTCCGGCAGGTCCCGCCTCTTTTCGCCGGTCTTCTGGCGGGAGTCACCGTCCTTCTCGCCCTGGCGGCCGGCAACAGGCCCGTCAGTCTCCTCGTGGCACCCTTGCCCCTCGTCGCGGGGATCCTCCTGCTCTTCGTGAGTGACCTCGAGCTCCCGGCCGTGACGACGGCGGCGAGCTCCACAGCCGTGACGGCCGGCCTCGCGCTGGCGGGTGCCGCGCGGCAGCGCCGCGAGACGCTTCAGGCCGCCCGGAGGGTCCGCGAGCTGACCGCCCTGGCAAAGACGCTGGAGGAGGGACGCCGGGAGGATCTGGAGGTCAGGCGTGTCGTCGCGCACGAGCTCCGGACGCCCCTGACCTCCGTTCGCGGGCTCGCCCAGCTCCTGTCGGACTTCGATCTCTCGGAAGAGGAGCGGCGCCGCGTGGCCGGCATGGTGGTGGCCGAGACCTCGAGGCTGTCGGGCATGGTCGAAGCTCTTCTCGATCTCGAGCGGATGAAACTTCGCGACTTCTCGGAACACTCCCAGCGGGTGGATCTTTCGCACCTCGTCGAGGAACGGGCCTCCGTGCTCGGGAGTGGGTCGGACCGGGAGTTTCGCGTCTCGGTCGCTCCCCGGGTGGAGGTGCGAGGCGACCCGGCACTCCTCGGCCGGGTTCTCGACAATCTCGCCGGCAATGCCCTGAAATTCTCGCCGGAGGGAACGCCCGTCGGCATCCGGCTGCGTGTGGACGCGGATCGCGCCGTGGTGGAAGTGGCGGATTCGGGGCCCGGAGTCCCTCCGGAGGAGAGGGGCCGGATCTTCCGGCGTTTCGCCAGGGGAGGGACGGTCTCCCCCGTTCCCGGGCTGGGCCTCGGGCTCGCCCTCGTGTCCGAGGCAGCGGCCTGGCACGGGGGGAGCGCCGATGTGGAAGAGAATCCGGGGGGTGGCAGCGTGTTTCGTGTCTTTCTCCCGCTCTCTCCTTCGGGCGCTCGCCACGAGAGGAAGTAGATGGCGCGCATCCTCGTGATCGATGACGACATGGCCATCCGGGAGATGGTGGCGCTCGCCTTGACCAAGAGCGGGCACACGGTCGTCCGGGCATCGGGCGTCGCGGAGGCACGGCGCTCTCTCGAGGCGGGGAGGCCCGATCTCGTGGTGAGCGACATCTACATGCCGGGGGAGACCGGCGTCTCCTTTCTCGCGGAGGTGCGCCAGCTTTCCGACCCGCCCCCGATGATCCTGATGACGGCCCGCGGGACGGTCGAAACGGCGGCGATCGCCGCGAGGACGGGGGCCTTCGACTACCTCGCCAAGCCGTTCGATGTCGCGACCCTCCTCGAGAGGGTCCGCTCGGCCCTTGCCGGACACCCTCCGAAGCGGGCGGCGGAAGAGGAAGGTCCCGAGACCATGATCGTCGGGTCGCATCCGGCGATCGTCGCGGTCTACAAGGCCGTGGCTCGAGTGGCCCCCCTGAAGGTGCCGGTCCTGATCCATGGAGAGACCGGAACGGGCAAGGAGCTCGTCGCGCGCGCGCTGCACCGGTTCGGCGCGAGATCCGCGGGGCCGTTCGTTCCCGTCCACTGCGGGGCCATCCCCGACACGCTGATCGAGTCGGAGCTCTTCGGTCACCGGCGGGGCGCGTTCACTGACGCTCACCGCGACAGGAAAGGCGCCCTCTCGCAGGCGGATTCAGGGACAGTCTTTCTCGACGAGATCGGCGAGATCTCGCCGATGTTCCAGGTCAAGCTCCTGAGGTTCCTCGAAGACGGAGTCATCACCCCTCTCGGAGCCGAGAAGGGCGAACCCGTCAACGTCCGGGTGGTCGCGGCGACGCACCGGGACGTTCGGGCCATGGTGGGGGACGGCCGCTTCCGGCAAGACCTCTTCTTCCGGCTCGCCGGCTACGAGATCCGGATTCCGCCGCTCCGGGAACGGATCCCGGATCTTCCGCTTCTCGTTTCTCACTTGAGGAAGGCCGCCGAGCGCGATCTGGGGCTCGAGGTGTCCCGCGATGTCTCGGCGGACGTGCTCGCCCGGCTTTCGAGCCATCTCTGGCCCGGGAACGTCCGGGAGCTCGCCCACGTGGTCCGGAGGCTCCTGATCGACTCGGGAGGTCTCTCGGACGCGGCGGAGCTGTCACGCATCCTCGAGAGCGAAGCGGGAGCCCTCCACGCGGTCCCGAGTCTCCCCGCCATGGAGCTCCAAGCCGGTGCGCAGCCGCTGCCGCTGGACGAGGCGGAGCGCCGGTACGTCCAGGCAGTGCTGGATTGGGCCGGCGGGAACAAGTCCGAGGCGGCACGAGTTCTCGGCATCGAGCGGAAGACCCTGGCTCGCAAGTTGAATCGCGCTCAGGAACCATCCTTGGATGAGACCGAGGGAGAGGAATCATGATCAGGCAAGCGCTCTTGGTGATCCTGGCCGCCGCGACGGGTTCGGCCGCCCTGGCCGGCGACCCCGAACCCCTGACCTACCGGTTCGACGAAGTGAAGAGCAAGGTGATGAGAGCGCCGGGCGGCGACGAGAAGAAAGAAGCGCGGGTCGAGGCGGGGGAGACCGCGGCAGGTGGGGACCACGTCCGGACGGGGTTCTGGGCGAAGGCGGTCCTCTCGGTACCCGAGCGGAGCTCGCGCTTCGAGATCAGCTCGTCGACGCGGGTCCGGCTGCAGGGGGATGAACCGGGCGTCCTGCTGGTTCTGGAGAAAGGAAAGCTGAAGGCGATTTTCGATGCCCTCACGGGTGGGGCGACCGTGGAGAGAAAGGTCGCGGCACCCGGAGCGATGCTGGCCGTCCGCGGCACGCGATACGGACTCGAGGTCGGAGACGATGGCGAAACGCTGCTGGCGGTCTTCGAGGGTACGGTCGAGGTCCTGCCGACGTCGCCAGGACTTGGCCCCGCCCGGGTGAAGGCGGACGAGTTCTGCTTCTTTGGCCCCCGGATGGCGCCCAGACCGCAGCCCATGCGCGAACGGGGCATGACGGAGAAGTCCTGGGGGAGGCGGGAAGCCGGCCCCCCTCCGGGGCCTGATGGACGTTCCGGTGGACCCAATCAGCAAGGCGGACCCAATCAGCCCGGGGGCGGACCCTCCTCCCGTGGAACGGGTCCGGGCATGGGACCTCCCGGAGGCCCCGGACAGGGACCTGGCGGCCAGTCGCCAGGCGGTCCCTCCGGGGGCGGACCCTCGAAGCCACGTACGGAGTAGGCGCCCGGACAGAACGACCCAGCCGGACCCACGCGGTGCGGGGTGACTGGGTCGAAAGGACCCAGAAACCGGTCGGGAATCAGCCCGAAGGCCTGGCACCGGTCTTGTACTTCTCAGGGAGCGCCGGGTGGCACCAGAGGCGGCCCGGAACGGAGGCAAGACAGAATGAAATCTCTTTCTCGTTACATCGCTCTCGCCATCACCCTCGTCGCTCTCTCGACGACCGCCCTCGCCCAGAGGGGAGGCTCCGGGAACGGAAACGGTAACCAGGGCAGCGCTCCGCCGGAAGGCATGGGACCCGGCGGTCCGGGTGGACCGGGCGGGCCCGGTGGCCCGGGTGGTCCGGGAGGCAAGCTCCTCGTGGCTTCCGACGGCAAGGCGATTCTCGTGCAGGTGAAGCCCGCCGCGTCGACCACCACGTCCCCGACGTTCCTGCTGACGGCCGTCAACCCCGCCGGGACAGTTGCCTGGACGTGGACGGCCCCCGCGCCGATTCACGACATCGCTCTCTCGGGCAGCCTCGTCGTGGTCGCCACGGGCGGAGGACAGGGCCAGGGCGCGGGCAGCGCGGGCACGACGGCGGTTGCCGCCCAGATCACCGCGCTGAATCTCGCCTCGGGGGCTCAGGCGTGGACCGTGACTCCCGACGGCGTGCCGGGTGAGCTCACCGCGGCCCCGACCGGCATCCTGACGGTCATTCGCAAGGTCACGGCGGCTTCGGGCACCGCGACACAGCCCACCGTCACCCGGACGCTCGTCTTGATCGACGCGGCCGGCAAGACGGTCTGGAGCCTCGCGCTCGACGCCTAGAAACTCGATCAGAACCCTGCCGGGCAAGCCGGGGGCACGTCCCCCGGCTTTGCCCTGCCGGGACTATCCTCGTCTCGTGAGCAGCAAGATCGAGATCCCAATCGGCGCGGAAGGAACCCAGAACCTCATCGTTTCTCGTGAATACACGGTTGGACACTTCCACCCGGACATGCCCCTGGTGCTCGGCACGCCTTTTCTGATCTACGTCATGGAAGTGGCTGCCTCGAATGCCATGAAGCCCTATCTTCCTGAAGGCTGGGTCTCGGTGGGCGCCGAGGTCGCGATCAAGCACCTGGCCCCGACTCCCATCGGATTCAACGTGACCGCGAAAGCCACGGTCACGGAATGCAAGGGCCGGCTGGTGACCTTTTCGATCACCGCGCACGACGGCGTGGAGCTCGTCGGCGAGGGGACGCACGTGCGAGGAATGGTCGACCGGTCGAAGTTCGATGCCAGGGTGGCTGAAAAGCGGCCGGCCTGAGACAGCGCGGCTCCTCTGGCTCGTCGAGGAGATCGAGAAGGGCCGCGGAATCGTCGAGATCCACTCCCGGCCTCAGACGCCTTCCTTTCAGGACGGGAAGCCCAAGGGGCGGGGTGCGCCCGCTCCGCCCCTAGAGCCTCTTCAGGATCTCGTCCGTCATCGCCGGTGTCGAGAGCGAACCGCCAAGATCCTTCGTCCGGCAGCCGTCCGTGATGGCCGCGTGGACGGCGCTCTCGATGGCCTCTGCCTCGGCCGGCAGGCCGAGTGAGTGGCGCAGCAGCATCGCGGACGACAGGATCGTCCCGACGGGGTTCGCGATCCCCATCCCCGCGATGTCCGGAGCGGAACCGTGAATCGGCTCGTACAGCCCGGGACCGCCGTCCCCGATCGAGGCCGACGGCAGCATCCCCATCGAGCCCGCGAGCACGGACGCCTCGTCCGTCAGAATGTCGCCGAACATGTTCTCGGTCACGAGGACATCGAAGCTCGCGGGGCTCGTGATGAGCCTCATCGACGCCGTGTCGACCAGCATGTGATCGAGGGCGATGTCGGGATTCGCCTTTCCGATCTCCGTGGCGATCGAGCGCCACAGCCGGGACGATTCGAGAACGTTGGCCTTGTCAACCGATGTCACCTTCTTCTTCCGGTCGCGCGCGAGGCGAAACGCCAGCTCCACCACACGTCTCACCTCGAAGTCGTGGTACTCGAGGGTATCGACCGCGCGCTCGATTCCGTCGCGAACCTCGCGCCCCTTCGGCTGCCCGAAGTAGAGCCCGCCGGTCAGCTCACGGATCACCAGGATGTCGACCCCCGCGAGCTTCTCCGGCTTGAGGGGCGACGAGTCGACGAGAGCGGGGTGCACCTTCACCGGACGCAGGTTCGCGAAGACTCCCAGTCCCTTTCGAAGCCCGAGAAGCCCTTGCTCCGGCCGGACCTTCGCCGAGGGGTCGTCCCACTTGGGTCCCCCGACGGCGCCCAGCAGAACCGCATCCGAGGCCTTGCAGACGGCCAGGGCCTCATCGGTGAGGGCGACGCCCCGGCGGTCGATCGAACAGCCGCCCATCAACTCTTCTTTGAACTCGAACGAATGCCCGCCCTTTTTCGCGACGGCACTCAGGACTCGAAGGGCTTCCGCCGTCACTTCCGGGCCGATCCCATCACCGGGCAGGACCACGATCTTCGCTTGCATGGAGAGGCTCCCTTCTCAGGTTCTTCTCAGATCCCGGCGGTCAGGCCGTACTCGTAGGCATCCACGAGTGCCCGCCAGCTCGCCTCGATGATATTGGTGCTCGCGCCGACGGTGCTCCAGCGCGTCACGCCCTTTTGCGTGTCGATCAAGACCCTCGTGACCGCGGCCGTGCCGTCGGTGCCGTCGAGGATTCGGACCTTGTAGTCCACCAACTGGAACTCTTCGACCTCGGGATAGTGCGGCACGAGCGCCTTCCTGAGAGCGAGGTCGAGCGCGTTGACGGGTCCGTCCCCCTCGGCGGCCGTGTGCAGGACCTCGTCCTTGACGCGCACCTTCACCATCGCCTCCGCGAAGATGCCGCGGCCGGTCCGGTGCTCGACGTTGGCGACGAAGTCGATGAGTTCGAACGGAGGAAGGTATCCCGGCAACTGCCGCTTCATCAGCATCGTGACGGAGGCCTCGGCGGCCTCGAACGAGAAGCCCTTTGCTTCCATTTCCTTGATGGCCGAAAGCACTTCCGCGACGTCAGCGCCGCCGTCCGTGTTCAGGCCGTACTCCTCGGCCTTGCTGAGGAGGTTCCCCCGGCCCGAGAGTTCACTCACCACGACCCGCATCTTGTTCCCGACGAGGGCGGGGTCGACGTGCTGGTAGGAGGTCTCGTTCCGCCTCATGGCCGCGACGTGGATCCCCCCCTTGTGAGCGAACGCCGACTTGCCGACATAGGCCAGATGCTCGTCGGGCGCGAGGTTCGCCACCTCGGCCACGAAGTGCGAGACCTCGTAGAGCGACCGGATGTTCCCATCCGGCAGGCACCTCATCCCGAGCTTCAACTCGAGGTTCGGGATGATCGAGCAGAGGTTCGCGTTGCCGCAGCGCTCGCCGTAGCCATTCACCGTGCCCTGCACCTGCACGGCACCTTCCCTCACGGCGGAGATGGAGTTCGCAACCGCGCACTCCCCGTCATTGTGGGCGTGGAGGCCGAACGGGTGGTCCACCGCGACGCGCACGTCGCGGATGGTCTCTGCGATCTGCCAGGGCAGGGATCCGCCGTTGGTGTCGCAGAGGACGAGAGTCTCCGCGCCCCCGCGCTTTGCGGCCAGGAGCGTCTCGACCGCGTACTGGGGATCCGCGCGGTACCCGTCGAAGAAATGCTCCGCGTCGTAGATGACCCTGCGTCCCTGTGCCCTGAGGTAGGCGATGCTCTCCTGGATGATCCGGAGGTTGTCCTCGAGTGTCGTCCGCAGGACGTCGGTGACGTGGAGAGTCCATGTCTTGCCGACGACGGTGCAGGCAGGCGTGTGGGCGTCGAGGAGGGCCTTGATGTTGCTGTCTCCCTCTGGCCCGCCCCCGACCCGGCACGTGGCGCCGAACGAGGTGACGAGGGCGTTTTTCCACTGGATATCCCGCGCCCGGGCGAAGAACTCGACGTCTTTCGGGTTGGAGCCCGGCCAGCCGCCCTCGATGAAGGTGACGCCCAGCTCGTCGAGCCGCCGGGCGATGCGGAGCTTGTCGTCACAGGAAAGGGAAATCCCCTCCCTCTGTGTGCCGTCGCGCAGGGTCGTGTCGTAGATCTGGATCTGTCTCATCGCGCCTCCGTCAGCTCGTCACGGAGGAGAGGCCGCGGGCCGTCTCGTAGCTGGCGATCTTTTCGGAGAACGTCAGGATGTACCCGAGTTCGTCCACGCCGTTGAGGAGGCAGGCCTTGGAGAACCCGTCTATCGGGAAGATCACCTTCGACCCGTCCGGGAGGGTCAGGGTCTGAGAAGCCAGGTCGACCGTCACCTCTGCCGCCGGGTTCTCCTTCAGGAGCGCGAGGAGCGTGGTGTGAGTGGAGGCGTCGACCGCGACGGGCAGGAGTCCGTTCTTCAGGGAGTTGTTCTTGAAGATGTCTGCGAAGGAAGTGGAGATCACGGCCCGGAACCCGAATCCGGTCAGTGCCCAGGGCGCGTGTTCCCGGGAGCTGCCGCAGCCGAAGTTGTCGCCGGCCACGAGCACGGCCGCTCCCTTGGACCCTGGTTCGTTCAGGACAAATCCGGCCTTCGGCGTTCCGTCACTCTCGTACCGCCAGTCGGCGAAGAGATTCGCTCCGAGGCCGGCCTTGTCGGTCACCTTCAGGAAGCGGGCGGGAATGATCTGGTCGGTGTCGATGTCATTCACCGGCAAGACGACGACCTTGGACGTGAGAGTCGTGAACTGGGCCATGGCTTCTCCCTGGTTTCCTGGAGCGGTCCGCTCCGGACTTGGAACTGTGGAGGCCGGCGGTCCTTCGCCGGACTTCCAGTTTGCTCGTTTGTGGACTTCCTCCGTGAAGGCCCGTAGGGCCGCCGTAACGCAACCCGGGGAAGCGTCCCCGGGCATCTGACTCGAGAACCCTCAGTCGCCCAGGAGCGCGCGAACGTCGGTGACCTTGCCCGTCACGGCCGCGGCCGCCGCCGTCAGCGGGGAGGCGAGCAGTGTCCGGCCGCCCTTCCCCTGGCGCCCCTCGAAGTTCCGGTTGCTCGTCGAGACGGCGTACTGGCCCGGCTCGATCTGATCGCCGTTCATGGCGATGCACATCGAGCAACCGGGATTGCGCCACTCGGCGCCCGCCTCGACGAAGATCCGGTCGAGACCCTCGCTCTCGGCCTGCTCCTTGACGGCTTGCGAGCCGGGAACGACGAGCGTGCGAACTTGTGGGGCGACTTTCCGTCCCCTCATCACCCGGGCGGCATCGCGCAGGTCGGTGATCCGGCCGTTCGTGCAGCTGCCGATGAAGACGACGTCAATCGGCATCCCGAGGAGTTCTTGTCCCGGCGTGAGGCCCATGTAGACGAGGGCCTTCTCGAGCGCGGCGCGCTGCGAGGCGTCCGCCAGCTGGGCGGGATCGGGAACGCGGCCCGTAACCGGAAGGCCCATTCCGGGGTTGGTTCCGTACGTCACCATCGGGACCAGAGACGACGCGTCGATCGTCACCGTCCGGTCGTGAGAGGCGCCATCATCCGAAGGGAGCTGGCGCCAGGCGTCCAGCGAGGCCTCCCACGCGGCGCCCTTCGGGGCGAACTCACGGCCCGCGAGGTACTGGTACGTCGTGTCGTCGGGAGCCACGAGACCCGCCCGGGCTCCCCCCTCGATCGACATGTTGCAGACGGTCATCCGCTGTTCCATGTCGAGCCCGTGGATGGCGGCGCCGGTGTACTCGAAGACATGGCCGGTGCCGCCGCCAACGCCGATCTTGGCGATCAACGCGAGAATGATGTCCTTGGCGGATACGCCGGCCCGCAGGGATCCCTCGACTCGAACTTCGAAGGTTCTCGGCTTGTTCTGGAGCAAGCACTGCGTGGCAAGGACGTGCTCGACCTCACTCGTGCCGATCCCGAAAGCCAGGGCCCCGAAGGCGCCGTGAGTCGCCGTGTGGCTGTCGCCACAGACGATCGTCATCCCGGGCAAAGTCAAGCCTAGCTCTGGACCTATGACATGGACAATGCCTTGCTTCGGGTTGTCCTGCTCGAACAGGGTGATCCCGAACTCGCGGCAGTTCTGTGCGAGCTGTGCGAGCTGGGCGGCCGCCATTTGATCGACGACCGGTCCCCGCGTCGGGATGCTGTGGTCCACGGTAGCAATCGTCCGGTCCGGGCGACGCACCGCGAGCCCTCGGGAGCGCAGGCCCGTGAAGGCCTGTGGGGACGTCACCTCGTGGATGAGGTGGCGGTCGATGTAGAGAACCGCCGGGGAGCCAGGCTCCTGAGCGACCACGTGAGAGTCCCAGATCTTCTCGAAGAGGGTACGAGGCGTCTTCACGGGGACCGGATTGTTGCACAGGAGACTCCAGGGACGAATCGGAGCTAATCTGGAAGACCGAATCAGGAGTTGAGACGATGCGTCGGTTGTCCTCCCCCTGGACGTTCTTGCCCCTTGCAGTCCTTCTCTCTTTCTCCCATCCACTCTGTGCGATCGACATTCCTCTGTCGGTGAGCGCGCGTGAGGGGAGTCCGGCTGCCGCCGTGCCCGTGAGCGGAGGAGTCCCGTTCGCGGAGGGAGTCCTCACCGATCCAGGTCAGGTGAGGCTGCTTCAGGGGGGAAGGGAAGTGCCAGCACAGTTCCGCCGGGCGGCGAGGTGGCCGGACGGAAGCGTCCGGTGGCTTCTGGTCGACTTCGTTTCGGATCTCTTGACGCCGCCCGGAGCGACCCAGTTCCTTCTTCGCACCGGGACCGCACCAGCGCCGGTTACGGGGATCACCGTGAACGATCAGCCGTCAACGCTCACCCTGACGACCGGGGCTGCCGTTTTCACGTTCACGAAGTCCGAGTTCAAGCCTGGCGGCTTCCCGCTCGAGGTGACGAGCGGCGGGGGGACCTACCAGGCGGTCCCGGTTTCCTGGGTCGTCGAGGACCCCGGTCCGGTCAAGGCAACGGTGAGAGTCGAGGGGACGTGGCGCAACGCCGGCGGCAGCCTCGGGAACGAGTTCGTCAGATTCCGGGCGCGCCTCGTCTTTCACCGGGGGTCGGCGCGCTTTCACGCCTCCGTCACTTTTCGCAACAACGGTCCCTTCTGCTGGGATGTGGAGGGCTGCACCCGTCAGGACGGTCTCGTCCTGAGTGGTGTCCAACTCGGTGCGGTGCTTCTGCCGGCCGGCGGCTCCTATGTGATCGGACCCGGCGTCGAGAAGACCTGGGAGGTCGAGTTCCCTCCCTCCGCGACTCCGCGCCTGATCGATACGCGCTTCACGGCAGAAGGAACCCTCGCCTCCGGATCCGCCGCACCTCAACCGCTGCTTCTGGCGTCCCCGGCCTACTACGCCTCGACAGGTGCCTGGGGCCGGATCAGCCTGCCGGTCCGGGGGCTCCCGGCCGAGCGCCAGGCCGATTTCGACCGGTTCGAGAAGATGCAGCGGGCCAAGGTCCTGCGGTCCGAGGTCGAAGACCCTCCCAACATCTCGGGCATCACCCTCTTCGGCCATCTCGCCCAGGACGTGTCGAGCTGGAACGACTACGGGGATCTGCGCTGGGCGGGCAACGGCTGCGGAACCCTCTCCGGGAACCACTATGACTGGAGCTACGGGATGTACCTCCAGCTGATGCGAACGGGCCTCCTGCCTTTCGGTGACGCCGCGCGCGTCTTCGCCCGGCACGAGATCGACTTCGACATCTACCACACGGGCCGTGACGGCGCGGCCTTCAACTATCAGAAGAACTGGGAGGATCGGCCGTCGCACGACACGCCCGACAACTGCTTCGGCGGCGGAAGGCCGACACACACCTGGACCCAGGGGTACGCGCTTCACTGGCTCCTCACGGGCGACCCGCGCGGACGGGACGGATTCGACGAACTGCAGGAGGGGATCCGGCAGTACCTCTACGAGTCCTTCAACGAGGACGGGCGCGTCGTCACGAGCGAAATCCGGCTGCAGGGATGGCTCACCGAGAACCTCGTTGCCCGCTACCGGATCGAGCCGGACACCGTCCTCACGACGACGAACTGGGGGACGAAGACGATCCCGCAGGCAATCAAGAGCGTGCTCGAGGACGTCTTCTCTCGAGAGGCGGCGGCGGGAGCCCAGGGATTCGTCTTCGATACCGACCCGGGTACCGGCGAGCCGGACAGAACCCGCCGCGCGCCGCTGCAGCATCTCTACTTCCTCGAGCCCGCGATGAAGGCCTACCTCGAGGTCTTCAAGGGGCGCGACCCGGAATACGCCGGCCGTCTCCTCGGCCTGATCCAGCGGATGACGGGCTATCTTATGTCGGTCACCTACGGCGGGGACATGAACGCCGCCGGACTGTACCGGCCGAGACAGATCCCGTACCTCTACCAGACGACTCAGCCGATCCCGGAACAACTGCAGGGGCAAGTGGCGTACGCCCTGCAGGCAGCCAATGCGGCCGGATTCCTCTACTCGGAGACGGGTGACAGGCGATATCTCAACTACGCGCGGCTCGCCTTCCAGGACTACGTCCGCTACTTCCTGGCGATTCCCGGCGATACCTGGGCCGATCCCTCGCTCCGATCCCCCACGGCCTACAACACGACCGTCTTCGATGGAACGGAGTCGAAGATCCACGGCTGGTCGAGTCGTTACGGGCAGTATTTCCTCTCCGCCGAAGCGGAGGCGGCTCCTGTCTTCTTCGTTCCTGCTGTGCTCTCCTCGGCGGGCCGATCGGGGTCCTTCTACACCTCGGAGATGACGTTGACGAACCTGTCTTCACGAGAGGCGAGCGTCTTCTTCGAGTACACGCCGTTTGCCGGGGGAGGAGGTGGACGGTCGACGGTGCCGGAACGGCTCGGTCCGGGCCGGCAGGTCGCGGTGCCGAACGTCCTGCCGTACCTGAAGCAGAGGGGGATCCCGATTCCGGATTCGGATCCACGTGCCGGCACGCTTCGCGTCACGTTCGAGGGCATCGACAGCGCGCGGGACGCGTCCGTGAACCTGCGGACGACGACTCCCGTGCCTCCTCTCGCTCCGATCGGACGCGCCGGGCTGAGCTACGCCGGCCTTTCTCCAGCTGAACTCCTGTCTTCGCCCGTCTACATCTGTGGACTGAGGGGAACGGCTTCCGACCGCTCCGCAGTTGCCGTTCAGAACGCGGGTGGGCCAGACGACGGCGACATCACCCTGCGCATCTCACTCATCAACGCGGCCGGCGTGGTCGAGACGTCGCTGACACAGGTGCTGTCCCCAGGCGGGTTCGCACAGCCTTCCTTGCCGGAGGTCAGCACCTCTGGCGAGGGCTATTACGCGCGCATCGAGAGGGTGGCGGGCATCGCTGGGTACTTTGCCTATGGCGTGGTGAACGACAACCAGAACAGTGATGGGTCGTTCCTCCTCCCCGTTCCAGAGAGAAACGGGAGCGGAGCGACGCGGCTCGTCCTCCCCGCGGTCGTGGAGGCAGGCATCTACTCGACGGAAGTAACACTGACGAACACGGGTTCTGCGCGCAAGACGCTGGAGCTTCTCTATTCGTCACCGGCGATCGACGGTGGCGGCTCGCGCTTGACTGTCGAGCTGGCACCGGGCGAGCAGCGGATCGTCCCGGGATTCGTCGAGAGACTCCGCGAGTCAGGGTCTCCGGCTCCCGGGCCGCCCGGTCCGGCGTTCACGGGACCGGTGACGATCTCGGTGCCGGGTGGAACCGTGGAGGGGCTCGCCGCGGGCGCGCGCACGGTGAACCCCGATTCTGGCGGAGTTGGACAGTACAGCGTCGCCTATGGCGCAGTCGCCTCGGGGGCCTCCGCGACGGAGGCCGCGTGGATCTTCGGCTTGAAGCAGGATCCCGAGACGAGATCGAACATGGCGTTCGTGAACACCGGAGAGGGGAGTGGCGATCCTGTCCGGCTCCAGGTCGATCTCTTCGACGGGACGACGGGACAGCCATCGGGAACGACCACTGTCGACCTGGCGCCGCTCCAGTTTCTGCAACTCGGCAAGGTGCTGTCACGGTACGCCCCGGGGACGAGCAACGGCTACGCGAAGGTGACGCGAATCCTGGGCGGCGCTCCCTTCGTCACGTATGGTGTCGTCAACGACGGGGAAGAGCCCGGAGACCGAAGCGGCGACGGTGCCTTCGTCGCCATGCGGCTCGCTTCGAGCGCGAAATGAGAGACGCAACCGCGATGTAGACTCACCCCAGAGGCAAGGGCATGTCAGCGAACCTCGATATCTATCCTCTGGAAAAGCTCCCTCCGCGGGGCGAGGACCTCCCGTACGACGACGGAGAACCGATGGAGACGTGGCGTCACAAGTGCCAGATGGACCTTCTGATCGGCTCGCTCGAGTTCGCGTGGAGCCAGCGGTTCGACTTCTTCGTGAGCGGGAACATGTTCTTCTACTTCAGCGAGACGCAGGCGAAGAGGAACGACTACCGCGGTCCGGACGTTTTCGTTGTTCTCGGAACCGAGCGGAAGGAGCGGAAAAGCTGGGTCGTGTGGGAAGAGGACGGGAAGACGCCGCAGGTCGTGATCGAGCTGACCTCGCCGACTACCGAGCGAGTCGACCGTGGAGTGAAGAAGGACCTCTACCAGTCCTTGCGCGTCCTCAACTACTTCATCTTCGATCCGTTTTCCAAGCGGCTCGATGGGTTCTCTCTCAGCCCGGACGCCGCGGGGGCGTACGTGCCGATTTCGCCGCTTCCGAACGGCGACCTCCCATGCCCGGCGCTTGGTCTCTCGGTTGGAATTCGCCCCGGGAGGTTCCGCAGTATCGAGACCGAGTGGCTCAGGTGGATCGGATCGGACGGAGCCGTTTTTCAGTCCGGCGACGAAGCCGCTGTCGCCGAGATGCAGCGGGCC
This sequence comes from Thermoanaerobaculia bacterium, assembly GCA_022071945.1. Lineage (GTDB taxonomy): Bacteria > Acidobacteriota > Thermoanaerobaculia > UBA5066 > UBA5066 > JAJVIN01. The sequence goes on along the minus strand of JAJVIN010000028.1, from coordinate 151,319 downwards.
GCCGAAGCGACGCAGCGAGCGGATGAAGCGACGCAGCGGGCGGACGAGGCGACGCAGCGGGCGGACGAAGCCGCGCGCGAAGCGGAAGCTCTCGCCCGCAAGCTTGCGGAATACGAGAGGCGCTTCGGTCCCCTCCCGGACCCGCCGGAGCGCTGAACCGGCGGGCCCTGGTCCGGAATCCCGCTGCCCCCTACTACTCCTGCGCCGCCAGCCCCGCCGCGAAATACGACGGGTCGTTGGTTTCGTGGTCGATTGTCGTCGCGTAGGCTCCGATGAGGCCCGACAGAGGGGAAATCCGGATCAGTGCCGCCTCGGGACCATCCCCGAGACCGCGAGCACGGAAGATGTCGTCGATCTGGATCCCTCCGGCCACCGGGACGTTGACCTGGAAGAAGTCGATTGTCCGGCCGGTCTGATCGACCAGCTCGATGCGGGCCCTCGCGTTTGCTCCGGTGGACGAGATCGAGGCCTCGACGAGGGAGAGGTTCGTCCGGAACTCCTTCCCGCCCGTGATGGCCAGGATCTCCAAGCTCTCGCCCGGTCCCGCCGTCTGGAACGCGTTCAGTGGAGGCACGACCAGTCCGTAAGTGCCCTCACCATCGGTGATGGTGTACGTCCTCGAAGTGACCCGGATGCCCGGATCGGAGAGCGAGCCGCTCGACTGAAAGCGCAGGCGGGCCGTGCCGTTGAGCCCGAAGATGACTCTCAGGGCGTCCCGGACCGTCTTGCTCTCTTTCGGCAGGAGCGTCAGGGTGACGATTCGCTCGTTTTCGTTTGAGTCCCAACGCTTGGCGGCGAGAGTGACGGAGCGGAGCTCGCTCGAGGCGTTGTAGAGGAAGAGGTCACTTCTGAAGCGGGCCCCGTTGGCTCCGTCGGCATGGACGAGAGCCGGGATCATCCGGACGACCCTGGCGGAGAGATCGGGCGGGAAGCAGGTCGGATCGTTGGTCGAGTTGTCGATGGTGACGAGGAAGGGGACGGCCTCGCCCGCGAGGGGTGTAAAGCTGATGGCTCCCTGCCGCCAGGCTGGCAGGCCGAGACTGTCGTTGACCCGGTTCACCTGCGAGAAGCCGCCCGCGGGAACGGTGAACGTGAAGTTCGTGCGTCCCATGGGGCCGGAGTCTCCGGCCGCCTCGACCCACACCTCCGAAAGGCGCGACGAGACGTTGACGGCCCCGAGATTCGTTCTGAAGTCCGGACCCTGGAAAGCAGCGGAGAAGGTGAGGCCAAAACGGGCGCTGGCCGCGGCATGGACGTCGGTGGCGCCGAGGCTCATTCCGAACGATCCCGTTCCCGCGCTCGTGTAGGTGCGGCTCGTGGCCTCGACCGAGCGCCTCCCCTCGGGCGTGATGAAGAGAGCGCCCGAGCCGTTCTGAAGTTGAAAGATCGAGGAGACTACGTCGGGAATCTGCCGGATCTCGTACCCGAGAAGCTCGACCGGGACCTCGAGGGGGGCTCCGGATTCCGGGACGAAGCGCAGGGTGACCGTGAGGGCCGCGTTTCCCGGGTTCCTGAGGATGACGTCGCTCTTCCAGAACGCCCCATTGACCCCGGCCGCACGCGCCACCGCCGGGATCACGAGCCTCTGGCGGAGCGAGGCCTTGACCACTCCCCACTCCTGCGAGACGTCGGCTCCGCCGCCGGCGGACCCCCCGGAACCGCCGCCCGGAGCGTCGGCCCTGACAGACTCCGGAAGCCCGGAATCGAAGACGAAGGGCGCGCCGTCAGCGATCGTGTCGACATTCACGTGGACGAAGCCCTTCGATCTCTGTTCGTTCAGGAACAGCTCATCGTAGAAGCGCGGAGCGCCTTCTCCCTCTTTCCAGACGGCGAGGGCCGGATCCTGAAAGATGCGCTGGTCCATCTGGGGACGCGGACGATGAACCTGGATGAGCAGCCGGTCGTTTCCGGCACCGCGGTGCAGGGCCTCGACTTCCGGCGCGGTGACATCCTTCCACTTCTCGACGAGCTGGCCGGTCGTGGCGGAGTAGAAGGCGAGAGACGTGGGGGAGCCGGGCCCGCGCTGGATGATCCAGGCTCCGGGATCGGAGGCAGCCGCCGGGATCGCGAAGAGCGCGCGGCTCAGGGCGGTCACGTCCTTCAGGCCGGGCGGAGCCGCGAGGATCTCCGTGACCGCCTTGGAGGAAACCCGGTAGAGGGCCCGGGGGGACTTGAAGGGGCTGACCGGCGTGGCGCCCTTCCAGTCGACTTCGACCAGGACCTCCTCGCTCCCTGCCTCACTGTGGACGGTCCAACCCTCGAGCACCGAGGGAATCTGACGGAGCTCGACGAGGAGCACGGGCGGGCGGGACGAGCGAACGAGGTAGATCCCTGGCGGGGGCAGGGGAGACGCGGGGCCCCCCGGGGCCCGGACCCGTCCCGCCAGCAAGAGGGAGTCCCCCTCGGGGGATCTTCCGATCAGGGAGGCCCCTTCTCCGGGAAGCTCGGCCAGAAGCCCGAGCGAGGCGTCCCGGCTCACCGAGGCCAGCACCATGCTCGACCCCGAGGCCCCTCCGCCGAGTTGAAGGACGAAGGGTGTGTCGTCGTTCCCCACCCGGATGAGGGGGTTGCGGCCCCGGCAGAACGGGCCGCCGAAGTCCTCCGGCCAGTTCCATGGGGAGCGTGAAGCCGCCGGCACAGAGGTTTTGGGTGGCAGGGGCAGGTTCTTCCAGCTGCGGCCTCCGTCGAGGCTGAAGAGAACCGAGAACCGCGAGTTCGCCGGGGGCCCTCCGGTCGGATTGGCGTCCGTAACGGCGAGGATCTGGAGGGAGCCATCGTTTGCCTCGCGCGCCGCCACCACGGAAAACGAGGCCTCTTCTCCCGAGGCGGGCAGCACCACTCGGGGTTCTTCCTCGCCGCTGGCGTCGTGGACGACGAGCCGGCCCCGGGTCAGCCATGAGCTCGACTGGTCGATGGGAGGCATCGTGTCGCCGCCTCCCCAGAAGGAAGAGAAAGACTCGGACTCCAGAAGGACGAACCGGCGATTCGTCCGCTCTTGAAGTGCGGGTGTCGCGAGCTTGTCCGTCACCGGCGCGTAGGAGATGACACGCCCGGAGGCCGTGAGGGAAGCGAGGCCGAGGGCCGTCAGGGAGACGGCCGCCAAGAGGCGGGGGAGACGCATGGGACCCTCCATGATCGGGGCGGCGGGGCTGCCGCCGCCGGTTCTGACAAACGAGCATCCATTGTGGCTGGCCACTCTCCTGGGAGTGCCCCCCGGGCGCTGGAACTCACCCGGAACGCGGATTGTCCGGCGACAGGTCGAGCCGGCGACCGGCACCGATCTTCGCGGCCTGTCTCGAGCGGTCGGTGAACGGGTGCTCGACTCGAGGGTCCGCGTTCCCCCGGGTCAGTTCCGGAGCCCGATCATGGGGTGGGATGTTCTCCTGGGCTCGAATCGAGAGGGGAAGGGCGACGGGACACCGCTCATTCCCGGCCATCGGGCCGGGAGACTGGCTCAAGTTGTACAGCGAGCTTCGTGCGGTAGACTTTTTGACAGAGCAGATAGGCGAATCACCGGTTGGGGAGGAGCCTGCGTGGCCGTCACCCCCGGAGCCCGCTTCGGTCCGTACCAGATCCTGAGCCCGCTCGGGGCAGGCGGCATGGGCGAGGTCTACAGGGCTCGCGACACGAGGCTCGACCGGGACGTGGCGATCAAGGTGCTGCCGGAAGACGTCGCGAACGACCCGAAAGCCCTCGCCCGGTTCGAGGCGGAGGCGAAGGCGGTCGCCGCCCTGTCCCACCCCAACATCCTCGCGCTCTACGACATCGGGAGTGAGGCGGGCACGCGGTACGCCGTCACCGAGCTGCTGGAAGGCCAGACGTTGCGGGCTGTGATCGCGAGCGGACCGCTGCCACCTCGGCGTGCGCTCGACCTCGTGATCCCGATCGCGACGGGCCTGGCCGCTGCTCACGAGAAGGGGATCGTCCACCGGGACCTCAAGCCCGAGAACGTCTTCGTGACCCGGGACGGGCACGTGAAGGTGCTGGACTTTGGATTGGCGCGCAGGACGCCAGGACGCTCCTCGGGGAGCGACACGCAGACGGTGACGGCACATCTCCTGTCGGAGCCTGGGAGCGTGGCGGGAACCGTGACGTACATGTCGCCGGAGCAGGCGCGGGGGCAGCATGTGGACCACCGTTCGGATCAGTTCTCTCTGGGGATCGTGCTGTACGAGATGCTGACGGGAACCCGGCCGTTCGGGGGGGCGACGGCGGCGGACGTGATGGCGGCGATCATCCGGGACGAGCCGCGGCGGCTCGAAGAGCGAGCCCCGGGGACGCCGGAGCCGGTCTCGTGGTTGGTGACGAGGCTGCTGTCGAAGGAGCCGGAGGGGCGGTACGAGTCGACGCGGGACCTTGCCAAGGAGCTGACCCTCTGCCGGACGCGGCTGTCGGAGCCTGGAGGTCCGGGGTCGGGGGCGAGGGCCGAGGCCGCGAAATCAGCGGAAGCGGCGAGCGCGGCTGCCGCGGAGACTGCGGAGACGGTCAAGGCGCTGGAAGCCGCGAAGTCGTCGTCCCGCCGCCGGCTCGTCTGGATTGCCGCAGCGGCCGTCGCCCTGCTGGCAGTCGGCGCCGTTGGCTTCTGGAAGCTGCGGGAGCGGCCCACCGTTCCGAAGGCGGCGGCCCCGGTCGCCCCGGCCCTCGACCCGAAGAAGATCGCCGTGGCGACGTTCGATAACCAGACCGGCGACGCCTCGCTCTCCTACCTCGGACGCCTCGCCGCCGAGCAGGTCATCGGGGCTCTTGCGAAGGTCACGACGGTGAAGGTGATCCCCAGTTCGACGGTCCTGCCAGCCCTGGCGGACGGCACCGGAGCGGCTTCGGGAAAGGACCCGGTCCACGCCCTCGCGGAATCCACCGGGGCCGGAACCGTGATCTCCGGCTCGTACTACTTGGTGGGTCCGAACGTCCAGATCCAGGCGAAGGTCACGGATGTCACTGCAAGCAAGCTCCTCTGGCCGATCGAGCTGGCCAGCGCGCCGAGAGAGAAGGCGGGAGAGGCCGTGGAGGCCGTGTGCAGGCAGGTCCTCGACGTCCTGGCGGCCCGCTTCCTGTCTCCGATGTTCGACATGCTCCGCTTCGAGACCAGCCCCCCACGCTTCGAGGCGTACCAGGAGGTCCTCAGGGGCCACCTCGCCTCAGACGGCCTACCGGCCGCGATCGAGCACGACCGGCGCGCGTTGGAACTCGATCCCGGCTTCCAGTTCGCGCGGATGCAACTGGCCGGCCACCTCGGGAACATGGGCCTCCTCTCCGAGGCGGAGGCCGAGTTCGACCGGCTGGACGCGACGCGGGAGAGGCAAACGCCGGCTCTCCGAAAGAGGATTGACCGGCGGCGCGCCAGCGTCTTCGCGCGACTCGAGGAGTGGTACGCCCTCTCGGTCGAACTCGCGGCTTCCGAACCCGGGACAGGGATGGGCTTATCCGTCTCCGCGTTCCAGTCGAACCGGCCACGGCACGTGGTGACGCTCCTCAGGTCGCCCGGGAACTGGTCCGCTCCCATCACACCCGACAATCCGTTCTCCGTCCTCTACTTCATGAACCTGACCGGCGCCCTCCACCAGCTGGGCGAGCACGAGGAGGAGTTGAACCAGGCACGCAGGGCCCGAGAGATCTATCCCAACCACCTCAACGCCTGGGCCTTCGAGGCGCGGGCGCTCGTGGCGCTCGGGCGTCTACCCGAGGTGGACGCTCTGGTCACACAGGTGCTCTCCCTGCCGCCCAAGTGGAGCTGGCAGAGCTGCTGTATGCCACGCGGCACTCCCGGCTTCGTGATGCTCGCCGCCGCGGAGGAGCTTCGTGTCCACGGGCACCATGAGCGGTCGCGCGCGATGGCAACGCGGGCCGTCGAGTGGCACCGCGGCAGGGCGGGCGAGGAAGCCGAGCGGGAGGAGAACCGCCTCCGGCTCGGCGAGTCCCTTTACATGGCCGAGCGATGGCAGGAGGCGCAAGAGGCCTTCGGGGGGATTGCCGCCGGAGGGGCCTCGGCGATCGCCCGTCAGGGCTGGCTCGGCGTCACTGGCGCGCGGAGGGGGGACCGAGCTGGTGCGGACCGGATCTCCGGCGCTCTCGCCCGAACCTGGTCGAGGTACAACCTCGGGACCGACACACTCTGGCGCGCGCGGATCGCTGCCGTCCTCGGTGACAGGGATGGAGCCGTGACCCTGCTGCGGGAGTGCGTCGCGCAGGGGGGCGGGTACACGAAGGTGGAGCGTGAACTCTACGGCTACGGCCTCAACTATCAGCACCTCATGGATCTCGAGACGCTGCGCGGATACCCGCCCTTCGAGGAACTCGTCAAGCCGAAGGGGTGACGTTGAATCAGTTCCGGCCGAGCCCGATCCGCAAGCCGCCCGCGACTCGTCTTCGTCGAGGAGCTCTCTCTGGAGCCTGTCGAGGGGTTTCCCCCGGGGGAAACAACAGTCTCACCGGACGCGGACTCCCCAGGGAGGGTTCGAGGAAGACAGATGAGTCCCCGCGGGAGACGGCGCGCGGTCTCGACTGCCTCTTGCCGGGCACGATGGAGGGTTCGAGCCTGTTAGATTGGAACGGTGTGGCTCTCACGGCGGGACGGTGTAAGCGATGTAGATGGTCACCGGCACCGGAACACCGCGACAAGTGGCCGGCTTGAAGACCCACGTCCTCGCGGCCTGCCTGACAGCCGCAGCCGGGCCGACGGCCACGAACCGCAGCCAGGTGAAATCATGGATGCGCCCGTCGGTTCCGACCTCTGCCAGGCAGTAGACCGTCCCGTACTCGCGGCGTGCCCTTCCACGGGCGAGAATCCGCTCGGTCGGATTCTTCTTCTCCAGCATGAGAGGCGGATCCGGGTTGGCGCAATACGGCCACTTGTCCGCGTCCTCCGGAGGGGCGAAACCGGCCGGGTCTTGAACCGCCTCCTCGACGAGTTCCTCGACGGTCGCTTCGATCGCGAGGTCCTTTCCCTCGTAGCAGCGCAGCACCTTGGGGAACACCTTGCTGCGAATCTCGACCTGACCCTCGTACTCGAACCGGGGCAGGTCGTTCTCGTAGGTCACGCTCCGGAGCAGGCCGCTGTCGGGATCGAAGCAGAGCGTCACATGAGAGTCTCTCCTGATCCCCACCGGGCTGATCGCTGCCATGCCCGCACGGTCACTCTGCCAGAGCACCGCGGTGGGTGAGACTTCGATGCAGCTCGCCTTCGTTCCCGCGACCTCCATTTGCACGAGTTTGCCGATCCGTGCGTCCGTGGGGAGCTCGAGGTGGAGCGCTGGATTCAGAAGCTGTTCGAGCTCATGGAAACGGAATTGCTTCTCGGCGAGGGTGCGCTTCCGCCACCGCTCGCCGTTGTACTGGCCCGAAATCTCGCTGAACCACGGGAAGCGCATCTGCTGGAACCACCGTTCCGATGAGTCCGCCAAGAGCACGTATTCGCCCTCGCCAGTTCCTCTGACCAGGCCGAAAAGCGTGACGCGGGCGCGCAAGTGGAAGGGTCCCGTCTCCGTTGCGAGGAGTTTCTCCAGCGAGTATGCCCGATCGATCAGGGCGATCCCTTTCTGCTGCCTGTCCTCAGACTCTCCGGCGAGCGGCATGGCGAGCGCCAGACCCACGAGAGCCCCGAGGAAAAGCTCAGCCAATCCGCGTTTGCAGCGCTTCATCGCCGACCTCCTCTTGGCTAGCCTGAAGACAATATGGGCGATGACGCGTGGAGTCGCAAGGGGATAGCTGCCGGGATGTGGAAATTGCGAGGGCACTCCGGCCTGATGTGACGCGGGAGTCTGTCGCGGCTCGAAGACGCCGGAAGCGCAGACGCCCTTCTGGACAGGGCAGATCTCCCTGGCTCGCGCTGCCTTCAACCGGCATTTCATGTGGGCCACGGCCTGCCCTCGACTGCCGTGCCGGGAGTTCGAGTCTTGACGGATCATTGGGCATGCCGCATTGCACCCTCGAGTACTCAAGAAACGTCCTGGACGAGCCGGACTTCGGCCAGCTCCTGGCGGCCTTGCACGAACGCCTGATGGAGACGGGGCTCTTCAGCCTCGGCGACATCAAGAGCCGCGTGATCGCTCACGACGTCTATCGCGTGGGCGACGGGTCGGAAGGCACGGCCTTCGTCGCGCTCACGATCGCCATTCTCGACGGCCGGAGCGACGAGGCGAAAGCCGCGCTCGCCCAGTCTCTTCTCGAGCTTCTCGAGGACGCCTATCCGAAGGCCCTCGCCTCGCAGAAGGTCAAGCTCTCGGTAGAGATCCGCGACATGCACCGGAAAAGCTACATGCGCGCCCACGGACCCGCCGCCTGACGGGCGCTTCCCCTCGCGGGATCAGGGGAGTCCTCCTCGAGAGCCCCGCCGGGCCAAGGCCGCCTACGGCAGCTTGATACCGGAGAACGAGAAAGGCACTTCCGCGAAGGCTTTCGGCGTCACGAGGTTGACCCTCAGGGAGGAGCCTTTCGGGACGGGTTCGAAGAGTCGAAGGATCGTGTAGCCCTCGAGATCGAGTTTTCCATAGGACTCGACGAGCTTTCCGTCCGGGCCCGCGATGTCGTACGAGAAGACCTTCTTGCCCGGGTCGCTGACCTTGAGGATCAGGTCGTTGTCACCCGCTGTCATGAAGAGCCGCTCGAACATCTCCGTCATGGCGTCCCCCATGGCGTCGAACATCTCCTCCATGCCCTCGCCCTTCTTCTTCTTTTCCTTCGCCTTCTTCGCCTTTTCCTTCTCTTTCGCTGCCTGCTTCTCTTTCTCGAGGGCCTGCTTGGAAACGAGGGCTAGCTTGACTTTCTGAGCGGTGAGCGCCGGAACGTCGAGGGGCTTGTCGATTCTCGTCAGGACATCGGGGATCAAGACCGTGGCGGAGGGATCGCGAAGCGGCAGGTGGAGGGTGACCGTCCCCGTGAGCTCGCGGACCGCCGTGGCCTTTCTCTGGGGCGATGCAAGCTCCAGGTTGGCTTCGAGCGGCCTTCCGAGGGTTCTGGGCACCCACTGGTCTTGGCGTCCCGATGACTCTTTCTGGGTCAGGTCCTGCCCCGAGTCGTCGAGGGCCGTCTTGACCTTTGCCTTGACCTGCTTGACGGTCTCGGCGTCCTCGCCGTCGAGCTTCAGCACGATCTGAAGAGAGCCCGGGAAGGGCTTGCCGGCCGACCGCCTGTCGAGAACCGTTCCGAGGCTCGCCGTTACCTTGGCGGGCTCGGGCGCCGGCGTCGGAGTCGCTCGCGCGGGGGCCTTCTTCCCCTTGGCTTGTCCGAGGACAGTGGAGGGTGCCAGGAGGAGGACGCCGCACAGAAAGATACTCGAGAGAATCCGTCCGCGAGTCATGGCAGCGCAACCTCCTTCAGTTCGAATGATTCCGAGACGGTCGCCTTGGATGTCCTGATTGTCAGGAGGAGGGCGGCGTCCGCTGGCGGCTTCTCGCGCAGGCTCAGCTTCCAGAGCTTCTTGTCTGCTCCCGTGGACTGGCTGCCGCCCGACGGGAGCTCGTTACCGTCCTTGTCGATCACCTTCCAGTCGATCAGCCTGTAGTCGGGGTCCTTCGTCTCGAGATAGACGTCGTTCTCCGCCGGTCCTTCTCCTTCCCCCATCTTCGAGAAGGCCTCCATCAAACCGAGCGCCAGCTCGACTTCCTTCTCGGAGAGACCGTCTTCCTTGGCACGAGCCATCAGCTGTTCCCGGGTCGGGCGGTTCTTCGCTTCCCGGTCGAGGTACTCCTTCTGGGAGAGCGGGATGACCTCGACCTTGGCGGACTTCAAGGTCGAGTGCGCCAGCGGTTTGTCGAGCCGGGAGAGGAAGCCATCCAGCCGGAGTCTCGCGGCCGGATCGCGCTTCGGAACGAACATCTCGAGCTCGAGCGAGATGTTGAGGCTCGAGGCGTCACGAGGGGGATTGGCGAGCACGATCTTCGGCGGAAAAGGGCTCCCGCCAAGCTTGTCGAACGAGCCACGCTTTTGCTTCGAGGCCGCGCGGAAGAGCGAGCTCCCCAGGTTGTCCTTCGCCGACTTCACCTGGATCCTGACGGCTTCCACGTCCTCTGACCCTGCTCCCTCGAGCTTGATTTCAAGGCTCAGGCCGGCGTATTCGGGGGAGTTCGACCGCGTGTCCTCGATGGCACCGGGAACCACGCGAATCTCACTCGCCAGGGCCGCCGGGGTAAAAGGGAGAAGGAGAAACAAGCACAAAGCAGGCGAGGCGCCCACTGAATACGGCCGCATTGTTTCGGTCCTCCAACGAAATCATACGCCGGCGAGCCCCGCATGGATGCCGAAGCGGCCGCCGCGCGGAAACCAACCGGCGTAGGATTGCCTGCCGGGGGGACGGTCATGGGTCATCTCGTCAATCCCGCGCGGACCTATTCACTCCTGCAGAAGCGCCTGGACCAGAACGTCACGGGGGCTCCGGATTCCCCGGCTTTCCAGCGGATCCTGAGGATCCTCTTCTCCGAGGAGGATGCCGAGATCGCCCGTCAGATTCCGACGCGCCTGACCACCTCGGAGGTCCTCTCCCGCCGCCTGGGCCGCGAGGAGAGCTGGCTCGAGCAGAAGCTCTCGGACATGTCGCGGCGCGGGCTCGTCTTCGACATCGAGCACGCGGGCCGCCACTACTTTTCCCTCGCCCCGGTCGTGATCGGCTTTTTCGAGTTCACCTTCATGAGATCGGGGGATGACCTGCCGAGAAAGGAGCTCGCCGAGCTCTTCGAGACGTACTTCTTCGAGGGAGAAGGCGAGTTCTCCAGGGCCGTCTTCGGCGGGGAGACCCAGATCGGCAGGTCCCTGGTCAGAGAGTCCGCGCTCCCTGCCGAAGACGCCGCCGAGATCCTCGACTGGGAGAGGGCGAGCCGCCTGATCGAGACCGCCTCGGCCGTGGCGGTCTCCACCTGCGCCTGCCGGCACCACTCCGAGCACCTCGGGAAGGCCTGCAATCGTCCACAGCGCGTCTGTCTGACGCTGAACAGCGGGGCGGAGACGATGATCCGGAGCGGCCACGCGGAAAGGATCGGCAGCAAGGAGGGGCTCTCGATCCTCGATGAGTGCCAGAGCTCGGGCCTCGCCCAGACCGGAGACAACGTCCAGAGAAACGTCGGCTACATCTGCAACTGTTGCGGGTGCTGCTGCGGGATGATGCGAGCGATCCGGTCCTTCGATCTCAACCACGCCATCGTCAGCTCCAACTGGATCGCCAGCGTGAAGAACGAGAACTGCACGGGGTGCGGACTGTGCGTCAAGGCTTGCCCGGCGGGAGCCCTCGCAAACGAAGACTACGTCTTGGATGGGCGCAGGAAGCGGAGAGCGGCCCTTTCGGAAGACCTCTGCCTCGGCTGCGGAGTCTGCCACTCGGTCTGCAAGAAAGACGGCATCGGGATGCGCCCGAGGGAAAGGCGTGTCTTCACCCCGGAGACGACGTTCGACCGGATCGTCGCGATGGCGATCGAGAGGGGGAAGCTGTCGAACCTCATCCTGGAAGACCCAGAAAGCCTCTCGAGCCAGGCCCTCGGACGCATCATCCGGGTGCTCGAGACGATGGTGCCCGGCGCCGCGCTCTCGGCCCTCGCACCGCTACGCTCGACTTTCCTCGAAACCTTCTTACCCGTGACGCGCCGGTTCGGGGGCCAGTCCGCCGCCCTCGTTTGAACTCCTGGCGGGCTCGGCCGCGGGCAGAGTGAAGGTGAACACCGTGCCGCGGTCGGCCGTCGTCTCTGCCGAGATGCGGCCCTTGTGAGCCTCGACGGCCAGGCGGCAGAAGGCCAGCCCGAGGCCGCTCCCGCTCTCTTTCTGCCGTCCCGTGATGAAGGGGCTGAAGAGCCTCCTGCGAACCTCCTCCGGAATTCCGGCGCCGCTGTCCGCCACGGCCACGGTGACGCCTTCGGGTCCCCCCGCCACGGTCACCCGGATCGTGCCCTTCTCGGGAGTGAACTTGATCGCGTTGCCGACCAGGTTCTGCAGGACGCGCTCGATCAGGGTACGGTCGGCCTCGACGGGGGGCAGGTTCTTCTCGCTCTCTCCGAGGAGGGACTGCTCCTTTGCCGCCGCCAGGGGGGCCTGGAGCAGGAGGACGGTCTCGAGGACCTCCGTGAGGTCGAAGAGGGACTTCTCGAGCGGAAGGTCTCCCTGCTTGAGACGCTCGACGTCGAGGATTCCGTTGACAAGGTCAAGCATCTGGCGGCTGGCGCGCTCCAGTGTTTCCAGTGTCCAGGTCCGCTCCTCCGGATCCGGGTTCTCCATTTCGGTCCTGAGGATCCCGAGGGACCCGTGGATGACGGAGAGGGGATTCCTGAGGTCATGCACCATCGTCCGGGCCATCGACTCGCGGAGCCGCTCCGATTCCTTTCGGGACGTGACGTCCTGCTTGATCGCGACGAAGTGAGAGATCTCGCCCAGCTCGTTTCTGACGGGGGCGATCGTCTGTTCCTCGGTGTAGAGAGTCCCGTCCTTGCGCCGGTTCGTCGTCTCCCCGAACCAGGTCTTTCCCGAGAGGACCGTCAGCCACATGTTCTGGTAGAAGGCGTCATCGTGAATCCCGGACCTCAGGATCCGGGGGTTCTTTCCCACCACTTCCTGGCTGGAGTAACCGGTCAGAGTGGTGAAGGCCGGATTCACCCATCGGATGGTGCCCGACCGGTCGGTGATGACGATTCCGTTGGCCGCGGAATCCAGGGCGACCGCCTGCAGGCGCAGCCGCTCTTCCGCCCGGCGCCTATCCGTCACGTCCCGGATGATGCTCGTGACGAGGACGCCGTCCTGGGTCTCCATCGGGCTCAGGCTGATCTCGACAGGGAAGTGGGAACCGTCCTTGCGCTGTCCGTGAAGCTCGAGGCCGGCACCCATGGGGCGTACACCCGGCGCCTTGCGGAAGCGTTCCCGGTGTTCGGCGTGCCGCGCCCGCAGCTCTCCTGGGACGAGAATCTCGACACGCTGGCCGATCAGCTCGGCCGGCTCGTAGCCGAAGATGCTCTCGGTCTGGTGGTTGGCCACCACGATCCTGCCGTTCATGTCGGAGAGGAGGATGCAGTCCGGCGCGGTGTCGAGGAGCTGGCTGAAGAGCCGCAGCCGCTCCTCGGCTTCGTCCCGAGCTTCTCTGAGCTCTTCCGTGCGGCGCTCGACCGTGTTCTCGAGCTCGACGGCACGCCTCTTCAGTTGATTCACCCGGACCCGGTAGAGGGCGAAGGCCGCGGCGATGATGCCGAACGAGACCAGCCCGAAAAAGAGGCGCGTCTGAGTGAAGCGCGGCCGAACGACGAGCCTCATCTCGGCACTGGACCGGCCCCACGCTCCGCCCAGCCGGCGGGCGGTGACGAGGAACGTGTAGGTGCCGGGCGGCAAGGACGTGTAGAAGGCCGAGCGGCGGGATCCCGCCTCGGTCCACGCCGACTCGAGTCCGTCGAGGCGATAACGGAACTGGAGTTCCGGCGGCGCCACGAAGCTCAGGGCGTCGTAGAGGATCTCGAGGTTCCGGCCATCAGGCTCGATGATGACGCCGGCCGGCCGAGCTTCTTGCTGGAGGCCGTCGACCGTGATGCCACTGATTCGGATTGCCGGCGGACGCCGCTCGGACGGCTGGCCCGGGGCCACCGCCGCCAGTCCGCGATTCGTCGCAAACCAGAGCTTGCCGTCTTGCGCTCTGATGGCCGCGGGAAAGCTGGCGCCGCTGCAGTTCAGGCTGGGCAGGCCGTCCGAGATCGTGAAGCCCTCAGGGCTGGAGACAGGATCGTCATCCTTGACGAACGCCTCCAGTTCCTTTCGGCGGATCCGGAGAATCCCCTGGCTGGTGCTGAGCCAGATATCGCCCTTCTCGTCCTCGAGCAGGTGGAGAACGGGCTGAACGAGGGGACCTTCCCGGGTCCTCACCGGGGTGAAGCGCCCGCTTTCGAAGACGTGCAGCCCGCTCTCGCCGCCGGTCAGCAAAGCGCCGCCGCCGAGGTCGAGGATGGCGTAAACGTCCGCGACCGGTAGCGGTTGCCGGAAATTCGTGGACCGGTCCGCCTCGACCCGATAGAGCCCCCGGGCCGTCCCTGCCCAGATGGTTCCCGCCCTGTCTTCGTGGAGGGTGAAGACCGCGAGGGGCTCCGGCCGTCCCGCGGGGGTCGACACGAGGGGCACGGAGACGAACCGGTTTCCTTCGACCCGGTCGAGTCCGGTGCTGCCCCCGACCCAGAGGGTGCCGTTCCGGGCCGCCACCATGCTGGTCACCGAGTCCGACGAGAGACCGCTGGCGGTGGTGTACGTGACGGTCGTTTTCTTCTTGGGGTCGAATCTCGTGACGCCCCGGGCGAAGGAGCCCGCCCAGATGTTTCCCGCGGCGTCCTCGGCGAGGGAGCGGACCGCGCCGGTGAGGGCCTCTACGGGCCGGAAGAACGCCCCCTCCTTGACCGCCACGCCGCCTCCCTCGGTGCCGGCCCAGATTCGTCCGTCCCGGCTCTGAAGAACGCTTCGAACGCTCTGGGAGACGAGCCCGTTCGCCCGCGTGTAGGCGACAAACGGAGGGCTCCTGAGAGCGGTGATCCCCGCCGTCGTTCCGATCCAGACAGTGCCTTCCTGGTCCTCGAGAATGCTCCGCACGACCGCGCTGGGCAGGCCCGTCGCGGTCCCCCGGCACTCTCCCGCGGGGGCTCTTTGCGCCGGATCGCTGAAGAGGCAGATCCCATCACCCTCGGTTCCCGCCCACAGGCGTCCGGACCGGTCGATGGCCAGAGCCTGAAACGGCGGCACGGACGAGTCTCCCGGCGGTTTCAGGAAGGTCCAGACCCCCCGGGACAGTCTCGCGATTCCGGCATCGCGAGTCGCGGAGAAGACGGTTCCGTCTTCCGCAACGGCGATTGAAGAGAACGAGTGGCCCGGAATCGACTCGCTCTCCAGCCTGAAGGCTCCGCGCGCGTGGCTGAAGATGGCCCCGGCGTAGGCGATCCAGAGGCGTCCGGACCGATCCCGGCTCAGGCCGTGGACCGGTGAGGCGGGGAGACCCGCCTCCTGTGTGAAGCAATCGAGCCGCGAGCCCTCGGCGCGACAGAGACCCCCTCGGGTCCCGATCCAGACACCGGATGAGCCATCCCCGGCAAGCGCCAGGACCTGCCGGTCCGGTAGCGAGGAGTTGAGTGAAAAGGACGCGACCCTCCCGTCTTTCAGGATGGCCACGCCTCCCCGCGTGCCGATCCAGATCGCCCCAGAAGAGTCCTCGTGAAGGCTGAGGATCGAGTTACTGGGCAGGTCCGGGTACTGGCTCCGGTCGTGGACCGCGAAGGTGATTCCGTTGAAGCGGACCAGGCCTCCGTACGTCCCGATCCAGAGATACCCCAGCCGGTCTTGCAGGAGCACGGGGACGGTGTTCTGGGGCAATCCGTCCGGCCAGGAGGTCAGGGACATCTCTGAAAGAGAGCGCCGCGTCCCCTCTGCCTGAACGCCGGGCGCGACCAGAAGGGCCGCGAGTAGGAGAATCCCCGTGCCCCCCATCGAGGTGCGCCGCTTCCACAGAAGGGTCAGCGGGGCCGGTAGGGATCGTCGTGGCATGGCGCCAATGCGGACTTTAGACCATCGAGGGGTCAGTTTGCGATTCCCTCGAAAGCCGCCCGGCAGAGCTTCTCTCGGGTTTCCGGCCGCCGACCTGTACGATCCGCGAAGTGGCGCAAAGTGTTGCTCTCCGCCCTCTGCTGATCCTGGTCTTCGCTGGGGTCTCCTTCTCGGGACGCTCGCTTTCAGCCCAGGCCTTCCAGACGGCTCCCGGTTCCGTCGTGAGGTGGCCCGGGAAGGACGTCACGAGCTGCCAGTTCGCGGACAAGAAGGTCGAACCCGTGGAGGGCGAGTGCCTCTTTGCGATCGATCTGCTCCATGCCGGGGGACCTGTCGCTCTCTCGCGGGAAAAGTCTGGCCGAATCGAGACGATCTCACTGATGGTGGGCAAATCGCCCTATCCCACGGAGCGGGTCACGACACAGAAGAAATACGTCGAGCTGAAACCCCGGGACCTCGAACGCGTCAAGCGGGAGCAGAAGATCCTGGCCGAGGTCTTCTCGAAGGTGACACCGCCCCAATTCTCGTTCCCCATTTCCTCCCCTCTCCTCGACGCGCCCCGGGGCCGCAACTTCGGGGTCAAGCGGATCTTCAACGGCCAGGAACGCCAGCCGCACAGCGGCGTCGACTATGGCGTCCCGACCGGGACGGCGGTCCTTGCGGCCGAGGCGGGCCGGGTTGTCCTCGTGGCGGATCACTTCATGCCCGGGCGCATCGTCGTCGTCGACCACGGGGGAGGCTTCTTCTCGACCTACATCCACCTGTCGCAGGTGCTCGTGAAAGAGGGGGCGAGCGTGACGAGGGGGCAGAAGCTTGCCCTCTCGGGCGCGACGGGACGCGTCAGCGGACCCCACCTCCACTTCGGCGTGAGGTGGCAGGGGGCACGAATCAACCCGGAACAACTCGTCACCCTCGTCGAGAAGTGGCCGGCCCTCGAGGAGAGTCCCGGGCGGGAATGAACCTCGGGCGGAGATCGCGCCCTTCCCACCCTCGTCCGCGAGATACTGAAGGAAATGCCCGAACTCCCCGACGTCACCATCTACGTCGAGCGTCTCGAAGCGCTCGTTTCTGGGCACACGCTCGAGAAGATCAGGCTCGGGAGTCCCTTCGTCCTCAGGTCCGTCGTCCCGCCGCTGTCGAGCGTGACGGCCCAGCGGATGACCGGGTGCCAGAGAGTCGGGAAGCGGATCGCTCTCGCGTTCGCCAACGGGCGTTTCGTGCTCCTGCACCTGATGATCGCGGGGCGGCTGCGGCTCCGCGAGCGGGGAGAGAAGCTCCCGGCGAAGGTGGGGCTGGCGGCGTTCGATTTCGACCACGCTACGATTCTCTTCACCGAGGCGAGCCCGAAGAAGAGAGCCTGGATGCGGCTCATCGAGGATGAAGCTTCCCTCGCCTCACACGACCCGGGCGGACTGGACGTCTTCCGGGCGGCGCCTTCCGAATTCGCCGCGGTCCTTCGGAGCGAGAGCCACACGCTCAAGCGCGCCCTGACAGATCCCACCCTTTTCGACGGGATCGGGAACGCCTATTCAGACGAGATCCTCCACAAGGCGCGGCTCTCTCCGGTCGCGTTGACAGGCCGCCTCTCGGAAGAAGAGTCCCTTCGCCTCTACCACGCCTGCCGCGACGTCCTGGAGCTCTCCACGGCGAGCCTCCGGAGAGAAGTGGGAGAGGGGTTTCCCGAAAAGGTCACGGCCTTTCGGGAAGGGATGGCGGTGCACGGCCGCTTTCAGCAACCCTGCCCGGTCTGCGGGGCGGCGGTCCAGCGGATCAAGTACGCCGACAACGAGGTGAACTACTGTCCTGGCTGCCAGACGGGAGGCAAGCTCCTCGCCGACCGGGCGCTCTCCAGGCTCCTGAAGTCGGATTGGCCCCGGTCTCTGGCCGAGATGGAGGAGCACCTCCGCTCCCGGCGCGAGGCGCCCCCGCCGGGCTGAGGGGAGAGGCTCTTGCGAGAGGCTTTCGTGAGAGGTCAGCCCAGCGCGCTCGCGAGGTAGTCGACGGCCGCCTTCTGATGGAAGTAGTTGGTGTGATGGACGCGGCCATTCGTTCCGAAATCGAGCCTTCTTTCGGGAGGGATCGGTTGCGCAAGGCCGTCGAGCGTCATCGCGGCGGTATCGACCACCAGGTCGTTGTCTCCGTCGAACACGTGGCCCGCAAGGTTGTCCGCGAGCCTGAAGGGTTTCCAGAAGGCCCACAGGGGATCGTCGGACTCGAAGTTGCTCGTGATGGCGTGGTAGGTGGCCGGGGCCGGTGCCTGCCGGGAGAGGCAGCCGAGCTCGAGGTTGTTGCCGACTCGTGCCTGGGAATGAAGCCCCGGCACGAGGGCGACCCCGGCATCGAGGAACGGGAGCTTCTCGGACAGCGGGCCGAGCGAGGCGACCAGCCTGAGGAGACCCGAAACCACGAGGAAGAGCGGGGACGCGAGCGACGCGAGGTCGGCGACGAGGCAAAGGGATCTCGCCAGGTTCGTGAGGAGATTGAGCGCGCCCCTCAAGCGCGCGGGTGACGCGAGGCTCGTCCCGGTGAGTGGAGATCCAACGAAGACGACCCGAGCCGTCCCGAGGTTCTGGGGGCGAAGTCCCTCGAGCCACCACCGGCTGACGAGCCCGCCACGGCTGTGACAGACGATGTCGATGTCGCCTCGAAAGCGTGAGAAATGGCGGTGGAGAGCCATTGCGTTGAGGAAGGGTGCCGCCGCCAGTGTCGGGTGGTCGAACGCCAGGACGCGCGAGTATCGGTTCCGGCACGACGAGAGGTACGTCATCCAGGGTGAATCCGGGGGCTGACTGAAATACGGTGTGCTCGAGCTGAAGGTGCCGTGGATGATGAGAAGGACTCGTCCGTCTCCCCCGACCTCCGAAACCGGGACGAGCCCCGTCGGGGTGAACTCCGAGACTCGGGAGTCCGAATCGTTCAGATGCGGGTTGAGCCGCCGGTCGAGGTCCTCGAGAAAGCCGGTCAGGCGAGAGGGCGCGAGGGGCTCGAACTTCCTGAGCTGCAGGATCTTCCCGCCAGCCAGGGGCCGTTCGGAGCGCCGGCCCGGGAGGGGGGCGGTGTGGGCCGTCACATCACTCCACCGAAGGACTCCCGATGCGTCTTCCAAGAGGGCGAGGCTGCCGAAGGGGTCTTCCTTGCCGGGCCGGGTCCGGCGTTGCCCGAGAGTCGAGCCCTCCTCCGCGGGGAGGGTCGAAAGCGGCGAGACGAAGCCTTCACCGTCGAGGGATCTGTTGAGGGCGACGAGAAACTCGGGGGCGCGGTTGGCGGTTTTCTGGTCTGTCATGTGCGGCTCGTGAGGATCGGCAGGGGAAGGATGCCGTTGAGGCGGGCGAGTCTGACGTCGACGAGGGCCTGGAAGCCCGAAAGGCTGGCGAGGTTCGACAGTCCCGTCCGCCGGCCCTGGCCAAAGGAGTCTCGCCGCGTCAGGCCGACGGTCTCGAGAGGGACCAGGTCGCCCTGGAACACGCGAGTCTGGACTTCCAGAAACGCCTCCTCGAGAGGGCCCTCGCCGCTGCCGCTGTCATTCATGCCCGCGGCGGCCCAGGGGTTCGTCCTGAAGTCGTCGTGAGCGGCCTTAGAACGCCAGTAGCCCGGGAAGGCGTGCCCCGCAAAGAGGAAGAGCACCGGGTAGAGGTCGACGGCTTCCAGGCAGGCCGCGAAAAGGAGCGCCAGGTCGAGGCACGTGCCGGCGCGGCTGGCGGCGATCTGGGACGGGGTTCGAATGCGCTGGCTCGTGGTCGAGAAGACGGGCGGCGGAGGGGAGTAGGACAGGCCCTCCTCGAAGCTGACGGCGGCCCAGATGGCCTGCACCTGGCGGTCCACTCCCTCGGAAGGCTGTTCGTAGCCGGTGAATCCGGCGGACGCGTCATCCTCCAGGAATCGCAAGAGCCGGCGGGCTCTCTCCAGGAGGGCGGTGACGAAGGGATCCAGGGAAAGGACGAAGGACGGGAGGAGGGGCCAGCCCGACGGCTCGTCCTCCCACTCGTTCGGCGGGGGCAGGGTGACGAACCAGCTCGCACGGGTGAGTTCGAGCCCGCTCCAGAAGACAGATACGGACAAGAGAGTCCGGAGGCTCTCGAAGGAACTGCGCGGAGCGGGGTCGACGAGGGGAACCCTTGCGAGCGGCTTGATGTCGGTGACCCGGGCATCGAGATCGAGGGTCGAAAGGTAGGGCTGGGAGATCCCGCCCGAAAAGAGGCTCACCTCGACCTTGACCGCGTGCAGGGGGCGGTCGGTTCGCCTCTCGATGAGGAACGTCTCGAAGAGGTCCCGGTCGTTGTAGAGGCGCGCGTAGTTGAGCGTGGAGAAGGGGCGGGCGACCACGTTCACGAGGTCTTCGGGCGCGGGACCGGACGGTTGGAGCTCGGAGGGCCGCAGCGGGGGACGTAGCCTCTCGCCCTCTTCCGGGCTGGTCGAGGGCCAGTGAACGGGCGCCGCGGTCCAGAACGTGGCGCCCGTGGCGGGAACCGCGCCCGAGGCAAGGCTTGCGGCCCTGAAGGCTCCGAGAGCTGGCCGCCCCTGGCGGATCAGGGAGTCATAGAAGTTCGAGAGCAGGAGGAGCGCGAGGTCGGCGTCGGCCTCGTCGTGAAACCCGATGCTGCTCTCCGCGCCGAAGGCGACCGGCAGGGCCGCGATCCTCGCGGCGCTGTAGGCGAGATTGAAGACGACGAGCGCCGGCTTTTTCGGGGCGGCGGTCAGCGCGGCCGCGAGCTCGGGGGCGTCCAGGGTCTCGCCGTCCAGAAAGAGGCCGTTGCGGCGGCGTCGGGGCGCCAGGTAGCCCCTCTTCTCGGCTTCGTGACTGTCGACCCCGGTGACGTGGATGACCGACGGTTCGAGCCGCGCGACTTCCGCCTCCAGGACGGCGCGCGAGGGATTGGTGAGCCGCTCGATCCCGCGGGTCTCGAACAGGCTGGCGACGAGCTGACACTCCGCCTCGAAGTCGCGGTCCTCCCTGGCGGCGGGGGGCGCGCTGTCGATGATGAGGACGGGTCCTCCCTCCGAGAGTAGAGTGGCTCGTTTTCTCTTCAGGCTTCGCACCACCGAGAGAGGGCCTCCTGGCTGGCTCAACGCTGAAACGAGGACGAACTCCCACGGAAAGACTCGAGCCTCCCACCCTTCTTCCTCCGCCGCGTAGGGGATGACGACCTCGATGGCGTGCGAGCGGCCGAGCGTCGCCCAGTCGACCCCCAGACCCGACAGAGCGCGCTGACACGACTCACGGGGAAGGTGGCCGATCCGGCCCGGCTCGGAAAACCGGGCGCGGTTTCTCGCGCGATAGGTCCACTCGAGCGAGGCCTGTTTCAAGAGCGGTCCAAACGGAACGCTCTGCGGCCGGCCCCGTGCCGGGCGGAGGGTCACGGCCCTTTCCTGTGCCATCTGATGACGGCGCCGATTCTATGCGTCAGGAAAAGGAAAGGGCGCGGGTTTTCCCGCGCCCGTTGCCAATCACCCGAGCAGATTCGATTACTTGGGAGGATTGTTGATGGGGGAGACGTTCGACCTGAAGTCGGTGAAGGAGATGCCGCAGGCGTTGCGGAACCCGAACTGGATCCAGTCCCTGCCGGCGTCCGGACCCGCGATGTAGCGGAAGAGACCGGGCGTGTTCGTCAGCTCGAACCCGGCCCTCGTCTGGTTCTCGCGGAAGTACCAGCCGACCCCGGTGAGCGGGGCGGAGGAAGGCGTGAGGGTTGCCTGGATCATGACGGTCGTTCCGCTGACGACATCGGCCGTCGTGGGGGTGATCGTCGTGTAGACGGGGCCCCGGTCAACGATGACGTTCAAGTCCTGCTTCTTGGTCGTGCCGTCGATTCCGACGGCCGTGAGGGTGTAGGTGATCGGGTCCGTGACGGTGATCGACCACTGTCCGGTCACCGGAAGCGGCGCGATCGGGTCGGTGTTCGTGATGGTGACGATCCGGACGTTCTGGGTTCTCCAGTGGAGAACCAAGTCGTCCTGGTTTTCCGGCGGCTGGACGCAAGCGCGGTTGAGCGGGTTACCGGGAAGGGCGCGTTCCGCGTAGAACTCGAGGATGGCGGGCTCTCCAGGTTCCTGGACAACGGCGGTAAAGAGGGCCGTGGCGGGCCCGCAGGGTCCGTTGACAGTGAGCCGGATGATGTCCTTGCCGAGAGTGGTTCCGGCGGTGTAGGTGAAGTAGTTGTTCGAATCGATGACGAACTTCGAGCCCTGGGACTGCTGCTGGGCGAATTCCCAGGTCACGTTTGGCAGCCCGGACGGGAGATAGCCGCGCACCTCGCCGCCCGGATTCACGGTTTCGGAAGAGGGCTGCGGAGCCGGGACGGGTGTGGCGGGCTGGACGTTGGCCGTGACGGGCCGGGTGGACGACTCCCCGGAGGCGGCGAACGCCCTCAGCAGGAATTCCGTGGTCTTGTTGACGGCGAGTTTGTACGACCCGCTGGCGGGCAAGTCCGAGGCGACGCCGCTGATGTTCACCCGGACGGCACCCGTCGTCGACCACGTCAAGGTCACTTCCTGAGGCGCGCATCCGACGGCCGGGTCCGCCGTGAAGGAATTGATCACGGGAGCCGTCGAGAAGGCCGATCGCGTGACCGTGAGAAAGACGATCGTCCCGTCACTGTTTTCGTTGTCGTTGCGGACGATGGTGGGCTGGGCGGGACCAGAGAGGATCGCGAACCGGATCGAGAGGCCCGATTTCTCGGCCGCTCCCGGAATCAGGCTGGCGAGACTGTTCTGGGCCGCCGACCCGGCGACGGTTTCCAGGCGGCCGGTGCCGATGAGGCGGCCCGACTCGTACGCCGAGACGTCGGCCACGCAGTTCTGACTGGCTGCGGGGCTGCAAAGCAAGACCACGTTCGTTCTCGCCTTGCCATCCCCGGCGGTCGTGTGGGCCGCGGCTCCGCCTCCGTTGGCCTCATCGCCCGGATCGAGGAAGTCCGAGCTCCGGAAGGTCCCGAGGCTCACGCTGTAGCGTCCGTTGGGACTGTCGTTGTAGGTCTCGGACCAGGCGCTGACGGGCTGGTCGGCGCGCACCTTGAAGAGATACGTGCCCTTGCCATCCAGGGCGGCCGGCGTGGAAAGCTGGGTCACGCCCCGGGGGACCGTCGAAAACGGGGTGGAGGCCGCCATCTGGCCCCCCTGGTAGAACTCGACGACTCCCGACGCGGCCACGGAGCCCGTGATGTAGATGATGGAGTCGAAACGAGCCCCAGCCTGTCCTGCCCCTCGGGCCGCCGGGCCCCCCCAGAGTTCCGTACTCTCGGCCAGGGAGCGAGGGCTCTCGCCCATGGCTGCTCCCGCCATCAGAAGACTTCCCAGCAAGACAACCGCCGGGGTCACGAACCGAGTGCGGTCTACAAACATGATTCTGGCTCCCAAAGCATCCGGTTTTCGTTAGCCGATCAGAGCTATCGAAGGATCATACACGCCTCCCTGCATGGAGGACAGACTCCGATTTCGACGCAATGGCGCTATGCTTTTTTGTGATGATTCCCACAGAAATCTCCACCTTCGGGATTCCAGGGCAGCTCCTTTTCGCCCTCCTCCTCGTAGGGACCCTCGCGATCTTCGTTTACACCGCCACCCGGCGGTGGCAGCTCATGACGGCAGGCGGTCCTCCAGACAACCGGTGGGACAGGATCGGGGAACGCATCCGGGGGCTCGTCGAGTTCGGGATCGTTCAGCGGAAGATGTTCCGGGACCCTTACGCCGGCCTCTACCACATCCTCATCTTCGGCGGCTTCTGTATCTTGTCCCTGCGGACGGTCTCCCTCGTCCTGGAAGGCCTCTTCCCCAGGGCTGGGATGCCCTTCCTGCCGCCAGGGCTCTGGCACACGTACCTTTTCCTCAAAGACGTCGTCTTGGTCACGACTCTGGCTGGGGTCATCCTCGCCCTCGGCCGACGCTACCTCTTCCGCAAGGAACGGCTCGACCCGTCTCTGGACGCGGCCGTCATCCTCTGTCTCATCGGTTTCCTCATGGTCACGGACCTCGGGGCGGGGGCGGCGATGTTCCGGCTCCATCCCGAGCACGCGCTCGCGGCGGAGCCCGTCACCGCCCTCTTGTCGACGTTCCTGGCCGGAGCCTCCCCGGGCGTCCTGCGCGGCATCTACATCGCTTGCTGGTGGCTCCACCTCGTCGCGATCTTCGTCTTCCTCAACTACCTCCCGTTCGCCAAGCACTTCCACGTCATCACCGCCCTGCCGAACATCTTCCTGAGGAAGCTGGACCCGCCCGGGAAGCTCTCCACGATCGACATCGAGAAGGCCGCCGAGGCCGAGAAGTTCGGAGTCTCCAGGCTCGAGGATTTCACGTGGAAGCAAAAGCTCGACATCTTCACGTGCACGGAGTGCGGACGCTGCCGTGAGGTCTGCCCGACGCATCTGACGGGCAAACCCTTGACGCCCAAAGGGTTCATGGTTGACTTGAGACAGGCTCTCTACACGGAAGCGCCCGACATCGTCGACACCGCGGCGGGCCGGGCCGACGCGGCCGCCGCCGAGCGGATGGCCAACCGCCGTCCTCTCGTCGGGGGCTGGATCGACGAGGAGACGATCTGGGCCTGCACGACCTGCCGCTACTGCGAGTACGCCTGCCCCGTCTCCATCACCTACACGGACAAGCTGATCGACATGCGCCGGTACCTCGTCCTGGAAAAGAGCGAGTTCCCGAAAGAAGCGCAGACGGCCTTCAACGGGATGGAACGGCAGGGCAACCCGTGGAACCTGTCGGCCTCCGACCGAGATGCGTGGACGCAGGAGCTCCCCTTCTCGATCCCGACCATGGCCGAGGTCGAGGACAAGAACGCGATCGAGTACCTCTTCTGGGTCGGCTGCGCGGGATCGTACGAAGACCGTGGAAAGAAGGTCTCGCGGGCTCTCGCGACGCTCCTTCACGAGGGCGGGGTCAAGTTCGCCATCCTCGGGTCCGAGGAAACGTGCAACGGCGATTCGGCGAGGCGCCTGGGCAACGAGTACCTTTTCCAGATGCTGGCGCAGCAGAACTGCGAGACCCTGAACGGGTACGGCGTCAAGAAGATCGTCACGAACTGTCCGCACTGCTTCAACACGCTGAAGAACGAGTACCCCGATTTCGGAGGCAAGTTCGAAGTCCTGCACGGCGCCGAGCTCGTGTCCCACCTCGTGAAGGAAGGCAAGGTGAAGCTCTCGGCGAAGATCGAAAAGAGCATTTCCTTCCACGACCCGTGCTATCTTGGCCGGCACAACGACGTCTATGACGCCCCGAGAGAGATTCTCTCCGCCATCCCTGGGCTCAAGCTCAAGGAGCTGCCCCGCAGCCGCGAGACTGGCATGTGCTGCGGCGCCGGCGGAGGCCGCATGTGGCTCGACGAGAAAATTGGAGCCCGGATCAACCAATCGCGCTATGCCGAGATCGAGGCGGCCGGGACGGATGCGGTCGGTGTCTCGTGCCCGTTCTGCATGGTCATGCTCGGAAACGCCACGACCGAGATGAATGGCAAGACCGAGCCCTTCGACATCCTCGAGCTGGCGGCCAAGGCCCTGCCGGCTCAGCCCTCGAGCGGACAGGGGGCCTCCAACTAGAATGCGGTGACCGACAGGGGAGGACGCAGAAACCGTGGCTGAGATCAAGGA
Organism: Thermoanaerobaculia bacterium; assembly: GCA_022071945.1. Classification (GTDB taxonomy): domain Bacteria; phylum Acidobacteriota; class Thermoanaerobaculia; order UBA5066; family UBA5066; genus JAJVIN01. The sequence continues at coordinate 126,261 of JAJVIN010000028.1, read as the reverse complement.
TCCGAACACCACCCGGCCTTTCCGGATGATTCCGGCCGGAGCCACCGGTCCCGTGACGGGCCGGACCCAGCCTTTCGCCGTCCCCGCCTCTGGCCGCACGCAGCCCATCCCCGTCCCGTCCTCGACCGGGACCTCGCAGGCCCTTCCGAGAGAGGCTCCCGCCAAGGCCGGGCCGACCGAGGGGATGCTCGCGCGCAGACGCGAGATCGAGAGAAAGAAGCGCGCCGCGAGGCTGGAGCGGGAACGCCTCGAGGAAGAGGCCCGGGAAGGCTGGAAGCGGGTCTTTCGGGCGGTCTGGATCATCGCCCTCGTCGGGGGCGCCGCCTATCTCTACTGGCGGGTCCAGAGCACCTACGGCAACGAGTGGCCCATGGGGGCCGTCTGGATCATGCTGGGAACGTTCCTCTTTGGCGGAATCTTCCTCTTGCTCTGGTACCTCAACCGGACGGAGTGGTAACGCCCGGCGGCGTGAGGCCCTCAGTCGAGGTCGAAGATCCCTCGCGGCTTTCGCGAGGGATCTTTTTTCGCCCGCTCCAGAGCTTCCTGGAAGGTCTTCTCGAGGATCTCGCTCTTGTTCTTTTCGCGCTCGACGGAGGCGGCGAAGACGTCCTTGGCGCGCTTCTCCCGCCGGGCGTTCTCCTGGGCGGCTTCCTCGAAGCTCGACAGCTTCTTCTGGGCGGCGACGCCTTGATGCTCCAACACCGCGCCCGTCTCGGAATCGATCAACAGAAGGCTCTCGCAGTCGGGACACATGACGCGCAGGGTGCTCATGTCCTGATTATGCTCGCGGCCGGGGGAAACGGTGGGAGCGATTGACTGGCGAAAGCGCCTGAGGGAGCTCGGGCTCGTCCGGCCGAAGAAGGCGCGCCAGCCGCAGCTGGCGCGCCAGCCACAGCTGGCGCGAAAGAAGGGGGCCCCGGCTCCGGGGAGCCGCCAGCAAGAGATCGGGCGGGCTGGTGAGGAGCGCGCGGCGGCGTTTCTCGAAAGCCAGGGTCTCTTGATCCTGGCCCGCAACGCCCGATACGCGGAGGGAGAGCTCGACATCGTGGCCGGCGAGGCGTCGACCCTCGTCTTCGTCGAGGTGAAACGCAGACAGTCCGGAGCCTTCGGGGATCCGGCGGAAGCGGTGACGCCCGCCAAGATGCAGCGGCTTCGCTCGGCCGCTCTCCACTGGATGCGCGAGAATCCGGGCACGTTCCCCGGTGGCATCCGCTTCGACGTGATCTCCATCGAGGATGCGACACATCGGATCGAATGGTTGAAGGGGGCTTTTGATGGCCACTCGTGAAACAAGGACGCTCGCCCGGTTCGGTGGATTCCTCCTGGCACTCGCTTCCCTCGTCCCGGGACCACTTTTCGCCGGGCTTCGCTTTTCGCCCGTGGAGAGCCGGGAGGGAGCCGAGACTTTCGCGCTCTCCACCGATGCCGGGGTCCTGTGGGCCGCGACGGGGCGCGGAGTCCATCGCTTTTCGGGAGGCGTCTGGTCGGCCGATGGCCTCACCGGCAGGAAGGTCACCTCGCTCTCGATCGGCACGGCGGGCTTCTGGGCCGTCGCGGGCGGGGCCGTCTACAGGCGCTCGGCGGCCGGGACTTACGAATCCGAAGGGCTGCCGGCCGGAGTCACATCCCTTTCCCACGTCGCCGAGTTCGGGGGAGTCCTCTACGCCGGCGGGGCGGGCCTCTACAAGAAGACCGCGACCGGATGGACCTCGATCGGCGGCTACGAGACCCGGAGCATCACCGCCCTGGCGCCCTCGCCGGGCGGACTTCTCATCGGGTTCGCCACCGGAGGCGTGGCCCGCTTCGATGGAACCTCGTCTCAGTTCTACACCGACCAGTCCATCATTGCCGAAGCCGTTCAGGCCGTCGCGTCCTCGCCGGGGGGGATTCTGGCGGGAACTCCCAGGGGCCTCTACCTCTGGAACGGCTCCGCCTGGGTCGCGGACACGGCTCTCGGGCTGAGAGACGTGCGCTCCATCGCCGTTTCGGGCAGCGTGATCCGGGTCGCCACGACGTCGGGCGTCATGAGAGGCGGCTCGGGCGTCTGGGAAGCCGAAAACACCGGCCTCTCGACACTCTTCGCCCTCTCGTCCCTCGCCTCTCCCGCCGAGGTCTACCTCGGCACGATGGGGGGACCGGTCTACCGCCTCTCGGGAGCCGCGTGGCAGTCGCTGGCGGGACCAAAGGCCAGTCTCGCGACCTCGATCTTCGTTCCCGCGACGCTGCTGAAGGGCTGTGGGACCGAGGAAGGGACGGTGGTCGCGGGATTCAAGGGCGCGGGACTTCTCGTCTACCCTCCGTCTCTTTCTGGACCGTGCCCCGAAACGGCCTTCTCGCTTCCCCCGGGGTGCGCGGACGTCCGGGCGGTCGGAGCCGGCGGGACGGCCGCGGACCTGCTCGTGGCCACGGGGTGCGGTCCCTACTTTCTGACCGAGACTTCCGGGAGCTTCAACCGCTCCGGGATCCCGGAGAACGGCGTTCTGACGACCGTGACGAACACGAATCAAGGGATTGTCGCGGGCAGCGAGACGGACGGCATCTTCCGTTTCGTGGGCACGTCCTGGAGCCCCGACAGCAACGGGATCCCGCTCGGTCAGGCGATCACCGCAACCGGGGAGGCCGCGGGATCGCTCCTCGCCGGGACGACCCAGGGGCTCTTTTCGCGAGGGTCCACCGGACGGTGGGCCTCCTCGCAGATCGGCATTCCGTCGTCGGCCGTCGTCTCCGCGATCGGCTCTTTCGCCCAGACGGCCTGGGCCGGGATCGCATCCGGCGGCGTCTACCGGCGGGCGTCCAGCGGGCTCTCGTGGACGAAGGACTCGTACGGCGTCAATGCCGCCCCCATCTTCCAGTTCGCCGCGGGCGGGGGCGCCTTCGCGGCGGCGGCCGGGACCACCGGGCCCGCCGTTCGCAGTGAAGGGGGCTGGCAGGGCGAGACTCTCGGACTTCCAGCCGGAGCCGACGTCAGAAGCGTCGCGATCACGAATGTCGTGAAGGGGACGAAGAACCCGAAGACGTTCCGCAGGCTCTACGCCGGAACGGCTGGCCACGGGCTTTTCGTCGCGAACCTCCTGCCGGCGACGAGGGTCCTGCCCGTGGTGCTCGATCTCGAGGGTGCCGCGAGCTCGCGCTACCGCACCGAGCTGACTCTCGGGAATCGTTCCGAGAAGTCCATCACCCTCGACCTGACTTTCTCTCCGGCTCCCGGCTTCGGGGCGCCGGCGCTTCAGCCCGGCGCGGTCCGGCAGGTCCTCTCGCCGAAGTCGGAGATCCGCATCGCCGACGTCGTTTCCTTCCTCAGAGACGGCGGTCTTCCGATCCCGCCAACTCCCCAGAACCGCATTGCCGGCAGTCTCTCGATCGCCGGCACCTATCCTGACGATCCCGACGGGGCCCTGGAGAACGTCTACGCGATCGCCCGGACCTACACCCGCGATGCGAAAGGCGGCAGCTTCGGACTCTTCTACGGCGCTCCGAGCGACCTCGAGACCGCCGAGGAGAGCGCGACCGTCTACGGGCTTCGAAGGGAACCCGGCGTCTCGCGTTCCAACCTCGCGGTCGTTCACGTTCCGGGCCGCGAGAACGATCCCATCGCGGTCGAGATCCAGGTCTATGGCGCCCTCGGACAGCCGTCGGGAGAGCCTCTTTCAAAGTCGCTCGAGCCAGGCGAGTGGTATCAGTGGAATGACATCCTCGGGCTCGCGGGGCTCCCCGAGGGCTCGTACGGTTACGCGCGGATCCGGCGAGTCGCGGGGACTGGGAGCTTCACGGCTTATGGGGTCGTCAACGATGCCATCACATCGGATGGATCCTATCTGCCTGCCTTCCGGCCCGGCGGACTGGCCGCCGTGAGGCGGCAAGTCGTCCCGGTGGTGCTCGACGTCGTCGGGGACAGGAGAGCGCGCTTCACGACCGAGCTGACCCTCGTGAACGGCACCTCGACCGCGACGCTTGTCGACCTCGCCTACCAGCCGGCGCCGGGCTACGGGCAGGACTCGGCGGGCGGCCCCATCATCTCGGTCAACCTCGCCGCCGGCGAGCAGAGAACGATCGGGAACATCCTGCAGTTCCTCAGGGAGAACGGCTTTTTCATTCCGGATCCCGAGACCGGCGGCCCCCAGGCCGGGACCCTGACGGTCGATTTCCGGTTTGCCCGGACGATCGACGCGGGGGACACGCTCGCACTGGCCCGCACGACAACTCCGAACCCGGACGCGGAGGCTGGCGGCCGGTTCGGGCTCTTTTACCGCGGCTTCGCCGAGGGCGCGGGCGCACGAACCGCTGCCGTGGTTCCGGCGCTCGTGCAGAACTCCGCCTACAGGTCGAACCTGGCCGTCGTCCACGCGAGCGGGGGCTCCGATGACGAGCTCGTGCTCTCGGTTCAGCTCTACCGGGCGGAGACCGGGGTCCCGATCGGGAATCCCCTGACGGTGACGATCTACGCGGGCGACTGGTTCCAGTGGAACAAGGTGATCGAGGCCGCGGACGTGACCGAGGAGAACGTCAACGCCTTCGCCCGGATCACCCGGGTGTCGGGCGACGACACGTTCTTCGCGTACGGCGTGGTCAACGACAACCTGACCTCGGACGGCAGCTACGTCGAGATGATTCCCGACGGGAACTGAGCGGGAGACGTAAACTCGTCGGCGCCGTCGCGCGACAAAGCAGGAAGCCCGCCCACGGGGGAACGGAGACCTCTTGGCTGATCTCACGGGACAGATGCTTGGCCGTTACAGGCTCGAAACCCTCCTCGGAAGAGGCGGAATGGCCGCGGTCTACCGGGCCTTCGACGAGGAGCTCCGCCGCTCGGTGGCCATCAAGGTCATCCTCTCGGAGTACGTCACCGACGACAACTTCATCAGGCGCTTCAAGCAGGAAGCCGAGCTCGTCGCGCACCTGGACCACCCCAACATCCTTCCCGTGTTCGACTTCGGCGAAGACACGGGACGGCCTTACCTCGTCATGCCCCTGCGCGACGGAGGCTCCCTCGAGAGCCGGATGCACGGTCCGATCGCGCCGGAGCTCGCCCTCTCCTTCATCGCCCAGGTGGCCGAGGCGCTGGATGCGGCTCATGCGGCGGGCGTGCTCCACAGAGACGTCAAGCCGGCCAACGTCCTTCTGGGCAAGGACAATCACGTCTACCTCTCGGATTTCGGGATCGCGAAGATGCTGGAGTCGCAGAAGGGACTCACGGCAACGGGCATGGTGGTGGGAACGCCGACCTACATGGCTCCCGAGCAGGCGGCGGGAAAGCCGACCGTCCCGGCCTCGGACCGCTACGCGCTCGCCGTCATGGCCTTCGAGCTCCTCTCGGGAAAGCCCCCGTTCGAAGGCGACAGCGCCCTGGCAGTCCTGCATCAGCACGTCACCGCACCTGTGCCCCCCATCTCCCGGAGCGTTCCCGGTCTGCCGCCCTCGGTGGACGGAGTCCTGAGGAAGGCCCTCTCGAAGGATCCCGGTGATCGCCATCCGTCGTGCCGGGAGTTCGCGAGGCAACTCGCCCTTTCGGTCGCGGGTCAGCTCTACGCGGCTGCCGTCACCGGCTCCCCTCGGACAGCCCCCGCCCAGCCGGAGGCTCCGACCGAGGCGATGAGCATCCCGGTCCGGACCCCCGCCCCCGTGGCCCCGAGCCTGGGCACGCCGAAGCCGTCGGTGGTCCTCACGGGTGCCGCAACCGTGACCGCCCCCGCCGCGGCCGTGGCTCCCGTTCGGAAGCTCTGGCCCCTCGGTCTGGTGCTCGCGGTTGCGGCCGGCGTCCTTCTCGTGATCGCCGTGGGGGGAAGGAAAACGGCCGAGAAAGAGGCCGCGGTCCGGGAGGCCAGTGCCCCGGTGCCGCTCGGGGCGGAACTGACTCCCGTCACGCTCCCCGCGAGTCCGGTCACGCCGGCACCGGCCGCGCCGGAACCGGCCGAGAGTGCGAAGGTGGTCGTTTTCGAGCTGGCTCCGACGGCGCCCTCCTCCGGTCTGGCCCCGCCGCCCGTGCCGCCGCTGCCGGAGGTGGCCAAGGGGCCGCCTCCCGCCGAGCGCCCGATGGCGGCTCCGCCCCCGTTCGACGCGATCGCCTCCGTCCTGGCCACGTGGGAGACCTTCAAGCCACAGGTCCGATATGGGCACCGTCCCGACATGGCCGAGTTCCAGCGGGCGCTGACCGTTGCCGAGCAGGCCCTGAAGACCAATCCAGCGGCCCCGGGGGCGAGCGCTCTCTCGCACTTCGCGGCGGGCGGCGTCGCCTATCTTTCGGGTGATCTCGAGGCGGCACGCTCGAGGATGATGGAACTCTCGCGAGAGGCGCCGCCCACGGGGCCGTTCAAGCAGTTCCGCGAGATTCCCACGGATCGAGGGGCCATTCCCGACTGGGCACTCGCCCTGTCGTATCTCGATCCGAAGCGGGAGGCCTTGGACCTTCTGGAAAAGGCCGAGGCGAGGGGCGAGCGGGGGGTCGACCGGGGCCGGCGAATGCTCGCGAAGCTCGAAGGGGAGGAACCCCCGGCTCCCGGTCCGGGACTGCAGGCCGACGGCGGACAGCCGCAACCCCCGCCGCCCGGGGAGCGGCCGAGGCCGATTCGGGACCGGATGCGGGATCTTCGGCTCAAGAAGCCGCCGCAGTAGGGGCTCGGCGGGCGTGGGGGCACTCGTGGACTCCTTCTTGATCTGTGGCCTCGGAAGCCTCGGGCAGCACTGCGCGAGCCTTCTGAAGCGCTTCACCCGAAACGAGACGGAGATCAGCATCGCCGGAGTCGACCTCGGCCGGCCCGAAGTCTGGGAGGCGGAGAGTGGCGAGAGCCTCTTGGATGGCGGCCTCGTTCTCGGCGACTGCCGGAGGGAGGAGGTCCTCGAGAAGGCCGGCATCAGAGGCTGCCGCACCGCTCTGTTCGTGACGAGCACCGAGTCCACGAACGTCGCCGCTGCCCTCGTGGCGCGGCGGTTGAACCCGCGCGTGAGGATCGTTCTTCGCTCGTCGCGGGAGAGACTCAACGAGCTTCTCGGGTCCCATCTGGAGAACTGGGTTGCCCTCGATCCGACCGATTTGCCGGCACCCGCCTTCGCCCTGGCCGCGCTCAGGGACGGGACCCTGGGCGTCTTTTCGGCCGGCGGACACTCGCTTCGAGTCGTGGAACGCGTCCTTGAGGAGGACGATCCGCTTCTCGGCGTGCCCGTCGCCAAGCTGCACCGCGATGCCCTCCGGGTAATCAGCCTCAAGCGCGCCGGCATCGAGCCGCTTCCGCACAGATTCAGTCCCACGACGGCCTTTTTCCAGTGGGAGCCTGGCGCGGTCCTCCAGTCCGGCGACACGGTCGCCCTGATCGAGACTGCGGAAGGGGAAGAACCCGAGATCGAGAGCCGGGGCTTCATCGACTGGGAGCACGTTCGATCGAGACTCCACGGTCTGAAGAGAGACGGGATCGTCGCCACCCTTGGCCGGTTTCAGAGGTGGGTGGAAGGCGGCCGCAACCGGATGCTGGCGGGTCTGGGCTGCCTTCTGGCTCTCCTCCTGTGGCTGGCTGCGACCCTGCTCCTGAAGAGCACCGTTCCGGGGATGACCTGGCTCAAGGCGACGGCATCGGGCGTGATCCTGATGCTCGGAGGATTCGGTGATGTTTTCGGCGGCCTGCAGGATGATCCCGTCCCGTGGTGGGTCCTCGCCGCCTGCCTCCTCATCACCCTCACGAGCATCCTGTTCATTCTCGGAGCGTTCGGCCTCATCGCCGAGGGAATCCTCTCGGCTCGACTGGATGTCGTCGCCCGCAGCGGGCGGCTCCCCAGGTCGGGGCACTTCGTCATCGTCGGTTTCGGGCGCGTCGGCCGAAGGGTCGCCGAGTTCTTCACCCGGGTCTTGAAGGCCCCGGTCCTCTGCCTGACGACCGACCCCGATTCGATCATCCGCCTCCCTCGAGCAGGTTTCCTTTCCGGCGATCTGATCCGGCAGCTCGAGCGAGCGCATCTGAGCCGGGCGCGGGGGCTCGTGGCCGTCACGGACGATGAAGTGCTGAACCTCGAGGCCGCGCTCGTGGCCAGGAGCCTGGGGAAGCACGGTGCGGTGCCGCTCGGGCTCTCGATTCGCGTCTTCGACCCCGAGTTCGGCAAGTGCCTCGACGATCTGCTCCCGGGCGTGAGGGCCGAGAGCGCCTATGCCCTCTCGGCCGAAGCCTTCGTCAGCGCCGCGTTCGGCGAGAACATCCTGTCGCTCTTCAAGCTCAACGGGCAGACGGTCTTGGTGGCCGAGTTCCGGGTCGTGGAGGGGGATACCCTTGCCGGGACGAGCCTGGGAGACATCGCCTACGGCTTCGGAGCCATCCCCGTCCATCACTTCACTTCGTCTCCCGGTGGAGCCGCGGGAAAACTCCTGCCGTCTGACGAGACCCGCGTCGAGCCGGGCGATGTGCTCATCCTGCTCGCCTCTCTCAATGCCCTCAGGCGTATCGAGGCGAACGAGAGGATGGAGAAACAGACGTGGGAGCTCGGCGGAGAGAGCTCTCTTGCCCCCGGAAGCGTCCAGGGTGCGGCGTCGATCCTGAGGAATCTGGCCGGCGTGTCCCTGCCGGAGGCGAAGGCCTTCGTTCAGGGTCTGCCCGGGACGCTGACCCTGAAGCTCCACGAGTACACGGCTTTTCGCCTTCTCCGGTCGCTTTCGCCTTTCGGGATCGCGGTTAAGAGGGTGGAACCGCCGGGAAGATAGGTCGATTCCGCCGCCCGCGGATATGCTCCGGGGCGACGGTATGGAAGGCGGCTTTTTCTCAACGACCATCCTCCTGATCCTGATCACCGATCCCCTCGGGAACATCCCGTTCTTCGTGGCCACCTTGAAGAAGGTCCGGCCGGAGCGCCGGAACAGGGTGGCCGTGAGGGAGTGTCTGATCGCCTTTGCCGCTTTGCTGCTGTTCCTGTTCGCGGGCCGTCCGATCCTCTCCGTCCTCCATCTGAGTGACGAGTCGCTCCGCGTGAGCGGCGGGGTGGTCCTGCTCCTGATCGCGATCCGGATGATCTTTCCGGACAGGGGAGCCCGCCTGGGTGAGGACGAGAACGCCCCCGAGCCCTTCATCGTGCCGCTGGCGATCCCCCTCATCGCGGGACCTTCAGCGATGGCGACCGTCCTGCTCATGGCCACTCCGGATCCCCGCCGCATGGCCGTGGTCGCGGCTTCCATCACCGCCACGATCGCCGTCACGGCTTTGGTTTTCGTTCTTTCCACCCGCATCGAGAAGGTCCTGGGGGACCAGGCGCTCACGGCCATCGAGCGGCTGATGGGGCTCGTCCTGACGGCCATCGCTGTCGAGATGCTCCTCGGGGGTGTCGCGAGCTACATCAGGAGAGTCCCCGGCTAGACGAGGAAAGGGCCGGCCGGGCGGCGACCCCATGCGGCGAACACCCCGGGCTGGTAGAGTGCTGGCGAGGGAGGAAGCCATGACCGAAGGCATGGACGCAACCGATGGCAGCATCCCCGTCTCCGAACGCATCCGCCGGCGTCTGATCGCAGCTGGAAGGCGGTTTCACGCCAACGACAGCATCGCGGACTTCATGGAACCGGGAGAGCTCGAGGCGCTCCAGAGCGAAGTGCAATCCCGGCTCCAGGAGGTCCTGGAATCTCTCGTGATCGACACGAGAAGCGATCACAACACCCAGGACACCGCCCGGCGCGTTGCCAAGATGTTCGTCAGCGAGGTGTTTCGGGGCCGGTACGTCCCGATGCCGCCCGTCACCGAGTTCCCGAACATCTCGAGGCTCAACGAGCTGATGATCGTCGGTCCGGTGACGGTCAGGAGCGCCTGTTCCCACCACCTGTGCCCCATCATCGGAGAGCTGTGGGTCGGGGTCATGCCGAACGAGCACTCCGCCCTGATCGGGCTCTCGAAATATGCCCGGCTCGTCGAGTGGGTCCTGGCCCGTCCGCAGATTCAGGAAGAGGCCATCATTCAGGTCGCCGACCTTCTCCAGACGAAGATGCATCCGGACGGGCTAGCGGTCGTCATGAAGGCCGACCACTACTGCATGCAGTGGCGGGGGGTCAAGGACATGAATTCCCAGATGGTCAACAGCGTGATGCGCGGGAGCTTCTTGAAGGATCCGAACCTGCGCCGCGAATTCCTGGCGCTCCTCAGCAGCAGCGGCCAGGCGTGAGGGAAGGAAATGCTCGTACGTCTCGTCTACGCCAGCCGGTCTAGCCAGCCCGTCAACGACGAGTTGATCAACGGGATCCTCGCGCAGTCGCGTGAACGCAATCCGGACGCAGGGATCACCGGTGTTCTCTGCGTCTGCGGCAACGATGTCTTCATGCAGGTCCTCGAGGGAGGGCGCGAGGAAGTCAATCAGCTCTACAGCCGGATCGTCCGGGACGGCCGTCATACGGGCGTCACGATTCTCGACTACGAGGAGATCACGGAGCGCCGGTTTTCTGGATGGCGAATGGGCCGGGTCGATCTCCACAGGCTGAACCCGGGGATCATCCTGAAGTACTCAGAGAAGCCGGTCTTCGATCCCTTCCGGATCACGAGCCGCGTCGCGCTCGCCTTGCTCGAGGAACTCGTCAGCACGGCATCGATCATGGGAGGGAACTGACCGGCGGCCGAGGGCGCAAATCGGGAGGCCGCCAGGGGGCCGTTTCGGCTAGACTCGGGCAAAACCCCATCAGGAGGATCGATGTCCCGATTTCGTGTGATTGCCCTTCTTCTTTTCGTTGCTTTCTGTCTCCCTGCTCTTCCCGCGGCCGCGGAAAAGTGGGTCTTTCTCGGTCAGCGCCACGTCAATGACAAGGCCGAGCGGGACACCGTGGAGGTGACGGCTTCCGAAGGCACCTTCGAGGCGGTCAAGCTCCGTGTCAAGCGCCACGCCGTCCGTTTCTACCGCGTGACCGTGATCTACGGGGCGGGGACGTCCGACGACCTCGAGCTGCGTGATGTCATCCCGGCCGGCGGCGAATCCCGGGTGCTCGATCTGCGCGGGGGCAATCGAGTCATCAAGCGCATCGAGTTCGCCTACGAGGCGAAGACCCTGGGACGCAAGGGGGCTGTCGTCGAGGTTTACGGCAGACGCTGACGCCCGACAGCATCGCGTGGAGGCTCGAGATCCCGCTCGAGGCGACCCGGGAGCTGTTCTTCTGACTCGAGACTCCACGCGTCATCTCGGGCCGCGTCCACGTGCCTCGCCGGCTGCGATGAAGGGCAATCGGGCCGCCTTCCGATTCGCGTGCTATCCTGCCGCCAAACGCGTTAATGCAGGAGGCGGGCAATGGCATCGAATGTCATTCTCTTTGGTTGGAACCGGCCTGTTCCGGGGCGTGAGGCCCTCAGTGCCGCCCATTTCGGCGAGTTCATGAAGTACTTGTCCAGTCTGCGAGACTCGGGAATGATCACTTCCTTCGAGACCGTGTTCCTGGATTCACACGGCGGAGATCTCAACGGGTTTTTCCTGATCCACGGCGAGAGCCCGAAGCTCGATGAAGTCATGGCGAGCGACGACTGGGTCAGGCATCAGGCGCGGGCGGGAATGCACCTCCAGAACAGCGGAGCCGTTCGCGGAGTCACCGGCGACATGGTCATGGGACGGTTCCAGATCTGGTCGAGTCAGATCCCAGCCTGAAGCGACCCGCCATTCCGGCCGGGAACCCCTGAGCGGCGGAGGGGAGATCGCCGTGGGCTCGCTTTGGCGGAATGTGCGAGAGACGGATCTGCGAGCCCCATAATCCGGGCTCCATGCCAGAGTTCCGCTGCACCCGCTGCCGAAGAACCGTGGATCTCATCCTCCTCGAGAACGCCGCCGGCTGTCCGTCGTGCGAGGCTCGATTCGGGCTCTTGGACGGCTGCATCCCGAACTTCGTCGTCGACCCGAGCGCGCCGGAGAACTTTCTCGGGTCCATGTTTCGCGAGGAGGCCGCGGCTTACGACGACAGGGTCCGCGTCGCATGTGAGCACGGCTTCTGGGTGTTGGAACAGCTGAAGGCGAAGGAACCCGGGGCGAATGGACGAGGGCCAGGCACGATTCTCGAGATCGGGGCCGGAACGGGCCAGATGACGCGGGCCCTGGCCTCCGGAGTCCAATTCCCGTACGAGAGACTCTTCGTCACCGACCTGTCGGCGGACATGCTACGCATCAACTGGCGCCGACGACAGCCCGGGGAGCCAGAAGCGAAGATTCGCTATGCGGTTTGCAACAGCCTCGACCTGCCGCTCCCGGATCACTCGGTCGACATCATCTTTGGCATGGACATCCTCCACCACATCCTCGATTACCCGGTGGCGCTCACGGAATTCGTGCGGGTCCTGGCTCCCGGAGGATTCTGCGTCCTGGAAGAGCCCCACCGGGGCGCCTTCGAGATGTTCCGCTTTTTGTGCGGGGTTCTACTCGTCACGGATACGAAATGGCCCTTCACCGGGCTGACGGACCGCGACCGGAAGCAGCTTCAGGGCTGGAAATCCCACCTCTACAACCTCATGTCCGCCGACGACCGGAATGACCTGGGCTTTCTCGAGAAACTCGACGACAAGTACCTCTTCGACCCGGACGTCCTGAAGAAAAGAGCCCTCGAGGCGGGATTCGATCGCTTTTCCGAGTGCAACATCCTCTACCGGCCCGAACTGAGGATTCCGTATGCCCCGATGATCCGCGACAACTTCAATGGTCTGGGCCTGAGCAAGCGGGCGATGAAGCTCCTCGACCGCGTCACGGCCGAGCTCGATGACACGATCGGACAGCAGATGCTCCGGTACTTTCCGGTGAACACGCTCTTTCTTTTCTGGGCAGCCGAGACGTGACCCGGGACGCTCCGCGGACAGGGCTGGCGCTCTGGTTTTGCCCGGCTCATACTGCAGCCCATGGCACCCCTCACCTATCCGGGACCCGTCCGCGAGGGGCTCGCGGCGCGCCGGACCCGGCAGCGAGAAGCCATCATGGAAGTCCTGAAGGAGGCCACGGGACCGATCGATGCCGGAGAGCTCCTTCTTCGCTCTCGCGCCCGGCTGCCCGGCCTGGGGCTCGCCACCGTCTACAGGACCCTGCGTCCGCTTCTCGATGATCGCTGCATCGTCCCCGTCTCGTTGCCCGATGGTTCGACCGCCTACGAGCTCGGAGGGAGGCGGCCTCACGCGCACTTCCTGTGCACGTCCTGCGGCCGCCTGTTCGATGTCGAGGCTGGTCCCCCTTGTCTGCCGCCCGGAACGGTCTTGCCCGGGGGCCTCGTCGTGGACGGCTGGAGCCTGATGTTCCACGGGCTCTGCCGGACTTGCCGGGCTTCCGGGAGTTGACGAGGGGAATCTCTCGCCCAGCCGTGATTCGAAGGCGCGCCGAGGGTCCGCTCGACGGCGTCCAAGGGGAGCCGTGATCGGGCCCAGAGGAGAGAGAATCCGCTGATGACCTACCGCCAGGCGATCATCGCCCACGCTTCGGTCACCTTCTTCATGACCGGAGTCGTCTGGTTCGTCCAGCTGGTGCAGCTCCCGCTCCTGTCGCGAGTGGGGCGGGAGGGCTTTTGCGCCTACCACCAGACCCTCGCACGCCGCGCGGGCTGGATGCTCATCGGCCCCGTCCTAGCCGAGCTCGCGTCAGCGGGCGCTCTCCTCTGGCTGGCTCCGCCCGGTCCCAGCTGGCTCGCCCTTTTCGGCGCCGTCCTCTTGGCTGTGATCTGGACGAGCACCCTCGCGATTCAGCTCCCTCTCCATCGACGCCTGCAGGCGGGGTTCGACGAGGCCGTCATCAGGCGGCTCGTCCTCACGAGCTGGGTCCGCACGGGAGCCTGGACCCTCCGCTTCGCCACCGCCCTGGCCTTCTTCTTCCTCTGACCTGACTCACTCGCCCCGATCACCTGCCCGACCGGGTCGTTCCCCTCATCGGAGGCGCGTTCCACGGATCCTCGGGCCACGGGTGTTTCGGGTAGCGGCCGCGGAGCTCCTTTCTGACCACCGGATACGTGTTGTTCCAGAAGCTCGCGAGGTCGGCCGTCACCTGCACCGGTCTCCCCGCCGGCGAGAGGAGGTGGAGAAGGACCTTCACCCGGCCCGCTGCGACCGTCGGGGAAGCCTTCAGGCCGAAGAGCTCCTGCAGCTTGACGGCCAGGACGGGCTGACCGCCCGAGTAGTCGATCCGGATGGACCGGCCCGTAGGAACCGGGAGGCTCTCCGGGGCGTACTCGTCCAGGGCCTTCTTCTTCGCGAACGGGAGCGTCTCGAGGAGAACACTCGAGAGGTCGACCTCGCGAAGCTCGGAAAAGCGCTTCCTTCCGTGAACGAGCCCGGGGAGCCAGCCGCGCAGGACCTCGAGGTCTGGCTCGACGAGCGCCAGCTCGGGCATGACCCGGCCCAGGAACGCGATTCGCGCGGCCAGGCGCCGGAAAGGCTCGTCGACGCCGAGGGCCTTTTCGGGCGCCAGCAGCGCCGCCTCGAGGAGAACCCGCTCCGTTTCCTCGTCCTGCGGGACCGGGATTTCGCGAGAGTCCAGGACGAGACCCGGCGTCCGGACCTGCCGCTCCGCCACGACCCGTTCAGACTCGGGGTCGAACCGTCGAACGGTCAGCCGTTCCAGACCCTTTTCGAAACCCTCAATCTCTTCGAGAAGGGCCAGCGGGGCGGCCGACGCCAGGCGGATGGTGCTCCCCGAGGCTCCCGTTTCGATGTCGACCGCGACGATCAAGTCCTCGTTCCCGATGGAGCTTTCCGGCGCGAGCCTTGCCGTCAGACCCCCGGTGACGGCGAACGTGCCAGGCCCCGTCTGGCGGGCGAGGCGGTCCGGATAGACGGCGATTGTGAGGCCGAGAAGGTCGTCCTCCGAGGCCGGACGCCGGCTCGCGCGGCCCAGCGCGCGCTCCGCGTCGGCCCTGAACCGGTCGCGAAGACGCAGGACCCTCCGGGCGGTGCCGGGGTCCAGCATCCCGCCGGAGTCTTGCCCCTTCTCGAACTCCTCGACGAGGCCAGCCCGAAGGAGCACGTCGGAACGGCTGCGGTGCACAGCCGCCCTGCCTCGAGCGAGACCGGATCTCGGGAAAAGGACGTCGCGTTCCTCCAGAAGCGCCGCGATGAGGGCCGCCTTCTCGAGGTGTCCGCGGCCGTGCCCATCGATCAAGAGCGCCGCGAGACGAGGATGGAGGGGGAGCCGGGCCATCCGTCTGCCTCGCTCCGAGAGCGTGACGGAGTCTCCCTTCAGGGCCCCCAGGCCTCTGAGGAGGGCGACGGCCAGCTGGATCCGGGAGGCGGGGGGAGGCGAGAACCAGGGGAAGGCCTCCGGAGGCCGCGCGGCCCAGGTCAGGACGGTGAGCAGGGCCGAGGCGAGGTCGACCCGGTGGATCTCGGGTTCGTCGAAGGGCCGGAGGGCTCTCTCGTCGTCCTTGCTGAAGAGCCGGTAGACGGTCCCGGCCGCCACGCGCCCGGCCCGCCCCGCCCGCTGCCGCGCGCTGGCGAGCGAGACACGCTCGGTGTCCAGGCGGTCGATGCCG
This sequence comes from Thermoanaerobaculia bacterium, assembly GCA_022071945.1. Classification (GTDB taxonomy): domain Bacteria; phylum Acidobacteriota; class Thermoanaerobaculia; order UBA5066; family UBA5066; genus JAJVIN01. The sequence continues at coordinate 110,846 of JAJVIN010000028.1, read as the reverse complement.
GTCCGGGAATCGAAACGGGCTGTCCGGACGAACCCCGAGTCGACGACGGCCCTCACGCCCTCGATCGTCAGGGAAGTTTCGGTTACATTCGTCGACAGGATGACCTTTCGGCGACCCGGCGGGGCCGGCGAGAGGGCGGCATCCTGGGTCGACGCGGAGAGCTCGCCGTGGAGAAGGTGGATGTCCACGGGCAGGCCCGAGAGCGAGGGGGCGAGAGCCGCTTCCACGGCCCGGATCTCCCGCGCGCCGGGCAAGAAAACCAGGATGTCCCCGGAGGGGACCTCGTCGAGAGCGCGAAGAACCGCCGAGGCCACTTGGCGGTCGAGCGGCCTTCGGTCCGGCAGGGTCTCGTTGTGAATCGTGAGGGGAAAGAGGCTGCCGGGCACGTTCACGACGGCGGCGGGCGGCCCGGAAGATGAGAGATACGCCGCCAGCGGATCGGGATCGAGCGTCGCGGAACCGACCAGAATCCCCAGGTCAGGCCGGACCGTCTGGCGAATCTCCTGGAGCATCGCCAGGGCGAGGTCCGTGTGAAGGCTTCTCTCGTGGAACTCGTCGAGAAAGACGGTCCCGACGCCCGTCAGGAACGGATCGTCGAGAAGACGCCGGGTCAAGACCCCCTCGGTGGCGACCAGGATGCGGGTTGCGGAGGAGACCCTCGACTCGTCCCGGGTGACGTAGCCGGCGGTCTGGCCGGGTGCCTCACCGAGCTCGGAGGCGAGCCTGCGAGCGGCGGAGCGGGCGGCGACGCGGCGGGGCTGCAGGAGAAGGAGCTGTCCGGATTGAAGGAGGCCTCCCTCCAGGAGGTGGAGAGGCAGGCGGGTCGTCTTCCCGGCTCCCGGGGCGGCGATGACGAGGACGGGCCGGGACTCCCGGAGTCTCGCAAGGATCTCGGGCGCGGCGGAGTCGATGGGGAGAGGAGAGCGGCCCTCTGGCACGGTGGGGAGTTTCTCCCACGGGCCCGGAAACCCCGAGAGCCGGCCCGCCGGAGTCCGGCCCGCGGAGCCTGCCTCGCCGCTTCCCCGGACGGCATGAACCTGGAAATGGCCGCGGAACCGTCTGGTGACCCCCTCCCCCGCGGGGCGGGGGAGGGAACAGGAAGGGCTCGTGTGTCCACGCGCTCTCCCCGGAAACAAGGGAATGCGGAGCAGTTGGAAGTGACGGGGGAACAGCATCTTCCCGGAAATCGAAGCGCTCACCTGCCGTTCCCAGGATGAATCATTTGGCTCATGTTCCCAGACGCGGCCAGTGCTAAAATTCGCTCCTGATGAGCCGCCGTAACGCGGTGCTCTCGACCTTCGTTTACGCACCGGGCTGCGGCTCAGAGCCCGTCAAGACAACTACAGCCAGAGAGACTTCGTGCATCCCCAGCAGGGGAGCGAAGGGGAGATGTCCGTCATGAAGAGTGCGTTCAATCCGTTCGAGATGGCGCAAGCCCAGTTCGACAAGTGCGCCGACATCCTCGGCCTCGATGCCGCCTCGCGGGAGCTTCTGCGCTATCCGCTGCGTGAGTATCACTTCGCGATCCCCGTCCGCATGGATGACGGGAGCCACAAGGTTTTCCGGGGCTTCAGGGTTCAGCACAACGATGCCCGCGGTCCGAGCAAGGGCGGCATCCGGTTCCACCCCCAAGAGACGGTCGACACCGTCCGCGCGCTGGCCATGTGGATGACGTGGAAGTGCTCCGTCGTCGACATTCCGCTCGGCGGGGCAAAGGGCGGCGTCATCTGTGATCCGCACAACCTCTCCCTGCGCGAGCAGGAAGCGATCTGCCGCGGGTGGGTTCGCCAGGTCGCCAAGAACGTCGGCCCGACGATCGACGTCCCGGCGCCCGACGTCATGACCAACCCGCAGCACATGCTCTGGATGCTCGACGAGTTCGAGGTCATCCACGGCTCGAAGAACCCGGGCTTCATCACCGGCAAGCCCGTCGGAATGGGCGGCTCCCTGGGCCGGACCGAGGCCACGGGGTACGGCGCGGTCTACACGCTGCGCGAGGCGATGAAGGTTCTGGGAATGGACCCGCACCAGTGCACGGCCAGCGTTCAGGGCTTCGGGAACGTCTCGCAGTACGCGATCCGCGCCTACATGGCGATGGGCGGCAAGGTCATTGCCTGCTCGTCCTGGGACCAGCACGAACAGACCTCCTTCACCTTCAAGAAGGCGTCGGGAGTGGATCCCGATGAGCTCGTCTCCGTCACCGACCGCTTCGGCGGCGTCGACAAGGCGAAGGCGAAGGACCTCGGCTACGAGGTTCTTCCGGGCGACGCCTGGATCGAGCAGGACGTCGACATCCTGATCCCGGCGGCCCTCGAGAACCAGGTGACGGGCGAGACCGTCAAGAAGATCGGGCCCAAGGTCAAGATCGTGGTCGAGGGCGCCAATGGACCGACCACCCCCGAGGCCGACCAGGAGCTCCAGCGCCGCGGGATCTTCAACATCCCGGACTTCCTCTGCAACGCCGGCGGCGTGACCTGCAGCTACTTCGAGCAGGTTCAGTGCAACACCAACTACTTCTGGACGCAGCAGGAGACTCTGGAGAAGCTCGACCAGAAGATGACGGCCGCCTTCCACGCCGTTCACGCCCTGGCCAAGAAAGAAAAGCTCTACATGAGAGACGCGGCCTACGTGATCTCCGTCAGCCGGGTCGCCAAGGCCTGCCACGAGCGCGGCTGGGTCTAGGAACACGGATCTCTAACGGTAGGGGCCCCTTCCGGTCGCCGGGAGGGGCCTTGCCATTTGAACGCTCAGTTCGGGCGCAACGTCAGCATTCGCGCAAGGGGCCGCGCCGGAAGCAGTTCGTCCTCGCTCATCCCTCCACCCTGCCCGACTTCGATGCCTCCGGAGCAAACGGCGGACCACCCCCGCCTGGAGCACTATCTTGCCCGGAGCCTCTCTATGTTCATCAGCGGGAAGCACGTGGCCTTGTCGTTTCCGCAAACACCTCTCAAGGTCCCGCGAGCCTCGATGTGCCTGTTCAGGACCCCCGGCATCTCGTTGTGGCGAAGGTAGATCCTCCCGATGGCAGAAGACTCGACATAGTACCCTTCCGGGGAATCCGCGGACACTGTCAGGTCGGCCTTGTGATATCGAACGACTCCCGACACATTCACCCTGGGCTCGACGATGCTGGAGGCGTACTGAAACGCAAGCGTCCCGGCGGTGAAGAGCAGGGTCGTTGCGAGGATGGTGACGGAAACGGTTCTCGGTGTACCAGTCGGCACGAAGTCCTCCTTCGGTGGCGGGGAACGCACTTTCTCGACTCGTTCGACGGGATGACCATCGGCCTCGCCAGGGGCGGTGACGTGCCGGTCCCGCGCGCGGGGCCGCCGCGTCGACTTCGAGCTTGTCTTCCTTGCTCGACCCGTACCTGGCGGACAGACCCTGTCATGCACGGGCCCGGGGACTACCGGCTGAAGGGGACGTAGGAGCCATCGGAGGTGACGGCGTCATTCAGGACGCCATAGGCGACGAACCTCGAGCGCCCGGAGACTCTCTCGATTCTGGCGCTCCCCGCGGGCACACCGAACGGCTCGAGCGGACGGTTGAACTGGTACCACTCCCCCGGCGCGAGGGTCTTCTCGACAGGGTCGCCCAGAACCGCCCCGGAAGGTGAGGTGAATGTCAGGCGAAGCGTTATCGAGTCGCCCGCATCTCCCCGATTTACCACGGAGAGATTGGAGCGCTGCCTCTCGTCTTGCTGAAGGCCGTTGACCCAGGCCACGGTATCCGCCGACTCGTCAAGAGTGAGGCCCGGGTAGGAGAGGCCGTAGGCACCAGAGGGAGCGGCCGGGACGAAGGTCCTCGCTCCCACGGCGAACGCGGAGGTCGGGATGCCGGAAGGGGCCTTCACCACCAGCGAGCCCCCCACGTCGCCCCCCGTCTCGATCGGGAGGGTGGCGCGGAGGAAGGCGATGGCGTCCGGGATGATCCTCTGCTCTCCCGCGAGGACCGTCAGGGGGACCTCTCCCGAGCCGCTGCCAAAGCCCGGCGCGGCGGTGTAGGCGAGAGTCAGCGAGAGAGGGCTCGTCGTCAGGTTCGACAGGGTCAGCTCCGTGCGGTATCGGGCACCGCCAACTCCAGAGGCGTCGAGGACGACCGGAACGAGGCGGTCGGGACCCGAGAAGTCGTCGCCGAGGACCGGGGCGAGGTAGGAACCGTCAGACGTCACCGCGTCGTTCAGGACTCCGTATGCCGAGATCGGTGAGTTCCCCTCGACCCGCGTGACGATGGCGCGCCCCGAGGCCGCTTTCCCCGCAAGCGGCTGACCCACCTGGATCCAGCCGAGCCCTCCGATCGTTCTGTCGGGGAGGACGCCGAGACTCTGCCCCCCGGGTCCGAACAGCTCGATCCGGACGGTGACCGGCGAGGCTCCCGTGTTGACGACCGCGAGATTCGATCGCTGCGCGTCGTTCTGCTGGAGGCCGAAGATGGTGATCGGCCCCGCACCGGCCTCTGCGGCCGGGGTGAAGAGGCCGAACGTTCCCGCGCCGCCTGCCGGGTCGGCCGTGTAGGTGCGGGCCCCAACGAAGACCTCGTCACCTGAGTCGGCTCCGGAGAAGGTACACAGGAGTGTCCCCACCTGGGACGAGCCGTCGTCGGGGATTGGGAGACCCTGGCTCCGCAGGAACCCGAGGATCCCGGGAATGACCCGCTGCTCCAGAGGCGCCAGCGTGAGCTTCGCGGAACCACTCCCCGAGCCGATGGAGGCCGTGTAGACGAGAGTCACCTCGGTGGATGTCGCGAGCTTCGACGCCAGCGTCACCTCGGAGGAGTACCGGCTCCCTCCCACTCCCGCCGACTCCAGGACGACGGGGAGCAAGAGGCTCCAGCTCGACGGGCTACAGGACACCCGTGGGGCCGGTTCGCAGTCTTTCGGCAACGTGGAGCGGAGGAACCGGATCGGGGCCGCGTGGGTGCGGGTAGAGACCGACCCGCCGACCGTCGCACTGTTCCCCACCTCGGCGTACCACCCGACCACGGTCCCGGGAGGAACGTCGATCGGGGGCGATGTCCAGACACCGCCACCCGATGCCGTCATCGGCACGGACCGCCACGGCTCCTGCGCCACATCGTTGAACTCCATGTCGGTGGACCACGTCCACCAGACGCGGGCGGCCTGGGCTATGGACGTCGCCCGCGTTGTGACCACGAATCGGTTCCCGGTCAGGACGGCCGTTGCCTGCAGGATGTCAGGGTAGAGCCTCGCTTCCGAGCCGGGACCCGCGACGAGGAGTTCCGCTCCCAGCACGGGCACCGCCGTCGTGCTGGTCTCGTCCCCGTCCTCGCCGTCGGCACCCGCCTCGACGGTCGCCTTGCGCACATAGCGCCAGGGCCGACTCACGAATGAGTCCAGGAAGGCGCTCTCGTCGCCCGCCGACATGTTGTAGGACCCGTCGTGCATGTTGTACATCCCGACGTCCCCGTCGATCAGGAAGACGCGCGGGTAGAGGAGGGGCACGTTCTCCGTGATCCCGAGACGGTTCTTCATGGCGGCGCCCGCGGGCGTCTTCCGCCTCCACTCCAGTCCATTGACGATCCCCTGGATCTCTTGCTGCCTGGGCGAGCCAGGCTCGCAGCCCAGAGCCGCCTCCCAGAACCCTCCCCACTGCTCCCGGTCCTCGAGGTGGTAGCCCCCGGGGATCCCCACCTCGATGCGGTCATCGATCAGGAACGCCAGCCACGCGGCGTTCCCTTCCTTGGAGAATCCCCGCAGGGCGACCTTCTGAACGGCTCCACCTCCCACCTCGACGAGCCGCTGCAGGAGCGTGATCGCGAGCATGTCGGTGCGGGCCAGGGCCAGAGGGAAATTGCCCCGGACGAAATCCACGGGAGTACACGCGTTTACCCGGGCAAGGTGCCCGTTCGTGGCCTGGTTGATGTCCCCGCGCGTGGGGTACCCCGCCTTGAGCCAGTTTGGGTACTCGCCGTGGTAGAGGACGGGCATGCCGAAGCGCCGCGCGATGTTGGCCGGGACAACTCCGTCAACCTTGTCGGTTCCGTGCGCGGCGTAGACGAGACCCAGGCTCGGGTTTGCAGTTCCGGGATACCCGTCGGGAATGTAGAGCGCCGCGGCGTTGCGCAGCGGCACGTCGACGGGCTCGCCCTCTGGCGTGTAACCAAGGAAGGTCCCCCCGGACCAGTCGCCAAAGTAGACGGTCACGCCATTCTCGTGACGAGACCCCGTCGACTTCCAGCCGAGGTCCTTGAGCGTCATCGCCTTGATGGCGGACAGATCGAAGAACTCACGCGGCGAGCCCGGGTGACACGCGGACCCTGCTGATTCCCAGGAACAGAACGTGCAATCCGGCCCGGAGAACCCGGCTGGACAAGAGCTCGTCTCCCGCGCACCCGACGCCTGCCGCGGCACCTCCGCCGCCGCGCTCGGGTCCGGGACCAGCATGAACGGCAGACACAACAGGAAAAGGACCCGCGGTGAGCGGGCTTTCGCCACTCTGATACCCATCGAAGGATCTTCCCACAATCTGCTGATCGAAAGCAGAACACGAACACAGCGCCCTCCAGCGGAGAGGTTCTCCCTCGCCTTCTCTGGCCTCCTGCGGCCACAGCCGAGTCTGGCGGCTGGACCTGATGCTTCCGCTCCTCCGGCTTCCCCGGGCACCTCGGTCTGTCTCGACTGACTCCCGCGTGGCCGCTCGTGCGGAACTGTTCGCCCTTCTCCGTTACTGGATCGTCACGCTCAGCGTGTAGGTCGCGCTTCCGTGCGTCGGTTCGACGACGATGGCGTACGTGCCCCCCTTTCCGTTCTTCGAGCCGTAAGGCAGGGAATCGGTGAAGGTCTGGCGTTCAGCGTCTAGTCCAGACGCGCGAGGTCTGGGTTCCTGTCCCCTGTCCACGGCCGAGGCGCAGTCGAACGGCACGTCTCCGCCCTCATTCCGGCAGCCATGGTAGCCGTAGGCCCCGACGACGTACAACCTGAAGGCGGCGTTGTTCTCCGCTGAACGGATGGAGACGCTGAGCGTCTGCCCGGCATTGGCGGAGAACCCGTACCGGTGCTGGTCTCCGCGCACGACAGAGTTCTTGACCGTGGTCGAGGTGCTTCCGCGCTTGAACTTGATCTCGCGCTCCAGGATCCCGGCTTGAGCGGTCGCCGAGAATAGACCTCCGAGAATCGCGACCGCGAGAATCGCGACGAGGCGGAGTTCGAGAGTGAGGATGTTCCCCTTGTTCATTGTGGCCCCTCCACGCACCCTGTAGCCGACCCGCGCATTCTGCTTCCCGGAGAGACCCGCGTCAAAGATCCACTCTTCCTCTTCTCACGCTCGTGCGCGCCGCTCGTCTGGTTGTTGAACGCAACGCTCAGGAGTCGATCCTCGACGAAGCCGCGCCGCCCGACCACGAAGGGAGCGCTGGATGGCCTCCTCGAACGTCTCTGCGGGATCTCCCGGGGCGCAACCCGGCCGGGGCCGGTTCCCGCTACCGGGATGAAGCCGTCGCGCGTGCTGGCCGCGCGCTTGACTCTCATCATTCCTCACCCCCCCGACAGCCTCCCTGTCCTTTCCCCCCTTATCATCTCGACCCTATGACCTCGCCTCAGCCGGAAGGTCTCGACGTCGCCCGGGTCGAGGAGATCCTCGCCGCGGCCGCGGGCCACCAAACACTGCGCGACCGGATGGAGTTCTTCTCGAGCCAGTTCATCGGCCTTCCCTACACCCTCAACCCGCTTCGCGGCTCGGCCGAGACTCCGGAGGTCTTCACGGCTTCCCTCGACGGCTTCGACTGTGTCACCTACGTCGAGACCGTCCTCGCCCTCTCCCTCTCATCCAACGCCGGTGAGTTCGTCGAGTGGTTGCGCCGCATCCGCTACCAGAACGGCCAGATCGCATGGGAGACGCGAAACCACTACATGACGGCCTGGTTGAGGAACAACTCCCGTGCCGGAGTGGTCCATCCCGTCGCCGCCGAGAAGCTCGCCGTCAAAAAGGAACTGCTGCTGGACGTGATCAAGGGCCTGCCGGCCGTTTCGACCCACATCTGGTGCGTGCCGAAGAGGCGATTCGCCGAGTGGGAGCCCAAGCTGGCGACAGGAGACCTGATCTTCTTCGTCTCGACCCGCACGCACCTCGATGTCTTCCACTGCGGGATCCTGGTGAGAAAAGACGGCCGGCTCCTGCTCCACAACGCTGCCCGGAGCCGCAAGGGCGTCCTGGCTCAGGACCTCGAGGAGTTTCTGAAGGAGAACCGAATGTCCGGTGTCATGGTCACTCGCCCTGTCGGCGTCCCCAGGAGCCCGAAACCGTGAATCTGGTCTTTCCGCCGGGTCCGTCGTCGGCCGATCTCCTCTCTCTGATCGCGTCCGCGGAGGGGGACATCCTCTTCATCGGCGATCCCCGGGTCACGATCGAGCCGGGTCCCCGGATGTACGAGCGCCTCGCCGGGACCCTGGCGGAGACCGGAGCGGGCTGGGTCTACTCGGACGCGGTGGGTAGCCCGAGAATCGACTACCAGGCCGGCAGCATCCGTGACACCTTCGACTTCGGGCCGGTCGTGGCGGTTCCTGTCAGGGCCGCGAGGGAAGTGGGACTCCAGGAAGGCCTGAAGTGGGGGGCGCTCTACGACCTGAGGCTCCGCCTCTCCGAGCGCTTCCCCGTCGTCCGGATTCCGGAGCCTCTCTACGCCGCGACACGGGCCGACTCACGGGCCTCCGGACAGGTCTTGTTCGACTATGTCGACCCACGCAACCGCGACTACCAGACGGAGATGGAGACGATCGCGACGCGGCACCTCGAGCGAATCGGTGCTCTCCTGCCTCCCGTCTTCGAACCCGTTCCCCCTGGCCAGGGCTCCTTTTCCGTCAGTGCGAGCGTCATCATTCCTGTGAGGAACCGGGAGAAGACCATCCTGGACGCCGTCGAGAGCGCCCTCTCGCAGAAGGCCCCCTTCCCCTTCAACGTGATCGTCGTCGACAACCACTCGACCGATCGGACGCCGGAACTCCTGCGCTCCGTCTCGGACGCGAGGCTCGTTCACCTCGTTCCTGGCCGGAAAGACCTCGGCATAGGCGGCTGCTGGGATCTGGCGGTCTCGTCCCTTCACTGTGGCCGCTACGCGGTCCAGATGGATTCGGACGACCTGTACGCGGGCGAGCACGTCCTGGCGCGAATCGTCGCGGAGCTTCAGGCCGGCCCCTACGCGATGGTGGTGGGTTCGTACACGATGGTCGACTTCTCCTTGAAGGAGATTCCACCTGGCCTGATCGACCACCGGGAGTGGAGCCGCGAGAACGGCAGGAACAATGCCCTCCGCGTCAACGGCTTTGGCGCGCCGCGGGCCTTCGACACGGAAGTCCTCCGCCGCGTCGGATTCCCGAACGTCAGTTACGGCGAGGACTACGCGGTAGCTCTCCGCGTCAGCCGTGATTTCGAGATCGGCCGAATCTACGAATCCGTCTATCTCTGCCGGCGCTGGGAAGGGAACTCGGACAGCGCGCTCCCCATCGAGACCCAGAACCGCTACGACTGGTACAAGGACTGGCTCCGGACCGTGGAGATAACGGCCCGCAAGGCGAGGAACGGAGTCTCGCGGTGACAGCTGACCTGGTCGCCGATGTCGATTCCCTGTTTCGCCAGCAACTGGAGAGCTGGCCGCTCCTGGCGCGAGGGGTAGACAGTCTCTCCCGGGCCGAGACACGCCGGGTCACCGTGTGCGGATCCGAGGTCTTCCTGCGCCACATCCCGCACCGGGCCGGGAGCACGACCGCGGCCGTGGACCGCGAGTCGATCCGAAAGCGTCCGTGCTTTCTCTGTCCCGAGAATCTCTTCCCGGAACAGAGAGGGGTCCGCTTTGGGACCGACTTCACCCTCTACTGCAATCCGTTCCCCGTCGTGAGACACCACCTGACAGTCGTCCACAGGGAGCACCGGGAGCAGAGGATCGAGGGTCAGATCGGACCCATGCTCGACCTCGCCGCCCGCCTCCCCGGCTACTTCGTCCTCTACAACGGGCCCCAGTGCGGGGCCTCGGCGCCCGACCACCTCCATCTGCAGGCCGGGTTGCTGGAGGAACTCCCGATCGCCACCGACGCCGCGAGCGGGGTGGGACCGGTGCTCGAGCGGCATGGAATCCGCGCCCTCCGGTTCAGAGGAAGCGATCCGTCGGCCCTGACAGATCTGACTGCCCGTGCCTTTTCGCTCCTGTCTTCCCGAACGGGGAAGGTGCCTGAGCCCTGGGTCAACGTGGTGCTCTTCAGCGAGGGCGGAAGGGGCTCGACAGTGATCGTCTTTCCGCGCGGAAAGCACCGTCCGGCCGCGTATCACAGTGGCCAGTTGATGGTGAGCCCTGCCTCGATCGACATGTGCGGGCTCCTGATCACCCCTTCGGCCGAGAACTTCGAGACGCTGACGGCGCAGGAGATTGCCGGAATCTACGGCGAGGTCACCGTGCCGCGGGAGCCTTTTGGCGAGGTCGTCTCCGCGCTGGAGAACGCGCCGTGAAGGTCTCCGTAGGGCTGATGGAAGGGCGGCCGACGGTCGAGGTGGAACTCCTCGGGGAGTTCGTCGCAGCCGGGGGCGAGAGGCTCGGACCCGGGCGCCATGAGTTCTCGGGGGAAACCTCCCTGATCCCCTCCGGCGCCGACTGCTCGTTCGCCTTCGATGCCGTCACGATCGGGATCGGCTTTCACTGGGAGCGAAGCGAGCGGCAGGTCTTCCGGGGTGCCCTGAGGGTCCTCCGGAGGCCCTCGGGGCTGATGGTGGTCAATGACGTCTCTCTCGAGGACTACGTGAGGAGCGTGATCTCCTCCGAGATGAGTGCCTCGTGCCCGCTCGAGCTGCTGAAGGCCCACGCGGTGATCTCGCGGAGCTGGCTCAAGGGACCGGCCGCGTCGGCTCCGGCCTCGGTCGACTTGAACGACCCGAACGAGATTCGGCGCTGGTACGGCCGGGAGGCCCACTCGGATTTCGAGGTCTGCGCGGACGATCACTGTCAGCGCTATCAGGGGATCACCAAGGCGGTTTCCCCGGCCGTGGCCGAGGCGGTGGCTCTGACGGCGGACGAGATGCTGCTCTTCGGCGGGGCCGTCTGCGACGCCCGGTTCTCCAAGTGCTGCGGCGGGCTGACCGAGCGCTATGCCACCGCCTGGGACGACCAGGAGATACCGTACCTGACACGAGTGGCCGACAGTGACGTGGATCCGGGAGAAGTCGACTTCGACCGCTTCATCAGGACAAATCCCGAGGCGTACTGCAACACGCGCGACGCGGCCCTTCTGTCTCGCATCCTTCCCGGCTTCGACCAGGAGACCACGGACTTCTTCCGCTGGAGGGTGGTTTACACGGCCGGGGAGCTGGGCGAAATCGTGAAGGAGCGGCTCGGGATCGACCTCGGAGACATCGAAGCGCTCGAGCCCCTGGCTCGAGGGGCTTCGGGCCGGATCTTCCGGTTGAGGATCCGCGGGACGAAGGGTGAGCGGGTCGTGGGCAAGGAACTCGAGATCCGCAGGGCTCTCTCTCGCTCGCACCTGAAGAGCTCGGCCTTCGTCGTCGACCGCGAGGGAGAACAGCTGGTCCTGACGGGCGCGGGCTGGGGGCACGGCGTGGGCCTGTGCCAGATCGGGGCAGCCGTGATGGCCTCGAGGGGTTCGTCGTACCGCGAGATTCTGGCGCACTACTATCCCGGATCGACGGTTGAGAAGGTCTCGGTCAGCCGATTCCGGTGATCCGGCCGCTGACAACGTCGATCCTCTCCGCGGCCGGAGTGGCGGGCGGGCCGGGCATTCTCAGGATGTCTCCGAGAAGTGGGACGAGGGAGCCGAACGGAAACGCAGGGGCGCGGTGGCGGTAGACTTCGAGAGAGTCAGGAGCCGAAGATGTCGAGCGTCCCGAAGCCAACGAAGATGACTCCGGAAGAGTTCCTGCTGTGGGAGCGCCGGCAGGAGTCCAGGCACGAGTTCTACGACGGCGAGATCGTCGCGATGACGGGGGCGAGCCTTTCTCACAACCGGCTCTCCCGCAATCTGGTGCGCCTCCTCGGGAACCAGCTCGCGGGGAGCAGCTGTGAGGTCTTGGGCGCAGACATGCGGGTCTGGATCCCGGCCTGGGAGAGCTACGTGTACCCGGACGTCCTGGTGGTTTGCGGAGCTCCGGGACTCCTCGATTCCGAGCGTGACGTCCTTCTGAACCCGAGGCTCGTGATCGAGATCCTCTCCCCCTCGACCGAGCGCCTCGACCGGAACAAGAAATTCCGCGCCTACCAGACGGTCGAATCGCTCACCGAGTACGTGCTTGTTTCACAGGATGAGCAGTTGATCGAGGTCTTCACACGGGACGGAAAGGCCTGGCGCTATGTCGCCTGGCTGCCAGAAGCCGGTCAAGTGGCGCTGGCGAGTGTACCCGCGGCCCTCGCCTTCGCGGACGTCTACGAGGCCGTGGAGCTCCCCGAGGCCGGGACTGCTTGATTCTCGGGCGGCTCGTGAGCGGTAAGCTGTCCTCGAACACATGAGCTCGCAGTCAGCGCCTCCCGGCTTCGACATCGGGAAGATGGAGAGGCCCATCCCCTCGCTCTTCCGCTACTACATCCTGTCGTCCCTCGTCGCGGGGCCCTTGTTCCCGTTCTTTTTGACGTACCTCTACTTCCGCTACCACACGATGCGGTTCCGGTTCGATGCCGAGGGCGTCTCGATGAGCTGGGGAGTCCTCTTTCACCGAGAGGTCCACCTCACCTACTCGCGCATCCAGGACATCCACCTCGTCAGCAACATCGTCGAGAGGTGGCTCGGCCTGGCGCGCATCCAGATCCAGACGGCGAGCGGCAGCGCCTCGGCCGAGATGACGCTCGAGGGGATCGCCGAGTACGAGGCCGTTCGCGACTTCCTCTACCAGAGCTCCCGAGGTATCAAGCCCTCCACGCACGCCGCCCCGTCCTCGGAAGCCCCGATCGCCCGGCTCGAGGCCGAGTTCCGCGCTCTGGCCGAGGAGCTCAGGGCGCTGAGGGCTGCCCTGGCGAGTCAGAAGAGGGCCGGAGACCCCCGTGGCTGAGCTCCGGCAAACTGTCCTCCGCTTCTTGAAAATCCCCGAGCGGCCTCACGTCCCGCCCGGCGAGGAAGCCTCGTGCCAGACCTTTCGGGCTGGCAAGGGCTATTACGACTACATCCGCCTCGGCTGGGGCTTTGGCCAGGCCGGGGCCCTCGCGGGCCTTCTCTTCGGTGCCCTCTTCCTCCACTACGTCCCCGGCTTCGGGTTCCTGATCCGGTTCGGTCCGTGGAGCGTGCCTGTTTCCACGGCCGTCCTCTCGGCCATCGAGTTCCTGGCCTTCGCCGGCTACGCCCTGCAGCTGCCCTTCACCTATTTCGTCCTGCGCCTCGACTACGAGTGCCGCTACTACTTGCTCTCCGACCGGAGCCTGAGGATCCAGGAGGGAATCTGGTTCTTTCGCGAGCAGACCTTCACCCTCGCGAACATCCAGCAGATCAACGTGAAGCAGAATCCGGTCCAGAAGCTCTTCGGCATCGCCGACGTCGTCGTCTCGACCGCGGGCGGCGGCGGGGGCCAGGGTCCCGAGGGACACAGTCAAGAGGCGAGCCTGCACTCCGGGAACCTCCGGGGAGTGACGGGCGCGGAGAAGATCCGCGACCGGCTGCTCGCCCAGATGAAGCGCTACAAGGATTCCGGCCTGGGGCAGGAACCCTCTCACGCCACTGGCGGGCCCGCGACGGCTCGATTGGAGAACCCCGAAGGGCTTTCCAGGGCAATTGCCTTGACCATCGCGGAGATCCGGGCGCTCCGATCCGCGCTGGAGGCAGGCTCGTGAGCGGGTACCCGGCTCCCGCCCCTCCGCCGCCCCGACCGCCCGGAGCCCCGAATCCCCTCCGGTTCGTGCTCATTGGGTGCGGGGCGGCCGCCTTTGTGGCCTGCCTGGCCGCTGGCATCTTCTTCGTCTGGCTCTCGAGAACGCCCGAGGCCGGCGTCAAGCTCGCCAACGAGCTCGACGCCTACGCCCTCGATTACCTGAAGGCGCACGGGATGCTGAAGGAGGGGGAGGAAGTCCTGGCCTATTACGACGCCACGCTGTCGATGGACGGCACCGAGGCCGCGATCCTGACGGATCTGAGGGTGATGTACCACCAGGACGGCCGGACCACGTCGATGGACCTCTCGGAGATCGAGGACATCGGCCACCGCAAGGAAGGCCTCGTGGGGGACGTCATCGAGATCCGGAGCTCCTCGGGCAAGATGATGAAGATCGAGATCGCCCCCTTGAACCAGGGCGAGTCCTTTCTCGTGGCCCTCCAGGCCGCCCGGGAAGCCCGGGCGAAACGCTGAGGGCTGCTCACCTCCGGATTCGGCTCCCGGGCGAGACAGTCTGGGGTGAGAATCCCCGGGATGGATTCCGACCACGCATCCCGGACGGAACGGCACGAGTGGGAAGTCATCATCGGCTTCCTCAAGAAGATCGACCAGCACCTCCTCGGCCGGATCTCCCGGCGGATGATCAACCACCTTTCCTGGAGCGGGGTCGGGGAGGCCCAGGAGCTCCTGCAGAGCTTCGCGGCTCAGCGCAGGGGACCCGCGGACGAGGCCAGCGAGAACCGTCCGACGGAGCGCAAGGTCCTCGACGTTCATCTCGATGTGGCCGGCTCGGCGTTCGTGATCGCCAAGAAACACCTGAAGCCCGACGTCATCCTCGCCTTGATCCAGCAGTGGATCCAGGATGACCGCTCCGGCTTTCTGGTCGAGGCCGTCGAGAACCAGGGAACCTCCCTCCTCGAGATCTCGCAGGCCCTCGAGCGCCACGAGGACATGGGGATCGAAGACAAGGACCTCTCCCGCGCGATTCAGGTCGGCCTGAGGGTCTCTCTCGTCAGACGCTTCCTCACCGACGAGCTCGACTACATCAACGTGGCCAGAAGCTACGTCGAGGTTCGCGATTTCTACGACCTGGTCCGCAGGGTGATCGCCCCGCCAAGGAGCTACGGAAAGCTCGGAGGCAAGGGGGCCGGTCTCTTCCTCGCGACCCGGATCCTGCGCGGTTCGCCCGAGGTGGCCCGCGAGCTCGGGACGATCCGCTCGCCCAAGACCTGGTACATCACGTCCGATGGAGTCCTCGACTTCATCCAGTACAACTCGCTCGAGGACATCTACAACTGGAAGTACCTCGAGATCGAGCAGGTCAGGGACGAGTACCCGCACATCGTCCAGGTCTTCAAGAACTCTCACTTCTCGCCCGAGATCGTCAAGGGTCTGTCCCTCGCCCTCGACGACCTCGAGGAGAAGCCCCTCATCGTCAGGAGCTCGAGCCTTCTCGAGGACCGCCTTGGATCCTCTTTCTCCGGGAAGTACAAGAGCCTGTTCCTGGCGAACCAGGGGACGAAGCGAGAGAGGCTGCTCGCCCTCCTCGATGCGATCTCAGAGGTGTACGCGTCGATCTTCGGCCCCGATCCGATCGAGTACCGGGCCGAGCGAGGGCTCCTCGACGTCCACGAGGAAATGGGAATCCTGATCCAGGAGGTCGTCGGGACGCGGGTCGGCAAGTATTTCTTCCCGTCGTTCGCCGGCGTCGCGTTCAGCAACAACGAGTTCCGCTGGTCCGCTCGCATCAAGAGGGAGGACGGCCTCCTGCGTCTGGTTCCGGGACTGGGCACGCGCGCGGTCGACCGGGTCGGCGAGGACTATCCGATCCTGGTGGCGCCCGGCCAGCCCGGCCTGAGGGTCAACGTGACGAGGGACGAGGCGGTGAGGTACTCGCCGAGGAAGATGGACGTGATCAACCTCGAGAGCGGCACGTTCGAGACGGTCCCGATCGAGTGGATCTTTCGCGAGTGCGGGAGGGAGTTCCCGGGGTTGAAGCAGCTCGTGTCCCAGGCCGACGCCGACTCGATCCGGCAGCCCCTTTTCATCGACCACGAACGGGATGCCGACAGCCTCGTCTTCACGTTCGAGGGGCTCTTGCGCCAGACGAACTTCCTCTCCCGGATGAAGACGCTTCTGAACACGCTGCGGGAGAAGATGGGGACCCCGGTCGATCTGGAGTTCGCCTCGGACGGCAAGGACCTCTACCTCCTGCAGTGCCGTCCCCAGAGCTTCACCGAGGACGCGTCGCCCTCACCCATCCCCCTCGACATCGCTCCGGAGAAGCTGATCTTCTCGGCCCGCAACTACGTCTCGAACGGACGCGTGCCCGACATCACGCACATCGTCTACGTCGATGTCGAGGGGTATCTCCACCTGCCAGACCCCGTGGCCTTCAAGCGGGTGGGAAGGGCGGTGGCGCGCCTCAACAAGATCCTGCCGAAGAGGCGCTTCATCCTGATCGGCCCGGGGCGGTGGGGGAGCCGGGGGGACATCAAGCTCGGCGTCAGCGTGACCTACTCGGATATCAACAATTCGGCGATGCTGATCGAGGTCGCGCGTAAACGCGGGAACTACATGCCCGATCTTTCCTTCGGGACACACTTCTTCCAGGACTTGGTCGAGGCCTCGATCCGCTATCTACCCCTCTTCCCGGATGACGAGCACGTGGTCTTCAGGGAGGACTTCCTGAAGAAGACACCGGAGGAGTTCCGCCGGCTGGCGCCCGATTTCTCGGACGTGGCGCACGTGGTTCACGTGGTCGATGTCCCGAAGGCGGCCGATGGTCTCGTCCTGAGGGTTCTGGCCAACGCCGAGGCAGGCGAGGCGGTGGCGTTTCTCGCGCCTCCGCAGAGGCCAGTCTGAGATGAGGTGAGCATCGAAGGCGGGTTCGGGTTAGGATTAGGACGAGAGGAGTAGGATGTCTCCGAGGTGGCTCGAGATATCAGCCCTGGAGGACCTCAGCCGGAAAGCGGCGGAGAGCCCGAGGCGTAGGCTGAACTTGAATCTCCACGAGATGGGCGACACGGTTCACCGCCTCTTCAACGCCCTCGAGCCGGGGACGTACATCCGGCCCCACCGGCACGCCACCCCGCCCAAGACCGAGACGGTTCTCGCCATTTCCGGAAGGCTCGGCGTGATGGTCTTCGATCCGGATGGCTCGGAGCTCGAACGCAGAACCCTGCGTCCGGGCGGGACGACCTTCGGGATGCAATTCGAGCCGGGGACGTGGCACTCGATGGTGGCTCTCGAGGAAGGAACGATCTTTTTTGAAACGAAGGAAGGCCCGTACGTGCCGATTCCGGGGGAGGACCTGGCGAGCTGGGCTCCGAAGGAGGGAACGTCCGAGGCATTAGCACTGGAACAGCGGTGGAGGGAATCCTTCGGGCCAGCCTGAAGAAGACCAAGAACCGCGTTTAACCTGGTTTTCACGACCAGATAGCAAAGTTCAACCCGCCGGCGGCGCCGCTGCCGGCGGGGAAAAGCAAAAGGGGGAGAGCTCATGAAATCTGTTTCTCGGTTTCTTCCGGTCCAGCGGGCCGGGCTGGCTGTCGCGGCGCTGATCGCGATCACCGGCATTCTGGCGTTCGCCACGACGGCGATCGCGCAGGAAACGACCGGCCGTCTGGCCGGAACCGTCACGATGAAGGTCGACAAGTCGGCGCTGCCCGGTGTCCTCGTCGAGGCGGTTCACACACCCACCGGTACCCGGTATTCGGCCACGACGCTCTCGAACGGCCGCTTCACCATCCTGAACGTCCGCGTCGGCGGCCCGTACACGATCGTCGCGAAGCTGAGCGGCTTCAAGGAACAGACGGTCAAGGGGATCGAGGTCGCGCTCGGAGAAATCCGCAACGTCAGCCTCGAGCTCGACCTGGCCACGGTGACGGAGACGGTCGAGGTCACGGCCTCCGAGTCGCCCCTCATCAACCCCGACCGCATGGGGAACACGGCTACCGTGGCGGAAGAGCAACTCAAGAGCCTGCCCACCGTCCAGCGGACAATCCAGAACGTTGCCCGGACGAATCCTTACTTCAACGTGGATCCGGGCGACCAGTCCGGTACCCGGCTGAACGTCGCCGGGAAGAACAACCGGTACAACACGATCCAGATCGACGGGGCGGTCAACAACGACCTGTTCGGGCTTGCCGATACCGGGACGCCCGGAGGCCAGGCGAATACACAGCCCATCAGTCTCGACGCCATCCAGGAGCTTCAGCTCGTTGTGTCTCCCTATGACATCAAGCAAGGCGGGTTCACAGGAGGCGGCATTAACGCGATCACTCGCAGTGGATCGAACGAGTTTTCTGCTTCCGTCTACGGTTCTATCCGTAGCGAGAGTTTCGTGTCCGACTACGTTCCTCAGAGCGCCACGGATGCTCTCGATCGGCCAGTGTCCGAGTTCAGCGAGGACCAGTATGGTCTCCGGGTAGGCGGTCCCATCCTCAGGGATCGGCTCTTCTTCTTCGCCAGTGGTGAGATCAACCGGCGATCGGCTCCGACCGGGGTCGCCGCGGATGGTTCCGCCGCCGTGCAGTACAACTCGAGTGGCAACCTGGCCTCGGCGCCGGCCTTCAGAGACCTGCTGATAGCGAAATACAACTACGACCCCGGTAGCCTTGGCGATTTCAACCAGACCACGGATTCCAACCTCATATTCGGGCGCCTGGACTTCAACGCCTCGACGGCGCACCAAATCACGCTCCGGCACAACTACATCGATGGTGTCAACGACGTCGTGCAGGACCGGTCCGCCACCAGGTTCCGGTTCCAGACGGGGATCTACGCCATCGAGAACAAGACGAACTCGACCGTTCTCCAGGTCAACAGCGTGTTCGGAGCGAACGCCTTCAATGTGGGCCGTATAGGCTACCAGACCATCCGGGATGCCCGGGCGACTGCCGTCATCTTTCCGACGGTCGACATCGGGCCCATCGCCCGCCAGCCACAGCTGAGCGCCGGGACCGAGCGCTTCTCCGGTGCCAATTCTCTCGATCAGGACGTGCTGGAGATTACCGATGACTTTACCTTGCTCTTCGGGAACCACACGATCACTATCGGGACGCACAACGAGATCTTCGATTTCAAGAATCTCTTCCTTTCTGATTTCTACGGCTGGTATCGATTCAGCACCCTGGCCGATTTCGAGAAGGGCATCGCTCAGGAGTACTCGATCGGCTTCGCGACAGGAAGCGATCCCCGGCGTCCGGCCTCATTCGGGTCGAAGCAGTGGGGTTTCTATGTCGGGGATCAGTGGCGGGTGAACAACTCGCTCACGCTCAACTTTGGTATCCGCGCGGACATTCCGACGCTGGACGACACCCCCTCGAGGAACGAGGCCGTGTTCACGACGTTCGGTATTGACACCAGCGACGTGCCCAGCAGTGACCTGATCATCTCTCCACGTTTCGGCTTCAACTGGAGCCCCGGTCCAACTCAGCAAGTTCGTGGCGGCATCGGAGTCTTCGCCGGCAGGACGCCGTACGTCTGGATCTCGAACGTATTCGCCAACACCGGAGTCGAGTCGCTGACCCTCACCGCCCGGAACATCCAGTTCAACCCTGACCCGTACGGCCAGCCCAAGAACTTCCCGCCGGGAACCGCGGCCATTACGGTCGACGCCATTGACCCGGACTTCAAGATGCCCCGCGTCCTCCGCACGACTTTGGCCTACGACCGCGAGCTGCCAGGCGGAGTGCGCGCCACCGTCGAAGGGATGTACACCAAGACACTCGAGGACGTTTACTATCTGAACCCCGCAAGAATCCCCGACGGAACGAAGGCCTTCGATGGGCGGCCCAGGCACAAGGCAGTCAGCACCGGCTTCCAGGCTCTCCCCTACCTGACGAATACGGATGAGGGCCGGCAGACGAACCTGACGCTTCAGTTGGAGAAGCGATTTGACTTCGGCCTCTACGTGAACGCTTCGTACGCGTACACGAACGCGAAGTCGGCGTTTGATGGCACCTCCAGCCGCGCCATTTCGAATTGGCAGTTCCACCACACCCGCGGTGATATCCAGAATCCCGAGCTTTCTCGCACGGCATTCGAGATCGAGGACCGTTTCAACTTCGTGATCTCGCAGTCTTTCAAGACTGGTCCAGTGAGGCACACTGTCGCGTTCCTTTTCAACGTGACTTCGGGTCAGCCGTACTCAATCATGATGGGCGGCGACCCCAACAGCGACGGATACTCGACGAACGACCTGATCTACGTTCCCGCCAACTTCAGTGACTTCATCCTGAGGAACCCGTCCGGCTCTCCCGCACCGACGGAGGAGCAATGGGAGCAGTTTCTCGGCTGGACAGGCCTCGACAAGTATCGCGGTCAGATCGTGCCGCGCTACTCCTCCTTCACGCCCTGGAATCGATCTCTGGATTTCCACTATGACCTCGAGGTCCCAGTCAGTGTCGTTCGGACTCAGCTCACGTTCGACGTTCTCAATCTGATCAACCTGATCGACAAGAACTCCGGCGGTATCTACTCCGTCGGCAACCAGAACTGGACGCCGCTGAACTATGTCGGGATTGACTCTGCCACCGGAAAGCCGATCTACCAGATGGTCTCGGCTGGCAACTTGACCGGCGGCGCCTACTTCTCAAACGACCTGCGTTCGCGCTGGCAGATGAAGTTCGGCCTGAGGCTCAGCTACTGATACCCAAAACCATCGTGCTGGGTCGAACGGGGGGCCAAATGCCCCCCGTTCCCTTTATGAAGCGGTCCTTTCGAAGCCCTCATCCGGCGCGCCGCGCCCCCTTCTCCCGCGAGTGCGGGAGAAGGAGAAAAGGGGGGTCGCCGCGGGCCTTCCCCCGCACGTCATACCCAGACACCGGGAAGAGCTCCATCTCGGTGACTCCCGATTTCTTTGGGGCTATCCTCACTTGTTGAAGGAGATTCGTTCATGCCCGAGACGATGACCCGCACAGTTCCGCCTCTCTCGATCCTCACCGAGGAGGAGACGCAGCTCGCCGAACAGGTGCACCAGTTCGCCGTCGAGACCCTTGGACCGAAAAGCATGGAAATGGACCGGGCCAACAAGCTGGACCCGGAGATCCTGAAGAAGTTCTTCGAGCTCGACCTGATGGGAATCGAGATCCCGGAGGAGTACGGCGGCCTGGGCCTCAACTTCGGAATGTCCATCGCCGTCATCGAGGCCCTCGCCCGCGTCGATGCCGCGTGCGCCGTCGTGGTCGACGTCCAGAACACCCTCGTCAACAACGCCATCCTGCGCTGGGCTTCCGACGACATCAAGAAGCGCTACTTCCCCCTGCTCGCCAAGAAGAAGGTCGGCTCCTATTGCCTCTCCGAGGCCGGCTCGGGTTCCGACGCCTTCGCCCTCGCCACGACGGCCACGAAGAAGGGTGATCGCTGGGTCCTCAACGGAGGCAAGCTCTGGATCACCAACGGCCTCGAGGCCGAGATCCTCCTCGTCTTCGCCAACGTCGACAAGTCAAAGGGCTACAAGGGGATCACGGCCTTCATCATCGAGGACGGCTGGAAGGGCTTCACGAAGGGGAAGAAGGAGGACAAGCTCGGCATCCGTGCCTCCTCGACCCTCGCCCTCGCTTTCGAGGACCTCGAGGTCCCCGAGGAGAACGTCGTCGGGAAGGTGGGCGAGGGGTACAAGATCGCCATCGAGACCCTGAACGAAGGACGCATCGGCATCGGCGCCCAGATGATCGGCATTGGCCGCGCCGCCCTCGACTACGCCGCCCAGTACACCAAGCAGCGCGTCCAGTTCGGCAAGCCGATCTCCGAGTTCCAGGCGATCCAGCACGAGCTCGCCCGGATGGACATGGAGCTCGAGTGCGCCCGCCTCGCCGTCTACAACGCCGCCCGCCTGAAGGAGGCCGGCATGCCCTTCTTGCGCGAGGCGGCGATCGCGAAACTCAAGGCCTCCGAGACCGCCGAGATGTGCACGAGCCGCGGTCTCGAGCTCCTCGGCGGGTACGGCTACGTCAAGGAGTACCCGCTCGAGAAGATGTACCGCGACGCCAAGATCGGGAAGATCTACGAGGGGACCTCGTTCATGCAGCTCAACACGATCGCCAAGGAAGTCCTTCGCCGAAACTGACCCTGATATAATCCGCCTCCCCGGGGCGACGTACCCAAGTGGCTAAGGGAAGGCTCTGCAAAAGCCTGATTCGCCGGTTCGAATCCGGCCGTCGCCTCCACTTCTCCTCCTGATTCGCGGGCTCACGGTTCCTTCCGTGAGCCCGCTTTGCGTTCGTGACACGGGAGCGAGGCCAGTCTTCCGGCCGCCGATGAATCGTCGCCAGTGGCACGGCCAGGAAGGACCGGATGTCGAATCGCGAGAGGCCTTCCTCGAGCGACGAGAAGCGCCGGGCGTCCCCGGCCGGCCGGCCGGTCCGGCCCGGCCCGCCAGAAAGCGTGAGGGGGCGCACATCCAGACCGGCCGTCGCGTCGGAAGGGAATCCATGACGGAGAAGGCTGTTCGTGTGTCCGTGTTCGACAGGTTCCTGAGAATCGTGGAGCGAGGGGGAAACGCGCTCCCGAACCCCGCGACGCTCTTCCTCGTTCTCGCCGGCGCGGTCCTCGTTTTTTCCGCGATCGCGGCAGGACTCGGGTTCTCCGTGACCCACCCGGCCACGGGGAAGCTGATCACGCCGGTCAACCTCCTCTCCGTCGAGGGGCTCCACAGGATCCTGGAGAACCTCGTCAAGAACTTCACGGGATTCGCGCCCCTTGGAGCCGTGCTCGTCGCGCTCCTCGGAATCGGGGTCGCGGAGGGAAGCGGCCTGATCGGGGCGGCGATGAGGCTTCTCGTCGCCAAGGCGCCGCGGCGGCTCCTGACGTTCGTGATCGTCTTCGCGGGAGTCCTCTCGAACGCCGCGAGCGAAGTCGGCTACGTGCTTCTCGTCCCCCTAGCGGGGGCCGTCTTCGCCTCCGTGGGGCGGCATCCGGTGGCGGGAGTCGCCGCCGCGTTCGCCGGCGTCTCGGGTGGGTACAGCGCGAACCTCTTCCTGGGGACCGTCGACCCCCTCTTGGCCGGTCTCACGCAGGAAGCCGCTCACATCGTGGACCCGAAGTACCTCGTGAACCCCGCCTGCAACTGGTACTTCATGGTCGTGTCGACCTTCCTGATCGCCATCGTCGGGACGGTGGTGACGGAGAAGGTGGTCGTGCCGAGGCTCGGGGCGTACCGAGGAGAGGGAGCCTCGGAGGACCTGAAGCCCCTGACGGCTCGGGAACGAAGGGCGCTCTGGGCGGCATTCGCGGCCGGTCTCGCGATCACGGCGGTCATCCTCCTGGGAACGGTTCCCGAGGGTGGTTTCCTGCGGGACGCGAAGACCGGGAGCGTCCTCCACTCTCCCTTCATGAACGGGATCGTGGCCCTCGTCTTCTTTTCGTCAGCCCTGATGGGGATCGCCTACGGCGTGGTCGCGGGGACCATCAAGCGGGACTCCGACGTCGTGAAGGGGATGAACAAGTCGATGGAGACGATGGGGTCGTACCTCGTCCTCTGCTTCATCGCGGCCCAGTTCGTCGCGTTCTTCAACTGGTCGAATCTCGGTCTGATCGTGGCGGTCGAGGGAGCCACGGGCCTGAAGGCGATCGGCCTCGGCGGCATCCCCTTGATGCTGGCGTTCGTTGTCCTCTCGGCCGGAATCAACATGTTCATGGGCAGTGCCTCGGCGAAGTGGGCCATCATGGCGCCCGTCTTCGTGCCGATGTTCATGCTCCTCGGCTACACGCCCGAGTTGACGCAAACGGCCTATCGAGTCGGTGACAGCGTCACGAACATCATTTCGCCGACCATGTCGTATTTCCCGCTCATCATCGCCTTCATCCAGCGGTGGGACAAGAGCGCGGGGTTCGGGACCCTGATCGCCACGATGCTGCCCTACACCCTCGCCTTCCTCGTGAGCTGGAGCCTCCTCCTGGTCGGCTGGTTCCTGCTCGACATCCCCGTGGGGCCGGGGGCAGGGCTCTTGCTGGAGAGGGTCTCGGAGTAGGCCGGGCTCCAGCGTCCCCCTTTCTCCCCCAGGCAGAAGGGGGGAGGGCGGCGCCTCTGCTTACGAAGGGGAGGCCCAGGCCTCAGGCCCGGGAGGGGTCAGCGGCGGTCCTTGTTGGCCGGCCCGCGCCATCAGAGGGATCCCCGTGGACCCCTCCGGCGCTCACGCGCCTGCCTCCCCTTCGTAAGGGGAGAGCTACCGACACAGGAATGTAAAGACTCCAGACCTTCTCCCCGAGGAAGAAGGCGGAGAGGGGCTCCTTCATCCGTTCTCAGTTCGACTTCTGTCCCGTCGTGGCGGTGTCGGCTTCCGCGGGGGTCCTCGGCGTGACCTCGTCGGCTTCGATGGGGCTTCCCGGGTTAGCGTGCCCTTCGCGGTCCGGGGAGCCTCCGGAGTTCATCCGGATCGGGAGACCGACGATCGTGACGCCGGAGGATTCGACCTTGATGAAGCTGCCCCCGCAGCGGAGTGTGATGGAGTTCCCCGCGGTCAGTGTGATCGTGCCGCCGCTCTTCACGGTCGTGCCGCCGCAGACTTCGAACGCCAAGCTCTGTCCGACACGTGTCTGCACGCTGCCCGAGACCAGACCGTCCTCGTTGCCGTCGATCTCGCGGTTGCTGCTCCCCTTCACCCGAAGGTTGTGGCTCCCGAAGACGTCCAGGGATGTCCTTCCCTCGACGGAGGTGGACTGGTTCCCAAGAAGGCTCCGCTTCTCGTTCCCCTCGATCTTCTCGACGACGTCGCGGCGAACCGTCCGGTGGTGGTTGCCGTGTATGAGCTCGACGAAGTCACCCTCGGACTTCTCTTCATTCCCGACGATCAGGTGCTTCTCGTTTCCGACCCTCTCCTTCAGGTCGTTCTTGACGCGGATGTCCAGGTTCTTCTCGGCATGGAGGAAGATCTGCTGCCTTCCCTTGGTGTCGTCGAAGCGAAGCTCGTTGTATCCCGCGCCGCCGGGTGAAGAGTTGGACTTGAGTCCCCAGATCCGGTTGTTGCTCTTGTGCCGGGCGTCCGGCGCGTCCCCGAGGTACGGCGGCATCTGGTCGGCGTTGTAGACGGTGCCGACGATGAGGGGTTCGTCCGGGTCGCCCTCGAGGAAGGCGACCACGACCTCCTGCCCGATCCGGGGCCAGCAGGAGAGACCCCAGCGGCGGCCCGCCATGGGCTGAGCGACACGGATCCAGCACGAGCTCGCGGCGTCCCGCTTCCCTTCCCGGTCCCAGTGGAACTGGACCTTGACGCGTCCGTACTTGTCCGTGAAGAGCTCCTCGCCGGGAGGTCCGACGACGACGGCGGTCTGGGTTCCGGCCATGGTGGGCCGGGGATGAGCCGCGGCCGGACGGAAAGGCATCTCCGCCGGGATGCATGTGAACGAGGTCTCCGCGCTCGTCTGGTCGGCTCCGGTCCTGTAGTCGCCGGTCTGTTCCGCAGTCAGGGTCGAGCTCGTGACGAGGTAGTCGCCGTTGGCGTTGAAGTGCCGGGAGAGGCTGAAGGTGTGGCCGGCGCGGATGTGGCGGCAGTTCGACTTGGCCCGGATCGAGAGGGCGGGAAGTGTTTCCTGCTCCATCCGGATCCGGGTCGTCCGCTCGCTGTCCCGGAAGATCTTCTGGAGATCGCCCTTTCGGTCTCCGCCGTTCGGATCGATGCCGTCGAAGCGCTGGGCGTACCGGCCCGGAAAGTCGTAGCGCTCGAACTGGTCGTTGCCCGCGAGCTTCAGCTTGTGGCTGACCGTTCCGACGGTCACCGAGGAGAGGATCGGCTGCTGCGCCTCGAGGTTCTGTCTGGGGAGCTCGAAACAGTGGTCCCAGAGAGTGACCCGGCCCGACGTCCAGTGCTGGCTCTTCTCCCAGTCGTGAATGTGCTCTTCGTCCCTGACGCCCCCCTCGATTTCCTCGTAGAGCAGAGTGGGGTCGGCGAGCGGGTCGTGCCCGGCGGGAGAGTCGGCGACGACCATCGAGTGTTGGGCCTCCTGGTGAGAGAAGTAGTAGAAGATCCCCTCTTCCTCCATGAGGCGGCTCGCGAAGTCGAGATCCGTCTCGCGGTACTGGGTGCAGTAGTCTCTCGGCTCGTAGCGTCCCTCGAGCCGCCAGTCGACCGGGATGCCCTTGAGGAGTTCCTCCAGGATCTCGGGGACCGTCTTCTGCTGGAAGATCCGGCTCCGGACCGTCTGGGAGAGCGTCCAGAGCCGGGGGACGACGATGAGGCTATAGGTCGTGAAGGTCTGATCCCGGCGTCCCTGGGAGACCGCCCGGCAGATCCCGTTGATGTGGCACTCCGTTTCGGCTTTCCCCATCTTCATCGAGACGGTGACGGCCTGTCCGATGAGGTCCTCGAACTTGACCTCCTTCGTGTTCTCCGCGAGGGCCAAGACCGTGTAGCCGTAGGGCTGGGAGATCCCCTCCGAACCCTGGACGCCCTTGAACAGGAGGACGTCCTTGCCAAGCGGCGTCGTGAGCCGGAACTTCCGGTTGTCCTGCGTGTAGGGGGACGCGAGCATGATCTTTTCTCCCATCCACTGGAATGCGGTTTCAGTGACGACGTCAGTGCTGATCTCGCGGGTCCCGGCTGCCGAGGGACCGGCCGGGCTCCGCGGCGGACGCGCGGCTCGGAAAGACGGATGGGGCTCGACTCATCATCGAACGCGACGGGGGGGCTTTCAAGAGAAAAGCAGAGGCTGTCCCATCCGCCCCGGTTTTCCCCGGGGATCCCTCAGGGGGAGGGCGGCCCCGAGATTCTTCCCATTCGCATCGCCGATGTCTGCGCCCGGAAGACGGACATCCCCGGGCGGATCTGGCTAGACTCCGAGTCCGTGCGAGTCTCGTGCCTTTCGGCGGTTCGTTCGGCCGCTGTTCGTGCAGCCGCCGTTTTTTCGGCCGCCGTCTTTTCGGCCGCCGTTTTTTCGGCCGCCGTCTTTTCGGCCGCCGTCTTTTCGGCCGCCGTCTTTTCGGCGGCGATCTTTCTGTCCGGCTGCCTGAAGCAGGGTGGCCAGGGACAGGTTCCTCCCAGCGCTCCCAGCGAGGGACAGGTTTCTCCCAGCGGCGCTCGCAGCGACTCCGTGGTGACGATTCTCCACGTCTCGGACTACCACTCGCACGCCGTGCCCTTCTATTCGGAGGGGGAGCCGGGATCCGCTGGACTGGCGCGCGCGGTCGGTTACTTGCGGCCTTTCGCGAAGCGAAGCGACGCGCTCGTCTTTTCGGGTGGAGACACCATGAACGCGGGGTCGCCGTCGTTTTCGGACAAGCACCGGTGCGCGGACTGGCCGATGTGGAACGGCATCCTCGATGCCATGGCCCTTGGCAACCACGATGCCGACTACGGTCCGGAGGTTTTCGCCAGCTGCCGCCAGACGATCACGTACCCGATCCTCAGCGCGAACACGGTCGGACCCGGCGGGAACCGGCCGTTTTCGGTCGACGGAAAGGACTACCTCGTCTTCTCGCGTTCGGGTGTGAGGATCGGCGTCTTCGCGCTGGCGGGCGCGGACTTCGAGAGGCTCGTTCCGCCAGAGCGCCGGCCCGTTCCGGGCGCGGCCTTCGGGGATCCTCTCGCCGCGGCGAGAGAGATCGTTTCGGCGCTGCGAGAGCGCGAGAAGGTCGCGGCCGTCGTTCTCATCGGGCACAGTCTCTGGCAGGACGATCGAGAGCTCGCCCGGAAGGTCCCTGGCATCGACCTCATTCTCGGCTCGCACAGCCACCGGAAGGAGGAGCTGACGAGAATCGAGGGAACGAAGACGTGGATGATCTCTCCCGCCCAGTACCTCACTCACGTCAGCAAGGTCGAACTCAGGTTCTCGGCGGGAACGCTCTCGAGCGTGACGGGCAGCCTCATCCGGATGGGAGCGTCGGTGCGCGAGGATCCTGCCGTGGCGGCGAGGGTGCGCAAGATGCAGGAGGAGCTGATCGAGGACCCTCGTTTCCGGGGGCTTCTGGCGACCATCGGCACGGCGCTCACGGAGCTCGGAACCACCGGACAGTTCGAGAAGGACGGCGGCCTCGCGAATCTCGCGCTCGATGAGGCGAGGGGCGTCACGGGCGCTCATGCGGCCTTCTCGACCGCGAGTGCATTCCGAGAGCCGATCCCGCCCGGCCCGGTCAGCGAGGAGAGCCTGCGCGCGGCGCTGCCCTATCCGAACCGCCTGCTCCTGTTCCGGGTCCCGGGCCGGACGATCGAGCAACTGCTCGTCCAGAGTGTCGCGCGGGCGGGAACGGATGCCTTTTCGCAAGTCTCGGGAATCCGCTTCCGGATAGAGAGTGGCCGGCCGCGAGAGATCAGGGTCCTTCGTGATCCAGGAGACGAACGATCGTTCGAACCCCTTCAGGCGGAGTCCGTCTACGAGATCGCGGTGACGGACTTTCAGGCCCGCGTGGCGGAGGGGTACCGGGAGCTCCTGCGAGAGCTACCAGCCACCGACACGGGATGGGAGCTCCGGCAGGCGCTGAAAAGGCGCATCCAGAAAGGTCCGGTCGAGGCGTCTCCCGACGGCCGGATCTCACCGTAGGCGTGAGGGGAGGGGCGGTCTCCGTTTACCGTCTCGTGCTGGGAATCCGGGAGGCAGCGAGTCGGCAGGTGTGGCGTGGCGGCGTTTCCGGTGCCTGCGCACGTCCTTCCTGCCGTGTTCCGTTCAGCGGGCGCTCTCGCCGTTCCCGGGTTCCGCGAGCGATCTCGGCAGGACGAGGATGAGGAGGATCCCGGGAACCGCGATGAGGATGGTCACTCCAAAAAAGAGCGGCCAGCCGAGAGACTGAGCCATCACGCCCGAGAAGCCGCCCAGGACACGGGCTCCGACCGAGGAGATCGCGGAGAAGAGGGCGAACTGGGTCGCCGAGAACCGGGCCTCGCAGAGCGACATCTGGAAGACCATCAGGGCGGCACTCCCGAGCCCCGCGGCGATGTTGTCGAAAATGACGGCCGAGATCAGGAGCGGCAGGCTCTTGCCGGTGATGGCCAGAATCACGAAGAAGACGTTCGTGAGGGCCTGGAGAGACCCGAAGATCAGAAGGGATTTCCTCTCCCCGAGCAACGGCTGGAGCCAGCCGGCGAGGAAGGCTCCCGCGATCGTGGCGAAGAGCCCGACGCCGGAATGGAACGTGCCGAGCTCCGTGTTCGTGAAGCCCGTCTCCTTGAAGAAGCGGGTGGTCAGGGCGCCCGCGAAGGCGTCCCCGAGCTTGTAGAGCATCAGGAAGACGAGTGCGAGGATCGCGCCCGAACGGGAGAAGAAGTTCCGAAACGGCGCTGTCACCGCTTCTTCCAGGCTCCGGATCGGGGTCACGGCCGGTGGCGAAGGGGCGAGAAGGATGGCGATGATGCCGATCGAGATCAGTCCCGCCATCGAGCCGTAGACGACCGGCCAAGGGAAGATGTCCGCCAGGACGAGGGCGAGTGAACCGGAGGCGAGCATCCCGATCCGGTACCCCGTCACGAACGTCGCGGTGCCGGCGGCGCGCTCGTCCGGAGCCAGGATGTCCGTCCGGTAGGCGTCGAGAACGATGTCCTGGCTGGCGGCCAGAAACGCGATGGTCAGCGCGCAGGCGGCGAGAGCGACTCGGGATTTCGAGGGTCCGATCGAGGCCATGGTCACGATGGCGATGACGAGGAGCACCTGGAAGACGAGGGCCCAGCTCCGTCTCCGATCCAGGAAAGGCAACCGGACGATGTCGACGAGGGGAGCCCAGAGGAACTTGATCGAGTAGGGGAGCATGACGGCCGTGAAGAATCCGACGGTCTTCAGATCCACGCCCGCGTCGGTCATCCAGGCCGTCAGCGTGTGGCCGACGAGGGCGAGCGGGAGCCCGGACGAGAACCCGAGCATCGTCAAGAGCCAGACGCGCGAGCTACCGTAGGAAGAGTGTGCCGGTGAGGTCAACGAGGCCTCTGGGAGGGCGGCGAGGGAACGGGTGCTTCGGGTCGCGCGGACGGGCGGGGCGCCTCTTCAGGGGGATTCGACCCCAGCCCGCGTGAGGTCGTCAGGTAGGTGGCGAAGGTCCCGAGCCAGTGACCGCCCTCGTAGGACTCGACCGACACGCCCGCGATGCCGGCGTCCCGGTGGACCCGCGCGGCCGCGAGAAGGGCCGGGACTCGCGGGTCGCCCTCGGGAAGACCCGAGGCCATCCCCTCGAGCATCCAGGCCCGGCTCAGATTGAGGCCGTGCAGGTGGACGAGCTTGCCGTCGGTCGGGTCGGTCACGATGCCGGGGGTGAGCCAGGCGCCGTCGTTCGTGAGCGGCAGAGAGGGCAGGAAGGCTCCGAGCCACGCGGCGTACGGAACGGACGGGAGGATCCTGCGCATCAGATCGGCCTCGGCAAGACACGGGGAGAGGAAGTCCTGGCCCGAGGGCTCGTAGGAAAGCGGGCAGGAACGGTCAGAGGCGTGGAGGCCTCGAGTCTTCTGCTCGATCAGCTTCTCCATGCCGGCGTTCTTGGAGGTCCGGGCCCAGTCGAGGATCAGGCCAAAGGCGAAGGCCGTCTGCGCGTGTTCGCCTTCGCGGATGGGATAGGCCAGCTTCGGGACCCAGTCCGAGATCCGGGCGGCAGCGAGTGACTCGAGGGGAGCCAGGTTGCGGCTCCAGATCCGAGCGTCGGGGTCGTCCCATTCCCGGAGCTCGGCGGCGAGCTGGAGAAGCCAGGCCAGGCCATACGGGCGCTCGAAGCTCGCGCGGCCCTTCCCCTGGAGGTAGCGCACCTCGCCGGCGATGTTCTCTGGGGACAGACTCTTCTTCAAGGCGGCGCGAGCCGGGGCGGCGAAGGGGGCCTGGGGATGAAGGCGGGCCAGGCGCGCCAGGAGCCAGTGCCCGTGCACCGACGAGTGCCAATCGAAGCAGCCGAAAAAGGCCGGGGTCAGCTTTCTGGGAGGGAGGACGTCCTCATCCCCATTCAGGACGTGGGCGATCTTGTTCGGGTACTCCTTGTGGACGCAGTCCAGGGCGAGGCGGGCGAACCTCGAGGCGAGGGCCGGATCGAGGGCGGGAGAGGGTCCAGCGGGGCCGGCCAGGGCAGCGAGCTGGCCGCCGAGAAGGGCGAGGAGAAGAAGGCGCACTCGTGAATCCTAAGGGCACTCACTCCGGCCGGGGCGTCCGGCCGGTTCGGAAGTGGCATACTGGGAACAACTTTAGGAAGCTCAGAGGAGAGACCAACATGAAACGTGCATGGGTTCTTTCGCTCGTCCTCGGACTCACGGTGGCTTTGGCGGGGCAGGCGAAGGCGCAGTTCGAGTCCGCCCTCATGTCGAAGCTGCAGCTCAACCTGGTCAACCCGGGAGGCAAGTCTCAGGCGATGGGCGGGGCCTTCGTCTCGCTCGCGGACGACCCGACGGCAGCCCTGGCCAATCCGGCGGGACTCTGGCAGCTCCAGTCGTGGCAGGTCGGCCTCTCGGGGAAGAACTTCTGGTACCAGCCGACGCTCGGGAGCACGATCTACAACCGCCAGTCTCCGTCGAGCGCCTTCCAGCTCGATCCGGTCACGTCTCTGGCCTATGAACCGTCGGGATCGGTCGCTTCGCTGGAGTACTTCTCCGTTGCCGGACCGATTTCGGAGAACGTCACGATTGCCGCGTACATGGCGGTCAACATGCGGTACAGGATCGACGCGTACGAGAGCTCGACGATCTCCAATTACCGCTACGTCGGGTTCGCCCAGCAGAACCCGCCCTCGGTGACGACCTACGACGAAGAGGGGCAGATCGACATCACCAACACCGTCTACGGCGCCTCGATCGGGGGCAAGGTCGGCAAGTTCTCGGGCGGCGTCGGCTTCACGATGAACCACCTGACCTTCGACCTGGACGCGGGAGACGCGGGACGCAGCTACCGCCAGATCTTCAGGACCGGGTCTTCGGGCTTCGACGACGTGATGTCCACGTCGATCGACACCCAGAACCGCATCGGTTTCATCGTCGGGGCGCGCTACGAGATCGACGAGCGGTACCGGATCAACATCGGTGGCGTCTACCGGAACAACCCGAAGTGGGACATCGGGTACACGCGCACCCGCCAGATCGTGGCCGGGGCGTCCCGGACCGACTCCTGCGCGGATGATTCTCGCTTCTGCGGGACGTTCGACCTCCCCGATGACTACTCGATCGGGATCTCGGCCATGCCCGTGAAGAACCTGATCTTCGCCCTCGACGTCGAGCGCGTCATGTACTCCCAGCTCAACGACAGCTTCGTTCCCATGCAGGTTTACGCGATCGACCCGTCGAAATCGACGGCGTGTGACACGACATCCCAGGCCGGCTGTACCAACCGCGCCGTCGTGAACGGAGAGACCGACGATGTCACGGTCATCAGGTTCGGGGCCGAGTACAGCGTGCTCATCGGGTCGGGGAACGTCCTGAGCTTCAGGGCTGGCTACTATCGCGATCCGGCGCACGCCATGAAGATGAGGCTCTATCCGGATACCGATGGCGACCGCCGCGCGGACCCGGGTGCGGCTCAGGTCTCGATCCCGAATCCTCCAGGCTTCCCCTTTGACAAGGCCTACGAGCTCGGTTTCGACGGCGGAGAGGACGAGGATCACTTCACGTTCGGACTCGGAGCCGGCCTCGGCCGCATGGTCGCCTTCGACCTCTCGGCCGACATTTCCTCGCAGAACACATCGGCGACCGCGTCCTTCTTCCTGAGGTTCTAGAGCCGGATCGTCCAGGAGTACCGTGGTGGCAAGGCGGGCCCGGGCAAAGTCCCGGGCCCGCTTTCGTTTCCGGTCCGTGTCTTATCTGGGTCCCGGCGCGCGGTTCAGGAACGAGTCGAGCTCACGGAGAAAGACCTCCGCGGTGGCGAAGCGCTCTTCCTTCTTCTTGGCCGTCAGGCGTTCGACGAGTCCCCGCACCTCCGCCGGAATCGAGAGATCGTCCGCGAAGGGAGGCAGGGGTTCCGAGGAGTGCTTCTGGAGGACCTCGAGAGGGTTCGGCGAGACGAATGGAAGCTGGCCCGACAGCATCCGGAAGAGGATGATGCCGAGACTGTAGAGGTCGGACTGCGTGTCGACGGCGGACGGACTCAGACTCTCGGGAGCGCTGTAGACCGGCGTCCCGACGTAGATTCCGATGGCGGTGAGGCCGTCCGAGCCGAGGATCCGCGCGATCCCGTAGTCCATGACCTTCGCGTGTCCCGTCGGCAAGATCATGATGTTCTCGGGCTTCAGGTCCCGGTGAACGACCCCCTTCATGTGGGCGTAGTCGAGGGCGAGGGCAATCTCTCGGGTGATCTCGAGGGCCTGACGGACGGGAAGTCTCTGCCCGTTCTCCAGGAGTTTCTCGAGAGAAGTGCCCTCGACGAGCTCCATGGCGATGTACGGGATCCCCTCGACCTCACCCGCCTCGTAGATCCGGATGATCCCGGGGTGGTGGAGCGTGGCACCGAGTGAGCCCTCGAGGAGAAAGCGGCTGACGAACTCCGGCTTGGAGAGGAGATGGTCGTGCGGGACCTTCACCACGACGGGAAACCCGTCTCGGGATCTCCTCGCGAGAAAGGTGGTGCCCATGCCACCGTGGCCGAGGACCTTTTCGAGGGTGTAACCCCCGAAAGGCGAGCCGGAGCTCCCGGATGATTCCACTTGCGTGGCGCGGCCTGCTGCTTCCAGGTGCGTGGTCCGGCCGAGCGTCTTGAGGCTCTCCCGCGCCGTCGGGGTCGAAGGGGACCGCGCGGGTGCTCCACTCGGGCCTGACGGTCGAGCGGACCGCTTCCTGAGCAGCAGCACGAGGGCGGCGATGAGGGCCGCCGCCCCCGCCGTCAGGGCGGCAACCCATCCTGCTGGCGGCGCTGTCGCGGGGCCTTGCCCCGGGACGGAGAGAGGAGACGGAGCGGGGGTGGCGGCAGCCGGGAGAGCGGCGGGAGAAGTCTCTGGTGTTTTCTCCGGCGAGAGGACGGAAGCCGTTGGAACTGCCGGAGGCGCCGTGGCCATCGGGGGCGCCTGTCGCTCCGTCCGCTGGGCGGGAGGGAAGCCAGCCGGCGCGGGGGTCGCGGCATGCCGCGGGGCCTCGACTGGCCCGGACTCGAGTCGAGGCAGCGGGGTCGATTCTGGGGGCGCAGAGGTACTCGTCGGAACCGGCACCGAAGGCGCGGGTCCCGAGGGGACCGCGCCTTTTGCACCGGGCAGTGCCGCGGGAGCGGTTCCGCCGGCAGGGACGGTCAGGGCGGGGCCGCTCTTGGAGGCTTTCAGCCTGGCCAGGTCTTTTTCAACGGCTTCGATCTGCGAAGCCGGCGAGACTCCCTGCCGGCGCGATTCCGCGAGGGCTCGCGCCGCCTCCTCGTTCTTGCCAAGAGCCAGGTAAGACCGGCTGAGATGCAGGTGAGGGTCATAGACGTCGAGGAAGTTCAGGCCGTAGGTCTTCACCCTCCGGCCCGCCGCGGGGCGCAGGCTGAGCGCCTTCTGGAAATGTTCCACGGCCTCGCCCCACCGCCCGTCGTTCTCGGCCCGAAGGCCGAGTTCGTAGGCGTCGTAGAACGTGGACTGGGCCTGAACGCCGGGTGCGAGGCTCAGCCCCAGGCAAAAGAACACCGCTCCCACCAGGACGCGGGCGGGAGAGGGGAGCGGACTTTTGCGGCTACGGGTTCTTGCTTGGGCCAACGAAGATCTCGTGCAGGATACCGGAGGCGGTCGATCCCTGGGGAACCTGGAAGATGAAGGAGAGGAAGAGCGAGAGGTTCTTGCGGGTGAGGTCTCCGACAGAGGTCGCCCTCAGATTCCCGGTCGCGATTTCATCCGCCTCGAGGAATCGGCTCACTTTTCCCGAAGCCTGACCGTACCGGATGGCGAGGTCCATGGCGAACCAGCGGTGCTTGACCCCGGCGCCGGCCGTCAGGCCGTTCTGGACGAGACGCTCTCCGGTGGTTGGGTCGCGGCTGGGCTCCGGCTCGGAAAACGCACCCAGCCGGACCGGGATGACGGTCTGCCCGGAGAAGAAGAGGTACTCGGCGCCGAAATGCCAGTCGTTGGCAACCGTCGCGCCGGTCGTTTCGGGCGGCTGCAGGTCGAAGAAGTTGACGTGGCCGGTCGTGGCGGAGTCGAAGAGCATCTCCGACCAGTCCGTCTGGCCCCAGTCGAGAGCCATCTGGAAGTTGTCCAGCGGCCTGAAGACGAGGCCGGCATTCAGCGTTCCTGGCCAGTGGAGCTTCGTCTCGGAGGGCGGCAGAGGTTGAAGGGAAGTCGAGATGTTCGTCGTGAGGCTCGCCGAGAAGTTGTAGTCGGCGTCAAAGGGCATGCGGTAGCGGACCCCGATCGAGAACTTCGGGTACTCCAGGAGCAGCCCCAAGTCGGCGTTGAGCCCCTTCAGCTTGTTCTTCTGGGAGTAGGTGAAGTACTCCGTCTCCGCGCCGGGTACGGCCGCGACCTCCGAGTTGTGGCTCGCGAAATCCCACGAACCATCCCACCGGTTGACCGTCACGCCGAGGAGCGTGCGCTCCGTCAACTGTAAGGCGAGGGACGCCGAGTAGAGACGGATCTCCCCGCTCTGCTCGCTGTCTTGCTCGAGGTGGAACAGGGGCCTGCCATCCGGGCTGGTCTCCGAGAACTTGCGGCTTCCCGAATAGGTGAAGTCGATGAGCCTCTGCGTCGAGAGCTGAATGGCCCAGCGCTTCTGGAACAGCCGGAAGGGCAGGGTCGCCGACGCGAAGTTGAACCCGCTCTTCGTGAAATCTATTGATGAGTCCGTGAGGGGAAGAACGGGAACCTGGTCGTAGGACTGGAAGTTCGTGTAGTCGTCCGAGTGCCGGCCCCAGTCGAGGACGGCGGAGACCTCGGGAGTGACAAGGTGGGCCAGGCCGGCCGGGTTGAAGGATGCGGCCGTGGCGTCATCCGCGACGGCCGTGAAGGCGCCCCCCATTCCAGCGGCCCGCGCTCCCGCCCCCACCAGCGTGAACGACGTCCGGGCTTGCTCCGAGACGATGAGTCCGAACGGGAGGCCCGAGCTCGACTGAGCCAGCGAAGGAAGGGGAAGGAGGAGAAGGAGCGCCGCTGCCATTGGGCACCCTGGGGCGCTCGTGACCGTCCGTCTCGGCTGGCGGCCTGCCTCGTGACTCTTCACCTGGGGCGACACACGTTGAGGTCCAAGGAAACTCATCGTTCGCATGATAACGATCTCGGCGGCCCGGATGAAGGCCCTGTTCCAATTCTCTGCCGGGCATCCAGGCGCACCGGCCCGCGAGCTGGGCTAGAGTTCACAACCAGTGAGGCTCGCCTTCTCGATCGCGCTCGTGGCCCTCGTCTTTCTGCTGCTCCTGCGGATGGCGAGCCGCCCGATGCTCTTTCCCGGCTCGACCGTGCCTCTCGTGGAAGAGGAGCGGCTGAAGAAGACCTTTCCCGCGGTTCGAGTCGTCGACTACCAGGCCTCCGATGGCAACGCTCTGCGCGGGGCGTTCTTTCACGATGCCTCCGCCGAGCGGCCCGTCATCGTCTCGTTCCACGGGAACGCGGAGTCGGCCGCCAACGGCCTCCCGCTCGGCTGGCGCCTTTTTTCTGGGGGCTACGACGTCTTTCTCGCCGAGTACCGGGGTTTCGGCGGGGCCCCGGGCTCGCCTTCCGAGGAAGGTCTCTACAAGGACGGGCAGGGCGCCTTGCGCTGGCTCGAGTTGAAAGGGATCGCGCCTTCCCGCGTCATCCTGATGGGGCGGTCGCTCGGGAGCGGTGTCGCCGTCGAGCTCGCCCGATCGAGGCCCGTGAAGGCCGTCGTCCTCGTGTCACCCTACACGTCGGTCACCGACCTGGGCCGGACCCTCGTGGGACCGCTGGCGCCCCTCATCGTGAGAGACCGATTCGATTCGATTTCCAAGATCGCCGCCATCGGCGCGCCGGTCCTCATCGTCCACGGGGCTCGAGACGAGGTCATCCCGGTCGAGATGGGCCAGAGGCTCTCACGCTCGCGGCCCGGGATCCGTTATGTCGAGTTACCGGGTGCCTCTCACAACGACATCCCGGATCTTGCCAGCGTTCTTCTGAAGGAGCTTCCCGCGCTCCTCTCGCGGCCGACCGGGTCCTGAAGGCCCCACGCGGAGAAGGGGCTCGCCGCTCTCTGCCGTGCGGCCGATCAGCGGGTGACGGGCTCCCGCGAGGCGCCGGGGGGTATCAAAAGCTTGAGTCCGGGAAGGCCCCTTGTCCGCGTGAGCCGCAACTGAACCCCGCAATCGACCGGGATGGCAAGACCCGCGGCTCCGGTGTCGAGATGGAGCTTCTGTGTCCCGATCGAGACGAGGCCTGTGCCAGCCTCCTCACCCGAGAATGAAGGAGAAAGCGGAAGCGAGATCGACACGCCGATTCTCATCCTGTGGATCCGGACTCTCCCCGGTTCGACGCCCCTGACGGGGCGCCCGGTCTTCTCCAGGTGGGCAAGGAACTCGGTCTCGGTCAGGGCCCCGGATGTCTCGAGATCCCGCAGGTTCCGCGAGACTCCGATGTCTTTGAAGACGCCAGGGTCGAACCCGCGGGGGAGGTTCAAGGGGACTCCGATCGCAGTGAGCCCGTAAGGCCAAGTCTTGCCGTTCTCACCCCGGACTCGCCAGACGGGGATGACCTGGGTCTCGAGCTGCTGGGTGCCGAGCTGAACGGTCACGCCCGCCTGTTGCCAGTCGTTTTGCCGGACCACGAACTGCGTCCGGGCCGAAACGGGGCTCGAGTCGGAGACCACGAGAGGAAGGTCGGCACGGACCTCGATCTCCCGCGTCTCTCCTGGCGCAATCGTCACGATTCCGGGCGAGGTCTTCGGCTCCGCCACAGGCGCCGCGGCGGGCGCTCTCC
This sequence comes from Thermoanaerobaculia bacterium, assembly GCA_022071945.1. Lineage (GTDB taxonomy): Bacteria > Acidobacteriota > Thermoanaerobaculia > UBA5066 > UBA5066 > JAJVIN01. Next base: position 73,340 of record JAJVIN010000028.1, on the reverse strand, counting down.
GTGTGAACCGGCCCCGCCCGAAAAAGACGAGGGCCGCGACAAAGAGGCAGAAGAGAAGCAGCACGGCCACACTGAGGGGAAACCTCCGCCTCGGCTGGCCCTCCGCCTTGCGGGCCCGTGCGCGCTCGGGCAGCTTACGAAATGGCCTCCTGGGATCGCTCGGGACCACCTTGCACGAGGCCCCCGCCCCGCGGAGTCTCTCGCGGATCCGGTCCGCCTCCTCGGGAGTGACGGCGCTTGCCACCGTGGCCGGATGCCCGAGGAGAGCCTGCGACAGCGCATCTGGCGGTACGAGGCCCGAGGACAGGAGCGCTCGCGCCACGGATTCTGGGTTGTGCCCTGGCAGAAACCGTCCCTCGAACAGGACGTCGTAGGTTTTTCCTCCTGCCGGAGCGGGGGGACCCGTCGATGGCGCCAGCCGACTACCCGGCGCAGGCCTTCACGACCCGGCGAAGGGCGGCCCCGACTTCCTCGCCGACGGGGGCGAGCTCTGGATTGCCGATCACGGCCATCACGCTCGCGGGGTCCATGGCCCTCACGACCGTCTCGCCGTTCTCGACGGAGACCGTCACGTTACAAGGAAGGAGTACCCCGACTTCCGGGACCGCGCTCAGGGCCCGGTGCGCCGAGGGCGGGTGGCAGGCCCCCAGGATCAGATAGGGATCGCGGTCGACGTTCAGCTTCTTCTTGAGCGTCGCCTGGACGTCGATCTCCGTCAGGACTCCGAACCCCTCCTTCTGAAGGGCCTCTCGCGCCGCGGCAACGGCGCCTTCAAAACTCAACGTGCTCCGGGTCTCGAACGCAACGGACGACATGCTCTTCTCCTGGTTCTCCGCGGGAAAGGGAAGGGCCACCATTGCCGGACTCACGAGCCCGGCGCCGGCAGGGGGGAGGGGAGCCCGCCGGGCTCCCGTTCACATCGCTCAGCTGAAGCCGCGAGGCCCGCAAGAGGAACTCCCCTTCGGTCCGCTCGACGAGGCTCCGCCGCTCTTTCCGGAGAAGCGCGAGAGCTGCTTGGAGACCTTCTCCGAAGCACATTCCGGGCACTCGGGAGCGGGGCTCCCGGAGGACGCCACGATCGCCTCGAAGGGTGTTCCACACACGTCACAGATGAACTCGTAGATCGGCATCAGTCACCACCCTGGTTCGGCCGGGAAGGGGCCGGTTGGTTCTGCCTGGATTCGGCGGGCTTGGTCGCGCAGCTTCGGTCCCGTCCACCGGACGGGTTCGGAACCCCTCACGTGGGCACCCCGAGCTTCGGCAGGATCACGAACTGCAGCAAGAAATAGGCGGCGAGAAAACCGCCGAAGACAAGAAGGTCGCCATTCATGGCAAAACCACGGAACGAAAAGCGTCCCGGTTCCTTTCGAACTGGAGCCGCCGGGCTTCCGCCTGGCGTTCGATCGAGTTGCATACGGTCTCGCAAATGACAAAGACGGCCGGGTCAGCGATCCGGTAGTAGATGTTCACACCGTCGCGCCGCGCCTCGACGAGCCCGGCGTGTTTCAGAACCGCCAGGTGCTTGGAGACGTTGGCCTGACTGCATCCCAGCTTCTCCAGGATGTCATTCACGCACCGCTCCCCGTCCTTCAGCGTGTGCAGGATCTTGAGCCGGGTCGGGTCCGCGAGCGACTTCATCCACTCTGCGACCCCGTCCAGGTACATTTCACGGGCTTCCGGAGAAACGTCCGCCTTCATATCTCTTTATAACTATATGACGATTCTTTTGGTTGTCAAGTCCCGCCCGGCCCTCTCTTGGGGACCGGGTATTCGCGCCTAAGGGGAGTCGGGGATCTCGGGCAAGGCGCCGGGACGGTACGGCCCCCGGTACGCCGGAGTTCGGAGTTCTCCCCGGTCTGGAGGGGTGCTTTCGTGGGGAGGCCGGAGGCTTTCCCTCGGAGGGGGCGGGGTCATCTCGACCGCCTCGTCCCCGCCGTTCTTGGCGGGCGCAACGGTGGCGTTGAACAGAACCGCCCCGGACTTGTCGTTCCAGTAATCAGCGAAGTTCTCCCAGTAGCGATAGGGGCCGTTTGGGTAGTCGTTCACCCGGAAGATCGAGAACCGTGACGTCACGGTGAGGAGGTAGTAGCCGATGTAGGCGTCGCGGGTTCCCGGCAGGATGGCGCAGGGGCAGACGAACTGGCTCGGGTCGAGGTGGTTGACGACGGGCACGAGCTGGACGGTCGTCGAGTTCGTCAAGAGCGGGGCGTAGAAGGTCTCGCGTGTCGACGGGAAGCGGACGGCGGTCTCGAGGTACTTGACGGCGCCGCTCTGGACCTCGAGGGTCCAGTTCTGGACGAGTGTCTGGGAGCCCGGGACGGCTCCGCCGCCCTGGTACTCGAGCGGGATCGTTTCGGCCTCGATCGATGTCTGGCTGGTTGTCGACGTGATGTCGAAGCCCTTCATCTGGCCCACCGGGACGGACCCCACGGGCTTTCCGTCGACCCAGACGTTGACGTCCTCGACGAGCGTGTTCGTGAGGTTGACCCTCATCGGCGAGGCCTGGGGGGGGCGGACCGTGATCGCCTTCTTGACGGACGTGGTGCCGAAGGAGTTGGTGGCCTGAAGGAGGACGTTGTAGGTCCCGGCCGTCTTGAACGTCTTGACGGGGTTGATTTCGGTCGAGACGTTTCCGTCCGCGAAATCCCAGTAGTAGGTGAGGGCGTTTTGGGAGGTATTCGTGAACGTGACGCGTTCACCGGTCACGGGGCTCGCGGGGGAGAACGTGAAATCGGCAACGGGCCTGATCCCCGTGCCGGTGGAGCACCACGTGAGGGTCTTGTTGTCGCCTCCGCCCGTGAAGGACCCGGCGGGTTTCGTGACGACGAGGCGCTTGTTGTTGCAGAGGCTCTCGTAGGTGACCGTGTACTCGAAATCGGTCAGACCCGAGTAGAAGGCGAGGAAGGGGCTCGGCTCGCCGAAGTCGAGGACCTTGACGAAGACCTCGGGGTTGCCAGGATCGGAGAAGTAGAAGTAGGCGAACTCGTCGGTCTGCGGGATGACCCAGGCGTCCCCGGACTGTCCCGTGTACTGGCTCTTCCAGGCGACGGAGACGCGGATCCTGTTCTGCTGAAGGATGATGGACGTCGCGGCCGCGGGCCGTACCCGGCCCGATCCCCGCGTCTGTGGCGCGGGTGAGGCTTCCTGCCCGGAGGCGCCCTGGGTCGGGGAAAGGCTGGCGGTGAAGGCCAGGAAGAGGCCTGAAGCAAGGGCGGCGAATCTCGTCAGGTTGTTCATGGGTCCGTCCCTGGAGACACGTCCACGCAATCCGTGTTCCACGCTTTCGCGGGGCGGTGGAGGACGATCAGATCTCTTCGCGCCGGTAGTTCGGGGATTCCTTGGTGATCACGACGTCGTGGACGTGGCTTTCCTTCAGGCCGGACGAGGTGATCTGGACCCACGTCGCCTTTGCCGCCAGGTCCTTCAGCGTGCGAGCGCCGAGGAGACCCATGCCGGCCTTCACGCCGCCCGTTATCTGGGAGAGAAGGGTCGAGATGCCTCCCTTGTAGGGGACCATGCCCTCGATTCCCTCTGGAACGAGCTTTCTGGGCTCGTCGCCTGTCTCCTGGAAGTACCGTTCGGCTGACCCGAGCTTCATGGCCCCAAGGGAGCCCATTCCTCGATACGCCTTGAAGGTCCTGCCCTGATAGAGGATGGTCTCTCCGGGCGCCTCGTCGGTGCCCGCGAAGAGGCTTCCGATCATGACGGCGTCGCCGCCGAAGGCGAGGGCCTTCGTGACGTCGCCGGAGAACTTGATTCCCCCGTCGGCCACGAGCGGGACCTGGGCGTTTCCGCGGCCCTTGACGCACTCGCGGATGGCGTGGATCTGTGGGACGCCGGCCCCGGTCACGATTCGGGTCGTGCAGATCGATCCGGGGCCGATCCCGATCTTCACCGCGTCGGCGCCCCGGTTGATCAGGTCGCGGGTGCCATCGGCCGTCGCGACGTTGCCGGCCATCACGGGCGTCGAGGGAAACATCCGTTTCAGGAGGGCGAGCCCCTCGAGGACCTTCGAGCTGTGCGCGTGGGACGAGTCGAGGCAGAGGAGGTCGACCTTGGCGTGGATGAGCTCGCGGGCACGATCGATCAGGTCGGTCCCGACGCCGACGGCGGCGCCCACCCGGAGGCGTCCGAGGGAGTCCTTGCAGGCGTTGGGGTACCGGATCTGTTTCTGGATGTCCTTGACGGTGATCAGGCCCTTGAGGGCCCCTGACTCGTCGACGACGAGGAGCTTCTCGATCCGGTGGCGATGAAGGAGCTCCTTGGCCTGCTCGAGGGTCGTCCCCGGGGGGCAGGTGACGAGGTTGCCCTTCGTCATCCGCTCCGAGATGGGCAGATCGAGCCGGGTCTCGAAGCGGAGGTCGCGGTTCGTCAGGATGCCGACGAGCCGTCCGGTCTCGTCCACGATCGGGACGCCCGAGATCCGGAACTTCGCCATGACGTCGAGGGCTTCCGCGATCCGCTGGTCGGGGCGGCAGGTGACGGGATCCACGATCATGCCGCTTTCCGAGCGCTTGACCTTGTCGACCTCAGAGGCTTGATCCGCGATGGAGAGGTTCTTGTGGACGATCCCCATCCCGCCGTTCTGGGCCATGGCGATCGCCATGCGCGACTCCGTGACGGTGTCCATCGCGGCGGAGAGCAGGGGGATGTTGAGCCAGATGTCCTCGGTCAGGCGGGTCCTGAGGTCGGTCTCGTTCGGGTGGACGTCGGAGGCGGCCGGAATCAGCAGGACGTCGTCGAAGGTCAGGGCCAGGGGATAGTCACTGCTCACCATGCTTGGCTCCGTGGCATTTCTTGTACTTCTTTCCCGAGCCGCACGGGCAGGGGTCGTTGCGTCCGACTTTCGGGCCCTGGGACCGCACCGTCTGGACGGAGAAGTCGCCGCCCGCCGTGGGGTCGGTGGCGCCCTGGTAGGAGAGGTTCGAGTGGGAAGCCGTCCGCCGGCTCCTCATCGCGGAGGTGTCGGGACCCGACCTTCGGCCCGATGCGGCCAAGGCCGGAGTCTCTTGCTCTCCCTCGCCCTGTGGCGCGCCCGCCCGTTCCGGCTTCTCCTCCTCGCGCTCGGCCGCCACCTCGGCCCGCATCTGAGCGATCTCGAAGCGGAAGAGGTACTGCAGCATCTGCTCCTCGATCGCTTCCTTCATCGACTCGAAGAGCTGGAAGGACTCCTTCTTGTACTCCACGAGCGGGTCCCTCTGACCGTACCCGCGAAGTCCGATGCCCTCCTTCAGGTGGTCGAGGGCCAGGAGGTGGTCCTTCCACATGATGTCGACGGTCTGGAGCATGAAGAAGCGCTCGTAGTCCGCCATCGGCTCCGGGCCCAGCCGGGCGACCTTGGCGGCATAGAAGACCCTGATGGCTTCCTTCAGCTTCTCCTTGATCTCCGCATTGGTCATCTCGCGGGTGATCTCGATCTGTGCCGGCTTGGTGCCGAAGGTCTCGTTGACAGCGGCCTCGAAGGCCTCCCAGTTCCAGTCGGAGGGGTCCTTCGAAGCCGGGCAGTGACGGTCGACGTAGTCGTCCGCCACGTCCTCGGTGAGGGCGACGATGTACTCCCGATTGAGCCGTCCGGTGAGGATTTCCTTCCTGAGGTGGTAGATCTCCTCCCGCTGCTTGTTCATGACGTCGTCGTACTCGAGGAGGTGTTTGCGCGTGTCGAAGTTCCGGCCCTCGACCTGGCGCTGGGCCCTCTCGATGGAGCGCGTGACCCAGCGGTGCTCGATCGGGACGCCCTCTTCCATTCCGAGCCTCTGCATCAGACCCGAGAGCCGGTCCGAGCCGAAGATCCGCATCAGGTCGTCCTCGAGCGAGAGGTAGAAGCGGGAGGAACCGGGGTCGCCCTGGCGTCCGGAGCGGCCCCGCAACTGGTTGTCGATGCGGCGGGACTCGTGCCGTTCGGTGCCGATGATGTGAAGCCCGCCCGCGGCGACGACCTCTTCGCGGGCAGCCGCGCACTCTTGTTTCAGCTCGTCGAGGATCCGGGCGATTTCGTCGGACGACTTGTCCTTGCTCTTCTGCCTGGCGAGGTGTTCCGGGTTGCCGCCGAGGAGGATGTCGGTTCCGCGTCCCGCCATGTTCGTGGCGATGGTGACGCGTCCGACCTGGCCGGCCTGGGCGACGATCCCGGCCTCCTGCTCGTGGTACTTCGCGTTGAGGACGACGTGAGGGACCCCCTTTTTCTTCAGGAGCTGGGAGAGGTGCTCGGACTTCTCGATGGAGATGGTTCCGACGAGGACGGGCTGACCCTGCTGGTGCTTCTCGGTGAGCTCCTCGACGACCGCGTCGAACTTCTCCCGTTCGGTGCGGTAGACCACGTCTTGCTCGTCCTTGCGGATCATGGCCCGGTTGGTCGGGATCACGACGACGTCGAGGGTGTAGATCTTGTGGAACTCGGCGGCTTCCGTGTCGGCCGTTCCCGTCATGCCCGAGAGCTTCTCGTACATGCGGAAGTAGTTCTGGAGCGTGATCGTGGCGAGAGTCTGGTTCTCCTTCTCGATCTTGACGCCTTCCTTCGCCTCGACGGCCTGGTGCAGACCGTCGGACCAGCGCCGGCCCGGCATGAGACGCCCGGTGAACTCGTCGACGATGATGACCTGCCCTTCCTTGACGACGTAGTTGACGTCGCGCTTGTAGAGCGTGTGCGCCCGCAGCGCCTGCTGGCAGGCATGCAGCATGTCGATGTTCGTCGGGTCGTAGAGGTTCTCGACGCCCAGGAGCCGCTCGCACTTGGAGACCCCTTCCTCCGTGAGGGCGGCGGTGTGGGCCTTCTCGTCGACCAGGAAGTCGCCGGTCGTCATCTTGTTCCCGAACTTGTCCTTGATCTCCTCGCCCCGAACGAGCTTGGGGATGATCCGGTCACACTTGTAATAGGTGTCGGTGTCCCCTTCCGAGGGCCCCGAGATGATGAGGGGAGTCCGGGCCTCGTCGATGAGGATCGAGTCGACCTCGTCGACGACGGCGAAGATGTGTCCCCGCTGGACCATTCCGGAAAGCTCGAACTTCATGTTGTCGCGCAGGTAGTCGAAGCCGAACTCGTTGTTGGTCCCGTAGGTGATGTCCGAGGCGTAGGCCTTCCGGCGGAGCTCGTCGGGCATGTCGTGCTGGATGCACCCGACACTCAGGCCCAGAAAGCGGTAGATCTGACCCATCCAGTCCGCGTCGCGGCGGGCCAGGTAGTCGTTGACCGTGACGACGTGGACCCCCCGGCCGGTCAGGGCGTTGAGGGTGACGGCGAGCGTGGCAACGAGGGTTTTTCCCTCGCCGGTCTTCATCTCGGCGATCTTTCCCTCGTGGAGCACCATGCCGCCCATCAGCTGGACGTCGAAGTGCCGCTGGCCGATCGTCCGCTTGCCGGCCTCCCTGACAATCGCGAAGACCGGCACGAGCTGTTCATCCAGGAGCTCGCGGACCTTCAGCCGGCGCTCGGCCAAGTCCTCCGGGAGGTCCTTCATCTTGGCCTGGAGTTGCGACTGGATCTGCCCGATTCGTGCGCGGAGTTCGTCGTCGGAGAGCGCCGAGAGCTCGGGTTCGAGCGCCCCGATGGCCGCGACCCTCGGCCTCATGGCCTTGACGTCGCGTTCGTGCTTGGTTCCAAAGATCTTGGCGAGGGTCTTGTCGAGGATGGTCATGGGTTCTCTGGTGCCCCGCTTGGGGCAGGCGGGGAATCGTAGCAGAAGGCGATCCAGGGTCCCGGACAGTGCCGGGTAGAGGCCGGGACGGCTTCCGTGGTTGCGTCAGAGACCCAGGCGGGAGGGATTCCCGGGCCCGGTCTCGGCGCGGAGGAAGGGAAGGGCCAGCGCCGTGGCGTCCCCGGTCCGGTGTGGCCCGGCCAGCCCGCGGCCGGCTCAGAAGGCGTTGAGGATGTAATCGAGCGGGTCGACGGGCTTGTTGTTGACCTGGACCTCGTAATGAAGGTGGGGCCCGGTCGAACGCCCCGTGCTTCCCACGAGTGCCAGGATATCGCCCCGCTTCACCCGCTGACCCTCGGTGACCTTGGCGGCCGCGAGGTGTCCGTAGAGGGTGTGAACGCCGTAGCCGTGGGCGACGAGAACCGTTTTTCCGTACCCGTTTTCCCAGCCCACCTTGACGACGGTGCCCGCGGCGGGGGAGATGACGGGCTGCCCCGGCGAGGTCGAGATGTCCACTCCGGTGTGGAAGTCACCCTCGCCCGAGAAGGGGTCGCGCCGGCCGCCGTATCCCGAGGTGAGAACGCCCATGACCGGAGCGAGCGTCGGCGTCAGCGAGAGCTGGTCCGCTTGTTTCTCCAGCCGGGTCTCGACCGATGCGAGTCTGTCGGAGACCGTGGCGCCCCGCCTGAGGGCATCCGAGAGGCTGAACTCCGAGGAGGCGGTCAGGTCCGCGGGGAGGGAGGTCAAGCCGCCGACGCCCGCCGTGCCCGGATCATGGACGTTGGACAGGCCGGCGACGATGGCGAGCTTGCGGGTCCGTTCCTCGAACTCGCCCAGTTGCTTCTCGAGCACTTCGAGCTTGGCGTTGAGGGCTTGGGTCTTGCCCCTCAGGTCGCGGTTCTCGGCGGCGAGCGCGGAGGCTTCACGAGAGCGTTGATGTCCCCGAAACCAGAGAACGGCGAACGAGATGCCGAGGAGGAGCGAAAGAACCGTCGCGCCGAGGACACCGTAAAGAAGGCGGGAGGAGACGCGGAACTGGCGAAATCTCGCCCTCGCATGAGGAACGAAGATGATCGTGTGGTGGTTTCCCGTCATGCGTCCTCATGGCAAGAACCGGGCGATCCCGGCCCCTGCATGTCCGAAGTCTTTGCCAGTCGCCGAGTTTACGGGAGATGTGATTTCCGTCAAGTTGGCGTGGGGACGGCGTAGCTCTCAGGGCGTCGCGGCCGGACGGAAGCGGAGGGCCTCCGAGGCGTGCGCGGGCTCGATCGTCTCGCTTCCCGAAAGGTCCGCGATCGTCCGGCTCACGCGCAGCATGCGCTGATGGACGCGGGCCGAGAGCGCAAGCCTCTCCATGGCCTTCTCGAGCAAGTCCTGCGCGGAGGGACTGAGGCGAAGGTGGGTCTTCAGCGCTCGCGCCGGCAGGCTCGCGTTCGTCTTTCTCGGGTCCTGGCTTCTCTCGAGCTGGATTTTTCGGGCCTTCTTGACCCGTTCCCTCACGGCGGCCGACGGCTCGGCGTCCTCGCCCGCGTAGAAGTCCGACGCCGAGACCGCGGGGACCTCGACGTGGAGGTCGATCCGGTCGAGAAGAGGTCCGGAGATCCTGCGGCGGTAGCGGGCGACGTCCTTTTCCGAACACTGGCAGGCCCGCCTAGGGTCTCCCCGAAAGCCGCACGGGCAGGGGTTCATGGCCCCGACGAAGAGGAAACGGGCCGGGAAAGTCCGGGCGCCGGCCGCCCGGGCCACCGAGACCACGCCGTCCTCGAGAGGCTCGCGCAAGGTCTCGAGGGCATCCCGGCGGAATTCCGGCAGCTCGTCGAGAAAGAGGACTCCGAAGTGCGCCAGCGAGAGCTCACCCGGCCGGGGATCGGTTCCGCCCCCGCTGAGGGCCGCCGCCGAGGCCCCGTGATGCGGGGAGCGAAACGGGCGAGACCGGATCAGGCCGGTCGCGGCCGGGAGCTTTCCCGCGACGCTCCAGACGAGGGTCAGCTCGAGGGCTTCCTCCCGGCTAAGAGGCGGCAGGATTCCCGGGAGCCTCCGAGCGAGCATCGTCTTTCCCGAACCGGGGGGACCGCTGAACAGGATGTTGTGAGCGCCCGCGGCCGCGATCTCCAGCGCCCGCTTGGGCAAAACTTGTCCCCTCACGTCTCTCAGATCGGCGTCGAGCGGGCTCTCCTCGCTCCCGGTCCAGGGGGAGTCGTCCGAAACGGCAGCCAGGAGTTCCCGGCCCGAGAGGTGAGCCATCACGGCGCCGAGGTGGCTCGCGGGACGGACCGTGACACCGTCGATGGCAGCGGCCTCCAGAGCGTTTTCCAAGGGGACGATGAGCTCCGGCCGTCCCTCCCTGCGGGAGGCCTCGGCAATGGCCAGGAGCCCAGGAACGGGTCTCAGGGTTCCGTCCAGCGCCAGCTCCCCGACGAGGGTGAGGCCCGCGGTGCATTCGAGGGGGAGATCTCCGTTGGCCAGGAGGATCGAAACGGCCAGCGGGAGATCGAGCCCCGTCCCGGCCTTGGGGAGGTCGGCCGGAGCGAGATTCACGATGACGTTGCGGTTTGGAACCGGAAAGCCAAGCTGACGAAGCGCGGATTTCACCCGTTCCCGGCTCTCCTTGACGGCCGTGTCGGGCAGCCCGACGATCGCAAGGCCGGGCATGCCGGCCCCGATGGCGGTCTCGACGATGACCGTTCGCCCTTCCAGGCCGAGGACGCTCGCGGAAAAGACGCGGGCGACGCTCAAGGAAGGGCTAGCGCGCCGGCTCTGCCGGAAGAGCGAGCTTCTGGCCGACCTGCAGGGGCGTTCGCGGACGGATCCGGTTCTCTTTCGCGAGCTTCTCCACGGTCACCCCGTGGCGCTCCGCGATCTGGTAGAGGGTGTCCCCCTTGCGGACCGTGTAGCTGGGCTTGCGAGCCTTCGCGGAGGCCTTGCGCTTGGCGGCCTCGCTTCTCTCCACCGTCTTCTCCGCATCCACGCGGCGCACCGCCGGGACCGTGTCCCTCGCAAATCCTTCCGCCGGGATGCTGACCGTATCGGGAAGCGGCCGGGGCGCTGGTCTCGGGCTCGAGACGGAGACCGTCTGGTAAGAGGCGATCCCGATCTCCGCTGGATTCGTCACCGCCGAGGAGGGGGTGGGAAGCGCCCGGATCTCTCCCTCGACCCTGGCGCCGGAGGACGCTCTCTGCGCCGGCTCGACCGTGCCGCGCACGGCGACGAGGGACGGGCGGCTCACCGTCGCCGGGATCCGCGCCACGAGAACCGTGACCTTGCTGCCCTTCTTGAGCCGGGCCTTCTGGGGAAGGTCGTTGAGCTCACGGAAGTCGGTGACGGACATCCCGTACCGCGCCGCGACGCGCTCGATGGTGTCTCCCTTCTTCACGGCCACGCGGCGCTCCTCGTACTCGGGGGCGGAGGGGAGCGAGGCGAGGGCCGATTTCAGGATGGACGCCGCCCCGACGGGGACGCGAAGCGGGTAGGTGGGCTCCGGGCGAGGGGTGAACCGGCTCGTCAGCTCGCTGTTGAGAGTCCTCAGGTCCTCGACGGTGCTGCCGATGGCGGTGGCCACCCGCGCAAGATCCATCGTGCGGTCGAGCTCGACGGTCTCGAATTCCAGGGGAGGATCCGGAATGACATCGAACCCGAACCTCATCGGGTCCTTCGCGATGATCATCGTCGCGAGGAAGAACGGAACGTAGGCCTCGGTCTCGGGGTGCAGGGCGCTCATCGCGTTGAGCTCCCAGTAGTCGCGGGCTCCCGTGCGCTGGAGGGCCCGGATCACGCGCCCCTCACCGGTGCTGTAGCCCGCCATGGCGAGATACCAGTCTCCGAAGAGCTCGTACAGATCCCGGAAGTAGGCGGCGGCGGCAAGGGTCGACTTCACCGGGTCGCTCCGCTCGTCGAACTGCCGGTTCCGGCGGAGCGAGTAGCGGGTGGCCGTGCCATCGATGAACTGCCAGAAGCCGTGCGCGCCCTTGCGGGAGTGGGCCACCGGCTTGAACGCCGATTCGATCATCGCGATGTAGACGAGATCCTCGGGAAGCCCTTGCTCCCGGAGGATTTGCCGCATCATCGGCAGATAGCGCCCGCTCCTTTTCAGGGCGGCCGCGAAGTGCTGGGGCGTCCGGAACTGGTAGAACGCGATGGCCCTGAGGACCGCGTCATTCACGACGAGGGGCACGTCGTAGGTGACGGACTTCTGGGACCCGGCTACTTCGTTCTTGGCCGTTTCCAGCTCCTCCTGACTCGGAGCCGGCGGGACCGACGCGATCAGGGTGTCGGAGGTGTCTTCGGCCGGGGGGCGTTCCTCCGAGCCGTTGGGACCGGAGAGGATCGTCCGGTAGAGATCGATACTGTCGAAGAGTTGCTGCGCGAAGGCCAGGTCTGCCGCATTGCCGGGCCGGGCATTCTGGCGGATGGTCTCCAGGGCCGCGTCGAACTCGAGGCGGGCACAGTCGGGTTCGCCCGAGAGAGCGTGAGCCTTGCCGCGATAGAACTGCTCGGACGCCACCCGGAAAGCCTGGTTCGTTTCCGGTTCCCGTTGCCGGGCCTGCGACGGAGCCGTCACCGGCGCCTGAGACTTCGATTGCGAGGAGGAGCACCCCGAACCTGCCAGAGCCAGGCACGCGAGAGCGGGGATCACGAAAAAGGACCGTGCCGAAAACGGGGAAAAAGCTGGCACGGCCGGAAAAGAAGCCTGGTTTTTCCGCACGCGCTAAGTTAGCGCGAAGACCCGCTCCCCGGTCAAGGGGGTGAGGAGCCTTCACGGCAACTTTTTTGAAGGATTACTCGCCCTGAACGTTGAATTTGAGGGAAAGGAGCAATCTTTGGACATCCCGGAGGTTCGAGAGATCGACCGAAAAGGTCTTCTCGAGCATGAGGGGTCCCCCGTATTCGTCGCTGAAACGCAGGGCGACGACGACCGAACGGCTCTGGTGCAGCGTGTCGCGCGGCACGGCCACGTCGAAAGACTTCGAGAGCTCCCGCTTGTGGTTCTGGGCGTTGGAGAGGATGTCGTCCAGGGAGATCGCTGACTTCTTGCCGGTTTCCCCCGTCAAGCCCGCGATCGGGACGACCGGGAAAGCTCCTGATGATCCGGGCGGCTTTTGCGTCGAGGCCTTCCGGAGCTTGTCGAGCTCGGAGAGGATGTCGACGTTCGAACGGACTCGAACGTGTTTCACAGAAGTCTCCGCCGGGACAGCCTTCTGGGAAGGAGTCTCGGCTTCTGAAAAGACCACCGCCTCGGGCTTCGGAGGCGGCGCGAGCACAGGGGCGGAAGGAGGGGGTTCGGTCGAAAGGGCGGGGACCTTCGCCGTCGTGCTCGAAGTGGAAGGCGGAACGGCCGGCACCGCGGGCGGTGTCGCTCCCGTCCCACCGCTGAACTCGGCGAACCGGGCCAGCTTTGCGAGAGTCTCTCCCTGACCCTTTGAAGGACCTCCGGGGACCTGTCCCGCGAGACCACCCGGTGAAAGAACGGGGATCGCCTGGCTGATGCCCGCCGCCGGAGCCGCGATGACCGAGGGCTTCTTGAGATCCTGCGACATCTTCTCGCGCAGGACCTTCAGCGTCTGTTTCGAGATCCCCTTCAGGGTCTCGAAGACACCCAGACCGTTGGCGGCCGAAGATTCGTACCACTCGATCGCTCCGTCCGGGTTGAGCGCCGCGTTCAGCTCGTCGACGGTCAGGATATTGGTGATGTCGCGCTTGTTGTACTGCAGAACCAGCGGGATCTTCCGCCAGTCCTGTCCGGCCTCGGCGAGGTTGTCCTGCAGGTTCTTGAAGCTCTCCCGGTTCGGCTCGAGCATGGGGCGCTGGGAGTCGGCGACGAAGACGATCCCGTCGACACCCTTCAGCACCAGCTTCCGCGTCGTGTTGTAGAAGACCTGACCCGGAACGGTGTAGAGCTGCAAACGCGTCTTGAACCCGCCGATCACCCCGACGTCGAGGGGGAGAAGGTCAAAAAACAGCGTCCGGTCGGTCTCGGTCTCCAGAGACACCATCTCACCGCGCGAGTTCGGGGCCGTCCGGTTATAGATGACGTGCAGGTTCGTCGTCTTGCCGCACAGACCCGGACCGTAGTAAACGATCTTCGCGGCCATCTGCATCGTGGCGTAGTTGAAGAAGACCATCGATCCTTCGCCCGTCCTGTCTCGAAGAGACTGGGATGTGAATGTTAGCACCGAGGGACCCGCCAGGAGGGAATTTCCCCCTGCACGATCCCGAGAGAGCCTCAGGGACCCTTTTCCAGGAGGCGGCGCTGCAGGTGAACGAGCGCGTCGAGGAGCGGGACGAGAGCCGGATCCGCCGCGGAGAGGGCGTCCCGGTGCCGCTTCAGGGTCGCCAAGTCTCCCCGGGCGACCGGACCGGTGAGGGCCCGTCTCGGCCCCGCTTCGAGTGCATTCTCGAGACTCCTCCTCATCAGGGGAGCGAGGGCCCGCCTCGCGGAGCCCTGGCTGAAACCAGTCTGGCGCAGGAGGTCTTCCGCGAGCCCCGCGAGGGCAACCGTCGCGTTCGAAGCGAGTGAAGCCGCGAGGTGGTAGAGAGCCTTGGTGCCGGGGGCGACGGTTGCGGAAACCCCGCCGAGGCGTCTGACGAGGGCCGCCGCGCGGCGGCGGGCCGGTGGCTGGCCCTCGATGCCGAACGTCACGCCCGAGAACAGGGACCCTGCATCCGTCTCGCCCCTGAGGGTCTGGATGGGGTGGCAGCTCGCCACCGAGCGGCCCGTGGGGACGAACGGGAGCAGCACGGTGTGGTCGAGCGCTCCCGAGAGGTGGAGGACCGAGGCACGGGCCCCGGGGATCCTCCGCGCGATCTCTGCCGCCGCCATCGACAGGAACCTGTCGGGAAGCGCCAAGACCAGGACTTCGGCTGACACGAGAGGCCGGGGCAGGGAGGATGATCGGAGGGTCCGGCGCGCCGGGATCAGGGAGACCGGGGACCCCGCTTGAATCAGCGCGGCGAACAGGGCCCTGCCGGCGCGGCTCCGGCCCAGGATGGCGACCGACGAAGGCTCGCAACGGTGGTTTGTTAACATAAAGAGTTCTCTCTGGGTTCCTTCGCGGGCTCGTTCAGGATAGTCCCCTTTACAGGGCCTCGCGGAGAGAAGGGTTGGGTGCCTGGAAGGGAGCCAGCCGGGGGGTGAAGGGAGATGGGGCCGAAGGCAAGCGTGCTGGATCCGCGCTCGAGGGATGTCCTGGCATCCGTCGTGGTCGCTTACATCCGCAGCGCGGTGCCCGTCTCTTCCCGCCAGCTGACCAAGGGCGGGCGGTTCGATCTGTCGCCCGCGTCCCTGAGAAACGCGATGGCCGACCTCGAGGACCTCGGCTTCCTGACGCACCCGCACGTCTCCGCCGGAAGGGTGCCGACCGATCTCGGCTACCGGACGTTCGTGAACGAGCTGATGACGGTGACGGCTCCGAGCCCCGAGGAAAAGAAGGCGATCACGACAGAGGTCGAGTCCGAGCCGGGAGAACTCGACAAGTTCCTGCATACGGCTTCGCGCGTCCTGTCGCGGATGACGGGGGAGGTGGCCGTCGTCTCGGCGCCGGACTCCGCGCGCTTCGTTCTCCAGTCGGTTCATCTGACGAGAGTCGCGGAGGCAAAAGTCCTGGTGGTCCAGGTTTCCGACACTGGCCTCGTCGACACGCGCCTGATCGAGACCTCGGAGGACTACACGGGGCCCGACCTCGAGTCGATTTCTCGCCGGCTGACGGCCGACTTCGCGGGCAAGACGCTCAGCGAGATCCAGCAGCTCCTTCTGACGGGCCTCATGGAAGAAAAGGTGCTCTTCGACGAGGCGCTCAGAAAGGCCCTCGAGCTGGGAAGGAGAGCCTTCTCCGAACCGGAACCGGGGGGAGAGGGCGAGGTCATCGTCGAGGGAACCGAGACGATGCTCGAGAAGCCGGAGTTCGGGAAGGATCTCGAAGCGCTGCGCCGGATGTTCCGGGCCCTGGACGAGAAGGCGCGCCTCGTGAGGCTCCTGTCCGACTGCCTGATGCAGCCGGGCCTGTCGGTCGTCATCGGGTCGGAGAGCTCGTTCACGCGCGAGACCAACAGCTCGATCGTCGCCGCGGCCTACGGAACCGGCTCGAGGATCCTCGGAGCCATCGGCGTCATCGGCCCACGGCGAATGGAATATGCTCGAATCGTGCCCATGGTGGAGGAGGTCAGCCGGGTTCTCACGAGACGGCTGAAGGAGGAAGGATCTTGAGCAACGACAAGAGGCGATCCGGCTCGTCGGACGAGAACATCTTGTACCTCGACGAGACGAGCGGGGACGACCTGGCCAGGGCGCTGGCCGACGCCGAGAAGGCCGTCGCGGCGGTGGAAGAGCGTCATCGCCGGGAGGAGGCTCCACGGTCTGCCTCTCTGGCTCCGGCCCCCATCGAAGTGGAGCTCACCGAGGAAGTGGAGATGGGAATCGAGCCCGGGACCCCGCCCCAGGAGGTTCCCCACGCGGCGACGCTGGAGGCGCGGGTCAAAGAGCTCGAGGCCCTCCTCCTCGAGGAGAAGGAGCGAACGATCCTCGCGGAGGAAGAGACGGGCCGGCTGAGAGAGGCCGCCATCAGGAAGGCGGCGGATTTCGAGAACCTCAAGAGGCGAACCGAGAAGGACAAGAGCGACTACTTGAAGTACGCCCTCTGCGACTTCTTCAGAGAGCTCTTGCCCGTCCTGGACAACTTCGAGCGGGCCATGCAGCACGCCGGAACGGTCCCCGAGGGGCCGCTCGCCGACTTCAAGCTCGGGATCCAGATGATCTCCCGGCAGCTCGCCGACACCCTGAAGCGAATGGGGCTCGTCGAGGTTCTGGCCGAGGGCCAGGCCTTCAATCCGAACTTTCACGAGGCCGTGATGAGGGAAGAGACGGATGCCGTTCCCCCCGGCACGGTGGTCTCCGTCCTCCAGAGGGGCTACATCCTCAACGACCGCCTGCTCAGGCCCGCGATGGTGAAGGTCTCGGCTGCGCTCTCCCATCCCGCCGATGATTCGTCCGCCGGTACTCCGGCCAGCCGAGAGGAGTGAGCCGTGGGAAAGGTCTTGGGAATCGATCTCGGCACCACGAACTCTTGCGCCTCCGTGATCGAGGTGGGCGAACCGCAGGTCATCACGAACCGCGAGGGCGCCCGGACCACTCCCTCCATCGTGGCCTTCACGGAGGATGGGGAACGCCTCGTCGGCCAGATCGCCAAACGCCAGGCCATCACGAACCCGACGCAGACCATCTACGCGGTCAAGCGGCTGATCGGCCGGAAGTGGGAAGACGCCGAGGTCCGCCACGCCAAGGATCACCTCTCCTATCCGATCGTCTCGGCGGCCAATGGAGACGTGCGGATCCGGATCCGCGACCGCGACTACGCGCCCGAGGAGATCGCGGCCTTCGTCCTGCGAGAGATCAAGGAATTCTGCGAGGAGACCCTGGGAGAAGAGATCCGGGAGGCCATCATCACGGTCCCGGCCTACTTCGACGACTCGCAGCGGCAGGCCACGCGTGACGCGGGCCGGATCGCGGGACTCGAGGTCCTCCGCATCATCAACGAGCCGACGGCGGCCTCTCTCGCCTACGGCCTCGAGAAGAAGAAGAACGAGACGATCGCCGTCTACGACCTCGGCGGGGGGACGTTCGATATCTCGATCCTCAGGATCGACAACGGGATGTTCGAGGTCCTCTCGACCTCGGGCGACACGTTCCTGGGCGGCGAGGACTTCGACCGGGCCATCATGGACTGGCTCCTGTCGGACTTCCTCAGGACCACGGGGATCGACCTCAGGCAGGACCGTCTCGCCCTGCAGCGTCTGAAGGAGGGGGCCGAGAAGGCGAAGTGCGAACTGTCGACCGCCACCGAGACGACGATCGCGCTCCCCTTCATCGCCTCCGACGCGACGGGTCCCAAGCACATCAACACCGTCCTGACGCGCGACCACTTCGAGTCTCTCGTGGAGCCTCTCGTCCAGCGGACCGCCGGACCCTGCAGGAACGCCCTCGAGGCGGCCGGCCTGACGCCCGACAAGATCGACACCGTCATCCTGGTGGGGGGCCAGACGAGGACGCCCCGCGTCCAGCAGATGGTGCAGACCATCTTCGGCAAGGCCGCGAGCCGGTCGATCAATCCGGACGAGGTCGTGGCCGTCGGCGCGGCCGTTCAGGCCGGCGTTCTGCGCGGCGAGATCAAGGACATCGTCCTGCTCGACGTCACCCCGCTCTCACTCGGCGTCGAGACGCACGGTGGCCTCTTCGTCAAGCTGATCGAGCGCAACTCCACGATCCCGACGAAGAACACCCAGGTGTTCACGACGGTCTCCGACAACCAGAGCATCGTCGAGATCCACGTCCTGCAAGGCGAGCGCGAGATCGCCCGTGAGAACAAGTCCCTCGGGAAGTTCCAGCTCGTCGGCATCCCCCCCGCTCCGCGAGGGGTCCCGCAGATCGAGGTCACGTTCGCCATCGACTCCTCCGGGATCGTGAACGTGTCGGCGCGCGACATGGCGACCGGACGCGCCCAGGGCATGCAGATCAACCCGGCGGGCGGCCTCTCCCGCGACGAGATCGACAAGATCATCGCCGAGGCCGAGATCAATAAGCAGGCGGACACAAAGCGCAAGGAGATCCGGCAGCTGAAGAACAAGCTCGAGGGCCTCATCACGGCCAACGACCGGACCTTCCGGGAGTTCGGGAACCTCCTGCAGGAGGACGAGCGCGACCGCGTCACCAAGACCCTCCAGCACGCCCGCGAAGTGATGACGGCCGAGGAAAGGGGCGAGGTCGACAACGCGCTCCTGGACATGCAGGGCGTGCAGAAAATCCTGATGCACGCCATGCTCTACAAGGAAAAGAAGGACTAGCCCAAAAGAGCCCCTCCGGAGACCCTCTCCTCCGGGGGAGCTCGAGGCGGGCCCATCCCCCCAAAGACAGGAAACCGTGCAGGACTACTACGAGATTCTGGGCGTCAGCAAGGATGCCGACCCCGACACCATCAAGTCTGCCTACCGGAAGTTTGCCCTCAAGTACCACCCGGACCGCAACCCGGGGAACAAGGAAGCGGAGGAGAAGTTCAAGGCCGGCGCTGAGGCCTACTCCGTCCTTTCGGACGCCGAGAAGCGGGCCCGGTACGACCGGTTCGGACCCGAAGGGGTTCAGGGAGCCGCCGGTCCCGGCGGCTTCGACCCGGTCACCTTCAGCGATTTCGCCGATATCCTCGGTGACTTCTTCGGGTTCGGCTTCGGCGATTCGGGCCGGAGAGGACGCCGCCGGCAAGGCGAGGATCTGAAGGCCGACTTGAGCCTGACCTTCGAGGAAGCCGCCTTCGGCGCCGAGAAGAACCTCAAGATCCGGCGCTTCGAGCGCTGCGACTCCTGCCGGGGGACCGGTTCGAAGGAAGGCGAGTCGACCGTGGCGTGTCCGACGTGCCGGGGACGGGGACGGGTCCAGTTCCGGCAGGGCTTCTTCGCGCTCGAGCGGCCGTGTCCCGATTGCGAGGGAAGCGGAGAGAAGGTCCGGAATCCGTGCGCGGAGTGCCGCGGGGACGGACGGGTCCCCCGCGACCGGACGCTCACGATCAGGATCCCGGCGGGCGTCGACGAGGGGACGCGCGTGAGGCTTTCCGGCGACGGGAACTTCGGGCGCGCGGGGGGGCCGCCCGGGGATCTCTACGTCGTCCTGGCGGTCGAACCGCACGAGCACTTCCGCCGCGAAGGCGTCGACTTGATCCTGACGTGGGCCATCCCGTTTCCGACCGCCGTCCTGGGCGGAACCGTCACCGTCCCGACCCTCGAGGGGGAGACGACGATCGACATCCCACCCGCGACCGCGGCCGGCAAGGTCTTCACCCTGAAGGGTAAAGGCGTCACGCGGGTGGACGGGCGGGGCCGGGGAGACGAGCACGTGGTCGTGACGATCCGCGTTCCCAAGAAGCTCACCTCCGCCCAGAGAGAAGCGATCGAGCAGCTCGCCGAGGCGTTCGGGACCGATGCCGCGCCGCCGAACAAGGAAGAGAAGTCCTTCATCGAACGAATCCGGGAGTTCTTCTCCAACTAGGAGGCAGACGTGGCGGTCCGGCAGTTCACCCTCGCTCCCTGCCGGGCCGCAGGGGATTTCGACACCCTCCTCATGGAGGCGCTCGAGGACCTCTCCGTCTCCTGGATGTCCCAACCCGACGGGACCGTGACGCTCTGGGTGGACGGGACCGAGGCCGATGACGCTCGCGGCGCCCTCCTGTCGAAAGACATCGAGATCATGGCCGAGAGAGACGAGCCCGAGAGGGACTGGCTCGAGGAGTCGGCGGCGCTGAGGAAGGCCGTGGCGGCGGGCCGGTATCTCTTCGACCCGCACGAGGGCGAGCGAGCGTCCCCCCCGGGAAGGCGCCGCCGGATCTACCTGCCGGCCGCGAGGGCTTTTGGCACGGCCTCTCACGAGTCCACCCGGCTGGCGGTTCGCCTCCTCCAGAGGCTGTCCGTCGCGGGTCTCACCGTCGTGGACGCGGGCTGTGGAGCCGGGACCCTGGGATTCGTCGCCCGGCTCGAGGGGGCAGCGCGGGTCGTGGCCTTCGACATCGATTGCGACGCGGCCCTGGCCGTCAGGGAGCACGCGGCCTCGAATGGCATTGCCGGTGTCCTGCCGTTCGCTGGCAGCACCGCCGCCCTCTCCGCCGTCGCTCCCTGGGCGGACCTCGTGGTCGCGAACATGCTGCGCGAGGAAGTGCTGCCGCTGGTGCCGGATCTGGCGCGGATCCTCAAGCCCGGGGGGCTCCTTCTGACGTCCGGGCAACTCGCCGAGGCCGAGGAGTCCTTCGTCGTGGAGCTCTCGCGGGCCGGATTCGAGGTGTTCCTCCTGCTGAAGGAGAACGAGTGGCTCGCCACCGCGAGCCGGAAACGAGGCGCGAGGACGTGACCAGCAGGGAGATCCCTCTTTTCTTCGTTCCGAATGAGCCGTTTTCACCGGGCCGCGCCGTGAGCCTGCCTGCTTCCGAGACGCGCCACGTGAGGAGCAAGCGGCTCTTGCCGGGCGAGCCGGCGGGGCTCTTGGACGGGAAAGGTCATCTTGCGATCGGCGTCCTCGACGAAGGGGGGGAGTCGGTCGCGGTCGAGAGGGTCGTCGAGGGAGAGGGTGAGCCCGCGTCGCGTGTCCTCGTCTTTCTGGGGAACTCGGAACCCTCCCGGATCGAGTGGGCGGTGGAAAAGGGGACCGAGTGCGGCGCGGCGGGCTTTTACATCGTGAGCCTCGAGCGGACCCAGCGTGGACATCACGAATCGACAGCCTCGAGGATGCCGAGGCTGAGGAGGATCGCGGCCGAGGCGATGAAGCAGTGCCGCCGGACGGTCCTGCCCATCGTCGAGGGCCCCATCAGCTTGAGGGAAGCTCTGGCTCTGGCGCCCGGGGTCCCCTTTGTCGCCGCCCCGGGAGCGCCGAGGCTCCAGCCGCCGTCGGAGCTCGAACGGAATCTCTCTCTCTTCGTCGGTCCCGAGGGAGGGTTCAGCCCTGCGGAGCTCTCGGTCTTCGAGGCGGAGCGGGTACGCGTTTTCTCCTTGGGACCGAGGGTCTTGCGGGTCGAGACGGCCGTGGTCGCGGCACTTTCTCACTTGGTCAGGTGAGCTGCCGGATTCGAGCGATTTGCCCGTCTGATTTCGGCTACCATCTTTGCCGGAGGCGTCCATGAGCTTCGACGACGTCAAGAAAATCTGGATGAACGGCAAGTTGGTCGACTTCGCCGACGCCAAGATCCATGTCTTCACCCATGCACTTCATTACGGGTCCGGAGTTTTCGAAGGGGCCCGCTGTTACAAGACCACGCGAGGTCCGGAAGTGTTCCGCCTCGACGAGCACATCGACCGGCTGATCTGGTCCGCGAAGATGTACCGGATGCAGATCCCCTTCACGCTTCCCCAGCTGCGTGACGCGGTCCTGGAGACCATCCGGGCGAACGACTTTCCGGAGTGCTACATCCGTCCTCTGGTCTTTCGCGGGTATGGCACCCTCGGCGTCAACCCGTTCCCGAACCCGGTGGATGTCATGATTGGCTGCTACAAGTGGGGCCGCTACCTCGGAGCCGAGGCGCTGGAGAGGGGAGTCGACGTGTGCTGCTCTTCCTGGATGCGCATCGCGGCCAACTCCATGCCGGCAATGGCCAAGGCAACAGCGAACTATGCCAACAGCCAGCTCATCAAGATGGAGGCCATCACGAACGGCTACGACGAGGGAATCGCACTCGATGACACGGGCCGCATCTCGGAAGGGTCCGGTGAGAACCTGTTCGTCGTGTGGAAGGGACGGCTCTACACTCCGCCGCTGGCTTCCTCGACTCTTCCCGGCATCACGCGCCTGACGATCATCCAGCTCGCCCGGGAGCTCGGTATCCGCATCGAGGAGAAGACCATCCCGAGAGAAATGCTCTACGCGGCAGACGAGCTCTTCTTCACGGGCACGGCCGCGGAAGTCACTCCCATCCGCTCGGTCGACAGGATCCAGGTCGGGTGTGGAAGCCGGGGGCCGATCACCGAAAAGCTGCAGACCGCCTTCTTCGACATCGTCAGCGGGAAGGTTCCCGACAGGTACTCCTGGCTGACTCCCGTCCAGGCGCCCGTTCCGGCATGAGCCCTCGGAGTCTGTCCCGAATCCCACGAAAGGGGCCCTCACCGGGCCCCTTTATCGTTGAGCGTCCCTCCACCTCGGGCTCCGGCAGGCAACCCAGGCAACCATTGATGACGGACCCGTCTTCTGATGAAATCCCAGCCACAAGGAGGATCAGGAGATGAACGCCGACGCGAGGCTGGAGCACCCGAGAGTGGCTCGTTTGGGAATCGTCTGGCTTTTTCCTGTCTTGGCGGTTTGCCTCTGCGCTCCGCTCGTCTCCCGCGCCGAGATCGGCCCCCACGGGCCGAACGTCGATGTTTCCCAGCCGGCCGCGGTCCCTCACCCGAACGACCTGGGGTGCTACGCCGGTGTCAGACCCGTCGCTTACAGCGCGAGCGGTTTCTTCGTGGTCGCCTACCAGTGCGACTTCTTCGCCTCGCCGAAGGGGATCTACTTCCGGCGATTCGACACGGACGGGAACCCGCTGGGGCCGCAAACCCACGTCAGCACCGTTTCGACCCCGCAGGACGCGCCCACCATCGCGGCGGATGCGGCCGGGAACTTCGTGATCGTCTGGGCCGCCCCCGACGCTGGCAGCACCTCTATCTTCGCCCAGCGGTTCGATTCCTCCGGCACTCCGGTCGGGGCCGAGATCCGCGTCAACGCGCTGACGGGGCTATCGGATTTCTTCCCGGCGGTCGCGAAACGCGCCGACGGATCCTTCATCGTGGCCTGGCGCCGGTGGAATCCAGGCACCGAAGCCGACATCTACTTCCGGATCATCAGTGCATCGGGCGTGCCGGGGTCCGAGGAAGTGCGAGCTCACATCAACTCCAACGGGCTACAGCAGCGCGTTCAAGTCTCTCCTTTCTCGGACGGGTCGTTCCTGATGACCTGGCAGGCTGAGCAGCAGCCCGGTGACATGAGCGGCAACGCCGTCGTCATCCGCCGCTTCGATGCGGGGGGCGGGTTCCTCTCCGACGATCTTCTGGTCAACGATCAGATCACCTCCGGGTACCAGGGCGAGCCCCAGATCGCCGCCGGCAGCGACGGACGGCTGCTGATCACCTGGACATCCCTCGCCGCCGAGGCAGGAGACGACGGGTTAGGGGATGTGCGAGCCCAGAGATTCCGGCCCGATGGCGAACGCGACGGATCCGAATTCCGGATCAACGAGAACCCCATCGGGATTCAGGGAACCGCCTCGGCCTCCTTCCTGAGCGGCAACCACTTCCTCGTGGCCTTCATAGACGGTGTGAAGGCAGTGGCGCAGAAGCTCCTTCCGACGGGGACGCGGGACGGCCTTCAGTTCAACATCAGCGACAAGAACCTGCTCGGGGAAACACACGCCAATCTCAGCCTCGTCCGCATGTCGGGCGATCTGTCCGTGGCTGCCTTCAATCTCTTCGGAACCGGAAAGATCGAGGCCCGGGTGCTTGGGCCCGTCGTCAACCCCGTGATCAACACTCCCCCGCAGAGCCAGACTGTCTGCTCGGGTTCGGATGCGACCTTCACCGTCTCCGCCGGCGGGAGCAATCTCTCCTACCAGTGGCTGTACGGGGGCTCTCCCCTCGATGACGGCCCCAAGATCTCGGGTTCGAAGACCGACACCCTCACACTGAGTGGCGTCGGGCCTTCCTTCGGGGGGACCTACTCCGTGATCGTCTACGAGGCTCCGCCCGTGTGGGGTGAGACCGTCTCTCCTTCGGCCGAGTTGACAGTGTCCGTCGTCCCGACGGCGCTCGTCACCGGCGGTGCGCAGATCTGCGCGGGCGAGTCGACCACGATCCAGGCGGCCCTTACCGGGACCGGTCCCTTCTCGATTCTGTGGTCGGATGGACTCCAGCAGAACAACGTGACAGCGAGTCCCGTTGTCCGGACGGTGACGCCAGGCTCCACCACGGTCTACACGATCACGACGATCCAGAACGCCACGTGCACGGGAACGTCCAGTGGAAGCGCGACGGTCACCGTGAATCCCGTTCCGACCGGAGTGGTCTCGGGATCGACCACCATCTGCGGCGGCGGATCGGCGAACCTCTCCGTCAGCTTGACCGGCACCGGACCCTGGGACCTCACCTGGTCCGACGGTTTTCTGCAGACATCCGCGACGAGTCCCGCGGTCCGGTCGGTGACCCCGGCCTTCACGACGACCTACACGGTCACGGCGCTTTCCGATTCCACCTGCACGGGCAGCGCGACCGGGAGCGCGACGGTCACCTTGAGCCCCACCGCTTCCGTCAGCGGATCCCGCATGGTTTGCAGCGGGTCTTCCGCCCTGATCCAGGCTGCCCTGACCGGGGTTTCTCCCTGGACGGTCACGTGGTCCGACGGGTTCGTTCAGCCGGCGGTGGCGACGTCGCCAGCCACGCGAACCGTCAGCCCCGGCGCCACGACGATCTATACCGTCACGTCCGTCACCGATGCCGTCTGCACGGGTGTCTCGCAGGGGAGCGCCGTGATCACCGTCGAGTACCCTCCGACTCCCGCGACCGTGGGCGGGCCGCAGTCCATCTGCGCCCGGACGGCTACGGCCCCCCTCGGAGGGAACACCCCGGTGAGCGGGGTCGGTCAGTGGAAAGTCGTCAGCGGCGGAACCGGGACCTTCCTGCCCGATGCCGCGACTCCGGGAGCGCGTTTCCAGCACAACCAGGGGAGCGGCCCCGTGGTCCTGCGCTGGACGATCACGAGCGCGGCTTGCAACCAGTCCTCCTCGGCGGACGTGGCGATCACGATTCTCCCCTCGCCCTCCACGACGATCACGGCCCCCGAATCGGTTTGCGCGGGGGCCACCGGCCAGACCGCCTCCGTCAGCAACACGCCAGGCACGACCTTCTTCTGGCGCGTTCTCGGGGGAGGCACCCTGGTCTCGGGGCAGGGAACCCCCAACATCACATGGAACGCCCCGGTCTCTGGAACCGTCACGCTCGAGGTCACGTCGAATAACGGAACCTGCTTTGCGACGGGTACGCGGGCGGTCGCCATCACGCAGTCGGCGGCGGTCCCGGCGGCGGTCAAGCCTCTCCAGGCAGCCGCCGGCTATGCGGAGAATTCCCTGGAATGGACCCCGCAGCCCTACGGCCGGTACCGCGTCCTCTTCGACACGGTCAACCCGCCCCAGAGAATCCTGGCGGATGACGTGACCGCGAACACGGCCGCGATCCCGGTCCTCTTCCCGAGTACCACCTACTACTGGCAAGTCCGGGCCACGAACCCGTGCGGGAGCTCGACCTCGCCGGTCTACTTCTTCGTGTCGGGTCCCTGTCCGTGGACCATCACACCGTCTCACACCCTCTCGCCCGCGCTCGCGACCCTCGATGTGCCCAAGGAGACGGACCTCGAGTGGTCCGCCGTCCCGGGAGCCTCGCATTACGACATCCGTCTGAGCACGAGCCCGGTCACGGCTCAAACCCCGGTCTTCAGGTCCGTCATGGCGCCCTCTACGAGCGTCGCCGTCGCCCTGAATCCCGGCACGACGTACTACTGGAACGTGACGGCGGTCCCCGGCTGCGGGAGCGCCGCGGCCTCGGTGTCGCTCGAGTCCTGGTTCCAGGTCGCGAGCTCCGGCTTCTCGCTCGCGAGCGTTTCCCCATCGCAACACTTCCGGTACGGCTCGACGGTCCTCTCGGCGGCGGGAGCCGGCATCGGCGACGGAATGTCCCTGGCGCCCAGTCTCGACGGGCGCTCCGCGGGCCCGTTCACGGTCTCGACCTTGACGCCCTCCACGGTCACGGGAACCCTGGGACCCGATCTCTCTGCTCCCGCGGGCCGCTACGACGTGGGCCTCACGCTCTGGGGCAGCGAGGTGGCGAGGCTTCCCGGCGCTCTCTCGGTCCGGGCCTTCCGGGACGTCTCCGACACCGACTTCTACTTCCTCTCCTCGTCGAGGATGGCGGATGCCGGCATCATGGAGGCCGACTTCTCACCCGGCGACGGGATCCCCGACTTTGCCCCGGCCACACAGGTGACACGCGCCCTGATGGCGGAGTACCTGGCCCGCGCCTACCAGTGGTGGCGGACGCGATCCACGGCCCTGGCCCCCGCGACCTGCATTCCCGCCGGGGCGGGTTCGACGGACTTCCCGGATGTGCCCTGCGCCCACCCGCAGTGGCTGGCCATCCACTGGATCAAGACTTGGGGCATCACGATCGGAGCCACCTGCGACCAGGGGTTCTGCTATCTGCCCGCAAACACTCTCACGCGCGGTGAGATGGCCACGTTCCTCGAAAGACTGAGGCAGGGAACGCTGCTCCCGACCCTTCTCTCGACGGTGGGAGAGATCGATCCCGGCTGCTCCGAACCCTGGCCCGCCTGCTCGGGCTGGACGGATCCCGGGATGCAGACAGCCGGCTGGCCGAGGCGAGAGGTCAACGTGGCCTTTGCCGACCGGATGACGGCCGGGTGCGCGGGCACGGTGGGCAACGGTCTGACGATGTGCGTCGGGAACCCCTTGACGCGCGGCGAGATCGGGGAATTCCTGGCCCGGGCCATCGGACTGGTTCCGACCCCGTAGGTCGCATGATGAGGGGGAATCCCCGGCTTTCTGCCGAGGGATTCCCCCGTGTTGCGCTCAGGCCTTCAGCAGGGACTCGTAGACCGCAAGGAACTCCGTCGCGGTCCTGTCCGCGTCGTACACCGCCGCCCAGGCTCGTCCCCGCTTTCTGAGCTCGAGGCGACGGGAAGGCGAGGCGAGCAGCCGGCCGATCGCCTGCGCGAGCCTCGCGGGGTCGCCCGGAGGAACCGCTTCGCAGAGTCCGCCCGCCCAGTCGGCGAGGTGCCCGACCGCCGTCCCGGCGATCGGAACTCCCGCGGCGGCCGCTTCCACTGCCGCCACTGGACCCGCTTCGTGAAAGGACGAGACGGCCAGGACGTCTGCACGCTTCAGCAGGGCGCTGGCCTGCCCCGGTGGAACCCGGCCGAGGAAGAGCGTTCGAGAGGTGAGTCCGCCGGCTCTCGCATGTCTCTCCACGCGGCCATCGAGGGCGTCTTCTCCGGCGAGAGTCAGGGTGACGTCGAGGCCCGTTTTCAGGAGGATCCCGAAAGCGTCGAGCAGCACGAATGGGCCCTTCACGAGGTTCAGGGAAGCCAGGCTGAGGATCGAATAGGGAGGTCTGCTCCGGATGGCGGGCAGGGGAGTGCTCAGTCCGGCATCCACCCCGAGGGGGATTCGCCTGACGGACCAGCCCCGCCGGCCGGCCATGTGCTCGATGAACCCAGAGGCCGCCGTGATCGCGTCCGCCCGCCTGAGCGCCCAGCGCACCCGGATCCTCCCCGCAAGCGTGGTCTCCTGCCCGTACGAGATCTCGGGGCAAGCGGCGAACTCGCCTCCGGCGAGGCTGACGACGAAGGGCGTCTTTTCGGGGATCGACAGGGCCGCGAGGAGTCCGGATGTGTTGGCCCAGAACGCGTGGACCACATCGAAGGGGCCATGCCGGGCGAGCGCCCGGCGGAACTGCGCGAGCTTCGTGAGGAAAGTCCGGCCGCTGGAAGCCAGATCGAGCGGGGCTCCGAGAGACACCACTCGGGCGCCCCTGAAGCTGTACTCCCGAGGTTCCGGGTCTTGTGCCAGGACGAAGGCGGTCGTTTCATGGTGAGCCGCTATCCGCGAGGTGAGGGCGGCGAGAGCAGGGATGAAGGCCCCCTCTTCCATGCTCGACAGCCCCCCCGGAAGGACGAGGAGAACCCTCATCGCGCCGCCGCCAGCTCGCGCGCTGAGGCCGAGCGATAGGCGGCCGCGGCAGAGCGGCCAATCGAGCTCCACGACAAGTTCTCCTCGAAGTGGACTCGCACCCGGCTTCTGAGAGTCGCCTCTCCCCGCAGGCGTCCAAGGGCCCGCGAAATCGCCTCGCCGCACGAAACGGGGTCCCCAGGAGTGAAGAGGCAGGCAA
The DNA here is from genome assembly GCA_022071945.1 of Thermoanaerobaculia bacterium. Classification (GTDB taxonomy): domain Bacteria; phylum Acidobacteriota; class Thermoanaerobaculia; order UBA5066; family UBA5066; genus JAJVIN01. The sequence continues at coordinate 45,267 of JAJVIN010000028.1, read as the reverse complement.
GGTCCCCATTCGAGGTGATCGCCCGGTGCGCCGGGATGTCGCTTCCCACGGGGAAAAGCCCGCAGGCGAGGGCCTCGATCAGGGCGTAGTTCGAGCCTTCCGACGGACTCGACGTGACGAAGAGGTCGGCGGCGCTGTAGTAGTCCGGCAGCTTCTCGTGCTCCACGCGCCCGATCATCTCGACCCGGCCGCGGAGGACGGGCGATCGTGTGATGAGGGCTTCGAGCTGGGAAAGAAGGACGTCCTCTTGAAAGACCATGTGGAGCCGGGCCCCGGGCAGGGAACTGGCGGCGGCCTCGAATCCGCGAAGGGCCGTTTCGGGGTCCTTGCGAGGGTGAAGCCGTCCGACCCACAGCACGGCCGGGTCGCCTCCGAGGCGCGTCGCGGCGCGCGCGGACTCCCTCGGTTTGGGGGAAAAGAGAGTCGAGGCCTCCAGGACCTGATAGACACGGACGTCCTGTCTGAACATCTCCGCCTCGATCCACGGGCGAGCCATCTCGGTCGCCGTGAAGAGGACGCCGTCCGAGAGCCGTGTGCCGACGGCCTGCCGGAGCTTCTGGGCGCCTTCGGGCACGGTCTCCCCGTGGTGTTGCAGGAGGAGTGCCGCCCCGGGTTTGGCCGCTCTCTTGATGTCTGCGGTCTGGACGGGAAAGACGAACCCGTTGACGTGAATGATGTCCGGTTCGAGATCGCGGAGAACTCGAAGGAGCCCCGCCGGTTGGTGCCAGAAACGGGGCCAGGGCGAACCGGACCAGTCGGAGCGAAACGTGGCCCGCACGTTTGCGAACTCGAGGTCCTCATCGCTGCCGAACCGGCTCAGAAGGCTGATGGTGATTCCCGGTTCGTTCGTGACGGCCTCGCAGAAGAGGCGCATCGTCGCCTGGCGTTCCAGAAGCTCCCGGGCGCTCTTCAGAGGGAGGAAGGCCAGGTTCACGTAGGCCACGTGAACCGGCCGGGCCGAACGCGCGCAGACATCTCGTGCCGTCAGCGTGCCTCCCTCGGCCCGGTTCCTTCTGACGCTGTTCGGATTCGTCGGGGGTCTACCGCTCGAACTCCGGCTCGGGCATGAAGAAGTCGTTCAGCCGCCGCATGACGGCTCGTGAATCCTCGATGTGGAGGAACCGGGAGAGTCCCGGGAAGCTGAAGAACTGGGCTCCGGGGACGCCGCGGGCGAGGTAGGCGGCGGCCCGGATCCGGTCCGGCTCGTCACGCTCGCCGATCAGGACGGCAAAGGGGGCCTTCAGCTCCCCCAGTCTCTGGATGTGCCGGGGGTTTGCTCGCGGCGCGGGATCGAAGGAGTAGTAGGAGCTCGGGCCGGCCTTGAGGTAGATGTTCGAGATCCTCTCGAAGGTGCCCTCTTCTTCGTCCCGCTCCCGGGCCGCGTCGAAGATGTGCTGCGGGAAGTACTTCTCGTTGAGGGCCCGTTGAGGGTCCATGCGGTAGAGCAGCACGAGGTCCCGCCAGGCTGCGATGGCCTCCGGGGACATCGGGTTCCCGTCGAGTTCGGGCGAGAGAAGAGCGACGGACCGAGTCCTTGTCGGGAAGGTCAAGGCGAACTCGAGAGCGACCTCGGCGCCATTGTCGTGGGCCACGAAATGAGCGGCGTCGCAGCTGAACCAGTCGAGAAGCGCCAGGATGTCCTTTGCCTCATCCGCGAGGGATACGGAGGCCTGCGCCGGGCTCGAGCGCCCGTGTCCTCGCCGCTCGACGCGCAGGGCGCGGAACCCGGAGCCCAGCCCCGTCGCGGGCGCCTCCATCATGTCGAGGCTCGCCAGGAATCCGTGGAGGAGGACGATGACGTCGCCGTCACCTCCGACCTCGTAGTAAAGGCGCTGGCCATTCACGGCTGCGTAAGGCATTTCTTCCCTCCGTTGAGGCTGGTCCGGGGCGCTAGGCGGGCATCATACCGCCAAGGGAATCGCTCTCAGGAGGCCTCTGGCGCGGCCGAGGGGGCCTCCTTTGGACCGGGACGCCGGCGCCGCCGGGGGCGTCTCTTGCGGGCCGGACCCGGGGAGGAAGGGGAGACGGAGACGGAACCCGCGGGCAGCGCTTCTTCCAGGCCGAAGGCCTCTCGCACCCAGAAATCGGGAGCTCCCGTTGGTGCGCCCGGGGACGGCTCGTCCTCGACCTCGATCGGTGCTTCCAGGGCGGCCTCGACGGCAGCTGCCGCGACGGGGGTTTCTTCGATCTCGGCCGGTTCCTCGTCCTCGCCGTCGTCGTCGGGCGCGATGTGGCGCGACCCGCCCGACGTGACGGGAACTCCCTTCTTCGCGGCGTCCAGAGACAGGAAGAGAGACTCGCCCGGATGTTCCACCGGTATCGGGAAGCCGATCAGCTTCTGGATGGCGTCCAGGGAGAGAACGTAGTTCTCGCAGGCGAGGGAAATCGCCTTCCCGCTCTTGCCGGCGCGGGCGGTCCGGCCGATCCGGTGAACGTAGTCCTCGGCGTCCTGCGGGAGATCCACGTTGAAGACGTGAGTGACGCCGTCGATGTGCAGTCCTCGAGACGCCACGTCGGTGGCAACGAGGATCGGGAGCTTGCCCGCCTTGAACTCGGAGAGGATCTTCAGGCGCTTCATCTGGGGCAGGTCCCCGCTGAGGGCGCCCGCCCGGAAGCCCAGGCGTTTCAGCGTCGTGACGAGGTGGTCCGCGAATCGCTTCGTGTTCACGAACAGCATGGCGCGCGAGGGCGGCTCCGAAGAGACGCTCCCCTCGCCGGCTCGATCGAAACCCTCGCGCTTCAGGAGTCCCGAAAGAAGCGAGACCTTCTCCCACGTGGCGACGTGGTACAGCGACTGGATCACGCGGTCCGCCGTCACGCGTTCGGGGTTGATCTCGATCTTCTTGGCATCGTTCATGTACTCGTAGGCGAGCTCCATGACTCGATAGCTCAGAGTCGCGGAAAGAAGAACGGACTGGCGTTCGTGCGGGGGCGGGCAACGCCTCAGGATCCGTCTGAGATCCTTGATGAACCCGAGATCGAAGAGCCGGTCTGCCTCGTCGATCACCAGGGACTCGACATAGCCGAAGGTCGTGGCCTTCTGTTCCTCGTAGTCGAGGAGTCTTCCGGGGGTCCCGATGAGGAGATCACAGCCGGCCCGGAGCTGGTCCCGCTGCTTGGCGTAGTCGATTCCGCCGTAGACGGTGACGATCTTCAACGGAAGGAACTGCCCCAGAGCCACGGCGTCCGCCTGGATCTGGACGGCGAGCTCGCGGGTCGGCGCCACGAGCAGAGCCCGCGGAGCCAGGGGAGGACGGGGCCGTGGGGGAGGCGACGAGAGGCGCGTGAACACGGCGACGAGGTACGCGGCCGTCTTGCCGGTTCCAGTCTGGGCCTGGGCGGCCACGTCTTGCCCCGCGAGAAGGAGAGGGAGGGTGGCTGCCTGCACCGGGGTGGCACGGGTGAAGCCACAGGCGGCGATTCCCGCCCGCACGCCGTGCGGAAGGGGGAGGTCCGCGAAAAAGAGATCGGAGAGATGGTCCTCGGAGGTCATCCAGCCTGGATTGTATCGTCCGTCCTCTCGAGGCTGCCGTCTCCATCCTCCTCGTGCGATCGAGAGATGAGCACACCTCCAACCGGCGCCTGGATCCTCGCCGGACGGGAACGGCCGAGCGAATGGGGAACGTGCTGGATCGAGTCCTCGCTGGTCAGGGAGACCGGGGAAACGGCTGAGGAAGGCGCGTGCGAGGCTCGTCTCCTCCGGGCAAAGGGGAGCGGGGACGGCGAAGGGCCTTGTCGGTCACGTGATGGTGTGCGGGAAATCTCCGGGCGTCAGGCCGGGGCGGGACGCAAGATCCCCAGGGCCGTCAAGTCCGGGAGGTGTCGATTCGAGCCTTGATTTCCCGATCTATCTCCGGATCGCCACCGGTTTCGTTCGAGCCAGCCGTCGATGAAGACGCGGCTCCCCAGGATGACGCCCTCCGAGAGGTAGCGAATCCGGTGCCGGAGTGCCGTCCCGGCCGGCAGATGTCCTTCCCGGGCTTCCACATCCGCGGTCTGCTCGCGCGTGAACCCCTTCCGGATCGAGCTTTCTTCCCCGTTGGAATAGAGCAGGCGCCGGTACTCCGCCTGGACGATCTTCCACGACCTTGGTCTTCGGGAAAGCAGTGATCGGAGGCCTTCCCGGGCGGCCTCGCTGCCCCCGACGGCCTCCGCGTAACCGCAGAAGCGGTACTCGGCGGGATCGCTCACGAGCCCAGCGCGGATGGGATTGAGATCGATGTACAGGGCCATGGTGAGAAGGGCGGATTCGTCTCCCTCGACGATGATGCTCTTGAAACGTTCCTCCCAGAGGGTGCCGGATCGCTGGTTGTTCCGGTTGTAGAGGCTGGAGAAGCGCTGTTTGAGGGACTTCATGAAGTTGCTGAGGCTCCACATCCGGCGCGTGAAAGAGGCCAGGAGAGCCTGAGCCCGCTCTTCAAGGCCGGCTTGCCTGAAGGTGTCGAGATCCTCTCGGACACCGCAGACGAACTTGGGAGAGTAGAGGGCTGCCACTCGAGAGAGGACCTCCTCTTCGGTAAGCTCGCGTGGTTCAGGCACTTCCACGAGGATGTGGAAGTGGTTGGACATGACGCAAAAGGTCAGGATCTTCAGGCCGTAGAAGGTCTCGCAGGCCCTGAGGATCTTGCGGAAGGTCTCCTTCTCGGGGTCACCGAGGATGAAGCGGCGATCCACGACGCGGGAGATGCAGTGGAAGAAGCCCGCCTGGGAGTCCTCTGCCGGAAACGCTCGCCCCGTTCTCATACGCCAATTTTACGCCAAATCCTGGCGTTCCTTCCTGAATTCTGAAAATTGTCTGTCCCTGACGTCTGGAAATTGTCTGTCCCTGACGTCTGCTGACGTCTGGAAATTGTCTGTCCCTGACGTCTGCTGACGTCTGGAAATTGTCTGTCCCTGACGTCTGCTGACGTCTGGAAATTGTCTGTCCCTGACGTCTGGAAATTGTCTGTCCCTGAAATCCCGAAATCCCAAGATTCCCTCGGGGAGCTTTTCCCCTAGTTTGTCTCCCCTAGTTTGTCTGTCCCCATCCCCACATGAAATCTTTCAATGACGTTCAATGACGTTCAATGTCTGTCCCTCCTTTTTGATGTTCAATGTCTGTCCCTTGTCCCTGAGGTTCAATGTCTGTCCCTCCTTCTGGCTGCTAGGGCTTCCGATCTTCCGGAAGCACAGAACCCGGATTCCGGTAGCATGCGCGGATGGCGACATCCGTGGCCCCGCTTGCTTTGATCCGCGTTCTCTCGCCGATTGACGGGTCGATCGTGGGTGAGGTCCCTGACGAGGGACCGGCCGGAGTGGACGCGGCCTTTGACAGGGCGCGCGCCGCCGCCCCGGGCTGGGCGTCCCTGCCGGTCTCGGAGCGATCGGAGGCTCTGAAGAAGTGGCGGGACGCCATCTTGGACGATCCTGGGGTGATCGCGACCCTCGTTCGCGAGAGCGGCAAGCCCCGCCACGAGGCAGAGGGCGTCGAGCTCCTCTACTTCTGCGAGGTGGTCCGTTTCTGCTGCTCCTCGGCCAAGAGGGCCCTCCGCCGCGAGGTGAGGCGTCCGTTCCTGATGCAGACGAAGCGGACTCTGCTCGTCAAGAAGCCGCTCGGGGTCGTCGGCGTCATCGGGCCCTGGAATTTCCCGATCCTCAACAACGCCGCGGATGCGGTGGCGCCCCTCGTCGCGGGAAACGCCGTCATTCTCAAGCCCTCCGAGGTCACCCCCTTGACGTCGGTGAGGCTCGCAGAACTCTGGAAGGCCGCCGGGAATCCACCCGGCGTCTTTCAGGTCGTGACGGGACGGGGAGAGGCCGGAGCCCGCGTGACGGAGCTCTCCGACGGCGTGATCTTCACGGGCTCGGTCGCGACGGGCCGCAGGGTGGCCTCGCGTTGCGGAGAGCGGTTGATCCCGTGCGTCACCGAGCTGGGGGGGAAGTCGCCGTTCGTCGTCCTATCGGGAGCCGATCTGGATCGCGCGGCCAGGGCGGCGGCGTGGTCGAGCTTTTTTCACAGCGGACAGGCCTGCATCCGGACCGAGCGCATCATCGTCGAGGAGCCGATCGCGGACGAGTTCGAGCGCCGGTTCGTCGACCGCGTGAAGGCGCTCCGGCAGGCGCGTGCCAGCGCAGGGCTCGAGAGCGAACACGATCTCGGCAGCGTGACCTTTCCCCGGCAGATCGAGATCGTCGCCTCCCAGCTCCAAGATGCCATCAAGAAGGGGGCCAAGCTCGTCTCCGGCGGGAAGGCGAGAGAGGATCTCGGGAAGAGCTTCTTCGAACCGACCGTCGTCCTCGGAGCGACTTCCGGGATGGAACTGACCCGAGAGGAGACCTTCGGGCCCCTCGTCGGGGTCATGCGCGTCCGGTCCGAGGAAGAAGCACTGGCCGCCGCGAACGACACCCATCTCGGTCTGAACGCCACGGTCTTCGGGCCCACGGACAAGGCGAAGCGATTTGCCGAACGGCTCCAAACGGGCAACGCGATCGTCAACGATGTCCTCGTCAACTACCTCGTCGTCGAGGCGCCTCTCGGAGGAGTGAAGGCGAGCGGCGTCGGCGTGCGGCACGGAGTCGAAGGGATCAGACAGTGGACCCGCACCGAGTCGCTGACCGTTCCCTTCGCCCCGCTGGCTCCCATCGGAAACCTGATTGCACGGCATCTGAGCTTTCCCTACGACATGAAGGTCCTCGGTCTCATTCGCCGGGCCACCCGGGTTCTGTATGGAAGAGGGCTCAAGAGGAAGCTCGGTCCCCTGCCCGGGTAGAATCCCGACCCGATGAAGTGTCTCCTCTCGATCGCGGTTGCGATCCTCGGTTTTCTCTCGTTCCCCCTCGACGCCGGAAAGACGCCCGCGGCGCCCAAGGCTCCTGCCTCGACCCCGGCAAGTGCAGGGGACTCCCTGAACCTTCCTCCCGCCAGACCGGCGGAACCCCCCATGGTCTCCGATCCCGACGCGGGAAGTGATCCCTACCAGTTCGAGAGGTTCGGAGTGACGGCCGCCAATGCGGGCGAAGTCGTGAAGGCCCGCGAGTTCTTCCAGAGGTCCTGGGACCTCGGCGAGCTTCCCACGGCCCCCTTCAATCTCGCCTGTCTCGACGTGCGCGAGGGGAAGATCGACTCGGCCTTCAAGAACCTCGACAAGGCGATCGCCGCCGGGCTTGATGACGAGGGAATGCTGATGGCGGACAAGGACCTCGTCCCCCTTCATGCCAAGCCCGAGTTCAACAGGATCCTCGCGGGAGCCAAGAAGAACCGCGAGGCCGGCGACGCCGCCGTCATCAAGGAAGGTCTGTTCGTGAGTCCCGAAGGGACGAAACCCGCCGGCATCCTGATCGTGTTCCACGACGCCTCCTCGGATCCGATGTCCGCGGCGACTCCCTTCCTGGAGGAGGCCAAGGCCCGAAACCTCTATGTCGCCATTCCCCGCGGGCCATCGAGAGTCGGGCGCAAGCGCTTTGGCTGGGGGCCCACCGCGCGGGCCTTGAAAGCCGCCGAGGTGACCATCGCCGAGGTCCGCCAGCGGACGGCGGGCGCCGAGCTTCCCGTCACGCTCTTCGGAATCGGACGAGGGGGCGTCCTGGCCTACAACGTCGCCATGCGCAAGCCCGGGACCTTCGTGGGCGTCGCGAGCATCGGCGGTCCCTTCAACCCCGAGGGAGAAGGGCAGCAGCGGGAGAGGATCCGGACCGGACTGAAGGACACGAGGCTTTTCCTCGGTGTGGCGGAGGGAGCCGACCAGGGACTCGTCACCTCGATCCGCAAGAGCCGCGACGGGCTTCGCTATCTTGGCCTCCAGCTGAGCTACGCGGAGTGGCCCGGCCGGGGTTCCGTCCTGTCAGCGGATCCCCGCCAGGCCGTCAAGGACGCCCTGGACGCCGTGCGGCCCGAGAGAGGCAAGTAGCCCTCCCCGGCAGGACTTGGCTGGCGGCCGCTTGGAGTTGGGCTTGATGACCCGGCCGCCAGCCCCTACCCTCTTTCCCCATGTCCGTCGACTTCTACCGTCATTCCCTCGGCGAGGATGAGAAGGCCGCCTCCGCCGCTGTTCTCGACTCCCTCTTTCTGACCACGGGCCAGAAGGTCTACGAGTTCGAGAGGCAGTTCGCCGCCTACCTGTCCCTCCCAGCCGTCACCGGCACCGTCCACTGCACGGCCTCGCTTCATCTGGCGTTCCTGGCTGCAGGCGTGGGTCCCGGGGATGAAGTCATCACCACTCCGATGACGTTCCTGTCGACGGTGAACACCATCGTCTACACGGGAGCGACCCCCGTCCTGGTGGATGTCGAGCCCTCGACCGGCAACATCGACCCGGCGGCGGTCGCTTCGGCCATCACGCCCCGGACGAAGGCGATCGCGGCCGTCGATCTCTACGGTCTCCTCGCGGACATGAAGTCGCTCCGGGAGATCGCCGACGCGCGGAAGCTCCTCCTCATCGAGGATGCCGCTCACTGCGTCGAGGGCCGTCGTGATGGATACGGCCCGGGACAGCTGGCCGACTACGGCTGCTTCAGCTTCTATGCGACGAAGAACCTGACGTGCGGAGAAGGCGGGGCGATCTCTTGCAGGTCGGAGGAGGAGAAGACCCGGATTCGCCAGATCGGGTCTCATGGGATGACGCGCAACGCGGCCGACCGCTATGCGGGCAAGTACCAGCACTGGGACATGGAAGAGCTCGGGTGGAAGTACAACCTCTCGGATATCCTGGCCGCCCTCCTTCTTCCCCAACTCCCCAAGCTCGCTCTACGTCACCGTCGCCGCGAGGAGATCTGCCGGCGCTACGAGGCCGCCTTTGGAGAGACGGACGGGATCCGTTTCCCCACTGTCCCCGAGGGGGCCGTTTCCGCCCGGCACCTCTTCACGATCTGGGTCGATCCCCAAAGGCGCGATGCGATCCTGGCGGGGATCCAGGCGAGAGGCGTCGGCGTTGCCGTCAACTACCGGGCCGTTCACCTGATGAAGTTCTACAGGGAGCGTTTCGGCTTCCGGAGGGGAATGTTCCCCGAGGCGGAGCGGATCGGCGACTCGACCATCACCCTCCCGCTCTGGCCCGCGATGAGCGACGCGCAGGTCGACGAGGTGATCGCGGCGGTCCTGGCCGCGGAGAACGAGGCGGGCTGAGCCTCACCCGAAGTCGGCGAGCTGGATCCTGAGGTTCCCGGCGTTCGTCGCGTAGAGCATCGCTGTCTCCATCGAAATCACCCGGGTCCTCACCATCTGCTCGAGGACTTGATCGAACGTCTGCATCCCCTCGACGCTGCCGTCCCGCATCGCGTCGGTGAGCGATTTGCCTTCCTCGCTCCCCCCGCCCCTCTCGATGTAGTCGCGGGTCCGGGCATTCGACCGGAGGATCTCGATCGCCGCGATCCGGCCCTTGCCGTCGCCCTTCGGAATGAGGCGCTGGGAAACGATGAACTTGAACGAGTTGGCGAGGCGGGTGCGGATCACCTGCTCCTCCGCCTTCGGGAAGACCCCGATGATGCGGTCGATGGTCTTGGCCGCGTCGGTCGTGTGGAGCGTCGAGAGGACGAGGTGACCCGTCTCGGAGGCCTCCATCGCGATCTCGATCGTCTCCACGTCGCGCATCTCGCCGACCAGGATGACCTTGGGCGCCTGGCGAAGGGCGGATCGAAGAGCGCGGGCGAACGACGGGCAGTCCTGGTGGAGCTCGCGCTGGTGGATCGTGCACCGCTTGTGGGGGTGCATGAACTCGATCGGGTCCTCGATCGTGACGATGTGGTACGAGTGCGTCTCGTTGATCAGGTTGATGACCGCGGCGAGGGTCGAGGATTTTCCGGAGCCGGTTGGACCGGTGACCAGGACGATCCCGTTTTTCAGGCTGACGATCTCCTTCAAGACCTCCGGGAGGCGGTAGTCGTCGAAGCTGGGGATCTTCACCGGGATGACGCGCATCACGATGGCGTTCGTCCCGCGTTGCATGAAGACGTTGACGCGGAACCGCGAGAGGTTCGGGATCGAGTACGCGATGTCGGCGGCGCCGTCCTCCTTCATCGCCTGCCGCGCCTTCGGGTTCTCGCCCATCAGGTGGTTGGCGATGGCCGCCGTGTGTTCCGGCGTCAGCATCTCCCAGCCCGGCGCGGGCACGGGCTCGAGCTTTCCCAGAAGCTCGACCTGCGGCGGGCGGCCGGGCGAGAAGATGAGGTCGGAGACCTTGTCCGATTTCCGGACCATCATCGCGACGAGATTCGGGAAGGGAACGGTGACGGGCGAGGCCGACGACATGCACACCTCCGGAGCGGCAGCCGATTATGGCTCAGTGCAAGAACGAACCCCCATTGAGGCCGAGGGCGGTTCCGTTCGCGTAGCTTCCGAGTGGCGAGACATAGAAGAGGATGGCCCGTGCGACATCCTCGGCCGTGGCCACGCGGCCCAGCGGGATGTCGCCGAGGATCGCTTCTCTGTCCCGAAGGAGATCGGCTTGTGCCATGTCGGTCTCGACCCAGCCCGGGCAGACGGCATTCGCCGTGATCCCGTGCTTGCCCTCGGCCCGCGCCAGACAGCGGGCGAGGTTCACCATGCCGGCCTTGGAGACGGCGTAGTCGGCGCAATCCGTCTCTCCGCGGAAGGCGGCGCGCGACGAGACCATCACGATCCGGCCGAACCGCCGCGCCCTCATTGCGGGGAGGGCCAGGTAGGTCAGGTGGACCGCCGCCTCGAGGTTGACGTTCAGCGTGTGCCGCCAGCGGGCGAGGAAGAGGGCATCGTCGTGCCCCTCGTCCATGGGATTGCGCTCGAAAATGCCCGCGTTGTTGACCAGGTGGTCGATTCTCGACAGGCCTCGCACCGCTTCTTCGAAGACCTTCCGCCGTTCGGTTTCCGACGCGAGGTCTCCCTGTACGAGAACGGGTTCGGGCTGGCCTGTTTCCGCGATCTCTTTCGCGAGCGTCTCCGCGAGGTCCCGAGACTTGGCGAAATGGAGGGCCACCCTGACTCCGGCTGAAGCGAGGAGCCGGACGGTTGCGGCGCCGATTCCGCGCGACCCTCCCGTGACGAGGGCTGTCTGACCTGGCAAGTCGAGCTTCATGTCGATCGGACCTCCTGCTTTCGAGCCAGGGACAGCGCGCCGAGAGCGGCTGAGAACTCTCCTCTCGGGAGGATGCGGGGCCTGAGTCCCATGAGGGCGGAAACGGTCAGGAGCACCTCTTCGAGGACGGGGTTGTGCCTCAGGGTCGAGCCGGCGTAGACGACGTCCAGGGGAGCGACGGGGTGCTCCGCCGAGACCGCTCTCCCCAGGGCGCCCGCCATGAGGGCGACGGTCTCTCCCACGAGACCGAGAACAGCCGCCGCGAGGTCCGGGGCGCTCCTCGAGCGGATCCGGCCGAAGTTGGCCGCGGTCAGGTTCGGCATCAGGGCGATCTGGCCCGGCGGGTACAGATCCCCGACGAGGAGATCCACTTTCTTTCTGTCTCCAGAGCGAGCGAGTCGCGTCAGCTCCTCGAAGTCATCGGTGCCGAGGATCAGTTCCCCGAGCCCGCGGATGGTGCCTCCGCCGACCGCGGTCCCGCCCGCCCGGAAGGACTCCCGGGAGCGGAAAACCGCCAGGACGGAGGTTCCGGTGCCCAGGGAAACGAGAAGGAACGGGTCGGAGACCTCGGGCGAGGACTTCTCCAGGAGGATCCGGCTCCCCTCCGTGAGGCTCGCGAACTCGTCTTGCCGCCCGGTCCGTCCGTCACCCGTCTCGTGCAGGACGCCGTGGGCGCCTCCGCCTGTCACGGCGACCTTCGCGGGCGAGTGGACCGACAGGAAGCTCGAGATCGCGAGCGAGTCGTCCGAGCGGCAAACGAATGTCCGGAACGACGAGAGGGGCTGGCCCTCGTCGACGATCACCGCCTTCGCCAGGGTGGCACCGAGATCGAATCCGATGTCCGCGGCCGGCTCGGGTGGACTCTTCATCACGGGCGATTCTCTCAGGGAGAGTCGCGCGCGTGACCGGCCGGGGGAAGCCCGGGCCCTGGTCCCGCCGAAGTATGATGTGAGATTCCTTGGGGACCCGCCGCCAGGCGCGGCCGGCAGGCCGCCTTCTGGTCAGGTCCCGGCGAGAAAGGATTTCCATGGATACGCGATTCGCGATGACGGATGCCATTGCCACTGCCTTCGGAGAGAACGCTCCTCTTGCCCTGGATCTCTACGCGCAGTACTGCGTCGACCCCGGAAGCGTCGGCGAAAGCTGGAGGGCAAGCTTCAGCGGCCTCGAGCGAGGAGTCAGGGCCCGGCTGACGGAGGAAGGTGCCGGACGGGAAGCCCCGGCCGTTCCCTCGATTCCCCGGATCGCGGAGCCCGCGCCGCCCCGCCAGCTCCCGCCCGCCCCCGAAGCAGCGGCCCCGGCGCCCTCGGCCCCCCGGTTCACGCCTCCAGCGCCCCGTCCGGGGGACGAGGTCCTCGCGCTCGCCGGCGCCGCCGCGACGATCGCACGGAACATGGAAGCTTCCCTCGCGATTCCGACCGCGACATCCCAGCGGGTCTTTCCGGTCAAGACCATGGAGGAGAACCGGAGGGTCATCAATCAGCACCGCGAGTTGAAGGGACAGACAAAAGTCTCGTTCACGCACCTGGTGGCCTGGGCCGTCGTCAAGGCCCTGAAGAAGCACCCGGTCATGAACGATGCCTACGGCGAGCAAGACGGCAAGCCGGTGCGCATCAGGAAGGGCGCCGTCAACTTCGGAGTCGCCGTCGACGTCACGAAAAGGGACGGGAGCCGGAGTCTCCTCGTTCCGAACATCAAGAACGTGGAGTCGATGAACTTCGGCGAGTTCCTGGCAGCCTACGATCAGCTCATCGGCAAGGCCCGCAAGGGAACCCTCGACCCGGATGCCTACGCCAACACCACGATTTCCCTCACGAATCCCGGCACGCTCGGCACGACAGCCTCGGCGCCGAGGCTCATGCCCGGCCAGGGGACGATCCTGGCAACGGGTGTCGTCGGCTACCCGGCCGAGTACCAGGCGCTCCCTGAGCAGCTCGTGGCCAGCCTGGGGATCTCGAGGGTCATCACCCTCACCTCGACCTACGACCACCGGATCATCCAGGGAGCCGAATCGGGTTCGTTTCTCGCGACGGTCCAGGAGCTCCTGCTGGGGTCCGAGGAGTTCTACGAGCGCCTCTTTGCCGACCTGAGGATTCCGCACCGCCCGATCCGGTGGGAGACCGACAAGAACCCTCCGTTTTTCAGGACGTCCTCCAAGCTCGAGGCGGTCGAGAAACAGGCCCGAATCCTCCCGCTCATCAACTTCTACAGGGTCCGGGGCCACCTGATCGCGGATCTCGACCCCCTGGGCAAGGACTCGGTGAGGTACCACGCGGAGCTGGATCCCGCGACGTTCGGCTACACGATCTGGGACTTGGACCGGATCTTCATCACCAATGGTCTCGGCGGAACCGATCAAGCCACGCTGAGGGAAATCTTGGAGGTCCTGAGGGAGACCTACTGCGCCAAGATCGGCGCGGAGTTCATGAACATCCAGGACCCGGTCCAGAAGAGCTGGCTGATGGACCGGATGGAGTCGTGCCGGAATAAGCCGGCGCTCGATGGCGCCTACCGTCGACGGATCCTCTCCCGCCTCATCGAGGCCGAGAGCTTCGAGAAGTTCCTCCATGCCAAGTATGTCGGGCACAAGCGCTTCTCCCTCGAGGGCGGAGAGGCCGCCATCCCGCTCCTGACGAGGCTCCTCGACCGGGCCGCCGAGAACGGCGCCGAGGAGATCATCATGGGCATGCCCCACCGTGGACGGCTCACCGTCCTGACCACGGTCGTGAAAAAGCCCGTCCAGCAGATCTTCGCCGAGTTCGAGGAGGTGCCGGACCTGACATTCCAGGGATCGGGGGATGTCAAGTACCACCTCGGGGCCACGGGGATCCACGAGGCTCTGTGCGGCTCGGCGCTGAAGGTCGCCGTCTCCCCCAACCCCTCCCACCTCGAGTTCGTCGATCCGGTGGTGGAGGGCATGGTTCGCGCCAAGCAAGAGCGCTGCGGCGACACGGAACGGATGCGCGTCTGGCCCGTTCTCATCCACGGGGACGCCGCGTTCGCGGGCCAGGGAATCGTTGCCGAGACCTTCAACATGTGCGAGCTCGATGGGTACAGGACGGGCGGGACGATCCACATCGTCGTGAACAACCAGATTGGCTTCACGACCGATCCGGACGATGCCCGCTCCACGCCCTACTGCACGGACGTGGCGAAGATGGTCCAGGCGCCCATCTTCCACGTCAACGGCGACGATCCCGAGGCCGTCATGCAGGCGGTCGATCTGGCCGTCGAGTACCGCAAGGCCTTCCGGCACGACGTGGTCATCGACATGGTCTGCTATCGCCGCTACGGGCACAACGAGGGCGACGAGCCCTCCTATACCCAGCCGCTCCTCTACCAGAAGATCAAGAACCACGCTTCGATCGCGCGCCTGTACGGGGAGAGCCTCGCTAAGTCGGGCGTCGTGACCCAGCCCGAGATCGAGGCGCTCTGGGATTCGTGCAGGAAGGAACTGGAAACGGCGTACGACAAGCTCTCGGACGAGAAGAAGAAGACGCACGGGATCGATTCGCTGGCGGCGCCTCCGGCACCCCGCATCGAGGTCACGGAGAGCGCCCGGGAGATCCTGGAGAAAGTCATCCGGGCGATCTCGACGGTTCCCGACGGGTTCGAGCTCCACCCGAAGCTCCGGCCCCTGCTGAAGAGGCGTGCCGAGTTCGGGAGCGGCCGCCCGGAGATCGACTGGGCGGGCGCGGAAGCGCTCGCCTTCGGCAAGCTCCTCCTTTCGGGGACGCCCGTGCGCCTCTCCGGACAGGATTCCGGCCGGGGAACCTTCTCGCATCGCCATGCGGTTCTCGACGACTACCAGACCGGCAAGGAGATCACCCTGCTCAACCACCTGGGCGGGCCGCAGGCCCGATTCGACGTCATCGACAGCCTTCTCTCCGAGAATGCGGTCATGGGCTTCGAGTTCGGCTACGCCATCGTCGACCCCTCGACCCTCGTTCTGTGGGAGGCGCAATTCGGCGACTTCGCCAACGGAGGGCAGGTCATCATCGACCAGTTCATCTCGGGCTCGGAGCAGAAGTGGGGGCAGCGATGCGGTCTCGTCTTGCTCCTGCCTCACGGCCAGGAAGGCCAGGGGCCCGAGCACTCCTCGGCGCGGCTGGAGCGGTTCCTGACGCTGTGCGCCGAGGACAATCTCAGAGTCGCAAACCTCTCGACACCCGCCCAGTACCACCACGCGCTCCTGCGCCAAATGGCGGGGGAGACGCGCAAGCCGTTGATCCTGATGTCCCCGAAGAGCCTCCTGAGAAGCCCGAAGGCGGTCTCGTCGATCGATGAGCTTCTCGGCGGGACGTTCCGCCCCGTTTTGGACGACCCGGAGTTCCAGAAGACGGGCCGGGAGAGGGTGAGGCGCGTCGTCATCGCCAGCGGGAAGGTCATCTATGAGCTGATCGCGGCCCGGGAAAAGCACGGACGAGACGACGTGGCCATCGTGCGGCTCGAGGAGTTCTATCCCTTCCCGGGAGAGCTCCTCGGCCAGACTCTCTGCCGGTATCCCCAAGCCGCTGAGCTCGTCTACGTGCAGGAAGAGCCGAGGAACATGGGAGCCTGGAGGTTCGTCAGGGAGCAGTTCCTGGATGGCCTCGTTTCGGGAGTGCCCGCCGGGAGAGCGCTCCGATACATCGGGAGGAGGCCCCTCGCCTCACCCGCTCCCGGATCTCACTTTGTCTTTCAGGTCGAGCAGGACGCGCTTCTTGCCGAGGCCGTGAGGGTCGAGGGGGGCCGCCCGGGAGCGTCCGGAACCCGGTCCGGCGCGGAAAAGACGGCCGCGGTCTCGTGATCCTTCACTTTCGTTCCCCAAAACCACGTGTTATCGTTTCTTGGCCTTACTAGGATCTTATGATTCGTGCCCAGCTCTTTGCGGGAAAGGAGAGGGTCATGCGGACGTCGTACCGCTCGATGATCACGGCAGGAGTGGCCCTGCTGCTCGGTTCTTGGTCCCTTCAGTCTTCGTGGGTTCAGGGGGCCTCATTCCCTGCCTCGCCGGCCGGGCCAGCGTGGACGAAAACCTTCAGCGCCCGCGCGGGCGCGGAGCTCCCGTCGCTTGACGCGGCGCCTCCGGTCGGTCCCGCCTGTGGCGTCGCGGCGACGCAGTCCTTCAACGCCCCTGCACTGGACGTCGGGATTCCCGATCCTCCAGGCGCGCCGGCGACCAGCACGATCCTGGTGGCGGGAACGACGAATCCCGTCATTTGGGACATCGACGTCCGCGTGGAGCTCGCCCACCCCGTCACGAATCAGCTCCGGGTCGTGCTGTACCCGCCCTTTGGCGGACCGATCCTGCTTGCCGACAGGGATGGGGGGCCGTTCTATAACACCCTCAACCCCACCGTGTTCGACAACCAGGGTGGGAGCATCAATCCGCCCCACAACCCGATCCCCGTCACGGACTACGCCTATGTCGACAACGTCCCGGCGCCCGTCGTGGCACCGCGGCAGCCGCTGAGCGGGCTTCTGGGCGGTTCCGCGGTCGGCAACTGGACTCTCGAGGTCACGGACCTCGTTGCTCCGAACACGGGCGTCATCCACAACTGGACGCTCACCGTCACGACCGTCCCCTCGCTGCCCGTGATCGGGGCGGCGTCGTTCGACTCGCTGACGCCCGTGACCATACCGGATGGGGGATCCGCAGGGATAGTCTTGACGCTGAATCTCCCGGGGAACCCGCGAATCGGCCAGGCATTCGTCCTCACGAACCTCCGCCATGCCGCTCCTGGACAGCTGACCATTCGGCTGTCGTCTCCGTCTGGCTCGCAGGCCGTCCTGACCTCGGGCAACGGCGGAGCCAACGTCGACCTGTTCAACGGGACGACGTGGTCCGACTCCGGGCTCAAGCTCGTCACCGAGAACCCGCCGACGTTCGTCAGCGGCATTCCCGAGCCGAGCCTCACCCCTGAGTCCGGACTGGATGTGTTCCGAGGTGAGAGCACCAACGGATCGTGGACGCTGACGATCATCGACAACGCGGCCGGCGGCACCGGGACGTTGGACTCCTGGAGTCTCGGCTTGGGCCTGTACGACTGCTGTGGGAATCCCTCCCCGAATCCGGCCTCGAACGCTCCCATCTGCGAGGGAAGCACTCTCGTCCTCACCGCCGACACGGTTGCCGGGGCCACCTACCTCTGGACTGGCCCGAATGGCTTCACATCCACGCAGCAGAACCCCATCATCCTCTCGGCCACGCCCGCGGCCTCCGGGACCTACTGGGTTGCCGTCACCGCGAATGGCTGTACGAGCGTTCCGCAAGGAGTGACCGTCCAGGTCGACGCCCGGCCCGTCGCGACCATCACGGCTCCCGTCTCCGTCTGCGCCGAGAGCTCCGGGAATGTCGCGAGCGTTCCCGATGCCGGCGCCGGAGCCTCTTACGCATGGACGCTCACCGGCGGCGCGGTCGCCGAGGGACCCCTCAACACGCCCACCCTGGTCTTCCAGGCACCCGCGAGCGGAATCGTGACCCTGACGGCCACGGTCACGCGCGGCGCGTGCACGGTCGAGGAAACGAAGCAGGTCTTGGTCATTCCCGCCACCGCCACCGCGACTTCGAACACGCCCGCGTGTGAAGGGTCGACCGTCACGCTCTCCACCCCGGCGTTGACCGTGCCGGCAGGCGTGACCGTCACGTACTCATGGACCGGGCCGAACGGCTTCACGGCCACGACCCGCGAGGTTTCGTTCCCGAACGCCACGATCGCCCTCAACGGCCTCTACTGCGTGACCGTTTCCGCGCCGGGCTGCACGTCCGCGCCGGGGTGCACGACCGTCACGGTGAATCCGCTGCCGGTCGCGCCGCTGGCCTCGAGCAACTCGCCGATCTGCGAGGGGAGCGCGCTCCAGCTCTACGCGACCAACGTCTCGGGCGGACCGAATCCGACGATGTACCGCTGGACCGGGCCCAACAACTGGTCGTCGAGCCTCCAGAATCCGACGGTCTATGCCGCGCCCTCCGATCTCTCGGGACGCTACTACGCCCAGGCTTATGTGAACGGTTGCTGGTCCGACCTCTCCTCGACGGTTGTCGAGATCGCCGCGCCGACGTTCGCCGCGGCCAATCCGTCTCCCGCGCACAACTCGACGAACGTGGTCGCCTCGTCGCTCTCGTGGTCGAACACGGGAATTCAGGACGACGAGAAGATCGTCTACTTCGACACCGTGAATCCGCCCGAGAAGCGGCTGATCAACACGGACAAGAACACGGCGACTCTTCCGACGTGGCTCGCCAACACGACCTACTACTGGCGCGTCACCTCGACGACCGCGTGCAACACCTCGCCGTCGCCGGTCTGGTCGTTCACGACGGGCGCCTGCCCCTGGACCGGGTTTGCGCCGGTTCTCGTCCAGCCGGCCAACGGGGCGACGTTCCTGCCGCGAAAGGTCACCCTGCAGTGGCAGCCGATGCCCGGCGCCTCTCACTACGACGTCTATATTTATCAGGGCGCGACCCCGCTGGCCCGCTACGCGGCCGTCTACGCGCCGCAGACGTCTCTCGACGTGAATCTGAATGCCAATTCCACGTACTCGTGGAAGGTCATTGCGTATCCGGGTTGCGGAAACCTCGCGGCCGTCTCCTCCGAGGTTCGGACGTTGTCGACGGCGGTCGATGGAGCGACCCAGACTCTCGTTGGGTTCACGCCGTGGGTTCTCAATCGCTACGGCGCCGCCGCGGCCTTCACGCTGACCGGCCTGAACCCGTTCTTCCAGAACACCGTGGTCTTCGCGGACCTCGCGGGTGAGCCCGGCTTCGTCCCGCAGAACACAGCCTTTGGCCTCACGTCCGTCTCCGGGATCGTGACGCCCATCGCCACGGCACCGGCTGGCTTCTATGACGTCGGCTTCAACACGACCGGCACGGAAGACCGCGGGCGCCTGCTGCAGGCGCTCGTCGTGCGGGCCTTCACGGATGTCCTTGAGAACGACTACTACTTCCTGTCTTCCTCCAGAGTCGCCGACGAGGGGATCATGGAGGCCGATGCCGACGCGGTCACCGCTGGGCCGCAGTTCTTGCCGGCCCAGGCCGTCAGTCGTGCCATGGTGGCCCAGTACCTGGCCAAGGCCTACCAGTGGTGGCGGACGGGTCTGACGAGCGTTCCGCCGGAAGTCTGCTTGACGGACCCCGACACCGGCGCCTCGACCGATTTCCCCGACGTGGCCTGCTCTCACCCGCAGTGGCTCTACATCCACTGGATCAAGGCGTGGGGCGTGACGGTCGGCTCTCCGTGCAGCCTCAAGGGAGGCTACTGCTACCTGCCGAACAACACCCTGACCCGCGCCGAGATGGTGACGTTCCTGATGAGGTTGAAGTACGGCTCGTCCCTGGCGGGCTACCTCGCAACGATTGGCTCGTATGACCCGGGCTGCGTGGCCGCGTGGCCGAGCTGCGTGGGCTGGGCGGATCCCGGAATGCAGGTTGCCAACTGGCCGCGCCGCGAGGCGAACGTCGCCTTCTCAGACCGGACGACGGCGGGCTGTGGGGGTGCCATCGGGGCGAACCTCACGTTCTGTCCGTCGAGCACCCTGACGCGCGCCGAGGTCGGGGAGTTCCTGGCCCGTATCTCCGGGCTCGTCCCGAATCCATGATCCGTATCTGAACCAGCGTTTCGAACGCCCGGCGCCGTCAAAGGTTCCGGGCGTTCTTCTTTTTCGCCATCACACAGGCGGGGCGGGCGCCCTGAAAACCGATAAGATCTGTCCGGAATGGCTCTTCAAGATACAGGGCTTCTGCTCGACTCACTCAACGTGCCTTGCGGGGCCCGGGTCCGGATGGCTGACGGGTCGGACCTTGAAGGGGTCTTCTGGCTTCCGCGCGATCTCGGGCGGGAAAGCCGCGTTGCCCCGATCGAGGCGATCCTGGAGGGACCGAAGGACTTCATCCCGTTCGGTCTGCAAGGGGGCGAGAACGCCCTGATCTGCCGGGCCGCCGTCAGGCACATCAGTTTGCCGGCCCGCAGTCCGGGCCTTCAGGAGCTGCCACCCGTCGGGGTCTCGTTCGACCTCGTCCGGGTGCGTCTCGATTCCGGAGAGGAAATCGCCGGGATCCTTCGCGTCGTCACTCCGGAGGGCAGCGCGAGGATGTCGGACATCTTCAATGCTTCGTCGCGCTTCGTCGTTCTCGATCTCGGCGACAGGATCGTCCTGGTGAACAAGGCCCGCATCGTCAGAGTGTCTTTCTGACCGCGGGCGAAGAGCGCGCTTTTCAGGGGAGGGCGAATGGGTTCAAAGATCGAAAGTCTCGTCCGCAGCTTCCTGCGATCGGATGCCGACGGGCTCTATCTCGTGCCGGGCGAGAAGATCTTCATGATGAAGGGGCTCGGGAGAGCCATCGTCGGACGTGAACCCCTCAGCGACGACTCCTTGCAGGCCGTCTCTTTCGAGCTCGTACCGTCGACCCCCATGCACGTTCTGTCAGAGTCCGAGTACCGGTTGACCTACCGTCCCGATCCCGCGTCCGACGCGGTCGAAGTCACGTTCGGCCTGGTCTCGGCCAAGCCGGCCCTAATGATTTCCCGCGCCGGGGCGGTTGCCGCCGACCTCTCGGAGGCTGCGGCCGCGAAATCCGGCCGCAGCCAGCCCATGTCGCTGCAAGAGATCGACCGCGCGATCGCCAGGGAGTGGCGGTCCCAGGCGTTTCCGGCGATCACCCCTTCGCAAGTGCAGGCGGCGCTGGCCCAGCAGAAGGTCTCCACTCCCCCTGCCTCGGGCAGCGGCTCCACGCAGTCCATGCGCAAGCTCTCGGCCCGCACGGGGGCTCACGCGGCCGTCAAGCCGATCGACGAGATCCTCTTCCTGATGGCGGACCTTCAGGCCTCGGACGTCCATCTCTCCGTGGGCCAGTCCCCGGTCTTCAGGATTCACGGCGAGCTCGTCGCTCACAAGGACCTGGCGAAGCCGTCCTCCTCCGATCTCGAGAAGCTCCTGAACCCGATCTTTCCCGAAGAGCACCGGCAGGAATTCAACGAGAAGCACGACGCGGAATTCGTGTACGAGCTCGAGGGCTACGCGCGTTATCGCGTCAATGTCTTCCGCGACAGGAATGGGGTTTCGGCCGTGCTCAGGCAGATCCCCCTCGAGGTACAGCTGGCTCGCGGTCTGGAGTTCCCCCCGGCTGTCGTCCAGCTCGCGGATTTCACGAGCGGCCTCGTCCTCGTCACGGGTGCGACCGGATCCGGAAAGTCGACGACTCTGGCTGCGCTCCTCGACAGGATCAACGAGAGCCGCGCGGGGCACATCCTCACTCTCGAGGACCCGATCGAGTTCGTTCATCAAAGCAAGAGAAGCCTCGTGAACCAGCGGGAGATCGGCACCCACGTTCCAGGATTCGTGGAGGGATTGAGGGCGGCTTTGAGAGCCGATCCCGACGTGGTCTTCGTCGGTCAGCTCCGGGAGCTCCCCGCCATCGAGGCGTGCCTGGAGATCGCCGAGACCGGTCACCTCGTCTTCGGCTCTCTTCACACGACGTCCGCGGCGTCCACCGTCGAGAGGATCATCGACCTCTTCCCGGCTGACCGCAGAGCCCAGGTGCAGATCATGCTCGCGGACTGTCTTCGGGCCATCGTGGTTCAGACACTCTGCAAGCGCGTGGGCGGCGGCCGCGTGGCCGCCTTCGAGATCTTCCTCAACACTCCGGCGGCGCGAAATCTCCTCAGAGACGGCAAGGCCTTCCAGATCCCGGCGATGCTCCAGTCCGCTCGCAACCAGGGGATGATCTCGATGACGGACTCGCTTCTCGACCACGTGCGTGCGGGCATCGTGGAACCCCGCGAGGCCTACCTCAAGGCCAACGACAAGGCCGGTCTCGTGTCGGGTCTGAGGAGTCTCGGTGTTCCGTTCCCACAGGAGAGCGCGGCCGTGGCGCCGGGACCAGATGAAGACACGGCGGCGGCGGCGGCCCGCCGCTGAACCGGGCTGTCCTGCGTGAAGATCGTCTCTCTCTGCCCCTCGATCACCGAGACGCTTTTCGCTCTCGGGGCCGGGGATGATGTCGTCGCGGTTACGCGCTATTGCACACATCCGCGGGACAGGCTCCGGTCTGTCACGAGAGCCGGAGGCACGAAGAACCCCGATCTTTTGGCGATCCGGGCCCTGACGCCGGATCTCGTCTTGATGAACGCCGAGGAGAACCGGCGGGAGGACATCGAGAGGATTGGGGAGGAATTCCGGGTGGATGTCTCGTTTCCGCGCCGGGTCGAGGAGATCCCCGGGCATCTCCGGCACCTCGGTCAGCTCTGCGGCCGGGCGGCCGCCGCCGAGACGATGGCGCGTAACGTGGAAAGGGCCTTCGCGGATGAGGTGGCGAAGACACGGACCCCGTTTTCGTACATCTATTTCGTCTGGAAGGAACCGTGGATGATCGCGGGGCCCGGGACGTATATCGCGAGCGTGTGCGCGCTTGCCGGAGGACAGCCGCCAGAAAGCGTCCCCGGGACCCCGGACTACCCGGTGGTGACCGTGGACGGGATCACGGCCGCGCGTCCCGATGTCATACTTCTCCCCGACGAGCCCTACAGGTTTGGCGAGGATCACCGGCGCTTCTGGAGCGAGCACTGTCCGGATGCTCTCTCTCTGCTTGTCCCGGGTGACGATTTCTCTTGGCACGGAGTCCGGACACTGCGAGGAATGGATGCGAGCCGCCGTCTTGCTCTTGACGTTCTTGATTTCCGGGCTGGCAAGAGGGGAGAGCCTGTACCGGCTCGTCTGGAAGGACGGCACCAGCGTGATGCTGGTGGGGCCGCCCGTCCAGAAGGGTAAGGAGCTCCGGGGGTACGAGTATCCCGGACGAAAACTGGTTTCGGCTCGCCTGGATGACGTGGACCTTGGCAAGAGCGGCGTTGTCGACACGGCTCCGCCGCCGGGCGAGACTTCCCGGACGCGGCCCGGCGTCGCGGGCAGCGCGGAACAGCCTGTCCCTTCCCCGAGACCGCCGATGCGCTCCGCTCCGGAGGAAGCCGGGCGGATCCTGGCGAGCCCGGCGTCCTCCACTCCGACCCAGACGTTCAAGAAGAGCTCTCCGTTCCCGACGGCGGGGCCGGCGCGGGACATGGGCGAGGTGTACTTCCGCCAACGGTCGGAGGTGATCGCGCGGGATCTGGAGGATGCGCGGTCGGGATTGATGACGTCGGTCGAGAAGCTCCTGGCGCATGAGCGAAACGAGGCCGATCACGGTTCGCCCGGCTGGACTCAGATCCACAACGACCTCGTGGCGGAGGTCTCGCTTTTCGAGAGAAGGGTCCGGGCCCTCGAGAAGCAAGAGACCGCCCTTCGCGATGAGGCCAGGAAGGCCGGGGCGAGCCCCGGCTGGTTGCGCCCCTGAGATCCTCAGTGGTTTCGCCTGAGGAGGTCCAGGAATTCCTCCCTGACCTCCTTCTCGGCGAAGACTCCGCGAATGGAGGACGTCACGGTGATGGCGCCGGGTTTCTTGGCGCCCCGCATCTCCAGACAGAGGTGCCGGGCCTCGATCACGACCATCACTCCCTGCGGTTTGAGCTCCTCGTCGAGGAATGATGCGACCTGCTCCGTCAGGCGCTCTTGAAGCTGCGGCCTTCGGGCGTAGAACTCGAGAATCCTGGGGAGCTTCGACAGGCCCACGATCCGCTCGTTGGGGATGTAGGCGATGTGTCCGTGACCGTGGAACGGGACGAAGTGGTGGACGCACATCGAGTAGAAGGGGATGTCTTTCTCCATGACCATCGACGTGTAGTGCTCGTCGTTGGGAAAGCTCGTCAGCTTGGGGCGCGTTCCTTCGTCCAGGCCCGAGAAGATCTCGAGATACATCTTGGCGACCCGCCGATCCGTGCCGGCGAGGTTCGGGTCCTTGTCGGGGTGAAGGCCGAGAACGCTGATAATCTCGCGCACCGATCTTGCGATCTCCTCGACGCGCTGGTCCTCTGACCGGGGACGAGTTTCGGGGGCTTGCGCAGAGTTCATGGCTGTCATGACCGGATGTTAAGGGAAGGGGAGGACTCAGATGGCCGAGAAGACGAAGCAGGCAGAGGCCGCCCGCGGCACGAAGATCGTCGCGACGATCGGCGCGCGCGCGGAGGATCCGGCTCACTTGCGAGCCCTTCTTTCCGCGGGAGTGGACGTGGTCCGGATCAACTCGGCCCACGCGAAACCGGGGGAGATCCTGCGGCGGGTCGCGCTGGTCCGCGACCTGGAGAAGGAGATGGGCCGCCCCGTCGGCGTTCTCCTCGATCTCGGGGGGCCGAAGATCCGGGTCGGACCGGTCGAGGAAGGGACCCTGGAGTGGAAAAGCGGCCAGAAGGTCGAGATCGTTCCGGGTTCCGTTCGTGGGGCAGAGGGACGGATTTCCGTGACGTACCCGGCTCTCTTGAAGGACGTTCGCGCGGGTGACGAGATCCGGATCAACGACGGGCGGCTCCGGATTCGAATCGACGCTGTTTCGAGGGCCTCGCTTTCGGGAACCGTTCTGACGGGTGGGAAGTTCCGTGGCGGGGCCGGCGTGAACTTCCCACATTCCATCCTCTCCGCACCGGCCCTGACCGCCAAGGACAAGAGAGATCTGGAAGAGGGTCTGCAAGCGGGCATCGACCTCGTCGGCCTTTCGTTCGTCCGGACGGCGGCCCACGTGCGCGACCTGAGAAAACGGATGCAGCATCTCCCGTCGCACAGAAGGCCCTGGATCGTCGCGAAGATCGAGCGGCCAGAGGCCGTCGCGAACCTCACGGAGATCGCCTTCGAGGCGGACGTGATGATGGTGGCCAGGGGAGATCTCGGGGTCGAGATCGGCCTTTCCTCGGTGCCGCGCGTCCAGCGAGAGATCGTGGCGATGGGCCGGCGCCTCGCCACGCCCGTGATCGTGGCGACTCAGATGCTCGAGTCGATGATCGAGAACGCCTCGCCGACCAGGGCCGAGGTCTCCGACGTCTCCTTCGCCGTTCACGACGGAGCCGACGCGGTGATGCTCTCCGGAGAGACGGCGGTCGGGTCCTACCCCGTCGAGGCCGTCAGGACCATGGCCGAGATCGCGCGGACGGCCGAAATCCCGAGTCCGGACGAGGCTGGAGGTCCGGCGGGACCCTCGGGTGAGGACGTGGCGACTGTCATCGCGAACGCAGCGTGTCTGGCGGCCGACCAGATACGGGCCGACCGCGTCGTCGTCTACACGATGTCCGGCTGGACGGCGCGCCTCGTGGCGAAGAACAGCTCGACGATTCCCGTCATCGCCTTCACTCCCTTCGAGGAGGTCCGGCGGAAGATGACGATCATCCGGGACGTCACGTCCTTCGTCGTCCCCGAGGTCGGTTCCGTCGAGGAG
This sequence comes from Thermoanaerobaculia bacterium, assembly GCA_022071945.1. Taxonomy (GTDB): domain Bacteria; phylum Acidobacteriota; class Thermoanaerobaculia; order UBA5066; family UBA5066; genus JAJVIN01. The sequence continues at coordinate 19,965 of JAJVIN010000028.1, read as the reverse complement.
ATCATCCAGGCCGGAGACGCGGTCCTGATGCGGCAACCCGGGCTCCCGGGCGCGACCATCGTCGAAATCGCCGGTGTCCTCAACGTCGAGGGCGCGGCCAACTCGATCCGGGTCAGGAAGCTCGGCGAGGCGCCTACCGCTCGTCTTCCTCGCCGTCCGGCTCGGGGACGGCGGGGAGCGGGGGAAAGGGCCCGCCCGGAGGGACCGGGCTGAGAATGGCCAAGTCTTCTCCATCCAGCTCCGACTCGTCGTACGGGACGCCGAAGTAGGAGAGGATCGTCGGCATCAGATCGGCCGTCCGGGCGACGAGGCGCCGGCCGGGCAGCACTCCCGGGCCCGCGAACAGCATGGGGACGACCATCTCTCTCCTCAGGAGGGCCCCGTGTCCCGAGAGGCGATTCGCCCGGAACCCGATGCCGGACTTCGGCGTCAGGTAGACGTCGGGCGCGCGGGGCGAGTCGAAGTACTCCGCGAGCTGGACCACGATGTCGGGATAGTCCGTCTCCCGCGTGGCGATCAGCCACTCGGTGGCGGTGGAGGGGCGCCCGATCAAGCTGGCGCTCTCCGCGCGGGAGGTGTACCCGAGCGGGTCCTGTCCATCCACGACGAGATAGAGATAGCGAGCCTCGTCATCGGCGTCTTCGCGCTGGATGATGGACCTGCCGTTTGGTCCGTAGATCTCGACCGTTCCGGGAATCGGGGCCCGGGAGATCACGAGCTGGATTTCCGGAAGCCTGGACAGGGCGGAGGCGAACTCCGATCGCGGAGGTGCCGGGGCGATGGGCCGGATGGCCTTTCGCTTCTTCCGTCTTCCTTTCTTGAAGGCCACGGGCAAGGGGTCCTCCGGCCGTTCGCCCGGAAGCCAGATCATGATCCCGCGATAGGCCCCGACCGCGATCTTCGTCTCCCCGATGTCGAACGCCTTCTTCTTCTTGGCCTTTGAATAGGGGACGACATAGCAGCCGCCGTCGAGGCAGTAGGCCTCGGTGGGATGGGCGTAGAGCACGCGAAAGACGAGCTCGTCCGCGACGAGGGCCTTGGTGTAGGGCTCGTTTCCGTGGTCTCCCACGAGGACGAAGAGGATCCGGTCGAGGAGCTTCCAGCGATTCAGCCTCCTCACGAGGCGCGCGAAGGAACGGTCGAGCGAGTGCGCCAGGTCCGCGAACTCCCGGCTTGCGGGTCCGTCATAGTGGGCGACCTCGTCGGGCCCCAGGATGTGGGCCCAGACGAGAGACGGGATGGTCCCCTCGTCGAGGTGCCGCCGGTAGGCGTCGCCCGCGTCCTCGAGCGTCTTTCGGTCCAGAAAGGCCCAGTCGTTGCGGAAGTACGAGGCTATGACGGCCGGAGTGTTCTTCGAAAGGTCCGTGGCGCCGCGGAAGACGGGTGTCGTGATCGCGACCGTGGGCGCCGGAAGACGCTCGAAGATCGTCTTGACATTTCCCGCCAGGAAGTCTCCCGTCGAGTAGATCCGGAGGAGATTCGTGTGCCGTTCGGTCCGCCTGAGACTCCGGTCGACCCAAACGTTGGCCGCGATCCCGTTGTGGCCGGGCAGGAGCCCGGACATCATCGTGGAGACGTTGGGATAGGTCTCGCTGGGGAGCGAGGAAACCGCGGTTTTGACCCTCAGGCCGCGGTCCACGATCAAGCTCTTGATGGTCGGAATCTGGCCCTCGGCGAGGAGTTGATCGAGGGCCTCGTCAGAGAGGCCGTCGCACATCAGGACGCAGACCGAACTCGCGCGCCCGTCGGGCCGGCGCTCGGGCAGGCGGTCTCTCCGGTTGACCGTGCAGGCCGAAGCGAAGAGGACCGCCGCCAGGAGTCCGCAAACGGGCCGGTGGACTCGCCTCATCCGGTCCGCGACCGGAGGACCCGGAGCTTCTCTGCGACCTCTCCGGCTGGCAGGGCATTGAGCACCTGGTGCGAGGCGAAGCCGGCCCGTCGCGCGATTTTCACGCCGAAGTGAACCTCCGAAAGGCCGGCGAGCTCGTGCGCATCCGGGTTGATCGAGGTGAAGATGCCCTTTCTTCTCACGTCCCGGCCGGTCTTCCAGTCGAGGTCGAGCCTGTAGGGCGAGGCGTTGATCTCGGCGCCGCAACCGGATTCGGTGGCCGCATCGTAGACGGCCTCCCAGTCGGCATCGACCCCGTCGCGGGCCAGCAGGATACGTCCCGTCGGATGACCCAGCATCGTCACCCTCGGGTTCCTCACGGCCTTGATCAGCCGTGCGGTCTGCTGGGCCGGCGGCAGGCGGAACGACGAGTGAAGCGAGGCGATGACGAAGTCGAACCTCGCCAGGAACTCGTCGCCGTAGTCGATGCTGCCGTCGGGCAGGATGTCGGCCTCCGTTCCCCTGAAGACGGTCAGAGAGGGGAACTTCGGGAGAAGGGAGTCGATCTCGGCCCACTGCTTTTCGAGCCTTTCGGGCGTGACGCCGCCGGCGTAGGCCGCGGTGGGGGAGTGATCCGAGAGTCCGAGGTAGGAGTAGCCGAGCTCGACCGTCCGCCGGAAGATCTCCTCCAGCGTGGCCTTGCCGTCGGAGAACGTGCTGTGGACGTGGAAGATCCCCCGGATGTCCCCGTCGCAAAGGAGATTCGGCGAGGTCCTGTTCCGGGCGAGGGAGATCGCCTCCTGGTCATCCCGGAGCTCGGGAGGGAGGAACGAGAGGCCCGCTCTGGTGTAGATCTCCTCCTCGCTTTGAACTGCGGCTGTTCCCACGGCACCAAGCATCTCGTCCACGTGGCTGGCCGGTCCGGTTTCCCGGAAGAGGGTGGCGAAGAACTCGGCGGGCGAGCAAGGGACGAGCCGGACGGGAACCGTGCCATCCGGGATCCGTGGGAGGCGATCCGCGGACGCGCAGGCGGCGACGAGAACGATCTCGGGGACGGCGTCGAATCCGCGCCGCAGCTCGCCCGCTATCTCGACTCGCGTGACCCCAGCGGCCCTGCCGGCTACGCCGAGAAGGAAGGCCGAGACCGCTGCGCCCCGATCGAGCGCCTCGTCCAGCCGGAAGCGTCCGGAATTGGCGGCGAGGAAGCGCAGACCTGCCCCGAGCTTTTCCTGCGTTTTCTCGCCGAATCCGGGCAGGGTCACCAGGCGGTTTTCGCGGATGGCGTACTCGAGCTCACCGAGGGAGGCCACTCCCAGGTCCTTCCAGAGAACGGTAGCCTTCTTGGGCCCGAGGCCCGGCAGGCGCAGGAGATCCCGGACGCCCGGGGGAACCTCTCGTTGGAGTTCCTCCAGGACGGAGGAGCGGCCGGTTTTACCGAACTCGACCAGGACTTCCGAGATCGCCTTCCCGACACCCTTGACGGAGGAGAAGTCGCCCTTCCGCGCCCGCTCGTCGAAGTCCTCGAGGTGGCCCAGGGCCCGGGCGGCGTTCTCGAACGCGCGGATCTTGAAGGGGTTTTCACCCTTCAGCGACAGGAGTGTGGCGATTTCGTCCAGGAGTTCAGAGGCGGCCGCGCGGTCCACGGCCGGGATTGTAGCGAAGGGGATGCGAGGAGGTCTGTCCCAGAAAAGAAGACGAGAATCGCACCGGGGAAAGAAGACTGTCCCGTCCCCAGGATGGAAATGGGAAAGGGGGAACGAGGGACAATTCAGGCCTTGACACGAGGAATGCTCCGAGCCGGGCTCCCGATCCTCCTGGTGGCGCTCGCGGCGTACGCCTGGTGCCGTCGCGTCCCCGCACCCTCCTTTTCCACTCTGAACGTGGCGACGAGGGCTGACGTGACCGGGATCTTCCCGAACCCTCCGTATCAGGCGGAGGTGTTCTCCATCGACATGAACGCGAACGTCTTCGACAGCCTCGTTCGATTCGACCGGGACCTTGGAGTCGTTCCCGCGCTGGCCGAGGGCTGGGAGAACCCAGACGAACTCTCGTGGAACTTTCATCTCAGACCGGGCGTCAAGTTCTCGGATGGCACCGACGTCCTCGCGTCCGATGTGGTCGCGTCCCTCCGGATGATGGCTCCCCGCAACACACCCCTGCTCCCGGAGGATTCCATCGAGGCTGTCGGGCCGGGCCGCGTCGTCATCAGAACGCACCTCGGTACCCCGCACCTCCTGGCCCATCTGCAGTCCGCCTTCATTCTTCCCGAAAAGGCGCTCCTGCAATCACCAGTTCCGTCGACCGGCTCGGGGCCGTACCGCTTTGCGGGCTGGACGCCCGGTCGTGATCTCGTTCTGGAGCGCAACTCGTTCTATCGTCCCGCTCCCGCGTTCGAGCGCGTGCTCGTGCAGGTGATGCCCTCCGGCAGCGAACGGATCGAGGCGTTGGTCTCTGGCAGGGCTCAGGTCGCCGACTCGATCCCGCCCGAAGAGGTCTCGCGGCTCGAGCGCGAACCGGGCATCCGGGTGGTTTCGCAGCCGAGTTTGCGCGTCTTATTTCTCGCCTTTCGCGTGGATCGGGCCCCCTTTTCCGACATCCGTGTCCGCCGCGCCGCACGACTCGCGCTTGACCAGAGAGACCTGATCCAAAAGGCGCTTCGCGGCATGGCCTCGCCAGCCACGCAGCTCGTTGCTCCCCAGATCCCCGGGTACAACTCGGAGATCCCGGAATCGATCCCGGACCTTGCCGAGGCGCGGCGGCTGCTCGCCGAGGCGGGGTATCCGGCCGGCCTGGACCTTAGGCTCGACGGTCCGAGCGACCGGTACATAAACGACGTCGAGATCCTCGAAGAGATCGGGGCCCAGCTCGCGCGAGCGGGGATGAGGGTCACCGTCAACGCGATGCCGAAGGGCCGTTACCTCTCCAGCATCAGAAGTGGGGCTTCGTCGTTCTTTCTGATGGGCTGGACAAGCAACACCCTTTTCGGTGGAGACGTTCTCGAAGCCCTGGTCCGGACTCGCGGAAAGAGCGGTCAGGGCGACTTCAACTACATGAACATCAGCGACGCCACCCTCGACCAGCTCATCGAGGAAAGCCTCCGGAAGCCGGATTCCAGGGCCCGGCTCGAAGCGGCTCGAAAGGGAATGGCCCTCGTTTCCGAGAAGGAGCTCGTGGTCCCGCTCCTCGTTCCGAGAGAGACCGTCGCGTTCTCGCGGAAGATCGAGTGGGAGCCAGAAATAGGGCTGGCCCTGCGCTTCGAGCAGATGCGGCCCTCCGCAGCCGCACAGCGCTGAGCGAGGGAGCGGGCACCCGGACGGGGCGTTCGGCTTGACGTCCCCCCGGCCGATCGGGTAGCCTCCGTCTCCCTGGCGAGTAGCCAGGTCGTTCTTTGGGAATTCCGGGTCGAGGGCGGGGACAAAAGAAACCTCGAGTGGCTTGCCGAAAGCCACGGGGTCTCCCGCCGATAGCCCAGCGCGATGAGCGCGAAACATAGGCGCGTAGCTCAGTGGGAGAGCACTACCTTGACACGGTAGGGGTCAGCAGTTCAATCCTGCTCGCGCCTACCATCTCTCTCCTCATCGCCCAGGCGCTCACAGCGGCGCGGCCTCAGAAGGCGCTTAGCTCAGCCGGTAGAGCACTTCCTTCACACGGAAGGGGTCAGCAGTTCGAGTCTGCTAGCGCCTACCATCCTCCTCCCCTCCTCCGGTCCCTCCTGAAGAATCCGTAGAATTCGGATGTCCGTCCACGGGCGGCCTGACCGCCTGGTGAGAGACCAAAAGGAGAAGGATCATGTCTGTCGATGCCGAACCGATTGTCCGTCTGACACTTCCCGATGGTTCAACGCGGGAGGTTCCGACCGGCACTACGGGTCTGGCGGTGGCGGCGTCGATCGGCTCCCGCCTCGCCAAGGACGCCCTTGCCATCAAGCTGAACGGCCGCGTTCTCGACCTCGCCCGGCCGCTTCTCGAGTCCGGGCCCTTCGAAGTCGTCACCCCCTCCCACGCCGATGCGCTCGAGGTCTACCGTCACTCTTCGGCCCACCTGACGGCTCACGCCGTCAAGCGGCTCTTCCCGGGCGTGAAGATCGGGATCGGTCCGGCCATCGAGAACGGCTACTACTACGACTTCGATCCCGGCCGGGCCTTCACTCCGGAGGATCTCGAGAAGATCGAGGCCGAGATGAAGAAGATCGTGGCGGAGAACGCCCCGATCGAACGGCTCGAGATGCCCAAGGCCGAGGCCGTCAAGATCTTCTCCGATCTCAACGACCCCCTGAAGGTCGAGATCATCGAGAGCATCCCGGACGATCACGTTTCCTGCTACCGGCAGGCCGACTTCATCGATCTCTGCCGTGGGCCTCACGTGCCCGCGACGGGGAAGCTCGGTGTCTTCAAGCTGACGCACACTGCCGGGGCCTACTGGAAGGGTGACGAACGCAACCCGATGCTCCAGCGCATCTACGGGGCCTGCTTCCTCTCGCAGAAGCAGCTCGACGAGCACCTGGCTCGCCTCGAGGCGGCACGCGCCCGCGATCACCGGAAGCTGGGCAAGGAACTCGGTCTCTTCGTCTTCCACCCCTGGGCTCCCGCCTCGCCTTTCTTCCTCCCGAAGGGGGCGATGGTCTACAACCTCCTCGTGCAGTTCATGCGCGAGCTGTACGTCAAGTACGGCTACCAGGAGGTGGTCAGCCCGCAGGTCTTCGACGCGGACCTCTTCAAGAAGTCCGGGCACTACAGCAACTACAAGGAGAACATGTACTTCACGGAGATCGACGAGCGGGAATTCGGCGTCAAGCCGATGAACTGCCCGGGGCATTTCCTGATGTACGCCTCTCAGGCCTATTCCTACCGGGATCTCCCGGTGAGGTTCGCCGACTTCGGCCGCCTGCACCGCTACGAGCGCTCCGGCGTCACGCAGGGCCTGACGAGAGTCCGGACCTTCTGCCAGGACGACTCCCACATCTTCTGCTCCATCGACCAGATGCCGGCCGAGATGGACCGCTTCATCGATCTCATCGACGAGGTCTACGGCACGTTCGGCTTCTCGGGAATCCGTGTCGGCCTCGGGACGCGTCCCGAGAAGTGGATGGGCAAGATCGAGAACTGGGACAAGGCTGAAAAGGCCCTGGCCTCGGCCTTCGAGAAGAGGGGACGCGACTTCTTCGTCAACGCCGGCGACGGAGCGTTCTACGGTCCGAAGCTCGACTTCCAGGTGACCGATGCGATCGGCAGGCCCTGGCAGCTCGGGACCCTGCAAGTCGATTTCGCCAACCCCGACAATTTCGATCTCGTCTACACGGGAGAGGATGGGGCGAAGCACCGTCCCGTCGTCCTGCACCGCGCCGTTCTCGGTTCGCTCGAGCGGTTCTTCGGAATCCTCATCGAGCACACCGCCGGTAACTTCCCGTTCTGGCTCGCGCCGGAGCAGGCCCGGGTCATACCCGTATCGGAGAAGCTCAACGAGTACGCGCACGAGGTGTGCACCGCGCTCGTCCAGGCGGGGCTCCGCGCCACCGTCGACCGCAGGAACGAGAAGCTCGGGGCCAAGATCCGCAACGGGGAACTCGAGAAGGTGCCCGCGCTTCTCATCGTCGGCGAGAAGGAGCGGACGAGCGAAACGGTCTCCCTCAGAAAACACGGAGCCGGAGATCTCGGATCGAGGAGCCTCGCGGCCCTGATTCCGGATATGCTGGCAGCAACCAAATCTCGATCCCTGAACTGGGGAGTGCCCAAAGAGGCCCTCACCCACTGAGCACAAGGAGGACGTGCCATTTTCATCAGAGGCGGACCGCGAATCCCCCCCCAGAAGAACTCTCCGATCAACGAGTACATCCTGAGGTTTCCCCAAGTACGGCTGATCACATCGACGGGAGAGCAAGCCGGCATCGTCGACCCGCAAACGGCCCTGGCGAAGGGCCGGGAAGAGGGCCTCGACGTGGTGGTCATCGCCGAGCAGGCTGACCCGCCCGTCTGCAAGATCATGGACTTCGGCAAGTTCATCTTCGAGAAGAAGAAGAAGGAGCACGAGTCCAAGAAGAAGCAGAAGGTCACTCAGGTCAAGGAAGTCAAGTTCCGGCCCAACATCGACGAGCACGACTACGACTTCAAGCTGAAGAGCATCCATCGGTTCATCGAGGAAGGCGACAAGGTCAAGGCCACCATCCAGTTCCGTGGCCGCGAGATGTCCCGCATGGACAACGGACGGAAGGTGCTCGACAGGTTGATCAAGGATCTGGACGGGAAGGCGCACGCGGAGACGAGCCCGGAAGTCATGGGCAACCGGATGCACCAGGTCTTCGCCCCGCTGAAGAAGCACTAGGATCAAACCGAGAACGCCCGGCCGGGCAGGGGCCAGAACGGCCTCCGGTGGAGTTCTCGCCATTAGGAGCAGCAATCATGGCGACATACAAGAGAAAGACGCACCGAGGCGCGGCAAAGCGGTTCAAGAAGACGGCGTCGGGCAAGTTCAAGAGAAGCCAGGCGATGAAGCGCCACATCCTCACGCACAAGAGCGCGGGACGCCTGAGGAGCCTCGGAGCTCCGTCCTACGTGGCCAAGGCCGACGAGGCCGTCGTGCGCGAGATGCTGCCGTACGCCTGAAGAGCGCGGCATTCACAAGGTAGCGGAGAAGCGAAGGAAATAAGGAGTCGAAGATGCCTCGCGTCAAACGTGGAACCAAGAGGAAGGACCGGCGGAAGAAGATTCTCGAGCTGGCAAAGGGTTATTACGGAACAAAGCACAACTGCTTCCGCATCGCGGAACTGCAGGTCGAGAAGTCGCTCGGATACGCCACGCGAGACCGCAAGACGAAGAAGCGGGAGTTCCGGGGGCTCTGGATCGTCAGGATCAACGCGGCGGCCCGGGAGCACGACATGAGCTACTCGACGCTCATGGCTGGACTGAAGAAGGCCGGCTCCGAGATCAACCGGAAGATGCTCGCCGAGATCGCCATGCAGGATCCGAAGGGATTCGCGGGTCTCGTGGCGTCCGCCAAGAGCGCCCTCGGAGTCGCGGCCAGCCGGGCCTGAGGGACCGGCCGTGTCTGCCCCCACCCTCCCGGCGCCCGCCGAGGCCCGGCAGAAGTTCCAGGAGGACCTCGACGCCACCCGCGCGGCCTCTGAGCCGCGCGGTGGCCTCTTGCCGGCTGACGTCTCCGCCCTTTCCCTGCGCTGGCTGGGAAAGAAGCAGGGCCTCATCACCGCCCTCCTCTCTCGCCTGAAGGAAGTCCCGAAGGAAGAGAAGGCCGCCTTCGGCGCCGCCGTCAACGCGCTCAAGAAGGAGATCGAGGAGACCCTCGAAGGCCTCCTCGAAAAGGCCGAGGCTCGCGCCGCGCGGCTTGCCGAGGCGGCCCGGGCCGTCGACGTCACCCTTCCCCCCAGGCGCCCGCAGCTCGGCCGTCTCCACCCGCTCACCGTCGTGAGGAGGCGGATCGAATCCGCCTTCCGCGCCCTCGGCTACGAGATCGCCGACGGCCCCGAGATCGAGACGGATTGGTACAACTTCGAGGCCCTCAACTTCCCTCCCGACCATCCCGCGCGGGACTCCGTCGACACCTTCTTCGTCCAGGGCGGTGCCGGGGGGCGTGATCAACTACTCCTGCGCACTCACACCTCGCCGGTGCAGATCCGTTCGATGGAGCGAAAAAAGCCGCCGATCCGGATCCTGATTCCGGGCCGGGTGTATCGCAAGGACGACATCGATCCGCGCCACTCGCCGGTGTTCCACCAGGTCGAGGGGCTCGTGATCGACGAGGGCATCACGTTCTCGGACTTGCGCGGCACCCTGGCCGCCTTCGCTCGCAGCTTCTTCTCCGAGAGGGCCGAGGTGCGCCTCGCCCCGACCTTTTTCCCCTTCGTCGAGCCCGGTGTCGACGTCGCCGTCAGCTGTGTCTTCTGCGAGAAGAAGGGCTGCCGGATCTGCTCGTTTTCCGGCTGGATCGAAATCATGGGCGCGGGGATGGTCCACCCGAACGTTCTCCAGAACGGCGGGATCGACCCGGACCGCTTCACGGGCTTCGCCTTCGGGATGGGCATCGACCGGATCGCCATGCTCCTGTACGGGATTCCCGATCTTCGACTCCTGTTCGAGAACGACATTCGCTTCCTGGATCGGGTCTGGAACTGACGCCTCATGAAATTTCAGCTTGCCTGGCTCCACCAGTACTTCTCTGGAGACATCCCTGATCCGCGGCATCTGGCGGAGAGGTTGACGTCCGCCGGCTTCATCCTCGAGGGAATCGAGGGCGAAGGAGAGGCGGCCATCCTCGATGTCGAGATGACGGCCAACCGCCCCGACGCGATGAACCACCGCGGGCTCGGGCGCGAATCAGCCCTCGCCCTCGGCCGTGCCTATCGGGACAGCGCCTGGACGATCGAGCTCGAGGAGACCGGCCCCGACGCCGCCGAGCTCGCCTCCGTCACGATCGAGGAGCCAGAGCTCTGCTCGCGCTACTCCGCCCGCGTGATTGCGGGCCTCAGGCCCGGAGAGGCGACGGCCGCGGTCAAGAACCGCCTGGAGGCGATCGGTTCGAGCCGCATCAGCGGCCCCGTGGACGCCACGAACCATGTCCTGTGGGACATCGGCCAGCCGCTGCATGCCTTCGACCTCGATCTCCTCGCCAAAGACGCGGATGGAAGACCCGCCATCATCGTGAGGCGCGCGCGCCCGGGCGAGATGCTCGTCACGCTCGACGGGATTGCCCGGACCCTCACCCCGGAGATGCTCGTCATCGCCGATGCCGAGAAGCCGGTCGCGCTCGCCGGCATCATGGGCGGCCTGGACACCGCGATTTCCGAGAAGACCACCCGGATCCTGCTCGAGTCCGCGCACTTCCATCCCCCCGTGGTGAGAAGGGGAGCGAAGGCCCTCGGCATGCACACGGATGCCTCGCACCGCTTCGAGCGGGGGACGGACCCATCGGCCACGATCGAGGGGCTCGACCGGGCTGCCCGGATGATTCTCGAGAGCAACGGAGGCAGCCTGGCCAGAGGCGTCATCGACGTTCTGGCGCGGCCCATTCCGAGGCGGACCATTCGGCTCCGGATGAAGCGAGTCGCCGGTTTCTTGGGCATGGACGTTCCCGAGGAGCGGATCTTCAACATCTTCGCGGGCCTCGGCTTCACGTGGCAGTCCGTCGGCGAGGGGGTCCTCGAGGTGACCGTCCCGACGGCCCGGATCGACCTCGAGATCGAGGTCGACCTGATCGAGGAGATCATCCGGCACGTCGGCTACGCCACGCTTCCCGAGACGCTGCCGCCGGCCTACAACCCTGTCGAGGTGCTTCCTCACCTCGTTCTGGAGGAGAGGACCCGCGACCTGATGGCGGGGATGGGTCTCTTCGAGGTTTGCACCTATTCCTTCGTTTCCGGGGACGAGAACGCTCCCTTCGTCTCTCTCGCGCCGGCAACGGCCGCTCTGATCGCCAACCCGCTGGGGGAACCGTTCACGACGATGCGGGCGACCCCGCTGGCCGGAATCCTCAAGAGCGCCCAGCAGAACATCCGGCGCGGGCAAGGGGACATCGGTCTCTTCGAGGTCGGGCGCGCCTACGGCATGGATGGGGACAAGCCAGTCGAGTCTCGCAGGGTCACGTTTCTCCTGGCCGGCAACGAGAACGTCCACTGGGCAGCCCCGGCCCGCCCCGTTGATTTCTTCGATGGCTCGGGAGTGGCGAGCGCGCTCCTGTCAGGGCTCGGCGTGGAATCCGTCGCGTTCGAGAAGGCCGTCTTCCCGTTCCTTTCCGAGGGGCGCACGGCACGGATCCTGTGCGGAGGAAAACCAGTCGGCTGGGTGGGGGTCCTGAGCCCTGAGCTTTCTGCCCGGTGGGATCTGACGGACCCGGTGGCGGGCGAAATCGACCTCGGTCTCATTTCGATTCCGCCCGCGCCCTCGTCGATCGAAGCGCCCTCGCGATTCCCCGGGAGCTCGGTCGACCTGACGGTCACTCATCGCAAGAACCTCGAGTGGAGGGTGCTCGCGGAGGCGATCCGGGGCGGGGCGCCCGCCGAGCTGACCGGACTCGGCGTTCTGTATCAGTACGCCGGCGCGGGGGTGCCGGAGGGATTCGTCAAGACGACGGTTTCCCTGGCGTTCGGGTCCGTCGAACGGTCGCTTTCACGCGAGGAGATCAACGGATGGCGGGATGCCGCGGCGCGCCGTATTCTCCGCGTGAGCGAAACTCGAGTCGACGGAATCGACGAATGAGGATTCAAGGATGAAGGAAAAAGAGAAGCGTGCCGAGGGCGAAGAGATGACGATCGAGTCGATCTTCGAGGTGCTCGAGGAGCGGGTCGAGAAGCTCTCGGCCCGCGTCGCCGAGATGACGGCGGAGAACGGCCGGCTGAAGAAGGACCTGGATGCGGTCTCTGCCGAGCGGGACGGGTTGAAGTCCGCTCTGGAGGAGTCGAAGTCCGCGGCGGGCAAGACCGAGTCGGAACTCTCCGAACGCCTCGCGAAGTTCGAGGCGGAGCGGACCGGCCTGAAGACCCGGATCGAGAAGCTCGTCAAGTCGCTGGAAGAACCCGAAACGCCCGCCGCCGGGTGACCTCCTCCTCCGCGTGCTATCCTGAGGGAGCGGTAGGTCCCGAAGGGGGAGTTCTGCCGAGATGGAACAGCAGGTGGTGTCCCAGCAAGTCGAGATTTTCGGCCAGGTTTTCTCGATCCGGTCGTCCTCCGATCCCGAAGCGGTTCGCGAAGTCGCAGCCTATGTCGACAAGCGGATGAGGGAAGTCGCGGAAGAGACGCCGGCGGTCGACCTTGCCAAAATTGCGATCCTGGCCGCCCTGAACATCTCGGACGAGCTTCGCCAGTACCGGACCAAGGCACAAGAGGGCGATCCTGGGCGCTTTGCCGACCGGGCAGGGCGCCTTGTCGAGAGGTTGGATGAGATCCTGAAGTCGTCCCCCTCCGGGGGGCCGAGTTTCAGAACACGGGAGAAGTCTGGGACCCTGCGCGGTGCGTGAATGAGTTCAATGTCCTTGAACCGATATTTCGATTGTGGGCTTTCCTACTCGTGGCCGTCCTGTGATACCTCCCAGGTCTGGCGAACCACCGGAGAGATCCGGTCTCGCCTGGCCGGTGGAGGAACTAATGGGCTGCCCAGGAGGGCCCGACCTGTCTAGAGGCGGGTTCAGTCGACACGACTCTCACGGCCGTCGCGGGGGCCTTTTCTAGATTCGGGGACTCCTCCGGAACGGACGGTTTCAGAATCTCCTCCATCCGCTCGTCTGTCGCCCTCGAAAAGGAAGTTTTCGAGGGGGTTTGACCCGTGACATCAACGTTAGTCCTCGTCATGGTGGCCATCTTCGCCGTGGTGGGGGTTGTGTTCTTCATCCTGGGCGCGAAGGCCCGCAGCGTGGCTGCGGAAGTGAAGGCGCTGGCCGAGATCGAGGCCAAGCGCCTTCTCGAGGAATCGCGCCTGAAGGCGGAAGAGACCAAGCGCCGGGCCGAAGCAGAGGCCCAGCGCGCTGATCTCGACGCCAAGGAGAAATTCCTCAAGGCTCGCGAAGCCGCCGACAACGAACTGGCGCGGCGGAGGAGCGAGCTGACGGAAATCGAGAAGCGGCTCCTGCAAAAAGAAGAGACTCTTGACAAGAAGATCTCGACAGTTGAACGGCGCGAGCAGGACAGCGAGAACAGAGCCCAGAACCTCAACAAGCGCGAAAAGCGTCTCTCCGAGATCGAGGCCGAGGCCGAAGCCAAGGCCGAGGCCCTGATCGGCGAACAGAGGGCGAAGCTCGAGAAGATCGCCGGCTTGACCGCCGAGCAGGCCAAGCGAGACTTGATTCGCGAGCTCGAGAACGAAGCGCGGCTCGAGGCGACGGGCCTGGTCCGGCGGATCGAGGAAGACGCGGTGGAGAACGCCAACCAGAAGGCGCGGCGCATCATCTCCATGACGATCCAGCGGATGGCGTCCGAGCACGTCGTCGAGAACACGGTCTCCGTCGTCGACCTGCCGTCGGACGACATGAAGGGCCGCATCATCGGGCGCGAGGGCCGGAACATCCGGGCGATCGAATCCGCGACGGGCGTCGACATCATCATCGACGACACGCCCGAGGCGATCCTGCTTTCCTCGTTCGACCCGATCCGCCGCGAGGTGGCCCGGATGGCTCTCGAGCGGCTCCTGCAGGACGGGCGTATTCACCCGGCCCGCATCGAGGAGATCGTCGAGAAGGTCCGATCCGAGCTGTGGGAGCGCATCCGGCAAGCCGGAGAGGCCGCCGCCTATGAGATGGGTATCCCGGACCTCCATCCGGAGCTCGTCAAGCTCCTCGGCCGCCTCAAGTACCGGACGAGCTACGGGCAGAACGTGCTCCAGCACTCCCTCGAGGTCGCCTGGGCCGCCTGTCACATCGCCAGCGAGCTGAAGGCGGACGTCACCGTGGCCAAGCGCGCGGGCCTCCTCCACGACATCGGCAAGGCCATTGATCGTGAGCAGGAGGGAACGCACCTCGAACTCGGCCGTCAACTCCTGAAGAAGTACGGCGAGACGGAGGCCGTCATCCACGGCATGGAGTGCCACCACGGCGACTACGAGCCGCGGACGGTCGAGGCCGTCATCGTGAACGCGGCCGACGCCGTTTCCGCGGCGCGGCCCGGTGCCCGGCGGGAGATCCTCGAGACCTACGTCAAGAGGCTCGAGAAGCTCGAGAAGATGACGGACGGGGTCAAGGGCGTCGAGCGGACATTCGCCATCCAGGCGGGCCGCGAGCTGCGCGTCATCGTCGACCCGAAGCAGATCAGCGATGACGAGTGCTTCTGGCTCTCGAAGGACCTCGCGAAGAGGATCCAGGCGGAACTCCAGTATCCCGGTCAGATCAGGGTCACGGTTCTCCGGGAAACCCGGGCAGTCGAATACGCGAAATGAGAAGGGCGGCGCGGTTTCCGCGCCGCACGGTCAGAAGAGAGGGCGCCTTTGAAGCTCCTGTTCGTGGGTGATGTTGTCGGCAAGCCGGGCCGCAAGGCGCTCCGGGTCCTGCCCGCCTTGATCCAGAGAGAAGCGATCGACTTCACGGTCGTCAACATCGAGAACGCGGCCGGAGGTTTCGGAGTGACTCTCGATGTCTTTTCGGAGTTGACGCGAATGCCGGTCGATGTGTTCACCTCCGGGAACCACATCTGGGACAAGAAGGAGTTCGTTCCCCTCCTCAACGATCTCGAGAACGTCCTGCGACCCGCCAACTATCCGCCCGGAAACCCGGGACGGGGCTGGGCGATCCAGCAGGGGAAGAACGGGATCCCGGTCGGCGTCTTGAACCTGCAGGGACAGGTTTTCATGGCCAACACCGACTCGCCGTTCCGCGTCGGTGAAGAGCTCCTGGCCGAGATGAAGACGCGCCGGCCCGACCTGAAAGTCGTTCTGGTCGACATCCACGCCGAGGCGACCTCCGAGAAGCAGGCGATCGGACACTGGTTCGACGGCCGCGCCTCGCTCGTCATCGGCACGCACACGCACGTTCCGACCGCCGACGCCCGGATCCTCCCGAAGGGGACGGCCTATCAGGGCGACGCCGGGATGACGGGCGCCTACGAGGGCATCATCGGCTTCACCGTCGAACCCATCATCCACCGGTTTCTCTACCAGACGCCGCGCGCCATGGAGACGGCCACGGGCGATGTCCGCCTCTGCGGCGCGATCGTGGACGTCGACGAGACCACCGGGAAGGCGCGAGAGATCACGTCGATCCAGGAGAGGGTGGGGTAGGCACTCGCGGGAGAGGGTCGCGCAGAGCGCGGGGTGAGGGCTCTCCCGCTCCCGTCACTTCCCCCTGATGAAGTCACTTCTGGTGAACTCACCATCGGCGGGACCTTGGTAGCATTCGGCCATGGCTGTTGATCCCGAGCTCCTCGCCATCCTCGCGTGCCCGGCGTGTGACGATCGTCCGCCGGTCTCCCTCTGTCCGCTGAAGTCCGACGTCTCGGCCCAGCTGGTCGAGAAGTACCGCGACAAGTTCCGGGATGAGCAGCCGGTCGTCACCGAAGGGCTCTTTTGCCAGAAGTGTGGCCGGGTCTATGCCATCGTTTCCGACATTCCGGTCATGCTGATCGACGAGGCCCTTCCCTCTGACGCCCGAGCTGCTTGACGCCCAAGAACCGCTCCCGCCGCCGCATTTCCTCGGGCGTGACCGCGTAGAGACGGCCGCATTCTGCCTTCTCGTCTTGACCGGGGTGCTGACCCCGGTGATGGTGGCCGCCAACATCGCGCTCGGCGGGTCCCTCGCCCTGCTTCTCTTTCTGGCCATCCAGCGGAAGCTCTCCGGGGGCGCCTTCTTACCCGTTTCCCGGCCCTATCCGGACGTCCTCCTCCCCATCCTCGCGTTCATCGGTATCAGCATCGTCTCCGCCATCTTCTCGACTTCCCCTTCGAGATCAGTCGGGGAGATCAAGGGCCTCCTGACATTCCTTCTGGTGCCGGCCGGTCTCGTCCTGATCCGGAATGTCTCGGACGGGTGGTTTTTCCTCAATCTTCTCCGGCTGACCCAGGTGATGATCGGGCTCCAGGCCACGCTGGAAGTCCTCGCGGGCAAGGGGGACCTGGGGACCCGTCTGACCGGCGGGCTCTCGAATCACATGACGTTTGCCGGACTCCTGATGCCCCTCACGCTCCTCCTCGGCGCGGCCGCCCTCGATCGCGGCCGGAGCGGGAGAGACAGGGTCCTCGACGCCCTTCTCTTCACTCTTGGAGTCGTGCTCCTCGCCTTGAGCCTGACGAGGAGCGCCTATCTCGGCTTCATCGTGGGAGCGATCCTGCTCCTCTTTCTCCACCGTCCAAAGACCGTTTGGATCCTTCCACCCGCCATGCTCGCGCTCCTGTTCATGAGCCCCGCAGACGTGAAGGACCGGGCAAAGTCGATCTTTGACCCGGAGGATCCGACCTCCCGGGACCGCATCGTCATGTGGAAGGCGGGGCGGCTGATGATCGAAGACCACCCTCTCGTGGGAGTCGGACCCGGACGCGTGAAGGAACTCTACGCACAGTACCGCCAGCCCGGCTACGTGGAACCTCATCCCGGGCACCTGCACAACAACCTGGTGATGATCGCGGCCGAGACCGGCCTGCCCTCCATGGCCATCTATCTCTGGTTCACCGGAGCCTTCTTTGCCGGGGTGTTCCGGGAGCGGCGCAAGGGGAACAAGAGCGGACTCCTCCTGGGGTCCGCCGCCGCGATGATCTCCCTTTTTGTCGCCGGACAATTCGAGTACAACTTCGGGGACGTGGAGATACTCAGGTTCACGCTGCTCCTGTCCGTCTTGCCCTTTCGGATGAAGGAGCCGCCCCTCATCGAGAACGAGGCGGCGTCGTGATGAGACCGGGCCGGTCCCTGCGGAGCGTGGGCGGGCCCCTGGCGCCCCCGCCGGTCGGCGCGTTGACCGTTTCGCTCTTCATTGCCCGGCTCAATGGAGTACTCAAGAACTCGCTTCCCGACTCCTGGGTCAAGGGCGAGATCGTCGACTGGAAGGTCTGGTCCTCGGGACACGCCTACTTCAGCCTCAAGGACCGCTCCGCCACGCTCGAGGCGATGATGTTCGGAAGCGACCGGCAGCGGCTCGTTTTTCGTCCCGGGTCCGGGATGGAGGTCCTGGCGCTTGGGCGCCCGGAGGTCTACGCGCCCAACGGCCGGATGAAGCTCATCGTCTCCGCTCTCGAGCCCGCGGGGCTCGGCGCCCTCCAGCTCGCCTTCGAGCAGCTGAAGGCAAGGCTCTCGGCCGAGGGGCTCTTTGACGCGGAACGCAAGCGGCGGCTTCCCCTCTTGCCGTCGAGGATCGCGGTCGTCACCTCGCCCCGCGGCGCCGCCATCCAGGACATCCTGAAGGTCCTCTCCCACCGCTTTGGCGGGGTTAACGTCGTGATCTTCCCGGTCTCCGTTCAGGGGATCGGGGCTCCCGAGGAGATAGCGAGGGCCGTGCGGATGGTGTCTGAGCATCGCGCCGGCGACGTCGTCATCGTCGCGCGGGGCGGGGGGTCGAAGGACGACCTTTCGGCCTTCAACGATGAAGGCGTCGTCCGGGCCATCGCGGGGTCCGCGATTCCCACCGTGGCCGCCATCGGACACGAGATCGATGTCTCTCTCGCCGACCTGGCGGCCGACGTGCGCGCGGCCACTCCGTCCCAGGCGGCCGAGATCGTGATGGCGAGCCGCGACGAGCTTTTGCGGACTCTCCTTTCCAGGACGAGGGAGCTCGGGAACCTCTGGGAGGTGAGAATGCAGCGTTCCCGCAACCGCCTTCTCGCCGAGGAAGGCCGGAGGGCCTTTCGAGGCTTTCCGGCGGCGGTTTCCGTGGCGGGAATGAACGCCAGAAGGCTCTCGCAGAGCGTCGTTGCGGCGTTCAAGAACCTTCCTCTCGTCTACCGGGAGCGGCTCTTGCGCGAGGAGGGCGCCCTGGATTCCTGGCTTCTGAGAGCGGCCCTGCCCGCCCGAGCAGAGGAAGTCGAAGAAGAGTCGCTGGCGCTCGTCACCGCGATGCGGCGCCGCCTGAACGAGTCGGGGACGGCCCTGGGGGCGCTCGCCTCTCATCTGGACGCGGTCAACCCCCTCCGGATCCTCTCTCGCGGATATGCCGTCGTCTACCCCAGGGGCGAACGCACGCCGGTCCGGTCGTTTCGGGAAGTGGCGCCCGGGGACCCGCTCGATATCCTGCTTTCCGAGGGAAGACTCGAGGCCTCGGTGACCAGAACGGCCCCTGGCCTTCCCGGGTCGCTGGAACGGCCAACGAACGAGGAGAAGGAATGAAAACAGGCGGCCGGATCCCGAAGAACATGACCTTCGAAAAAGCGCTTGCCAGGCTCTCGGACGTCGTTTCCGAGCTCGAGGCGCCGAACAAGGAGCTCGAGGAGGCTCTCGAGCTCTTCGAGGAGGGCGTGGCGCTCTCGCGCTTCTGCCGGAGCCGGATCTCGGAGATCGAGAAACGCGTTGAAATCGTCCTGAAAGAGAGTCCCGAAGGCCTGGAGACCGCCCCGTTCGAATCCGGAGACGGCGGGGAGGACGCTTGACGACCGAGACCGCCGTCGACCTGAAGCGCTATCTGGCCGAACGCCGCGACGAGGTGGAGGCCGCTCTAAGGAGGGTTCTACCCGGCGAGTCAGAGGCGCCCGCTCCCCTTTCCGCCGCGATGCGCTACAGCGTGCTGGCGGGTGGCAAGCGGCTGCGTCCGATTCTGGTCCTCGCGCTCCACGAGGTCTGCTCGAGTCTCACGGGAGCCGCGGCTGACCGCCGGGAGCTCGTGGAGGCTGCGGCGTCTCTCGAGCTCATCCACACCTACTCCCTCATCCACGACGACTTGCCGGCCATGGACAACGACTCGCTGCGCCGCGGTAAGCCGACGTGCCACGTCGTTCACGGCGAGGCCATGGCGCTCCTTGCGGGAGACACCCTCCAGTCGCTCGGGTTCGAGCTCCTTTCTTCCCGGCCGCCGGGCGGTGCCTGGGCGGCCCGCCGCGCCGACGCCGTTCTCACGGTGGCTCGCGCCATCGGGCACGCCGGGATGGCTGGAGGGCAAGCCTTCGACCTGATGGAAACAGGGCACGGGCACGAGACCGCGGATTCCGTCGCCAGGCTCCGGCGGATCCACGCGCTCAAGACAGGGGCGCTCCTCAGAGCCTCCGCCGAACTCGGAGCGATCTACGCCGGCGCGGACCCGGATCTGCGAGAGATCGTCGTCCGCTATGGAAACGCCCTGGGGCTTCTGTTCCAGATCGCCGACGATCTCCTCGACGTCACGGCGACGCCGGAGGCCCTCGGGAAAACCCCCGGCAAGGACTCCGTCCAGGACAAGCTGACCTACCCGGCCGTCTTCGGCATGGACGGGGCGAAACGAGAGCTCGAAAGAGCCCTCGGGGAGGCGCGAGAGGCGATCGCGCCCATCGCCGGGCGTGCTCAGATCCTCGTGGCCCTGGCCGGCTTCGCGGCCCACCGCTCGAGCTGAGGCCGCCGTTTCCCGTTGGGGTGCATCCTTGAATGGTGGCGGGGGCGTGCCCTCGCCCCGCGAGAGCGGGGAGAGGGTGGCGCGAGGCGCCGGGTGTACGCCCAGCATGGGCATCAGCTAGCGGGTGAAAGACCCGTAGGAAGGAGATCACACCGACCAGAGCGAAGCGCAAGGGCGGAAGCGCGAGCGACCGTCTGAAGGAAGCGTGGAGCG
>JAJVIN010000001.1 GCA_022071945.1 Thermoanaerobaculia bacterium | reverse complement strand
GATTCCATGGCCGTCCTGTCGACCCGCCTCAGGCGCCTTCGGCGGATGATGCTGATCAGAACCCTCTCTACACGGGTGGATCACTTCTCACGAGCACATGTGGATCACTTCTGGCGAGCGTTGAAGGCTCTTGAGCCCGGCTCTCTGCCATCGGACATGATCGAGTCGAAAGCCGCTGTCTACTTAGCGTCGAGCCGGATCATCTTGATGTAGCTTCCATCGGATGTGACCGCGTCGTTGACTATGCCGTATGCGAGGAACGTGTCGTCGCCGGCCACACGCGTGATGACCGCAGTCGCCTGGCCGGTCGTGACTCCAGCTTGTTCGAGGATGTGCGTCCACTGATACCACTCGCCGGGTTCCAGCGTGACTGTGAGGGGAGGCCCCGTGTCGTTCCCGGTCCGGGCGTCACGAAGCTGGACGGAAAGGGTCAGTGGTCCCTCGGAACCGCCCCCCGTGTGCACGACGGCGAGGTTCGTGCGCCTGGAGGAGTCCTCTGCGAGAGCCGGGACGAGAGCCGAAGTCCGTGCTCCTCGTCCCCATGCCGTAGCTGGATAGGCGACCCCGAACCGGCCGCCAATGGAGCGGTCGGGGTTCGGAGTCATGGTTCTGGCGAGGACAACCGTGTTGCCTCCGGCGATCCCCTCGAGGTCGCGAAACCAGACAGTCAGTGTTCCGGCCTGAGGCCCCGAGGAAGACTCGGGAATCATCAACCCCTGCTCCCGCAGAAACTCGAGGATGTTCGGGATGATCCGCTGCTCGCGTGCCGAGAGCGACACGGAGACTGCCGGGTATCGTCCGCCAGGACCGGAAGCGGCGGAGGCGTGGTAGACGAGTTCGACGGCCGTCTGGAGTGGAGAGTCGTTGGCGAGCGTGATCTCGGTCGTGTAGTGGGAGCCCGAGGCGCCCCGGGCGTCCAGCACGACGGGGACGATCTGCTTCCGCACGGCGGCAATGCCTCCTGGACGAAAGACCGGCAGCAGGGAACCGTCCGACGTCGCTTCATCGTTGATGACGCCGTAGGCCCACCAGGGCCCGTTGCCAGCGAGCCCTCCCATCCACCGGCGAATGCGCGCATACCCCCGTCACGAAGGCGGGCTCGGGAACCGGAACGGTCACGAGGAGTCCCGCCGGCCGGGAATCAGCGGCCCGGTCCGGAGCCGGTCGTTTGTCTCCTCGCCTTCGCTCACCGTGTCAGCCGCGCCCACACCGTGCGAGGCGAGCCGCCCAGCACCCGCACCATGCGCACCCAGAGTAGGGTCATGTGCTCGAGGTGCAGCGCCTGAACGAGGCCTCCGACGTCCACGGGCTCCCAGCCGAGCGCGCTGATCAGGCCCGCCACCGCTCGCTTGGCGGCGGCATCGTCTCCAGCGAACATCATCATCGGCCGAATGTCGTGGCCGGGGAAGCTGTTGTCCTCGAAGTTCTCGAAGCCGTAGATGGTGAACGCCTTCACCACCTTCGCCTCTGGTACGAGCCTCTGCACGTTCTCCGAGCCGGACTCCACGCTGTTCAGGCCGTGGGTGAGCCCCGGCCCGACGGGGTTCGTGCAGTCGACGAGGACCTTGCCGCGGATTTCGCTGGCCACGGCGCCGAGCGCCGAGGGGACCGCCGGGAAGGGCACCGCGAGAAAGACCACGTCGGCCTCCTTCACGGCGTCCGGGGGAGAGGCTGTCTTCAGAGTGGCGTTTCTGACGAGGGCCTTTCGGAGACTCTCCGAGCCGGGGTCCGAAGCGCCGAGAGTGACTTCGTGCCCGAGGCGCTGCAGGTGGTCCGCCAGCGGGGCGCCGACGTTGCCGTGGCCGAGGAAGGCGATCTTCATGGCTGCCTCAACGCCCCAGCGCCTCGATGACGAGCCGAGCCGCCGCGGCGCCCGAGAACTGCTGCTGGCCGGTGACGAGGAGGCCGTCGCGCACGGCGAACTCGCGGAACATCCGCTCGACGACGAAATTCGACCCCGGGATCTTCCGCGCCTCGTCCTCGATCCAGAACGGCTGGATCCGTTGCCCCACGAAGGCGTCGGCGTACTGCTCCTCGCTCGTGGCGAAGCCCGTCCAAGTCCTCCCCGCCACGAGGAGGTCCCCGCTCTTCAGCCGGGTGTCGAGCAGAAGGCAGGTCGCGTGGCACACGAGCGCCGTGACCTTGCCCGCCTCGAAGAACCTCGCCACGAGGTCCTCGAGTTTCCGGTTGCCTCGGAACGTCACCATCGGCGACTGGCCTCCCACGAAGAAAACCGCGTCCCAGTCCCGCGGGTCGACGCCGTCGACACTCCGCGTCGCTTCGAGAAGAGACGCGTGCGCAGGGGATTTCTTGAAGCCAAGGCTCAGGATGTCGTGAGCGGAATAGCCGCTCGGGTCCTCGGGGTCGCTGTAGGTGTCGGCGACGAGGGTGCCGCCGTCGGGGCTCATCACTTCGACCTCGTACCCGGCTTCGGTGAACGCCCACCACGGGTGCGTCAGCTCGGCCCACCAGAAGCCGACTGGCCACCCGGTCGTCTTCGATGTCGACGGGTTGGCAACCACCATCAGGACCTTCTTCTTCCTCGCGGGGTTCGTCACGTTCACGTTCGCACTCATGGGTTTCCTCCTGGCGTCCTTCCGCCAGCGCGAACTTAGATCCCTGGGTGGGATTTCAGCAAGTGGATACAAGAAAACTGAGAGTTAACTTGCTTGCAATTACCGTGGCCGCGATCCCGAGGTCGGACGGCCCCGGCGGGGCGGGCGAGCGGGAGCGTCGCCGGCCTCCAGGGCGGAGTCGGGGACGGCCTCACGTGCCGCGCGGATGAACACCTCCCGCAGCCAGCGGTTCGCCGGCTCGTTCTCCAGTCGCGGGTGCCAGAGGAGGTTGAGAGCGTATGGGGCCAGCGGAAGCGGCGGTTCCAGAAGGCGCAGCCCCAGTCTGGGCGCCAGGGTCGAGGCCGCCCGGTCCGACACGGTCAAGATGTAGTCCGTGGTGGCGGCCATCAGGAGCCCCGAGGAGAAAAACGGCACCACCCTGCGGACGCGCCGCTCGAGGCCGCGCTCGGCAAGGGCCGCGTCGACCGCGCTCTTTCGCCCCAGGGGCGAGACGACGACGTGGTCGAGCGCCAGGTACTCGTCGAGGGTCAGGCGCTTTCCAACCCTCGGGTGATCCTCGCGGACGGCGCAGACGAAGCGGTCGGTGAAGAGCCGCCGCGTCCGGAACTCCGGCGGGAAGTGACCGAGGATGCAGACCGAGAGGTCCGCCGCACCCTCCCTCAGCGGGATCCAGTCGTTCTCCGCGCTCGGGAGATAGCGCACCGAGACGTCCGGGGCTTCGTCGCGCAGGACTCGGTCCAAGGCCGGGCCCAGAACCATGAGAACGTGGTCCGTCGTGTGGACGGTGAAGGTCCGGGCGATCTGCCGCGGCGAGAAGGGGACCGCCGCGCTGAGGACCCGGGTGGTCTCCTCCACCAGACTCCTCACCTGAGGCCGGAGCGACTCCGCGCGCGGCGTCAGGACCATCTTCCGGCCCGCTCGCACGAGGATCGGGTCGTCGAGACGCTCTCGAATGCGCGCCAGGGCGTGGCTGGCAGCGGGCGTGCTCAGGCCGAGCCGGCGGGCCGCGAGGGTGACGTTTGCCTCTTGCAACAGGGCATCGAGGGCGAGGAGCAGGTTCAGATCTCTAGATTCCACTTGTCTGAATCTTACTGCGAAGATATTGCATAGCTGTGAACATCTGTAACGCCCGGATAGCCGCGATCGGGGGAGGGGGCGGCTCCAGCTGCGCCCGACCCCGCCCTCCGGCTCCGAGGCCGTCGGGGGCCCCGGGAATGACCGGCCGGCGGGCGTAGTAAGCTTCTGAAGGTCGTAATAATGGAGACGCCGTGGACCTCGAGAGAATCAGCCTCGCAATAGAACCGGACCTGCTCCGGAAGTTCGACACGTTCCTCTCGGAGGGCGGTGTCGCGAATCGCTCGGAGGCCGTCCGGGACCTGATCCGAAAACACCTGGTCGAGGCCCAGGAGGACCCGAAGGCGGACGCCGCGGCGAGCCTGACCCTCGTCTACGACCACGACACGCGCGAACTCTCCGACCGGCTCGTCGAGATCGGTCACGAGCACCACGCGAACATCCTGTCGACCCTCCACATCCATCTGGACCACGATCTCTGCCTCGAGGTGATGGCCCTGAAGGGAAAACGCCGCGACCTCCGCCGGCTCGCCGCAAGGGTGCTGGGCCTGAAGGGCGTGCTCCACGGCGGACTCGTGATGACGTCGCTCGACGTTCTTGCCGAGGTGAAGAAGTGAAGCCGGGTCCGGTGGTTCTGGCGTTCTTCTCGGGCTTTATCCTGCTCGCTTCTTCGGGCGCCGCCGCCGAGACGGCGGACGGGGACCCCGAGGGAGGCCCGAAGCCCGCTCAGGCCCCTCCGGTTGCGGCCTCGGTCACGGTCACGGCGAAGCCCGTCCTGGCGGAGATCCGCCTCGAGCCTCTCGCCGGGGCGGTGACCACGGTCGGGTCCCAGCAGATCGAGGACCTCAACGCGGGTGATCCCGCCGCGGCCCTCCGGCGCGTGCCCGGCCTCGTCGTTTCCCGCTACAACGTCGTCGGAAGCTACGGCGGCGGTGATGGTGGCGCCGTCTTCGCTCGCGGGCAGGGGACGGGCCGGCCCGGGGCCGAACTCTCGTTCTCGGTCGACGGAATCCAGAAATTCGTCGGCGTCTGGACGCACCCGCTCCTCGACAACGTCTCGATCGACATGGCCAAGGAGATAGACGTCTACAAGGGTGCCCAGCCCGTCCTGTTCGGCAATATGGCGTTCGCGACGATCGACTTCGTCCCGAAGCGCCGTGAGAGCGAGGGTTTCGGGGGCCGCGTTTCGGGAGCCTACGGGAGCTTCGCGACCTCCACCCTGACGTCGGAAGTCGAGGGCCGAACGGGAGCCTTCGACTTCGTCGTCACGGCGAGCCAGCGTCAGAGCGACGGGCACCGCGAGGGGTCGGACGGCAGGACGCGAGCGCTCTTCGCCCGCGCGGGCTACGAGCTGGGTGGGGGTTGGGCGATCGGGCTGACGGGAGACTTCACCTCCGGCCGCGCGAGTGACCCCGGCGTCGAGGGTTCCCCGAGGCCGCCGGTGACTCCTCGGTTCGACACCTCGAACGGAATGGGAATCCTCACGCTCGGCCGCTCCCACGATGGCAAGCAGGGTTTCGTCAAGCTCTACCTCGATGACGGCTCGATCGACTGGATGCAGTGGGACGCGGCAAGACGGGTGTCCTACCGGTCGCTGACGGACTGGGCGAACTACGGCCTGAAGGCTCGGGACGCCTTTGCCGTGCTCGGCAGGGGAGAGATCACCGTCGGGCTCGACATCGACAGCTACGGCGGAAAGGCTCGGGAACTCCGCGCGACGGGAGAGGTGCCGCTGGGGGACTTTCAGTTCCGCAACGTCGCGCCCTACGCCGGCTTCTCGTACGAGTTCGGCGACTCTCTGAAGATCACTCCGTCCGTGGGGGTCCGCTACAACGACAGCCAGGACTTCGGCGGCGTCTGGGGCGCCCAGGCGGGCATCATGCTCGTGGGGCCGTTCGGGGAGGCGCACGCTCGCTACGCCCGGGCCTTCAACCTGCCCGGGGTCTGGACGGCGTCCTTCTACCAGGGCTACGGGAGAGGCAACCAGTGGACAACCCTCTCGCCCGAACTGATGGACCACTGGGAGATCGGTGTCGCCCCGAAGCTCGGGAGTCACGCGACGCTGGACCTCACTCTCTTCTACGATGACGTCTCGGACGCGCTCCGGTTCGTCCCGCCCCCGCCCCCGCCACCGAGCTGGGCGAACACCGGGGCCTACAAGGCGCGTGGAGCAGAGCTTTCCGTGAGCGTCCAGCCGCTGCCGTCGCTCGGCCTCTACGCCGGAGCGGCCTACACGGAGACGACGCCGGAGAACATCCCCTTCACGCCGAAGTGGACGTTCTCGGGCGGGGCCGTGGCCACGTTCTCGATGTTCCGGGCCGCCCTCGACGCGCAGTGGGTGGACAGTCGCGTCGCCGGCAACCTTCGGTTCCCCGGTGCCCTCACGACAGTCGACGCCTATTTCCTTCTGAACGGGAAGATCACGGCCAAGCTCGATGCCCTCGTCCCGGGGCTTTCCGCCTTCGTCACGGGAGAGAACCTGACAGACTCGGACTATGCCTACCGGCCCGGCTACCCGATGCCCGGTGTCTCGGCGAGCTTCGGGGCGAGCATGAGGTTCTGAGGGTGGAGGTCCCCGTCAACACGGAGCGTCCGGCTCCCCTCGACCTGCGCTCGCTCAGCCGGGCGGCGCTGGTGGCGGCCCTTGCGATCGCGCTGCCGCCCGTCTTCCACGCGGTGAAGCTGGGGTCAGTCTTCTTGCCGATGTACCTCCCCATTCTCGCGGGGGCCTTCTTTCTCTCGCCCGTCCACGCCGCGCTGGCTGGCGCCACCGCACCCCTCGTATCGGCGGCGCTCACGGGGATGCCGCCCTTTTACCCGCCTGTCGCCCTCTGGATGGTGGGGGAGCTGTCCGCAGCCGGAGCCGTCGTCTCCCTCGTGAACGCCCGGACAGGGGTCCCTCCGATCGTGAGCGTGGCCGCCGGGCTTCTTGCCGCGCGCGCGGTCCAGGCGGTGCTCGTCTTCGTGAGCGCGGAACTCATGCAGCTCCCGCCCCGGTTCTTGACCTTGGCGGCCTTCGTCTCGGCATGGCCGGGGATGCTCCTCGCGCTCGTCGCGGTCCCGGCTGCCGTGGCATCCTTGCGGAGGAACCGCACGTGACCACAGTTTCCCCAAACCCCGAAGCGAAGCGGACCACTTTCGACTCGCTGGCCCCGCGATGGGACTCGTTCAAGCCCGAGGGAGCATTCGCCACGGGGGCCGATCGCGGACTCGCGCTGCTCGGGCCTCTCTCCGGTCTCGATATCGTGGACCTCGGCTGCGGCACGGGGAGGCTCGAGTTGCTCCTCCTTCCCCGTCTCGGGGATGGGAGCGTCACTGGCGTCGACTTCTCCCCGGCGATGATCGAGCAAGCCTCCACCCGCTGTGCGGACCCGAGGGCTCGCTGGCTCTGTAGAGACGTCCTCGAGACTGGGCTCCCATCGGCTTTGACGGACATCGTCCTCTGTTTCGACTCGTTCCCCCATTTCCCGGACCGGGCGGCCGCCCTTGGCGAGATCTGGCGCTGGCTCCGGCCCGGCGGGAGGTTCCTCTTGTGGCACGACATCGGCCGGGACCAGCTGGCCGACGTCCACAGGAGGGCGGGACCGCCCGTTGATGCCGATGTCCTTCCACCGGTCGAGGTCCTGGCGAGGCTTGCGGAGGCCGCTGGCTTCCTCATCGAATGCGCGGAGGAGGACCAGGAGTCCTACACCCTGCTTGCCCGGCGGCCCTCCTGATGTGCCGGCCATGAGGACCGACCCGAGGGTGGCCCTTCTTTTCGGTCTGGCCGCGACGGGCTCGGCCCTCTCCGGTCCCGCGCCAGCGCTTGCTGTCCTCGTGCTGAGTCTGGGACTGGCGGCCGCCCGGCGAATCGACTGGAGGCGCTTTGTCCCACTGACCAGTTCGATTGCGCTCTTTGCGTTCCTGATCCCGTTCGCTCCGGGCCCGGCAGCGGTGGCGATCGCGAAAGGGCTCGGCGTATCGGTGGCCGTTCTCGTTGCCGTGTCGATGGCGCGCTGGGACCGGCTCCTCGCCGCGCTGCAGGCGGCTGGGCTCGGGAGGACGGCGACCGCGTTTTTCGCGATCGTCTTCTCGCATCTCGAGACGACGGGCCGGGACGCTTCTCGTGCCGTGGACGGCCTCATCTTGAGAGGAGGGTTCCGAGGTGTCCGGGGTCTTCTGGACTCGACTTCTCTTCTCCTGGCCCGGATGCTGCGCCGCTCCCTGGAGAGGGCGGACAGGACCGCGGACGCGCTCGAGATCCGCGGCTTCAGAGGACGGCTACCAGCCCTCGGGCCTTTCAGGCTCGCTCCGGGGGATGTGGCCGTGACGGCAGCCGCCGTCATGTCCGTGGCAGTCGCCGCCGCGGCCCGGATGACGTGGAACCGCTGAGACTCGTCCTTTCGGGCGCCGGGCACCGGTATCCGGGCGTCGACGTCGAGACGCCGTCGAACGTCTCGGCCGTCATCGAGAGGGGAGAGAAGGCTCTCCTGGTGGGTCCGGTCGGTTCCGGAAAGACGACGCTCCTGCTCCTCATCGCGGGACTCCGTCGCGGATCGGGCCGCGTGGTCCTGGGCGGCGACGAAGGCCATGCGGCCGCCTCGGGACGCGCCCGCCCGGGAGTCGGGTTCCTGTGGCAGAACCCTGACGACGGGCTCTTCCTGCCAGGAGTCCTCGAAGACGTGGCGCTGGGGCCCGTCAACGACGGCGTTCGCAGGGCGAGCGCGCTCGAGAAGGCGCGAGCCTCGCTGGAGAGTGTCGGGGCGGGGCACCTCGAAGGGCGAGAAGTCGCCAAGCTCTCACGAGGGGAGAAGCAACTCGTCGCCCTCGCCGGGATCCTCGCCCGCGACCCTGGGTTGCTCCTTCTCGACGAGCCGCTCTCGGCACTCGACGCGCACGCGAGAAAGACCGTCCTTTCCGTGCTCGCGGGTCACCCCGCGACAGTCCTTCTCGCGACGCACCACGGGATCCCGGCGCTCGAGGCAGCGGGTTTCAAGACCGCCATCACGTTGCCTGCGAGGCGGCTCCTGAGCGCGACGGCACCCGGGTAGAGGAAGCGCGAAGGTCGAGAGGAAGAAGGCGTCGCTGACGGTCGTCTTCGACGGCGAGCCGCAGGTGAAGGCGATCGAGGAAACGCCTCTCCCGTACGCCGTCAACACGGCGACGCCGTCCGTCCGGAGGGGGGCGGCGGCGGTGAGGGACGCCCGACCGGCGGTCAGCAGGATCGCAGGGAGCGGGCCTGAGAGGTCCGCCGCAGTCGTGTAGGATTTCGGCCCAAGGGATGGAGCGAGACCGGAGAGACCCGTTAGAACCAGACGCCGCCGCACCGGCACCCTCGGAACGCCCGGCGGCCGGCCGGATCGCACGGTGGGAGTGGGCGACTCACGACGAAATGGCTGACGCCATCGGCGACGCCCGGATGAGGGCTTTCATCCACTCGGTCCAGAGCCGGCCGTGGGGCCTCGAGGCCTTCTGCGCCGGCTCGGCGCTCGTCCAGCGCGGCGTCGAGGGCGCTGCGGTTTCCGGGACCGGCTGCCTGGCGCCGGGCCGCATCGCATTCTTCTTGACCGGCGAGCGGTCCGCATCCCGGCGCTGCAACGGGGAGGAGATCGACTCCGGCGGGGTCTACCGCTGGGTCCCGGAAGAGGAGTTCACGTGCCTGTCGCGGCGGCCCACGGAGTGGTTGGCGCTGACGGCGACGGCGGACGGCTTTCTGCGCGCAGCGCGGGTCGTCGAAGGGGGGGCCGCGGCCGAACGCACCCTCGACGCGCGCGCCTCGAAGGCGGGTCCCGCACCGGTCGCCGCGTTTCGCCGCCTCCTCGAGGGCGCCATGGGCGCGATGGACGAGGCAGGGCCCGCGGGGCTCCACCCGGAGGCGGCCCGGAACCTCGAGGAGACCCTCAGCCTTGCCGCCGCCCGGCTGTTCGCCCACAACGGGGACGCCACGCGGCGTTCCCGCCGTCGCGCCGACCGGGGCCGGATCCTGGCGGAGGTCGAGGCCTTCCTCGCGGCGGCGGGCTCCGAGCCGGTCTACATCTCGGCGCTCTGCGAGAAGCTCGGCCTTCCGGAGCGGACGCTCCGGTTCGTCTTCGAAGAGCAGTTCGGGGCGAGCCCGATGCGCGTGCTCCGCGCCCGGAGGCTCTGCGACGCCCGCCGCGCCCTGAGGGCGGCCCCGGAAGGGACGCGCGTCTCCGACGTCGCCGGCCGCTTCGGCTTCTGGCACCTCGGCCAGTTCGCCGCCGACTACCGGAGCTTCTTCAGGGAGAAGCCGTCGGAAACGCTGCTTGCCGCGCGCGCCGGGAATCGCCCGAAGAGCGTGCCCGACTCCCGGGGGCTTCAGGGGTGGGCCGCGACCGCGGAACGGCTCGGCTGATGTCGCGGCCTCTCCCTGCGGGCCCTTCTGCTTCGAGTCGCTTATCGTCTCGACCTTCGCGCTGATCTCCTGGGCCGGCACGTTCACGACGACGCGCGCGGCGTACCGCGGACCACCCTGGACGTGCGCGTATTCGACGCCGACCGCGGCGAGCGGCCCCTGCTGGAGTCCGTCCCACGCGAAGGCCGCGTTCCCGTTGCCCGAGGCCTAGGCCTGGTCGAGGGCGCGGTATCCGACGCCGGGCTGGAGGGCCTTCGAGGCTTGCCAGTTCAGACGCGCGAGCGACTGCCGCGTGAAGTCGCAGCCGGCGCCGAACCGGCCGGCGACGCCCCGCAACTGGATCTCGAGCGATCGCGAGAGCGGCAGGAAGAGCTGGGCCCCGGCGACCGGGTGGAGCCAGCCCCTGTCGAAACTCTCCTCCCGGGGTCTCCCTCGGCCCGTCCCTCCTACTCGGTCTGCCGCGCGACCTCCTTCTGCGCATCGCGGACGGCCGCGTCGGCCTTCGCGCTGCCTTCGCGCACCTCGACCGTCACCTTCGGGATCCGTCCCGTGAACTTCGAGCGTTTCTCGGACCCGATCGCCTCGACCACGGGCGTTCCGAGGTCGATCCCGACGTCCGCGGTCTCGTCGGCGGAGAAGATCATCCCCTGCGTCTGCTCGATCCTCCCCTGGGCGACCTGCTTCCCGTTTACGAAGAGCGTGCCAGTGCCGCCCTTGCCCATGCCCCCGCCGTCGTAGGCGAAGTCGAAGAGGAGGGTCACCTTTCCGGCGGGGAGCGGGCCGGTCGCCGCCACGGGGTACCTCTTCAAACCGAGGAAGTTGTAGTCGTAGCCGGGCCGCCCGTCCTTCACGTAGAGCGACCAGCCCCCGAAGCGCCCGCCTTGAACGAGGATCGCGCCGTTACCGTCGCCCGCGGGGACCTCGAGTTCGGCGGTGATCGTCTTCGACTTGTTTTTCACGTTGAGGAAGACGTTCTCCATCATCCCCGTCATCCCCTCGGCGAGCGTGAGCGAGGTGCGGTCACCCGTCAGGTCCGGCCGGCCCACCATCGCCGTGACCGCGCGCTCGAACATCCGGTCGTCGATCGGCAGGACGTGGTGCTTCTCGGCCTCCTTCAGGAAGAGCGCCTGGAGTTCCTTCAGCTTGGCGGGGTTCTTCGCGGCGAGGTCGTTCGTCAGGCTGAAGTCGGAGCGAACGTCGTAGAGGTCCCAGACGTCCTCGGCGAGCGGACGGCGCGGCTTCGGCTCCCAGGGCGCCCGGTGAATCGTCCCGGCGAGCCATCCGTCATGGTAGACGGCCCGTTCCCGCTCACCTCGAAGTACTGCGCGACGTGCCGGTCCTTCGCCTTCCCGTCGTCGAACGAGTAGGTCGTGCTGACCCCTTCCATCGGGATCTGCGGGGTGCCGATCACGATCTTCGGCTCGGGGAGCTTCGCCGCCTCGAGAACCGTGGGGGCAACATCGATGACGTGGTGGAACTGGGTGCGGAGTTCGCCCTTCGCCTTGATCCCCTTCGGCCAGTGGACGACGAGGCCGTTTCGGGTGCCGCCGAAGCTCGAGGCGACCTGCTTTGTCCAGGTGAACGGCGCGGCGAGCGCGACCGCCCAGCCCGCCGCCATGTGGGGGTAGGTTTCGGGCGAGCCGTCCGATGAGCCTTGACAAATCGAAATATCTTGATATATTGATGCGTATGACGAAGGTGGCACCGCAAATCCGCATCCGATTGAAGGTCGATCCGGTCCTGGTCGCCCGGATCTGCCACGCACTGTCGGACGCGACGCGCCTCGCCATCCTCGACCGGCTGCGTAACGGAGACCAGTGCGTCTGCGACCTGGTCGACGTTCTCGGAGCCGGGCAGTCGCGCCTATCGTTCCACTTGAAGACCCTCAAGGACGCCGGCCTCGTCCGCGACCGCAAGGACGGCCGCTGGGTCCACTATTCACTCAACACCGAAACGTTCCTGGCCATCGAGGCCTTCCTCGCGTCCTTCCGCAAGGCTGAGGACGCCACGGAGGCTCAGGCTTGCTGCAAGACGTGATTCGTCACGACTAACATATCAAGGGTTCTTGATAGAACTCGGGAGGACCCTCATGTCCGAACAGACCATCACCGACATCGTCCGCGAGAAGTACGGCCTCGCCGCCCAGCAGGTGGCATCGGGCAAGGCGGCGTGCTGCGGCTCGGCGCCCTCGGCCTCGGGTCTCTCGTGCGACCCGATCACCTCCAACCTCTACGGCCTCTCCGAGACGGCCACACTGCCTGAAGAAGCCGTGATGGCCTCGCTCGGCTGCGGCAATCCGACCGCCCTCGCAAAACTGCAGCCCGGGGAAGTCGTCCTCGATCTGGGATCCGGCGGAGGAATCGACGTCCTGCTCTCCGCGAAGCGGGTGGGGCCCGAGGGGAAGGCCTACGGGCTCGACATGACGGACGAGATGCTGGCGCTGGCCCGGGAGAACCAGCGGAAGGCAGGAGCAACGAATGTCGAGTTCCTGAAGGGCCAGATCGAGCAGATCCCGCTCCCCGACAACCACGTCGACGTGATCGTCTCCAACTGCGTCATCAATCTCTCGGCGGACAAGGACCGCGTCCTGCGCGAGGCCTTCCGCGTGTTGAAGCCCGGGGGACGGTTCGCGGTGTCCGACGTCGTCGTCGCCGACGACGTGCCCGCCGCGATTCGCCAGAGCGTCCTCCTCT
Organism: Thermoanaerobaculia bacterium; assembly: GCA_022071945.1. GTDB lineage: Bacteria > Acidobacteriota > Thermoanaerobaculia > UBA5066 > UBA5066 > JAJVIN01. The sequence goes on along the minus strand of JAJVIN010000001.1, from coordinate 487,984 downwards.
GGGTGGGATGCGTGGCGGGAGCCCTCTCCGAGGAGTCGTACCGCGGAAAGCTCGCGGCGGCGGGGTTCGAGAACGTGACGGTCGAGACGACGCGGACCTACTCGGTCGACGATGCGCGGGAGTTCCTCACGTCTGCCGGCATCGACGTGGACGCCATCGCGCCGCACGCGGACGGGAAGTTCCGGAGCGCCTTCGTCCGGGCGGTGAAGCCCGCTAGACCGGCCGAGGCGTGCTGCAAGCCGGGCTGCTGCGGCTGACGGTGATGGGGAGGGGGGGATCGTGCTCGCGCCGGTCCTTCCCCCGGTACGCCCCGTCCCTGCGAGCCAGGAAGACGCTGGAGAGGGGAGGGCTTCCCCGTGATCCCCTTTCAGACTGGCCGTGAAGGCGCTTGTCGTTCAGGTTTACTTCAACTCGGGTCTCGCCTATGGACTGATGAAAGTCCTGAGGGTCCCGCACTCGGTTGCCGCGCCAGATGGCCGAGGGCCTCGCGCGTGCCTTCTCCGGCGAGTCCGTTCTCGTCCAGAGCGCCGGTTCACGGCCGTCAAAGATGAACCCGCTCGCGGCTGCGGCCCTCAGAGAGCTCGGCATCGACATCTTGGGCGATGAGGGTGCGGCCGGCAGAGGGCGCAGCGCAGGGGCCGATTCCTCTCACCGGTCGCGGAGGAAGACCGGCTCGGCCCAGGCAGCGTGGTCGCAATCCGGACCGTCACCCCCGTCGGTCGTGACGAGCGTGAGCCGGTGCACCCCGGCGAGCGGCGCAGAGATCCTGCCCATCGGATTCGCCGGGTCATGGGGTCCGGCGGCGGCGAGAAGGCGTCCCCTCTCGTCGCGCAGCTCGAAGCCGACACGCGCCAGCGCGCAATCGAGTGCGTCATCGTCGAGTCCGACAAAGGACTCGAAGGACGAGGCCCCCTCGGGGACGCGAACGGTCAGCGTTGACGGCGCGTGCACACCGAGCCCGCGAGCCACCTCGCGGCCTCCGACGCGGAGAGGGAGATCCGACCAGCCGCGGTCGTACCTCGGGACGGCCAGCTCCCACGCGGCTTCCACCGGCCGAAGGTCGGTCAGGGGCATCTCCGTCCCGGTCATCGCGACGGATTCCTCCGTCGCCGACCGGTATGTTCCGCCTCGATCCGTCGTCTGGAATCCGGTGATGCGCCGGCAGGCGAGGACGAGCCGTGCTGCCTGGCCGTTGACGGGGCGGAGCCATGTTTCCCGCATTTCCCACCCCTCCGCCTCGAGCTGCCGGGCGAGGACCTCTTCGTCGAGCAGTGCGAGAACAGCCTCGCCGGGGGGCGGGAACCTGAGAACCGGAAGGGCTCGCGTCACCTCGGCCCCGGGAGCGAAATAGCGAAGGTAGTCAGCGATGTTGTCGTAGTCCCGGCTGGAGGTTGCCAGAACGACAGAGAACACATTCCTCGCATCCAGCCGAAGCTCACGCAGGGACGAGGCGATGTACAGGATTCCATCATCGATCGCTCGCCCCCGCCTTTCTTCCGGAACTTGCCGCCAGGCGAACGGAGCGGTCGCCGCGATGACCAGCGCGGCCGGCCAGGCCATCCAGGGCCGAAACCGTCCGCCGAGGATGGGAGCGAGCGCGGTCATGGGGCCCAGGACGAGGACGGGAAGCGCGACCATCGCTCGATGGAGGGCGAAAGGCGCGCCAGGAGCGGCATATCCCCTCAGGAGGACCGCGCCGGCAAGCACCGCCACGCACCAGCCGGCGAGAAGGACGTGCCTCAGGCCGGCGCGGCCCGTCGCCACCAGAACGAGCCAGACAGCGACGAGGAGTCCAGAAGCGGCATGGAAGAACGGGTTCGGCTCGCCCAGGAAGACCACACGGGCGGCATCGAGAAGGCCTTTCCACGGAAGGAAGGAAGATGGGCCCTTGAAGACATCACCCCGCGTCAAAAACGACAGGCCGCCGAAGACGGCGATCGGGACGAAGGAACAAAGCCACAGGAACCCCTCCTCGCGCTCTCCCTTCCGAATCGCGGCTGCCCCGTTCGCGGCGACGAGCACCAGAATGAGGACCCAGCCCGCAAGGGCAGGGGTGTAGCTCGTGCCCAGAAGGGCGCCGGACCAGATCAACGACGTGAGGCGCGGTGCGGTGACCCCCTCCTCGCACAGGAGGAACGCTCCGAGCGCGAGAAGGGCGAAGGAGATGGGAAGCAGCGTCTGCTCCCAGGCTCTTGCCCAGTTGAGGAGGTAGGGTGACGACAGGAGAAAGAAGGTTCCGAGCGCCGCGAGTGCGCCCGAAGGATCCGAGGAATGGAGCCGCCGGCGCAGAGCCGCCTGGAAAACGACCCCGCCGAGGAGCAACGGCAGGGCGAAGCCGAGGCGGAGAGCCAGAAGTGAGGGCCCCTGTGGCAACGAGGGGAGCGCGACGAGGAGATACTGCCGGAACGGGTAGTTGATGAAGCCATCCCGGGTGTATCCGAAGTCCGGCTCCGCAAAGCCCAGGATCCCCAGACCGGCCTCCTGCGTCGCCTCGTGATTGATCGCGAATCTTTCGGCGGATCCGATGCCATGGAGCGACACGAAGGCCAGGGCCGCCACGGCCGCCAACGCCAGGACGTTCCGGCGGCGACCGTCCTCGCGAAACGACCTGAAGGACTCGACGAGAAGAACCCCCACGGCCACGGCCCCGTGGACGAGCCACACCCGGCTCGCGACGACGGCGAATGCGCCTCCTCGAAGGTACGCCGCGGCTTCGAGCGCCGAGAGCGCGGCGGCCGCGACGGCGGTGAGAATCGTGGACCGGCGGAGTCGCAGCCGAGACCTTCCCTCGAGAGCGGCCCCATCACCTGGGGTCATCTGGCTTTCACCGGTCTGGCCTTTCGACAAGGACCATGACCCGCCGGGGTTCTCCCGGGGTGCTCCCGTACTCGCGCAATCCTGAGGACAAGGACAGCCTGACGGCAGGTCCGCCGGCCGCAGGAGGCGCGCCGGACTGCTCCAAATCGTGACGGTCCACCACTGCCGGTCTCGAGGAGCCAACCCTGTCGGAGCCAGTCAGGACCCGCGACATGGCCTGTCCGGAGCACTTCGAGTGGTCGTTCGTGTGCTCGGGCGCCGATACGGCGAGGGCAGGACGCTCTGGATGACTCGGCATTCCGCGAATTCTCGCAAATGGACTGGGCCCTTCAAGGTCTCGAGCGATCCTGCGCGAGGCACCTTTCAGCGAATCGAGCAGGGAGCGCCGGCAGCGCAACGGATCGTCCATCAGCGGCGCGGTGCCGGGATAGCCGCCGAAGCAGATTCGACCGCCGCCTGCGGGGTTCCTCTCCCCGTCAGCGAGGCGGGCACCCTTCCACCAAGGTTCGGGTCCGAGCAGACCGGGGCCGTCAGGCGCTGACCGCGAAGGTCTCGAGTTCTTCCTCGACCTTCTCCCACTCGGTCATGAGATCGCCGATCCTGGCCTGGAGTTTCTTCTGCTCGTCCTCCAGCTTTCGAACCTCCGCCTGGGCCTTCTTGCCCGACAGCGCCGGATCGAGGAAGCGCTCGCTGATCGCGTGAACGCGGGCCTCGAGATCCCCGATCTCCTTGGTCAGCTCCTCGCTCCTCCTTCTGAGCGATCGCGCTCTGTGTTGGCGGCTGGGCTCCGGTTCCTTCCTCGCATCCAGGGTCTTCTTCGCTCTCCTGAGCTTCTGAAGCACGGCGTCGGCGTCGAGGTGGTCGTCCCCGAGGCGGCTGATGTACTCCTCGTAGGTCCCGCGGAAATCGTTGAGTCCCTTGGGCGAGATCTCGAGGATGCGATTGGCGAGCTGGGAGACGAACCAGCGATCGTGCGACACGAAGATCAGCGTGCCTTCGTAGGCCCTGAGCGCCGTGACCAGGGCGTCGATCGCCTCGATGTCGAGGTGATTGGTCGGCTCGTCGAGAACGAGGACATTGGGCGCCAGGACGCTGAGCCGCGCGAAGACGAGGCGCGCGCATTCTCCTCCCGAGAGGCTCCGCACCGGCTTTTCCGCGTCGTCTCCCGTGAAGAGGACGTTTCCGAGCTGGCCGCGGATGAATCCGATGGTCTCGCCGGGAGCCGCCTCCCAGAGCCACGCCTCGATGGACTGCTTCCCACCACTTTGCAGCTCGCCGAAGTCCTGCGAGAAGTAACCGGGACTGGCTTCGTAGCCCCAGATCACGCGGCCTGAATCGGGTTTCAGTTCCCCCACCGCGATCTTCAGCAGTGTCGACTTCCCGATCCCGTTCGGTCCGATGATCGCGAGACGATCGCCGCGCTCCACCGTCAGCGAGACGTTCCTCAGGACCTCGTTGTCGCCGTAGGACTTCCCGATTCCTGAAAGCTCGAGAACGCGGCGTCCGCTCGGGCGCTGCTGCCGGAACCGGAACCGGGGGTACCGGCGCGAGCTCGGCGGGAGCTTCTCGATGACGATCTTCTCGATGAGCTTGATCCGGCTCTGGGCCTGCCGAGCCTTCGTTGCCTTCGCGCGGAAGCGGTCCACGAACGCCTGATGGCTCGCGATCTGCTCCTCGCGCTTCTCGATCTCCGACTCTTTTCTCTCGCGCTCGTCCGCCTTGGCGGACTCGAACGCGGAGTAGTTTCCCGGGTAGACCATGACCGTCGCGTAGTCGACGTCGGCGATGTGGGTGCAGACGTTGTCGAGAAACCGGTGGTCGTGGGAGATGACGATGGCGAGGCCCTTGTACGCCTCGAGGAACTTCTCGAGCCAGCGGATCGAGACGATGTCGAGGTGGTTGGTCGGCTCGTCGAGGAGAAGAGCCCCCGGCCCGGAGGCAAGAACCTGGGCGAGGAGCACGCGGAGCTTGAAGCCGCCCGACAGGGTCGAAAGCGTGTCGCGGTGAACGGCTGTCGGGATCCCCAGTCCCTCGAGGACCTCGGCCGCGCGCGCCTCGAGAGAGTACCCGTCATTTCGGAGGATGACATCCTCGAGCTCCGCATAGCGCTCGCCATCGAAGGGCTCGGCGTGCAGCAGGCGCTCCTTCTCGGTCATGGCCTGCCAGACCTCGGAATTGCCCATCATGGCGACCTCGATGATGGGGAACGATTCGTACTGGAAATGGTCCTGCTCGAGAACTCCCAACCTCAGTCTCTTCGGAATGGAGACCTGTCCACCCGACGGGGACTCTTCGCCCGAGAGGATCTTCAGGAGCGTCGATTTTCCCGACCCATTCGCGCCCACGAGCCCGTAGCGATTCCCTGGATTGAACTGGATGGAGACGCCGCTGAAGAGGGTCCGGGCGCCGAATGACTTGGAGAGGTCGGAGATGGCGATCATGGGGGACGCAAGATAGCAGAACGGCCGGTCCGGGAGATCGAGGGACGAGACGAACGAGACGCAGTGAGGCCCTCGTCTGCCGCGGGGGACGGATCCTGCCTGCTCCTCACGCCGCGGGCCTGAGCGGGGCTCTGCGGAGGAGTTTTACCGCTTGAGGGGATTCTCCCGGGAGGCCTGCTGCCCGAGCTGCTGGGCAAGTCCGATCAGAATGCCCTCGGGACCCCGGATGTAGCAGAGCCGATACGAGTTCTCATACTGAACCACTTTGCCAACGAGCTTCGCGCCGCGCCGTCCGAGCCTCTCGAGCGTGTCGTCGATGTCCTCCACGGCGAACATGACGCGCAGGTAACCGAGGGCGTTCACGGGAGCCTCGCGGTGGTCGGCGGCCACCGGCGGCGCGAGGAAACGGGACAGTTCGAGCCGTCCGTGACCGTCCGGTGTGCGCATCATGGCGATCTCGACGCGCATGTCGCAGAGCCCAGTGACGCCATCGGCCCACCTGCCTTCAATTGGGGCGCGACCCTCGAGCTCGAGACCGAGTTCGGTGAAGAACTGAATGGCGGCATCGATGTCTTCCACCACGATGCCGACGTTGTCCAAACGCTTGACCGTCATGATGTCTCCTTGGCGTCGGACACGATACCCGACCCCGTCTGCCGTCTCGAGGCACCATCACGACTCCCGTCCTCCTCGACGGCTCTGCTCGAGTGCCGGGCCCTCGGCCCCCTCGCGATGCGGCCGCGGTCCTCACGAGATGCACGAGCGGGGGAGCCCTCAGCGCCTGGCCCAGGTGAGGAACGGGGAGTACTCCAATCTGGCCGCGGGATGCTTCGCCAGCTCTGTTTCGAGTTGCGCGAGCGCCTTTCGCCGTGCGGCTACTCCATCAGGGCCGGCGATCTCCCCGTTTTCCCGCGAGCGCAAGACGAGGAAGGCGGCCCGCTCGAAACGCGCGTCCGAGGAGGGTCTGGTCTTCAGGATTTCGTCGGCGCGGGCGAGTCCGTCTTTGATCAGGACCTCGACTGGCTCCTGTCGCGAGAGCCGGAGTTGCGCCTCGACCCGGGCGAGGCGGATGGCCAAGATCTTCGCCTCCACGTCGTCCGGCGAAAGCGAGGTGGCCTTCTCCAGGGCAGACCGCGCCCGGAAGAGAAGAGCGGCGTCCGGTCTTCGGGTCCTGAACCCGTCCTCCAACGCGCGCAGGCTGCACCGGGCCCTTGCCCGTTCGAGTTCGGCGTTCCTCGGTGAGACGGCGGAACCCTTTTCGAGGATCTCCCAGGCCCAGTTCCAGGCGGTTCCCGTGGGCTTGCCGTCTCGGGAAAGCTGAAAAGCCAGAAGAGAGCGGGATTCCGCCACGGCGGTGTAGCTTTCGGCCAGATCTGGTTTCAGTTCGACCGCCCGGAGCGCGGGCTGCTGGGCCTCCTCGAGCGCCCGGCTCACATCCTGTCCCGCCGCCAGCCTCCAGACCGCTGCCACGTTGAGGGCCATGGTCTTGTTGGCGTACGCATTCGCGAAGTCCTTCTTCAGAGCAATCGACCTGTCATACGCCGCGACGGTCTTCTCGACCAGCGCCGTGGGGTCTTCTCCCCGCTGGATCGCTTCCTCGGCGAGTCCGGAGGTGCCATTCCCCTCCGAGAACGGACCGATGTAGTGGGCTGGATTGAGTTCCTGGGCTCCTACCGCCGCGCGAATGGCGTTTTCGAAGTGCGGACGGGGATCTCCGCCCGCCGATCGCTCCGCGTAGGCCTGGCGGAAGTACGCCGCGGAGAGGTTCAAGCGCAAGGAGGCGACCTTGGGACTGCGGGCGATCCCCTGTGTGTAGGAGTCCACCGCGCGGGCCAGGGTGGGTCTCGAGTCGATGCCTCGATCGCGCTCCCATTCGGCTCGTCGCAGAAGGACGTTTCCGATATTGCCGTAGGCGGGCGCGAAGGTGGGGTCGATCTCGAGCGCGCGTTTGAAGTCGGCTATCGAGGCCTCTATCCCGTCTCGCGGATCCTCCGAATGAGTCACATGCCACTTGGCGGCGACCCAGCCCAGCTGTCCACGAACGCTCCAGATCTCCGGGTGCGGCGGCAGCAGGCGAATGGCCTCGTCCGCGCGCTTTCGGGCCTCGTCGAGCGTGGGGCGAGGGTCCGATCCTCGCGATGACTTGTAGTCGGCGAGCCAGAAGAGGAGCCAGGCTTCGATCTCTGGTGCCCACGGGCTCTCGGGATCCGCGGTCCGGGCCGCGGTGCAGGCTGCGAGGCCCTTCTCGATCGAGGCTTCTGGAGAGCGGCCGCCCTGGTACGCGGCGACGGCTTCCTCCAGCCTCAGGCGGGCGGCCGCCTCGTAACTGGCGGGATCGCTCCGAGCCGTGTCGATGGCCTTCTCGAGCGTCTCGGAAGCCTGTGCGAACCGCTCTGACGCGCGGGCGGTCTCTCCGCGGCGCTGCAGATCCACCGCATCCAGAAGCGCCATCTCGCCAGTCAGGCGGATCGCCTCGAAGTGCCCGGGATCCGCCTGAAACGCCTTCCTCGCGCTCGCCTCGGCGCGAGCGATGTCGCCAGCAACCGAGGCGAGGAACGCTTGCGTGTAGAGCGCGGCGCTCGTGGGTCCAGATCGCCCCTTCCTCAGCCACTCGAGCGCCGGGTCGCGAAGATCCCGCTCCACCGCCAGAAGGCGTGTCTCTCGAGCCTCCTTGTTCTCGATCCGGCGGGCGTTCTCACGCGCCCGCTCGTACAGGCGCCCCGACACCTCTCCAAGGGCATGAGCCACCTCGGGTTCCTGGTATCCCGCCTTCCAGGCGTCCTCCAGGAGCGACCGTGCCTTCTCGAAATCGCGAAGAGCCAGATGGCCTCGGCCAAGGGCGAAAGCTCCCGGGCCGCGGCCGTCACGTCCCAGCTCACGCATGGCCTCCGCGACCCGCTCCATCCGGTTCCGGGTTTCGGCCTTCGCGCGGGTGGTGTCGTGCAGGGGCAAGAGATACGCCATCCGCAGCGCGGTCTCGATCCGCTCGGCTTCCTGTGCGAATGTCCGGGCGATGGCGATTCGGCGGCGGCTCGCCATCGCGGACCACGTCCACGCCGAGACGACAGCGAGAAGAAGGACGAGGGCCAAGGACCCCACCGCCACTGCCGACCGGTGACGCCGCCGGAAACGAACGGCGTGCTGCAAGAGCGTGAGAGGACGCGCGGAGATCGGGTCTCCGGCGAGGAAGGACTCGAGGTCCTCGGCCAGTGCCTTTGCGGAGTCGTATCGGGCTCCCGGATCCCTCATCAGGCACTTGTCGACGATCGTGGCGAGATCCGCCGGGAGTGAAGAAGCCAGCCTGCGCACCGGGGGCGCGTCGGTCGAGACGATCTTCATCATCACGTCCATTCCGGTCGCGCCCTCGAATGGGGCCCGCCCGGTCAGGAGCTCGAAGAGCGTCACGCCGAGTCCGAAGATGTCGGTCCTCCTATCGACGCTCTTGTCGCCCCGGGCCTGCTCCGGAGACATGTACTGCGGGGTCCCGACGACGAAACCCGTCACCGTGAGGTTCGTCCCCGCACCTTCTCTCGCCAGGCCGAAGTCGACGAGATAGGGACGGAGCGACCCATCCGGCTGCTTTTCGACGAGGATGTTCGCGGGTTTGACGTCGCGGTGAATGACGCCCTCGCGGTGGGCCGCGTGGAGCGCCTCGGCGACCTTGACGCCGAGCTTCACTTTCTCTTCCACCGTCAACCGGTGGGCGACGCGGTCGAGGGGCTGCCCGTCCACGAACTGCATGGCCACAAAGGGAAGGCCGTCCTGCGTTCCCGCTTCGTAGATCTGGCAGACGTTCTCGTGACGCAGCCGCGCCTGCGCCCGGGCTTCGACGAGAAGCCGCTCGACCGCCTGGGGATCCGTTTCACGCAAGAGTTTCAGGGCCACGTTGCGAGCGAGGGTTTCGTCCCAGGCGAGAAAGACGTGCCCCATGCCGCCCGAGCCCAGGAGCTCTCGAACTCGGTAGCGGCCAAAGACCGACCCCGGTTTCATGTCCAGCACACCCCGCACCGGCAGCTCGCCCGCGGTGTTCCCCGGACTCTCCAGGCGCCGGTCCGGACCGCCCGGCAGGAGCTGCGTAGGCGGGTCAGGGGTTCCGTGTGGCCTTCTTGGAGTCACACTCTCAGCGTAGCCGATCTTCCGAGCGCCGGGACCTGGTGCCCGCGTCCTTCCCTGCGGGGCGGCGCGACGACGAGTTCGTACATGCGGGACAACGAGCCCAGGTCGGTGACGAGGTCCCTCTACGCCTTCCGGTTCCATCGTCCGGCGAACCTCACGAGTCTGTCTATAATTATCTTTCAGATGTCGATCTTTAATCTTCAGAGCAGCATCGACAAAGCCAGGGACCGATTCGAACGCCCCCAGTCGACGTCTCCTCGCCGGCCGAGGGCCGACCGGGGACGGACCCGGATCGACTCCCGCATCCTCAGGTGGCTCGCGACGGAGTTCAGCTGTCACGACCGGCCACGAATGGAAGAGACTCTCCGGCGGCTGTCTCGATTTTGTGCCGCGGAGCAGCTGAAGACGCCATCCCGCGCCACGGTTTACAACCTCCTCGAGATTCTCCCGGTGCCCACATACCGTTTCGAGCAGTTGCCGGGACCCGTACAGGAGGCCCTCTACAACATGGAGCCTTCCGGGGAGATCCCGGGTCATCAGATCGCGTTTTACTGCTTCAACTACGGGACGGTGCCGGCGATGAGCTTTGCCGCTGGGCTTCCCTGGCTGGCTCTGTTTCAGGCCCTGCGCATGCGGGGTTACCGGGCGAAGAGCCGGGGTCTGATCGAAGCCGTTGCCGCCGTTCGAGGAATCTGAAGTGGCGCGGAGGCACCCCGTCGACGTGATGCCCGCGAAGGTCGCGCGCGCCGTGGCGGACGCGACCTACTGGTTCGTCATTGGCGGCCAGGCCATGCGGTGTTTCTGCCCGTACCGGCCGAGCCGTGACGTCGACTTTGGAGTCTCTGCCGCCAACGACATCGAGGATCTCCTTGCACAGCTGGAACGCCGGGGGCGTGTGGAGATCAAGGAGCGGTTGCCCGACACCGTACATCTATCGTTCGAGGGCATCGACGTCTCGGTCTTCCTCCTCGAGTTCCTTTCCCCGTTTTCGGAGGGCCAGGCCCTCACGGTCACCGGACTACTGGCGACGAAGCTTCACGCGATCCTGGACAGGGGGGCCCGGAGAGACTTCTTTGATGTCTATGTCCTGCTGCGCCAGAACGGACTCGGGATCTCCGAGTGCCTCTCGGCAATCCGGCGCGTCTACCGGCAGGAGATCAACGACTCGCTGCTCCTGCGTGCTCTGACGTACTTCAACGACGCCGAGCGGGAGGCCATGCTCCCCGGTGAGGGCTCGGCCGACTGGGCGGCCGTCAAGGACTTCTTCCGCACACGGGTTGGGCACTTGCTCGTGCCGCCGGGAAAGGAACTCGAGATCGAAAAGCGCGTGGTCGATGTCCCGCCGGCCTGACCGCGAATGACCGATTCCCGCGGGCCTCTCGCACCCTGCTCGCGGGCCAGCCGCTCGCGGGGGGAGCAGCCGGATTCGCAGGCGGCCCGAATGGCCGAAAGCTCCTGGAGTTGGCGATACCGGTACACGGCCCCGAGCTCTCGGCGGGAGGGGCCGGCCTAACTGCTGACGATGACGGAGATCCCGGCCCCGTGATAGTGCGTCGCGCTCTTGGCGGCCTCGATCGAGGGGTAGGTCCTTGCCGTGGCGGGGTCGAAGGTCAGCCCCCCGGGCGACGTCATCATGTAGTGCATCACCCCGCTATAGACGGGGTGGGTGATGTAGACCTTGAGTTCGCGATCGCTTCCCGAAAGAACGTTGCTCGAGTGCTTGAACCAGAGATTCTGCATTCCACGAGCATCCAAACGGCCCACCTCGTTGCTCAGGCGGATCCGGAGCATCAGTGTCGTGACGGCCAGGTTGTTGGACGTGACTCTGGTGTGCAGGCCGAGATGATGAGCACAGTCAACGATATAGGAAGGAAGGTTGACGCCCCAGCGATCCGGGTCGGGGTGCGGGGGGCGGGGGGTCGTGCCGGAACTCGTCCACTGGTAGATCACCGTTTCCCATGCTTCGGAGTCCACAAGGGGCTGGTCGTGGATGTTCGCCCCGAATGCGTCCGTCCACGCGGGTTCGAAATAGGGGTCGTGTCTGATTCTGGTTCCCGAGCCGAGGATGGCGAGGGCTGCTCGAAGGAGGCAGGCCGCGCCGCAGTCCTGCCAGTAGAGCTGCGGCACGGGAGCCGCCCGGGGAGCGACGTCGTTCTGAAGCATGGAGCACCTCCGTGGGGGCAGGTTGAACACCGAATGACGACAGCGCTTTCCCTCAATATACGTCCGCGAGCGGCCCGCGACTTGCTTTTTCCCATGGGAGCTGGGCTTTCCGAGACTCTTTCCGGAGTCGCCACCCGTCCTCTGGAACGATGGTCATCTGGATCCCCCCAGCCGGGGCAGGAGGTGGGGCGGGACCGAACTCCCGCCCGGAACGGGCGGCCACGGGAATCTCTCCCGTTTCCGAGATCCTGGCGCGTCCCCGCGGAGTATGATTACGTCCATAGGAGAAGGCTGGCTACCCCACGGGTAGCAGAGATCTGAGGACCGCGCCTCCGGGAACTGGAAGGCTGGAGCGCGACTTTCACGGGTGACCTTCCGGTCTGGCCCTGCCGGGGTGAGGCTGGCGGGTCTTCATACGCTGCCGGTTCTGACTCTTCCGGAACAGCTCGGCCTCCACATGGCGAAACCGCCGAAGGAGGGGCCCATGCCAATGTTCGGGAAAGACGACCGGCAACGCATCGACGACACTCTCGACTTCATCGCCAACTGCACCCTGGTTGGCACCCAGATCCGCGGACCTGTTTCCACTTTCGTCAGGAAGTTCGTGAATACCAGGCTGCCGGAAGGATCTTCAAAGAAGGATGTCAAGGTGTTCTCGAAGGGAATGTCCATGTCCAAGGTGCACCATTCAGGTCCGGAGGGTCACCGGGCCGTGAGACGCGCCATTCACCTTCTCTGGGAGGCGATGGGCAACCACGAGCGGGCTGAAAAGGCGAAATTCACTCCCGCCGGAGATCTCCGCTACGACTACAAGCGGACGATGGAGAAGGCCTGGATCGTCTCAGAGAAGACGACGGGAGGCGTGGCGGCCCTGAAGTGGGTCTTCGACAATGGCCTCACCCTGCATACGAAGGCCTTCCTGCACCGCAACAAGATCTTCATCGGTGGCTCCACGAGGAACGACCTCACCCAGGATCAGAACGTCGTCGGGTTCCAGTTCGACTTCGAGCCTGACAAGGACCGCTACATCATCCAGCCGGGGGGGAGCCGGGGATATGCGTTCAATGCGGCCAGCGTTCCAGCAGTTCACTGGACGAGGGTGCCTGGCCGGGGCACGAACGAGGACAGCGGGTCGTTCGCCGCGATACGGGGAACCGAGCTCGGCGGCGCAAACGTCATGATCACGACCCAGTTCACCGGGTGCGTCTTCTGCATCAAGGAACTGGGCCGGGTGATGGCGGCGCACGTCGCTCCCAGCATTCCGGAAGTCCCCAATCCCTTTTCGGACGGAACAAAGCTCGCCAAGCAAGTCGCCGGCCAGCAGACCGGAGTCACCAAGGGGGACTTTTCCAACCTCAACCCGGGAACGGGGTCGTTCTTCGTCTATGGCCGTGGCTACTCGAACATGATCGGACGCAACGGGTACGACCTGAAGATCAAGGGAAAGGGAAACCACATGTACTTGATCGGCTTTCTGAGGACCACGGGAAAGTGGAAGGTCTACACCCAGGAGTTCGTCGACGGGATCATCACGAAGGCCGAGCGAGTCTACCCGTAGGGGGTGATCTCCGGACCGCGGCGTCAGCGTCCGGGGCCCCGAAGCCGCTGGTCTTCGCGCTGAAGACCGGCTGCTTCGGGTGAATCGACGAGCAAGAGCTCTTCGAACTCTTCAAGCCGCTCGGACCAGACGGCCTCCGAGCTCTCGCTGACCTCTGCCGGACCATGCCGGATCTCAGCGCCGCGTCGACAGCTCTCGAGGCTCTCTTCGAGACGGATCCAGCCGCCGCCACGGAAATCGCCGCAATACGGCTGGAAGAAAGCCTCTCACACGACCGCGCTCCGGCCGTCCTCGTTTCGTTGATGCACGAGATGTGAGCCGATCCGATCCGTCCCGTGATCGAGCACCTGCAGGCCCTCGGATGAGACAGGAAGAGGCTGAGGCCCGCTTCCCCGATCGCGGAAGCGGTCCAGGGCCAAAAGCCTCAGATCGGAAGGCAAGTCCGCATCGGAGAGGATGACGGGGAAGTGTCAGGAGGCCTTCGTGAAGCTCCTCGGCCTCGACCGCCAGGAGGGAGAAGGCGAGCTGGACACGGACGGGCCAGGAACGGACATCGATTAGCGATCGACCCGCACGCGTTCGGCCGGGGTGCACTCGGGCGCTCGGAACCGAGAGCCCAGGCGAGCGAGACCCTCGCGCTGGATCACCCCCTCCACCCGGAAACGCGGGAGCAGCTCTACCTCGACGCCCTCGAGAGCTCCGTGGAAGGCATTCCGGACCCCGCACGCTGTTCTCGATCGAGGGCAACACGAGAACCCAGATGCTCGATTCCCTGGACGTCTCGGCCGGCCGCCCATGGCGAGCCGGCGTTTCCGCCCGAGAGCCTCCGAGCAGCCTCGCGTCGAGTCCGGGTCTTACCTGAAGAGATCTTCAGGGGGACTTCAGGTTCCGGCCCGGGAGATGCCGATACGATTGTTGCGGCCACAGAGGACTCGAGAGGGCCGTCGACAGCGGCGCTTTCTCCGTCGCGCCCGATCAGGAAGACGCCCCACCGCCGTCCAGCTGAGACCGCCGCCTCCGCGCCCGTGTGGGCGTCTGCGCGAGCGGACAAAACGAAACGAAGACGCCCTCGAGGAAGGAGAGTTTGATGACTACGATGAAGACGATCGTGGGGGGAATGCTCGCCGTGGCAGCGCTGTCGTTTCCGGCGGCGGGCGCGGAGAACGGGGGGCTCGTTCCCGCGAGGGAGCGGGCGAAAGTGGTGACTCTCGTGAAAAGCCGGATGGCCCCGCAGGCTGCCGAGACAGCGATGTTCGTCGGCCCGGAAGCATGCATCGCCTGCCACCGTTCCTATTCGACCTGGCGCACGAGCCTCCACGCCACGATGCACGCCATCGTGCCAGACGACTCCGGCTCGATGCAGCCCGACAAGGGGATCGTATTCGACGGGAATCGGAACGGCATCGACGACTTCAAGGAGGGCCTCGACTTCAACAAGATCTCCTCGGCGTTCAATCCTTACAAGCCGAACGCGCCGGTCCTCGGCTTCGTTCCTGGCGAGGCCTATCCCTACCGGGTGACGATCGGCGCGATCACCTACAAGGTTGGGATCAAGCAAGGGGGGTTCTACCAGCAGCGCCTGATGGTGCGCATCCCCGCCGTCGACGGACCGGGGGGACTCTCCACATCAATCTACATGCTGCCGTTCGCGTATTCGCCCCGCTACCGCGAGTACGCCCTCTACAACGCCGACAAGTGGTGGGCGGGGGACGGCACCCCGAGAATCGTGCCCGGGATGACGGCGGCCCAAGTCGCCGCCATCGGCCGCAACTGGACCAAGGCGTGCATCGGCTGCCACGTCACGGGCTACAGGGTAGGGAAAACGGCGACTGGTGAGTGGTGGGGCAAGGCCCCGACCGTCGGCCTCTACCCGCCGAACGATCCACATTACGCCGACTTGAACCAGGACGGCACGAATCAGTTCCTGGGAATCTCGTGCGAGTCATGCCATGGTCCCGGATCCCTCCATATTCTCGGCGGAGGCGACAAGTCGAAGATCCTCAACCCGGCATCCTTGACGAAACAGCAACAGGTCTGGCTCTGCGCCCAGTGCCACACCCGCGGGCTCTCCGTCCCGGCCGGTCTCCACGACTACCCGTACAACGAGACGGCCGACAAGCCGTACCAGATCGGCGACGACCCCTTCAACTACCTGCACGACGAGGCAGGCCGCTGGCCCGACGGGAAGACCCCGACGAAGGGAGAGCAGCAGTACCAATCCCACATGGTCAGCGCCCACTACACGAACTCGCACACCACCGTGACCTGCTCTGATTGCCACAATCCTCACAGCGGACAGCGCGGTCTTCCTGTGACGCGGAAGAACGGGATCGCGACGAGCTTGGCGAACAACACGCTCTGCCTCTCGTGCCACGCCGGGTACGGCCCGTTCAAGGAACTCACGGTCACCCAGGTGGGCGCGCCCGAGCAGAACCGATCGGAAATCGCGGCTGTCGTCGGGAAGCACACTTTCCACGCCTACACGCCAGAGAAGACACTGGGCCAGTCCAACTGCATCAGCTGCCACATGCCGCGGACTGCCAAGCGTGACTACTCGTACGACGAGACCTCGCACACGATGGAGGCGATCGCGCCGGAGAAAACGCTGACCTACCAGGCGAAGGGCGGGATGCCGAGTTCCTGCGCGGCGAGCTGCCACGGGGGGCGCCCCCTCAATTTCGAGACGGCGTTCACGAACGACGACTTCTCGAAGTGGAATGAACTCAGCGATTACGACACGGCAACTCTCTTGAAGAAGTACTTCGGGCCTGGCGGGATCTGGTGGGACACGGCCGTGAAGGGTTCGGCGACAGGGCGCGCCCTGTCCACGGATGCACCCGCCACCGCGCCGGGACGGGCGACAACGGGCCGTCCAGACTGAGGCGAACCCTGCTCGGGCAGGCCGCCCAAGAGGAGAAGGGGCCCCCCCTTCTCCTCTTCCCTCGGGCGGGCCTCACCATCCTCGGCCGTCGAGGCCGGCGACGAGAGAGGCTCTGAGACCCTGAACGAGGCGTCCCGAGAGCGGCCCGAAGACGAAGGCCGGCGATGGAACCACTGCGGGACCAGCCTCGCGACGATCCGGAGGAAGGTGCTGACGGAGAGGACCCTGCCTGAGCCTCGAAGCGCTGCTGAAGCCACGTTGATTGCCCATTCGCGCGCCAGGTGAAGGGACTCGCCTTCCGCTTGGCCTGCCGCCGCCGGCGTTCCCAGGAGGACGAAAGCCGCGAACAAGATCGCGTGTTTCATCGTTGCCCCCGCCCGAACCTACACCTGTCCGTCCGGCGGGAAGGCTTCGAACTCAGCAGGGGAGCGTTCAGGGTTTCAGCAGCGTCTCCAGACTCCGGAGCATCTCCGTCAGGACCCGCCTTTCCGGCAGCCGTACCCGTACGTACGACTCGCCGGTCGCGGGGTCGTGCTCGACCCAGACGGGTCTCGGCCGCGGGTCGCCAGATCCTCCCGGGGGCGCGATCCCGGCCGCAAGTTCCTGGAAGAACGTCGCGGCGAGAGAGAGGAGCTGGCTGACCGGCAACTGCTTGCCCGGGCCAGACTCCTCTGAAGGCTCCGGATGCAGTGGGGGAGGAGACGGGCGAAGTTCCGGATGGACGGCCTCGGGTTGCGCCCCGGCCTCCGCGGCCACATCGGCTTCCGGGGAAGGTGCCGTCTCCACCCGAGCCTCATCGGCGGGCTGAGGGGACCGTGCTGCCTCGGATGGCTCTGCCGTGGGATCGACGGAAAGCGCGGGCTCGCCCCGAGCGGGAAGAGGGAGCGGCGCGGGTACGGGAGGAGGCTCGGGCCGGGGAGCAGTCACCGACTCCACGGATTCCATGAACTTGTTCAGCCGTGTTCCGCCCAAGAGGACCTGGTTCTCTCCGCCGTCGAGGATGCCGGCGAAGAGCGACTGCTTGAATCCGATCAGGGAGAGCATCCCTTCCTCGATCGTCTTCTCGGCGATCAGGGAGAAGATCTGCACGGGCCGTCTCTGGCCAAGGCGGTGGACGCGCCCGTTCCTTTGTTCGAGGATGGCGGGATTCCAGGGGAGATCCGCATGGACGACGGCCGATGCCGCCTGAAGGTTCAGGCCCGTTCCACCCGCGTCCGTCGAGAGGAACACCCGGCAATCCGGGTCCTCGCGAAAACGGCGGACGAGATCGCCCCGATCCTTCGTGTCGACCCCGCCGTGAAAGACAACGGTGTTCCAGCTTCGCTTCCGGCACTCCCGCTCCACGAGGTCGAGCATCCGGATCCACTGACTGAAGACGACGGCCTTGGTTTCGGGGTTCTCGAGCAGGTCTTCGAGGAGTGCGCCGATTTCAGCGGGCTTTCTTCCGTGGAGAGACTTCTCGTCGAGAAGGAACGTGCTGTCGCACGACATTCGCATCCTCTGAAGCGCGATTGTCAGCCGCTTCTGGTCGGCCTCGGAAAGCTGCTTCATGCGGCGCCACTTCGCCACGATCTTGGCGACGATCGCTGCATTGTCATCATGCAGACCCTGCTGAGCAGGGGTCATTCCGATGAAGAGCTTCGTCTCGGTTCGAGGGGGGAGCTGGGACAGAACCTCTCGCTTGGTGCGGCGCAGGAGAATCGGGGACAGGGTGTCGGCCAGGCCAGAGAGGTTCGTGTAGCCCACGACGCGTGCCGTGTCGCCGTCGCGGATCTGGTGCTCGTGAAGGACCCGGTACGTCGGTCCGAGGCGGTGCTGATCGACGAACTGCACGATGGAAATCAGCTCCTCGAGACGGTTCTCGAGCGGTGTGCCGGTCAGAACCAGCGCCATCGGGGATGTGATCTGTTTGACGCTCCTTGCGGCGCGAGTCGACCAGTTCTTGATCCGCTGCGCCTCGTCGAGGATCACGAGATCGGGCTGGAAAGCCAGGATCAGCTTCAGGTCGGAGTGTAGTGTGTCGTAGCCCGTGATCGTGAAGAACGCCGGGTTCTCGTAGATCTGCCGGCGAACCCGAGGTCCGCCGTAGACGACTTCGGCCTCCCGTGAGGAAAACCGCCGGATCTCGTCCGCCCACTGGTGCTTGAGTGATGCCGGACATACCACCAGGACCTTGCGAACGCCCAGGTAGCGGCCTCCGATCTCGGCGGCGGCGATGGCCTGGACGGTCTTGCCGAGCCCCATCTCGTCCGCGAGGATGGCCCGCCCTGTCCGGCACGCGAAGAGCGCCCCCTCCCTCTGGTACGGATGAAGGTCCGTCTTCAGCAAGCCCTCGAAGGCTCGGCTCATCGTGCCATCCGGGAACATGGCGTTGACGGCGTTCCGCCGGGCCGTCTCGGCGCGAAGCGTGGCCAGAAAACCAGTGACGTCGGGCGTCACGCGCACGGTCTCGCCAAGAGCCCCGGCCGCGGAGACGAACTCGTCGAACCGGGGCACGGCCTCGGAACGGAGGCGCCCCCCTTCGTCGAAGTACTGACCCGCGAGAGCCTTCAACGCGCTCGAGGCACTCGTGCCGACATGGAACACTACCTGCCTCTGAGCCCCGTAAACGAGCCGGACGGAGCTGAATGGCGGATGGAATCCCTTCGCCAGGGCAGTTCGGCCCCACCGATGCAGAGAGAGCCGGGCGAGGACGAACTCGATGTGCTTGCACGTCCCGAGGAGATTGGTTGCGTAGTCGGGGCAGCCGCAGGAGTTGACGCCTGGGTCTCTTCCCCGTATCGACACCGGGTAGGTTCGTCCGCTCGCCGGATTGGTGACCTCGAAGTCAGAAAAGACGCGCTCGACGCCCACGTTCTGAAGAGAGAACGGCTGGCTGGTGCCGAACTGACGGCGGAGGGCCGCCTGCCACTCCTCGAGCGTCATTTCCGCGGGCTTTCGATAGCGGGAGACCCGGGGTACCGGTCTCACTGGTGTCTTGCGGCGGGTCTTGGACATTGAACTCGCCAAGAGTCTCTCACGGCTCTGGAGGGAGTCTCGGCCCGACGATGGCGTCGCCTGGACCCCAGGACCGGACAGAGATCCGTGACTCTCAACCCAAGTACCCTCACCGGATGGGCTCTTGGGCTTCTTCCTCCAGGGGTTCGCGCAACTCGACTTCCGGCTCTTCGCCAACCGGGTCCTCTGGGACGAAGAAGATGCTCTTTCCCTAGCCGGTATCTGTGTAGAGCGCCCTAATCCTTTGGCTCCTGCCTCCTCTCCCGCATGGTCTTCCAGTTCTCCGCGGCCAGCCGGGACGCGAAGCCGGGCTCGTTTTCGAACCGGCGGAGGATTTCGAGTGCCGGCTCGCCTTTTGCCACAACGTTCTCGCGGTACCAGCCGCGAGCGTGAAGCACGACGGTCCGGCTCAGCCCGGCTCGCTCCGGGGGGGCCGGGAACGTCAACAAGACGGGTTCGCTTCCGGCAGGCATGACGTCGTACGAACCATCCGCCGCGGCCAGTGCGGCCAGCCGGTTCGAGCTGCCTCCGCCGATCGCCCTCGTGAGCGGCACCTCCACGGCCGTGATCGGAACCGCCGGCGAGTAGTCGACGGAGAATGAATTCAGAGCCCAGAAGCCCCTTGGCGGCCGCACCCGGACCCTGAGCTCGGTGCCGGCGAGACCGGTCAAGTCGAGGGGAACGACACGATCCTTGACGATGAGGGGCCCGACTCCGAGAAGGTGACCTCCAGAAGTCCAGCCTCCGGACCGCTCGATGTCGAATCCCAGCGCCCAGGTTTGCGTTTCCCCGATCATCCGGTAGAGCTGCATGACAGTGGCGGGATCACTGTCCACCTGCTCGAACCAAGCCGGGAGGTCCCGGCCGTGCAAGGAGAGGTACTCGGTCAGCATGAGGGAGCTCAAGAGCGACGCTCCAACGTTCACGACGAGCCTTGCTTGCTGAGCCCCCGCGGGCTTCGGGAACGTCAGCACGATCTCGTCGCTCGCCCCGGAGTCCGGGACCGGCTCGTAGATCAGGGCGTCGGCCGCCACGAGCCACTGGAGAAGGTCGCGTCCATCGGAGGTTCTGGCAGAGACAGGCGCCACGGTTTGCGACAGGGCGTAGAGAGTCCCGTCTCCCCCCGGAGCGATCCTGATACCGCGTTCATGGTCGATGACCCGGAGGGCGACATGGTCCGTGTACTCCGTTTCGTCCCGTTCGTTCGTCATCAGGACTTGGTAGTGCCCGCCTTCGGCACGAAGACGGTCGAGAACGACGTCCCCGTCACGCTCGAGACCTCGGGTGATCGCGCCGGGGTAGGGCTCGGCGTCGAATGTGAACTGGCTTCCATCCCACGAATAGAAGAAGGGGCAGCAGCCCCCCTTGGAGGTCGTCGTCGCCTTGGAGTCGGAGCCCGAGCCCCACGAGGCGGCGGCGGCCACGAGCCCCACGCCTATCAACGAGGCTGCCAGACCGATTGTCTTGGCCGTGCTGAATTTGTGCTCGGCTATCGTGACGCGCTGGACTCGATCGAGCGGAATGCGCACCTTCTCGCCCTTCTTCGATTTCCCCACGACTTCACCGTTCGAGATCTTCGCCCCGCTCTCGAACTCGATGACGTCTCCGCCCGTTGTCACGAGTCCGATTATTCGAGTGGAGTCCGTCACATTCTGGGCATTTGCCGCCACTTCAGGACCCCGGCCCGTCCAGTCATAACAAGCCGTTGTCGTGAGCGGCAAGGCTGTCGCCAGAGAAAGGGCCATGATTCTCCGCAGGAGAGTGAACATTTTCGATCCTCCCCGTCCCAATCAGGCAGGGCCCGGCAGATTGAGTCATTACGCATTGCCCGGCATCGTCGCGTCCATCCGCTCGGGCGTACGAGAATGAGACTGCTTTACCCGAAATCTAGTCCGTGATGGCAAGAAGTCAAGCGGGCCAAGCCAACAGGGTCCCCTCCAACACCTCGTGCCGCTAACCGGCCGGGCCCGTGGGCGAAGGCAACAGTCTGGCGGCCAGCATGGTCCAAGCCATCACCGGTCCGTGGTGACCAGGATGGGGCCGCGAAGAGGGCCCGTGGACCTCGGAAGACGGACCTGATCTCCCGGTCCGCTCGTTTCCGGTTCACTCGTCGTCGAGGTTCAACGGCGAGCACTCGATGCCGAGGGGGCATTCAAGGGGCTTTCGGGACTCCCAGCGTGGTACCCACATCCCCCCTCCCGCAGTGGCCTCCACGGGCGACAGTGGGATGTCGAAACCGGCAGGGGCGGCCGAGAGGCGTACCAGAACGTCCACGTAGCGCTTCTTCCCGGCCGCTCTCTGTATCGACCGCCTTTTCGCGGGGGGAGTCTTGGCCCACACGTCATCGTGCCCGGGGTCGGAGAGTGAGCCGTTCGCGAGGCCGGCCTGGAGCCACGCCGGCAGCTCTTTTCCGGGCCGCGTCTGGCGGAAATACCCGCCGAGAGGCTGCGGTTGGGTTCCCAGGACACCGGTCGTGACGACGAAGTCGAAGTTCAGGCCAGCCGGCAGGCAAGAGAGGACGTCGACGGCGTAGTCGCCCGGTGGTACTTCGATCTCGTGGTCCATGAAGGCGAGGCGCCCCTTCGCGAGGCGCAGGCGGCCCTGTAGCCGTCCGATCCACTCCGACTCCTCCTCCGGCAAGAGGCCGCCGAGAACGAAGCGCAGGGTTCCGACGGTCTTCGTGCCAACCCAGACGGGAAGGAACTTCCCCTCCTTCATCCCCCTGGTCACGACCGTTTTGGATCCGAGCCCGGCTTCCTGAGAACCGGGCGGGCCGAGGACAAAGCCCCGGGCGTCCCAGTCGAGTTCAACGTCCAGCCGAGGGGCAGACGGGCCCACGCCGGGGCTGCCGAGAATCGGACGGGGGATCCTCGCCATGGTGCTCCTCCACGATGCCGACGAACTTCAGTTTTGGTGCATTTTACGGGAAGGTCTGCCGCCGCCAGCGCCGCGAGGCCAGCACTCTCGCCTCTCGGTCGCTCGTCGGCTGCTTCGTGGGCTCAAAGTTCCGAGATCGGCAGGGAACGGACGCGTTCTCCCAGCGGAAGCGATCGTTCGGCCAGGCAGATCAACCCTCGGAAACCGACCGGTAGGCGCCGGAAGATACACCTCCAATGTCCGTGGCACATAGGGCCGCACGGAATCGTCCGTAATGCATCAGCATCGCAATTTGGACGAAGCTGTCCGGCGTTCTTCGGAACGCCCCCGCGCCGCGTGCTGCGCTATCGTTACCGGCGGGCGCCGACGGTGACTCTCGGCCTGACGAGCCCCGATGCTCGTTCGAGGGGGAAGTCGGACGCCGGGGAGGGAAGGACCCTCGAGTCCCTCCCCGATTCTGACCGGCGGGGTGTGGCGTCTGGGAGCGACGTGATGACGGCGGCGTGCCACGAGGGCTGAGCGGTCGTTCGCTGCAAGGAGGAAGTCATGGCAAAAGAGATGAGCATCGGGTTCCCGGGAGGCGTGGCCGTGGAAGCGGTGGCGGATGGGCTCCTGATCCGGACGGATCAGCCCGTGGCCCATGGCGGCGGCGGAACGGCGCCGGCTCCATTCGATCTGTTTCTGGCCTCGATCGGGACGTGCGCGGGGTTCTATGCCCTGCGCTTCTGCCAGGAGCGGGGAATCGACACGACGGGTCTGGCCGCCCGGATGACCTGGGAACGCAACCCCGAGAAGAAACTCATCGCAATGATTCGGATCGAGCTAACCCTGCCCGCGGGGTTTCCCGAGAAGTACCGGGCCGCCATCATTCGGGCCGCCGACCAGTGCGCCGTCAAGAAGCACCTCGTCGAGGCTCCCGAGATCGAGGTTTTCGCGTCTCGGCCCTTGCCTTGACACCCAGGAGCCCAGAATCAGGCTCCCTCTCCCTGCTGCTTCTGATTCTAACAAGGGGGATGTCGCTGTGGTATCGTCCTTGCTCGGCTCAGAGCACATGCCTATCGGCAATCTCTACCCAGGGAATGCACACCCCGGTCATCGGCCGGGCGTTGTGGTCAACTCATTTGATCAGATGGGTTTAGCGCCGCGATCGTCGCGGCCACGACGGCGGGGTTCCTTGCCGGGAGAATTCCTTCGATACAGGATTCTGGAGGCAGTTCAAGGGTTCGGATTTCATCTTCAATCGGGTAACCAGAAAAGAATTACGCGGAAGTTGCGCCAGACTCTCGTGGTCATCATCGATCCAACCAGGTCCACGGGCCAATTGAGGAGGAAGGAAAGCATGTTGAAAAAGACTCCCCTGGTTCACCTCGCTCTGTTCCTCGTTGTCGTTGCATGGGCTTCGACGGCGCTCGGGCAGGGCTTCACGACCGGCAGCCTGAGCGGGAAGGTCGAGAACGACAACGCCCCGCTGCCGGGCGTCTCGGTGAGTATCAAGTCGACCGCCATGCAAGGCACACGTTCAGCGGTGACCTCGGGCATCGGCGCCTTCACGTTCCCGGCCTTGCCGCCGGGTTCCTACACCGTCACGTTTGCCCTCTCTGGCTTTGAATCCGTTACCAAGACCGTGACCATCACCGCCGGCCAGCCCACCGTCGTCAACACGAATCTGGCGTTGACGGGCGTGCAGGCGGTCGCGACGGTGACCGCGGTGTCGGACATCGTGTCGACGACGACGCAGGCCTCGACGACGATGACGACCCAGCTCATGAACAAGCTGCCGGTCGCCCGAACCATCCAGTCGGCTTCGTCGCTTTCCGCGGGCGTGTCGAACGTCAACGGTCTCAACAACGCCCTGTCGATCTCCGGCGCTCAGACCTTCGACAACCTGTACACGGTCGACGGTGCCGTCGTCGCCGACCTCATCCGCGCCACGCCCTACGCCCTCTACATCGAGGACGCGGTGCAGGAGACGACGACGTCGGTCAACGCGGTCTCCGCCGAGTACGGGCGCTTCCAGGGCGGCGTCATCAATACGGTCACGAAGTCGGGCGGCAACTCGTTCTCGGGTTCATTCCGCGTGAACTTCACGAACGACGCCTGGTCCGCGATCACCCCCGCGAAGGAGACGCGGAACCAGAACCTCCTCGAGCGCTACGAGGCGACCCTGGGCGGCCCGATCTGGAAGGACCGGATCTGGTTCTTCGGGGCATTTCGCACGGCCGAGACCAGCGATGGCCGAGTGACCTTCGCTGACACGAAGGTGAACGGCCAGACCCCTGCTGGCGGGTACGCGGGCTTTCCCTATGAATTCAGCGCGTCCGAGAGCCGCTACCAGGCCAAGCTGACCGCGACCCCGCTGACGAACCATACGATCGCGGGCTCGTACCTGTGGATCGACAACGAGGAGAACAACTACGTCTTTCCGAACGCCGCGAGTGTTCTCGACACAGCTGGACTCGTTGCTCGCCAGATGCCCCAGGAAACGCTGTCTGTCAACTACAACGGCGTCCTGACACCGAGCTTCTTCGTCGAGGGCATGTACACGTACCGCAACTTCACGTTCGAGAACTCGGGCTCGCGATTCACGGATCTCGTCAACGGCACGATCCTCCGTGACCGTTCCCGGGGAAACCGGCGGTACAACTCGGCGACGTTCTGCGCCGTTTGCGGTCCCCCCGAGGAGCGCAACAACGAGAACTTCCTCGTCAAGGGAACCTACTTCCTCTCGACCAAGAGCCTCGGCTCGCACAACATCGTCGCGGGCTACGATAACTACGCGGGTATCCGCTACGCCAACAACTGGCAGTCGGGCAGCAACTACCGCATCTTCGGGACGAGCTCGATCGTCTACAACAACGATATCTATCCGGTCTTCGGGTCAAACTCGTACTTCTACTACACGCCGATCTTCGAGCTCACGCAGGGGACGGACACCCGGACACATTCTGGATTCATCAACGATCAGTGGCGTCTGAACGACCGTTTGTCGTTCAATCTCGGTGTCCGGTACGACAAGAACGATGCCAAGAACAGCCTGGGGGTCACAACGGCGGATGACGCGGCCTGGAGCCCGCGCATCGCGGCCAACTTCGACGTCACCGGACAGGGCAAGATCCGCATCGCCGCGTCCTACGCCCACTACGTGGGAGGCCTCCAGGATTCCCAGCAGGACGGCTCCTCGGCCGGCGGCCAGCCCGCGCTCTTCACCTGGTACTACACGGGCCCGAACATCAATGTGGGGGTCCCGGCCGGAACTCAGCCTCCCGTCACGCGCCAGAACGCCATCACGCAGATGTTCAACTGGTTCTTCGCGCAGGGCTGCCCGGACCTCACGACCTGCCGTCTCCCGCTCGACTACGCCGCCATCCCGGGCCTGAACGTGGTCATCAAGGACACTCTCAAATCGCCTTACGCTCAAGAAGTCACGTTCGGCGTCAATGGCACGATCGGCCCGAGCTTCTCGTACCGCGCCGACTTTGTGCGCCGAGAATTCCACGACTTCTACAGCTCCACGATCAACACGCAAACCGGCTTCGTCACCGACCCCGTCGGCCAGAAGTTCGACCTCAGCGTCATCGGAAACACGAACGACGTCGAACGCAACTACACCGGCCTGCAGACCTCGTTCCAGTACCGCTGGAATTGGTTGACCGTGGGAGGCAACTGGACGTGGTCGCACACGCTCGGCAATTTCGACGGTGAGAATTCGACGAGTGGCCCGGTACCGGCCAACATCAACGTCTATCCCGAGTACAAGCAGCTCTCGTGGTACGCGCCCTACGGCTCCATGGCCAGCGACCAGAGGCATCGAATCCGCATCTTCGGCTCCGCGGAGCTCCCCTTCATCCCGAAGTCCTTTGGGAGCTTCACTCTCGGTTTCGTCGATTCCTACGACACGGGTTCTCCCTACGGCGCGGTCGGCTCCGTGCGGTCCTACCTCTACGTGACGAACCCGGGCTACATCACGCGCCCGAGCTCGGTCACCTACTACTTCACGGACCGCGACGCCTTCCGGACAGACAACATCAACCGTCTCGACCTGTCACTCACCTACTCGATCAAGCTCTTCAACGTGGTCGAGCTCTTCGTGCAGCCCCAGGTCATCAACGTCTTCAACGCGCAGGGCGTCATCGCGGTGGACACGACCGTCCGCACGGCGGTTTCACCTGGCGCGGGCAACACGTTCCTGAACTTCAACCCTTTCACCACCGTTCCGGTCAAGCGCCCCACGGGAGACACGACGGTCAAGGACGCGAACTGGGACTTCGGCCCGAACTTCGGCAAGCCCACGAGCTCGAGCAGCTATCAGACCCCCCGGACGTTCCTCCTCTCGACGGGCGTTCGCTTCTAGTCCGCAACACGCTTTCCCTTCCGAGGAGCCGGGCCTTGCCCGGCTCCTTTTGTCACGCCTGGTCTGTCTCCCGCCGGGCGAGGGTGGGGCACTCCCCGGTTCTCGGTGGTTCAGCCGCTGTTTCAGGAGTTACCCTTGGGCGATGCGATCGCGACTCCCCGGCGTTGTTCTGTGCGCCCTCTCGATTCTCGCGGCCGGCTGCCGCCGAGGCTCACCCAGAAACGAGTCGTTCCCCTCGGCTCCCGTGGTCCTCATCAGCGTCGACACCCTGCGCTCGGACCGTCTTCCAGCCTACGGCTACAAGGGCGTCGAGACTCCAGCCATCGATTCGCTCAGAAGAGACTCGATTCTCTTCGAGCGCGCCTGGTCGCACGTTCCTCTCACACTTCCCTCGCACGCGTCGATCCTGACCGGGCTCGAGCCGTCGGGCCACGGCGTGCGCGACAACCTCGGCTACCGGATCAGAGCGAGCGTCCCGACCCTTACCGAGCTTCTGAAGAAGCAGGGATACGAAACGGGCGCCGCGGTCTCGTGCTACGTCATGAAGGGCGACAGCGGCATCGCGAGGGGGTTCGATCTCTACGACGATGCCGTGGAGTCCGCCGAGGGACAGGCCGCCCTCGGCGAAGTCCAGCGCGCGGGTCCCGATACAGAGGCCCGCCTGGAGGCCTGGCTCGCTTCACGATCCCAGGACGCCAAGATCTTCGCCTTTCTCCACCTTTACGAGCCGCACACCCCTTACGCTCCGCCTGAGCCTTTCAAGTCCCGTTACGCCGATCGGCCCTACGACGGGGAGATCGCTCATTCTGACGCCATCGTCGGCAAGTTCCTGACCTTCCTGAAGGCACGCGGCATCTACGACCGGGCCGTGATCGTCTTCCTTTCGGATCACGGCGAGGCTCTCGGTGAGCACGGGGAATCCGAGCACGGGATGTTCCTCTATCGCGAGACCTTGCAAGTTCCGCTTTTCCTGAAGCTCCCTGGGAACAAGCGCGCCGGCGAGACGGTCGCGGCGCCGGCCGCCCTCATCGACGTCTTCACGACTCTCGCGGAGGCAGCGGGCGTCTCCGAGTTCAAGCGCCCCGAGGGGAGCCGCTCTCTCCTCGATCCCCCCGGCGCCGCACCGCGCCGGATCCTCTCCGAGACGTTCTTCCCCCGGATCCACTTCGGCTGGAGCGAGCTCTTCTCGCTCTTCGATGGCCGATGGCACTACATCGAGGCCCCCAGAGCGGAGATCTACGACGTCGTTTCAGACCCCGGACAGACGAACAACCGGCTCGCGGAGAAGCCGGACGCCCTGCGCGCTCTTCTCCCCGAGGCTCAGAAGCGCAGGCCTCCGTACGAATCGGCGGGCGACCTCGATCCCGAGGCTCGCAAGAAGCTCACCTCCCTCGGCTACCTCAGCGCCGGACCCTCGAGCGCGAACGCGGGCGATCTGGCCGACCCGAAGGACCGGATCGCGACCTTCGAGGAGCTTCGCCGGGGCCTGGGGGAGTTCAACCTGGGCAACGCCCAGAAGGCCCATGCCGTCTTCACGAAGCTCTTGGCGGAAAACCCCCGAATGCTCGATGTCTGGGACATGAACTCGAAGGTCCTCATCCAGCTCGGCCGGCCCGAGGAGGCGCTCGCCGCCCTGAAGAAGACCGTGGAACTCGCTCCCGAAGCTGCCCGTCAGCCCTATCTGCGCGAGGTCGCGAACCTGTGCCTGCAACTCGGGAAGTGGGAGGAAGGGGAGAAGCACGCGGAGGCCCTTCGGGCCCTGGGCGACCCGGAAGCCGAGGACATCACGGCTCGCGCCGCGCTCGGCAGGGGTGACTTTGCGGCTGCCGAGCCCGCGGCCCGTGCCGCGTACGAGAAGGGCAAGGGAAAGGTGAAGGTGCGGGGAGCCCTCGTCCTGGGACGCCTCGCCGTCATGAAGAACGACCTGGCGGCGGCCGAGAGATGGGCCAACGAGGCCGCGGCGCTCTCGGCGAACGACAAGGTCGTGCAGTCGGGCCTCCACATGCTGCGCGGCGACGTCTTCGCCCGCAAAGGGCTCGCGCACGAGGCCGAGAAGGAGTTCCTCGAGGAGATCCGCCTGTATCCGGCGCGCCTCGATGCCCAGGTCTCGCTCGCGACCCTCTACGCCGCAGCGGATCGCAGGGAGGACGCCCGCCGGGTCCTCATCAGGCTCGTTTCGAGGCAACCGACACCTGAGGCTTTCCTCCTCGCCATGAGGACATTCCACCAGACAGAGGACCCGGAAGGGGAGAAGCAGCTCCTCCTGGAGGCCCGCCGCCTCTTCCCATCCGATCCCCGCTTTCGGCCCGGGAGTTGAAGTCCCTTGACGGCAGCGCGCGTCCTCGCGGGACTCGTGGTGATCTCCCTGCTCGGACTTGCCGGGCGGGCAGGAGCTGCCCCTGCCCGAGCCGCCTCCGGCGGTGCCGCTTCCGGCGGTGCCGCTTCCGGCGGTGCCGCTTCCGGCGGCGCCCGTGAGGGCACCTCGGCGCCCATCGCCCCCCCGGCCTCCGATCTGCCGCCCCTCGAAGCGGGAGTCCCGCTTCTGCGGGCATTCAGTCCGAAGGAGTACGGAGCCTCGGGTCAGAACTGGGCGGTCGTTCAGGATCCGCGAGGCCTCGTCTACGTTGCCAACAATGACGGCGTTCTCGAGTTCGACGGCCTGCGCTGGCGGTTGATCCGGACCGCGAATCGGACGACGGTCCGGTCTCTCGCCGTGGACGCCACCGGGCGTGTCTGGGCGGGAGCCAAGGGAGACTTCGGCGCTCTCGCCGCCGACGAAACGGGCAAGTTGCGATACGTGTCTCACGTTCCGAGAGTGCCCGCGTCCGAGCGGGACTTTACCGATGTCTGGCAGACCTTCGCGACTCGCGATGCTCTCTACTTCTCGACCTACAAACGCCTGTTTCGATTCGCCGGGAACTCTCTCTCGACGCTCCTCCCCGAGACGGCGTTTCGTTTCTCGTTCCTTGTGGCGGATCGCCTCTTCATCCGGGAGGTCGACCGGGGCCTCTTCGAGCTCTCCGGAGGCCGGCTGAACCTTGTCCCCGGCACCGAGCTCTTCGGCCAGGAAGCCATCAACGTGATGCTCCCCTGGGATGACCTCGGGAGGATCCTGATTGGCACCCGAAAGAAGGGGTGCTTCCTCCTCGACGGCACTGCCGTCCGGTCGTTCCCGACAGAGGTGGATGGCAGCCTGGAGCGAGATCTTCTCTATTCGGCGGCTGCTCTCCCCGATGGCCGCGTGGCCCTGGGGACCCTGCAGGGAGGCGTCTATTTCATCGACCGGACGGGACGGTGGCTCGGCAGGCTTCAAAAGGCCCGGGGGCTGCCCGACGACACGGTCTGGACGGCACAGTCCGACCGTGAGGGCGGGCTCTGGCTCGGCCTCGACCGTGGTGTCGCGCGCCTGTCGACCGGCTCGCCCCTGACCGTCTTCGATGAGCGCACGGGTCTGCCGGGAACCGTCCTCGCTCTCTTCCGCCACGAGGGGCGCTTCCACGCGGGTACGAGTCAGGGGCTCTTTCGCCTTGAGACGGGGCCCGAACCTCGCTTCCAGCGTATCGAGGGACCCCAACATCAGACGTGGTCCTTTCTGTCCTACGTGGACTCCGACGCGGAATCCAGCGGGGGCTCTCTGCTCGTCTCGAGCAATCAGGGGGTTCACGAGTTTCGGGGCGACTCCGCCCGGGAAGTCAGGAAGGAGACCGGAGCGGCTTTCGTACTCGTCGCCTCTCGAAGGGAGCCAGGCCGGGTCTTCGTCGGGCTCATGGATGGCATCGCCTCGGTTCGGCGAGTCGACGGCCAGTGGGTGGATGAAGGGCGGCTTTTCGGGGTCTCCGGCGAGGTGCGGACGCTCGTGGAGTCGCCGGACGGACGCCTGTGGGCGGGCACCCAGACGACGGGTGTCCTGCGCATCCGCCTTTCCGGGGACGGGTCCCCGGCCGTGGAGTCTTTCTCTCCTGCCCACGGCCTCCCCAGTCTCAACGGCAACAGGGTCTACCGGGCCGCGGGGGCGATCGTGTTCGCGACGCTCCGGGGCGTGTATCGTTTTGACGAGAGGCAAGGCCGGTTCGAACCGGATCCGCGCTTTGCGGGGCTGTTTCCGGACGCCCCGAGGCGGATCCTGGCGCTCGCCGAGGATTCGGGGGGCCGCATCTGGATGCAGTCCGGAGACGAGAACACCGAGGAGACGGGCGCTGCCGTTCTTCGGCCGGATGGCACCTACGGCTGGGAACCAGAGGCCCTCCGGCCCTTTGCGGGGTCCGCGATCCAGACGATCCTGGCCGATGAGTCTGGCGTCGTCTGGTTCGGCGGCGACGAGGGCCTCTTCCGCTTCGATTCGCGTGCACCCCCGCGGCACGGGCAGAGCTTCCGTGCCCTGATCCGGAGCGTCAGCCAGCCAGGCGGAGGCAGCAGCCTGTTCGGCGGCGCCGGGCAGCCTCGCCGGCTCGCGATCCCTCACGAGAGAAACGGCGTCCGGTTCGAGTACGCGGCCCCATCCTTCGACGGGCTGGAGTCCACTCGTTTCCAGGTTTTTCTCGAGGGGAACGACCGCCACTGGTCGAAGTGGACCGCCGAGGGATACCGGGAATACACGAACCTCCGCGAAGGGGACTATCGCTTTCGCGTCCGCGCGAAGAACGTGAACGGGACCGTCAGCGAGGAGGCCACGTACTCCTTTCAGATCCTTCCCCCCTGGTACCGGACCTGGTGGGCGTACGGGGGCGGGCTCCTCTTTCTCGGGGCCATCCTCAACGGCGTGACTCGCTGGCGAGTGCGGGCGCTCCAGCTCGAGAGGCAACGGCTCGAGGCCAAGGTCGCCCTGCGGACGGAGGACCTCCGCCAGAAGACGGACCAGCTCGAGACCCTCAATGCCGTCGTGAAGTCCATCAACGAACGGCTGGACTTCGACGAGCTCCTGACCGCCATCCTGAAGGAAGCACAGGTCATCAAGGGGGCGGAGAAGTCCACCGCCCTCGTTCTGGATCCGGCGGAGAACGTATTCCGGTACAGGGCCAGCGTCGGTTGGGACCTCTCCGAGATCGGATCGATCGGACTGAGCCCCGCCGAGGCCGAGGCTCGCTACACCGAGGACGCGGCGGAGGTCAGCCCGGACATCTTTCTCGTGCGGGATTTCGAGAATCGCGCCGCCAGCGCGAAGTTCCGGGAAGGCCTCGTGCCGAAGGCCATGCTGGTGGTGCGAGTGGCTCTGGAGGGGAGGGCCGAGGGCTACTTCATCTTCGAGAACACGAACGTGAGGGACGCCTTCGATGAGCACGACCTCTCGCTTCTCGAGGGGCTGAGGGCCCACTTCGTCTCCGCCTTCCAGAAGGCCCGCACTCTCGAGTTGCTCGGGAAGGCCCGCGAGAGGGCCGAGGCCGCCACGAAGTCCAAGTCAGAGTTCCTCGCCAACATGAGCCACGAGATCCGGACGCCGATGAACGCCGTCCTGGGGTTCTCGCATCTGGCCCTGAAGACGAATCTGGATGCACGGCAGCGGGACTACGTCGAGAAGATCGAGGGTTCCGCCCGGTCGCTCCTCGGGGTCATCAACGACATCCTGGACTACTCGAAGGTCGAGGCCGGGAAGCTGACCCTCGAACGGACGTCCTTCGATCTGGATGCCGTGCTCTCACGTGTCATCGCCCTCTTCGAGAACCGCGCCGCGGAGAAGGGGATCGAGCTTCTACTGGAGGTCTCGGAGCCGGTGCCGAGGGCCCTCGCGGGCGATCCGTTGAGGCTCGGTCAAGTCCTCACGAACCTCGTGGGCAACGCTCTGAAGTTCACGGAGTCCGGACGGATCACGCTCGGCGTCGAGGTGGTGGCGGCCACCTCCACAGAGGCCGCGATTCGGTTCCGTGTCGAGGACACCGGGATCGGCATGACCGTGGATGAGCAGGCGAAGCTGTTCCAGGCTTTCAGTCAGGCGGATACATCGACCTCCCGCAAGTACGGGGGCACGGGCCTGGGCCTCACGATCAGTCAGCGTCTGGTGAACCTCATGGGAGGCACCATCGACGTGGAAAGCCAGCCCGGAAAGGGCTCGACCTTCAGCTTCACGGCTCGTTTCGAAGTCGAGGCTCGACACGGAGTCGAGGCTCGACACGGGGTCGAGGCTCGACAAGGAATAAGGGAGCCCCTCCGGGCGGTTCAGGCGGAGACAGCTGTCGCCGGCGGGCCGCGTCCCGACACCACGTTTCACGGAGCCCGCGTTCTCCTCGTCGAGGACAACCCCATCAACCGTCAGGTCGCCCGGGAGATCTTGGGCGGGGCCGGCCTCGCCGTGGACGAGGCCTCCGACGGCCACGAGGCCGTCGAGGCCGTGGACCGGCGGGACTACGCCGCCGTGCTCATGGACATCCAGCTCCCCGGCATGGACGGCTACGAGGTCACGGCCCGGATTCGGGAGAAGACCGCGCACGCCGGTCTTCCCATCATTGCCTTGACGGCCCATGCCATGGCCGGCTACCGAGAAACGTGCCTCGCCGCCGGCATGAGCGACTTCGTGACCAAGCCAATCGAACCCGAGGAGCTCTTTCGCGTGCTCGCCCGATGGATCAGGGTGCCTCCCCTCTCGCCTTCTCCCGGAGCGGGAGCGGACGCGGCGGCGGAGGTGTCCCTCCCCACCACCCCGAGCATGAATCCAGAGAAGGCTCTCAAGCGGCTCGGGGGGAATCGCGGCCTACTTGAACAGCTGATCCGCGACTTCGCGAGGGACTATGCGGACGCCCCCGGAACCCTCGCCGAGCTGCTGCGGGCAGGGAAGGTGACGGAAGCCTCCAGACTGGCTCACAGCCTCAAGGGGGTAGCGGCCAACCTCGCGATGGCGAACGTCGAAGGAGCCGCCGCGGCCCTGGAAAAGGCGCTGCTTGCAGGTCACGAGAAAGCCCTCTCGCTCGTGACTCGCCTGAAAGAAGCCCTCGATGAGGTCCTCTCCTCGCTTTCGGCCCTCGCGCCAACCACGGCCCTCGCGCCGTCCGGCAGGCCCGGTCCGCTCGAGGCCGGGGGATTCTCGATGGCCCCCGGGGAGCTGCAGAGCCTCGTTGAGGAGTTGAGGCGGCAGCTCACGAGGCAAAATCCCGAGGCCGAGGAGATCCTCGACAGACTCCGCCAAGGCGTGACGGACGACGCTTCCCGGGCCGTTCTGGAAAGGGTCGCCTCGCGCCTCGGCCAGTTCGATTTCAAGGGCGCGCTCTACGAGCTGGGATCCTTGCAGGTTCCTTGAAGCGGACATCGGGTCCTGACGCCTGGCCGCCGTTGCGCGAGAATGGCGGACAGCACGGAATGGAGATCACATGAGTCCCGGGAGGGAGACACCGAGGGTCCTCGTGGTGGACGACACGCCCGCGCACATCCGGATGCTGGTCGGGGCGCTGCGGAAGGAGTACGAGATCCTCGTCGCCACGAACGGGGAACAGGCTCTCGAGCTCGCACGCTCGGAGACTCCGGACATCATCCTCCTCGACATCGTCATGCCCGGATGGTGTCAGCGCTCACTTGGAAACGCGGGAGTTTGGACAGGAGCCGACGTGACGGAGCCACCGCGCGTGTCTACGGACTTGAGCTTCGCCAAGCGAGAGGCGAGGTGGCGGGTCCAGGCGGGATCGAGAGGCTGGGCGAGTAGCTCGTCGACAACGGGCAGGTAGTAGTAGAGGGATCGGACAGGCGCGAGCTGAGGTCTTTCGGCGTCGCGAACGAGGCGGCGGAAGGTTGCGAGTTGAAGGGCGGCGCGGAGGAGCTCGATGGGCACGCCCCTGCTGTATAGGTCGAGGGCAAGGCGACGGTCTATCGCGCGTAAACGGAGCGTCGGGCCCGGTAAGTCCTCGAGGGTCGCGCAGAGGGCGGCCAGGTATACCGACGGGGAGTTCGAGGAAGTCACGCGGGCCTCGAAGCCCGGGAGTTCTGGCGGGCCGCGGCCTCCAACTCACTCTCGCGGACGCGATAACTCTGGCCAGTGATCAAGGTGACGTCGGCGTGGTGGGTGAGGCGATCGATGAGGGTGACGAGGGAGGTGGCGTTCGGGAAGATGGAAGGCCAGTCCTTGAAGGCGAGATTCGTCGTGACGAGGGTGGACCGGGAAGCCTCGTAACGCGGGTTCAGGACGCCGTAGAGGAGGTCTGCGGCCTGGTCGTCGAAGGACAGGTAGCCCACCTCGTCGAGGCAGAGGAGTCGCGGGCGGGTGTACTTGGCGAGCTTGCGCCGACGGAGCTGGGGGGAGTCGGTGGCTTGCACGTCGGCGAGGAGTTCGGCCGCTGTTCGGAAGATGACGGAGTGACCGGCGAGGACGGCGTGATGGGCGATGGCCTTGGCAAGGAGGGTCTTTCCGAGGCCGTTGGCGCCGACGAGGATGAGATTGCGGCCGTCGCGGACGAAGTCGAGGGTGAGAGCGCGTTCGATGAGGGCGCGATCGATCTTCTTGGGCCAGTTCCAGTCGAAGTCGGCCAGGGTCTTGAAGGTCCCGATTCTCGAGCGCAGGAGACGGCGGTGCAGGCTCTTCTGGGCCCGGGCGTCCGTCTCGACGCGGACGAGTTCCTCGAGGATCTGACGGGACGGCCATTGGCCCTTGGTGGCGCGGGCGAGGAAGTCGTCGAGGGTTGCGGACGTTGCGTGCAGCCCGAGCGAAGCCAGCGAGGTGGGGAGGTCAGTCTTCGGAGTCGGCGAGGCCATCGTAGGTCTCCAGTGCGTGTGGGGTGACGTGCATCTGCTCGAGTTCGGGACGCGATCGGAGGTCGAGAGGAGAGGCTGGTTTGCGGCGCTGCAAGCGGCGACGGGATTCGAGCAGGAAGTGGACCGAGGCGGCACGAGGCGTACCACGCGTGAGCGCCTCGTCGATGGCCGAGGCGAGCGGCTCGGCGCCATAGTCGTCGAGCAACGACAGGAGCCGGCGGGTCTCGATTCCCGGGGACGCTCCTCGAACGACGGCCGCTTCCAGGAAGAGTTCTGCCTTCGGGATACAGGCCAGGAGCCTCGCCGACGGGGTCGCGCCGAGGGCCTTTCGCTTCTCGCGCAGGAGGGCGTCCTTGTGGGCCGCGATCTCGACGACCTCGTGACGGTCCCAGCAGCGTGGATGCCGGGCGATCTCCTCGGCGCCGTCAAGGATTCTCACGGTCTGCGAGGTCACCGAGAGTGTCAGCGGCCTGCCGACGGCCTGGGGCGGGATCGAGTAGTCGTTCAAGTCGAACCGCACGTAGATGGTCTTGGTCCGCGCCGCGGGTACCAGCCGAGCGGACTCGAAGGGGTGGACGGGCAGCGGCAGGAGCGACGGTTGCTCCTTGCGGAAGGCCTCGGCCACCGTGATCCGGTCGTCTCCGGGCCACTTACGGGTGTGGGCCACCTCGTCACGCCAGGCCAGTGCTTTGCGGTTGAAGTCTTCGAGAGTTGTGAACGGGCGGGCCGCGAAGAAGGAGTGGCGTACGAACTGAATGGCCCTCTCCACACGGCCCTTCTCCGAGCCTCGAGCCACCCCGCAGGGACGCGGTGCCGAGTGGTAATGGGCGCACAGCTCGAGATACCGCGGGTTGAAGCGCACCGCGGATCCCACGCGCTCGAGCACCGCCGCGGCCAAGTTGTCGGTCAGAAAGGTCCTCGGCACCCCGCCAAAGTCCGAAAGCGCGTTGACGTGGCCCGTCAGGAAGCTCTCCAGGTACTGGTCGAAGAAGAACTCCAGGTACAGCGCCCGCGAGTAGGACAGCGTCAGGACGAAGCACGAGAGTTTCCTCTCCGCCCGGCCAACCCGAACCGTCCCAAAGTGCGCCCAGTCCACCTGGGCTTCCTCGCCGGGGAACTTCCTCAGCTTCAGGAACGCCTCCGGCGCCACCGGCCTCAGCCTCCGCACCACCCGCCTCAGCTGGACCACACTCCCCTTGTATCCCCGATCGCGAACCATCTGGTAGAGGCGTGTGGACCGCAGACGTGGGTACTGCGTCAGCGTCTGGACCAGGAACTCGTGATAGGGCTTCGTCACCGACGCACGCTCCGCCGGTCGCGGCCCGTGAAACCTCTCCGTGGCGATGGCACGCGCCACCGTCTCGTGATGCACATCGAGAAGTTCCGCGATCGTCCCCACCGGGAAGTGCTCGCCGAAGTACAGGCGCCTTATCTCGACGACGGTCTCTTCCGGGATCATCGTCTACACCCAGTTCGTGGAACGGGTCCGTCCACGGGTTGTTCGCTCCGCAGACGATGCATGCCGTGCTGCCGCACGTCTCGGCCGAGACGCTTCGGCGTTTGCCGGATCGGGGCTGCTCATCAGTCACCTCCCGCGCCGGTCTCCTCGGTGGTGACTCCGGCGCGGGCTCCACGGTGCCAACGGTCCCCTGCGCCTCGCTACCCTGATCCGTCACCTTTCTCGCGGCGGCCCTCTTCCGGCATCGCCCCTGGTGTTCCGCGTGGTCCAGCCGCCCCTCCCGGCTCTGCTGGTGCCGTCGGTTCGACTGCCTCTGGCTTTCCCGCCGCGCCGCCCCCTGACACGTCCGGCTCCCGTACACGTTCCCCCGGTCGCACGGACGACAGATCACAAACGCCCGCTCGCACCTCTCACAGCGACGTCTAAGCCCAGCCTTTCCAGAAGGATCCAGGCACCCTCTCCGCCGGGCTCGACTTCTGGTCCTGACCGTGAAAACCTACACGAACTCCTCGTTGAGGTTTTCCCGATCTCTGGGCCCTGGCTGCGTCAACAGTCGGGGCCCTTCCTTCGTCCTCCCGATCCCGCCCCCACCATATGACACCTGGCTCTGGCCCGGCGACGCTCCGCGCCGCCGGGGATGATGCTGACGTCCCTTGAGCCGGCTCCTGTCCAAATCCCCGCAGTTTCAGGTGATCGGTGACAGGATGGGACGGCTACGAGGTCTGCCGCCGGTTGAAATCGGAGCCAGGGACGGCCGCGATTCCCGTCATCTTCATCACCGGAAAGGCGGACGACGCGGACGAGCTGACCGGTCTCGATCTCGGAGCTGTCGACTACATCACCAAGCCCTTCAGCCTTCCGATCGTGACGGCCAGGGTGAGGACTCACCTCGAGATCGACCGGCAGAAGCGGGAGCTTGCACAGAACAAGCGTCAGCTCGAGCGTCAGAACTTCCTTCTGAGCGAGAACCTCAGGCTGCAGGAGGAAGTCGAGCGGATGTCTCGACACGATCTGAAGACTCCGCTGTCGGGGATCCTCTCGATCGTGAAGCTCCTCGAGGAGTCGCCCGTCCTCGGTCCGAGGGAGGCCTCGCTCGCGGCCCTCGTCGAGAGGGCAACCTACCGGGTCCTTGACCTCGTCAACCTTTCCCTCGACCTCGTGCGGATGGAGAGGGGCGACTACCCGTTACGCCCCCGGCCCGTCGACCTCTCCGAGGTCCTGAGGCGCATCTTCGCGGATCTCGAGTGGCACGCCGCATCGAAGGAGGTCACCTTCCGCCTCGAGCCTCCAGGGGGCGAGGAAGGCGGCCGCGGGTCGTGGCCGTGGGCCCTGGGAGAGGAGCTTCTCTGCTACTCGATGCTCGCCAACCTCGTGAAGAACGCCCTCGAGGCCTCGCCCCTCCACGAGGAGATCACGGCTTCCATCAACAAGCGGGGAGGGGAAGTCGAGATCGTGATCCACAACAGAGGCGCCGTGCCCGAGTCTCTGCGCGAGGGGTTCTTCGAGAAATACCGCTCGGGCGGCAAGGAAGGCGGAGTGGGCCTCGGGACGTATTCCGCCCGCCTCCTGGCGGAGACCCAGCGCGGCCAGATCGAGATGCGCACCTCGGAGGAAGAGGGCACCACCCTGCTGGTGACGCTGCCTGGAGCTCTGGCCGCGAGCGCGCCCGGAGAAGGGTCCGACGGCTCGCGGCTGGCGGGATCGGGCCCCTACCCCGAGCAGAGGAAGAAAGCTCCCCTGGCCATGCGGGATTTCGCGCCGCTGAGGGTGCTCATCATCGATGACGACCCGTTCAACACGGCCGTCCTGCGGGCCTGTCTCCCCGAGCCGCCTCTTCTCGTCGAGAGCGCCGTCAACGGAAGAGCCGGCCTGGCTCTCGTCGAGACGTTCCGGCCGGACATCATCTTCCTCGATCTGGAGATGCCCGTTCTGGGAGGCGTGGAGACGGTTTCCATCCTGCGCGGGAGGGAGGCCGAGTCCGGGGGCAAGCGGGCGTTCGTCGTGGGAGTCTCCGCCCACGAGGACAGCGCGACCAAGGAGAGGTTCATGAGAGCCGGGTGCGACCGTTCCATCGTGAGGCCCGCGGGGCCAGAAGACGTCTGGTCGATGCTGAGGCTCGTGTCTCCCAAACGCCCCGGCACTTTCGGGACGATCGACTACGAGACCGGCACCCGGCGCGCGGGTGGCGACGAAGCCCTTCATCGCCTTCTCCTCGGAGAGTTCCTCGAAAAGACTCGTGACTTCCTCGCGTCCGTGGACGGTCACGAGGACTCCGCCGAGCTCCGGAGGCAGCTCCACACGATCAAGGGGACGGCGGCCACCCTGGGCGCGGCTGGCATCGCTTCCCTCGCGGCGAGGCTCGAGGAGTCGCTCGAAGCCGGACCGGAAAGGAACCCATCTTTCGAGGACCTGCGCGCGGCCGTCGAGGCGGCGCTGGGCGATCCGGGTGTGGCGGCCAACGGACGAGCCGGAAGCGAAGAAGGAGCAGGAACGTTCGTCCCGCCGCTCGATCCCGAGGCGCTTCGACGCGCTCGGCAGCTCATTCAGGAGTTGGAATCGAGCCTGAAGCGTGGCGACCTCGATGCCGCCGCCCGGCTCGCCGAGCTCGAGAAGGCCGTGGCCCCCCGGTTCGGAATCGTCTTGAAGCGACTGTCAGAGAGGCTCTCGCTTCTCGACACAGATGGCGCGGCCGAGGCGCTCTGCGCACTCGAGGAAGAGCTGAGGCACACTCCATGATCCCCCGCAAGGTGCGAGGCGAACGCGGTCCGGGACGTGGGGAACCTCAGGCGGCCGAGGCCGCTTTCTTCCGCCCAGCCCGGCCGCGGCTTCGAGGTCCGGCCTCGGCAGAAGACGGTTCCGCGCCCGCCTTGGGGACGGCCTTGCGGATCTTTCTCGGCTCCGGGCTGGCCTGTGCCTCTGGTTCCACCTCCGGGCCCTTTCGCTCGACGCGCCTCTTCCTGCCGGACGCGCCCTCCTTGCCTGCCTCCGCCTGCACTCTCTTCGCGGCCGCCTTCGCTCGAGCTTCCAGCGCCAGCTCTCTCACGCGCGCGATGTCGGCGTCGCTGAAGACGCCGTTGACGCCCGAAATGGCGGCGAGCTGCATCCCGTGCTTGAGGCCGAGCTTGTAGATCTCCTTGACCTTTTCCCACTCGATGTTGCGGCCGACAGTGAAGTTCTCGAACTTCCCCTCGAGCGCCAGGACGATCGTCTCGGCGAGGCAGGCATAGGCGACGTTCTTCGGCAGTCCGATGTTCTTCATTTCCACGTCTCCGGGCAGCTCGATCTCGCCCGACTCGATGACGAGGACGTCGGGCCGCTTGGCGACCTCGCTGGGCGGCAGGTCGAGGGGCCGCGCCACGTCCGTGATCACGCAGCCAGGCTTCACCTTCATGATATCGAGGATCTTCTTGCCGGCTCCCGACGTCGCGGTGACGATCATGTCCATGTCGGAGATGTCCTTGTCGGCGCGCGAGGACAGGTAGAGCTTGGCGTCCGGGGTCTCCTCCAGGATCGATTCCTTGATGGCCAGGAGCTTGGCGGTTTCGGGAGAGACCATGTAGAGCTCCTCGGCCACCATTGCCAGGAGCCGGGCGCAGACGGACCCAATGGCCCCCGTGGCTCCCACCACCATCGCCTTCATCTTCGCCTTCTCGCCCGGTTCCGGAATCGGGATCAACCCCAGCCGGCGCGAGGCATCGTGGGCGGCCCACAGGGCGCCAGAGGCGCTGTAGCTGTTTCCCGTGGTGATCGGCAGCGAGGCCCGCTTGGCCACCGTGAGCCCGGCATCGCCCACGACCTTGGTGAAGGCGCCGAGCCCCATGATCTGGGCACCGAGCTGCTTGGCGATGTTCGCCGCGTCGAGGAGCCGGCTGTACGTGAACTCAGGATCGTGGCTCATGATCTCCTTGGGCGTTCCCCCCACGGAGATCAGCCAGCCCTCGGACTCGACTCCCGTGGGAGACTTGATCCCCGTCACCCTCGAGTAGACGAAGGGCGGGGCATAGGCCATCGCCTTCTCCAGCGTGTCCATGAAGACGGGCGGCGAGACGTACGAGAGCATCTCGATCGGCTTGACCTTCTTGAAGTACTCCTGAGAGAGGGGGTGGATGACGAAGGCGAACCGGTTGACCCTCTTGAAGCCGTTCGGGTAGATGATGCGCGGTTCCAGGCCGAGCTCGGTGATGATCTCGAGGTAGTCATCCTCGAGAATCTGCGAGGGCCGCTTCTCCGTCGCGGCGAGGATCATGGCGTCGAGAAGGCTCGGGCCTAGGACGTGATCGAACATCAGGGGCGAGCCATCCACCACCATGTGGACGCCCTTCTCCTTGAACCTCTCGATCCTCTCGTCGTTGACTGTCGACGTGATGATGGTCTTGCCCGACAGCTCCTCCGAACCGAGCTCGTCGAGTTCGTGCACCGGCGCCACGACGACCGTGGCCGCGTGCATCGCCTTCCTGAGGAGGAAGTTCGTCCATTCCTTCACGGGCGTCGAGGTCATCACGCCGGGGAGCGTCCAGTCGAGGACGTAGTGCGCGCCGCTCGTGTACAGCTGCAGGGCATCGAGGGAGGTAAGGAGCTTCGGGATCCCCAGCTGGATCAGCGGGTCGGCGAAGCTGATGTTCTGCGTGTACTCGGCCATCGCCTGCGCCAGCTTGAAGTTCGTCATTCCCGAGAAGAAGAGGACCTTCGCATTGTTGAAGTAACCGCCCAGGGAGTTCTGGACGCGGCGCAGCGCCCACTCCATCAGGATGTCTCCGAGGCGGCCCCCGGTCGTGACGGGAATGCTCCAGACGACGTTCTTCAGCTTGAAGCTGTCCTTCTCGATGTAGCGCTCCGAGCCGACCGTGTACTTGTCCTTGACGATTCCCAGACCGATGGAGGCGGCGGCGGGCTCCCAGTACTTGAGAAGCCGCACGGCCTTCGCGGTGCTGCCATTCGTTCCCAGGCGGCGGACGTTGAGCCGCTGCCCCATGAAGTTCGTCTCGAACTCGAAGTCGTGTTTGCTCGCGCCCAGGCTGATTCCGATGACCTGTTTCATCTTCTCCTCGCGGAAGGACGTTTCCAGGATTGACGTGCGGGGCGGGTGGTGACGAGACCGCCCATGAGATCGTCGAGGCCAGGGAGGGGACCCGCGGAACTCGCGTAACCGCCCGATGGCTGCCTCGTCATCACCATCACGGAAATTGTACGGCCCAAGTCCGCACAGGGGCGACGGAAACCGGCCAAGAAAAGGCCGTTTCGAGCAGGTTGAAGGGAAGCACGCGAGTGTGTGAGGACCGATTCCGGCATCTTGCACGGGTCCCCCGGCGGTCCCGCGCCTCCGTGGTTTCGGGGCGGGAGGAGATGACCCGGGCGGGCCCTCCTTTTTTGCCGATGGGAGATTCCGCACTTGACCCCCTTTGCCGGAAAGCTAGAGTGAGGGAGTGGTGCCCGGAGGCCACTCCGACATGACGACTCAACAGGAACCAGTGCGAAACGACGAGTCCTCCGCGCCTCCGAAGCCGCGGAAATGGCGCTTGTGGCGCCTCCTGCTCGCGTTCCTGCTTGGCCTGGAGCTGGTGTACGTGGCGGGAGGTCTCATCCTTCTGAAGACCGGACAGGTTGCCCGGTGGATCAACACCAGACCGGACAAGACGTTCATCTCCTTCGAATCCGTCTGGCCGATCGTGCCGGGCGTCGTCCACGTCAAGAACTTCCGGATCCTCAACCAGGACCGCGCCACACAGCTCGAGGGGAAAGTGGAAAGCGTATGGGGAGCCGTCAATCCGTTCGAGCTCCTGGCCAAGCGGGTTCACGTGGTCTGGCTACGGGCGAGCGGGGTCACCTTCCGCCTGAGGGACCGGCCGAAGAGCGCCGAGGAGGCCGCCAAGCTCCGGCCTGGCTTCCCCGAGATCCCCGGAACGGCCTGGGAGCCGTACACCGGGCCGCCCAAGGGGACGGGTCCCAAGAAGGAGAAGATGACGGTCGTCTTCACCCGATCCCATCTGGACGACGTGCGCGACGTCTGGCTGAACGAGCGCCGGATCATCGGACAAGGCTCGGTCGTTGCAAGCGTGACGGTCGGCGGGGACGATCAACTCGAGATTTCCCACGCGGACGTCCAGTTCACGGACGCGAAGTTCGAGAACGGTGCCGAGGAAACCTACTCCGATGTCCGCTTCCGGGTGCTCGGGAAGCTCTCGAGATTCCAGCCGAACGAGGTGAAGGGGCTCGCCGTGATCTCCCTCATCAAGGCGCGCATCGATCTCGACGCGCGGATGCCGTCGGGCGCGGCTTTCCTGAACGTCTACCTCCGCAATGCGCCCTGGATCAAGTTCGAGGGCGGGGAATCCAAGATCTCGGTCCATCTTTCCGTCAACTCGGGGAAGCTCGCCCCCGGGGGCTTTCTGGAGCTCGCCGCCCACGAGCTGAACGCGAGCTTTGGCGGCTTTCTGGCGGGCGGGAAGGCCAAGACCCGCCTCGATCTCCTGCCGGGAAAAGAGAGTGCCGAGGCTCGCCTCGCCGTCGAGTTCGAGAAGTATCAGCTGCGCCGCGGGGCTTTTACTCCGGACCCCCTGATCAGGGGCGAGGGACTGCGAGTCGTGGCCTCGACTCCCGGGTCGCTCGCCGCCCTTCCCCCGAGCGACTTTTCGGGCCGGCTCGAGCTCGGACGCGCCGAGTTTCCGAGTCTGGATTTCGTCAATGCCCTCCTACCGGCCGGCGCGGGACTTCGTTTCAAGGCCGGCGGGGCCGCCGCCCAGGGCGCCTTCGACGTCCGGGGGGCCGGTTCATCGTGCAAGGGTTCCATGAAGATCACGACCAGCTCGCTGATTCTCGAGGCCGGTGGCGTCGAGATGAAAGGGACCTTCTCCCTGAATCTCGCCGTTCCGAGGGGCGACCTCTTGAAACAGGTGTTCGAGATCGATGGAACAAAGGTCTCGCTCGACAAGTTCTCGTTCGCCTCCAAGCACGAAGCGGCGGGGCAACCGGACTGGAGCGCGAGCATCTCCCTTCCCAGGGCCAGCTTCAAGCTCTCCGATCCGCTGGCGGTTCGGGGACACCTCGAGATTTCGGCCAGCGATTCGAGACCCGTCGTGGCGTTCCTCGCCAAGGACGAGCCGCTGGAAGGCTGGAAGAAGAAGCTCGTCACGGTGGGAGAGATCCACGCGAAAACCGACTTCGCCCTCGGTGGTAAGACCCTCGAGATAAACGACTTCCAGGCCGAATGGGAAAAGTCAGAGGTCCGGGTACGCGTGAAGCTCACTGAAGACGGCGCCTACGGAAAGGCCCTCGTCAAGGCCGGGATCCTCAAGGCCGGTATCGGCCTCGAAGGCCAGAAGAGAAAGCTGAAGATCCTCAGGCCGACGGCCTGGTACGAGGACAACCCGGCCGCCAAGGATTGAAGCAACAACGGACGCTCGCACCGCCGGCGCCCGCCCGGGCCCGGAGGTTCGAGCCAGACGAGAAGGAAGGACCAGCATGATGACTTCATCGAGAAAGACCTTCACGACCATCCTCGCCGCCGCAACCCTCGCGACGGGCCTCAATCTCGCCGCGCAGGAGCCGGCCCAGCCGGTGCCGGCCCAACCGGAGCCGGCCGCGGGGCTGCCGATGCGGCTGACGGGCTTCGCCATCAACCAGACGGGAGCGAGTCCGAAGAGCACCGGGACCTTCGACATCCAGGTCGATCGCTTCTCGACTCAGGAGGAGCGGATGGCTCTCATTGCCGCTTACGAGAAGGGAGGCCAGGACGAGCTCCTGAAGGCCCTCCAGTCGATCAAGAACAGGGTGGGCTTCATCAAGTTTGCCCAGTCGATCGGCTATGACCTGCAGTACGCCTGGCTGACGCCCCTGCCGGAGGGCGGGAAGTTCCTCTTCCTGGCGACCGACCGGCCGGTGAGTGCGTTCGAGCAGATGAAGGCGGGCCGCCGGATGGACTACCCGTTCACGATCATCCAGATCAAGCTGCCGGACGAGAAGAAGGGTGAGGGCAAGGTGTCGGCTCAGGTGCAGATCAGAACCGCCAAGGACGGCAAGAACATCGAGCTCGAGAACTACGGGACCCTGCCGACCCTCCTGAACTCCATCACCGAAGTTTCCCCGGCCAAGAAGAAATAGGAATCCGAACAGGTAGGCGCCGGCCGTGCCGCCCGCGCCAACCGCCCCCTTCTCCCGCATGCGCGGGAGAAGGGGCCGCGGCGGCGGATGAGGGGCCCGACGCCCTCAGAACCAGAAAGACAGGTAGCCGAGCGGTCCCTCGTAGTTGAGAGTGAGAGCGATCTCCTCATCCTCCGTTGTCTTCTCGAAGCGGATGCGGACGTACTGATAGCCCCCTCCGATGCCGACGTACTTCGAGAACCGCCAGTCGAGCATCGCCCGGAAGTCCGACATGCTTCCGTAGTAATCACCCACGGATCCCCTCAGGCCCCGAATCTGTCCGCTGACGCCGATGCTGTCGGTGAACGAATACCGGAGGAAGGCCCCGAGAGCCGGGATCGGGGCGACGAAGCTCTTCGCCTCGGATGTGAAGGACCCGCTCGTGGACCCGCCAGAGCCCGTCACGGTGGCCGTTCCCTCGAGTTCGGCCTTGGTGAAGTAGCTGGAGACGCCGATCATGGCGCCCAGCTCGAAGTTGCTCTGGTTGACGAACG
This sequence comes from Thermoanaerobaculia bacterium, assembly GCA_022071945.1. GTDB lineage: Bacteria > Acidobacteriota > Thermoanaerobaculia > UBA5066 > UBA5066 > JAJVIN01. The sequence goes on along the minus strand of JAJVIN010000001.1, from coordinate 443,027 downwards.
AGTAGCCGTAGTAGATCTCGGCGAGGCTGACCCTGAACGCGCCTGAAATGGTCGCCCCGGCGTGGAAGGTCCTGTCGCCAAAGACGATGTCACGGCTCAGCACGCGGTCACCGGAGCGGTTTGAACCCGTGTAGTTGAAGGACAGCCTCGAGCGCTTGCCCATGCGCCAGTAGCCGTCCACACGGAGGCTCGTGGAGTTGTCCCCGAGGCCGAGATCCTTTTCGAGGTCGATCGGAGTGCCCTTGAGATTCGTGCCGTAGGCGACGTTGGATTCGTAGTTCTGGAAGAAGCCCCCGACGTTGATGTGGAACGTTTCGGGCAGGGACTGCGCGGAAGCCGGTCCCGCGACCAGCAGGCAGGACAGCGGGAGCAGCACTCCGAGGAAGGGGCCAAGGGCGCCCTTGCGCGTTTCTCTCATGTTTCGTCCTTTCGTTTCGTTCGTCTGTTTCAAAGGTACCGCCTCCAGTCAAACGCGAGCTTGATGTAGCCGTAGTAGCTGGGTTTCAGGTCGGGCTCGGGGGCTGTCGAGGGAGGCAGGACGGTGATCTTGGTCGGGAAATCCGCGCCGGCGCCGATTTGAAAGACGAGCGTGGCGCGCTGGGTCGTCGCGAAATCTCGCAGGGGACGCAACTCGACGATGGGCAACTCCACGTCGATGCTTCGAAGCGCGATGGGAACGAGCTTGCCGGTCTCGGAAAGGACCAGGAATTGGTCCTCCCCGCCGCTGTAACCATAGAACGTGGCGCCCACTTCCCGTCCGAGGCAAAACTGCAACCGTCCCAGGGCAGTGTCGATCCCCGTCTGCCATGGAATCAGTCCACCGTTCGCGGCGCCAATGGCCATCTTTTCGTAGCTCTTGGGCGAGACGAGGAGAAGAACGGGGGCGGTGAAGATGAGGTCGCCGGGGATGAGCCAGAACGGGAGCCTCAACCGGGTCGAGATTCCGGAGCGGGCGGGCATCTGGGGAAAGAGCGACCGGAACGAATCGAGGGTCCCGCACTCTCCCGTGCAGGTCTTCCGTTGCTTGGCCGCATAAGTCAGGCCGACCTGCAGGAAGATCTGTCCGTCACCCATGTCCCCGAGGAGCGCGTCCAGGCCCAGCCCGGCCCGGATTCCCAGATCGAGGGCTCCCGTCACCCGGGAGTTGCTGTTTTCCGCGTCCAGCGCGCCGTCCGCGAACGCGCCCCGAAACGAGCTCGCGAGGCCCAGGAACGGTCCAACCTCTGCGCGGTAGCGGGGCAAGGAGCCAATCCCTTCCGCCAGACCGGCCACCGGCACGCTCTTGAGAACCCGCGCGAATGGCTCCCTGAGCTCCCCGTGCATGGGAGGCAGATCTGGCATGGTGGTCGCCTTGCAGACGTTGAAGCTCTCGGCGGCTTTCGCTCTGTCCAGGGGCAGGTGGAGAGCGTTCCTGTGCAGTTCGGTCGCCGGATCGAGCGCGGCGATGAGCTGCGAGACGCTCTCCCGGATGACAGGCGCCGCGCGATCCTGGTCTTCCTTCCTCATTCGGGCGTCGCCGAGCAGGACCACTGATTCGCCCCCCCAGGTATTCGTGGCCATGCCTTTTTCGTTGTAGTAGTCGTGAGTCCCCTTCCGAGTCGCGACGTCTCCCCAGCATCCCGCGACGTGTCCGGCCGCGAAGGAATCCTCGAGGAAATGAAGGGCAAACGCCTCGACCCCCAGGATGGCCCGAGCCAGGGCGGGGCGCTCGGCCTCCGGGATGGTCCCCTTTACGAGCTCGGCGGCGAGGCGGAGAGCAGCGGCGTGATGCCTGACCCAGACCCCGATCGCGTTTGGCTCGGCTCCGGACTTGATCGACTCGAGCATGTACTCCTTGACGTCGCTGCTCTTGCGCGCCAGGAGGAAATGAACGTTGCTCGCACCCGCTCGCGTGGCGTATTCCGGGTCGACCCTCTGGAGCTCGATGTCCGACTTCACGAGGCGGTTGCGCAGCTGGACCGGGTTCTTCGAGGTGGAGATGGCGGTTTCCAGCTCGGCGCAGACCTCGGCGACACCGAGGATCCACTTCGAGTCGAGGACGGAGCCGAGCAACTCGTTCGGAGAACAGGAATGGTCGCCCGCGATGGCCGGGAAGGCCGCCCAGTCGATGCAGCCGGGCTTGTGTCCTTGATCCCCGGCCCATGGCGACTCGCAGAGCCGGTTCTCGTATCCCTTCCGTGCCAGGGACCAGAGCTTTTCGAGGGCGGCCTTCTCCTCGGGTTTGAGACCGGCGACGGCGGCCCCCGCAATGTTCCTGTGTTCTGGATAGATCCAGGCGACCGCTTCGCGGCCCTGCATGCCGATCACGATCAACCCCAGAGCAACCGAGCGGAAGAGACCGGTTCTCATTAGGCGGACTCCTTCAGTCAGATGGAGAACATCCAGGATAAGGTCTGCGGCTAGTCTAGACCGAACGGCCCGCGGAAGCTCCTCGCGTCACGAAACGGCAGAAAAGGGATCCCCTCCCGCGCTGGGGAGGGGATCGGCCGGGCGAGGTCTGGATGACCCTGGACCCGGAATCGAATAGGAGAACGGCTTACTTCTTTGCCGGCGCCTTCTCGGCCGGGGCCTTCTCGATAGAGATGGCGAGCGCCTCCGTGTAGACGATCTCGACCTGGTCGCCGACCTTGGCGGACTCCAGGTTCTTGGCGTCGCGGATCCGGATCGTCTTCTCGTTGCCCGCTGGTCCCTTGAACGTCACGCTCGGCACCTTCTTGTCCATTCCCGTGATGGTGACGACGGCCGTGATCTGGCGGCCCGCCACGGCGCCCGGCTTCTCGCCAGGCTTCGCGGTCACGATGCCGCCGGTCGCGGCAATGCCAGGGTTGGCCGTGCCGGGCTTCTTCAGCTCCCAGGCGATGGAGTCCTTGTAAACCACGACGAGCTTGTCGCCCTTCTTGACCTGATCGAGGTTCTTCACGGCGGCGTCAACTTCGTAGACTTCGGGCTTGCCCGAGGGTCCCTTGAGCGTCAGGAGCCGCTTGGCAATGTCGATGTCCTCGACGGTGGCCGTGGCCTTCACTTCGCCGAGTGCGATCGCGCCTGCTACCTTCTCGGTGGCGGGAGCCGGTGCCGCCGTCTGGGCAAGAGCCGAGAACGCCAGGCAGAACGCGCCGAACGTGGCCGCAGTGGACAGGAGAGTCTTTCTCATCAATTCCTCCGGATGTTCAGTGTTCGGTTGGAGCGCCCCCGGATCGACTCGCTGGTCGTTCCGCGAACTCAGCCGCTGAACTCAGCCGCTGAACGCAGCCGCTCGCCTGAGACGTGCCAATCCGATCAAGTATACGAGGGAACGGGTTGGGGACGCCCTTCGGTTTCTCGCGGTTCTTGCCGTTTCTTCGCTTCGGGCACCCTTCCTGGCTCACATCACGGCGCGGAGCTGCTGAAGGAAGCGCGCCTTCTTTCCTTGTTCCTCCTCGAGTTTCGTCGCCTTCTCCAGCGAGATGTACTCGGACTTCGGGGGCCGGGCGACGAGACGGGACCCGCACGGAATGACTCGCTTCTCGGGCACGAGGTCGGCATCGTCCTCGAAGACCTGGTAGATCTCCCGGGCGATTTCCCTGCTGGCGATCGACGCCATCACCTCGCTGTTGTACGCCTCGCTTCTCGCGTTCATGTTGTGCGAGCCGACAAGAGAGGCGTATCCATCCACGACGACTACCTTGCTGTGAATCGTCTTGCCCGGCCAGGACCCGTCCGGAATCGTGCACCCCTCCTTCTTCTCCAGCTCGAGCAGGTTCTGGTGGCCCTGCCACTCGAAGACGTGAACGCCAGCCTTGATCAGCTCCGGGTAGAGGGCGGTCCCCGCCTTCCACGGAACCTTGCCGATGTCGTGGCTCGCCTCGGAGTTCGTGATGATCCCGACGAGGACTCCTCGTTGGGCCGCGTTCTTCAGGGTTTCGACGAACCCAGGCTCTGGGGTCAGATAGGGCAGGAAGAGCAGGACGTGTTTTCTCGAGGCCTTGATCAGGTACTGGATCGACCGCATGACCTTGGAGTAGTGCTCGAGCGTCTCGGGATCCCGGTCGACGAGGGGGTTGTCGTAGATGATGCGCACCGGAACCGTCCAGGTCGAGGCGGGTGAGAGCTTCGGGAAGTACTTCGCGTCGTCGAGGTATTTCCGGATCGGCAGTTCGATCTTCTGGAGCCGTTCCGGGTCGCCCGGTTTGACGGCCCGGCCCGACTTCGGATCGACTGTGGCTTCAAAAGTGAAGGAGTAGAGCCCCTCTTTGAAGATGTTCCGGAATGCCCGGACTTCCTCCTTCTCGAAAGGCGGAAAAGGGGCGCCCGACGCGAGGTAGCGGGATGTCTCCCACAGCTTGACGAAGATCGCCGCGGCCTCTTGCGCCGCCGGACCCTCGATGAGGATGTCGGTGTCGTGCCACCCTTCGCGGGTCACCCCGCCCTGAAGGTAGGAGTTCCCGACGTTCATGCCGCCCATGATCAGCGACGTGCCGTCGACAACAAGGAGCTTGTCGTGCATCCGGTTCCGGGCGATCTGCGCGGAGAATCTCCGGCCCCACCAGGGCTCGTTCCACTGAAGGACATTGCCCCGGGTGACGTCTTTCAGATCGGAATACATCTTCCGGCCCAGAAGGTCGCCCGTCGAGCCGGGAGATGTCCAGTCGACGATGATGCGGGCGTCGAGGCCTGGGGTGCTCGCCAGCTTCTCCTTGTACAGGTCGCGGAAGGATTGGCCCACTTCGTCGTCGTACCAGTACGGGACCGTCTGGAAGATGTAGGTCTTCGCCTTTCGGATGATCCGCTCCCGCTCGGGGCGGCTCCGCTTTCCCAGATGCAAGAGTGTCACGGCGTTTTTCGTCGTCCTGGTTTCCGTCAGCCGGTCGAACTCCTCCGAGAGGATCTTCACGTCCAGAGTGGCCGGCACTTCAGGCAGGGTCGCGTCGGTCACGGCCTGATGGACGGGCCGGCTCGTGCAGGCGGCAGAGAGAAGGACGCCGGGGAGAACGGACAAGGCCCACCCTCGAAGACTGCGCATGGGCGACATTCTCGCTCCGCCAGGGCGGAGAGGAACAGCCCTTCTCGATCGGGGACCGGGCTAGCCGGGCTAGCCGCTAGCCGGGGCTAGCCGCTAGCCGGGCGGCCCGTCCGCGGGAGATACTGAAAGAGCCATGAGCGGAGTCGAGTTTTTCGATGTCGATCTCGGCGGGCTGTCGCACCAGGGCCTCGTCCGTCAGAACAACGAGGACCACTATCTCGTCGCCTCAGTCGAGAGGTCGATACAGATTCTCCAGACGAACCTTCCCGCGGACCAGGTCCCCGGGCACCACCTCCTCCGTGGCTATGCCTTTGTCGTCGCGGATGGCGTGGGAGGCGCGAAGGGGGGCGAGGTCGCCTCGGCCAGCGCGATCCGAGAGCTCGTCGATCTCGCCCGCGAGACCCCGGACTGGATCATGATTCCAGACGACGAGGAGGCGTCCTCGGAGGTCCTCCGGCGTTTTCTCTCACGGTTCAGAAAGATCAGCCGGATGCTCCATGGACAGGCGCAGGCGAATCCCGGCCTTTCGGGAATGGCCACGACGTTGACGGCCTGCGTCTCCATCGGAAACGGGCTGCTCGTCGCGCACGTCGGCGACTCGCGAGCCTACCTCCAGCGGGACGGCGTTCTCCATCAGCTGACGAAGGACGACACCCTCACCCAGGCTCTTCTCGACTCCGGAGCGATCGCGCCCGAGCATGTCCGCAAGCATCCCTACCGCCACGTCCTGACGCAGTCCCTCGGATCCAGGCCGACCGTGGAAGATGTCGAGCTGCACTGGTTGGACGTCGCGCCCGGCGACTGCCTCCTCCTTTGCTCCGACGGTCTGACGGACATGGTGCCGGGGGAGGCCATCTCAGAGGTTCTCGAGAGGGGACGAACGGCCGCTGAAACGTGTTCGGACCTCGTCGAGATGGCGCTGGCCGCCGGAGGCAAGGACAACGTGACGGCGGTGGTGGCCCGCTACGCGGCCGCCCCCTGAGCAGCCGTCCCCTCGCACTTTGGGGCTCTCAGCGGATCAGCTTGTCCTTCCTCATCGCCTTGACGGCCTTCTCGATGACGCTGCCGAGGGAGTCGAAGGTCGGAGTCGGGGACTTCATCCGCTCCGTACCCGTCCAGACCAGCTTCTGGTCGGACGCCGCGTAAACGAGCGTCTCGATCTGCACGATCCGGTCCACGGACTGCGTCAGGGGACCCATGTCATTGAGGCTGAAGCCGTAGGCGGTGCTGAAGTACGCGTAATTGGCCCCCATGACGCCTGGCAGGGCCGCCTTCGTCGTCGACTCCGTCGTCTCGAAGCTCGAGTTGATCCGGAAGACGACGATGCTGTCGAAACCGCCTTCCTTCACCTTCGCCACGACCGCGTCCCGGTTCTTGTACTCGTCGTCGCTCACGAAGGTGTGGGAGGGGATCACCTCGGTCTCGCCCTTGGCCGTACTGGCGAACATCAGCTCGGCCGTCCGGCGCACGGGCTGTTCCACCATGAGGACGAAGACTCCCATCTCCTTGAAGGTGCGCTGACCGGCCTCGGGGTTCTTCCAGGTCTTGACGCTGGCGCCGGCCGCGGCAGGAGCCACCAGAGTGAGACCCAGGACGATCGCGGGAAGCAACAGGAGCCGGCGCATGACGTAATCCTCCATCGAAAGCGGGCGATGGTAGCACGAGCAAGAAACACCAAGGGGCGCGAGGCTCGAGAGCCGAGTGGCCCGAGAGCCTCGCGCCGCCGGGCGGGACCGGGCTAGCTGACGATTGTCAGGTCGAGAACGATCTCGAGATTGAGGACCTTGGAAATCGGGCAGCCCGCCTTCGCGGCCGCCGCGGCCTCCTCGACCTTCGCCTTGTCGGCTCCCGGGGCCGTCACGGTCGATTTCAAGACGCTCTTCGACAGGGTGAGGTTCTCGAAGGTCACCGTGGAAACCGTCTCGACGGACTCCGGCGTGATGCCGCGCTCGCCAAGCTGTGCGCTGAAAGCCATGCTGAAGCAGCTGGCGTGCGCCGCGGCGATCAACTCCTCTGGGTTCGTTCCGGGATCACTCTCGAAACGAGTCCGGAAGCTGAACTTCATGTCCTTGATCGCACCGCTCTCCACGCCGAAGGTGCCGTGACCATCCTTCAATCCGCCGTGCCATGCAGCCTGAGCGCTTCTCTTCATACATCCTCCTTCTTGGTTCCGGTTCTCGGGGACAAACACAACGTTCCCGCCCCGATGACTCGAGTCATTATCGCTTCGAGAGACCGGTTCCCCTCGTGTTGCCGAGGGTCGGCTCCCGTTGAGATCCCGGGGACCGTCGTCCCACCCTGGCTGTTCGCTCCCCCGCGGGGGGGCGGGGGAGGGGAGGGTGGGGGCGCCCCCTCCCGGGCCCTCTCCCGCGCCGCGTGGGACGGAATCCCCTTTCCGGCGACGCCGCGTTTTCTCGTAAGTCCCCACGGGAGAAGGGTTGCCACGCGATTCTGTTGTTCAACTGCCGTTTCTGGGGTGAAGGCTAGAATCGAGCCGTGGGCGTTGCCGTGACTCCAGAAACGGGGACGGAACCGTGAGCGGGGAAGAAGCCGTCCCCAGGCCTGCGAAGCCCCGGCGCTGGCCGCGAGTGCTGGCCTGGGCGGCCGTTCTCCCTGGTCTCGTCCTCCTCGTTCTTCTCCTCCTGAGCTTGCCGCCCGTCCAGCGCTCCATCTCGCGCCTCGTCGCGGAAAGGGCGGCAGGCGCTCTTGAAGCAAAAATCGGGCTCGAGAGGCTCAACTGGAATCTCTGGAACGGTTCCCTGGAACTCGAAGGCGTGACCGTCACGGGCACGCAGGAAAGAGCGGGAACCTCCGCCTCCCTCGGTTCGCTTCGCGTCGACCTGTCGGTTCCGGCGCTCCTCGAAGGCCGAATCGAGGTGGAGAGCTTGACGGTCGACCGGCTCGGGGCGGCCCTGCTGCTGGACGAGAAGGGCCACCTGATCCTGCCTGTCCGCCTGCCTCCTTCCGAGCCCGAGAAGGAGAAGAGGGAACGGCCCCGCGTCACCGTCAGGAGGGTTCAGCTTGCTCGCGCCTGGCTCGATCTCATGGAGCGAGGAGAGCGGAAGAGGCACTTCGAGGTGAAGGACGTGGCGCTCGACGCCGCGCTCGAGCTCCCTGCTCTGGACTCGAAGGGCAGTCTTTCGATCGCGGAGATCAGAATCGGCGCCGCCGGGCAGGACCCTCTGGGCGGCACTTCCGTCAGAGCGGAGTGGAACCTCGTGCGCGGGTCCGGGAAAGCGGAAGGGAGAGTGTCGGGTCAGGCTCTCGATCTGGCTCTCGAGGTGCAGGCGGAACTCCGAGACGTCCTCTCGACTCCGTCGTATGTCGCCGATCTGAGTCTGCAGGGTTCCCTCGATAGGATCGGCGCCCGTCTCGCGCCGGGAAGCTCCCTTGGCGGACGGGTCGAGGCGAGGCTGAAAGCCGCCGGGTCCGAAGCGGCGATTCCCGATGTCTCGGGGACCATCCGGGGATGGGAGCTGACCGGGTACGGGCGATCGATCGAGCGCCTCGACCTCGTGGCGGACATGGCCGGCGGGAGGTTGCGGAAGGGGATTCTCGACCTGAATCTGGCGGGAGGTTCGGCCCATCTCGAGGCGACGGCCACGGTGATGCCCGGCCTCGCGGACATCGCGTTTCAGAGCCGCCTGGAAGGGATCGACATCGGCCAGCTGCTGCCCCCGGCGAAGAAGGGACCGCGAATCGCGGGACGCCTCTCGGCGACTGTGGCGGGAAACCTCCCCGAGCCCCGGCTCTCCGCGGCAGTCGTGTCGGTTGAAGCCTCACTTGCTCGAGAGGCCCGGGTCCCCGCCGGGACCGTCTCCCCCGAAGTCCTTGCCAAGCTTGATCTCAACAAGGGATTGGTCAACGTGGAGAGCCTCACGCTGAAGGACGGACCGGCGTCCGTCGCGGCGGAGGGGAAGTATGACCTCGCGCGCACCGCCTTCGAGGGCCGTCTGGAGATCGTCGCCCCCCAGATCGCCCCCTATCTCGCCCTGGCGGGGATCGAAGGAAAGGGCTCCGTAGAGGCCAGCCTTCGGGGCTCGGGCACGCTGGAGCGGCCGGCCGTGACCGGGCAAGTCCGGGGCCGGTCCCTCGTCGTCTCCGGAGCCGCCATCGATCGCGTCGATCTCGACGCCCGGGTCGAAGGAAGGCGGTTCGAGGTCGATAGCGGCTCGGTTGCTGCCTACGGAATCGAGGCGGAAGCCGACGCCAGGGGCACGCTTCCGTCGAGCAAGGGCTCGTCCCCCGAAGTGGACCTCCGTGTTTGCGGGATCACCTATGCCCGCCAGCGGTTTCCCGATGTGATCGCCCACGCCACGATGGGCGAGACAATCCAGGCGACCCTGGAGACCCCGGACGGCCGGATCAAGGCGACGGGGAAGATGCCTCCCCGGGCGCCTGCACAGGCGGACGTCACAGTCGATCGGCTCGACCTCTCGGTCCTTGCCGGGTTCCTCCCGGAGCGGTTCAAGGAGTTTTCCGGAGAACTGTCCGGAGAGGCTCACGCCACCCGCTGGCCGTCGGGAAAGGCGGAGGCCTCCGTCGTGATCTCGAGTCTGTCCTTGGCCGTGGCCGGCAGGAAGGTCAGCTCGCCAGGCATCGAGGCGGGAGTCACGGGAGACACCGTGGACATCAGGCGATTCCAGCTGGACGCGGATGAGGGTACGTCTCTTTCTGTTTCCGGAAGAATGGCGGTCGACGGGAGCGAGGTTTCGCTTCGCACCCGTCTCGCCGTGCCGGACCTGGCCGCCTGGCACGCCTTCGTCCCGGATGCTCCGGCCCTCTCAGGCACGCTCTCGGCGGATGTGGAGCTTTCGGGAAGTCTCAGGAAGCCGGCCGCCACCGGCAGCGTGTCGGCGAAGGGAATCGGGGCGGGCGACGCCTCGGTGGAGCGGATCGACCTGACCCTCGGGCTGAAGGAAGGAGCAGATCTCTTCGCGCGTCTCCACATCACCGGGGTGAGGAAGGGCGAGTACCGGCTCGAGAGGGTCGAGCTCGAGGCGAGCCGCCGGGGAGACGAGATCCAAGCCCTGGCTTCGACTCTCGACGGACAGGTTCGTCTCGATGCGACCGCGACGATCTCGGAGTCGTGGCCCGTCACCGCGACGCTCGAGCTTTCCGCTCTCGATCCGGGACCGTTCCTGAGGACGGCGGGTGCCCCGAAGGACCTCGAGGCGACGGTCACGGGCAGCATCCGGGCCCGCGGCCGCGCGGTTGCACCCGAAAGCTTCAGCGTGAGTGCCGAGATCCGGGAGCTCAGGGCGAGCACCGAGGGCCGGACGTTTTCCGCGACTCAACCCGTGCGTCTCGATTACGAGAACGATCGTCTCGTGGTCTCCTCGTTCGAGCTGAGAGGGCAGAACGCGACGTTCGACCTCTCCGGCAGGCTTCCCATGAAGGGGGATTCGAACGAAAAGCTCAGGCTCTCGGCGCTCTTCGACCTCGAGGGTGCTCTCGGCTTCGTCTCGGCCCTGGACAGGGCGAAGGGGCAGTTGACCGCGGACATCGAGGTGACCAACAGCCTGGCCCGGCCTCACGTCTCGGGCAAGCTCCTCCTCACGGGGGGGATCCTGGACGGCCCCTCGTTTCCGGCTCCCATCGAGAAGCTGGAAGCGAGCCTGACCGCGACACCCACAATCGTGACCCTCGAGAAGCTGTCGGCGGAGATAGCGGGGGGACCCGTCTTGATCCAGGGCTCCCTGGGCCTGAAGGACAGGAGCCCGAAGACGATCGACGCCACTCTGAGGGTCCGGGACGTCGACATGGAGGTGATCCGCGACCTGCAGGTCAGGAGCTCAGCGGACATCGCCCTGAAGGGCACATGGCCCAACCTGGCCGTGAACGGACAAGTGCGGGTCGACGATGCGACGTATATCCCCGCCCTCGATCTGAATGGGATCCTGAAGTCGCTGAAGAGCCGGCGAGTGGTCCGGACCGAGAGGAAGAACAAGGACGAGAATCAGAAGGTGAATCTCTCGCTGGACATCGCAGTCGTGGCCAAAGACGCCATCCACCTCCAGGGGAACCTGGGGGAGGCCGATGCGGGAGGAGTTCTTCAGGTCAAGGGAACCCTTGACGATCCGGTCGTCCTGGGTTCGATCGCGGCCCTGTCGGGCGGATCCATGAACCTTCTCGGGTCCAAATGGGAGCTGACCCAGGCTCGAGCCGATTTCTCGGACCCCCTGAACATCGATCCCGACCTCATCGTCGTGGCGACGACGACGAAGGCGGAGGAAGAGATCACCGTGACGATTCGGGGGCAGGCCTCCAATGCCCAGCTGCTCCTGAGCTCCTCCAAGGGAAGAAGCCAGGCGGACATCATGACCCTTTTGGTTGGCGGCTCGGGCGGCGGGTCCGCGGCACTCGCGGATGCCGCGGCGAGCATGGCGGTCCGCGGCGCCGCCACGCCCCTTCTCGGGTCGCTCGGAAAGAGCACGGACATGGAGGTCGTGCCGTTGCCGACGAGCCCGGAAGGAGAGAAGTTCCTCTTCTCCGTCGCCAAGGACCTCGGCGGGGGCCTGACGGCGACGTACTTCAAGGGGATGAGCGGTGAGACCGCGGACGCGTTCGAGATGCGGTGGCGAGTGTCGTCCCGCGTGAAGGGCCGGGTCCGTCAGAATCAGGACGGAACTCTCTCCGGAGGGTTCCGGATCAAGCGTGAATTCAACTAGCCGGTTCTCGGCGGCCGTGTTCGCCGCCGTCCTCATCTCGTGGCCGGTGGTGTGTGTCGCCGAGGGAGCGGGGCAACGGCGGGTCGACGAGGTTCGTTTCGAGCCGCCAAAACTCTTGAAGAAGGCGGAGATCAGGCAGCTCCTGGCCCGCGAGGTGCCGGGGCCGTGGGACGAGGCGGCCCTGAAGGAGACGGAGGCCAATGTCCTGCGGACGGGCCGTTTCGCCACGGTGGCTCCCCGGTTCTCCGAGGAAGGCGGGCGGGTTGTCGTGACGGTCTCGCTCGTTCCCCGGCCGTTCGTGAGGAAGGTCGAAGTGGCCGGCGTGACCCAGCTCCCCAGACAAGAGCTTCTGCGCCGCCTCGATCTGAAGGCCTGGCGGCCGTTGACGGATGAGATGGTCAAGAGCGTCCCACCTCAGGTCGAGGAGGCTTACATCCGGGCCGGGTTGCCGAAGCCGCGGGTCTCGGCCGAGCCGCTCGAACCGGGGCCCGATGGCGCCACGATCGTGAGAATCAGCGTGGCCGAGATCCGGCTCCCCAAACTCGCGTCTCTCTCCGTGGAATCGTCTGGAGTTCCGCTGCTGACGTGGATGACGATGGAGGGGAAGTTCCTCGTCTACCGCTGGTCCGCCAAGGTGGCGAGGTTCAACAGGGCCAAGCTCGAGAAGGTGGCCAAGAAGGAACAGAAACGGCTCCGCGAGATCGGGTTCAAGCAGGCCGCCTTCCTCATCACGGAGGAGCCGGCCGGACCGGAGGGCGAGGACAGGGCTGTCAAGGTCACTCTCGACCTGGGCCCCAGGGAACGGCTCGAGGGAGACGGCGTGGGCCGCGCGGTGATGAACGAGGTCTCGGAAGCCTGGAAGCGGCGCAACGTCCCCTTGACGGACGGTGTCGTCAACCGGCTGGCCCGGTCGGCTGCCGAGGGCATGAAGGAGCGGGGCTACCTCGATGCGGCCGTCAAGCCGAAGACCGTTGCGGAAGAGAAGCGCAAGACGGTGATCCTCGAGGCAACGCCCGGCCAGCGCTCTTTCGTCTCGGCCGTCCGGTTCGAAGGCAACGAATCCTTCACCGGGAAAGAGCTCTCGAAAGTCGTCTTCGTCTCTCCGCCCCAGCTTCTGGGCCTCTCGAAGTCGCGTCCCGGACCTCTCGCGCTGGCGGATAGTGAAGCCGCCCTCGTGACCCACTACGCGAGACATGGATTCCCACAAGCCAAGATTACGTCGCGGCTGGAAGGGACCGAAAAGGAGCGGGAAGTCGTCTTCACGATCGAGGAAGGGGACCGGCAGGTCATCGGGACTCTCGCGTTCCCTGGCGCCACGGTGATCTCGGAGGCCGCCCTCAGGAAGCTGACGAAGCTTGCCGAGGGGAAGCCCTACTGGCCCGGCGAGGCGGAAGAGGCCGCGGCCGCGGTCCGGAAGGCCTACGCCGCCCTCGGCTATGTCTCGGCAACCGTGACCCCGAAAGCCGAAGGGGGGGAGAAGGGTGGAGTTGCCCTGGCCTTCGAGGTTCTGGAGGGGACTCGCTTCCTGCTCACGCGCTCGATCGTCAGGAACAATTTCAAGACCGGCGCCGGGCGCATTCTGTCGGAGGGAGACGAGAAAAGGGGGAATCCCATCGATCCCGCCAAGGTGGCCGATCACCAGACGCGCCTGTCGGCCAGCGGTCTGTTCGACAGCGCCACGGTCCGGACCGAGGACGTACCGGGAGCCGACCCTCCCCAGAAGATCGCCGTCATCGAGGTCGCCGAGCGCCCAACCGCCTTCGTCGAGTACGGGCTCGACATCAATACCCAGAGAGGCATCGAGGTGGCAGGGACGCTGGGCGAGCGGAACCTGTTCGGTCGCGGACTCTTGGGAAGTGTGTCCGTCCTGGCGGGCACGGAGCGTCAGAACATCGGACTCGAGATGGCGCGGCCCCTTCGCATCCTCGGAAAACGCCTCTTTGGAACCATCAAGACCAGCTACACCAGGGATGAAACGTACGAGGGGTACACCCTCCTCGAGGTCTCGGGCGAATTGGGGCTGACGTGGGAGCTCGATACCAAGCGGCGCGTGACGCTCATCTACACAATCGAACGGCAAAAGCCCATCGACATCGAGCCGGATGTCGCCGAGGAACTGGCGCCCCTGACGGTGCAGATCGGTTCCATCACTCCCTCCATCTCGCTCGACCACCGGGACGACCCGTTTCAGACGCGGACGGGCACGTACCTCATGGTCAGAGACAAGGTCTCGAGAAGAGTTCTGGGGGGAGACACCGATTACGACCGCTGGGAGTTCGACGGGCGCTCGTTCAAGACTCTCTCGGACATGTGGACCGTGGCCGCGGCCGTTCGACTCGGCTACGCCTCGACGCACTCGGGTTCGGATCTTCCCGTGGGCGAGCGGTTCTACATCGGCGGCGCGAACACCCACCGCGGGTTCGAGGAGAAACAGCTCGGGCCGTCAGGGTCCGACGGGTCGCCGCTCGGAGGAGAGTCCTACGTGCTCGGGAATGTCGAAGTTCGCTTTCCCTTGTTCGGGCCCATTGCCGGGGGAGTCTTCCTCGATGTCGGGAATGCCTACTCCCCGGCGAAGATCGAGCTCGGTGACTTACGCTGGGCAGCGGGAGCCGGATTGAGGCTCGGCACCCCCGTGGGTCCCCTTCGCTTCGACGTCGGATACAAGCTCGACAAGGAGGCCGGCGAATCGAGCGCCGTGTGGCACATTTCCCTGGGGCATGCATTCTGAAAGAAGGAACGGAGTATCGAGATCCGGCAACTGCTCCGGTGCCCGGCCGCTGATCTTTGGCCCTCTCCCTGGCGTATGTTTCAGAAGGCGAAGTCACCGGCGAGGACGCGCGGCGAACACGGCTGGCTCTCGCGGAGTCCTTTTCGGGCAGCTGGCGCCCTGGGCAGGGTGATGCCGGCCGCCTGAAGGTCCGTGAGCGCAGTGAAATCCCTTCCCCGAGTATCGGGATCCCATGTAACTTGTCCGTGGAAAACCAAGAAGGAGGACACACATGAAGTTGGCTCGTTATCTCGTCGTGACCCTCGCGATTGCGTCCGCCGCGTGCTCGACGTTGAAGATCAGCACCGACTATGACCCCGCGACGGACTTCTCGAAGTACAAGACATTCGCCATAAAGGCGGGAAGCGCCCCGAAAGACACGATTTCGGCGGACCGGGCGCGTTCAGCCCTGGTCAACGCCCTTTCGCAGCGGGGCCTGAAGCAGACCGAAGAGGGCGCGGATCTGAACCTCTTCCCGCACTTCGTGCTGGGCAAGGAGACGCAGATCAACACCTCGGGGTACGGCTACGGCGGCTGGCACGGCTGGGGATGGGGCGGTGGAATGCAGACGACGACCGTCCAGCAGATCCCGACCGGCACCCTTGTCGTGGATCTCGTCGACACCTCCACGAAGAAGGTCGTCTGGCGCGGCATAGCCAAGGACCAGATTTCGACGTCGGCGACTCCGGAAGAACGCCAGCAGAAAGCCGCCGAGGTCGCCGCGGAGCTCTTCAAGGACTTCCCGCCGAAGAAGAAGTAGAGAGTCCGGCGCGGGTGCGCCCATTCAAAGAAGGAGTCCTGGATTTTGAGAAAACCAATCCTTACGGCAACTTTCGTCCTGGCGTCACTCGCCCTGGCTGGCGTGGCAGAGACCGCCGCTGCCCAGAGCGGGCGGTTCGAGATCACCCCGATGGTGGGATACCGCTGGGGAGGGACAGCCTCGTCCGGTGGAAACACCTACATCGACGAGGTCAGCGTCAAGGACAACATGAGCTTCGGCCTGACCTTCGAGTACCAGGTTCACCAGAATGCCGCGATCGAGTTCCTCTGGAGCCATCAGTCCACGAGTCTCGAGGCGTCCTACCTGGGAAACCGTCCGGGCGGCGCGGTGGACATCGATACGGACCTCAGCATCGACACGATCCAGATCGGTGGCCTGTGGCAGTCCGGGAGGAACGGTGACAAGGTTCGCGGGTACTTCGACCTCCTGATCGGAGCCTCGATCCTCTCTCCGGATTCGCCCTACGACTCGCTGACCCGCTTCTCGGCCACGATCGGTGGCGGAGCGAAGTTCTACTTCAACGACCGGATCGGCGCCCGCCTCGGAGTCCGATGGATGCCCGTTTACATCAACTCATCGGACAGCGGTTACATCTATTGCGACCCGTACTGGGGCTGCTACAACTACTACAACAATAACTACCTCTACCAGACGGACGCCAGCGCCGGTCTGATCATCAAGTTCTGATCGCGCCCATCTGCCGAGACGAAGAGGCCCGCCTTGCGGCGGGCCTCTTCCGTTTCCGGGGCCTTCTCGGTCAAGTGTCCCGGCCCGGCGCCGTGCGGGGGACGCGACGCCGGGCCGGGCTTCTCGGATCAGAAGGCGGCGATGACGAAGAGCTTCGGACCCGAGAAGGAGTACCGGGCCGACCAGGTGTTCTGGTCGTCGACGTACTTTTTGATCTGGAGACTCGTGATGTCGGCTCCGGCTCCGAGACCCAGGTTCTCCATGAAGTACCACTTGAAGGTGATTCCGCCGGCGACGGTCCCGCCGCTGAAGTCACCGGTGTTGATGAAGAGGGCCCGGGCGTAGAAGTTGAAGGTGAACTGGCTCGAGATGGCTCCCTCACCCACGAGGCCGATCACCGGGACCGGGAGCTTCACCTCGAAACCCTTGCTGGCCATTTCCGACTTGACCGAGCCGTCGGGATAGGTGACGGTGGCCGCGCCAAGGAGACCGGAGGCAATCTCGTAGTAGGAGACGCCAATCGTCATCCCGAGCTTCACGTTGTCGGCCTTGAATGCATCCCAGCGATAACCGAGGTAGACCTCCGTGCTGTCGAAGTTCCCATCGATCTGGACGCCAACGCCGTACGTCGCGTCGTCCCACCGGATCTCCTCGGTGGCGAGCCGGGTCCCGGCCCGCTTCATGGATTGAAAACCCGCCTGGACGTAGCTGACGCGGCTGAACCGCCACTGTCCAGTCACGATGAAGTTCTGGTCCATCACGGGGATGTCCAGGAGTTTCTCGAAGTCGACGGTGGTACCAGCAGTGACCACGCCCCCCCGAGTCACGTCGAGGCGGGCCTGGGTGTCGAACGAATTCCAGGACCCCCCCAGATTGAACTGGAAGGGCTTGACGGCCCCCTCGGGGAAGTCTGCCCCAGAAGCGGAAAGGGAGAGACCCAGGGTCAGGACGGTGAGGCTCAGGATTCTCTTCATCTCAGGAACTCCTCTCGAGATTTTGTCCGCGGTAGCTGGCGAGGACTCAGAACAGACGCCAGTTCAGCCCGACCGTCGCGGACCAGTAGTCGAAATCCTTGCCCGTGATCTGGCTCAGTTCGGAGACGTCGAGGAATACGTAACGGCCGTCCAAGTTCAGGAAGAAAGCCTTGGATAGCCTGATGTCGATCCCGGCGCCCGCGTGCGCGGCCCACTGGCCTCCCGTCACCGAGACGAGAGAGGAGCCGCTCGATCTGTACTCGAAATCGTAGCTGTGGTACCCGCCGCCGCCCAGCACGTAGATCGAGAGCTTCGGGAGCGGAATCGGGTAGAGCATCAGCGAACCCTGGATCGGGTAGGTCGTAAGGTCCGCGCTCTGGGAGAGCGGTCCCTCGTAGGAGCTCTGGAAAGCGGAACCGCGCAGCTCGACGCCCAGGAAGGAGATGAGGTGGAGCCTGGCCTGGACCCCGCCGATGAAGTTGTTCGTCTCGGAATCCTGGGCACCGGTGGCTCCGCCGTGGACTCCGAGATCGAGGCCCAGAATCCCGCCGGCGAGCCCGGACTGGGAAGTGAAGAGACCGAGGGCGGCTGAAAACAACGCGACACGAAGGGCCTTATGCACAGTTGTCCTTTCTTTCTTCATCTGCTGCGACGACATTGGTTGCACTTACAACTGGTGTGACGACACCGGGTGTCACGACACCGGGTGTGACGGCTGGGGTCGGCGGGCCCAGGAGGGGCCAGATTTCGGGCGACCGGGAAGGACGGTGGCGAACTCATGGGGTTACGGCGTCGAGACCGCCAGGTCTTCACTTCGGGACAGGCGGGAAGCCGGCGAAGAGCTCTTTGGCGATTCTGATGGCCTTCTTCTCGCGCTCCTCGGGCTCGATCGTGGTCGAGATGTCATCTTGCACCATCGCCCTCCAGACGAGCTTGTTCGACTTGGCGTCGACGAGGTCGAGGAGGAGCGTCCCGACCGGAATGACCCGGACATCGGCGGGCGCAACGGCCGACCAACCCCAGCCGTACCAGCCGGTCATGCTGTACCCGTAGCTGTCGATCTGAGTCCGGGTGTCGGCGATGAAGTGGCCGAAGACCGTCAAGTCGCCGCCCTTTTCCATCTGCTTGAATCCGCGCCCTTCCAGCGCGAGAGCCACGGCGTATTCGATGCTCCGCCGGGCCACGGGGTTCCTGGGCTTGGCACCCTCCGCGAACGAGAAGGTCTTGAAGCCACCGAAGTCTGTGCCCGGAACGTAGTCGGTGCTCGTCTTCAAGCTCGAGCAGCCAGCCGTCAGGGCCAGCAGCAGGAGGCCCGTGAATCCTATTCGCGTCAGTCTCATCTGGTTCCTTTCGAGTTCGGCCCAAGAGGCCGCGAGGCGCCATTCTAGGGTCTCCGCCGGCCGGCGTCTTCGAGACGTGGTCCCATCAGGATTCGGCAGATAGCCCTCTCCCCTTGCGAGCTTGGCCGGATGTGCCTAGTATTACGCTGTGTGCGTCCCCATGGTCTCGACTAGGTCGTTCCCTGCCAGGGGACCAGGGCCGAGACTACGTTCAAGTAATGGTCATTCCGGTCCTTTCCAGGGGATTCACCCCTGAGAAGATCAATCGGGAAACAAGAGGAGGAAAATTCATGAAGCGTTCTCTCACATTGACCCTCGCGGCCGCCGCCATCACCCTCGGTATGACGGCCACCGCCCTCGCGCAGGCCACGGTCACGACCGAGGTCAAGCAGGGCACCGTCATCGGCAAGACCGCGAACTCCGTCATCGTCCAGCTGGCCGATGGCTCCGTGAAGGAGTTCCAGGTTCCCGCCGGCAAGAAGGCCATGGTGGATGGCAAGGAAGTTGGTCTCGACGAGCTGAAGATCGGCACGGTTCTGACCCAGACGATCACCACCACCACCAAGCCCGTCGAAGTGAAGACCACGACGATCAAGGAAGCAGAGGTCTTCAAGGTTCAGGGTTCGACGCTCGTCACCAAGGAAAAGGACGGCCTGCATACCTACAAGGTCCCGACCGGCTTCCGCTTCAACGTCGAGGGCCGCGGTGAGACCGCCCTCTCCGACCTGACCCCGGGCATGAAGCTCACCGCGACGATCGTTCACACGTCTCACAAGCTCGAGTCGGCGACCTCGAAGTCCGCGACGGGCGCTGGCCCCGCCGAGGCTCCGAAGGCTGAGCCCGCCCCGGCCCCGAAGGCCGAGCCGGCTCCTGCCCCGGCTGCTCCGGCTCCGGCCGAAGAGCCCAAGAAGCTCCCGAAGACGGGCAGCCCGCTCGCTCTCCTCGGGCTTCTGGGCGCCGCCTCCGTCGCCCTCGGCTCCGGGCTCCGCAAGTACCGCCTTTCTCGCTAGTTTTGGCAGGGGCTCCGCGGCGGACCGTCCGCGGGGCCCTTTTTCTTTTGGTGGGCACGTAGAGTCTCGATGAAGAGATCAGTTGGGCGTCAAGACGCCTCCCCTTGGTGGCTCCGCAGGCTCGAGTTCGTCCTGATTGCTGGAGGAATCGGCTTGCTCTGCCTCGTCGGGGGAACCGTTTTACTCGGCAGGGTCCAGAGCAAGCTGGCCATGACGACCTTCAGGGACCGGCTGTCGGGAGCTCCTCCCGACACGAGCCTGTGGTCTCCCGAGCGGGTGAAGGCGTATCTCGCGAGCCGAAAAGAGAGGTCCGGAGAGGCTCTTGCGGTTCTCCACATCCCCCAGATCAAGCTCGAGGTTCCGGTTTTCGAGGGGACGAGCGAGCTGAACCTGAACAGGGGAGTGGGTTACATCGAGGGCACGGCCAGGCCGGACAAGCCGGGCAATGTAGGGATCGCGGGCCATCGGGACGGCTTTTTCCGGGGTTTGAAGGACATCGCTCTCGGCGATCTACTCGAGCTCGAAACCGGGACGGGAAGGATGACCTACACGGTCAAGTCGATCACGATCGTCGCGCCCGAGGACGTCCACGTCCTCGACCCCTCGGCCGAGCCCGTGCTGACCCTCGTGACGTGCTACCCGTTCTACTTCGTGGGCGACGCCCCACAGCGGTTCATCGTTCGCGCCGTGCTGTCCGAGAGTCCTGCCGCGCAGACTCCCTGAGCACCACACGAGGTCCGGGTCACTTCGGCGTGACGATTTGCACTCTGTCGACGACCTTGCCCTTTTCGGCCGCCTGAACCCGGATTCGCACTGGGTCCCCCGCCTTTAGCCCCTCGGGAACCTGAGCATTCGGTGCCAGGGTGTAGGTCACGTCTTTTCCCGTGCCCCGGACGGTCATCGTCAGCGACTTCCCGGGTTCGAAAGTCTTGAGGACGCCCCGGATATTGACGATGTTCGCGCCTGTCGCGACCGCTGGGCCGGAAGGAGCCGGACCAACGGGAATCGAAACGGAGGGCGCCGGGGCGGCTGCTCCGGTGGACGGGGCAGCTTTCTTCGGTTTGGCGGGTGGAGCGGGCTGAGCACCTGGAACGGGGGTCAGGTTCGGGGGGCCCAGATTCTGGATCGGGTTCCCGTATTCGTCGGTCTTGATCTCACCGCCTGGCTTGACCCACCCTTGCTGCGCGGGCTTCCCGGCCTCGCCGGGAACGGTGACGTGCATCGTCGAGGGAGTCAGGACGGGCGTGTTGGCCGGTTTCGGAGTCTCCTGGGCCCGGAGCGTTCCGGACACGCCAAGTGCGAGGGAGAGCACGAAGGACAGGCGAAAAGTTGTGCGGGACGTCATGAGCGGGTCTCCTTTCCGCGGTTCATGCTTCGCGGGGGGGAGCCTGGCGTGTCTCTCGAACCTGCCGGGCTCGAGTCTCGGGCTGGAGGAGGGATTCGAGCCGCCCTCCAACCCATTTGGGGAATAGAGCCTTGTCAGAACTTCTCTTCGACGTACTTGTACGGGTACTTGGGTTCGACGTAGTCACCCGGTTTCTGCCTCTTCGGCAGGTCGATCTTCTCGACCGGCAGATCCTGGTAGGGGATTCTGGAGAGGAGGTCGCTGATGATGTTGAGCCGGACTCGCTTCTTGTCCTCGGACCGGGCCACGAACCAGGGAGCCCAGGCGGTGTCGGTGGCCGCGAACATGTCGTCCCGGGCTCGCGAGTAGTCGTACCACCGGCTATACGACTTGAGATCCATCGGCGACAGCTTCCAGGTCTTCCGGCCGTCCTCGAACCGCGCGGTGAGGCGGCGCGTCTGTTCCTCGGGGCTCACCTCCAGCCAGTACTTGATGAGGATGATGCCCGATTCGACCATTGCCTTCTCGACGAGGGGAACCGCGTTGAGAAAGGCCTTCACCTTGTCCTCGGGGGTGAAGCCCATGACGCGTTCGACACCCGCCCTGTTGTACCAGCTCCGATCGAAGATCACGATTTCACCGGCTGCCGGGAAGTGGGGGAGGTATCGCTGAATGTACATCTGCGTCTTTTCCCGTTCGGTCGGCGCCGGAAGGGCGACCACCCGGAAGACGCGGGGGCTCACTCGCTCGGTGATGGCCTTGATTGTCCCGCCCTTGCCGGCACCGTCCCGGCCCTCGAAGACGATGCACACCTTCAGACCCGCATGGACGACCCAGCGCTGGAGCTTGACGAGCTCGACGTGGAGTGTCTTCAGCTCTCTTTCGTAGTCTTTGTTTCCGAGCCTGGCGCCCGATTCCTGGCCATCGCCCCCTCCGCCCGGCACTGCCGCCTCGACGGCTTCGGCTGCCTTCTTGCTCTTCTTCTTGCCGGCCTTCTTGCCCACATCTCCTCCTTTGATCCCTCTCGTTGTGGAAGGCGATTTCCTTCATGTCCATCCTACTGCACAACGGCTGGCACGGAGAGCTGCGACCAAAGGGTCGAGGGCCTCGCGGGACCCTCAACAAGAACCCGAGAGCCACTGTTCAGTTCTCCTCGAATATCCTCTGGATCTCCTTCACATCCTTCGTCTTCGTCAGGGCCAGCCGCAAGAGAACGCGGGCCTTCTGGGGGTTCAGATCCATCGCTGCGACGAAACCGAGGCTGTCATCGTCGACCTCGATGTTGCGCCGGACGATCCCGCTTCCGACACGCGTGCTCCTCACCACCGCCACTCCGCTCCGGGCCGCCTCGGCGAGGGCCTCGATGAGCTCGTTTGTCCCGTTTCCATCTCCGACGCCCGCGAGGACGAGACCCTTCGCTCCGGCGGCCACCGCGGCTTTCACGAAGGTTCCGTCAGCGTTCTCGTGCGCGTAGATGATGTCGACGCGCGGAAGGGCGGAGAGCCCGGCGATCGGGAAAGTTCTCGAGGAGGCCGTGGCGGAGGGAGGCAAGAAGTAGGTGGTCTTCGCTCCTTTCAGGAGCTCTCCCGCGGGGCCGCGGTTTGCCGAAACGAATGCCTGGACCGCGGTTGTGTGAGCCTTCTGGACGAGCCGCGCCGCATGAAGGGTGTCGTTCGCGACGACCAGGACGCCCCGGCCCGCCGCCCTCGGATCGGCGGCAACGGCGACGGCGTTGTAGAGGTTGAGAGGTCCGTCGGCGCTCAGTTCCGTTGAAGGACGCATCGACCCGACGACGACGACGGGTTTGTCTGTCTTCAGAACGAGGCTCAGGAAGAATGCCGTCTCCTCGAGAGTGTCCGTGCCGTGGGTGATGACGAGGCCGTCGACGTCAGGGGAAAGGAGGAGCTCCGAGGCGCGGCGCGCGAGCTTGATCCAGACGAAGTCACTCATGTTCTGGCTGCCGATGCTGGCGATCTGCTCGCCCGTGATCGAGGCGAGCTTCTCGAGGTCAGGCACGGCCCGGACGAGCGAATCGACAGAGACTTGCCCCGACCGATAGGCGGCCTCGCCTTCCTTCGGCTGCACGCCGGCGATCGTGCCTCCGGTGGCGAGGATCACGATCCGCGCCAGGGCGGGAACCTGATGCGGCGCGGGCTCTTGGGAACCGGCCCTGCCAGGGGAAAGGATGGCGCCGGTAAGGAGAATTGCCGGGAGGACCTGTTTCCACATGAAGAACCTCACTCTGTTGGTTCCTCGCGACGTGCGAACTTGCCGGGCAGGCTGTTCCCCGAGGGTTCCCGGCGGGTCTGTCCCACTAACAAGGGCCTTTCCGTGTCGCGGTTCCCGAGGGAGGAGCCGTTGCGCGGCGTCTTCGGCTTACGGGCAGGGAAGGCCCGGCGGCGTGAAGAGACCCCATGAGGAATGCGACTATACCCGCGACGAGAGACCCGACAGGCCAACCGGGGACGGGACGCATGATGGTCGGGAGCCCGGAGGAGGGAGCGGGATGGAAGATGCGCTGATCCGGAAGAGCTTGAAAGCGCCGCGGGCGGGAGCGATCGCCGGAATCGCCTTCTCGCTGCTTCTCTTCACCGCTCTGGTCTTGATCCGGTCGGCCGTGCCGGCGAATCCGGGAGACGCCCACCCGCTCTTGCCGGGCGGCTGGAGGCAGGTCCAGCTCGCCCTCAGCCTGCTCCCTTTCGCGGGCATCGCGTTCCTCTGGTTCATGGGAGTCCTCAGGGACCGCATGGGGGTGCTCGAGGACAAGTTCTTCGCGACCGTCTTTCTCGGCAGCGGCCTCCTGTTCCTCGCCATGCTGTTTTCATCCGCCGCGGTGGCGGGAACGCTCTTGATGCTCCATGGAACCATGCGAGACCAGCTCGTGGAGTCCGGTCTCTACTCGTTTGGGCGCACCGTGGCCTACCAGCTGATGAACGTCTACGCGATGAAGATGGCCGGGGTCTTCATGATCTCGACCTGCACGATCGCCGTGAGGACCAAGTTCCTTCCCGGATGGCTCGCGGTCTCGGGCTACGGTGCCGCCCTCCTGTTGCTCTTGACGAGCGGCCGGTTCTCGTGGAGCCCCCTGGTCTTCCCGTTCTGGGCCCTTCTGGTTGGCGCGCACGTGCTCCTGTCCAACCTCAGAACCTCTCACCTGGAGGGCGGCGGCCCTCAGTCGGACGCCGCCCCCTTGGCGCCGTAGCCGGAAACGAGCCGGGCGACGAGAACGGCGATGTAGAGCTGCCCCGCGACAGCCTCGACCACGGTGATCCCGCGCGAGAGATCCGTGGCGGGGACGATGTCGCCGTAGCCCAGAGTCGCGATCGTGACGAAGCTGAAGTAGATCCCCTGGGGGATCGGGAAGCTGCCGGGTTGCGTCAGAGAGGCGCCGGAGTACGAGCCGGGAACGACCTGTTCGAGCGTCGTGGCCAGAATTCCGAAGAACTGCGCGGCCAGAAGATAGGCGCTAAGGGCGGCGTAGATGTGCTCGGAATCCACCGTCTTCGACCGCATGGCGAAGCGAAAGGAACTGACGGCCGCCGACAGCATCAGCGCCGCGACCGCGAAGGACGCCCCGTCGCTGACCCCGCGGCTTCCGAGGAGAAGTCCGATCAGGCGAGCCGCGAAAACGACCCCCACGACGACCAGGAAAAGGGCCCTTCCCCTTTTCTCGGCTCCGGTGGCCGCCAGGAGAATGTTCAAGAGGAGAAACGCCTCGAGAATGGTGCTGCTGAAGCCCAGCGCGGCCAGGACGGGCACCACCACCAGGGAAAGAAGGAGCGAAAAGAAGAGGACGGCGTGCCGCTTCTCGAGGTAGGAGCGAACGATTTGCCTGACGCGTGGATTCAACTGTCAGGTCCGCGATTCTTGCTGTCCATTGGAGCCGGGGAGTTTCTCGGCATCGTCGAGCCAGGCTTCCATGAGGGTGTGGCTGACCGCCAGGATGACGGGACCAACGAAGATGCCGATCAGGCCGAGCGAGATCAGGCCCCCGATGACACCTGTGAAGATGAGCAGAAGGGGGAGGTCGGCGCCCTTCTTGATCAGGATGGGCCGGACGACGTTGTCCATCGTTCCCACGATCACTGTCCAGACGAGAAGAAAGGTTCCCCAGCCGGGTTGATCGCTGATGAAGAGCCAGATCACGGCGGGCAACATGATCAGGATCGGGCCGATCTGCGCGATGCAGAGGACGAAGATGAGAACGGTGAGGATGCTCGCGAGCGGGACGCCTGCGATGGCCAGACCGACACCGGCGATCAGGGTCTGTCCGATTGCCGTCACGACCACCCCGAGGGCGACCCCGCGGATGGCTTGACCAGCCAGGCGCATGACCCCCTCTCCACGATCTCCCGCCAGACGGCGCGCGAACCTGATCACGCGGTCGGCCGCCGCCTCGCCGTTCGAGTAGAAGACGGCCGCCACGACGATCGTCAGAAGAAACTGAGCAAGGGCGGCCCCCACACTGCCGGCCTTCCCGGCGAACCACTTGAGGATGCTGCTGGCGTAGGGAGCCACTTGCGCGACGAGGTCCTTCATCCCCTCCCCGCCGATGCTCCGCCAGTAGTCACTCGCCTTGGTCCCGACCACGGGAACCTTCGCCACCCACTCGGGCGGGGGCGGAACCTGCATCGTCTCGAGGGCCTTCAGCTTGGCCGTGATGTCGTCCAGGCTTCCGAACAGGGAGGCCATCGCCATCAGGAACGGCACGAAAACGATGCTCAGCAAGACGACGACCAGAACGGCCGTTGCAAGGCCCCGGCTCCCTCGCAGGCGCTTCTGCAGGGAGATGAGGACCGGCCACGTCGCGATCACGATGGTGGCCCCCCACACGATCGCGGCCATGAACGGCAAGACGATCCACACGGATGCCAGGAGGAGGGCGCACAGACAAAGGACGGAGAAAACGATGCGGGCGAGGTCATTCCGGGGCTCGGCCATGATCAATCACCTCAAACGGGCAATCTACCAGCAATCGGGAGTCGAGAAGGGCGCACCTGGAAGAGAGTTCAATTCGCCGATTCTTGATCCTCGCCTTCCTGCGAGAACGTACGCGAGCCCAAAACTGGAGGAAGGCCACGCCTGGTCCTTCCAGAACGTGTAAGCTCGTTCGGTATCCATGCGCGCCTATCTGGAAACGCCAGGCGGCCTGAAGAGCCGACATCCCTTCCGGCCCGGGAGGATCCAGCGAGAAGCGACCCCTCACTCACTTGGCGCCACGAACGAACCCCTCACTCAAGGAGGCAACTGATGAGTGCCGGCTCGACACGACATTCAACCGCTCAGGGGGCCGTCTCGGTCCTCTGCGCGCTTTCCCTCGTAGCATGGGACTGCCCGGGTTACGCCCAGCAGGCGCAGGCACCGCCCCCGGCGGCGCCCGCCGCCCAGCCAGCCGCGGCGCCAGCTGACGCAGCTCCGGCCGAGGTGAAGCTGACGGCCGACCAGCTCGACTCTCTCGTCGCGCCGATCGCCCTCTACCCGGACCCACTCCTGGCCCAGACACTTGCCGCCTCGACGTATCCACTGGAAATCGTGCAGCTCCAGCAGTGGATGGCAAAGAACCCGAACCTGAAGGACAAGGCGCTGGCGGACGCCGTCGCCAAGCAGCCGTGGGACCCCGCCATCCAGTCCATGGCAGCGTTCCCGGATGCCGTGAAGCGTCTCGCCGATGACATCCAGTGGACGACGGACTTGGGCAACGCGTTCCTCGCCCAGAAGAGCGAGGTCATGGACGCGATCCAGCGCATGCGGAAGAAGGCTCAGGGTACGGGAGCCCTGAAATCGAGCGAACAGGTCAAGGTCGAGGAAAAGGTCATCGAGCAGAAGACCGTCGTCATCGTGGAGCCGTCCAATCCCGAGGTGATTTACGTTCCCTCGTACAGTCCGACGGTGGTGTACGGCCCGCCTGTCTATCCGTATCCGCCAGTCTATTACCCGCCGTACGTTCCCGGCGCCGCCTTCGTCTCATTCAGCTTCGGCGTGATGCTCGGAGCCGCGTGGGGCGGCGCGTGGGGCGGCTGCGGGTGGGGCCACAACGACATCAATATCAACGTCAACAACAACTTCAACCGAAACACGAACATCAACAACAAGAGCGGAAACCGCGGCGGGAACTCCTGGCAACACAACTCGTCCCACCGGGGCGGGACCCCCTATGGCGACCGGGCCACGGCGAACAAGTTCGGCGGCACGGCGCGAGGGGACAGCGTTTCCAACCGTTCGGCGGGAGGAGCTGGGAGTCGTGGCGCTGCCGGAGTCAGCGATCGCTCCGCCGGAGGTGCCGGAAGCCGGGGCGGGGCAGGCGTGAGCGACCGCTCCACGGGCGGTGCCTCGAGCCGAGGCGGTGCCGGTGTCAGTGACCGCTCCGCGGGCGGTGCCGGGGCCAGCACCAGGTCGACAGGCGGCGGCAGCGACCGCATGGGGAGCCGTGACATCCCGTCGAGCTCGAGCTCCAGAGGGAGCAGCGGCTTCAGCGGCGGAGCCGACGGTTTCAGCGGGCGTTCCGCTGGGGCGAGTAGCTCGCGGGGTTCCTCGAGCTTCAGCGGTGGCGGCAGCATGTCCAGAGGCGGTGGCGGTGGTATGTCGCGCGGTGGCGGCGGCGGCCGGAGGAGGTAACGAAAGATGAGGCACGAGTTCTTCAATCTCCGCGGCTGGCTCGCGACGAGCACGGCCGCCCTGCTCTGCTCCGTGGCGGCTCTCTCCGCTCCCGCCCAGACGACCGCCCCAGCTCCTCCTTCGACTTCCAAGCTCGCCCCGGCGGCCGCAAAGAAACAGCCGGCCGCGTCGATGCCCCAGCAGAAACTCTTCGCGACCCCCAAGGAAGCAGGAGAGGCCCTGGCGGCGGCGGCGGAGTCTTATGACATCAAGGCGTTCACCGAGATCCTGGGACTGGAGGGTCTCGATCTCGTCCAAACCCAGGACACGGCGGCGGACAAGCAGATCGCAAAGGAATTCGCGGCCCTCGCTCGCCAGAAGGCTGTCTTCAAGGCCAGCGCCAAGGACCCGAAGGTCACGATCCTCCATGCTGGGCCTGACGACTGGCCGCTTCCGATTCCGCTCGTGAAGTTCGGCAACCACTGGCGCTTCGACCCCGCCGCCGGCCGCCAGGAGGTTCTCCTGCGCCGGATTGGCCGGAACGAGCTCAACGCCATCGAGGTCTGCCGGGGTTATGTCGAGTCGCAGCGGCAGTATGCCGAGGCCGACCGTGACGGTAACGGAGTTCTCGAATACGCCCAGCGCATCATCAGCTCGGATGGAAAGAAGGATGGGCTGAGCTGGCGGAATGCCGACGGAACCTACGGCGGTCCGGTCGGCGAGCGGGTGGCGAAACGCTTGGAGGAAGGCCATGACATGAAGGGTGAACCCTTCCACGGCTACTTCTTCAAGGTCCTCAAGGGGCAAGGGCCGAACGCGCCGCTGGGCGAGCTCGATTTCGTCATCAAGGGATACATGATCGGGGGATTCGCCCTCGTGGCCTGGCCCGCCCAGTACCGGGTGACCGGGGTCAAGACCTTCATCGTGAGCCACGACGGCATCGTCTACCAGCAAGACTTGGGGCCAGACTTTACCGGCATGGTGAAGTGCATGGAGCGCTACAACCCCGGGGAAGGCTGGACATCCGTTGACGAAGTCTCGCCCTAGCCGACGGCAGGGACGAAACACTTGTTGACCGGCGCGGCGTTCTGGGAGCGAGAAAAGGCGCTCCCGGGGCGCCGAACCCGGGAGACATCCACAAGCCCTGATCTTTTCGACACGCACCGGGTTCGAGAGCCGGAATCCCGCCGGTCTTTAGGCCCGGGCTCCCCGGCGGCGCTCCTCGAATCGTGGCCTTCATGAAGCGGCGGGAGTCGCGGCACGAAAGGACGGCCGGAATGGCTGAGACTCATCAAGAGAAGACCCTCCCGTTCCTCGACTGGGCGCGGCCCTACAACAAGGAGTGGCTGGGGGCCGATCTCGTTGCCGGTTTGACGACGGCGGCCGTCGTCGTTCCGAAGTCCCTCGCATACGCGACGATCGCGGGGCTCCCGATCCAGGCCGGGCTCGCGACGGCATTCATTCCGGCCGTCGTGTACGCGCTCTTGGGCACCTCCCGTCCGATGAGCATGAGCACGACGAGCACGATCGCGATTCTGACGGCGGCCCAGATCGCCCTGGTGGATCCCACGGGGAACAACATCCCTCCCCTCGCGGTCGGAGCGACGCTGGCCGTTCTCGTCGGGTTGATGTTGATCGCGGCACGGATCCTCAGACTCGGCGCCGTCGCCAACCTGATCTCCGATCCGGTCCTGACCGGATTCAAGGCGGGCATCGGGCTCGTCATCGTTCTCGACCAGCTTCCAAAGCTCCTCGGAGTCCACATTCCGAAGGGCGGGTTCTTCAAGAACGTCGTGGAGCTCTTCCGTCACCTCCCCGAGACCTCCATCCCCACCGTCATTCTCGGAGGCGCGCTCCTGGCCGGCATCGTCCTTCTGGAGCACCTGGCTCCGAAGCTGCCGGCGCCCCTGTTTGCCGTCGTGGCCGCCGTGGCTGCTTCCAGCCTCCTCGGGCTGGAGAAGCTCGGGATCTCAACGGTCGGGAACGTTCCGAGCGGAATTCCTCCCTTCTCTCCGCCCATGATCTCTCTCGTCGAGACTCTCTGGCCGGGGGCAGCCGGTATCGCGCTGATGAGCTTCATCGAGACGGTCGCCGTCGGCCGGGCATTTCGACAGCGAGGCGAACCGCAGCCCGACGCCAGCCGCGAGCTGACGGCGCTCGGCTTCGCGAACGTCGCTGGGGGTCTCTTCGGCTGCATGCCCGGCGGGGGAGGAACCTCGCAGAGCGCGGTCAACCGTTCGGCAGGCGCCCGCACCCAACTCACGGGGCTCGTCACGGCGGCCGTGACCCTCGCGAGCCTCTTGTTTCTCGCGCCCCTCATCAGCCTGATGCCGGGCACGGCGCTTGCGGCTGTCGTGATCGCAACGACGGTCGGCCTCATCAAGGTCCCCGAGTTCGTCGAGATTCTCAAGGTCCGCAGGACCGAGTTCCTCTGGGCGCTGGCGGCCACGGCCGGGGTCGTCTTGCTCGGGACACTCAAGGGGATCCTGATAGCCGTCCTCGTGTCCGTCGTGTCCCTGGCGGTGCAGGCCGCCCATCCCGCGGTCTACCCGGTTGGCCGCAAGCGGGGAACGGACGTCTACCGGCGAGCTTCCGCCGAGCATTCAGACGACGAGACGTTCCCGGGACTCCTCATGGTCCGGATCATCGGCCGGGTCTTCTTTCTCAACCTGCGAAGAATCGGGGATGACCTGACGCGTCTCATCCAGGAATCGAATGCGAAAGTGGTGGTGATCGATTTCAGCGCGGTCATTGACCTCGAGTACACGGCGCTGAAGGCCCTCATCGAAGCCGAGGAGAGGATGAGGGCGCAGGGTGTCCTCATCTGCCTGGCCGCGCTGAACCCGGAGGCTCGCGCGGCCGTGGAGCGATCCGCGCTCGGACAGGTCCTCGGCCGGGAGCGGATGTTCTTCAACCTCGAGCAGGCCGTACAGAAGTATCCGGCGCTGCTCGATCGGGCCGGGAAGAACTGAACCACCGGGGCGGACCGTTCACGCATCCGCCCCGTGCCCCCTCGGTTCCAGGCCGGCGAGAAAGGACACTGCCCATGTCTCATTGGCCCCGCTACCCCACGATCTACGAGATCAACACGTGGGTCTGGCTCACCGGGTTGAGTGCCGAGCTCGGCGTCACGGTGACGCTGGGGTCGGTCCCGCAAGAGGAGTGGGACCGCCTGGCCCGCCGGGGATTCGACGCCGTCTGGCTCATGGGCGTCTGGGAGAGGAGCCCGGCGGGCATCGCGATCGCGAACGGCGACCCGGGCCTCCGGGCTGATTTCAGAACGGCTCTGCCCGACTACACGGATCCCGATAACGTCGGCTCCCCCTACTGCGTCAGACGCTATGTGGCCGACCAGAGACTCGGAGGCCCCGAGGGCCTCGCGGCTGCCCGCCAGGAGCTCGCGCGGCGCGGGATCCGGCTCATCCTCGATTTCGTCCCGAATCACGTGGCGCCCGATCACCCATGGGTGAGTGAGCACCCCGAGTATTTCGTGGAGGGAACCGAGGACGACGCCAGAAACGCGCCTTCGTCATTCCTCGCTCTCTCGGGCAGGGTCTTCGCGTGCGGCCGCGACCCCTACTTCCCGGCCTGGCCGGACGTTCTGCAGCTGAATGCCTTCTCACCGGGGCTTCGCGACGCAGCGTCGGAGACACTGGTTTCGATCGCCAGGCAGTGCGACGGGGTTCGGTGCGACATGGCCATGCTCTTCCTCACCTCTGTTTTCGGCCACACGTGGGGGGGGCACGTCAGGGACTGGCCGGCGGAGGAGTACTGGAGGGGGAGGATCCGGTCGGCCCGCGAGACCAACGGCGACTTCCTCTTCATCGCGGAGGCGTACTGGGATCTCGAGTGGGACCTCCAGCAAGCGGGGTTCGACTTCTGCTACGACAAGCGGCTCTATGACCGGCTCGAGCATGGCGATGCCGAGAGCGTGAAGCTTCACCTGTGCGCGGACCTCGGCTACCAGGCAAGGCTCCTGCGGTTTCTCGAGAACCACGACGAGCCGAGAGCCGCCGCCCTCCTGTCCCCGGAGCGGGAGAGAGCCGCGGCCCTGGCGACCTACACGCTCCCCGGGGCCAGACTGTTTCATCAGGGACAGTTCGAGGGGGCCAAGGTGAAGCTGCCAGTCTTTCTCGGACGGCGTCCCAAAGAGCCGGTCCAGGCCGAGCTTCTCGAGTTCTACGAGAGACTCCTTCGAGCAATCGACGCGCCCGTGTTCAGGTCGGGGGAATGGTCCCTCTGCGAGAGGCGCGGGTGGCCGGACAACCCGAGCTATCTGAACATCGTGGCCTGGTGCTTCAGAGAGGAAGGGGACCGAAGACTCATCATCGTGAACCTGAGCGGCCAGGCCTCCTCCGCCATGGTGCAAGTGCCCTGGGAAGATCTGGGAGGGGCTGACTGGTTCCTGACGGACTCGCTGAGCACACAGTCATACCAGAGGTCCGGGGACGACTTGCGAGAGGGGCGGCTCTTCGTCGATCTGGGGCCCTGGGGATCGCACTTCTTCAGGCTGGAACGGGGCTGATACTCCTATCCTCCCACTTGTTCGCGGAGGATCCGTTCCTCGAACCGTTCCTTCTTCGTTGCCAGGATGTCGTGCGCGGTCGCCCGGCCGAACAGATCCATCAGACGGGCGATGACGCCGGTCCAGCCTGTCTGGTGGCTGGCGCCGAGACCCGCTCCATTGTCCCCGTGGAAGTACTCGTAGAAGAGGATCAGGTCGCGCCAGTGGGGGTCCTTCTGGAAGGTCTCCGTTCCTCCGTAAACGGGTCTCCGGCCATTCTCGTCCCTGAGGAACATCGCGGAGAGCCGGCGTGTGATCTCCTGGGCGACCTCGAAGAGGTTCATCCTGACCCCGGAGCCGGCCGGACACTCGACCGTGAAGCCGTCGCCATAGAAACCGTAGAGGTTGATAAGGGCCCTGACGATGAGGGCGTTGACGGGCATCCAGACAGGTCCCCGCCAGTTCGAGTTGCCTCCGAACATCCCCGTGTTCGACTCGGCGGGGAGGTACGAGACCGTCAGCGGCTGACCGTTCAGCCAATAGACGAACGGGTGATCCTGGTGGTACCGGGAAAGGGAACGGATGCCGTACGGGCCCAGGAATTCGTTCTCATCCAGGAGATAGCCGAGGACTCGCTCGAGTTTCTTCTTGTTGAGAACAGAGAGGAGCCTGCGGCCGGAATGGCCGATGAACCCCTCGTCGGTCGGGGCGACGTGGGCGACCACCTCCGGGTGGCGCTTCCGGAAGATTCCGATCAGCTCACGGAGCTTCGGGAGCTTCTCGATGGCGTCCGCCTCGAAGACCGTTGCCGCGCAGAGCGGCAGGAGGCCGACCATCGACCGCACCTTGAGGCGCGTGGAGTGTCCCCCCGGGAGCCTGAGAAGGTCGTAGAAGAATCCATCCTCTTCGTCCCACATCTCGTCGTGGTGGTCGCCGATCCGGTCCATCGAGTAGGAGATCCACATGAAATGCTGCAGGAACTTGAACGCGAGTTCCTCGTAGATGGGATCTTCCTCGGCGAGGATGAAGGCGATCTCGAGCATGTTCTGGCAGTAGAAGGCCATCCAGGCCGTCCCGTCAGCCTGCTCGAGATGACCACCGGTCGGGAGCTGCGCGCTCCGGTCGAAGACGCCAATGTTGTCCAGGCCGAGGAAGCCGCCCGCGAAGACGTTCCGGCCCTGAGGGTCCTTCCGGTTCACCCACCAGTTGAAGTTCAGCATCAGGCCTTGAAAGGACCTCTCGAGGAACTTGATGTCCGGCCGGCCCAGATCTCTCTCGATCTTGTAGAGGAACAGCGTCGCCCAGGCGTGAACCGGCGGGTTCACGTCGCTGAAGTTCCACTCGTAGGCGGGGATCTGTCCATTCGGGTGGAAGTAAAGGTTCCGCAGCATCAGGAGGAGCTGCTCCTTGGCGAAATCAAAGTCGACGAGTGAGAGGGCCACGGTGTGGAACGCGAGGTCCCACGCGGCGTACCAGGGGTACTCCCACTTGTCCGGCATCGAGATGACGTCGCTGTTGAGCATGTGGAACCACTCGGAGTTCCTCACGCCTTGCCCCCCGGGTCCTGCGAGGGGGTGAGCCTCGTGCTCTCTCAGCCATCTCTCCAGGTCGAAGTAGTAGTACTGCTTGCCCCAGAGCATCCCGGCCAGGGCCTGCCGGTGGACCCTCCGCTGGTCCTCGGTGAAGGAGCGTGGAGTGATCCGGTCGTAGAACTCGTCCGCCTCCGCCAGGCGGGCCGCGAACGTGCGCTCGAAGTTCTCTCCGAACGGATCCTCTGGAAGCTGGGCCGAAAGGCGCACCCGGGCCGTCGCCGACCCGCCCGCCGGGACGTCCAGGATGTAGCGCGCGGCGGCCTTGGTACCCGTGTGGGCAGGATTCACCGCCTCGCGCTCTCCGAGGACGACGTAGCGGTGGAAGGCGTCCTTCACGTAGGGTGAGGAGTTTGGCTGGCCCCAGAGAGAAGACGCGTTGCTCTCGTTCTCCGTGAAGAGGAGCTCGGGTGTTCCCTCCGAGGCGAAGGCGTACTCCCCCAGGTCCTGGTGAGAGGCCCGAAGAACGCCCGCATCGTCACGGATGATGGGCTTTTCCTCCGAGGCCTCCCACGACCAGGTGTTCCGGAACCAGAGGGTTGGCAACACGTGCAGCCGGGCGGCCTCTGGCCCCCGGTTGTGGGCCGTGATTCTCACCAGGATGTCCTCTGGGCCCTCCTTGGCGAACTCGATGAAGACGTCGAAGTAGCGGTCCTCCGAGAAGACGCCCGTGTCGATGAGCTCGTACTCGAACTGCTCGCGGGACAGGCGCCGGTTCGTCTCCACGAGGTCCCGGTAGGGGAACTCTCTCTGCGGGTACTTGTAGAGGTACTTCATGTACGAATGGACCGGGGTCGAGTCGACGTAGAAGTAGTACTCCTTGACGTCCTCGCCGTGATTCCCCTCGCTGTTGGTCAGACCGAAGAGGCGCTCCTTGAGGATCGGGTCCTTCTCGTTCCACAGCGCGACCGAGAAGCAGAGCCTCTGCTTGTCGTCGGAAATCCCGGCGATTCCGTCTTCTCCCCAGCGATAGGCCCGGCAACGAGACTGGTCGTGTGTGAAGTAGTCCCAGGCGTTTCCATCGCGGCTGTAGTCCTCGCGGACAGTGCCCCATTGCCTTTCGGAAAGGTACGGCCCCCACTTTTTCCACGGGATTCCTGACACCCGTGCCGTGTTCAGGCGCCTCTGTTCGGCCGTGTCGATGATCCCGGGGACTCCAGATTGCTCAGGCATCTTCGCCTCCTGTTCTCGCGAACGGTCACCGTGTCTTGGATCTTGACGGATTCTCCCACGGAGCCCGCCAGGGAGATCCCTGGCTTGGCACGAAACCCGCGAGATCGTATGCTTGT
Source organism: Thermoanaerobaculia bacterium (assembly GCA_022071945.1). Classification (GTDB taxonomy): domain Bacteria; phylum Acidobacteriota; class Thermoanaerobaculia; order UBA5066; family UBA5066; genus JAJVIN01. The sequence goes on along the minus strand of JAJVIN010000001.1, from coordinate 408,477 downwards.
CGCAGGAGAGGCTCTTCGCCGTGGAGAGCCTAAACGACAGTGTTTGCAAATCTTCGCCTTCGGCTTCAACTGACCCGGGTGGAAAGGCTCGTCAGAATGGCCGTGGCTGTGCTGTTCTGGGTCGCCAGCCTCGCACCCGGAGCTGCGTTCGCAAAGTACAGCCTTCTGTATGGGCTGGAGCCCGGTGCCTCCTCGGGTTTCTGGAACCTGGGCCCGGCCCCTCCGAGCTTCGGGCTCGGCATCTCGACTCTGCGCCTGGATTTCGCCGCGGAAAACAGCTACTCCACTCAGACGTTCCGATTCAGCCTCGACCCCGCGGCCTCTGGACTCCCGGCAGGGGCCGATCCCAATCCGATCTGGGGCGCGCTTCCTCCTGCTCCCGCGTACGTGGAAACCCCGGACGCGAATGTCCTCAGGGGGGTCCGAAACGCCTCGAGCCCGTACAGCAAGAAGTTCATGCGGGGGACGGTCATCATCACAGGATCCGAGCTCCTGTGCGCGGCTGTCCTGGCGGTCTTGCCCAGCCAGTACACGAACTGGGACGACACGGCACTCGAGAGGGGGACGTCGAACTTCAAGAGGGCGTGGAGCTCGCCGCCCGTCTGGGACGGCGACATCTTCTTTCACAACTGGCTGGGTCACCCCTACGCCGGCGCGTTCTACTACAACATGATCCGGTCCCAGGGCGGGACGAGCTGGCAGTCCGTCAAGTTCACCCTCTTCCAGACTCTGATGTGGGAGTACGTCATCGAGGCGGTCGCGGAGCAGCCCAGCATCCAGGACTTGATCATGACCCCGATCGCCGGGTCCCTTCTCGGTGAGCTCTTTCACAGGTGGTCCGTCTCGATCCTTCAGAAGGGGAGTCTGAACTTCTGGAAAAAGGCTCTCGTCTTCTTTCTGAATCCTTCCTACGTCATCAACAACGGCTACAGGCAGCCGGAATAGGAACGGGACCGGGCCGGGATGACGCCGGACCAGGCGTGGAGTTCGCCCACAGGCCGTGTCCCCCACCCGCCTCGAGGGGCCGGGAGGACCGTCGCGGAAGACCCCGGGGCCCGGGCAACCACGCGGCGGAGAAGGAGAACGATGAATCCAGGTCGCGGCAACCTACAGAATCACCGCGTAGTCCGGGGTCTTGCGCGAGCAGCGGTCGGGCTTCTTCTCGTCTCGCTCGCGAGACCCTCGAGGGGGGATGGCCCGGTCGTTCTCTTGCCGCCGAACGTTCTCCTCCCGAATCCGGAGAGCCTTCCCGTCGGAGCGGTGGGGGGTCTCGAGGGGAACGCCTTCACCGCCCGGGTCAGCAACTCGGATGCGTCCTGGTTCAACCCGGCTGGACTCGCGGGGAGCGGGGGCTCGTCGGCGAGCGTCAGCGCCGGGACGCTGCGGTTCGTGTCCGTCGAGCCGGAGGGTGCGGAAAGCCACTCCAGCGCGGTGGACGTCCTGCCCGCGGCCGTCGGATTCTTGATCAAGAAACCTTTCGGGAACGAGAACTGGACGGTCGGGTTCGCTCTGACCCGAACCGCGGCCTGGCGGCAGGAGACGGACTTCCGATTCGTCAAACCGGGTGATCTTCGCGAGCGGACCACCCTCGCGGGCGATGCCGAATTCGACCGGACGACGGTCGGGATCAACGCGGGCTACACGAATGGCGGGGCGTGGCGATTCGGGGGCGGGATCCTCTGCGACGTGCTCACTCTGAGGAATGTCCAGTCCCTGAGCTTCAGGCGGGAGACGGGGTCCCACGTCGAGACGCTCGTCGCCTCCAATCGAGCGAGCGCCGGCCAGGGCTCCCTCCGTCTCGGCCTCGGAGTCCAGGCGGACATCTCGGAGGAGGTCAAGTTCGGGGCGGTCCTTCGAACCCCGGGCGTGCAGATAGTCCCGTCCGGCTCTTTCTCGGCTGACTTCGTGTACCAGAGAGGGGCGGCCTCGGTTCAGGCCTCGTTCTTCGACGGTGAGACGACGGACTTCGAGTACAGGCTTCCCTTCGAGGGCACTCTCGGCTTGGCCTGGGTGACGAGTGCGTTCGAGCTCGAGGTCGACGTGAAGGCGCAGTCGGCCGTCTCGCGCTACGACGGCTTCTCGAGCCCGAGCTCCGTGGTCTTCATCGAGGATGCCGGCGATGGCTCCGGCGCCCGGGTCACGCTGACACCGTTTCCGGGCCGGGCGTTCTCGGGGCGAAGCATCGTGAATGTCTCCGCCGGCGGGCACGTCAATCTCGACCGAAGAGGGATCTGGAAGGTCCACGCTGGCTATGCGACCGACAGGTCTCCGGTCGGGGACGAGGACGAATTCTTCGACAGGATCGACCTCAACTCGGTTTCACTCGGTGTGAGCGGATCGGCTCACAAGATCGCGGGTTCGCTCGGAGTGACCTACCAATTCGGCACCTCGGGCGAGCGTGCGGTTCCGGATCTCGTCGGTGGAACCCTGGCCTACACGAAGTTCAAGATCGAGAACTGGGGTGTCCTGTACTCGTTCTCCTACGCCTTCTGATTCCCGCTGGGCCCGGCCGTCACCGAAGGTCAGTTCTGTGGGAGCCCGGTGAGCCGCCGGGCGGCCAGATCGGGTGAGAGCCGCGAAGGCAGTTTCTGACGGAGCGTTCCCGACGGTCTGACGCCGAAGAGTCTCCGGTAGTCCGCGGCGAATTGACCCATGTGCCAGAAGCCGTAGTGGCCGGCGATGTCGGAAACGCGTGCTCCGAAGGGCGCGGCCAGGAGTGCTTCTCTGACCTGGCACAACCTTCTGCATCTGAGAACCCTGACGGGGCTCAAGCCGAACTGCTCGTCGAAAAAATGGCGGAGCGTTCGCTCCGGCATCGCGAGGGCTTCGCAGAGCGTCGAGAGGTAGACCGGCTCGCTTGGGCGAGACTCCAGGAGGCTTTCGATCTCGAAGAGGATCCGGGCCCGGTCCCGCCTGGGCCGTCCGGCCCTCGGGGCAGGGCGCCCTTCCACGAACAGTCTCACCGCTTCCCACGTGAGGGTCTCTTCCAGGCGCCGGGCTGCGTGGGGAGCGAGACCGGACGGTCCGGCCTCAGCCACGGCATTCATCGATTCGAAGAGCAGGGTCCGGAATCGCGCGACCCGGACGGGCGACGCGGTTGCGGCAGCCGGCGGGAACTTCAGAACCGGTGGCTCGGTGCCGGTCATGGCGGCCACCGCCCGGATGATCGCCTCGGGATCGAGCATCACGGCGAACCAGTCCCCGGCGCGACGTGTGTTGATGCCGAACTCCGCGTTCGGCCCCCACCGGAAGGCCTGTCCGCTGTCGATCTCCTGGCCGTTGCAGTTGCGCAGGCTCGTGCTCGCGCCGGAGAGGTAGTAGGCCACCCTGTGCGGGTCGACGCGGCCCACCGCGCCGTGGGGGGCGCCATCCAAGCCGTACTGCACGAGGCTGGAGCCGAGACTGAACTGGGAGAGCTCCCAGGGGCGGTGTTCCTGCCGTAGGATGAAGGCCTCCAGGTTGACGTCCCGGATCGCATCGACGATCTGGTCGTAAGACGAAAACCGCATCCGGAGCACGCCAGATGAGAAACGAGTCGTTTCGGACGGCGCAGAATCCCCCATGCCGCAACCTTTTAGCACGATTCGTGCCCGGCCGCTCCTGACCCGGGAAGTCCCATGCGGGCTCCACCGTCTGCCCCGAAAGGGCCCCGGGGAAGGTGCCCGGGGGCCGCCGCCGGGCGGGCCCGATCGCATGCTAAGCTGAGGCCTCAACGGAGGCGGTTCCATGAAGTACAGTCCTCGACTGTTGTCTCTGGCGTATCTCCTGCCGCTGTCGCTTCTCGCCCAGAGTCCAGCGGGAACCCCGGCCGCCAAGCCGGCAGTGCCCGCGCCGGAGGCGGCGGCCACGTCCATTCACCAGATCGACCTGGAGCCAACCGGAACGATGTTCTCCCTCGACAAGCCGGTTCTGGATGGCGACACCTATGTCTTTCGTTCATTCCCCGAGAAAACCGAGACGCGCATCCCGAAGTCGAAGGTCAAGAAGATCACGCAGCGTTCTCGCGATCTCGAGAAGGAACTCGTCTACCGGCTCGAGATGATCCCGTCTGGAACGATGCTTTCGAAGGACGAGCCGGTCCTGAAGGGCAACTCCTACCAGTTCCACGCGTGGAAGGGAGGCAACCTGATGACGGTCCGGAAGGCCGACGTGAAGGGTGTGACGAAGCTCCAGGGGCTCGAGGCCTTCAAGGCGCAGGAGATCGAGCTGGGCTCCGTGGCGCTTCAGGGCGAGGCGAACTTCAAGAGCGGTGTCGTGCCGGCCTCCGGCGCTCCGGGCCAGGCGCCGCCCGCTGGAGGGGGGCCAGACAAGGGGAACTGGACGTACCAGGGAGTGCCCGGGCAAACCGACGCCTATGCTCCGGCGGGTGGGACCGTCTCGCGGCCGGGAGATGTGCCCAAGGCGCCAGCGCCAACCCCTCGCTGAAGAGTCCCGGCGAAGCCCCTTCTCTCCCGTTCCGGAACACGGCTGGGCCGTGTTTCCCGATGGGAGCTGTCATCGTGAATCCCGTTCCTGCTCCATCAGGCCGACGCCGCGGATGACCTGACGCTTCCACTGGACGAATCCGCCGAGGAGAACGCGTTCCGAACATCATGAAGACTCCCGGAACCAAGACCCTGACCGCCCTGGCCGTTCTTGTCGTCCTCGCCGTCTCGGGCCTCGCGACGTGGAGCATCTCCCGGCAGCAGCGTGGCAGGCTCGAGAGCCAGCTTCGAACGGCGCTCTCATCCACGGCTCGCGTTCTCGATCTCTGGGTCGAGGATCAGCGGGCCGGAGTCCGGGCGATAGCCGAGATGGATCGGGTCAAGGAGGCCTTCGAGGGGTACGCTCCCGGACGAACACCCGTTCCCGAGGCAACTCTGAAGGAGTTTCTCTTGCCCATGGTCGCCGTGCGTGGCTACCTGGGCTATGACCTCATCGACCGCCAGGGCGTAATCCGGGCCTCGGACCATGCCGAGTCCGTCGGTACACGCTCTTTCCTTTCCGACGACGTCAGGTTCAAGGAGCGGCTGCTGCGCGGAGCGGCGCTGACTCCGCCGCATCCCTCGAGGATTCCCTGGCCGGATGCTCGAGGAGTCGTCCGGGTCGGGGCGCCCACGCAGTTCGCTTGCGCCACGGTCGAGCGTGAGGGCGATTCGGTGGGATGGATCTGCTTCAGGCTCGACCCGCTGAAGATCTTCAACGAGGCCCTGAAGAGCGGTTGGGTCGGCGCGACCGGCGAGGCCTACGCCGTTGATCCGCAGGGCAGGATGGTCAGCCCGAGCCGCTTCGAGCCCGACCTCGTCCATCTCGGACTCCTCGAGGAGGGCACCTCGTCGATCTTCGCGGTGTCGGCCCGAACGCCGGAACAGAGGCCGGATGGAAAGCTCTCAGCGTCTGCCGCGGCGCCGCTGACGCAGCTCGTGAGGCGCTCGATCGAGTCCGGGCAGCCGGCCCTCGATCTCGACGGTTACCGCGATTACCGGTACGTGAGGGCGGTCGGCGCCGGGCAGTGGATGCCGAACCTAGACGTTGCCCTCATCGTCAAGATCGACGAGGCCGAGGCCTACGCGTCCTACGTCAGCGCGAAGAAGACGATCTTGTCGCTGGCGCTCGTGACCGCGTTCCTTCTCGTCGCCGTGGCCCTCGTCTTCGATGTCAGCCGAAAGCGGGTCCTCGACGACGAGCAGCGCTTCCGGTCCATCCTCGGCAACACCTCCGCCGCGATCGTGCTGAAACGGCGGGATGGCAGGTACCTCGTTGCCAACGAAGCCTGGCAGAAGATCGTGCAACTCCCCGAGTCTCAGATCCTCGGGAAGGCCGATGCCGATATCCTGTCGTTCGCCGTCGCGACGCGGCGCCAGGCCCTCGAGCGCCAGGTCATCGAATCCGGAAGGGCGGTCGAGGTCCTGGAGGAGTGGGTATCCGACGGGCAGACGCGGAGCTTCCTGACGGTGTGTTTTCCCGTGAAGGGCGCCGACCAGAAGAGCATCGTCGCGCTCGGAGCAGTCGCCACGGACATCACCGCGCAGGTCGAGAACGAAAGGAAGCTGAAGGAGCTCAGCGCGGGCCTCGAACGAATGGTCGCCGAGAGGACCGCCGAGCTGAAGTCCACCGAGGAGCGGAGCCGCCTCATCCTCTCCTCGATCACCGAGGGGATCTTCGGACTCGACACCGACGGGCGGATCACCTTCGTCAACCCGGCCGGGTGCCGGATCCTGGGTTACGAGCCTCACGAGATGATCGGGCTGCCCTCGCACGCCACCTTCCATCACTCGCGGGCGGATGGCAGTCCGTTCCCGCCCGAAGAGTGCGCGATGGGAAGGGCCTTTCGCGAGGGCAAGGCGAGCGTCGTGGGGGACGAGGTGTTCTGGACGCGTGACGGGGTCTCGTTCCCGGCCGAGTACTCGGCGACGCCGATCCTCAGGGACGGGACCGTCATCGGCGCCGTGATCAGCTTCAGGAACATCACCGAACGCAAGCGAATGGAGGACGAGATCCGGAGAGTCAACTTCCTCTCCGACCAGGCGCTCGAGCTGACGAAGTCGGGCTACTGGCACGTCCCCCTGGATGGCTCGGGCTGGTACAACAGCTCCGCTCGCGCCGCGGCCATCTTCGGAGAGGAACCCCGGCCTCCCGACTACCGGTACCGCGTCATGGAGGAGTGGTTCTCGCGCGTCAAGGAAGGCGACGATCTGGCCGCCGAGGCCACTCTGGCGAACTTCAACGGTGCGATAGAGGGGACCCTGCCGGAATACGACTCCATCTACGCCTACAAACGCCCGGTGGACGGCCGGGTCGTCTGGATTCACGCGAGCGGGCACGTCGTCACGGACAAAAGCGGTAAGCCCACCGACATGTACGGCGTCACGCAGGACATCACGTCCTTCAAGGAACTCGAGATGGAGCTCGTGGGGGCCCGCGATGTCGCCGAGGCCGCTTCGAAGGCCAAGGCGGACTTTCTCGCCAACATGAGCCACGAGATCCGGACGCCTATGAACGCCATCATCGGCATGGCGCACCTCGCGGCGAAGACCGACCTGAACACCAAGCAGAGGGACTACGTCGAGAAGATCCAGCGCTCCGCTCAGCACCTCCTCGGCATCATCAATGACATCCTCGACTTCTCGAAGATCGAGGCCGGAAAGCTCGACGTCGAGACGATCGACTTCGAGTTCGACAAGGTCATGGAGAACCTCGCCGACCTCATCGGGGACAAGGCCGCGGCCAAGGGCCTCGAGCTCATCTTCGACGTCGATCCGGGCCTCTCGCCGCACTTGAGAGGAGACCCCCTCAGGCTGGGACAGATTCTCATCAACTACGCCAATAACGCGGTGAAGTTCACGGAGAAGGGCGAGATCTTGATCCGGGTCCGGAAAGTGGAGGAGTCCGAGAAGGACGTCCTTTTGCGCTTCGAGGTCAAGGACACCGGTGTCGGACTGAGCAAGCAGCAACAGGCGCGGCTCTTCCAGTCCTTCCAGCAGGCCGACTCGTCGACGACGCGTAAACACGGCGGGACAGGACTCGGCCTTGCCATCTCCAAGAGGCTCGCGGGGTTGATGGGAGGCGAGGTGGGTGTGGAGAGCGAGCCCGGGAAGGGGAGCACCTTCTGGTTCACCGCCCGCCTCGGGAAGGGCTCGTCACGAAAGCGGGAGTTCCTTCCCTCTCCAGATCTGAGGGAACGCAAAGTCCTGGTCGTCGACGACAATCCCCAGGCCCGGCACATCCTTGTCGAGATCCTCAGGAGCATGACCTTCCGGACGGAAGAGGCCGAATCTGGGGAAAAGGCCCTTTCCTTGATCTCCGAGGCGGACACGGTGGGGGATCCTTTCGAGATCGTCTTTCTCGACTGGCGAATGCCGGAGATGGACGGAACCGAGACGGCGCGCCGGATCGGGCAGATGGCCCTCGGGAGACAGCCGCATGTCGTGATGGTCACCGCCTATGGACGGGAGGAGGTCTTCCTGGAGGCCAGAAACGCCGGCGTCGAGCTCGTCCTCGTCAAGCCGGTCAGTCCGTCCATCCTCTTCGACGCCGCGATGCGGGCTCTCGGCGGCCAACTGGCTGGCGGCCAGCTCGCTGGCCCCCTCACCGGAAAGAGCCTGACGGGAACCACAAAGGGAATCCCCTCGACCGAGGCCATCAAGGGGGCCCGAGTCCTCCTCGTGGAAGACAACGACCTGAATCAGCAGGTTGCCCTCGAGCTTCTGACCGAGGCCGGTCTCGTGACGGACCTGGCGGAGAACGGGCGGATCGCCCTCTCGATGCTCGAGGAGAAGCCCTACGACGTGGTCCTGATGGACATGCAGATGCCGGTGATGGACGGGATCGAGGCGACGAAGCGGATCAGGAAAGACCCGAAGTTCTCGGACCTCCCGATCCTGGCGATGACGGCAAACGCCATGGCGGGCGACAGAGACCTCTGCCTGGCGGCCGGGATGAACGGCCACATCGCCAAGCCGATCGATCCGGAGGCCCTCGTCAACGTCCTGCTTGCGTGGATCAAGCCCGATCCGCGGAGAGAGGTCCCGGTCGAGGCCGAGAAAGCAAAAAGCGTGGGAGCTCTCGAGCCTGGGGAGGGGGACCCGCTCTCCTCCATCGCGGGGCTCGACGTCGCCGGGGGACTCCGGCGAGTGCTCGGGAAACGAGAGTCGTACGAGAAGCTCCTGAAGAAGTTCGCGACGGGCCAGTCCGGGTCCATCCGCGTCTACCGGGAGAGTCTCGCCTCAGAGGACCATGAGCTCGCGCGGCGGACCGCGCACAACATCAAGGGGATCGCGGGCACGGTCGGTGCCGAGAAGCTGCGAGCCCTCGCGGCTCAACTCGAGAACGCGGCCGCGGCGGGGAAGACGGTGGCCGACGTGGCCGGGTGGATCGAGGAGGCGGCAGCCGAGGAGGAGCGCCTCTTTGCAGCCATCCGGACGGCCCTCCCCGACGAGGTGCCCGCCGCCCAGGAGCCTCTCGGTCCCGTTGATCGGGAGCGGGTCCTGCACGTGCTCCGGCGCCTTCGAGAGCTTCTCCAGGAAGACGACTCGGATGCCGTTGGTGTCTTCGAAGAGTCCGAATCCCTCCTTCGCGCGGCTCTGGGCAGCGGCATCTCTGCATTGAAGAAACCGCTCTCGAGCTTCGACTTCACGGCCGCGCTGGCCGTTCTGGACGAGACCGGGAAGAGCTTCGAGGCCGCGCCCGCGAGCGAAGCCGCTGCTGTCGACACAGAGGCCGTTCGCAGACTGACGGGCGATCTCGGACGGCTTCTGGCCGAGGGCGACTTCGACGCCGACAAGACCTTCGCCCAGCTTGCCCAGAAGCTGGGACCGGTGGCGAGCGGGGAACAGAGGGCCGTCAAGACCGCCATCGAGTCGCTCGACTTCGAGTCCGCGCTGGCCGCTCTCGAGAAGCTCGAAAGGACGCTCGGAGTCGCTGGCCGCGGGGTCAACTGAGGAGGAGCTCATGTCCGTGGAGCAGGACTACCCGGCGAAGAAGACGGTGCTCGTCGTCGACGACACGCCCGAGAACTTGACGGTGATGACGGGCCTCCTGAAGGGCCTCTACCGGGTGAAGATCGCTCCGTCTGGCGAGCATGCGCTGCGGATCGCGAGGAACGCTCCGCAGCCGGACCTCGTTCTCCTCGACATCATGATGCCGGGGATGGACGGATACGAGGTGATGAGGCGTCTGCGGGCGGACGGCATGACGCGCGACATCCCCGTCATCTTCCTGACCGCGAAGACCGAGGTCGAGGACGAGACCATGGGCCTCGACCTCGGGGCCGTCGACTACATCACGAAGCCCATCAGCCCGCCCATCGTCCTCGCGCGAGTCCGCAACCATCTCGAGCTGAAGGCCGCCCGCGACTTCCTTCGCGACAAGAACGACTTTCTCGAGGCCGAAATCGCGAGACGCACGCGGGAGATCCGCGCCATCCAGGACGTCACCATGCTCGCGCTCGGTTCCCTGGCCGAAACGAGGGACAACGAGACCGGGAACCACATCCGCAGAACTCAGCTCTACATCCGGGAGCTCGCTCTCGCCCTGAGGCATCACCCGCGTTTCGCGGCCCGGCTAACGGATCCGTACATCGATCTCCTCTACAAGTCCGCTCCCCTTCACGACATCGGGAAAGTGGGCATTCCGGACCGGGTCCTGCTCAAGCCGGGGAAGCTCGACCCGGACGAGTTCGAGATCATGAAGACGCACACCACGCTCGGCCGTCAGGCCATCGAAAACGCCGAGGAACGGCTCGGAATGAAGGTGGATTTCCTGGACTGCGCCAAGGAAATTGCTTACTCCCACCAGGAGAAGTGGGATGGTTCCGGGTATCCGGAGGGGCTTTCGGGAGAAACGATCCCAGTCGCGGCCCGGCTCATGGCGGTCGCGGATGTCTACGATGCCCTGATCAGCCGCCGTGTGTACAAGCCCGCGTTCCCTCACGAGGTGGCGTGTGAGCGGATCACCGCCGCCCGGGGAACCCACTTCGATCCCGACATCGTGGACGCCTTCGCGAGGATCCGGGACGAGTTCGCGGCGATTTCCCGGAGCTATCGGGATGGAGATCCAGATAGCTGAGGCATCCGCCCGGTCAGGAAGCCGTGCCCTCGATCATGTGCCGGACCGCCAGGACGGTGATGTCGTCCGACTGCTTCCTTCCCGCCGCGTGTTCCCGGACCGCCGACAGAACCTCCGCGGTGATGCCTTTCGCATCCTGGTCTCTGTGGCCGTCGACGGTCTCCATGAGGCGCTCGTAGCCAAACTCCTCGTCTTCGGGGGAGAACGCCTCGGAAACACCGTCGGAGTAGAAGACCAGGCAGTCACCGGGCTGGAATGGCCGCGATGTCTGGCCGTAGGGAGATCTCGGGAAGAGTCCGCAGACGGTACCCGTCGTCGGGAACGGCATCTCGGCGGCCCTTCCCGGCGAGAGGAGGACGGGCGAGGGGTGACCGGCGCTCGCCAGAGTCACTGTCATTTCCGTCAGATCGAAAAGAGCACACGAGAGGGTCACGAACATCCCCCTCGGGTTCTGTCCGGAAAGGTGACGGTTCAGCCGCTCGAGAATCGCGGCGGGCTCCGTGCCCTCCGTGGCCAGGCTCCGAAGGAGCGTCATCGTGACCGCCATGAAGAGCGAAGCCGGGACTCCCTTTCCCGACACGTCGCCGACGGCGACGAGGACCTTCTCGGGCGCCGTTCGCAGAGTCAGGAAGAGGTCCCCCCCGACCTGCTGGGCGGATTCCAGGATGGCTGCCACGTCGAGGGCCGTCCCGCGCGCGCACTCGGAAGGGTCGGTCGGCAGGATGCCGAGCTGGATTTCCTTCGCGATCGAGAGATCGCGCTCGAGAGCGGCCTTGACCGCGTCCGCGTAGGACTTGGCCTTGAGGAGCGACTTGACGCGAGCCTTCACTTCCAGAAGCTCGAAGGGCTTCGTCAGATAGTCGTTGGCGCCGAGTTCGAAACCCCTCGCCTTGTTCGACACGTCCTCCAGTGAGCTGAGGAACATCACGGGGAGCTCCCGGGTGGGCTCCGCTGACCGGAGCCTCTGGAGAACCGCGTATCCGTCGAGACCCGGCATGACGATGTCGAGGAGGATGAGGTCTGGCTTGAGGGAGTCGACGGCCTTGAGCGCCGCCTCGCCGTCGAGGGCGAAGCTGACCTTGTACTCGTCTCGAAGAGCTTCCGCGAGGAGCTGAACGTTTGCCCGGACATCATCGACGATCAGGATTCGGCAATCAGAGAGTTCTTTCATGTCAGACCACGCGACAATCGCGATCCGCTACGCTACGGCGCGAGGGCGGGGACGTCAACGGGTTCGGTATACGATTCGCCGCGCTCGCACCGCGTCGCACGCCGCGGCTCACCTGCCCGTCCATGAAAGGAAATCCTCGATGAAGTTCCGAAATATCCTGACCTTTGCCGCCCTCGTCCTGACGGTTTCGGGCTGTTCATCCCTGGAAGTGAAGTCCGCCGCGGCGCCCGGAACTTCCTTTGCCGGCAAGAAGACGTTCGCCTTCTACGACGCCCCCGCTGGACTGATGGGGCGTTCGCCCGCGCAGGTCGAGTTCCTCAATCAGCGGATCAACCCGCTCGTCAAGGAGAGCTTCACGAAGAAGGGCTATGTTCTCTCCACGCCCGAGAACGCCGACATCCTGATCGCCACCCAGGTCAGCGTCGACGGGACGGTCGATGCGGTGAGGTGGGGCTACACGCTCGTGGCGTGGGATCCCTGGGGCGGCTATGCGGGGGGCGTCCACGCGGATTCGCGGTCGTTCAAGACCGGAATGCTCGTGGTGGACGTGGTCGACGGCAAGGGCAAGAACCTCGTCTACCGGGGGTGGGCGAAAGACGTCCTGCGGCTGCACGGAGACAAGACGCAGGATGACTTCGCGAAGATCCTCGGCAAGATGCTCGAGGGAATCCCTCCGATGAAGGGCTGAAGCGGCCGATCGCGGCCGAGCGGCCGATCGCGGCCGAGCGGCCGATCGCGGCCGAGCGGCCGGGCCGCGATTCAAAAAGAATCTGGGCTGGGTTACGATGAATCAAGGAGGTCTTTCAATGAGGAAAATCGCGCGATTCCTGGCGCTCACCGCGGCAGTTGCCGGGTTCTCGTTTCTGGCGGCCCCTGCCGCGGAGGCGCAGTGCGAGACCATGCTGAAGAAGGGTGCCAGCATCGAGGTCGTGATCCAGTACAACAACGGAACCCAGTCCAAGGCCACGGCGACGGTCGTCGAGCGCGATGACACCTATCTCGTTTTCAAGGTCACCGACGGCAAGCAGACCGTCCAGATGCCCGGGGCGCTGATGGGCGACACCTTCATGGTGACGAACTCGAAGACCCACAACGTCTGGACAGGCAAGTGCACGGCTGAAGGAATAACGGGGATCTCGTCGACCAAGGGGAACCAGGGCAAGTTGATGCTTTCCATCAAGAAGTAGGGGAGCCCTCGCGGCCGGGAGGGGTCCGAGCGGACCCTTCGCCGTGGCTTTCTCCCAGGATGCATTCGAGCGGCGCCGTCGAGGCGCCGCTCGCTCCTTCTCCAGAGGGCTCGAAGTGAAAAGGGGCCGCGAACGCGGCCCCTTTGGTTTGGAACGGGACGACGAGGGTGGCGACTACTTCTTGGGCTCCGCTGCCTTGGGTGCCTCTGGCTTCGGCGCCGCCGTAGCCGGCGCCCCGGCAGCCTTGGCAGCCGGTTTCGCGGCCACGGCGGGCTTCGCGGGGGCCGTCATGCCGCCCGGGGTCGGCTCGACGGGTCCCTGGCTCAAGACGATCTCGACCCGGCGGTTCTTCGCCCGTCCCTCGGCCGTCTCGTTGGGGCCGACCGGATTGGCCTTTCCGTATCCGGCGTGGGCGAGGCGTTCCGGCTGCACGCCCTGGGCGACGAGGAAGTCCGCGACCGAACGGGCGCGCTCGGCCGAGAGCTTCATGTTGAGCTCGTCGCTGCCGGTGGCGTCGGTGAAGCCCTCGACCCTGGCGTTGAACTTCTGGAACACCGTCATGATGGCCGAGACCTTGGCGAGCGAAATCTCGGAGTCGTGCTTGAGGGTGGACTTGTTGACATCGAACACGACGTCGGTCATGCCAACGACGACGCCCCGAGCGCTCTCGGTGATCTGCATGGTCTTTCCAACGGAGTCGATGAGCGACTGACGGAGCGACTCGCGCTCGGCCTTGAGTCTGTCGACCTCGGCGGCGAGCCTCGCCTTGTCTGCCTCGGCGGCGGCGGCCTTCGCCTTGGCGGCCTCGAGCTCCTTGCGCTTGGCCTCGTCCATCGCCCTCTTGCGCGCCGCCTCTTCGGCCGCGATGTCCTCGAGGATCTTATTGACCTTCACCCGGATCGCCAGGCCCGAGCTCTCGAGCGAACGCTGCGAGTAGTCGACGACGATCTTCTTCGAGCCCTTCACCGACGAAGCGGTGGCCTGTTCCAGCTGCTGCTTGGCGGCATCGAGGGCCTTCGGCTCGACGGACTTCGCGTCGATCTGGACCGCCATTTCATAGGCCTTCCTGGCCTGCTGGAGCTCGATCGGCTCGCCGCCCGGCACATACGAGAGGTTTGCGATCGACGGATTGCCCGGCTTGATGACTCCCGGCAGAGGGAATCTCAGATCGGCCACGAACTCCGAGTTCGTTGCCGTCGTCTTCTCGTCCACCTTGCCGGAGGTGAAAATGACGAGCTCGGAGGGGTAGACGGTGCCCGGCAGGACCTCGGCCGTGACCATCAGGGCGAAGTTCTTCTTGCCGGTTCTGTAGTCGGCCTTCCCGGACTTCTTCTCGCGAACGGGCAGCTCGCCCAGGTTCTCGGGACGCCCGTCACGCGTGATCGCCCACACCGCGTAGGATGTGATGTTCCCGGCAAACATGACGGCCGGTTCCATCTTCTCCCACTCGAGGCGGACATCACCCTGCGTCCCGGCGAACTTGACGACTCCCGAGAGAACGGCTGCCTTCGGGGCGATGGACGATTTGGTGAACGGAACTTCGACTTTCTTGCCGTCCGGGTAGGTCACCCCGACGAGTTTCACTTCGACAGCCGATGCCGTCCCCGAGACAAGAGCCAGGGCTACGGCAATCGCGCCGGCCAGGGAAAGAATCTTCTTCATGGACACACTCCTATTCCTCTCGGATGGCCCGAGGCAGAATCTGGTTCCGCCCCTGGGTCTTTACGCCTCTATTCTCCTCCGAATCCTTCACGGTGTTCACGTCCCGCGATGAGGATGGCCAGCTCTCTGCCAGCCCGTGGCGGATTGTCGAATCCCGGCAATAACCGAGATGCGCCGTGCTGGCCGATACTCAGCGGCATGTACAGAAGAGTGATTCGATCGATGGCGGGCAAAGCGCTTGGGTCTCTGGCTCGCCTGTGCACACTCCTGGGGACTCGCTGGCCGGTCCCGAACGGCCCCGCGCGGTATGCGGCGGTGGTCGCGGCCGTCTTGATGTCCCTGACTGTCTCCATTTCGGGCCTGGCGGAACCGGCGACGGAATCACGGGTTCGTGCCCCGGAAGCGACGGTCAGACTGGGGAACCGGGAAATCGTGGAGCTGAGGGCGATCGTTCTGGGACGGCCCCCGGCCCAGCGAGCTCAGGACGCCTCTCGTGCCCTGGCCGAGATCGCCCGCAGGGGAGAGAGCGGTCCGATCACCGTCCGGTCCGAATCTGTCGGGGTCGTCGTGATGGTGGGGGAAAAGGGCGTGCTCTTGCTGGCTCCAGGAGACGTGGGCGAGGGGGACGGCCAGTCTCTCGCCGTGTTCGCGGGCCGCGTCGTGGGGAACCTCCAGACCGCGCTCGCCGAGGCGGGAGAGCAGCGGAGCTGGCGGGGGTTCCTGGCGGGCCTCCTTCGGGCCTTGCTGGTTTCCATTGCCTTGGGGGCGGTCCTCTGGATTCTCGAGAAGCTCCGCGTGTGGGCCTCCTCGAAACTGCGGACCGTTGCCGAGTTCCTGGCCGAGAGGCTCGACGCCGCGGGAATAGGGTTCGCGTCCGCCAGGTTCTTCACGGGGCTGGCGAGGAGGCTCGTCTGGCTTCTGACGCGCGGCGCCGCCGCCGTGGCGACCTACGTCTGGCTCGCGGTGGTGCTCCGGAGTTTCGCCTACACCCGTCCCTGGGGTGAGCAACTCAGAGGGTACCTGGCCTCCGGCGTGAAGAATCTGGGGATCCGGGCGCTGGAGGCCGTTCCCGATCTGGCCGTGGTCGCCGTCATCGTCATCCTGACCCGGTTCTTCATCCGCCTGGCCGATTCGTTTTTCGAAGCGGTGGAAAGCGGACGGGTCCGTGCTTCGCAGACCCTGGCCGAAACGGTTGCCCCGACGCGCCGCATCACTCACGCGGCGCTCTGGATCTTTGCCCTCATCATGGCTTATCCCTACCTGCCCGGGAGCGGCACGGAGGCCTTCAAGGGTGTGAGCGTCTTCGTGGGCGTGATGATCTCGCTCGGCTCGACGACCATCGTCGGACAGGCCCTCAGCGGCCTGATGATTCTCTACGCGCGCCTTTTCAAGGAAGGCGACTACATCCGCGTGGGTGATGTGGAGGGGATCGTCACGGGCCTCGGGATCTTCGTCACGAGGATCCAGACTCCCTGGAACGATGAGGTCGCTCTTTCCAACTCCGTCGTCGCGGCGGCGACGACGAGGAATTTCTCCCGCTCACCGGACGCGGCCGGTCCCCTTCTCAGTACCCGGGTGACGATCGGGTACGACACCCCCTGGAGGCAGGTCGAGGCGCTCCTGTGCCTGGCGGCCAGCCGCACGGGAGGGCTGAAGAAGGACCCCGCCCCCTTCGTCAGGCAGTGGTCGCTCGGCGACTTTTACGTCGAGTACGAGCTGAACGCCCGAATCGAGCGTCCCGAATACCGGGTGCCGGTGATGGCCGCTCTTCACGCCGCCATTCAGGATGCCTTCAACGAGCACGGCGTCCAGATCATGTCGCCTCACTACGTCCTCGACCCGAGGAAGGAGAAGGTCGTGCCGAGGGAGAAGTGGTTCGAGCCGCCGGCCGTGCGTTCCGATCCGGCGGCGAAATCGGGAGGAAACAGCTGAGGTCCCGGGCCGGGGCGGTTCTCGCTACTTCTTCTTGGCGGCCGGAGCGGCGGGCGCCGCGGCCGGCTTCTGACGCTTGAAACTGAGCTCGATGATGGGACGAAGGACTCCGCCCGGGAGTTTCTCCTCGTAGATCTCCATGAAAGCGTCGTCGCTCATCTTGACGAGCCTGAGGGAAATCTCGGCCGGCTCGCCCCAGAAGTAGACGGTTCCGGTGAAGGGGAGAGTGTTCTCGCGCCACCCTTCCTGGCCGAACATGATCTGCATGCCGCCCCGGCCCCAGCTCGTGACGTACTGGCGAACCCAGTTCTTTCGCCACGGGTCGTACCCGAGGTACTCGACAGCGAGCTTTCCGGGCACGGTCTCTCGCGAGACCATCCACCGGCGGTCGAGCTCCCACTTCGTCTCTCTCGCCCCCTTTTCGACGCGCTGAGGGGTCTTGGATGTCTGGAAGTAGGTCAGGGTCATGTCCCACTTCCCTTCCATCCAGGCGAGCTTGTCCAGGGCCTCGGGCCGCGACTCCCGCTGCTCCTTCAGATCGGGGTTCTTCTCGAATCGCTCCTCGACCCTCTCCAGGACGGTGGGCCTCTGAAGAATGCTGTCCTGGTCCGCCGCGCGGGAAGGGACAGCAAAGGCAGCCGTCAATCCGGCCAGAAGGACGCCGAAAAACCGCGGAGACGGCCGCGAGGGAGAGGAAGAGAAACGCGACATCCGAATCATGGGACCTCCGCGGGGAATCCTAGCCGACCCCTTGAAAAGGTGCGAACCCGGACTCGTGAGGGCGGAGGACCTCCGGGCGGAGGACCTCCTGTCCCCTCATCGCCGGCCAGAGGCTTCCCATCTTGAGAGTCCCCTCTGTCCTGGGCGGCCCGATCGCTGGATTCAGCGTGCCGGGTGCTCCATGCGCTTCATGACGTGCGACGCCATCGCGAGCGCGAGTTCGTGCTCGCCCATGAACACCTCTCCGGCGGCCTCCTTGCGAAGGTAGTCCGCCTCCTCTTCCGTGTGCGTGCGCAAAACGATCTCGATGTGGGGGTTCATCTGCCGCGCGACCTCCACGATCTTCCTCACCTTGACGGGGTCGGGAGTCGCGATGACGAGAAGGGCGGCTCGAATCACGTGCGCCTGAGCCAGGACCATCGGGTCCGATGCGTCGCCGGAAACCGCCGGGATATCCCTCTTGCGCAGCGCCTCGACGGCTTCGCGGCTCTGCTCGGCGACCACGAATGGAATGCCCTTTTCCAGGAGAGCCTCGGCGATGCGGCGGCCGACGCGGCCGTAGCCCACGAGCACGACCTGGCCGGTCAGACGCGCCTCGTCGACAGTCGAAGGCAGCGCAGCCGTCTCGGGCTGGCGGACATCGAGACGTCTCGCCAGGCCGGAGTGTTTGAGAAGCCAGGATCGAACAGGCTCGATCGTCGAGAAGACGACGGGGTTGAGCGCGATCGAGATGATGGCTCCGACCAGGATTATGTTCTGGCCCGCCGCGGGGAGGATCCCGAGGCTCATCCCGAGGCCCGCCAGGATGAAGGAGAACTCCCCGATCTGCGCAAGGCTGGCGCCGATCGTCAGCGCCGTCGCGAGCGGGTAACGGAACGCCAGGACCAGGGCGATGGCGGCCAGGGTCGTGATCAGGCTGATGCTGTGCGGCATGTACGGTTCACCTCCGTGCGCGGGCCCACGCCCCCGGATTGTTGCATCTCCCACGATCCCCTTGCGAGGGAGCCGGCCCTCGCCGGGGTCCTCCACTCTGTCGTAGGATGCATTCCGTGAAGAAGATCCCGAAAACACTCCTGGAGACTCCGGTTGCGGGCTGGAATCTGATCGAGGGAACCCTCAAGGACCAGCTCGGCGACACTCCGACTCTCCTCGTCTTCCTGCGCCACTTTGGGTGACCCTTTTGTCGAGAGCAGGTCGGCGACCTGCGACGGATCAGTGAAAAGAACCCGGAGTACCCGAAGGTTCTCTTCTTTCACATGGGGACGCCCGAGGACGCGGCCGGCTTTTTCCCCGACCGCTGGAAGGAAGCTCGCGCCGTCTCCGATACCGAGAGGGTTTTCTACAAGGGGTTCGAGGTCCGCCAGGGATCGACCTGGGAAGTGCTGGGTCCTTCGGTGATGGCCTGCTCCCTGCGGGCGATGTCCAAGGGACACGGAGTGGGTGTGCCGGTCGGGGACCCGATGCAGATGCCCGGGCTCTTCTACGCCATCAGGGACCAGATCCTCTGGAAGCACGACTTCGCCCACGCCGGGGATCACCCCGACTTCGAGGCCCTGCCGGGCCTTCTGCCAGAGCCGTCATCGCGGCGCTGAGCGCCGCCCATTCCTCAGCTGGGCTTGCGGCCGAAGAGACGATCGAGGAGAGATTCGGGGGGAGGGCAGGTGCAGCGCTCTTCCTTCGGGACGCCCGCGAGGGCTTCCTCGACGTGGCGGCCGCAACCGGCCCAGGAGGGCTTGCCGCAGCGGGTGCATCTCACGCGGTGACACATAGGGCGCGGATTCTCGCACAGTCGGAGACAGCGTTCACCTTTCGGCGCGGCGGCTGCCGGCGAAGGGGCCGGCGCGGACGTGGTGCGGATCCTGGAGAGGACGCGCGGGTGGACTTCAGGGGGGACACGGGTCCTCGACCATCCCCTGGGGCTCCTCCTATCATCGGGAAAGTCCATGTTCTCGGAGGATTTCGAGATGACAGAAAAGCACCCTGAAACCCTCGAGTTCAAAAGCGAGCTTCGCCAGGTTCTCGAGATCATCACTCACTCGCTCTACACCCACCGGGAGGTCTTTCTTCGCGAGCTGATCTCCAACGCCAGCGACGCGATCGACCGACTGCGGTTCCGGTCCCTTTCCGACAGCTCGCTCGTGAGCAGCGATCCGGACTGGAAGATCCGCCTCGTCCCCGACCGTGGGGCGGGCACCTTGACGATCCTCGACAACGGGATCGGGATGTCGGCGGCGGAAGCGGTCGAGAACCTCGGGACGATCGCCAAGTCGGGCACCAAGTCGTTCCTCAAGAGCCTCGCAGAGGTGGATGCCAAGACACGTCCGGAGCTCATCGGCCAGTTCGGGGTCGGGTTCTACTCGGCCTTCATGGTGGCCGATCGCGTGACCGTCGTTTCGAAGTCCGCGGAGGCCGGCCACGAGGCCGTCCAGTGGGAGTCGGATGGGCTCGGGACCTTCACGGTGGGCCCCTCCGAGAGGGAAGCGCGGGGAACCGCGGTCACCCTCCATCTCAAGGAGGACGCCCGTGAGTTTCTCGATACCTGGCGCCTGAAACAGCTCGTCAAGCAGTACTCCGACTTCGTGGAGCACCCGATCGTCATGGAGGTCGAGAGGCCGGCAGGAGAAGCAGGCGCGGAAGGCTCGACCACCCGGGTGGAAGAGACGCTCAACTCCCAGAAAGCCCTGTGGCTCAAATCGAAATCAGAGGTTTCCGAGGAGGATGCCGCGTCCTTCTACCGTCAGGTCTCGGGAGACTTCGAGAAGCCCGCGAAGGTCATCCATTACGCCGGGGAGGGGACGACGGAATTCAAGGTCCTCCTCTTCATCCCGTCCCGGATGCCCCTGGAGATGCGGTTTGGCGAGACGAAGGTTGGTCCGAGGCTCTACATCCGCAGGGTGCTCGTGATGGAACACTGCGAGGCCCTGCTGCCTCCCTGGCTCCGATTCGTCAAGGGCGTGGTCGACTGCCCGGACCTTCCCCTGAACGTCTCGCGAGAGACCGTTCAGAAAAACCCAATCCTGGACCGCATCCGGAAGAACGTCGTCAAGAACGTCTTGCGGGCGCTCGAGGACCTCAGACGCGAATCCGCCGAGACCTTCGCCACGTTCTTCCGCGAGCTCGGGCCCGTCCTGAAGGAGGGAATCGCGCGGGACGCGGAGCATAGGGAAGCCATCGCGGACCTCCTTCTCTTCGAATCGGTCAAGACCGAGGCGGGCAAGACGACGACGCTCGCCGAATACGTTGCGGCGATGCCCGGGGAGCAGTCGGACATCTGGACTCTCTCCGGTGAGAGCCGTCCGGCCATTGAGAACGCGCCGGTCCTGGAGGCCTTCAAGGCGAAGGGCTGGGATGTTCTGCTCCTGACAGATCCGATCGACGAGTTCGTCCTTCCACAGCTTCGTGAGTACAAGGGGAAGCTCCTGAAGGCCGCCGACCAGGACGAGCTGCCAGAGGCCATCGCGAAGCAGGAGGAGACCGCGGACGAGGCGAGATTCCGTCCCCTCCTGCTGGCTTTCGCGAGCTGGATCGAGGGAGTGAAGGAGGTCCGCCTCTCCCAGCGACTGCGTCAGAGCGCCTCGTGCCTCGTCGCGGGCGAGGGGGCCATCGGGGCCAACATGGAACGGATCCTCAGAAGGGCGGGGCACGCGGCCGAGGTCCCGGAGACCGGGCGAATCCTGGAGCTGAACGCCCACCATCCGGCTGTCGAGGCTCTCAGGGCGGTTCACGAAAAGACCCCGGACGATCCCCGTTTGAAGGAATGCAGCCAGCTGCTCTACGAGCAAGCGCTGATCGCAGAAGGGTCGAGGGTCAAGGACCCGGCCGCGATGGCCGGGAGGATCAACGACCTTCTCGTGCGCGACCTCGGTCGCTGAGCCGCGCCCCCTGAAGGCCCCGCCCGAGACGCTGATCCCGCGCCGGGTCCTGTCCGCGAACAGGACCCGGCGCACCCGGCCTTGCTTGACCGGGGCGTTCGTCCCGGATTAGCGTCAGATCAAGGAGCGCCCCATGCTGAACACGATCGAGTCGATGAGCGAAGCCTTTGTCGTGGAGCTGCGGGACGGGTACCGCCGGACCTGGGGCGAGCTCCAACCCGAGTACCCCAACATCATCGCCTGGGTTGCCTCGAGCGCTCTCGAGATCATCTCGAGAAGTGACGCCCTCTATCACAACGTGGAACACACGATTCTGGTCACCCTCGTCGGCCAGGAGCTCTTGAGGGGCCAGCACATCAAGCAGGGGGGCGTGGCCCCGAGAGACTGGCTGCAGGTCATGGTCGCGCTCCTCTGCCACGACATCGGTTACGTCAGGGGAGTCTGCCGGCGGGACCGCGGACTCGTCTGCGCGACCGGGAAGGCCGATGAAACCGTCACGCTCAAGCCCGGCGCAACCGATGCGTCGCTCACGCCCTATCACGTCGACCGGGGGCAGCTCTTCATCGAGGAGCGCTTCGGGCGCAACGCGCAGATCGAAGTCGAGGCCGTCAAGAGATACATCCAGTGCACGAGGTTCCCCGTCCCCGCTGACGAGGATCCTCGCGAGGTGGCGGGGTATCCCAGCCTGGTCCGGGCGGCCGATCTGATCGGCCAGCTCTCGGATCCTCGGTACCTCGTCAAGATTCCGGCTCTCTTCTACGAGTTCGAGGAGACGGGAGTCAACAAGGCGCTCGGCTACAAGCATCCGGGCGACTTGAGGCACAACTACGCCCGCTTCTACTGGAACTGTGTTTACCCGTACATCGGGGATTCGCTCGTCTTCCTCTCCCAGACGCAGCGCGGGCTGCAGGTCCGCGCAAACCTCTTCTCGAACGTCTTCATGGTCGAGCACGAGGACGATTTCGGCACGGAGTGAAGAGGCGTTCGAAACAGACTTCGATCCGTTGCCGTCCGAGCTCGGCGCGTTCGCCCTGGAGCCGGGTCCCCCTCGTGATCAGCGCGGAGCCGGCAGGCTCGGTCCCTCCCAGGGCTCGTAGCGAATGGGGAGGTACTCGGGGAACCACATCGACCGGCGGACGGTCTCCTCGAGGTTCATGAGGATCTCCTCGTCGGCGTATCCGTCCGCGACGGCGCTTCGAACGACGGCACAGGCAATGGCGTGGGAGCAGTCGCGGATGCGGGTCAGCTTCGGGAAGACGGCCGACTCGGCGAGGTCATCGGCCGTCACGCTCGCAGCCAGGGTCTTCGCGGCGGCGAGGAACATCCCGTCACTGATGTAGCGGGGATGAGCGACGCAGGCGCCGAGGCCGACGCCGGGGAAGATGAAGGCGTTGTTGCACTGGCCGATCCGGTAGGTCTTCCCGGCGTACGTGACGGGCGAGAAGGGGCTGCCCGAGGCGACGATGGCACGGCCCTCGGACCACTCGATGGCGTCCTTGGCCGAGCACTCGCTCTTCGAGGTCGGGTTCGAGAGCGGGAAGATCAGGGGCCGTTCGTTCAGCCTGGCCATCGAGCGCACGACCGGCTCGGTGAACGTGCCCGGGGTGGCCGAGACTCCGATGAGGATCGAGGCCCTCGCGTTGAGGATGGTTTCCTCGAGTGTGATGCGGGAGTGGTCCCGGCAGTCCCATCCGGCCGTTTCCTCGGGATCGCGCGCGAAGGCCGCCTTGAAACCCTCCAGTCCGGGCCGGTTGCGGGTGACGAGTCCCTTCGTGTCGACGGTGAAGACCCGCCGCCGGGCCTCCTCGTGGGAGAGCCCTTCGCTGGTCAGGGCCGCGCAGAACAGGTCGGCGATGCCGTGGGCCGAGGCTCCCGCCCCGGCGAAGACGAGCCGCTGATCGCGGATCGACTGGCCCGAGAGCCGCATGCCGCCGTAGATGCCCGCGACGGCGACGGCCGCCGTCCCCTGGATGTCGTCGTTGAAGCTGGGCAAGACGTTGCGGAATCGCTCCAGCTGGGTGATCGCGTTCTCCTTCAGGAAGTCCTCCCACTGAAGAACGACGTTCGGGTAGGTCTTCTTCACCGCGGCAACGAAGCGGTCCACGAACTCCTGGTACTCCTGACCGCGGATTCGCTTGTGTCTGAGGCCCAGGTAGAGGGGATCCTTCAGGAGCTCCTCGTTGTCGGTGCCGACATCCAGCATGATGGGGAGGGTGCTGTAGGGGGAAACGCCCGCGCAGATCGTGTAGAGACAGAGCTTGCCGATCGGGATCCCCATTCCGCCGACGCCCTGGTCTCCCAGGCCGAGGATCCGCTCTCCGTCGGTGACGACGATGACCGAGGGGTCCGCCGTGTAGGTGTTGCGGAGGATCTCCTCGATCGCGTCGCGCTGGTCGTAGGAGATGTAGAGACCGCGGGTCCTCCTGTACAGGTGCGAGAACTGCTGGCAGGCCTCGCCGACGACGGGGGTGTAGACGATGGGCAACATCTCGTCGATGCGTTCGTGGACGAGACGAAAGAAGAGGGTCTCGTTACGGTCGTGAAGGCTGGCGAGAAAACCGTACTTTCCGAGCGGGGTCGGACGGTCGAGGAAGTTCTCGTACACCCGGGTCAATTGCTGTTCCATGGTGGAGACGGCGGGCGGCAAGAGTCCCAGAAGTCCCAGCTGAGCCCGCTCGCGCTTCGTGAAGGCCGAGGCCTTGTTGGTGAAGGGGTCCGACAGGAGCTCGGCGCCTTTCACTCTCGAGGAGATGTAGCGCTGCCACGTCGCGGGGTCGACCTTGATGGAGAAGTTCATCGGGTCCTCCTGGCCCGCTCGCGCCCGGGCCGGGGCCCGGCAAGCGGGTGACAGACGATACCATCCGGAGTTTCCCGGCTGGACCGCTTCGACCTCCGTTCGCGGGCGGGCCCAGCGCTTCACAGGGATTTCACATCTCTGGTAGCCTCGGGGAACGGGTCGCTGGCGTCGAGGGGCGGGGGGCCGCGGGCTCGTGGCGAGCGGTTCCCGATTCTGGCTCTTTCCCCGGGGAGCTCCTGGATAGACGACGTGACGATCCTCCCGAAAACCACGAGCAGGAATGCGAGGTCCTTCTGAAATGTCCACCTACCTCGAGGCATCGCTGCGTCAGGATCTGGCGCTCATCAGGGACAAGGTCATCGAGATGGGAGGGCTCGCGGAAAGGGCCATCCTGGCCAGCATCCGGGCCGCCGTCGAGAGGAACCGGCAGCTCGCCTTCGCGGTGATCCTCAGGGACCAGTACATCGACGAAGCTGAAAAGCAGCTCGACAAGATGTGCCTGGCGTTCCTGGTCAAGCATCAGCCCGCGGCGAGCCTGCTCCGTTTCGCCTATGCCACGATCAAGATCAACCTGGAGCTCGAGCGCGTCGGTGACTACGCGGAATCGATTGCGCGTCAGGCCCTGAAGCTGACCGAGGTCGATGCCGAGCTCCCTCTCGACCGGCTCAAGCAGGTGGTCGGCCTGGCCGTCCCGATGCTCCACGATGCCATCCAGGCGTTCGTCAATCAGGATGCCGAGCTGGCCCGCCGAACGATCGAGGCCGACGACGCCGTGGATTTGTTGCGAGACACGCTCACGAGGGAACTGACAGTTCTCTACCGCGAGGGCCAGCTCCCCTTTGAAGCCCTCAACCCTCTCGTGATGATCGCCCGGCGGCTCGAGCGGGTCTCGGACCAGGCTCGCAACATCAGCATGGAGACCCTCTACATGTGCACGGGCGAGATCGCCAAGCACCCGGGGTCGAATGTCTTCAACGTTCTCTTCATCGACGAGCACAACGATTGCCGGAGCCTCATGGCCGAGGCAATCGGGAACGCCCTTCGCATTCCGAACTTCTCCTTTTCCAGCGCGGGAGTGGATCCGAGGCCTCTGCACCCCTCCACGGTGGAGTTCATGGCGAAGAAGGGCTTCAACGTGGCCCGTTCCGTTCCCAAGTCGCTAGCCCAGATCCCCAACATCGACCATTCCGACGTGATCGTGCTCTTAGCCGCCGAGGCCAGACGCGCGTTTCCGAGGCGGCCGCGGCACACCGTGCTCCTGGACTGGAGTACAGAGAACCCGACCCAGGCAGCAGGCGGTCCGGCGGCGGTTTCCGAAGCGATGCAGCGGACCTACGACTTCATCGAGGGTCAGATCCGCGATCTCGTCTCGGCCATCCGCGATTCCAACCACGGCTGACGCCTCGCCTTGAGCTCACCCTTGCGGGCAGGACGGAAAGGACTCTCGACATGACTCGAAACCGAATCGTGACCACCCTGGCCCTGAGCGGCGCCTTCCTGGGAGGGACGCTTCTCGCCCTCTTCTCCCCGGGCTGTGGCAAGAGCGGCGGCGGCCCTGCCATGACGACGATTCAGGTCCGCGGATCCGACACCATGGTCAATGTCGCCCAGGCCTGGGCCGAGGCGTACAAGGTCGCTGCTCCGAACGTCGGCGTCGAGGTCTCGGGTGGCGGCTCGGGAGTCGGGATCGCGGCCCTGGAGAAGGGAACGGTCGACATCGCCAACGCGAGCCGGAACATCAAGCCCGAGGAAGCGGAGAGGGCGAAAAAGAACACGGGCAAGGAACCGAAGGAGTTCATCGTCGGCTTCGATGGCCTCGCCATCTACGTGCACAAGGACAACCCCATGACCGAGATCTCGCTTCCGCAGCTCGCCGAGATCTTCGCGGAGGACGGGAAGCTGACGAAGTGGTCCGATGCCGGGGTCACGATTCCGGGCGCCAGCGATGACACCATCATCCGCGTCAGCCGCCAGTCGAGCTCGGGCACCTACGAGTTCTTCCGCGAGCACGTCCTCGGCAAGAGGGACTTCAAGCTCGGGTCCCGCGACATGAACGGCTCGAAGGAGGTCGTCGAGCTGGTTGGTTCGTCGAAGACCGCGATCGGCTACAGCGGCATGGCCTACGCCACGCCGGCGGTCAAGATCCTCAAGCTTTCGGCCAAGCCGGGCGAGCCGGCCTATGAGGCCACGGTCGCCAACACCATCTCGAAGGTCTACCCGCTCGCGCGGTCGCTCCAGCTGTACACGCTCGGCGAGCCCCAGGGCGAGGTCAAGAAGTACATCGACTGGATCCTCTCCCCGGCGGGACAGAAGATCCTCGCCGAGAATGGCGACGTGCCGCTGAACCCGGCTGGGGCAACCAAGTGATGAGCCCGAGGGCGGGACGAATGCGAAAGCTCCCAGCACCCGCGGTATGAGCGCTGTCTCCGAAGGCAGGCGGACAGTGGGGGCGCCTCGGCCCCAGCGGCCGAAGGCCTCGATTGCAATCGAGCGGATCATCGAGTTCGTCATCCGGCTGAGCGGAGTCTCCGCCGTCTTCTTCGTCGCGGCCATCTTCTTCTTCATCTTCCGCGAGGCGGTCCCCGTCCTGTGGGATCCCGATTTCGATTTCGCGGAGTTCCTTTTCAGCAAGGAGTGGTACCCGACCTCCGTCAACAACGTCAGGTACGGGACCTTCGCCCTGACGATCGGCACTCTTTCCGTCACGGGCGTCGCGATCGTCCTGGCCGTCCCTTTCGGCCTCGGAGCGGCCATCTTCATCTCGGAGTTCTGCTCACCCAAGATCAAGGAGACTCTCAAGATCGTCATCGAGCTCCTCGCGGCGATCCCGAGTGTCGTCTGGGGCTTCATCGGGCTGACCGTCATGAGCAAGCTGATCGTCTCCGTCACCGGCACGGCTGTCGGAGTCAACCTCCTCAACGGCGGGTTCATCCTGGCGCTGATGAGTGTTCCCGTCATCGTCTCGATAGGGGAAGACGCCCTGAAGGCCGTGCCCGACTCGTACCGCGAGGCGGCGCTCGCCCTCGGCGCGACCCGCTGGGAGACCGTGTTCCGCGTGCTGCTGCCCGCGGCCAAGAACGGACTTCTGGCCGCGGTTCTCCTCGGCGTGGGCAGAGCGGTGGGGGAGACGATGGCGGTCTTGATGGCAACCGGGCACGCCGTGCAGATCCCGCACGGCCTCCTGGACTCGGTCCGCACCCTGACCGCGAACGTCGCGGCGGAGCTCGGCGAGGCCCCGGCCGGGTCGAGCCACTATCGCGTCCTCTTCCTGACCGGCGTCCTCCTGTTCGCCATCACCCTCGTCGTCAACGTGGCCGCGGATCTGGCCGTGCGCGGAATCCGGAGGAAGTGAGGTTCCATGGAATCCGTGACTCCCCCCTCCGAGCGGTTCACCCGGACTCACCAGGTGGCCCGCCGCGAACGGGCGCAAACGGTGGCGAAGTGGGTCTTCGGCGCGATGTCTCTCGCCATGGTGCTGCCGCTCGTGGCCATCATCGTGTACCTCCTTTACAAGGCGTGGCCGAGCCTCGGATGGGAGTTCTTGGCCGACATCCCGAGAAAGGGGATGAGGGAAGGCGGGATCTGGTCCGCCTTCGTCGGCACGCTCTACCTCGTCGGCCTCTCGCTTGCGATCTCGGCCCCGATCGGTGTCCTGGCGGCGATCTACCTCAACGAATACGCCCGGGAGAGCTGGCTGAATCGTCTCATCAACATGGCGGTCATCAACCTGGCCGGAGTGCCCAGCATCGTGCACGCCCTGTTCGGCCTCGGCGCGTTCGTCTATGGAGCCAGGTTCGGTTTCTCCATCCTGTCCGCTTCCCTCACGCTCGCGATCATGACGCTGCCCGTCATCATCGCCAGCACGCGCGAGGCCCTCTCGGCGGTTCCGAGGGCCTTCCGGGACGCTTGTGCCAACGTCGGGGCCACGCGCTGGCAGACCATCCGGGCCGTCGTCCTGCCGAACTCCATCTCGGGGATCCTCACCGGCATCATCCTGCAGGTGAGCCGGGCCGCGGGCGAAACTGCGCCCGTCATGTTCACCGGAGCCGTCTTCTTCAAGGCGGTGAGCAGGGGGGACCTCTTCCCCTACCGCCTCGGGGATCAGTGCATGGCCCTGTCGATGCACCTCTACACGGTGTCGACCCAGGTCCCGAACGTGAAGGAATCGATCCCCTACGCGACGGCGGTCGTCCTTCTCGGGTCGGTTCTCCTCGTCAACGCGAGCGCCATCGTCCTGCGGATCTGGCTCCGCGGCCGGAAGAAGTGGTGAGAGTGTGACGGCGTCCCGACTCGCCATCGAAGTGAGCGACCTCAGGGTTGCCTACGGCACGAAGGAAGTCCTGCACGGGATTTCGTTCGACGTGAAAGAGAACGAGATCTTCGCCATCATCGGCCCGGCGCAGTCGGGGAAGACGTCTCTGCTCCGATGCCTGAACCGGACGATCGATCAGGTTGCCGAGGCCAGTGTCACCGGCACGGTGAAGATCGACGGGCTCGACGTGCGCCGCGTGAAGGACGTCTTCGCCCTGAGACGGAAGGTCGGGATGGTCGCCCCGCTCCCGGTCGGGCTCCCGCTCACGATCTTCGACAACGTGGCCTTCGCTCCCCGCTGTGCCGGCATGAAGGCCCGGGGAGAGCTCGAGGCCATCGTGGAGAGGTGCTTGCGCCAGGCTGCGCTCTGGGACGAGGTCAAGGACCGGCTCGGCAGCCTCGGGACCGCTCTGTCGGGCGGGCAACAGCAGCGGCTCACGATCGCCCGTGCCCTCTCCCACGATCCCGAGATCCTCTGCCTCGACGAGTTTTCGATCGCCATCGATCCGGTGACGACCATGCGAATCGAGGATGTCCTGAAGGAGCTCCAGTCCAGGGTCACCATCATCCTGGTCACCAACCTGGTGCAGCAGGCCAGGCGTCTCGCGGACCGGACGATGTTCCTCTGGAATGGCGACATCGTCGAGGTCGGATCGACGGACGTCGTCTTCTCTGACAACCCCGCCGATCGCCGGACCTACGGGTACGTGAACGGGATCTTCGGATGAGAGAGAACGGCCGGAACGCCATCGTCACCCGGGGGCTCTCGCTCTGGTACGGCTCGTTCCAGGCCCTGATCGACGTTTCGATCGAGGTCAAGGAAGGCCAGATCACTTCTCTCATCGGACCCTCGGGATGCGGGAAGACAACCCTCCTGCGCTGCTTCAATCGTGTCAACGAGCGGTACGACTACGTGAGGACCTCCGGGGGAATCGAGATTCTCGGCAAGAACATCTACGATTCCGATGTCTCCCTGGTCGAGCTCCGCAAGGCGGTCGGAATGGTCTTCCAGAGGCCGAATCCCCTGCCCGTTTCCGTCTACGAGAACGTCGTCTTCGGACTGAGGATCCACTCGAAAAGGCGGGAGCTGAAGCGTTCCGAGCTGGATACCGCCGTGGAAAAGGCCCTCACCGAGGTGGGACTCTGGAAGGACCTGAAGGACCGGCTCGACGCGAGGGCCACCTCGCTCCAGCTCGAGCAGCAACAAAAGCTCTGCATCGCGCGGCTTCTGCCTCTCAAGCCCGAGGTCATCCTGATGGACGAACCCTGTTCGGCTCTCGACGTCGAGGGGACGCGAGCGATCGAGGAGCAGATGTTCGAGCTGAAGGGCCGCTACACGATCGTCATCGTCACCCACAACATGTCGCAGGCTCGCCGCGCCTCCGACGAGAGCATCTTCATGCTGATGGGCAGAGTGGTCGAGCACGCCAAGACCGAGGACCTCTTCCTCAATCCCAGGAACCCCAAGACGCTCGAGTACATCGAGGGACGCTACGGCTGAGGGCGGGCTCGGCCGCAACCTCACAGAGGCCGGGCCGCCGTCACCATGACTCGCTGAAGGGTCGAGACCCTTCCAAAAAGCGCCAGGATCAGAAGGGCCGGAAGAGCGTGACTCTCCGGCTCTTCTCCTTGTTTTCGACTCCGTTCTCCAGGACCAGGCGCGACGGACCGGCGCCTCGCGGCGAGAGGATCGCCGGGCTGACTCCACCCGCGACGAGGGTCGCCAGGACGCTCTTGGCCCTTTCGAGCGAGAGACGCGTGTTGTGAGCCAGGTCGCCCTCCGAGCTCGAATGCCCTTCGATGACGTAGCGTTCTTTGGCCGCGGCCTTCTTCAGGGCCGCGGCGAGCTCGATCAGCTGCGGGATGGCAGCGGGACGGACAGCGGCGGAGTCGAAATCGAATTCGATCGTGAAGTTCACCGCGATTCCAGACTCCGAGACAAAGGAATCGAGAGACGGGCTGGGGATCCTCACGGAAGCTCCGCGCCGTCCCCGGTGATCGTGGCCGATGTCGAGGAGCTTCTCGATACTTCCCGCGGACTTGAACGAATAGGATCGCGAGCTTCCCGGGAGACTCTCGAGCGAACGCGCGGCGTCGGAACGCTCGCCGGGGTTCGCGGCGAGCCTGGACGCCTGCAGGTACTGCTCCTTCGCCGTCTCGAAGTCCTTGCGCGCGGCGGCGATGTCTCCCAGACCGAGGTGCGGGTAGGCCCACTTCGGATCGAGCCGCTCTGCCTCCTGGTACTGGCTTGCCGCGCCGGAGAGATCGCCGGAACTCTCCAGGGCGGTCGCGAGAAGATTCCGCGCCCGTGCGTTCGCCGGGCAGTCGGAGACGAGCTGCGACGCAACGCGGACGAATTCCCGGCTCTCGAGGAGGTGAGCTCTCCGTTCGAGCTCGAGGGCGCGCTCGTCGCACGTGAGGGCGGCGGCGGGAAAGGCCAGGAACGCCAGAAGCAGGCATGCCTTCATCGTTTGCGGCTCTCGAAGATGGCGGTGGCGGCCTGCCATGTGCCCGCGGGAGCAGTTGGCCCGGCGGTGGCTTTCCTGCGGGCAGGCGCGCCAGCCACGGCAGGCACGCCGAGATACGCCTCCAGCTCCTTCAACCGGAGGCGTCCGAAGATCTCGTCCCACGCGTAGTTTTCCTTCTCGCCGAGTCCGAGCGGCTGTTCGCTGACGATGGCGACGGCGACGTCCGTTCCGCACGGGGCGGGGTGACACGTGACGACGAACTCCTCGCCCTTCCTGGGAAACCTGCTCTTGCCGGCGGAGATCCTCGGATCCCGGTCGAGAACGTTTGGAATCAAACAGCTCGCCTTGCGCCCCTCGCTGAAGACCAGGAGGTAGAGGTAACCCTGCATCGAGGATTCCACGTCGAAGGCGAAGGTCTCCCCCTCGCGATAGGGTTCGCCGGGACGCTTGGGTGCCATCCGCAGGGAGAGCCGGCCGGGGCAGGCCGGATTTTGCATCGCCGTTGCCGCCGCCGTCTGCCAGGTTCCGAAGAGAGGCTGACTCTCGAGGGAGAGCGTGTCGGTCGTCCGGACGTCGAACTGTGGCACCTGCTCGCCCTGCAGGAGACCGGCCGCCTGGAGCCGCGCGATCGCGGCCGGGATTTCGGTCCTCACCTTGCCGAACGGAGAGGCTCCGCCGCCGACGGACTCGAGAAACGCCCACGTCAGGGCGCCCATCACCTTGCCGTCCGGAGCCTGGAACGGAAACGCGACCTGGTGGTCCGCGGCAGCGGCGATGGAGATGACGCCGCTTCCAGCGCCTTCCATGGTCGTCGTCAAGAACATCCCCCTGTCCGCGGATTTGGCTGGAACGGAGCGGGAACTGCCGGTTGCCGTCACGACGAAACTCTCGCGGCCGAGGGACCCGGAATTGGATCCACGGAAAGCCGAGATTTCCGCTGGAGTCGGGAGGTACCGGCCGCTGAACGCTCGCTTTCCCGCCTGGGCGGAGGATAGGGAGCGGGCGATGCTGCCTGAGTGACAGGAGTCGAAGAGGAGAACGGCCCGCCGCCCCGCGAGCTGGTTCACGAGCCTTCGGATCGTGGTGTCCAGAACCTGATGAGCCCCGGACTCCGGGTCCACGTCGTAGGGAGCGAGCGTGTTGTGGAAATCGCCGGCGCCGTCCGTGCGAGGAACTCGGGAGCCGTGTCCCGAATACGAGAAGAAGACCCGGTCACCCGGGCCGGAGCCCGCGATGAGCCAGCTCTGAAACTCCTTCTCGATGCGCGAGGCCGTGGCCTCTTCGTTGAGGAGCATCCGGACCGAGCCGGGCGGAAAGCCCATGCGCGCCGTCAGAAACCGCGAGAGCTCCCGAGCATCTCGCTCGCTCCCGGCCGTGGGTGGAACCGCGGTGCTTGCGTACCGCTCGATCCCGATGACCAGAGCTCTGTCAGCTCCCGCGGCAGACAGCGCCGGGAACAGGGCTGCAGTCAGGATCCAGCAGAAAGCCCTCGCCACCGGTTCTCCTAATCCTTGTCCAAGTCAAAGGAAAGAACGGCGGTCGCCGCTTCGATTCCGCCCTCGAGCGTTACGGGGCCGTCGAACGTCCGCAACCCGGGAGCGACGATCCTGGCCCGATAGAGGCCGGGCGAAAGAGAAACGGCCCCGCTGTCGTAGAGGCCCTTCTCGCCTGTCCGCCCGAGGGCCAGCGCATCCGAGGGCCGGATCTCCTTGCCGGCGGGGAACGAGGCGGGGAGAAGGGCGATGGCGGCGCCCGCAACGGGGTTTCCGGCATGGTCGCGAATCCGGATGACGACTCGGCGGATCACGGGAGCCGCGGCGGTCGCGGCCGGAACCGATGCCGGGGTTGGCGGCGTTGCGGGGGGCACGGTCGCGGGCGGTGAGGCGGGAATCGAGGTGGGGACCGGCGCGGGAGGCGCCGTGGCGGGGACGGGCGGGGAGGGCGAGCCGGGGGCGGTGAACAGGGGAGTTGAGAGGGAAGCTCCGAAGAACCGGTCATCTAGCGAAGGTTCCTGCAGCTCGCCGAAGATTTTCCGGGAGAGCTCCATCACGATGCCCTTGGTCTGGGCGAAAACCGTTTCGTAGGTCAGGGCTCCCTTGTTCTTGTGCGAGAGGTCCTCCACGACTGCCAGGAGCGCCGTGGTGAAGAGCCCGCCGTTGGGGCTGTCCTTGGATGTCTGTTCGTCCTTGCAGCCGCCGAGCGCGATGAAGCCCTTGCCGGGCGCTCTCGGGGTGGTGGGCCCGGCCGAGCGCGGCGCTGGGGCCAGGCTTCCCCTCAGAGCTTCTCGGGGAGAGACGAACTTGATGGCGGTGTCCCTGGGGAGCTCGCGCGCCAGAGAGCCGGAGTGGCAAGAGTCGGAGATCAGCGTGACGGCGACGCCCCTCTCCGAGGCCCCCGCGAAGATCTCGTTGAGCTCGTCGTCGAGGATCAGGTTCTCCCACGGTTTCGGATTCGTAGAGGGCCCGCCCGTGTCCCACGAGCAGAGGGCCGAGTCGTAGCGCCCCGTTCTCGGGATGTACGGTCCGGCCTGGATGACTCGAGTCTCATCCTGGATCGGAGACAGGTCGTCGGGGAAGACACTTCCATGGCCCGAGTAGTAGAAGACGAAGAGGTCGCCGGGGCCGCTGGCCGCGACCGAGCTCCGCAACGCCTGAAGGATGTCCGTTCTCGACGCGTCCTTGTCGAGGAGGAGGCGGACGTTGGCCGGGTCGAATCCAAACTTGGAGACGAGGGCGTCTCGCATGTGATGGGCGTCGGCCACGCAGCCCTTGAGCTTTTTGATGTAGCCGTAGTCGTTGATGCCGGTGATGACGGCCCGTCTCGTTCCTCCCGTGGATTTCGGTGGGAGCGCGCTGGGCGGCGCCCCCGCGGCGGGCAGCGGGAGAAGGGGGCTGCCGACGAGGACGGCCAGGGCCGCGAACACCGCGGGGAATCGTCCCAGGGGTGATGCCAGCGGTCTCATTCGTGTGTGAGGAAGAGCTCGAAGCCCCAGGGCTTCTGGACGGCGGCGCCCGAGTTGGCGTAGATCGAGTCCCCATCCGGAATGAAGGAGAGGTCACGCCCGCCCTGCATCCGGCGGGTCTCCTCGAGGGCCTTGCTGTTGAGCTGCGCAAGGATCTCCGCCTGCTGCTGCGGAGTCGTGGCGCCAGCTGGCTGGGGCGTGGCCGGGGAAGAAGCCGCGGCGATTACGGGAATGGGCTTCGGAGACAAGACGACGACGAGCCGCTCGCGGCCCGGCTTGTTGTCGAACTGGAGCCAGCCCTGCCCGGGCACCTCGAAATTGCTGGAGGGGGTGACCTGTCCCAAGTCGCCGGCCGGCGGATACAGCAGGGTGACGGCTCCCGTCGAGCCCTGGTTGGAGATTCCGACGTAGCCCGTGAAGTTCGTCGAGAAGACGAGGCGGATCTGATCGCCGGACCGGAACCGGTAGCCGGGAGGGACCATCGTGATCGTTCCTCCCCGGTTCAGCTTGATCGAGATCTTGCTCCCTTGCTGTCCCTGGCCCGGAGCGTAGTAAAGGTCGCGTGCGCTGAGCGGCTTTCTGCCAGGGATCTGCGAGAGCGCGGAGGAGCTGATCGAGAGCGACGCCACGAGGGCGAACAGGTGGAAGTAGGGTCGTTTCATGGATCGGTCTCCTTGACGGCGTTCGGGGATGCGGGATCGAGGCAGCGGGAGACATCGACTGTCACGAGACCCGCTCGAGCACACGTGGGTGGCGGCTATGATGAAGGATGACGCCCCGTTTTTCGATCTTTCGATTCGCGTGCGCTGGTGTTGGGCTCCTGGGACCGGGGGGACGGAGCCGGGCACCCGGCCGCCGGCTCGTTGGGGAGACGGAGCGTCCCTCCCGAAGAGCCAACGGGATTAGGTATAAACGGCGGGTGCGGTCCCTTCCGAAGCTCTGTGGTGTCCTCGCCGGTCTTCTTGCGCTTTCCCTGCTGGCCCAGACGGGGGAGCGGCGGCTTCCCCCGCTGCCCCAGTCCGCGGGCTCTTCCTCGAGGCGCATCGCCCTGGCGATCGGCAACAACCTCTATCCGGGGATTCCGCTCAGAAACGCCGTCAACGACTCTCGTTCTGTCGCGGCGGTCCTGCGCGAGATCGGCTTCTCGGTGTCGCAGTTCGAGAATCTCGCGCGGGCCGATTCCGAGCGCGCCATTCGCCGGTTCACCTCTCAGATCTCTCCTGGCGACACGGCGTTTTTCTATTACTCGGGGCACGGGATCCAGATCGAGAACGTCAACTACGTGGTCCCGGTCGACTTTCAGGCGGACGACGAGATCTCGGCGAAGGAGCGAGGGCTCTCGATCGAGATGATCCGGGAGCGGATGGAGGCGGCGAAGCCGGCCCTCAGCATCCTCGTGATCGATGCCTGCCGGGACAATCCCTTCAAGACCACCCGTTCCGGGATGACGGGGCTGGCCGCCATGGAGGGCGGCCAGGGGACGCTGATCGTCCTGGCGACGGGGCCGGGGAAGACGGCTTCGGACAACCCTGGGGAATCGAACGGCCTCTTCACGAAGTACCTCGTCGAGGCTCTTCGCAAGCGGGGCGTGAAGGCGACCCAGGTCTTCGACGAGGTCAAGGCTCGCGTCTTTTCGGCATCGGGGGGCCGGCAGCGGCCGTGGATCTTTTCGGACGTGATCGGCGACTTTTATCTCGCGGCCCCGCCTTCCCCGATGGCGCAGGTCACGCTCGTCCCGCCCTCCGAGTTGTTCGAGCAGCGCCCGGCTCCGACCGCCTCGAGCGCGATCTGGGAAGCGCTCCAGCCCGGGTCGAAAAAGGAGATGCCCGAGCCGTCGGCGGCAGCGGGATTCAAAACCCGGGACTGGGCCGGCAAGCAGCCGGTCTACTCGGTGCTTCTCGATTCGTACCAGGATCGCGGTCTCGCCTCGGTCGCGACGATCGAGTGGAAGAGCCGCTCGCCCGAGCCGGTCTTCGTCGCCTCGAGCGAGCCGGGCGCGCTGGGGGTCCGGCACTGTGTCCTGACGGGCCGCTTCGAGACTTTTTCGGAGGCTCTCGCCCTGTTCCGGAAGCTCCGTCAAGGCGGCGTCAAGGGCCTCGCGATGATCTACCGCGTCAGCGACCCCGGCTGAGGGGGGCTCCACTCGGACGACTCGGGACGACGTGTCTTCGGCGCGTGCGGTGCAG
This sequence comes from Thermoanaerobaculia bacterium, assembly GCA_022071945.1. Classification (GTDB taxonomy): domain Bacteria; phylum Acidobacteriota; class Thermoanaerobaculia; order UBA5066; family UBA5066; genus JAJVIN01. The sequence goes on along the minus strand of JAJVIN010000001.1, from coordinate 372,664 downwards.
GGGCAGGCGAAGTTCGAGAGAAATTGGATCTAATTTCCCTTGAGATCGGATATTAGATCCAATATGATCGCCGGCATGAGCGACACGCTTCCCGCAGCCCGGCAGCTTCGCCGCCTCGTCGCGGACCGCCTTCGCAGGGGGATCCTGGAAGGGCGGCTCACGCCCGGGACGTGGCTGAGGCAGGAACAGATCGCGCGTGAGATGGGCGTCAGCCAGATGCCGGTGCGCGAGGCGTTCCGGGAGCTGGCCGCCGAGGGGCTCGTGGTCCACGAGCCGTACCGCGGCGTGAGGATCAGTTCTCTCACCCTTGCCGACGTGCGGGATGTTTACGCGGCCCGCGCCGCCATCGAGGCCCTGGCGATCCGGGCCGCCGCGACGGAGATCACGGCCGACGAGCTCGGGACGCTCCGGCAGCTCGCCGCGAAGATGAAGAGGCGGCTGGCCCCCAAGCATCTCGCCGAGTACCGGGACCTCAACCGCCAGTTCCACACGGTCATCTTCAAGGCGAGCCGGCGGCCGTATCTGATCCGGTTGCTGGAACAGCTCTGGACAGCCTTCCCCGCCATGCTCCTCGACAGCTTCAGGAAGACGGCCGCGACACCGCTGCCGGACCGGGACACGGACGACATCGCCGAGCACGAGGCGATCCTCGAGGCGCTCTCGCGCCACGACCCGGACGCCGCCGAGGCCGCGATCCGGGTCCACCTCGAAGAGACGGTCCGGCACCTGACGGCGACCCTGGATGAGGAGACTCCGGCTCGCGCTCTCGCCGAGCCCCTCGCCCTCGCCGCGGGAGAGCGCTCCCGATGACGCGGATCCCCTTCCTTCCGGAAGGCTCCGGCGTCAAGGAAGCCGCGGAACCGTTCCTGGCTCCTCTGATCCCCGATCCCTACCGCACCGCGGATCGTTCGACATCCGCGAGACTCGATGTTTTCTCCGGCAACGCACTGGGAAGGAGACCCGCATGACTCAGCCGACTCGCACCCTCATCATCGGGGCCGCAGGCCGCGATTTTCACAACTTCAATACCGTCTATCGCGACAACCCCGCCTACAAGGTGGTGGCCTTCACGGCCGCCCAGATTCCCGACATCGCCGGCCGCCGCTATCCCGCGGCTCTCGCGGGCTCTCTCTATCCCGAGGGCATTCCCATCCTCGACGAGGCGGAACTGGTTGACATCATCAAGCGCGAGAAGGTCGACGAGTGCGTCTTCTCCTACTCGGACGTCACGCACGAGCACGTGATGCACCTGGCCAGCCTCTGCATCGCGGCCGGGGCCGACTACAAGCTCCTCTCGGCGGCGCACACGATGCTGAAGTCTGAAAAGCCGGTCGTGGCGATCACGGCGGTGCGGACTGGTGCCGGCAAGAGCCAGACGACGCGCTACATCAGCAACGTCCTGAAGAAGCTCGGCAAGAAGGTCGTCGCGATCCGCCACCCGATGCCCTACGGCGACCTGGCGGCCCAGGCGTGCCAGCGCTTCGCGACCTACGCGGACCTCGACCTTCACAAGTGCACGATCGAGGAGCGCGAGGAGTACGAGCCCCACATCGACAACGGCTTTGTCGTCTATGCCGGCGTCGACTACGAGAAGATCATCCGGCAGGCCGAGAAAGAAGCGGACGTCATCCTCTGGGACGGCGGGAACAACGACCTGCCGTTCTACGAGTGCGCCCTGCACATCGTGATCGCCGACCCGCACCGCGCCGGCCACGAACTGACGTATCACCCGGGCGAGGCGAACTTCCGCCGCGCGAAGGTCATCGTCATCAACAAGTGCGACAGCGCCCTGGAGGAAAAGATCCAGGCGGTCGAGGAGAACGCGCGAAGGCTCAACCCCGGGGCGAAGGTCATCCGCGCCAACTCGCCCGTCACGGTGAGAAAGCCCGAGATGGTCGCGGGCAAGCGCGTCCTCGTCATCGAGGATGGACCGACCCTCACGCACGGCTCCATGTCCTACGGCGCGGGTGTCGTGGCGGCGAGGAAGGCGAACGTGGCGGAGATCGTCGACCCGTCCCCCTACGCGGTCGCTTCGATTGCCGCGACCTACGCCAAGTACCCGAACGCGAAGGGAATCCTGCCCGCGATGGGCTATGGCGAAAAGCAGGTCCAGGATCTGGCCGCCACCATCGAGGCGACGCCCTGCGACGTCGTCCTCTCCGCGACGCCGATCGACATCACGAGGGTCCTGTCGGTCTCCAAGCCGATCGTCAGGGCCACCTACGACCTCGCCGAAGTGGAGCCGGGCCAGCTCGAGGCAGCCGTCGCTTCCGCCCTCGAAGTCGGAACCCTGTGTGGAGCGTGAGCCCGTGGTGAGCGCAATGGCGGAAGTCACGTCCCGTTCAGAGACCCTCATCGAGCTCGAGGATCGCTTCGGCGCCCACAACTACCACCCTCTCGACGTCGTCTGCACGAAGGGCGAGGGGGTCTTTCTCACCGACGTCGAGGGGAAGAAGTACATGGACTTCCTCGCGGCGTACTCGGCCGTCAACCAGGGGCACAACCACCCGCGCATCGCCGAGGCGATGATCGTCCAGATCCGTCAGCTGGCGCTGACGAGCCGCGCGTTCCGCAATGACCAGTTCCCGCCGCTTCTCGAGAAGCTCTGCACGCTCACGGGCTTTGACAAGGCACTCCTGATGAACAGCGGAGCCGAGGCGGTCGAGACGGCGATCAAGGCCATGCGCAAGTGGGCCTATGACGTGAAGGGCGTCCCCTACGGGCAGGCCGAGATCATCGTGGCCGAGGGGAACTTCCACGGCCGGACGACGACCATCGTCGGCTTTTCGACCGATCCCGATTCCACGAGCCGTTTCGGTCCCTTCACGCCCGGGTTCAAGATCGTCGACTACGGCAGCCTGAAGGCGGTCGAGGACGCGATCACCCCGAACACGGCCGCGATCTTCGTGGAGCCGATCCAGGGCGAGGGTGGCGTCGTCATTCCGCCCGCCGGATACCTGAAGGGTCTGCGTGAGCTGGCGAACCGCCACAACTGCCTCCTCGTTCTCGACGAGATCCAGTCGGGGCTCGGACGCACCGGGAAGCTGTTCGCCTTCGAGCACGAAGGGATCCGCCCCGATGGCGTGACCATCGGCAAGGCCCTCTCCGGCGGCTTCTACCCGGTGAGCGCTTTTCTGGCCAGTAACGAAGTCATGAACGTCTTCACGCCCGGAATCCACGGCTCGACGTACGGGGGGAATCCTCTCGCCTGCGCCGTGGCCTCGGCCGCCCTCGACGTCCTCGTCGAGGAGAGGATGGTCGAGAGAGCGGCCGAGCTCGGGGTCTACTTCGAGGCTCGTCTGAAGCGGATGAAGACGGACAAGGTGAAGGAAGTCCGGATCAAGGGCCTCTGGGCGGGCGTCGAGCTCACCGAGGCCGCGGGCCCCGCGCGTCCGTACTGCTACAAGCTGAAGGACCGCGGGATGCTCTGCAAGGACACCCACACCTACACGATCCGCCTCGCTCCGCCCCTCGTCATCACGAGAGAACAGATCGACTGGGCGGTCGACCAGCTCGAAGCCGTCCTGGCCTGAGAATCAGATCTTCCAAGAAGGCCGGTCCGGGGGATGTCTCCCGGACCGGCCTTCGCGTATCTGGACAGCCCGTGCCGGTCCTCCTTTGACATCAGCGTATCAGCGCACTACTGTATCAATATGAGAACGACCGTCACTCTCGCGGATGACGTGTACGCCGCGGCGAAGACGCTCGCCGATGGATCGGGCCGTTCCCTGGGCGAGGTGCTCACTGACCTGGCGCGCCGAGGGCTCAGGCCGGACCAGCCGATTCAGATGCCCGATGGACTTCCCGTCTTCGCCGTGCCCCCAGATGCGGAGGTCATCCCCGGTTCTCGAGCCTCCGAGCTCATGGCCAAGGAAGGCACGGAGTGACTCGGGCCCTTCCAGACACGAATGTCCTCCTCGCGCTCGCGTGGCCGAACCACCAATTCCACGAAGCGGCGCGCCGGTGGTTCGCTTCACTTTCAGGGCGATGGCTCACCTGCGCTGTGACCCAGCTCGGCTTCGTACGGCTCTCATCCAACCCGGCGTTCAGCCGGCATGCGAGAACTCCCCATGAGGCGGCTCGCCTCCTCCGTTCGATGGTGAGTCACCCCCGGCATGAATTCCTGGAGAGACTTCCCTCTCTTGCCGGAGCGGATTTCGAAGTCCATGCGCGGCGGCTTCAGGGACACCAGCAGGTCACGGATGCGTATCTCTCTTTTCTCGCGAGCGAGAGCCAGGCCCGGCTCGTCACCTTCGACACTCGGCTCTCGGTCATCGCTCCGAGCCAGGAGGCCGTTCAAGTCCTGTTGCCCTGAGAACCACTCAACCGTGGGAGAGGGAATCGTCGAAGACAGAGGTACTCTCGCGCCCTGTTAAGAAAACCGAGGGAGGACCGTTTCATGGTTGACGACCCCACGAAGGAGGCTCCCGTGATTTCGGCCCTTCCCGCCCCCAAAACCCGTCCCCCGGACGCCCCGGACGCCCTCGAGAGGCTCTTTGTGGAGCATGGGCCCCTGGTCTTCCGGACGGCGTTCCGCGTCACCGGGAACGCCGTGGACGCCGAAGACGTTCTTCAGACCGTCTTTCTGCGCCTCGCGGCCCGGCCGGACGCCGCCTCGATTGGACCTGAACCCAGGGCCTATCTCCATCGCGCGGCCGTGAACGGGGCCCTCGATCTCGTCCGGTCGCGTCTGTCGGCCGCGGGAACGACCCCTCTGGAGGAACGCGGCGCCGAGCCGCCCGCCCGGGATACTCCGGCCGATGAGGCTCTCGCCGCCCGGGAGCTCAGGGGGAGACTCCGTCAGGCGATCGGACGCCTGGCACCCCGCGTCGCCGAGGTCTTCGTCCTGCGAGCCCTCGAGGATCTGCCGAACCGGGAGATCGCCCGGCTTCTCGATTCCTCCGCGGCCGTCGTCGCCGTCCAGTACTTTCGCGCCCGTACCCAGCTGAAAAAAGAGCTCACCGCGACCGCCGGAGGTCAGCTATGAAAGACGACATCCTCGAAAAAGCCCTTGCCTCCATGAAGGCCCAGAGTCCCGAGCCTTCCGCCCAAAACGCCGCGATGGGCAGGGTCTCCGAGAAGCTGGGCGACCCCAGCGGGAGCGCGGCTCCCGTCGATGACGCTCCCGCGGTCCTCCGCGGCTGTGCGGACATCCAGTCCCTCATCCCCGCCCTCATCGCGGGAACGCTCTCGCCGGGTCGAGCCCTCCTGGTCAAGGATCACACGCGGTCCTGTGTACCCTGCCGCCGGGCCCTCAACACCGCGAAATCAGGAAGTCCGGCCCGCGCGAGTCTCGGGGCCGGAGAGGCCCCCCGCTCGCGGCCGCTTTCGCCCATTCTCGCGATGGCGGCCGTCCTGGTTCTCGCGGCCGGCGCCGGGGCTTACATCTTCCTCAACTCGTACTCGGCGACGGGTCCGGTCGCCACGGTCGATTCCCTCGACGGGTTCCTCTTCTCTCCGGCGGATCAGAAGGCGGTCGCTTCCGGCGCCGTCATTCCAGCCGGGAAGTCGATCCGGACCGGCCGCTCGGCGGGAGCGGTCGTGCGGCTGCCGGACGGGTCGCGCGTGGAGATGGCGGAACGGTCCGAGATCGCGGTTCGCAAGGGCCTGAGGGGAACGACCATCGACCTTTCGCGGGGCCGGGTGATCGTTCAGGCCGCCAAGCAGCGGGACGGCCACCTCTTCGTGAAAACGCCGGACTGCCTCGTCTCGGTCACGGGAACGGTCTTCGCCGTCTCTCAGGGCACGAGGGGTGCGCGTGTCTCGGTCCTCGAAGGCGAGGTCCGCGTCGACGATGGGAAGAAAGAGAAGGTCCTCCACCGGGGCGATCAGGCCGTGACGAACGCGGTGACCGAGCGTGTCGCGATCGAGGAGGACTTCAGCTGGAGCCGGGATCGAGCCGCGTTCCTGGAGCTTTCGGGAGAGATCTCCCGCGTGAAGCGCGAGATGTCTCTCACAACGGGCTCCTGGGCTGGGAGGCACTCGACCGAGCTCTTGGATGCGATGCCTGCAAAGACCGCCGTCTACGCGGCGATTCCGAACGTTTCGGAGACGCTCGCGACGTTTTACGAGAAGCTGGCGCCGCGGCTCGCCGCGAACCCTGTCCTCGCTTCCTGGTGGGCTCAGGGGCCGGGCGCTCCCCAGCGCCAGGCCGAGGTGGCCCGGCTCGTGGAGGCGCTGCGCACCTGGGGCTCTTACCTCGGGGAGGAGATCGCTCTTTCCGTCCTCTTGAACGCGGAGGGCAAGCCGGGTTCGCCCCTCGTGCTGACCACCCTGGCGCGTCCGGGTTTCCGCGACTTCCTCGAGTCCCAGCTGGCGCGGACAGGGGTCGTGCAGAAGGTCTTGATCATCGACAGCGCCGCGGGTCTCCCCGCGGCCCGCGGAGAAACCCTCATCGTCTGGATCGAAAACGACAGGGTCGCCGCGTCCCTCGATCCAGAAGCTCTCGCGGCGATCGGCAAGCCGGGCTTTGCTGGTTCTTCGTTCCACGCCCGCCTTTCCGAGGCGTACCGGGAAGGAGTCGACCTCCTGATCGGCGCCGACCTGCAGGCGCTCCTGTCTCGGGCCGAGAGGCCCGAAGGCGACGTCGAGTTCCTGCGGCGGAGCGGCGTTCTCGACGCCGAGTACGCGATCTTGAGGATGCGGTCGACCGGTGAGGAATCGATGAGCCGGGCCAGCTTGACCTTCCGCTCGGAGAGGAGTGGGATCGCCGCCTGGCTCGCTTCGCCCGCGCCGATGGGGGCCCTCTCGTTTGTCTCCTCGAGCGCGACGGGTGCCCTGGCCCTCGTCACGCGTGATCCAGCCCTTCTCGTGGACGACGTGATCACGATGGTGACCGCCGAGTCTCCGAACTTCCCGTCACGGCTGGCGGCCGTCGAGTCCGAGTACGGCATTCGGATCCGCGAGGACCTCGCGGCCACTCTCGGCGGGGATGTCGCCCTCGCGGTCGATGGCCCCGTCGTCCCCTCGCCCGGCTGGAAGGCCGTCATCGAGGTCTACGATGCGCCGAGGCTTCAGGCAACGCTCGAGCGGCTCGTCACGCTCATGGACGCCGCCCAGAGAAAGCGGGGGAAGTCTGGGATGAAGCTCGTTTCCGAGGAGGCGTCGGGCCTCACGATCCACGGCGTCAGATTCGACTCCGGCTCCACTCCGCTACAGTACGCGTTCGTGGATGGGTACGTTGTGCTCGCGCCCCGAAAGGCCCTCGTCCTGAAGGCGGCGGAGGTTCACCGGACGGGCGATGTGCTGCTCACGTCCCCGAAGGTCCGGGCGCTGATGCCGAAGGATGGGCCTCTCGATTTCTCGATGCTGGCCTTCCAGGACGTCGGAAGCCTTTTTGCTTCCATCGCCAGCTCGGTCGCTCCCTCTCAGAACTCGGCCCTGGCCGAGCTCCGAAAGGAGGGCGCGTCGCTGGCCTGGGCGTGGGCGGGACCCTCGGAAATCACCTTCGGGTCGTCGGGGGCCGGCCTGACGGATCTCGTTTCCGTCGCGGCCGGGACGAGTGCCGTGACTCGCCCCGGAACCGAGAGGCGATGAGCGCTTTTCTGGAGCTTTCGGGCCTGTCGGTCAGGCTCGGCAAGAGAGACGTGCTCCGCGACTTGCGGGGCACGCTCTCGGGGCGTTCGATCGGTCTTCTGGGACCGAACGGAGCGGGTAAGACGACGCTCTTGCACACGCTCCTCGGGTTCTTCCCGCCCTCGGCGGGATCGGCCCGCCTTGCGGGTTTCGACGTGGTCCGGCAGAGCCGGGACGTGCGGCGCGCGGTCGGGTACATGCCCGAGAACGACGCCTTCATCGCCGGGATCTCGGGCGTGCGGTACGTCGCGCAGTTTGCCGAGCTCTCGGGGCTGCCGCCGGCCCAGGCCCTCGAGAGGGCTCACGAGGCGCTCTTCTCGGTCGGGCTCGGAGAAGTGCGTTACCGCACGCTCGAGACCTACTCCCTGGGAATGAAGCAGCTCGTCAAGCTCGCGCAGGCCATCGCGCACGGCCCGCGGGTTCTCTTCCTGGATGAGCCGACGAACGGGCTCGACCCTCCCGGGCGGCAGAGGATGCTCCGGTTCATCCAAGAGATCCGGGACTCCGGAGAAATCCGGATCATCCTCTCCTCTCATCTCCTGAGAGACGTCGAGGAGTGCTGCGACGAGGTCTTGATCCTCAAGGACGGGCGGGTCGCCGCTCTCTGCAACCTCGAGGCAGAACGGAAAGCGAACCGCCGGTTGATCGAGCTCGAGACGGCGGGAGGCAACGGCTCCTTCACGGACGCGCTGGCGGGGCTCGGCTGCTCGGTCGCTCCGGGGATCAGGAGGCGCGTCAAGGTCCTCCTGCCAGAAGGTGTGGGTCCGAGGGATCTCTACCGCCTCGCTTCCGAACAAGGTGTTCAGCTGCGCCACCTGACGTACCAGAGAGACTCGCTCGAGGAGATCTTCCTCAGGGCGATGGAGGGCTAGGTGACGGTTCGCGCTCGCAACTTCCGTCCCTACGTGGGAGCCCCGACATCGGCCCTCGCACGGCTTCTCGTCCTTCCACGGTATGCCTACCGCGAGGTCTTCAAGGCCAAGCTCGTGACCGGCCTCTTCACTGCCTCTTTCATCGTGCCGGTGGGGGCCCTCCTGGTGGTCTGGCTCAAGCACAATCTGGCCGCCCTGGCCCGGACACCCCTGGCAAACGGCCTTTCGTTTCCGATCGACGAGAGGTTCTTCGGGTTCCTTCTCCTGACGCAGTCCTACTTCGCGTTCGCCCTGACCCTCTTCGTCTGTCCCTCGATCGTGTCGCCCGATCTCGTGAACGGCGCCCTGCCGCTCTACCTTTCCCGTCCGATCAACCGCTGGCAGTACGTGGCCGGCAAGCTCCTCGTCCTCGTCTTGCTCCTGTCAGCGATCACGTGGCTGCCGCTTCTGGTCGTCTTCCTTCTCGAGGCCTCGCTTTCGCCCGGATCGTGGGGATTTACGAACATCTCGATTGCGGGGTCCATCGTGGCGGCCTCGCTTCTCCTCGTCGTCCTGCTTTCGCTCGTCGCGATGGCGATCTCGGCCTGGGTGCGCAACCCTTCCATCGCGCGGGCTCTGCTCTTTGCGGGCGCGGTCATTCCGGCCGCGATCGGGCGGATCCTGGGCCGGCTCCTCGAGACCGAGCTCGGACGCTTGCTCGACCTGGGAGCGGCGTGGGGAAGGGTCCTGGAAGGGTTCTTCGGAATCGCGGTCCGCTCGGGCGGACTGCCGCTTACGGGCGCCTGGTTGGCGCTCCTGTCGGCCTCGGCCCTCGCTCTTCTGGCCCTGCACCGCAAGCTCCGGGCCTTCGAGGTGGTCCGGTGAGGGAGGCGAGCGGGCAGAACGAGATCGTCTTTCACGAGGTCTCCAAGTTCTATGGAGAGGTGCTGGGCGTCGACCGGGTGAGCCTCTCGATCCCGGCAGGCATCACGGGTCTCGTCGGTCCGAACGGTTCCGGAAAGACAACGCTGATGAATCTCGCGACGGGCCTCATCCGGCCGACGCGCGGGACGGTCAGCGTCCTCGGGGTCCCTCCAACGGACCCGGAGCGGATGTTCGAGACGGTGGGCTACTGCACGTCCTTCGAGGCGTTCCCGCCGGGTGCGACGGGACGGGGTTTTCTCGAGGGCCTGCTCTCGCTTCGAGGCGACGGGACCGCAAGCGCCCGCGCGCGGGCCGAAAAGGCCCTCTTTCGGGCCGGGCTCGTCGAAGCCTCGAGCCGAAAGGTCGCCTCGTACAGCAAGGGGATGAAGCAGCGGCTCAGGCTCGCGGCGGCCATCGCCCACGAGCCTCGGGTTCTGCTTCTCGACGAGCCCCTGAACGGTCTGGATCCGATGGCGCGGGCGGAGGTGATCGATCTCTTCCGGACGCTCGCCGCCGAGGGGCGGCACGTGGTCATCTCGAGTCACATCCTGCACGAGGTGGATCTCCTCGCCGACCGCGTGGTGCTCGTGAAGTCGGGCTACGTGGTGGCGGAAGGGGAGTCTCACGGATTGCGGGAGGAGGTCGCCGAGAGGCCCATGCAGGTTCTCGTGAGGTGCGACCTGCCGGGCGTCCTGGCGGCCCGCCTCTTTTCTTCCGGGCTCGTCAGCGAGGTGGAATTGCACGAGGATGGGGGCGGGCTCCTCGCTCGCACGAGGACACCCGAGAAGTTCTTCCTGGCGCTGAACGAGGCGGTGACAGGGGGAGCCGTTCTGATCGAGACGGTCACTCCGGCCGACGACGACGTGAAGGCCGTGTACCGCTACCTGATCGAGGGAGAAACCGTGTCATGAGCAGGGAGAAGCGGTGGAAACAACTCGGGGCCGTCGCTTTCCTCGAGCTTCGGCGGCTGTTCTTCGGCCGCGACGGACTGACGGCGTTTTTCTTCGCCGTCCTTCCGCTCGTGCTGATGACGCTCGTGGTGACGATTCGCAGACAGCCGATCCCGGGGGGCCGTGTCGAGCACGACTTTGCGATCCTCTTTCAGAACCTCATCCTCCAGGTCACCCTCTACCTGGGGTGTGTCTATGTCTTCGGCAGCCTGATACGGGGCGAACAGATCGCAAAGACGCTCCATTTCCTCTTCCTCTCTCCGGTCCGACGAGAGGTCATCGTTCTCGGGAAGTACCTCGCGGGGCTCGTTCTGACCGGGGCCGCCTTCGGCGGGTTCTCGGTCCTTTCGTATTTCGTGCTCCTGTACGGGCAAGGAACGGGAAGCCTGACGGCGGCCCTGGGAGCGGGCGGAGTGGGACACGCGGCGGCCTACTTCGGGGTCTGTCTTCTCGCGTGCGCGGGCTATGGCGCCGTGTTCCTGGTTCTCGGCCAGTGGGTGAAGAACCCGATCGTGCCGGCGATCGCGATCTGGGGCTGGGAGCACATCAACTTCGTCCTGCCCGAAGTGCTCAAGAGGCTCGGTCTCATCCACTACCTGCTGTCGCTGTCGCCGGTGACGGTCGACGAGGGCTTCATCGCCGTCATCGGCGAGCCCGTTCCCGTCTGGCTGGCGATTCCGGCGCCGCTCGTTCTTGCAGTGGGTCTCGTGGCGCTGGCGGCCTGGAAGGTGCGGCATATGGAAGTCGACTACGGGGTGGAGTAGAGCCGGATCCCTGCGCGGTTCTCAACGATGGAGCGATTCCGGGGTCGCGAGCCGACGACGGGACGTTCTATCCGGATGTCGCGGGCCGCGCGGCGTCCTTCTTCAGCCGGTCCTTCGCCGTCAACCCCGAGAGCACCTCGACCTGGATTCCGTCCGACAGTCCGGTTTCCACGGGGCGCTTCTCGAAGACCTGCGGGGCGGTCTCGACTTCGACGAACCTCTTTCCCCCCTCGAACCGCAGGAGGCTCTCGTTGATCGCCAGAACCTCGTCTCGCTTGTCGAGGACGATGTCGGCATTGGCGCTGTAGTTGGCGCGGATGGTGACGTCCTTCTGCGGGGGCAGCGCCGCCCGGATCTCGAACTGGATCGCGCCGTCCTTCTCGACTCCCTTTGGCGCGATGTGCTCGAGCGTCGCCTCGGGCTTCTTGCCCTCGACCGCGCCGATCGTCAGAAGAAGCTTCATTCCCTGCTTCAGCTTGCCGACCTCGGACTCGTCCACCCGGCCCAGGAACACCATGTCGTCCATGTCCGCCACGGTGGCAATCGTGGTCCCCTCGTTGAACGTGTTCGTCTCGATGACCGAGTTGCCCGCCTTCACCGGGACCTCGAGGATGGTCCCGGTGATCGTCGAGCGAACGAGTGTGTTCGAGCTCGATCCGGAGACCCGGGAGATTCCCTTCTCGATCAAATCGAGGTTCGCCTTTGCGGCCTCGAGTTCCGCCCGGGCGTTGGAAAAGGCCGTCTCGAACGGGAGAAAGGCGCCGGCCGAGATCGTCCCGTCTCGCGCAAGGGGCTGGTTCCTCTTGAAGTCCTTCTCCGCGGCCGCCAGACCGATCTCGGCCTTGGCCACACGGCTCTGGGCGTTGTTGAGATTGACCATGTCCGGGACGAGGCGGATGCGGGCGATGAGATCGCCCTCCTTGACCTTCTGTCCGGCCTCAACCAGGACTTCCTCGACGATGCCCGAGACGCGAGGCTTGATGGCGACTTCTTTCCTCGGGACGACGGATCCGGTCGAGACGGCCTTCTTGATGATGGTCGCGACTTTCGGTGACTCCGTCTCGTAGACGGTCTTCGGCCGCCGGGATTTCGCCCACAGGAAGTAGACCGTCCCCGCGAAGAGGGCGAGGACGAGGGTCACGAGAGCGAACGAGAGGATCTTCTTCATCATTCCGGGCCTTTCCTGTGCTGCGAATCGGGTCGTTCTCGTTTCATTCCGACCGCAGGGCGACGGTGGGACTGATTGCGAGAGCACGTTGAGCGGGAGCGAGCCCCGCGAGAACACCCGCGGCAATCAAGATCGCCAGTGCCGAGAGCGCTTCCGGGACTCCAACGTCCGGGTTCAAAAACATCGTCCCGGCGCCGCCCGGGGGCAGGAGCCGTCTGACGCCTTCCATGACGGCGATTCCACAGACGAGCCCCAGGTAGCCGGAGATGCCTGTGAGGATCACGGCCTCGGAGACGATCTGGCCGGCCACGGCCACGGGCCTGGCCCCGACGGCCCTGCGGATGCCGATCTCCTTGGTCCGCTCCTTGACGATGATGAGCATGATGTTCGAGACGCCGATGACGCCCGCCGCGAGCGTCCCGACACCGACGAGCCAGACGAGGAGCTGGATCCCCTGGAAGAGACCCTGGACGGCCTTGAACTCCTTCTCCAGGTTCCAGTGTCCGAAGGCCCGGCGGTCGTCCGGCGCGACCTTGTGCCGCGACCGGAGCAGCGAGAGCACCTTTTCCTCCGCGACCGAGGCGGGGACGTTCTCGCGGGAGATGATCGCGAGCCACCCCACGCGGTCTCCGAAGTTGAAGGCTCGCTGGAAGGCCGTGAACGGGACGAAGATCGTCTGGGCGTCGCGGTCCGCGGCGTCTCCCGTTCTGGCAGACCGGAAGACGCCGACGACCTGGAAGTAGATGCCGTTGATCACGATCGACTGTCCGACAGGCTCCTCGCCGCGTGAGAAGAGGACCTCGAGGACCCTCGTCCCGATCACGGCGACCTTGCGGCCTTCCGCCAGGTCTGGCGGGTTCAGGAATCGTCCCTTCTCGAGCTTGAAGGACTGGATCCTCATGATCTCCGGGTAGTCCCCCATGACGCTGAAGGCGCCCGCGCGCCGCCCACGCGTCACGTTGTTCCCGCCCCCGAATCCACGAAGCTGATTCCGCGGCGCGACGACCTCGGCTTCGGGGACCTCGTCGCGGATCGCCTGCACGTCGGCCGTCGTCAGCTGCAACCTCCGCCCCGCGGGGAAGCCCGCGAACGGCCGCTGCGTCCTCTGCGTCCAGACGAAGAAGCTGTTCGTCGCGCTCCCGGAGAACTCCTGCATCGTGCCATTTCGAAGCCCCGTCCCGGAGCCGAGCATGACCATCAGAAGGAAGATGCCCCAGAACACGCCGAAGGCCGTCAGGGCCGTTCGCAAGCGGTTCCGCAGGAGCGCGATCTTGATCTCTTGCCAGTGATCGAGGTCGAAGAGAAAGTGCATCGCGCGTCCGTCTCACTCGTCCCGCAGAGCATCCACCGGCCGGATCGCCGCCGCGCGCCGGGCCGGGAAGAAGCCCGCGACGGCACCGGCGAGGATCAGCAGCAGGGTGGCCGAGACCGCCACCCAGAGGTCGACTTCGGGGTTTCTGAAGAAGTCCGAGTCGGTCAGGTTGCGCGACATCAGCTCGAGGACCGCGACGCCGCCGGTGAGGCCGAAATAGCCCGCGATCGCCGTCACGAGAATCGCCTCCTGCATCACGAGACCCATCACGGAAAGGGGAGTCGCTCCGAGCGCCTTCCTGATTCCGATCTCCTTCGTCCGCTCCTTGACGGCGATCAGCATGATGTTGGAGACGCCCACGACGCCCGCGAGGAGCGTCCCGACACCAATCACCCAGACGAACGCCCGGATGCCGCCCATCAGGTTGACGAATCTCTGGAAGGCCTCGACCGCATTGGAGATCGTGATGGCGCGCGGGTCGTCGGGGTCGAAGTCGTGGCGCTCCGCCATCCGGTGGCGGACTTCCCTGGCGATGGACTGACTCTCGGCGACGGAGGCGTTCCCGACCGTCATCATGATCATGGCGACCCGGTTGGCGCCCCCGAACGTCCGTTGCGCCGTCGAGATCGGCAGGTAGATCCGCTCCATCTCGCCCTCGCCCCCCTCGTCAGTGAAGACCCCGACGACACGAAAGGGAACGCCGTTGACCTTGATGTACTCGCCGAGGGCGGGACCGTTCTTGAAGAGCTGGTCCTTGATCCGGACGCCGATGACGGCCACTTTCCGGAACTCCTCGAGGTCCGGCGGATTGAGAAACCGCCCTTCGGTGATGATGGTTCTCTCGAGGTGGAGGTGGTCGGGATGAACGCAGCGGACGTCGAAGCTCGAGGTCTCCGAGCCGTAGGCGACGGTCAGGTTGCCCCGGATGTAGAAGCGCGAGGTGAGGTGCTCGACGCCCGCGACGCCGCTTCTGACGACGTCGTAGTCCTCGTTCGTGAACTGGACCGCCCGGCCCGGGCGCAGCCCCTTCCAGGGCACGCTCGTCTGCCCGCTGCGCATCCAGATGCTGTTGGTTGCATCGTCCCTGAAGCCGTACTCCACGCCGTGAGTCAGACCCGCACCCGACCCCAGGAGGACGACGAGGATCAGGATCCCCCACGCCACGCTGAAGCCTGTCAGGAGCGTCCGGAGCTTGTTCTTCCGGACGGTGTCGAGAATCTCCTGCCAGGTATCGAGGTCAAGCATGAGGACCCCCGGAGGCGGCCGGAGCGGGGGCCCTATCGCCGTCGATGAGTCCGTCCCTCAGCCGGATGGTCCGATCCGTCAAGGCCGCGATGTCGCGCTCGTGCGTGACGATCAACATGGTCACACCCGACGCGTTGATCTGACGGAGGACTTCCATCAGTTCGAGCGAGGTCTGAGAGTCGAGGGCACCCGTCGGTTCGTCCGCCAGGATGACCTTCGGCCGGGCGATCAGGGCTCGAGCGATCGCGACCCGCTGCTGCTGGCCGCCGGAAAGCTCCCTGGGGAGGTGTCCGGCGCGATCGAGGAGACCGACCCGGTCGAGGTATTCCTCCGCCAGCCTGTTCCGTTCCCGCCGCGCAACGCCCTGGTAGTAGAGAGGCAAGGCCACGTTCTCCACGGCCGTCTTGAAGGGGATCAGATTGAAGGACTGGAAGACGAAGCCCAGGAGCCGGCTCCTCAGGACCGCGGCTCGTGCTTCCGAGAGGTTCTGGATGAGCTGGCCGTCGAGGACGTATTCGCCGCTGTCATAGGTGTCCAGAATGCCGAGGACGTTCAGGAGGGTGGACTTTCCCGAGCCCGAGGCGCCCATGATCGACACGAGCTCTCCGGCCTCGATGTCGAGATCGATGCCCTTGAGCACGTGGAGGGTGTTTTCACCCATCCTGTAGCTCTTGTGGATGCTCCTGAGGCGGAGCATCGTGCCGGCGGGAGTCCCGGCCGGAGGCGGCGGGCCGCGTCGAGGGGTCAGGGCAGTGACACCTTCAGCCATCGCCTACCTATACGGGCAAACAGGGTGCCCGGGTTCATCGAAGGTGCAACAATTCGGCGTCATGAGCACGGGGCGTGGCACCGACAGAAGTCTCGTCCTCGTCGGGTTTGAGTCCGCGGGCAAGTCGGCCCTCTTCAGGGGGTTGACCGGTTGCGAGACCGGCGACGAGGCGAACTTCCGCGGGTCGACGGTGGTCTGCAGGAGCGCCAGGCTCGCGGAGACGGGCTGGAACATGGTCGACACCCCCGGGATCCGGGAGGATGAAGACAGCGAGACGACCCGGCTGGCCCTGTCGCGACTCGAAGCGTCGGACACGGTTCTCCTCGTCGCGAGGGGAACCGGGTTGCGAAGAGAGCTCGAGGGGCTCCTGGAACGCATCAACATCGGATCCCGGCGCGCCGCGCTGGCGGTGACGTTCGCCGACAAGGCGCCCGATGACATACGACGGATCGCGCTCCACTACCGTCAGCAGCTCGGAATTCCGGCCGTGGCCATCGATGCCCGGAATCTCGCCGCGGAGAGCCGAAGCGCCGTTCTCGAGGCCATCGAGCAGTCCTCGGAGGTCGCCACGAGGACCCCCGAACCGCCGCCCCCGCTGCATCTCCCCGAGCCCGAAAGAACGATCCTGGAGCATCCCATCGCGGGTCCCTGGATCTCGGTCCTGATCGTTCTGGCGATGTTCGGGGTTCCGGTCTGGGGGGCTTATCAGCTGGCTTCCCGGCTCCAGCCGCTGGTCGATGCCTGGGCGATCGAACCGGCGAAGGCGGCCCTGGTACCCGTTCTCCCGTCCATCCTGGCGGCCATCCTCACGGGCGGCTACGGTCTTCTCACGCTCGGCTGGTACTCGTTCCTGTGGGCCTTTCCGGTGGTTCTCTTCATCGGCATCGCGACGGCCATCGCGGAGGAAACGGGTTTGAACGACCGAATGACCCGCTCGCTCGATCCGTGGCTCCGCCGGGTTGGCCTCTCAGGCCGGGACCTGATTCCGGTCCTGACCGGATATGGGTGCAACGTGGTTGCCGTCTTCCAGAGCCGTGCCTGCTCTCTCCGGACCCGGCACTCGTGTGTCGCCATGATCGGCCTCGGAAGTGCGTGCAGCTACCAGATCGGAGCTTCGCTGTCGATCTTTGGTTCCAGCGGGCGGCCGGGACTCTTCGTTCCTTACCTCCTTCTCCTCTTCCTCGTGGGCGCCGCGCACACGCGGCTGTGGAGCGGCCGGCGTACGCCGGAAGGTCCGGTGCTCCCCGCGCGCCACTCCTTCCTCCAGCGCCCCGGGTCACGAGCGGTCTGGTGGAGGATTCGGGCCGTTCTGAGACAGTTCCTTCTCCAGGCGATGCCCATCTTCCTGTTCATCTGCGTGGGGGCCGCGATCCTGGCTCACCTGGGAGTTCTCGACTCGATCTCGGCCAGAGCGGCGCCTCTCATGAGGGCCTTCAACCTCCCGGGCGAGGCGGCACCGGGCGTGGTTTTCTCCATCCTGCGCAAGGACGGCCTTCTCACGCTGAACCAGGGAGAGGGAAGCTGGCTGCGGGAGCGTTCCGCCGGGGAGGTCTTCACGCTGGTGTGGCTCGCGAGCACGTTGACGGCCTGTCTCGTCACGCTCTTCACCGTGCGGCGGGAGCTGGGCCTTCGGGCCTCGCTGGTTCTCGCGGCGCGTCAGGCGGTCACGGCTCTCGTCACGAGCGCGGCGATCGGGTGGGGATGCGCCCTCGTGGCCGGCTCGAGCATCGCGCGGATCCTGAGCTGACCGGCCCGGTCTCGGGCCAGCCCGTGGTGGGGATTCTGCCCGATCCGCGCTGGGGGGCCGCGGGGCTCGCGACCGGGAAGGCGAGCCCTTTTCCTTCTGCCTTCGGAATCTGGAGCCGGGATAGAATCTTCCTGGATGGGGAGTTTCTTTATGCCGCTGAACATCAAGAATGACGCGGTGGACCGGCTGGCGCGTGAACTCGCGGAGATCACGGGTGAATCGATCACGGAGAGCATCCGGATCGCGCTCGAGGAGCGTCTTCGGCGCCAGCGTGGGCGAATCGCTCCCCTGGATCTGAAGGCGGAACTGGCGAGCATCCGGAAGCGCTGTTCCCGATTGCCCGTTCTCGACGACCGAGAGCCGGATGTGATTCTGGGCTACGACGAGCACGGCGTGCCGCGCTGATGGTGATCGACACGAGCGCCTTGCTGACCATCCTTCTGGACGAAGCCGGAGCGGAGGCTGTGGAGTTGGCGCTTGCGAGCGACCCGACCCGGCTCGTATCAGCGGCGTCCGCTCTCGAGGCCATGATCGTCGTGGAGGCCCGATTCGGCGAACCTGGAGGACGGGAACTCGACCTGCTCCTCCACAAGGCCCAGATAGACATCGTGGCCTTCGACGCCGGTCAGCTCGAGACCGCTCGCGCGGCCTTCCGCCGATTCGGCAAGGGGCGCCACTCAGCGGGACTGAACTTCGGCGACTGTTTCTCGTATGCGCTGGCAAGAACCAGCGGCGAGCCCCTCCTTTTTGTGGGAAAGGATTTCAGCCGGACGGACATCGTTCCGGTCCTGAGCGAACCTGGGCCCCCTCGATAGGTTCGGCCGGAGGTTCTGGCGCCGCCTGCCGATGCGGGCGGACTCGGGGCAAGACCTCGATGTAACCTCCTTTCTCGCGATGAAGAGACGCCAGCCGAAGAGCTCGTCGTGGCTGCAAGGAATGCGAGCGGGACTCCCGTGGCTGCTGGCGGCGGCGGCTCTCCTAACCCTCCGTGTTGTGGAGGCCGAGGGCCTGACCGAACGGCCTCTCAGACGCATCGGCATCGAGGAGGGCCTGTCTCACTCTTCCGTCTACGCGATCAGGCAGGATGCGACCGGCTTCATCTGGATCGCCACGCAGGATGGGCTGAACCGGTACGACGGCAACGGCGTGACGGTCTACAGGAGCGAGCGGCCCGCTTCGGACAAGGAAGGACACCCGGGTGCCCTTTCCGGTTCGGACATCAGTGCCCTCGTGGTCGACGGCCGAGGCGGGATGTGGGTCGCTTCCTGGGGGAGCGGGCTCGACCGGCTCGATCCCGTCACGGGGAAATTCGTTCCGGCCGTTTCCGTTTCCCGTGACAGGGTGGACTCACACGGCCCAACGAAGCCGCCGCCTGCGTCTCCGCCTGCCCGACCGCTGCCCGATCTCAGGATCCAGACGCTCTATCAGGACCGTTCGGGAGCGGTCTGGGCCGGCACCTACAGCACGGGCCTTTTCGTGATCGACCCGAAAACCGGAGTGATCCACTCCTTCGCCCCGGATCCGGGAAATCCTCAGTCGCTCAGTGACGCTCGAGTCTGGGCGATCGCCCAAGATCAGGACGGTTCCCTCTGGATCGGCACGGGACGGGGACTCGACCGGCTCGCTCCAGACACCGGAAAGGTCGAGCGGATGGGGCTTCCGGATGGGGAGGGACCGGCCGGTCCCGTCCGAGCCCTCCTCATGGACCGAACGGGAAACCTCTGGGTGGGTACGGCACGAGGACTGTTTCGATTCGACGGAAAGGACCGGGCGTTCTCCTCCATAGACGGGATCTCGGGAACACCCGTGAACACGATCCTCGAGGACCGGCAGGGAATTCTGTGGGTTGGCCTTGCGGGGGACGGGCTCACGGCCCTCGATCCCCAGTCCGGCAAGACCGAGCGCTGGGAAAAGGACCCCTCCAGGGTGAACGCCTTGGCTCACGACGATGTCCGGACACTCTGCGAGGACCGGTCGGGAATGCTCTGGATCGGGACGCGCGGCGGCGGCGTTCAAGTCCTCGATCCCAGGCCTCAGCGCTTCGGACACATCGGACCTGACGAGCTGACCGAACGATCCGTCTTTGCCCTTCTGGTCGATCGGGAAGGGACGCTCTGGGCGGGAACGCAGAAGGGTCTCCTTCGCAGGGACGCGGGGCAGAGACGCTTCCATTCCTACCGCCACGATGCCGCCAATCCCAGGAGTCTTCCCAGCGACAACGTCAACGCGCTTCACCGGGACGGGAAGGGGCAGATCTGGGTCGGGACGTGGGACGGCGGCCTCGCCCGGTTCGACCGCGCTTCCAACGGCTTCGTTCAGATCCCGCCGTCCACCCCGGTGTCCGGGAGCGAGAGAGTCACCTCGATCGCGAGCGGGCGGGAGGAGGGCCTCTGGGTCGGGACTCGGGCCGGTCTCTATCGCCTGGCACCGAAGGGCGATCGGCTCGAACTCGTCCGGCCGAACGAAGGGCAGCGTGAGGCCGAGGTCCTGCTCGTCGACCGTCACGGGGTTCTCTGGATGGGCACCGAGGCGGAGGGACTCCTCTCGCGAGATCCGCGCGGCGGACAGATTCTCAGACACGGCATCGGAGCCGCGGCTCCCGCGGAAAAGAACATCCTGTCGCTCTGGGAGGATCCAGCCACCGAAGTCCTCTGGATCGGGACCCAGGGCGGTCTCTGTGCCTTCGACCGGCGCTCGGGCGGCCGGACCTGGTACCGGGAGCCGGATGGTCTGCCCAACCGGACGATTCACGCGATCCTCGGGGACCAGCATGGCCGGATCTGGGTCTCGACGAACCGGGGGCTTGCCCGGCTCGATCAGAGGTCGGGCTCGTTTCGGACCTTCACCGTTCACGACGGGCTTCAGGGCAACGTCTTCTCTTCCGCCCGGGCGGCGGGTCCCGATGGAAGCCTCCTCTTCGGCGGTGAGAACGGCCTCAATATTTTCAACCCGGAGCAGCCCGGAGAAGGCTCCTTGCCGCCTGCGGTCGTCGTGACCGAGCTGAAGCGATTCGAGTCTCCGGCCCTGCTGGAGCGCCCGGCAACCGGGTGGGGCGAAGTCCGGCTGACCCACCGGGACTCGGTCTTCTCCTTCGAGATGGCGGCCCTCGATTTCACGGATCCCGCACGCAACCGCTTCGCTTACCGGATGGAGGGCTTCGATGCCGGCTGGGTGGATGCGGGTTCGCGCCACTTCGCCAGTTACACGAATCTCGATCCGGGCCGCTACGTCTTCCACGTGAAGGCCCGGAGCAGCGAGGGCGTCTGGAGTTCCACCGGCGACCGCATCCCGATCCGGATCCTCCCGGCCCCGTGGAGAACCTGGTGGGCCTACACGCTCTACCTCCTCGGAGCGGGCGCGGCGGCAGCTCTCTTCGTCGTTTCCCAGAGGCGGAAGGTCACGCGCGAGCGGGAGATCAGCGCCCGCCTCCGGCACGCGGACCGTCTGAAGGACGAGTTCCTCGCCAACACCTCTCACGAGCTCCGGACACCCCTCATCGGCATCATCGGAATCGCGGACTCTCTTCTGGCGGGTGCAACGGGCGAACTCTCCGCCGCCACGAAAGAGAACCTCGGAATGATCGTGACGAGCGGCAGACGCCTGGCGCACCTCGTCAATGACATCCTCGACTTCTCGCGCCTGAAGAACCGGCAGCTCGAACTCAAGAAGACAGCCGTCGACGTCAGACCTCTCGCCGATGTCGTCCTCGCGCTCTCCAGGCCCTTTCTCGAAGGCAAGAAGCTCGAGCTCGTCAATCGAATTCCGCCGGACGCTCCGGCGGTCCTTGCGGACGAGGGCCGTCTTCAGCAGATCCTTCACAACCTGGCCGGCAACGCCATCAAGTTCACCCAGGAGGGAACTGTCGAACTCGGCGCGGAGAGAGTCGAGGGCTTCCTCGAAATTTCGGTGACCGACACCGGAATCGGCATTCCCGAGGAGGCCCGGGAGCGGATCTTCCACCCCTTCGAGCAGGCGGACGGGTCGATCGAGAGGGAGTACGGCGGAACGGGGCTCGGCCTGTCAATCACGCGCCAGCTCGTCGAACTCCACGGCGGCCGGATCCGAGTCGAGTCAGAAGTGGGGAAGGGGTCGCGCTTCGTCGTGACCCTTCCGCTCGCGGCGGGAATGAGGACCCCTCCCCGTTCCGAGCGCTCAGACGTCGTGGACCTGTCGACTCGTCTCGCACCGGATGAACTTACGGACCGCCCGCAGACGCCCGGAGGTGATTCGCACGGGGCCCGGATCCTCGCGGTCGACGACGAGCCCGTGAATCTGAGGGTCCTCACCAACTACCTCGAACTCGAGCGGTACTCGGTGGCAACGGCGAGGAATGGAGCCGAGGCCCTCGCGATCCTCGATTCGGGACGCCAGTTCGATCTCGTGATCTTGGACGTGATGATGCCGAGGATGTCGGGACTCGAGGTCTGCAAGAGGATTCGCGAGACGCACCCGCCGAACAGGCTTCCCGTGGTTCTCCTCACGGCGAAAAACCAGGTCTCCGACCTCGTCGCGGGGTTCGAGTCGGGAGCCAGCGACTACGTCACGAAGCCCTTCGCCAGAGACGAACTCCTGTCTCGCGTCGAGACTCACCTGAAGCTCCTGCGCATCAACTCCGCGATGTGGCGGTTCGTCCCCCACGCCTTTCTCCAGAGGCTCGGGCGTGATTCGGTCCTCGATGTGTCGCTCGGTGACCAGCGCGAGGCCGAGATGACAGTCCTGTTTTCGGACATAAGGTCCTACACGACGCTCGCGGAGACGATGACGCCCCGCGACAACTTCGCCTTCATCAATGCCTATCTCAGGCGTGTCGGCCCCGTCATCGAGGAGTACGGGGGCTTCGTCAATCAGTACTACGGAGACGGGATCATGGCGCTCTTTTCACATCGGGGCGAGGAAGCGGCGGGCGCGGCCGTGAAGATGCAAAAGGCAGTGGCGGCTTACAACCGCGAGCGGGAACGGACGGGGAGAGTCCCCATCCGGATCGGGATCGGGCTGCACACGGGGCGGCTGATCCTCGGCATCATCGGCGACCAGAACCGCACGGACACCGGGGTCATCTCCGACACCGTCAACACCGCCGCCCGCATGGAGGGACTGACGAAGCACTTCGGCGTCTCGATCGTCATGAGCGGAGACACTCGGACCAAGCTTGCCCGTCCACAATCTCTTGCACATCGATTCGTGGGAAGGGTGCGGGTCCGGGGGCGGGCGAGCGCCGTGGATGTCTTCGACGTCTACGCGGGAGACCGTGAGGACGTGGCCGAGGCCAAGGAGAAGACCCGTGCGGACTTCGAACAGGCCCTCGCGTGCTACCTGGCAGGCCGGATGCGCGATGCCATGCCGCTCTTTCAATCGGTCCTTGCGCGCGATGGCAACGACAGGGCAGCGAGGATGTATCTCGAGCGGTCCGCGCAGCTCGAAAGGAACGGGATCCCGGAAGGGTGGACGGGCGTTGAGGCGATGGACACGAAGTAGCCTCAGGCGCCGGCATCCTCGTGCTCAGGACCGGATCACTTTTCGAATCCGAGGTCCCTTCTCTCGTGCTCGCTGGGTCAGCGCATGCTTCGCCATCTTGCCGGAGGAACCCGGCAAGATCGGCGAACTGGTCGAGCCTTCGGGCGCCTCCTGACACCCGACGATCGGACGTGTCATGGCACGACCTCGAGTTTGCCGGTCCTGAGGGGGCGGTAGACCGAGAAGTCGCGGCGATCGAGGGTGAAGACGCGCCGAATGCCCTCTCGCTCGGCGACACGCACGATCGCCGCGCCGGCCAGGTCCATCGGAAGGTCCCGGTACTTCCTCATGAGCGCTCGCATGCGCGGGGCATCTGCCACGTCGAGAGCGGCGAAGCTGAGTGCGCCCGAGGAGACGAACTCCCAGAGTGCCTCCTGCGCCGGCGGCCAGGTTCCCAGAAGGTACATCGCCTCCGTGAAAGCCGGCCAGACTGTGAGCATCGGCTCGCGGAACGCTCTCAGCGCGTCGATGCAGGCCGCATGGTTCCGGTCGTCCGCGGAGATCAGGGCAACGAGGGGACCTGCATCCGTCAGGATCAACGGGTCCGCCTCCGCCGCTTCTCGGAAGCGAGGGCCGAGAACCGCTCTCCCGTTCGCTCGGAGAGGTCCTTCGGAATGCCCCTCACCGAACCGAGGATGTGCGCCACCTTCCCGAACGGAGTCTCGCCCGGACGAACGCGTGTTTCCTCCGCGAGCCTCAGGATCGCGGCCCGAACCACGCCGGAACGCGTGCTTCCCGACGCATCCACGAGCCGGCGCAGCGCCTCCTCGGTGGCCTCATCGAGCCTGACGGTCAATGCCGCCATCTCTTCCTCCCCGTAATACATCATTGTATGACAGGAACGCGGTGAGGCGGCCCTGCATGACCGCCGGAGTGCCAGCCCCGTCATCGAGGGATACGGGGGATTCGTCAACCAGCACCACCCAGACGGGACCATGGTGGACGGGCGTCCAGGAGATCGACACGAAGGTGCCTTTGTGACCCGGTGAACTCGCGGATCGCGCCGCAGCGTCTCTCGAAGTGAGGACGCCGGGAGCATGCCTTCGCTCGTGCTCGCTAGAATGAGTCCCGAAAGATGACCGAGAGACTGTCGTTCCGTGGCTCGGGGATCCTTCTTCTGCTCGCGGTGCTCGCCACAGTGGCCGCCTGCAACCGCGTCGAGAGACAGGCCGGGCCGGCTCGGGACACACTCAAGGTCCTGTCGAGCTACCTGCCTGAAGAGATCGATCCT
Source organism: Thermoanaerobaculia bacterium (assembly GCA_022071945.1). Taxonomy (GTDB): domain Bacteria; phylum Acidobacteriota; class Thermoanaerobaculia; order UBA5066; family UBA5066; genus JAJVIN01. Next base: position 348,614 of record JAJVIN010000001.1, on the reverse strand, counting down.
TACGCCGATTCACGGTTCATCTCCCGGATCCTGGCGGTCAACGTCTTCGATCCTCTCGTACGGGCCGGGAGCACGGGGGAACCCGTGCCGGCTCTGGCCGCGAGCTGGTCGAACCCGTCTCCGGACGTGTGGAGGTTCCAGCTGAGGGACGGGGCGCGGTTCTCGGACGGGTCTCCCGTGACGTCCGCGGACGTCGTGCGGAGCTTCGAACGGGCGCGCGCGGAGGGCTCGGCGGTTGCCGGCAGCCTGGCATCCGTCAAGTCCGTTCAGGCAGACGGTCCGCAAGCCGTCGACATCACGGCGGCGGAGGGATCGGGCGTTCTCTTGCCAACGCTCACCGCCGTCCTCATCGCCCGCGAGGCTCCGGCAGCTCCGGCCGGACGCCGGAATCTCGGGACGGGGCCGTACGAAGTCGTCCAGTTCGTTCCGGGCACGCGGGTCGAGTTGAAGGCAACCGCTTCTTCCCCGGCTGAGATCCGGCACACCGTGTGGGAGTGCTTCTCGAGCGGGCCTGAAGCCATCGAGAGCCTCAAGGCGAATCCCGGCACACTCGTCATCGACCCGCCCGAGGAAGCAGCCCGGTGGGCCGCCGGGGACAAGCGGTTTACCCTCTCGAGCGAATTCAGCGGGGCCCTGCAGTACCTGGGTTTCGGACTGCGAAAAGGGCCGGACGGCCGCCCCTCGCCCTTCTGGGAAAAGCGAGCCCGGGAAGCCGTCCGTCTCGCTCTCGACATTCCGGCGCTGCTCGAGGTGGTGGGACCCGCGGCCGGTTTCCCCGCGTCACAGCTCGTGCCCTCGGGCGTCTTCGGGTTCGATCCAGAGATCCGGCTCCGGCAACGGGACCTGTCGGCCGCCCGGTCCCTGATTTCGTCCCTCGGGCTTGGGGAGCGGAAAGTGCCCCTCGACACCACACAGCCAAACGCTCACGTGGCCCGGGCCGTGGCGGCGCAGCTGAGGGAAGCCGGCCTCGATGCCGAAGTGAGAGTTCAGCCGTCTCCGGCGTTTCGGAGGAAGATCGAGACGGAGAGCCAGCTCTTCCTCTTCAGCTGGGTCGTCGGGCCGGACGCGGGTGAGCCGCTGCGCAACTTCTTCCACACCAAGGACGTCGAGAAGGGGCTCGGGTTGAACAACCGGACGGGATTCTCGAATCCGGACTTCGACCGGGCCATTCAGGAGGCCGCGCGAGTCTCGGAGCCCTCCGCTCGCCTCCCCCTCCTCAAGCGCGCGATCCAGATCCTCGACAGGGAGATTCCGTGGGTCCCTCTCTACACCGTCCGCTCGGTGAGACTCCATCCAAAGGACCTGGGCATCAGCTTTCGGAGTGACGGGATGCTGCTTCTCTCGGACCTCTCGCGCAAAACGAAAAGGCCCTGAGATCGGCTCGCTGAGGTCAGTGCGCTGAGGTCAGTGCGCTGAGGTCAGTGCCCGGAGGTCCGGGCTCAGCCGCTGGGTGGGGTGCGAGCGCGAGGTTCTCCTTCCCTCGGGCCGTCCCATGATCTAAAACAGCCTTCGTGACGCAGCTGGCGCTCGTGTTTCTCGGTGGCGGGATCGGATCGGTCACGCGCTGGGGTGTTTCCCTTTTGGCCGCGAGGTCCTTTGGTACCCGGTTTCCCTGGGGCACGCTGGCCGTCAACCTCGCGGGCTGCTTTCTGATCGGTCTCCTCTTTTCTCTCGGCACCGAGCGCGGCCTCATCGGTCCAAGCGCCCGGCTCCTCTTGATGACGGGGTTCCTGGGGGGCCTGACGACCTTCTCCACCTACGGTCTGGAGACGGTGAACTTCGCTCTGTCGGAATCGCGTCCGGCGGCCCTCTTCAACATCCTCCTCAACAACGTTCTCGGGCTGGCGCTCGCCGTCCTGGGAATCTGGGTGGGCAGGGCCCGCTAGACCGGGAGGCACCGTGCCAGTTCCCTACGCCGTCATCGAGGTCTTCACGAGCGAGCGTCCGGGCCGGAAGGGCAAGGCACCAGCGGCCGAGATCGTCCGCAAGATCGCCTCGTTAAGGGTTCCAGCCCGCGCCATCGTTCAAAGAGGTTCCTCCGGGTCCTTCGAGAACGGCGAGGTCGCCTCGACCTCGCTGGAGGTGCTGTCGTTCGCCCTGCCCGTGAAGATCGAGATCGTCCTGCCGGAGCGCTTCCTCGATCAGGTTCTGCCTGCCGTCGAAGCCCTCGTTTCCGAGGGCGTGGTCCTCGTGAGAAGGAGCGAGGCGAGCCTTCATAGCATGGAGAGCCAGCTCGTCCCCAGGCACCTGACCACGGCGGACGTGATGACGCCCCATCCCGTTTCGGTGACGGGCGCCACTTCGGTGAGGCAGGCCCTCGAGATCTTGCTGAAGTCGCCGTTCCATGGTCTGCCGGTCGTGGATTCCGATGGCAGGCCGGTGGGCATCGTCACTCAAGGCGATCTCATCCGGAAGGGGGGGATTCCCATCCGGTTCGGCCTTCTTCCCGAGCTCGGAGCGGAGCCAGCCGCCGGGCTCATGGAGGATCTGGAAGGCAAGGTGTGCCGGGACGTCATGACGTCACCCGTGGTCACCGTAAAGGCAGGCGACCCGCTGCCTCATGCGGTCAGAGTCCTCCTCGACAGGGGCCTCAAGCGGCTTCCCGTGACGGACGACGCGGGCCGGCTCGTGGGGATGCTCGCGCGGCTCGACATCATCCGCGTCATCACCCTGACGGCACCCGACCTGGCCGCTCTCGCTCGCGAGGAGATCCGGATCGGCGGGGTCAGGCTCGTCAAGGACGTCCTGGAGACCCGGACGAGTGCCGTGGAGGAGGGAGCCTCGATCGAGGAAGTCCTGCGGCAGTTGGCCGCCGCCAGTGCTCAGAGGCTATCCGTGGTCGATTCGGAGGGGAGACTGGTGGGCATCATCTCGGACCGGGACGTCCTCGTCCGTTTCGCCGAATCGCGGAAGGGTCTCTGGCGCCTCCTGGCGAGCTCCCTGGGGATCGGCTCCGCCGGCGGGGAATCCACGGAGACGGCTCGGAAGGCGACGGCTGCTTCCATCATGACCCGGAATCCCGTCACCGTCACGCCCGAGACCCCGATCCAGGATGCCTTCAAGCTGATGCTCGAGAGAGGTCTGAAGCGGCTTCCCGTGGTCGACTCGAACGGGAAGCTCCTCGGGATGGCCGGCCGGGACGCGCTCTTGCGGTGCGCCGTTTCCGGCGCGGGCTCCGCCTCGTCCGGTTAGAGGCCGGCGCCTCCGAGGTCATGGATTCCCCGCCCGGGAGTGGCGAGGAGTTACGATGATCTGGTGTTTCGCCGGCGGCCCCTTCCGGTCCTGACGATTCCTGCCGCCCTTCTGGCCCTGGGCATGATCGTCCTGGCCGTGATGACGGCCCGTGTGCTCGTCGAGCGGGACGAGGCCGTGCGGGACGGAGTCCTTCTCCGGCTCGGGCACCAGCTGGAATCGGCGCTGAGGGAAAGTGGTCCTGAAGAGGCAGCCGAGGTCCTGCGGCGATTCGTCTCCGAGAACTCGGGGGCGGTCTCCGGCGTGGAGCTCATGGCCCGTGGCGCGCTCGTCTCGGCAGCGGGTTCCGTGAAGGGCAGCGCGGTCGAGATGCCCGCCTTTCTCGGGCGGGAGTGGCGTTCCATCATGATGGGTGCGGGCCACTGGGGTGGGGGCGGTCCGATGGGATCGCCTGTCCGCCTGAAGATCTATCCAGCATCCGCCGCGGGCGGAGCGCAGACCCTGGCCGCGACCGTCGTCGGGACCTCTGTGATTGCGGGTGCCGGACTCGTCCTTCTGGCCCTCGTCGCCGCCCGAAACCTCGTCACCCGCCAGGAGCTTGCGGTCGCGGCCTCCGAGCGGAGGCGGCTCGAGTCGGTGTCCCTCGCAGGAGCGGGCCTGGCTCACAAGATCCGCAACCCGCTCGCCGTGATCAAGGGGACGTCCCAGATGCTCGCGGGACAGCTCGAGGGTCCGGCTCGCGAGCGGGCCCGAAGGATCGTGGAGTCGAGCGAGCGAATCGAGGGGCTCATCAAGAGGCTTCTCGACTTCGCGCGGCCCCCCGAGCGGCAACCCGAGTCGTTCGACCTCGTCCCGCTGGCCCGGGAGGTCGTGGAGCGGCTGGATGGAAAGACACGCCTCGAGTTGGATCCCCGGGTGACCGTGACGGCCGACAGGGAGAATGTCGTCAGCATTCTCGAGGAGCTCCTCGCCAACGCCCGCGCCTTCGATCCAGAGGGCGAGATCGAGGTCACGGTCAGGAACACGAGCGGGGGAGCCGAGCTTCTGGTCTCGGATCGCGGGCCGGGACTCCAGCTCCCGATTGCCCAGCTTTTTCAGCCGTACGTGACGAGCCGTGCGGAAGGAACCGGGCTCGGGCTCGCCATCGTCAAGGCCCTGACGGAAGCCAACGGGCTCGAGATTTCGCTCGGCGACAGGGAAGGGGGAGGCTGCGTGGCGAATCTGAGATTCCCGGCCGGAAGGAGCAAGGAAGATGGCCCGGATTCTGGTCGTCGATGACGAGGCCCCCTTCAGGGGGCTCCTGCGCGACATCCTCGAGGGCGCGGGCCACGGGGTCGTCGAGGCTCGAGACGGTCTGGAAGCTCTGAGGTACCTCGAGAGGGGCGCGTTCGAGCTCGTCGTGTCCGATCGCCGGATGCCGAACCTGGACGGCGTCGGGCTCCTCAAGCGTGTCCAGAGCCTACCGTCTCCTCCGCCCGTCCTTCTCCTGACCGCGTACGGGACGATTCCCGAGGCTGTCGAGGCCATCCGGCTCGGTGCGACCGACTACATCACGAAGCCGTTGCCGTCTCCCGAGGCCTTTCTCGAAACCGTTCACGCGGCCCTCCGGAAGGAGGTCACGAACGGCGAGTTCGTCACGGGCTCCGACGCCATGCGGGACGTGCTCGCGCTCGTCGACCGGGTCGCGCCGCGAGACGTCGCGGTCCTCATCACCGGAGAGTCTGGAACCGGCAAGGAGCTCGTGGCGAGAAGACTCCACGAACGGTCGCCCCGGGCTCCGGGACCCTTCGTGGCCGTCAATTGCGCCGCGCTCCCCGAGAGCCTGGCTGAAAGCGAGCTCTTCGGCACGGAGAAGGGGGCGTTCACGGGGGCCGACCAGGCCCGGGCGGGCCGCTTCGAGGAAGCGAGTGGGGGAACGCTGTTCCTGGACGAGATCGGCGAACTGCCCGTCGGGCTGCAGGCGAAGCTCCTGAGGGTTCTCGAGGACCGCACGGCCAGGAGGCTCGGCGGGAGCCGCGATCTCCCGGTCGACATCCGGCTCGTGGCCGCGACCAACCGGGACCTTCTGGCGGAAAGCGACAGGGGTTCCTTCCGTGGAGACCTCTACTTCCGGCTGGCCGTCGTGACCATCCACCTCCCGCCGCTGCGCGAGCGCCCCGGCGACATTGCCGTTCTCGCCAGGCATCTTCTCGAGGTGCTCGCGAGCCGGCACGGGATTCGTGAGACCGCCCTCAGCCCCGACGCGGTCCGGGCGCTCGAGGCCTACCGGTGGCCGGGCAATGTTCGCGAGCTCAGAAACGTCCTGGAGCGTGCCCTGATCGTCCGGGGCGACGGAACGATCGGTCCTGATGACCTCTCGCTGTCGAACCGGGCGGAGAGGGGCGCCGCTCCTCAGCTTTCGAAAGAGCTCCGCGAGAGAGAAGCGATCATGGAAGCCCTCAGGCAGAGCCGGGGCAACCGGGAGGAAGCCGCCCGGCTCCTCGGAATCTCCGTGCGCACCCTCTACTACCGGCTCAGGAGCTTCGGGCTCTCCTGAGGCTGCAAACCTGCCTGCATGCCGGCTGCAGATTCTGCAGGCAACGGCAGGGGCAGGACGGGCCGGCGCGAGGTCAAGTTACTGGAAAATATTGGGTTGTGAGTGCCGCTGGGGTCTGGCAGGGGACGTGCGTTTCTCTCGGGTGGAAGGAGTCACGAAATGAAAAGAACACTCATCACCTTTCTCAGCCTGACGTTCCTCTCTGCCGCGACCGTTCTTGCGCAGGGCCGTGGACAGGGGAACGGACCCGGCGGTCAGAATGGCCCGGGTCCCGGGACAGGCACGTCTCCGATCGACGTCACGGCACCCGTGACCGTTCAAGGCCAGGTCGTGAGCTTCTCGGCAAGCGCCGGCAGCGGCATGCCCTCGCTCGTTTTGCGGGACGGGGCGAAGGACTACACGTTCGTCCTCGGGCCTTACCGGTACCTGTCGGCCTTGGGGTTCGCCGCCCAGTCGGGCGACTCGGTCAAGGTCACCTATTTTGCTTGCTCGAGCTGTGAGAACGGACAGGCTGTCTCCCAGGTGGTGAACCTGACCAGGAACCTCACCCTCAATCTCCGCTCCGCGGACGGGGTGCCTCTGTGGAAGGGCCGGGGCGGCTGGGGTGGCGGCCACGGTTTCTGTGGACAGGGATCCGGGAACGGGCCGGCCGCCGGGAACGGTCCGGCCGGACTGGGGCAAGGGCAGACCGGCGCGCCTCGCTGCGGGGGTTCGGGACCCGACATGACGCGGGTGGCGACGATCGAGGGCACCGTCAAGAGCTTCACCGGCGGGCCCGGAATGGGTCAGCCCGAACTCGTCCTGACGACGGCAGCCGGAGAGAAGGAGTTTCATCTGTCGCCGTACAGGGCGCTCGCCGCAGCGGGGTACCAGCCCGCGCAGGGATCGAAGATGAAGGTCACGGCGGCTCCGGTGACGATCGATGGAGCCGAGGAGTGGGTCGTCGTTTCCTTCGAGGATGTGACTTCCGGGTTCAAGCTCACCCTGCGGGATCCACAGACCGGGATCCCCGCGCGCGGACGCTGCCGCGCCTGACCGCCCCACGACACGAAGAGCACACGCCCGGGCCAAGTGCCCGGGCTTTTTCGTTCCGGAGGGCCGATTTCAGCAGGGTGAAATCCAAACCGGACGTCTCCGTCGGAGGGAGTTCTCCGCCGAGCGCGCTCGCGAAAGGGACTTCCCCGATGACGAACGGAGAATCGAACTCAACGGCCGAGGAGGCCGTCCGCCCGGAGGGCACCCGCACTCAGGTGCTGATCGCGACGCTCGAGCAGTGTGTGGATCGCGCTCGCCGGCACGAGCTGACTCTCGGCTCGGCCTTCGCCACACTCGGGGAGGCGAGCTACAGCTTCATCTCGATCGTCCTGGCGCTGCCCTTTCTCCAGCCCATTCCTCTCGGACCGCTTTCCGTCCTGGGCGGCCTCAATTTCATGGCTCTCGGGTGGCAGCTGGCGCGGGGGCACGAGACGCCCTGGCTCCCCGAGAGGCTGAAGAAGGCCGCCCCTCCCGAGAAGGTCTGGGTCGCGATGCTCCGGGCATGCGAGAGGATCCTGAAGATCTGCGCTCCCGTGACCCGGCCCCGGATGAGGTCGTGGGTGACGGGAATCCGGGGCAAGCGCGTCTGCGGAAGCCTCATTCTGACCGGGGGGGCTCTCATGGCCATTCCGTTTGGCGGCCTCCCGCTCAACAACTCGCTGCCTGCCCTCGTCATCCTCTTCGCCTGCATTGCCGAGCTCGAAGAAGACGGGGGAATGCTCCTGGTGGCTCTCTTCTGGCTGGTGGCGACCCTCGTCTACTTCGCGGTCATCATCTACGGCCTGGTGTTCTTGGGGGGCCACGCCCTGGACTGGCTCAAGAACTCCTGGCCCTTCTGAAGGAGAGAGTTCCTGGCGAGGCGCCGGGCTTTCCTCGGGAAGCTCGCGGCGTCTCGGAGTCCGGTCCGGTCGGGGTTGGCGCTACGCGGAGAGCCGCAGGCCCTTGTGGGCGAGGAGATCGCTGATCGTGGCCAGGGTCCGTGTGATGTCGAGGGGCTTGGGGATGAAGTCGGTCGCGCCGCACTGGAGCGCGAAGGCGAGCCGGGACCGGTCACGGATGACGGACATGATCACGACGGGCAGGGTGGCTCCCACGGGAGTTGTCTTGATGATCCGGGTGGCGTCGAGGCCGTCCATCCGCGGCATCCGGATGTCCATCAGGATGAGGTCCGGCCCGTGCTGGACTGCCTCCAGGGCCGCGATGCCGTCCTCGGCCTCCAGGACGAGGCAGCCCGCCGTCTCGAGGTGGTGCTTCAGGAGGCTGCGGGTGAGGGGATCGTCGTCGACGACGAGAATGCAGGGGGTTCGCGTCGGGAGCGTCGTCGTGTCGAGCAGGGCCTCCTCGCTCCGCTCCTCGAAGATCGACATCAGGCGAGACTCGTCGAGCTCGGGCGGCAGGGGCGCCTCTTTCTTGAAGGGGACGAGTGCCAGCCCCGTCTCGAGCTCGTTGGCGTCGGCGAACCTCTTCGAGGGCTCCTTCTCGAGGCAGCGCAAGATGAGGGCGATGAGCTCCTGAGGAGCGCCGCACCTTTCCAGCGGCTCGAGCGGAGGGGGCTGGGTGGCGACGGCCATCGCGGTCGCGAGCGGCTTGTCGGCCCAGAAGGGGAGCTTGCCCGTCACGGCCGCATACGTCACGGTCCCGAGAGAGAAGACGTCGCTTCTGGCGTCGAGGACCTGACCGGTGGCCTGCTCGGGAGAAAGGAAGGCCGGTGTGCCCAGAACGATTCCCGGGCCCGTCCTGCCGGAACCCGTGACGGAGCGTGCGACGCCGAAATCCAGAACCGCGGCCGCTCCGTTCGTGTCGATCATGATGTTCGAGGGCTTCAGATCCCGGTGGATGAAGCCGAGGTTGTGAGCGGCTCCGACGCCCAGAGCGACCTGGCGCATGATGGGGACGAGCTCGCGCGCCGGTATGGAGCCCCGGTCGGCGAGGATCTTGGAGAGGTCCTGTCCGGGGATGTACTCCATCGTCAGGAACCAGAACTCGCCCGCCTGGCCGATGTCGAAGATCCGAGCCACGTTGGGGTGCCGGATCTTGCGGTTGATCTGCGCCTCGAGCTTGAGGCGAGCCAGTGTGTCATCCGTGTCGAACTGGTCGGCCCGCGAGAAGAGGACTTTGACCGCGACTTCCGTGTTCAGGTCTTGATCTTCCGCCAGAAAGACGATGCTCATCCCGCCCCGGCCCAGGGTCCGGGAGTACTTGTATCTCGGAGCTGCGTCGAAAAAGTCCTTCCAGCTGTACACGGCCGAGCTCGATATCCCTACGAGCATCGCAAGAAACAGGTTGCGAGGGAAGTCCGGAAGCTGTAGGGGACATCGAGATCCGAAATCAGGAGTGGTTGCCGGCCCCGGCGGCTCTTTCCCGCCGACTCAGGAACCCGAGAACATGATCTAACAAATATGTAGACTATCGATGCATTATGGCCGTGAATGTCGGATCGGAGCCCTGGGCCAAGCCGCAGCTCGTGGAGACGGGAGCCGGATCGGAATCGTGGAGTCGAACACGCCCGGCGTCCCTTTGTCATGAATATGACAAATTTGTTAAAACACTGTAATGGCATATCAAAAACGTTCACCATCACATCTGGCTCTCCGATCGACTGTCGGAAGAGAAGTCGTTTCAGAAGAAGATGTTGCAGGCTGGGACGGGCATCCCGACGGCCCCGGCATCAGCCGTGCTCGGGGGATGGCCAACCGGGCCCTCGGAATTCCCGACGGTTCCAGACGTAAGGAGAGTCCATGAGTCGATCGATGAACCCCCTTCGGTACTTCGGTATCCCGCTTCTCACCGTGGCAGCCGCCGTCCTTCATGCGGCCTCCGTTCAGGGACAGACAATCTCCACGGAGGGACAGGCATCCCCAGCGGCGACATCCCCAGCCGGGACGACAGCCGAGGCGCCTGCCGCCAAGGCGTGGTACTCGGAGATCACGGTCAATGGATTCGTCTCGGCCTCTTACTCCTACAACTTCAACAAGCCGGCCTCGGGCCTGAACACCTTCCGGGTCTTCGATTTCGACGACAACACGATCAAGCTCGATGTTGCCGAGCTCGTGATCCAGAAGGCGGTTTCCAAGCCCGGGGAGGCCGGCTTTCGGGTCGACGCGACGGCCGGCGGGTCGCTTCCCCGCATGACGGCGGCGAGCGGGCTCTTCCGCGATCCGGCAACGGGGAAGGCCGAGGACTTCGACCTCCAGCAGGCGTTCGTCAGCTGGATCGCCCCCGTCGGCAGCGGCCTCAGGCTCGACGCCGGCAAGTTCGTGACTCCGGCCGGGTACGAGCTGATCGACGGGTACGACGGCTTCAATGACAACGCCACCCGGGGCTTCCTCTTCGGCTATGCCCTGCCCTTCACCCACACGGGGCTGAAGGCAACCTACGCGTTCAGCGACCAGGTGTCGGGCAGCTTCATGATCGTGAACGGCTGGGACAACGCCAAGGACAACAACTCCTCGAAGACGATCGGCCTCTCCCTCGGCCTCACTCCGACGCCGAAGTTCTCGCTGGCGGCCAACTTCCTGACGGGCCCGGAGCGGACGGACGTCAACAGTGATCCCCGCAGCCTCTTCGACCTCGTCGCGATCTTCAAGCCGTCCGGCACCGCGACCATCGCCCTCGAGTTCGACTACGGCTCGGAAAAGGGAGCCGTCGTCCCGGGCGAGACGGCGAGCTACTGGGGGCTCGCGGGCTTTCTCAAGGTCGGGCTGACCTCTTCGTTCGCTCTCGGCTTCAGGGGCGAGTACTTCGACGATCAGGACGGCGCCCGGACCGGTGTCTCCCAGGCCCTCAAGAGCCTCACCTTGACGCCCGAGTTCAAACTGACGCCGAATCTCGTCTTCAGATCCGACCTCAGGGTCGACTTCTCGGACGCGAACGTCTTTGAGGCCAAGGCCGGGGAAGCGCCGAAGAAAGAACAGGCGACCATCCTGCTCAACGCCCTCTACTTCTTCTAGCCGTGCCCTTGCCGAAGGAGGGCTCGTCCGGTGCGGGGACGGAGGCCTCGTCTCAGGCGAGGCCTCGTCTCAGGCGAGGCCTCGACTTGCGCGAGGCCTCGCTTTCGGCAAGGCCTCGCTCCCGCGAGGGATTTCGACACGCCACCAGGCCCCGGAATCCCGGATCGGGAGCAGAATCAATCGACCGATAGGGCGCGGGCGTCCCTTGGAACATCCCCTACCCGCTCGCCCTACACGAGGCGTCTGACGAAAGGAGGTCCTCGCTGACCGTCTCCCGTAATCACAGATGCGACAGAATTGTTGGAACATCGCAACTCCATGGCAGAAACGTTGGTCGTAGCTGAAAGGTCCCATGGAGACTATAAAGGCGAAAGTCACTGAAGGTAAATGAGTTGACAGACCTCTGCCCATTCACCAGGCACGCGGCACGATCGTTGCCTCGGTGTGAAGCGGCAGGTTTCTTTCCTGTCACTCGCTGGACCAAAACCACAAGGATGAGGAGAACCAAGACGTTATGACCCCCAAAGAAGTGATCGAGTTCATGAAGAAGCAGGGCGCCGTGGCGGTGGACTTCAAGTTCAACGACTTCCTCGGCCTCTGGCAGCACTTCACGACGTCGCCAAGCGAGATCGACGAGTCGGTGTTCGAGGAAGGCCTCGGATTCGACGGGTCCTCGATCCGCGGGTGGCAGCCCATCCATGCCAGCGACATGCTCGTGATGCCGGATCCGGCCACGGCCGTCATGGATCCCTTCATGAAGGACCGCACCCTCTCTCTCATCTGCAACATCGTCGACCCGATCACGAAGGAGGAGTACTCCAGAGATCCCCGCAACATCGCTCGGAAGGCCGAGGCCTACCTGAAGTCGACCGGAATCGGCGACACCGCGAATTTCGGACCCGAGCCGGAGTTCTTCATCCTCGACGACATCCGCTACGGGCAGAACCAGCACTCGGGCTACTACTTCCTCGACTCCGTCGAGGGACAGTGGAACACAGGCCGGGACGAGAAGCCCAACCTCGGGTACAAGCCGCGCTACAAGGAGGGCTACTTCCCCGTCGGACCGACGGATAGCCAGCAGGACATCCGGACGGAAATGGTCCTGATGATGGAGAGCGTCGGATACCGGGTCGAGCGCCAGCACCACGAGGTGGCGACAGCGGGACAGGCCGAGATCGACATGCGATTCCTGCCTCTCGTCCGGATGGCCGACGCCCTGATGTGGTTCAAGTACATCGTCAAGAACGTCGCGCGGCGCCACAACAAGACGGTCACGTTCATGCCCAAGCCGATCTTCGGAGACAACGGCAGCGGCATGCACGTTCACCAGAGCATCTGGAAGGGCGGCGAGCCTCTCTTCGCGGGGGACGGCTACGGCGGGATGAGCGAGCTCGCGATGCACTACATCGGCGGGATCCTCAAGCACGCCGGGGCGCTCGCGGCCTTCACCAACCCCACGACCAACAGCTATCGCCGTCTCGTGCCCGGCTTCGAGGCGCCGGTCAACCTCGCCTACTCGAGCCGCAACCGCAGTGCCGCGGTCAGAATCCCGATGTACAGCCCGAGCCCGAAGGCCAAGCGCATCGAGGTCCGCTTCCCGGATCCGACGTGCAATGGCTACCTCGGTTTCGCCGCGATGCTCATGGCGGGCCTGGACGGCATCCAGAAGCGGCTCTCGCCGGGTGAGCCCCTCGACAAGGACATCTACTCCCTCACCCCCGAGGAGCTCAAGGACGTGCCCGGCATGCCGGCCAGCCTCGACGAGGCCCTCGACAATCTGAAGAACGACCACGAGTTCCTGCTCAAGGGCGACGTCTTCACCGAGGACGTCGTCGAGACCTGGATCGAATACAAGATGTCGGCGGAAGTCAGCGCCATGCGGCTTCGGCCCCATCCGTGGGAGTTCGCCCTCTACTTCGACGCCTAGTTCCAGGGGCCCGATTGCGGCTCCTCCCACCCGAAGGGCGGGGAGGGCCTCTTCCTCTTGCCCTCCCCCGCGCCGCTCGCGGCGGGGGGGAGGGTGAGGGGACGGCTGCCACGCGACCGCACGGCTGCCCCGCGGCCGCCGTTTCCTCACACCAGAAGCCGCGCGCTCATCTCCTGAACGTTGGCCGTGAAGGTCGAGAACTCTTCTCGGAGCCGCGCCGCATCCCCTCCGTAGCGCAGCCTGCGAGCCAGGAAGGCGAACTCCTCGGTCCCGAACGCCGGAACCGTCACGTCCATCGCGTTTCCTCTGACGACCCTGAGGGCGTCGATGAGCCAGCGGAAGAAGGTGTGGGCCTTCCTGAGCTTGGCATGGTCGGCCGCCGTGAGGAGAGAAGCGGCGGCAAGAGCCGCCATCGCCGCCCGGGTGTTCTCCACTCTCACCGACGGCTCCGACGCCCCGTGCCGGATCTGCAGCCCCTGGATGAGGTACTCGATGTCCGCCAGCGCTCCTGGCGAGTACTTCGCGTTGCTCGTTCCGGGTGTCACGAGGTGACGCAGCTGCCGCTCCCTCATCGCCCGCATGGCCGTCACGTCAAAGGGCTCGCCCATGTAGACGAACTCGTCCCTGAGGGTCGAGATCTGCTGGCCGAACGGCGCGTCGCCCGCGATCGGACGCAGCTTGATGAGCGCCTGGCGCTCGTACGCCCAGGCCGGTCCGCGCGGGGCGAAGTACCGCCGGAACGAGTCGAAAGAGACGGCCATCGTCCCGGCCTTGCCATACGGGCGCAGCCTGAGGTCGATCTCGAAGATCCCCTCCCGCTTGGTGCGGATCGAGGAGACGAACGACTGGACGAGCTTCTCGAAGAACTCGGCCGTCGTGATGCCATGCCCGCCACTCGTCCTTCCATTCCCGCCGTAGACGAAGAGCAGCTCGATGTCCGACGCGAAGCCCAGTTCCTTCCCGCCGCACTTTCCGAGGGCCAGAACCGAGAGCGGGCAGGGCTGTCCATCGTCCAGGACCGGGTCGCCATAGACGCCCCGAAGCTCCTCGAGACACATCTCGACGACGGCCTCGACGACCACCTCGGCCAGCTCCGTCAACTCCTCGGAGAACTCCTCGAATTCCGCCGTCTGACCGAGGATGTGCCGCATGTCAATCCGGAAGAGCTCGCGGTCCTTGAATGCATTCAGAGAGACCCGCCAGGCCTCCGCCAGGCCGTCGGGCTCCGCTGCTTCCCTCACGAGCTCGAGCGTCCGTTCGAGTTCCATCCTCAGCTTTTCGCGGCTCTTCCGGCTCGCCTCCTCGCCCGCTTCCTGAACGACCGGGAAGAGGTTCTCGTGCTGCATCCTGAGGAAGTCGTCCCAGAGGAAGTCGCTCACGCCGAGGATCTGAGCGACGGCGTCGAGGACTCGCGGCCTCTCGAGCGAAGCGAGCTCCCCGGCCCAGTCCCGGCGGCCGAGCAGCTGCGTGACGAGCTCACCGAAGTGCAGAAGAGCCGACTCCGGGTTGGGGGAGCGGGGCAAGAGATGGGTGAAGTGCTTGATCAAGACGGTCGCGGCGCGGAGCTCCCTCTGTTTCTCCAAGGAGGTGATCTTCTTGCCGTTGGCGTCGACGACCCAGAGGATGTCGTGCAGGCGGCTTCCCGTGGATTCGCACGTCACGCGCGCGATGTAGATGTCCGAGAGCGCCAGGGCGTTCGTCAGTTCGTAAAGGAACCCGACCGTGTCGAGAGAGTCGATCCTCAAGACCGTGTAGCGCTCCGAGATCGTGTTGTCGATCTCGACGTCGACGGGGTAGAGGGTCGATGCCGGGCTCTGCCCCTCGGAGAGGGTCGCGGCGGCCCTCTTGGCGACGACTCCGCGCGCCTCGCGAGTCCGGCCTTCCTGCATGAGCCGCAAGAGCATCCGCAGATCCGATGCGTACTGGTCCCAGACCGCGGCGTCTCGATCCGTCCGTTCGCTCTTGACGGTGAAGACGTCGACGATCTTGCGCCTGTAGCTGCGCGGCGCCGGAACGAACCGGCGCCTCGGGGAGAACTCGTCGCCGATTCCCCGGAACGCTCCTCCCCGGTACGGGTAGGACCCTGGCGTGACGGGGGAGCTCCCGGCCGGCTCGTAGGTGAAGACGTTCCCATCGTGAATGCTGAACCCGAACGCGAAGAGGAGCCCGCAGATGACCGACAGCTCGCCTGGATAGTCGTAGCCGACGATCGTCACGCGCCACAGGCCTTCGCCGAGCGTGATCGCCTCGACCTCGACCGGCTTCTCGTCCTTCAGGCCGTCGGCCAGCAGCGCGTGCTTCTTGATCTCGTCGTCGCTGAAGGCCGTCGTGTAGGAGGGGTCCATCCGCAGCACGTGCTCGCGGATCTGGGGATTCGCGGAGATGGCGGCTTGTGTGATGGCGCTCTCCTTTCTCTCGGAGCCGAGGTGGCGAACGTAGATGGCTCGAATGGCGGCCGCGTGCTGCTGGTAGCGGGAAAGGAACTCCGCGCCCGCTCCCTCTCCCGTGAAGCCGAGCCGGCGCGCGAGCTGGCCGAGGGCCTCGGGTTCGTCGGGCAGAATGTGTGTCTGCCGGTAGTGCATGATCTGGAGGTGGTGCTCGATCGTCCGGAGAAACCGGTACCCCTCCGCGAGCACCCGGAACTCCTGCTCGGTCAAGAATCCGGCGCACGTCAGCCGTCCCAGGGCCTCGAGGGTGCGCGGGCTTCGGATCTCGGGGTGAGAGGCGCCATGGGCGAGCTGCAGGAACTGGGCGACGAACTCGATGTCGCGAATCGAGCCCTCGCCGAGCTTCACTTCGCGCCGGCCCAGGCCTTGCCGGCGCAGGACGCTCTCGGTCTTCTGCTTCATCGCGTGGACGTGGCTTCGGGTCGTCTCGACGCTCGAGCCGAAGAGAAGAGGAGCGATCCTGTCGAGAAACTCCCGTCCCACTGTCTCGTCACCCGCGATCGTTCGGGCTTTCATCAGAGCCTGCTTTTCCCACAGCCTCGCGTGCCGGTCGAGGTACGAGACATAGCCCTCGGGTGAGGTGACGAGCGCCCCGGCCTCTCCCCAGGGGCGCAGCCGCATGTCGACCCTGTAGAGGAAGCCCTCCCCGGTCGCGGCCCCGAGCGCGTCGATGAGCTTGCGTCCGAGCCGCCAGTACGACGTCACGTCCGACCGGGCCAGGAACAGAAGGTCGATGTCCGAGCTGTAGTTCAGCTCGCGGCCGCCGAGCTTGCCCATCGCCAGGACCGCAAAGCCGGAGAGATCCGTCCCGGTGTCTGACGCCGTGGCGGACAGGCAGGCACGCACCAGGCCGTCCGCGAGGTTGGAAAGCTGTTCCGTGACGGTCGCCAGGTCGAAGAGTCCGAGGAGGTCCGAGACTCCAATCCTGAGGAGTTCCAGCCGCTGGAACCTCCTCAGCGCATCGAGCTTCTCCGCGAGAGTCCCGCCGCTTTCCGAGGCGGCTTCTGCTTCAGCCGTCAGCCGGTCGGCGCTCTTGGCGATGGCCAGACTCCTCGGGTTTGCCAGGCGCGAGAAGAGCTCGGGGTAGAGGAGCAGGATCTCGGTCAGGAACTGGCTCCCGGAAAACAGAGCCACGAGGACCTCGACCGCCCGCGGGTTCTTTTCGAGGTAGAGGAAGAGCTCCCCTCGATTCGGACTTCCGGAGGCAAACCGCTCGAGGTTCACGAGAACCCCATCCGGATCGCCCGCCATCGAGATCGTCGCGAGCAAGTGCGGCAGGATCGAGGCGACCTGCGCGGTGTGGCCCCCTCTTGCGAGCTGCCTCAGAGCTCTTTCCGCCCCTCGCCAGTCGGTGAAGCCGGCGGGCGACAGGAGCTCCCGGACTCGATCGTCGCCAAGACCGGTTCCGAGGAGGACCTCGCGACACTCCGTGCTCACGCCCCGCCGCATGGAGTCTCCCGTTTCGTCCACCCCGGCCCCGACGGTCCGCGGGGTCCTGGCCGGACGGCTTGCCGTTTGCCGTGAACGACTGGCACTCCCGGATTCTCTCGCGAAAGGCAGCGGCTATTGCAGCGGTCACTCCCTGGCGCCCGAGAATCTCAGGACGCGATCCCGCCAGGGTCCGGAAGCTCTCAGCCTCGAGAGGTTGCCGAAGTGTCCGACGACCGTCCGGTTGATGAAGATGATGTCCCTTGGGAACCGTATATCCGAGGCGTTCCCGATGTTCGACCACGCCAGATCGATGAGACGCCGGTAGACCCGGCTGTCCTCGCCGAACCGGTACGAGTCGCCGGGCTCGAGGACCTCCATGATGAGGTCGAGGTAGGGAAAGACCATCTCGCCGGGCAAGGGAGATCCGTCTGCGCGATGGACTCCCATGCCCGCGAGGATCCCCGGGATCTCCTCGCCTCTTCCGAAAAGGGCGGCGGAACAGAGCTTCTTGTAGCCGGAGAGGAGCCGTGGCGGGATCTCCTTGACGCAGCCGAAGTCGTAGACGACGACCCGGCCGTCGGGAAGGAACGCGAAGTTCGCGAGGTTGGGGTCGGCATGCAGGAGCCGGTTTGTGAAGAGCCCTCGAAGCAGGAACTCGAAGAGGGTCAACCCCCAGCGATTCCTCACCCGCTGGTCGATCGATTCGTCGCACGCCTCGTTGCCGGGCAGCCCCTCGACGAGCTCGGTCGTCAGGACCGTCCTGGCCGTTCCCTTGGGGACGACACGCGGGATGACGATCCCCGGAACCTCTGCATGCAGCTCCGCCATCCGCTCGATCGTCGCGGCTTCTCTTTCGTAGTCGAGCTCTTCCCGGAGCCGGTCTCGAAGTTCCAGCCAGATCGGGTCGAACTTGATGTCGGCCACCAGGGCGATGACGCTCTTCAAGACCCTCTTCAGATTGGCGAGGTCGGCCTCGATCACCCGGTCGATGCCCGGATACTGGATCTTGATGGCCACCTCGCGTCCGTCGCGGAGCCGTCCCCTGTGGACCTGTCCGATCGACGCGGCGGCGAAGGCCTCCGGTTCGATTTCGGCGAAGATCCGGCCACGGTCCGGGAGTCTTGCCTCGAGCTCTTTCTCGACGCTCTCGAAGGGGACGGGCGGGGCGTGCTTTTGAAGGGCCTGCAGCACCTCCACGACTTCCGGGGGCAGGATCGTCTCGTGAAGGCTCAACATCTGCCCGACCTTCATCGCCGCTCCCTTGAGCTGGCCCAGGGTGTCGGCGATGCGGGCCGCGTTCTTCAGGAGGCTCTGATGGCGGCGCGTCTCGTGGCGCTTTTTCGGAGCCAGAAGGCCGCCGATCTCCTGGGCCGCCATCGAGAGTCCGACCCGGCCGGCGAGCCCCCCCAGGCGCAGGAGCCTCGCAAGCGGCGAGCTGATCAGGTCTTTCCGACTCATGTTCGTCGCGGGTCTCGCATTCCGCGAAGGATGCTACGCGAGTTCCCCTTCCCCAAACCTTTCCGTGGAGGGGCACAATGACGCGCATGTCAATGAGCCTCAGGTCGACGGGTCTCATGCCGATGAGCCTCATGTCCATGAGCCTCATGCCGGAATCCCGGCCAGGAGCTTCCATGTTCATCTCGCGGTGCGGCGCGATCGTTCTTCTGGGCCTCTCGTTTGCCACTCCACGTCTCCCCGCGGCGATCGATCCCGTCCGGCTGGAGGGTCTGAGAGCGCGCAGCATCGGTCCGGCAGCCATGAGCGGCCGGATCACGGCGATCGATGCGCCCACCGCGAATCCCAGAATCGTCTGGGTGGGCGCGGCCAGCGGCGGAGTCTGGAAGTCGACGAACGGCGGCCTGACCTTCGTGCCCGTCTTCGACGAACAGCCTGTGCACTCCATCGGCGCCGTCGCCATCGATCCCCGAACTCCCGACGTCGTCTGGGTGGGAACGGGAGAAGGGAATCCCCGCAACAGCGTTTCGCACGGAGACGGTGTCTACCGGACTCAGGACGGCGGCAAGACCTGGAAGAACTTGGGCCTCCAAAAATCCGAGAGGATCCACCGGATCGCCCTCGACCCTGCCAATCCCGAGGTGGCCTACGTCTGCGCGCTCGGTCCGGCGTGGGGCGACGGCCCCGAGAGGGGCGTCTTCAAGACCGCCGACTCCGGCAAGACCTGGCGGAAGGTGTTGTACGTGGACGAGAAGACGGGGTGCGCCGACCTCGCGATGGATCCGGCGAACCCCGGCCACCTCATCGCCGCCCTCTGGGACTACAGACGCCAGCCCCACACGTTCCGCTCGGGGGGGCCGGGTTCGGGCCTTCACGTCTCGTTCGATGGTGGAGAGACGTGGCGAAAGCTCGGCGAGCGCGAGGGACTCCCGAAGGCGCCGTTCGGCCGGATGGGGATCGCCTTCTGCGCCGGGCACCCGAATTTCGTCTACGCCGTCGTGGAGGCCGAGAAGAGCGTGCTCCTGCGCTCAGAAGATGGCGGAAACAGGTGGGAGACCGTCAACGACTCCGTATCCGTGAATCCCCGTCCCTTCTACTACGCAGACATCCGGGTCGACCCGGCGTGGCCCAACCGCGTCTACAGCCTGGCGACCGACCTCCGAGTTTCCAACGACGGCGGCAAGACGTTCCAGACGTTGCGAGGAACCGGAAAGAGCCTCGTGCATGTCGACCACCACGCCCTCTGGATCGACCCGGCGGACGGACGCCGGCTTCTCGACGGCAATGATGGGGGCGTCTACGAGAGCCGCGACCGGGGTGAGACCTTCCGGTTCGCGGGAACCCTGCCGCTCGCGCAGTACTACCACGTGGCCCTCGACAACGAGACTCCCTACAACGTGTACGGCGGCCTGCAGGACAACAACTCGTGGAAGGGGCCCTCGACCGTCTGGCAGAGAGGGGGAATCCAGCACCATCACTGGACTCTCCTCGGTCAGGGAGACGGGTTCGAGACCCTTCCCGACAGGGACGATCCGAGACGGGGCTATTCGCTCTCGCAGGGCGGAAACCTCGTCCGCTGGGACACGGTCACGGGAGAGCGCCGCGAGGCCAAGCCTCTCTCGCCCTCGCCCGAGATCAAGCTCCGTTTCAACTGGAGCACCGCGCTCGCGCTCGACCCCTTCGATCCCGCAGTCGTGTATCTCGGCAGTCAGTTCGTCCATCGATCATCGGATCGCGGCGCCACGTGGAACGTGATCAGCCCCGACCTGACGACGAACCGGCCGGAGTGGCAGAAGCCCGGGGAGAGCGGCGGCATCACGATCGACGCGACGAACGCGGAGAACTACACGACGCTCGTCACGATTTCTCCGAGCCCTCTCGAGAAGGGGCTGATCTGGGCCGGGTCGGATGACGGCCGGATCCACGTGACACGCGATGGGGGGAAGGCCTGGACCTCTGTGGAGAAAGCCCTTCCGGGAGCCCCGGCGAATGCCTGCGTAGCCGCCATCGAGGCGTCCGCACACGCACCGGGAACGGCCTTCGCGGTCCTGGACAACCATCGCCGTTCGGATTTCGGGACCTACGTCTACCGGACGGATGACTTCGGCAAGACATGGAAGAACCTGACGAGTCCGGCCATCAAGGGCTATGCGCTCTCTCTCGTAGAGGACCCCGTGAAGAAGGAAATCCTGTTCCTGGGAACGGAGCTCGGGCTCCACGTCTCGCTGGACGGGGGCTCCGGCTGGCTTCCTCTCAAGAAGGCGATCCCGACGGCCTCGGTCATGGACCTTGCCATCCAGCCTCGTGACCATGACCTCGTCATTGCGACCCATGGCCGCGGCCTTTACATCCTCGACGACATCCGGATCTTCCGTGAGCTCTCGGAGGATGTCCTCGCCGCCCCTCTGCGGGTCTTCGGTCCCTTGCCGGCCCAGCAGCACTGGCGATCCGCCAGGGACGGGGCGAACTGGCCAGGTGCAGGCGACTTCGCGGGGGAGACCCGGCCCTACGGGGCGCTCTTCACGATCTCGCTTTCGGATCCCTCGCTTCCCGCGGCGGGAGATGAGGGCGTCCCGGCCAGCCTGGACCGGGCGCCGGGACGGCCGGATCAGGGTGGAAGCGAAGGCGGGCCTGGTGACACCTCCCGGCTCTCCTTCACCGTGAAGGACGGGGCCGGGAATCTCGTCCGGAGCTTTCAGGCTCCGGCGCGTCACGGGCTCTTCCGCGTCAGCTGGGATCTGGCGCGAGATCCCTTCCGCCGCTTTCCCCGAGCCCCGGACGGGGGAGAGATCCCCGAGTGGTTCCGGTCGGGTCCCGAGCTCCCGCCCGGGGAGTACACGGTTTCCATTCGCTACAAGGACCTGAAAGCCGAGACGAAGGTGAAGATTCTTCCGGACCCGCGCTCGAAGAACACTCCGGAGGACTGGAAGACGCGGTGGGAGACGATCGAGCGCGCGGGAGCCGCGACCGAGAAGGCCGTCGATGCCGCCACTCGCATCCGGAGAATGAGAAGCGACCTGACGGATGTCGAGGAGAGGCTCCGCCGGAGAGGGGAGACTCTCAGGGACCCGGAGGCCCGGCGCAAGGCCGGGGAACCGCTGACAAAAGAGATCACGGCGGTCCGGAAAGGCTTGACGGACCTGGAAAGGAAGCTCTTTTCCGCGCCCGAGGAACGGGGGATTTCGGCCCCGACCCGTGTGGCGAACGATCTCCAGGCGGCGTTCTCCGCGATCACCTCGTCGTGGGCGCCGCCGACCCCGACTCAACTGACGCGACTGGAGCGGGCGGAGGCCCGCCTGGCGGCGTTTCTCGCCGAGCTCGACACCTATTCCGCCAAGGAGATCGTCCCGCTCCGCGCCCGGATTCAACAGGAAGGGATCGCTCTGCTTTCGCCCTGAAAGGAGTCCCTTCTGCCTTCCGGCCTCACCGCAGGATCTCGCGCAGAGTCGGGGGCCACTCGGTGGGAGGCCGCCCCGAGAGCTTCTTGAAGGCGGGACGCGGATCGGAGGACGCGATCCTGGCCAGGTATTTTCCCGCCTTCTCGTTCTCTCCGCGATCTCGCGCGGAGAGTGCCAGGACCATCCCGAGCTCGCTACTCGCCGTCCACTCGGGTGGGAGGTCCTTCGCGAAGGCGGCGAGCTCGTCGTGCGAGCCTTCGAGGCGAAGCCCTTCCATGTACGCCACGGCAGACTGCGGTCCGGGAACCCGGCGATAGAGCTCGAAGGCGAACCGAACCGCTCGATCCGCCCGGCGCATGTCTTGAGCCCTGAGGGCCTGGTCGTAGAGACAGTCGATGTAGGTCAGAGCCGTGTCGTTCTCGCCAGCGGGGGGCGAAAGCGACATTCCCAGATGGGGCCACCGAAAGCCAGCTCGAAAGAAGACCAGGGCGCTCTCCGGGATGGCACGTGCCGGCGAGAGAGCGACCTCCTGTCCCGGCACGGTCGTGGCCCACGGCGGCCTGGATATCGCCTCGACGGGGTTTCGCGCCAGCAGCCGCTTCCCCAGAAGAAACCAGGAAACGCGAATCGGCGAGAAGGCCGAGTTGGCGTGAACGTGGTGAAGAGGCAGGAGGGCGTCGTCGCCGTTGGCCTTCTTCTCGAGGGCGAAGTCCGGGTACCGCCCAGCCTCGGCTTTCGAGAGAGGCTTCGGGGCCAGGATGCTGTAGTACCACGTCGTCAACGCGTCGGGCTGCAGCGCGCCGAGGAAATTGATCGAGAGACCGAGCGAGAAAAGGATCCAGAAGAAAACGGGCTTCAAGAGGCCCGCACCCGTCACGGCGAGAGCCGCCAGGAGCGGCACCAGCGGAACGAGAAGCCGTGGACCCCATCCCGCCGCGCCGTCCCAGGACCACCACGCCGCGGTGGAAGCGAGAACGAAGCCGCAGAAACCCAAGACCCACAAGGCCTGAGTCCGGCTCTTTCGAAACAAGAGGACGAGGCCGGCCGGTACCAAGAGGGCGAGCGGGAAGTAGAAGACGAGACCCTTGTTCGAACCCACGAGAAGCCGCCAGAGTCCGTCGAAAAGAGGGTGGCTGAAGTGCTCGCCCTCGTAAGAGGCAAACGGCCGTCCGAACCGGACGACCTCGAGGGCGAGCCATGAGGCCGAAAGGGGAATCCAGCCCGAAACTGTGAAGAGGGCTCGGCGAAGCCGGCCGGACCGCGACGAGCCGACAGAGATCGCAAGAACGAAGGGAAGCAAGACGATGAAGATCGATTTCGCGAGAAGGGCGGCTCCCGCGGCGGCTCCGGCGGCGATGCAGAACGCTCGCTGACGCTTCTCGTCGTCAGCCCCGGCCGCCAGGAAGCCGAACGCGAAGGACCAGCCCACCGCCGCCGCTTGAAGCGGCTCCGAGAAGTCCGAGGAGACATAGCCCCAAAGCGGAGATGACAGGCTCGCGACGAGGATCGCGAGACCTGCCGAAGCTCCCGAACTGCCCAGGCTCTGTGCCATGACGCCGGCCGCGCCCGCCGCGGCCAGAACCCAGAAGAGTTGGCCGAGGACGAACAGGGTCTGCGAGGAACCGGGGCCGTTCGCCTCCTCGAAGGATCCCGCGAGGAGAGCCGCGGGCACCTGCACGAGCGAGGCTCCGATCCCGTATCGCGTGACGGCATCTCCCTCGGGCCGCACGATGTTGACCTTGTGGCCGCGGGCGATGCCCAGCTCTCCGAGCTCGGCGATGGAGTAAGCCGTTCGCGAAACGATCTGTCCGTCCGTCGTCAGGCCGAAAGTCCGCTCATCGGCTGTCAGGGCCAAGACCACGGCCGAGAACGCGAGCGCCAGGAGGATGGGCCGGCGGGTCAGGAAGGAACCCGATTGTGAACGAGCCTTGCCCTTCCTCTTCGGCTGCGCGCCGGACTCCGGGGACACGCGGCGCTTCTCGAGGGCTCGTCCGAGGAGCGGAATGGGGTGCGGGAGGGAAGAACTGGTCATCGTGTCTGACATTTCAGAGAGCTTCTGCTGGGAGGTGAACGTCGTGCCGCACGGGCAAGAACCCCCGCGCGGCCGCATGGAGGATACGGCCCGGACTGACGGGTTCGAGCTCCAGGTAGAACCGGCACCGGTCGAGAACCTCGCCCGCCGTCGCGAGCGCGATTCCCAGGACATGATTGAGAGGCTCCGATCCGGGCATCGAGACGGCCAGGCACCCCAGGAGCAACAGCAGCTTTCTCCACGGGGGGAGCCATCTCGGAGTCCCCGTCTCCAGATCGTCGAATCGGCGTCGCCTCGAAAGACTGAACGCGAGCTTCAGGAAGCCGGAAGGGAGCCACAGCCAGGCGGATCCCGCGAAGATGCCGGCCAAGAAGAGAGCCGTCAGCCAGGTCTCGGCGGCGTCGAAGCGGGGACCGGCAACGGGATGGACCGGGATCTGCCTGTAGAGCGCGTCGATGGCGAGGACCGTGCCCACTCCGGCCAGAAGAGCCCCGATTCCGAGCCAGCGGGTGCCAGAGCTCTCCACCGGGAACAGTCGCGCGAGCGTGGCCGCCGCGAGAAAGCCCGATGAGAGAAGGATCTCTCGCGACAGCCAGGACGTCTTCGGGTTGAGGATGGCTCTCCAGGCCCTGAACGGCTTGCCCAGGTGAAGCGTGCTGACGGCCATCGCCAGTCCTCCCGCCCCCGCGATGACCAGAGCTGGCGGCGAGGAGGAAGGATCGAGGAGCCCCGCCGCGAACCAGGCCACGAGGAAGGGCAGGACGGTCGTGAAGACGACGAGTCCCCACTCGGAGCGCAGGAGGATCTTCCTCTTGGGAATGGGTTGAGCGCCGCGAGGGAGTCCCGCTCCTCCGTGTGAGAGGGTCGCCGTCTTCTCGGTTTCGGACGCGACGGAGCGCTTCACGATCAAGGCAGGCCCGAAGGCCAGCGAAGGCAAGCCGAGAAGATCGGGTTCCTTGGAGGTCTCGGGGCGGGCCGAGTGGGAAAGAGCGCCCGTCGGGCAGGCCTGCGCGCAGGCTGGTGCCTTGCCTTCCGCGAGCCTGTGAGAGCAGAAGGTGCACTTCGTCATGACGCCAAGAGCCTCGTCAAAGCGAGGCACGTCATACGGGCAGACCCACGAGCAGTAGCGGCACCCGATGCACTTGTCCGAATCGAGGAGCACGGCGCCCGTCTCCGTGTCCCGTCTGTAGGCCGCGGCTGGACAGCCGAGGAGGCAGGCCGGGCGCTCGCAGTGATTGCAGGCGAGGCTCAGGTGCTTCGTGGGAAGTGCGGGGTGGTGCGCGGGGTTGAGGGTGTGGATCTGGCGCCAGGCGAGATCGCGGCCGCCTCCGTTCTCGATGCCGCAGGCAATCCGGCACGCCTCGCAGCCGGTGCAGCGATCCTGATCGAAGACGAAGGCTGCCCTCATGCGGACGCGGCCTTCTCGACGGCCACCATGTTGTCGTGAAACGCCGCGCCGAAGCCCATGTCGGTCTCCCGGCCCTCGGACAGGACGTTCACGGCGCCTCCGTCGGTGATCCACCAGCCATTGGGAACACAGACACACCGGCGGCGCAGACCCCAGTCGAGAACGGCCGGCAGAAAGAGCTCTCCCCGATCGTTGAAGATCCGGATCCTGGTCCCCTCGGTGACCCCGAGAGCGGCCGCATCCTCGGGATGAAGCGCCGCGGTCGGCGCGGGAGCCATCCGCCTGATCGTCTCGAGGTTGCCGAACTGACTGTGAATCCGGTTCTTCGTGTTCGGTGTCAGGAAGTGGAAGGGGTAGCGGTCGCTTCTTTTCGGGCTCTCGACAGGCTCGGTGTAGCGGGGGAGCTCGTCGAGCCCCCACCTCGTCCTGGCTTCCTCGGAAATGAGCTCGATCTTTCCCGACGGCGTCGGGAATCTGAGGTCGGAAAACGCGACCTCTCTGGCGCCGGGCGCCAGGACCGGACCTTTTCTGAGATCGGCCAGGGAGAGTCCGAACGGCTCGAGTTTCTTCTCCAGCCAGACCTCGACGGCCGCGTCCGATGGACCGGGCAATGCTGCCGCGAGGACGTCCTCGCTGAGTCCGAGCCGACGGCCCAGGGAACGATAGATCTCCGTCTCTGGCCGAACCTCTGGCGGCGGCTCGAGCACCTTCTCGCGAATCTGAAGGTACGGGTGCCAGTATGCCCCGATGACGTCCGTCTGCTCGAAGAGGTTCTTCGCGGGCAAGACCACGTCGGCCTCGCGGGCGGTGTCGGTCAGGAACTCCTCCACGACGACGCGGAACTCGAGCTTCCTGAACGCCTCGAGAACGAGGGGCGTCTCGGGGTTCTGCGGGATCGGGTTTCCGCGCTCGACCCATGCCGCCTTCAGGGCCGGGTCCTTCAGGGCCAGCATGTCGCGGCCGAGGCGGGCAGTCGAGATGCCCACGCGCACGACGCCGTCTGGTTTTTCGGGCGGGTAGAAGTCGATCGGGTCCTTGACGGGGTGGAAGACGGCCGTCTGGAGGTTGGCGTACATCCAGCCCGCCCCCGGCTTCCCGATCTGGCCGGTCAGGGCAAGGAGAGCCAGGATGGAGCGCATCGTCTGCCCGCTGTTGGTGAAGCGCTGCATGCCGAACCCGGGCACGATCGTGATGGGGTGAACCGTTCCGAAAAGCTGGGCGAGCTTTTCGATGGAGCGCCGGGGGACTTCCGCGATCTGTGCTGCCCTCTCGGGCGTGTACTCGCGGACCATCTCCTCGTACGCGCCGGCTCCCAGGACGTGGGTGGCGAGGAAGTCGCGGTCGACGAGGTTCCCTCGAAACAGCAAGTGGGCAACGGCCAGGGCGATGACCCCGTCGGTACCTGGCCGGGGCTGCAGGATGAGACCCGCTCTCTGGGCCGTCTCGGTCCTGCGCGGGTCGATGACGACGACTCGGGCCCCGTTCTCGATCGCGGCCTGAAGGTGAGCCATCTGGTGGACGTTCGTCTCGGCGGCGTTCTTGCCCCAGAAGACGACGAGCCGCGCGTTCTGGAGGTCCCACGGAGCGTTGTGTTCGTTCGCTCCAAGGGTCAGGCGCGTGGCCTCGAGCCCGGCCGGCCAGCAGAGGTCGCCGTACGCCGTGGTGCAGCCTCCGAAAAGGCGCCAGAAGGCCAGACCGCACGCATTCAGAAGGCCCTTGGTTCCGCTGCCCGTGTAGTAGAGGAGGGCCTGGGGTCCATGTTCCTGGCGAATCCTCGTGAGAGAAGCGGAGATCCTGTCGAGGGCTTCGTCCCACGTCACTTCCGAGAAGCCCTGTCCCGAGCGGACGAGCGGATGCGTGATCCGGTCCGGGGAGTGGGCTCGCTCGACGTACGAGAGCCCCTTCAGGCAGGGGCCCTCGGGCGTGGCCAGGTTCTCGGAAACGTTCTCGATCCGCCGGAGTCTCCCGTCTTCCACCGTCACCCGCATCGCGCAGGTGCTGTAGCAGTTCCTGGGGCAGGCGGTGAGAAAGACGGGCACGCCGGCCTATCTCTCGAACGACTCGGAGCGCGACGCGGGCGAGAGGGGAACGAGGTACCGGGCCGGGTCGGCCGCGATCTTGTGGTGGGCCGCGGCGAGCGAGGACTCGCCGGAGTAGCTGACGGCGGATTTCAGGTGGCCGGCGAGCCGGGAGAGGATTCCCACGACGCTGCCGACGTAGGGGATCCGAACTGTCTGTCCCTCGGCGGGCGTGCTGAGGGCTTCCGTGAGCTGCTCGGCCGATGCGCCATCGGCGACCGCCTCGGGCGACGTCATGCCGCGGTAGAGCTTCACCTTCTGCCGGGTGGCCGGGTCCTCGACGACGATGCCGGGAGACTCGTCGGTTCCCGAGAGCAGGGATCCGAGCATGACGGTGGAGGCTCCGCAGGCGATGGCGAGGAAGACGTCCTTGTCATTCCTCACACCGCCGTCGGCGATGATGGGGACCTTCCCGCCCGTGCCGAGCCAGGCCTCGCGTATGGCCTGCAGCTGGGGGATTCCGGCGCCGGTTTCGAGGCGGGTCCGGCAGCCGCGCCCCGGGCCGACTCCCACCTTGACCGCCGCGGCGCCCTCTTCGGCGAGAAACGCCGCCCCTTCGCGTGTTGCCACGTTCCCCACCACCAGCGGGACGTCCCGGAACTTCTCGAGGAACCGGCGCATGGCCCGCGCCACGATGTCCGAGTCCGCGTGCGCGACGTCCATCAGGATGGCGTCCGCCTCGGCGGCGACCAGCGCCTCGGCGCGCTCGAGGAAGTCTCCCGTCGCCCCGATGGCGGCCCCAACCCTGAGCCGGCCCTTGCCGTCCTTGACCGAGTAGGGCTTCTTCTTGAAGAGGCGCAGGTCGCGCATCGTCACCAGGCCGCGGACCCGGTTCTCCTCGTCGACGAGGGGGAGCTTCTCGACGCGGCGCTCCCACATCGTCTGTTCCGCCTCCTCGAGCGTGACGGAGGGTGACTTGACGACGAGCCGCGCCCGTGGAGTCATGACCTCCTCGACGAGACGGTGCCCGGCAGAATCCCCGAGGGGAAGGTCTCTCTGGGAGAGGATCCCGGCCAGAACACCCGAGCCGGGGGTCTCTTCGATCAGGATTCCGCTCGCCCGGTGCCTCTCGATGAGGGCCCGGACCTCGGCGATGGTGGCCCGGCGGGGCAGCATCAGGGGGCTTGCGATCACGTAGGAATGGCGCGTCTTGACGTAGCGGACCCGCGCGGCTTCCACGTCGATGGGGCAGCTTCTGTGGAGGAACCCGAAGGCACCCTCCAGGGCCAGGGTCTTTCCCATCTCCTCTCCCACGACGGTGTCCATGTTGGCGCCCACGACCGGAAGGGCCAAGCCCATGCCGGGAACCAGGGGCATCGTGAGATCGACGTCCTTTCGGGTCGCAACGGGGCTGTGCTGGGGGCGGAAGAGAAAGTCGTCGAAGGTCCTGCCGAAAAAGAGCGGTTCGAGATCGAGCACGGGCCAATTCTTTCACGGGGCGGCGTCGAGGACTTCCTCCGGGGAGGCACGGGGCCTTCTCGCGTCTCTGCCACCTCGATGAGAGGATTCGGGGCATGAGAAAGCCCTTCATCGCGATCCTTCTGACGGGACTCGGTCTCCTCTTCCCGGGCAGCGCCTCGGCGGGCGACACAGCCGCGCCGCTCTCTCGCCTCTCCTGGTTGGCCGGGTGCTGGGAGAGGACGGGCGAACCAGTTTCGTCCGAGGAGATCTGGATGACGCCGGCGGGCGGGGTGATGCTGGGCATGAGCCGGACTCTGAAGAACGGGAAGGTGGTCGAGACGGAATTCATGGAGATCCGCGAGGGGGAGGGCCGGCTGATCTTCACGGCGTGGCCGTCCGGGCAGTCGAAGGCGTCGTTTCCGTCGGTTGAATTGGGTGATTCGAGCGTTTTGTTTGCAAATCCGGCCCACGACTTTCCCCAGCGCATCGGCTACGAGAAGAACGGCGCCGCCGCGTTGATGGCCTGGATCGAGGGATCGCGTGACGGCAAGACACGCCGGATCCCCTTCCCGATGACTCGAGCCGACTGCCCCGGCGCGGCGGGAGGGCGATAGGGCGGCGCCCCTCAGTTTTGATTGGACTCTCAACGATTCCGGGGGTATAAACTCGGAATTGCTTTTCTGATGTCCGGCGCGGCGGTGGGTGTGATGAGTTCCAGATGCCCCCGTGGAAGCGATACCGGGGGTCGACGAGCGCCAGACGCCCTCCCCTCGGAGATTCCCACCGGGGCCCGACGAGAGCCCCGAGGCTCGCGCGGTCCGTTCCTATAATCGGCGTGCGGGAGGAGGGTCGATGTCCGGTGCCGGGGTCCAGACCGAACCAGGAGTCATCAACTCCCGCGCGTACAGGGGCGGTCTGAAGGTCGCGGAGGTCCCCGTCTCGGATATCCCCGCCGCTCTCGCCCACGAGGACTGGTTTATCTGGATTGGTCTGTACGAGCCGACGGAAGAGCTCTTGAAGACAGTTCAGCAGGCGTTCGGGCTCCACGACCTCGCGATCGAGGACGCCCACTCGGCGCACCAGCGCACAAAGCTCGAGAACTACGACGACTCCGTGTTCCTCGTCCTGCGGACGGTGCAGCTCGCCGGGGAGCCCCGACGGCTGGAGTTCGGAGAGACCCACGTCTTCGTCGGAAAGCGCTACATCGTCAGCATCCGGCACGGGTCGCTGAAGTCCCACCTCGGGGTCCGCCAGAAATGCGAGGCGACCCCGACTCTGTTGGCTCGCGGACCCGGCTTCGTCTTGCACGCGCTGATGGACTTCATCGTGGACCAGTACTTCCCGGTCGTGGAAACCCTCGAGCAAGAGCTCGTGGACCTCGAGAAGAACATCTTCGCGGGGCGATTCAGCCAGGAAACCACGAACCGTGTGTACAACCTGATGCGCGACCTGATCTCGCTGAAACGGGCGATCTCGCCCCTCGCGGACGTTTCCAACCACCTCGCCCGGGTCGAATGCGAGGTCGTCCCGCCCGATACGCGTCCGTATTTCGGGGACGTCAACGACCACGTCCTGCGCATCATGGAGATGATCGAGACGGTCCAGCAGCTCTCGTCGACCGCCCTCGAGGCTCACCTGGCCCTGGCTTCAGTCGCCCAGAACGAAGACACGAAAAGGCTCGCCGCATGGGCCGCCATCCTCGCCGTCCCGACCATGATCGCGGGCCTTTACGGAATGAACTTCGAGAACATCCCGGAACTGCACTGGAGGTTCGGGTACCCCTCCTCCATCGCGTTCATGTTTCTCGTCTGCCTGCTGCTGTACCGCGGTTTCAAGAGATCGGGCTGGCTCTAGATCCGCCCCTCTCGGCCGGTGGGGTCAGCTGAGCGAGGCGTGATTGGGGCCGAAGTCCTGGAGAGTCTGGAGCGTCTCGTCGATCGACTCGCCCTCGGCCGGCGGCGCGAGGCCTGGTCCATCAACGCACGCAACGATGGTCGTGAGGTTGTCCGCGCCGCCGCGCTCATTGGCCAGCTTGACGAGTTCCCGGCACGCGAGGTCCGGATCGGGGCCCTTCAAGATTTCACGAATTTCCTCGTCTGTCATGGAGTTCGAGACCCCGTCGCAGCAGAGGAGAATCCGGTCGTCTTGCCGCAGTTCCAGGAGCGATGTGGCGACGCGGAGGTTCTCCGCGTGACCCATGGCCTGCAAGATCACGTTCTTCCTGGGTGAGTTCTTGGCTTGGTCGGCCGAGAGGGCGCCGCTGTCGACGAGGAACTGGGTGAGGCTCTGGTCGTGTGTCAGCTGCCGGAGCTCGCCCCGGCGCAGGAGGTAAGCCCGGGAGTCGCCGACCTGGGCGATGAGGGCCCATTTTCCGCGCAGGAGCACGGCCGTCAGGGTGGCCCCCATGCCGTGCTTGTCCGATGCCATGGCGGCCGCCATGACGTCGCTGTTGGCGCGCCGGGCCGCAGAGACGATCCGCTCTTCCAGCGGACGATTCTGCGAATCTCGCAAGAGGCACTCGGTGAAGGTGGTGATCACCATGTTGCTGGCGACCTCTCCCGCCTTGTGTCCCCCCATGCCGTCAGACAGGGCGAGCAAGAGCCCAGCCTCTCCCAGAGTCCGTTCCCTGGCTCCCCCTGGGAAGGCCACGGGCTCGCCCGACCCCAGCTCGGTGACGCCGAAGGCGTCCTCGTTATTCGTCCGGACCCTGCCCACGTCGGACAGAGCCGCGACTCTCGCGATCACGGGGCCGCTTGGCGCGTCTGCTGCCGGGCCGTTCTGCATGATCGCGGAGTCTAGAGGATCGGGCAGCCGCTTGCATCTGGACAGCGTGCCCTCTGGGATCTCCGCCGGGTATCCTGTCGAGAGAGGACCCCGGAAAACGCCCCCGGAGCGCGGCGAGGGGATTCTGAATGGAGTGGAGGGAGAGATGTCCGGCGAGCTCGAGTTCTCTCATCTGGGCAAGGACGGCCGGCCGAGGATGGTCGACGTCGGAGACAAGGACGTCACCAGGAGGGCCGCCAGGGCCGAGGCCCTCGTGAACCTGGGTCCGGAGGTGGCTGCCCGGTTGAAAAGCACGGGTTCGATCGAGAAGGGCAACGTGATCGAGACGGCCAGGATCGCGGGCATCATGGCGGCAAAGAAGACGAGCGGGCTGATCCCCATGTGTCACCCCGTCCCGCTCGATGCGGTCGAGGTCGAGACCGAGTGGCTCGGAGACCGGCTCCGCATCGTGGCGACGGCTCGCTGCCAGGCCCGTACCGGCGTCGAGATGGAGGCCCTCGTCGCGGTCAGCGTCGCGGCCCTCACCGT
This sequence comes from Thermoanaerobaculia bacterium, assembly GCA_022071945.1. Classification (GTDB taxonomy): domain Bacteria; phylum Acidobacteriota; class Thermoanaerobaculia; order UBA5066; family UBA5066; genus JAJVIN01. The sequence continues at coordinate 317,012 of JAJVIN010000001.1, read as the reverse complement.
CTACGACATGTGTAAGTCCGCGGCCCGCGGGATCACGATCGAGACGATTCAGCTTCTCGCCAAGTCGGGCGGGCGCTCGGGAGACTGGCTTCGCCCCGAGCCCTCCCCCTGATGAGCCGGATTGACGAGAAGGGCCGTCTGGTAGGAAGAGGGTGTGGGTAGACGGCTCGCCGGCCCTGACCGCCCTTCGAGTGGGCGGTCTCTTGGCCAGGCCTGCCACACCCCGACGGCTACGAACGAGGCGGCCAGCAGGGGACCGGTGATGCCGCGCCAGAACGTCCACGAGCTCACTGACAGGGTCGCGGCCGACAGGCAGAGGCAGCTGATTCCGGCGAACGTCACGAGAGAGATGAGACCTCCCCGGTAGACAGCGGCCGTTCCCAGCAACGCAAAAAGAAAAACTGTCACGAGCGACACGGGAAGGCTCGTCCCGGGCTGGAGGAGCAGGGCTGCGGGAACCAGGGTGCCCGCGAGAAGGCTCAGCGGGGCCATGCGCAGGAACTTTGAGAGAAGGGCTGCCAGAAAGAGCGAGGCTGCCGCTGCGAAGAAGGACTGCTGGATCAGCTCGAGATTGATGAAGAACCGGATCCCGAGGCCGGCCAGTCCGAAGGTCTGGATGTTCTGCCATCCGGCGCCGACGGCCGATCCGGGCGAAAGGACGGCCATTGCCAGAAGCCAGAGTCCGAGCGGCACCGTTGCCGCCGCGCCCACCAGGATCTCACGGCCAAGGGCTTCCCCGGCCCGTCGGAGATGAACGAGGCGTACCCACGTCACGAGGGCGCCCGGCCACGCCGCGCGCACGGAGGGCTCGAACGCCACGTAGGTCATCGCGATGACCACGCCGAAGCCCAGACTCTCCACCAGAACGGGAATCCAGATCCCCGATTTCAACGTCACGGGGTTCAGGATGACTTTCGCCATCTGGACCGCGCTGCACAGGACGCCGAACAAGACGGCGCCAGCCAGGTCGAAGGTGCGCTGCCGGATCCGTGACACCGCGAGAGCGGCCAGCACGGCCGTGAGGGCGAGGAGTCCGAGACTCACGTGCGGCGGGGCCAGGTTCGACCCGCCGGACTCGATGCGAGGTCCGCGTTTCTCGAATCGGAGAAGGTCTTCGCTCGAGCTCAAAAGTGAGAACTCTTGCCCGAGGCGGTCCCTGAAGACGCGGACCTTCTCACCCCGCGAGAACTCGGGGGGACCCGCGGCGACCAGCTCTTGCCAAGGCGGGGCAACTCCCGCCAGCGATTTCACCTTTTCCAGCAGCCTCCCGGGCTCCCTGGCGGGGAGGGCGGGCCAGCGCTCCCACGCGAGGAGCTTCCCCTGGGTATCGGTGATCACCCGCTCTTCACCCTCCGTGGGGGGCCAGGGAAACGACAGTGTGGTGGGACCCTGCCAGCGGAGGAAACTGTTCGGGCCTCTCCTGACCCACAGGACAGGTCCTTCCCCGTCGACCCAGCCCGTCCCGGAAGCGACGAATGTCTGGGGAGTCGAGACCAGGGAGGAGATCTCTCTCGCCATCTCCTCCACCCTGGAGAGCTCGACCCAGCGGCCCCGGGCCCCCTCGGGCATCATCCGGGCGGCCGCGAGCGTCACGAGGGAGAGACCGACCAGTCCCGCCAGGGCCAGAACGAGGACGGACCGCTTCCCGAGGGCCGTGTGCGCCCGTGCCTCCGCGAGGGCCTGGGGAGCGAGCAGTCTCGTCGATGAACCCGCGACGGCGACCTTTTCTTCCGGGATGTTGCCGAGAAGGGAGAGTCCGGTCCCGGGGCGCCGCGCCGGGTCGGGTTCCAGGCAGAGCGAGATCAGCCGTCGCAGCGAAGCAGGGATCTTTGAAACCCGTTCTTCGATCGGGATCGGACTGTCCCTGAGGATCGAGGCCATGATCTCGAAGGCAGAACGGCCGGTGAACGGGAGCCGGCCCGACAGCATCTCGTACAGGATGATGCCGGCCGACCAGATGTCGGCGGCGGGGGTCACGGGCTCTCCCCGGACCTGTTCGGGGGCCATGTAGGCAGGGGTGCCGACGGTGGATCCTTCCTGAGTCAGGCGGGTCGAGGCTGGAAACATCTGGTCGATGATGGCGAGCCCGAAATCGATGAGGACGGCCGACCCGTCCGGCCGGATGACGACGTTGGAAGGCTTCAGATCGCGGTGGACGACTCCGGATTTGTGAACGGCAGCCAGGCCCCGGGCAATCTGCCGGAAGACGTCGAGAGCCCTCTCGGTACCCAGCGGGCCGCGATTCAGGATCGTCTCCAGGCTCTCGCCCTCTACAAGCTCGAGGACGAGAAACGGTCCCGCGAAGGGCTCGTCCTCGGTGAGGTGTTCCGCGGAGTACAGGGCGACCACATGCGGACTCGTCACCGCGGCGAGAGCTCGCGCTTCCCTGAGGAATCGGCCACGCCGTTCCGGGTCGTCCTTGATGTCCGCCGGAAGCCGCTTGAGCGCCACACGCCGCCCGAGGAGGTCGTCCCAGGCGCTCCAGACCTCGCCCATCCCTCCGCGCCCGACTCTGGAATCGAGCGTGTATCGACCGATCCGGGCTCCCGGGATCCAGGAACCCGGTTGGTTCGTTCCGTTCCCGGTCTGCGGAGTTGCCGGGAGGGTGGGAAGGGTAGGCGATTCCATGCTGATGTCGCCCTATTCTGCGACAGGGCAGGCGGGACTCTCGAGGCGAGCCGCCGGGCGCGAAGCGCTCAGATGGATCGCGAGGGAAGGACCTCGAAGTCCTCGGTCCGGAGGAGACGTTTCATGGCTTCCACCAGGCTCGGTGGCGGTGCCGTTCGCTTCCTCAGGGCGAGGTCGAGCCACGCGCCCGTGCTCGTGACTCTTGCGGCGAGCTTCTTTTCCGCGTTGAAGAACTCGTTGCGCAGCCTGAACCGCGAGAAGTCCTCCGTGGACCCGGCGAGGGCCAGGGTGACGGTCACCGGGTCGAGGAGGCGGAACTCCCGGAAGTAGTCGATCTCGTCTCGCATGATCACGGGACCGATGCGCAGCCTCTCGAACTCGGACATCGGGAAGCCCTCTCCCTGGAAGAACAGCATCCGGGTGTCTCCCGCCATGTCGAGGTAGGCGGTGTTGCTCATGTGGGCGTTGAAGTCCATGTCGCCCCAGCGGACGTGGAACGTGCGTGAGAAGAGCTCGCTCAAGGTTCCTCCCGGGGGGCGATTCTCCTCCAGTTGATGAGGCGGGGGCCGGAATGGGAACTTCTCCTTCAGGGCCGCTCCCGGTCCCCGGTGCCTCCCCTTTCGAAGGGGAGGCGGCGCTTCAGCGCCGGAGGGGTCCACCGGGGTATCTCGAATGCTGCGGCCCCGCCAACGAGAACCGGCGCAGACCCCTCCCGGGCCTGCGGGCCCGGCCTCCCCTTCGCAAGGGGAGGCTCCGGAAGTAGGGAGGCTCCGGGGACCGGAGTCGAGCTCGTCCCTTCCGTCCCTTCGAGGAGAACAAGGGACAGGCATTTCCTCTTCTTCTTTCCCATCCGCAGGCGTGCCGCGAGCTTCAGGGCCGCTCCCGGCCCCCGGTGCCTCCCCTTTCGAAGGGGAGGCGGCGCTTCAGCGCCGGAGGGGTCCGCCGGGGTATCTCGAATGCTGCGGCCCCGCCAACGAGAACCGGCACTGACCCCTCCCGAGCCTGCGGGCCCAGCCTGCCCTTCGGAACGGGAACTTTCGCGCCGGTCCGGCGTATCAGGAGGAGAAGAGATCGAGGAGGAGGCTCCCATGTTCAGAACACGGTTTCTGCTGACGGCTTTCGGGTGTGCTCTGTTCGCCCTGCCGGCCCCGGCGGTCACGCTCGAGAAGGAGTTCACGAAGACAGTTGCCCTCCCGCTCACCGGCCGTCTCGTCCTGGACACCTACAAGGGGTCGGTGACGATCTCGACCTGGGACAGAGCGGAAGCGAGGATCAAGGCCCGGATCGTCGCCGACGGGGAGTGCTCCTCGAGCAGCGAGTCGGTCGAGAAGACGCGAGTCGGCGTCTCCGTCTTCGCGGACGTAGTCCGGATCAAGTCGGACTACGCGGATATCCCGTCGACGTGGTCTTTCGGATGGAATGACTGTTCGGCCCGGCCTTTCGTCCACTACGACATCTCTATGCCCAAAACGGCGGGCCTCGAGATCAAGGACTACAAGTCGGAGACGAAGATCAAGGACCTCGCCGCGGATGCCGTTCTTTCGACCTACAAGGGATCGATCGAGGTGGTTCGCCTGGATGGTGGCCTCCGCCTCGAGACGTACAAGGGCGACGTGCGGGTGGACATGTCTTCTGTCGTTCGCGACATCCGGCTCGAAACCTACAAGGGCAGAATCGAGCTCGCCGTTCCCGCCTCCGCCCGGTTCCGCGTCGATGCCGACTCGCACAAGGGCGAAATCGACATGGCGGGCTTTGCCGTCAACCGGAGCGAGAGCCGGCACGAAACCCGGGCCACCGCCACGGTGAACGGGGGCGGCCCCCGGATCGACTTCAAGACCTACAAGGGGACCTTCCGGCTCTTCGCGACGAAGGCCGGCTGAGTCCCGGGTATCTCCTCCTTCGCTCCCTCGGGGCACGGGGGCGCGGCCTGGGAAATCAGTGCCCCGTCGATGGGGCCTTTTCTCCAGCCTCGACCCGCACGGGCAACGAGTTCTCCCGGGACGGGAGCGGGCACGTCGCGTATGCCGTGAAGGCGCACGGCGGGTTGTAGGCCCGGTTGAAGTCGAGGGTGGTCCTCGCCGTTCCGGGCCGCGGCAAGGGGGCGTCCAGGAATCTCCCGGCGCCGTACGTCTCCTTCCCTGCCGTCGCGTCGCTGAAGACGATGAAGAAGGCCTGGGAATCCGGACGCGTCAGGTACGGCTCGAGGACGAGGTCCCGGCCGTTCGCATGAAAGCGGAGCCGGCCCGGCGCGAGCATCTTCTGCGGCGGGCCCTGCGCTGACGGCACGTCGACCTCTCTGGGAATGGGGTACGTCTCGAATATCGCGGTCACGCGCCACGCGGGGTCGGTGGGGAAGTACGGGATTCCCCGGAAGCTCTTGCGGGCAGGGCTATGTGGGTCTCGCACCCTGACCGCCAGACGCCCTCCGCGCTCGAGAATGGAGAGCGCCAGGCTCCCGATCCCGATCTTGTCGGGCTTAGCGGCTTTGTCGGTCGCCAGGGGAGCGTCCGAAGGCGGAAACCCATTGACGGTCACGGTGGCGCCGGGGTCTGGACGAAGCCGGACAGACCCGTCCGGACCGAGCAAGAACACCCCGGCACGGGCCGGCACTCCGGATCCAGCGAGGAGGATCGGGTTTGTGCCCTCGGCTCCGAATGCGTTCTCTCCGGGCTCGAGCCAGAAGAGACCGGTCACGGTCAGCCAGCCGGAATCGGCTGTGAGAGCGGTGAGCCGGTCGGCCCGATGCTTCGCGAGGTCCGCGGCGTAGGTCTCGTCCACCTCGGGCCGCCGGTGGCATCCGAGGTGGACGAGAGTCATCAGAACCAGGCTGGCGAGAAAGCTGGTCCGGCGTGGCCTCACGAGGCTTGCTTGGTTGCCGGTGCCGCTGCCTCTTGCTTGACCAGCATGGCGCCGCCGCGCCGCATGTCCGAAAGGGTGATCTCGCCCTTTTCCAGCCGGGCGAGGAGAGCACGCTGGGCCCTGTATTCCTTGTTCTCGATTCCGGCCTTGCTCTGGAGAAGCCGCCAGGCCTTCCGCCGCTCGACGCAGAGCAGGACGAGCTGGCGCGAGAGCGAGTAGTAGGCTGCCTTGCCTTCGACGTCCTCCGCTTTCATGAAGACCCCGAAGTCGGGCACGTGGGAGCGGTGCGAGGGATCGAAGACCCGCCTCTTGACGACGTCGTCCTGCGTCACGAGGGTGAGCATGTCGTCGATGTGGATCAGGTTCGACGCCTGCTCGGGCGTGATCTTCTTGATGTGCTGGCGGAAGCGGGCCTCGGTGAGGGCGTAGTGGGCCACGGTGTACCTGACCTTCTCGCCCGTCGACTTCAGGGTCGTCTCCCACCAGTCCTTCTCGTGGGAAGGGTTTCCCTTCAGCTCGATGGCCTCGCGATACGACTCGCCCTTGCCCGGGTTGAAGGTGAATTCGGGAACGAGACGGCAGTCCCGTGCCTTTTGTGCCTGTGTGGTGCTCACGTCGTCACCGACGCCGTGCTCGGGCTGGCAGGGGGTGAAGCTCTGGACGAAGGCCGTGCCCCGGTACTCGAGGGCATCGAGGAGGGCCTTGTAGAGCTTCGGGGCGTTTGCCATCGAGACCTGCGCGACGAAGGGTGAGCCGTGGCCCGAGCAGAAGATCTCCGCCAGACCCTTCTTCTCGATCAGCTTGCCCTGCGTGGCGGCGCCGATCTGGTTCATGTCGAAGCCGCCGGTCATCACCGACGAGTCCGAGTTCTGGCCTCCGGTGTTCGAGTAGACCTGCGTGTCGAGCATCAGCATCTTCACGTTCGGGCGGTTCTGCAAAACGGCCTTCGAGACGTTCTGGAAGCCGATGTCGCCCATGCCGCCGTCGCCGCCGATCGCCCAGGCCTTCGGGAGCTCCGAGATCTCGCGGTCCGTCATCAGGGAATCGTTGAAGTGAGTCAGGTCGAAGAGCTGGCCTTGACCGAGGAGGCCATCGCTCTCCGAGAGCAGGGCGTCCGCCAGGCGCTCGGGCACGACGGACCTTCGGGAGTGATCCTGGATGAAGGCTTCCCCGAAGAGCCACGCGACGGTGACGCCATCCTGGAAGAGTGAGTTCATCCACGGGTAGGGGTGCGGGTTGTTCGGAGGCGTGCTCCCGAAGACGGTGTTGCAGCCCGTGTGGGCACCCATGGCCATGACGGACATCCCATTGGCGAGCCGTCCATCGACGGCCTGGATCTCGCGGTGATTGACGGCGTCCTGCCTCATGACGGTGACGAGCGCCCCGATGAGCTCCTCATCCGCGATCGGACCGTGCTTGGCGATCCTTTCCCGTGTGTCTTCCTCGGTCTCGCCCCCCAGACCCATGAGGAGGTGGGCGACGGCCTGTGTGAAGCGGGCATGGCCCGCTGGGTCCTTTTCTCTGAAGGCGGCGAGCTTCTCCATTCCAGATGTCTCGAGGGCCTTGACCTTCTCGAGCAGCCTGTCGGCCTTGGCGTGGAAGATGGGCCGCATGTAGGCCTCGGTGACCGAGGCGACGGCATGCAGAACCGTCTTTTCACCGCACCCCGCGCAGGCTCCGTCTCCGGACACCAGGGCGTCGTAGCTCGAGCGGACCATCAGGTGGTTGCGGAGCGTTGCCTCCCTCGAGGACTGTGGATGCTCCGCGTCGTAGAGGCCAAGGTACTTCTGCGGCGTGTCCTCGAGGAGGTTCAGGAATCCCATCGCGGTCGCGTGGTGCGCGTTGAGCTCCTCCGTCTCGTCGACCATCTTGAGGGCCTCGTGGTCCCCGCATTCCGTCACGCACTCGCCGCAGCCCTTGCACAGGTCGGAGACGAAGATCGAGAAGACGCCTCCGGCCCCCGGGCTCTTTCTTTCCAGGTTGGCGAAGATCGCGTTGACCTTCCCGTAGGCGAGGGGGAGGGTGTCGAGGATCGCGAAGTACTGGGCCTTTCCGGACTCGGACACGTTGGTGAGGGGCGAGACCTCGGCCCTCACGAGCTGGCTGATGGGCGTGGCGCTCTTGGCTTTCTGCGCCTCGACCATGCCCGCACGGACGCGCTGCTCGACGTCTGCCAGGGCTGCCAGCAGGTTGAAGCGGTCCGTCGAATCCTGGACGTAGGCGCGGGCGGCGGTGGAGAGGATCGTCAAGAGGTCCTGGGCCGTGTTCGGGAGAGCCGTGTCGGGGCACGACGTGATGCACTCCATGCACTGGGTGCAGTTCTCGGCGATGTAGACCGGCGTCTGGCGGCGCGCGACGTACTTCGTGGCGGTCGCTCCGGTCGCCGGGGCGGCGACTCCCGCGGCCGCCAGGACGGATGCTGGCTGGTGGTAGCCGAGACCGGCCCGGAATTCGCGGTCGAACGACTCGCGCTGAAAGATGGGAGCGCGGACTTCCTGGCACTCGGGGCGCGCGACGCTCGTGCAGACGGGCGTGCAGTCGGCAAGCGGCAGGATCGAGTCACCTCGCATGCTCGAACGGTCGGGGTCCTCGACCTTTCCGTAGACGATCTCCCGAACCTGGTCGAAGCCCGACAGCATGACCTTCATGTTCGAGGCGACCACGGCCTCGCCGAACCTCCCGAACTTTTTCTTGTACTGCGCCTCGACCTCTTCGTTGAAGTGCTCGCGGCTGATCCGGAACTCGGAAAGGAAGGGCGAAACCGCGAAGAACGCTCCGAGGAAGGCGTTCCCCTGCATTCTCAGTTGCAGGTCCGGCCGGTTCGTCGCGTTTCTGGCGATCTCGAAGCCGGGCAGGATGTAGATGCGGATCTTCTTGTCGAGAATGGCCTGCCGGTGCCGTCTGGGAATGCGGGTCCAGGCGGTCTCGGGGCTCTCGCTCGACTCCCAGACGAAGGCTCCGCCCTCGGATATGCCGTCGAGCGGATTCGTGTGGGTGAAGGCCTTGGGGTCGCAGCAGAGGACGACGTTGACGTGTCTGAGGTCGCAGTTGACGCGGATTCTCTCGGGAGCGACGACGAGGAAGTACTCGGTCGGGGCGCCCTTCTTCTCGGATCCGTACTTCGGGTTGGCGCTGACGTGGATGACCTCGCGCAGCCTCCCGAGGTCGTCTCTTGCGTCATCACGGGTGGCGACGTGCTCGCCGATCTCGCCGATGATCTCGCCGAGGTTTTTCCCGGTCGTGATCGCGCCCCACCCGCCGATGGAGTGAAAGCGGATGGCGATGGCGCCATGGGGGAGAAGCGAGGGTCTCTCGGCGGCCTTGACCTCGTAGGGGTGATCGACCCCGACGACGAAGAACTGCGTGCCGTCCGCGGCGGTCTTGCCGTCCTTGCGGGCGAGGGTGCCGGTGACGAAGCCGTAGGCTCCGAGGATTCCCTCCGGACGAAAGTCTCGAGATCCCAGGCCGTAGACGCCCGAGAAGAACCGGGGGACCTCATCCTGCCGGATGGCCCCGTTCTGGACAGCTTTCGTGAAGGCGGTGCGGATGTCCCGGGCGAGCGGGTTGTCTCCCGCCAGGGGCTGGTCGGTCCGTTCCAGGATGACGGCGTTTTTCTTGCCCTTCAGAGCCTCGACGTAAGCGGCCTCGGGGCAAGGTCGCAACACGTTGACGTGGATGGACCCGGCGCGTTCGCCGCGTTCGCGCAGGAGGTCGACGGCAGCCTCGATGTTCTCGGCGGCCGAGCCGAGAGAGACGAAGACGGTGTCGGCATCGGCGGTGCGGTAGGGTGAGAGGAGCCCGTAGTGGCGTCCGGTCAGGCGGCCGAACTCCTCGTAGGCCGATTCGAGGAACCCGAGGATCGGCTCGTAGAAGGCGCTTCTGTGCGCGACGACGCCGTTCATGTAGTGCTCCTGGTTCTGCACGGGACCCAGGAGGATGGGGTTGGCGAGGTCGATCATCTTCGGGACGCGCCGGCGCTTCGGTCCGAAAAGCAGACGCTGGGCCTCGGTGGGGCAGTCGATGAAGTCGTCGGGCGCCCCGAGGAACTCGCGCAGGAGGTCCGATTCGTGCCGGAAGAACGTCCGTTCGAGGTGCGAGGTGAGGAACCCGTCCTGGATGTTGATTCCGGGGGTCAGGGAGAGCTCGGCGACCTTTCGGATGATGACGGCCTGGTCGGCCGCCTGCTGCGAGTCCTTCCCGAAGAGCATGATCCAGCCCGTGTCCATGACGGCGTAGATGTCATCGTGGCCGCAGTGTACGTTGAGGGCGTGCTTGGTGAGAGCCCTGGCGGAAACCTCCAGGATCATGGTCGAGAACTTCCCCGGGGCGTGGTAGTACTGCTCCGCCCCGTAGACGATGCCCTGCCCCGAGGTGAAGTTGACGGTTCGCTTGCCGCAGACGGAGAAGGCAATGGCCCCGCCCTGGGCAGAATGCTCGCCCTCGGTCTCGCAGGCGAGCTTGGCTCCGCCGAAGACGTTGAGCTTCCCCTCGGCGAAGGAGAGCTGATAGTTCTCTCCCATCTCCGTCGACGGGGTGATCGGATAAAAGACGCCTCCGTCGGTGATCCGGGCTTCCGTGTGGTAGGAGACGAGCTGGTTGCCGTTCGTGGTGATCCGGGTCCCTGGGTACTTGGGAACTTCTTTCATCTCGGCCTCTTCGGCTCCGCACGGGAGGCGCATGGAGGCCTCACCGGTTCACGCGAGCCATCGTCTATTAGAGCCGAGATGAAGGCGGGAGGCTAGAGCGACGCCACCTGTGGAATCCGCGCGCCCCGTCCCTGACCCTCCCTCACGTGCGCGGATGTCGGACTGATCCAGTTTCTCAGGAGGGCCTCCTCGAACGTCCAGGGCTGGCTCGGGCATATGAAGGGGATCCGCGTCTCGCAGGGGGCACCGCTTCGCGTGGCCTCGGGCTACTGTGCCGGGTCCCTCTCAGGGCACCCTTTACGTATCTTTACGTTCTCATCGAAGTCGCGAAACGAACGCGACTCACATTCTCCGTTACCGGAATGGCCGAGAGCCACGCCGGAAAAGGAGACGGACAATGAACACACACGCATCGGGTGAAAGGCCTCACAGAAAGAAGTGGCTGAGGGGCCTTCTGGTCCTGACAGTTCTCCTCTTGGCGGGAGCCACAGCCGCGATCGCCTCGGCGAGGGTGGCGGGGCGGGGGTTCGCCGGACACGGCTTCTGCAAGCAGGGAATGATGAGGGACATGGTGGAGTTCCGGATACATAGAGCCCTCAAGGAAGTGAACGCCACGGAGGAGCAGGAACAGAAGATCCTGGCTGTCTTCGAAAACGAGCTCGCCAAGCACAAGGAACTCGCCACGACCCATGAGGAGTGGCACCTGAAGGTGCGGGCCGCCCTTTCGGGCGACACCGTCGACCGCGCCGCCCTGGAGGCGATCCGGGTGCAGGCGATCCAGAAGGCGGACGAGCGGTCGAAGGACCTCGTCAAGTCAGTGGCCGAGGCCGCGGAGGTCTTGACGCCCGCTCAAAGGCGTCAGCTGGCTGACCGGTTCGAGAAGCGATTCGAGTAGCATCCTGAAGGGGGCGGGCGGCGGCGGAAAGGTCCCCGCCGCCCGTGTCTTCGGACAGAGGCATCGAGAATGCGAGTCCTGGTCATCGACGACGATCGGAAGCTCTCGGAGATGCTCGAGGAGTACCTGCGACCTCGCGGGCTCTCCGCTGAGCTGGCGTTCGACGGAGCCCAGGGACTCGCCCTTGCTGCCCGTGGCTCCTTCGATGCCGTGATACTCGATGTCATGCTCCCGGATCTCGATGGATTCGAGGTCTGCAAGCGCCTCCGCGCCGTCTCTGACGTGCCCATACTGATGCTGACCGCGCGCGGGGACCCGGAAGACCGCGTCGTGGGGTTGGAGCTGGGGGCGGATGACTACCTTCCAAAGCCCTTCAATCCGAGAGAACTGCTTGCTCGCGTCCATGCGATCACGCGGAGGCGCCATGTCTCTCGCCCTCTCTCGGCGCCAATCCTGAGATTCGGTGATCTCCAGATCGATCCCGAGGCGAGACTGGTGATGAGGAAGGGAACGCCCCGGGCCTTGACCTCCTACCAGTTCGACATCCTGCTGCTCCTTGCCCGAAATGCCGGTCGCGTGATGTCGAGGGAGGCGATCGTGGAGCGGCTCAGGCGCGAGGAGTACGACGTTTTCGACCGGAGCATCGACGTTCATGTCTCGCGCATCAGGATGGCCATCGAGGAGGATCCGAAGCACCCGCGCCGTCTCCTGACCATAAGAGGCACCGGCTATCAGTTCACACGCCTGCCAGGGGACCGCGAGCCGTGAGACACCGCCTGTATCACCGGATTCTCGCCACCCTCTTGCTCTTCGTCGTCGCGTCCTTCGCACTCGTCTCGCTCGCGGGTCATCTCCTTTTGGCCGCGGTCTTCCACCCGAAGCTCGGGGATCACTTCAGCGAGGAGGCCCGCGAGATCGGCCGGCTGCTGCCGCCCGGGAATGCGCCACGGGAGGAGCTACAGGCTCGCCTGGAAGAAGCGGCCTCAGAGGCGCGGATGAACGCGGCGGTTTTTGGGGAGGGCGGGGAACGCCTCGCCCACACGACAGTCGACCTCCCGCGGCCCGATCCATCACGGGCCTTCCCGCAGGCGCTCTCGACGCGGCAGGGTCCAGCTTTCGCGGCGAGACTTGCGGACGGACGGGTCTTGGTGGTCCAGCCCCGGCGGTCGGCCCGTCCGGCGGTCTTTCTCGTTTCCGTGGTCGCCCTCGCGGCGGTTCTGGCACTCGCGACGTATCCGGCCGCGCGCTTTGTGACGCGGCGCCTGGAATTTCTCGAGTCCGGGGTGAGGCGGCTCGGAGAAGGAGATCTCGGTGTCCGCGTCCGGGTCGACGGGAACGACGAGCTCGCAAGCCTCGCTCGGAGCTTCAACCAGGCGGCGGAGCGGCTGCAGCGCCTCGTCGAATCGCAACGGCGAGTTCTCGCCTCGGCGTCCCACGAGCTTCGATCGCCCCTGGCGCGGTTGCGGATGGCTCTGGAGCTGTCACGGGACGAGCCCGGCACCTCGGGCCGGCGGCTCGATGCGGCGGTGGCCGAGGTCGAGGAGCTGGACGCTCTCGTCGAGGAGTTGCTCGTGGCCGGACGACTGGAGCTTCAGGAAGCGGCTCGTTCCCCGGAACAAGTCGATGCGGGAGCACTGATGAAGGAGGAGGCCGAAAGGCTCGGAATCGCGCTTTCTCCGGTTTCCATCTGGCTCCATCTCGATGCCCGCCTCGTGCGTGTCGTGATACGCAACCTCCTGGAGAACGCCGTACGTCATGGGCGAGGAGCGCCCGTCGAAGCTGGCGTGGCGCCCGTTGAAGGGTCCGGAGTCCGCATCTGGGTGGCCGATCGCGGCCCGGGAGTTCCCGAGGCGGAGCGCGAGCGGATCTTCGAGCCTTTCCACAGGTCTGCCGGTCACACCGAGGCGAGGGATGGTGGAGCTGGCCTCGGCCTCTACCTCACCCGGCGGATCGCCGAATGGTACGGGGGCAGCGTCGAGTGCAAGCCTCGCGAAGGCGGCGGTGCCTCGATCACGGCCGTCCTTTTCGAGCCCACGGGCTCGAAAAAGCGGAAACTTCAGTAGAAGAGACCCAGCGCTTCTCGCGTCTCGGCCGCGAGACGGACAAACTCTGAAGGCGGCTCGCGGTGGAACAGTTCACGGTACTTCTCGACGCCCGCCAGAAGGAGGACCAGGAGGGCCGTGCGGTCGTTTTCCCGAGTTTTGGACGGTCTTGCCTTCCGCGGTTGCCTCTCGGCCATCGCCTTCCCTCCTTCTTCACGGCTTTTACGGACGTCGTCGGTGTTATGTTGCCCCGTTTCGCGGTGCCGGTCCGTGAGGTCCGTCACCCTGCCGTCGGGACTCTCGCCGGTACTCCCGGGAGTGCGCGCCCATGCCGAAATCTCACCCTTGGCCACGCGACCGCAACATTCATGCCCGGGGGGCTGAGGGCGCGGATCGATTCTGCGCCGAGGACTGGGAGGAGTTCTGCCGGGGGATCGGAGGGAAGGTGAATCCGGACTACGCTGTCCGGCGGCAGCGTGAGAAGGCGCTCTTTCAGCCTCTTTTCGAGCCCCGAGGGGGTGACTCCATCCACTTCGAGCTCGAGGCCGATCATGGGCCTCGCGGGGAGTTGTTGGAACTCCCACTTCTTCAACTGCCCGCCGCGCTGCTCGCATGGGGAGAGCTCGAGCAGAAGGAATCCCTTGAGCTCATCCTTTTCCGCGAACGATGTTCGTTCGATCGAACCGGGGTAGAGGACAGGAGCCGGGAGCGGTCGCCGCTTCAGGTCCTTTTCGAGCACCTGGAAGCGGTGGACGTGACCCGAGAGAACGGCGGCGACGTGGCCCGGAATCTGTGAGGCGGGAAGGACATCCTCGCCGGACCGGAACGTGAAGTCACCCGGTCCGACCGTGGCTCCCTCGACGAGCTGGTGCATGCAGAGGAGGCGAACGCCAGGCGGCGCTTCCTGGATCCGGGTGGACTCGAGAAGGGAGGGGAACGAGGATCGGAGCGAGGAGGTGTAGGGGAAACCCGCGAGGGATGCTGTGACGCCGTTCTTTTCGACCGTGAAGGTCGTTGGGCTCTCAAAGACCCTGATGTTGGGGTGAGTCAAAAAGAGGCTCCTGGGCATCGCGGACCTCTCGTGGTTTCCCGGCACGATGAAGACGGGGGTGCCGGTATCGGCGATGTCCGCGAGGCGCTGGAAGACGAGGTCGGCGAGCCAGGCGGGCACCTTGCTTCGGAAGGAGAGGTCGCCGCCGTGGAGGAAGATGTCTACTTTCTTCTCGAAGACGGGTGCCAGGACGCGCTCGAAGTTCGAGAAGAAGTCGTCTCCGCGCCGGCGCCTTTCGACTCGAGGACGAGAAGGCAGGTCGAAGCCCAGGTGCGTGTCGGAGGTGAAAAGGACCCTGACCGACCGCCGGGAGTCCCGGCCCGGATCGTCCTCGATCAGTGGAAGCGAACAGGACATGGATGCTGACGTCCTGTGTCAACATACCGCACCCAAAGGTCCAGGGAGGAAGTCACGATGAACGAGGAAGAGCTGATCGGAGAGGTCATCAAGCGCACGGGGGTCCCCGAGGAGCAGGCGCGCGCCGTCCTGAAGGCGGTGCGTGAGATCTCTTCGTCAGGCGATTCCGCCTCAGCGCAGGGGTTGAGCGCGGCGAACGAATCCCGCCCGGCGGCCGCGCCTCCTGTCCGGTCGGCCGACGAGCTGATCTCGTGTGCCCGCTCGCATCCCCTGGGTCTCGAGTTTCTCAGGCGCGGTTACCTTGGGAGTGTCGCGGCGGAATTCGGCGTTAACGCGTTCACGGTCGAGGAGGCTCGAGTCCGGCTGGAGAAAGACCGGCCTTGCGCGATTTCGCAGGAGGTGAAGGCGTGAAGGGGCTCGTGTATCCGAAGAAAGTCGAGCTTGCGGACATCACCGTCCGTGATGGGTTTCAGCACGAAGAGAAGTGGATCCCGACGCCGGCCAAGCTCTGGGTTCTCGAAGAGCTGATCCTGGCGGGATACCGGAGAGTGGAGGTCACGAACCTCGGGAACCCCAAGGGAATGCCGCAGTTCACCGATGCGGCCGAGCTCCTGAAGTCCATCAAGGCGAGCAAGAGAGTGTCGAGTCAGATTGGCGGAGTCGAGCTGACGGCGATCACGATTCGTGAGCGGGCCGTCGACCAGGCGATCGAGCTGAAACAGCAGGGAATAGGCCCGGACCGGATCCTGATGATGGTCTCGACGTCGGCTTCGCACATGAAGAAGAACTCGGGACTCGACCACGCGGGGTACTGGGCCGAGGCGGAGCGGAGCATCAAGAAGGCGCATGACGCGGGGTTGAAGGTGAACGGAACCGTCAGCACGATCTGGGGGTGTCCGATCGAGGGTCCGACCCGGCTCGAGGACGCGGTGACCTTCACCAAGCGGTTCCTCGAGATCGGAGCCGACGATATCGAGCACGCCGATCACGACGGTTCGGCACCTCCCAACAAGGTCCACGAGTACTACTCGATGGTGCTCGACGAGATCCCGGACGTGACGAAGCACGTGGCGCACTTCCACGTGACGCGCGGCTGGGGGCTCGCGAACGTGTTGGCCGCGTTGCAGGCCGGGATCGTCCGGTTCGAGAGCACGCTCGGAGGTATCGGGGGCCAGCCCGCGAACTTCTTCGATGGCTCTCCCGTCGCCGGAACGGGGAAGTACTACTACCAGGATCCCAACAACGTCGGGCTCGTCTGCACGGAAGACCTGGTGGTGATGCTCGACGAGATGGGGATCGAGACCGGACTGGATGTGGACAGGGTTCTCGCGACGGGCCGGATGGTGGAACGCATCGTTGGCCGCCGCCTCAGAAGTGAGTGCATCAAGAGCGGGAGAATTCCGAAGAACAAGACGGGATTCTGAGGGCTACGGGGCCGCGGGACTCACGATTCGGAGCAGCGGACTCTCGAACTGGAAGAAGTGACTGGGGTTGAAGGTCAACAGGGTGCCCGCACCGGCTTCGACCGCGCAGAGCGCGATGAGGGCGTCGTAGGAACGGCCGCCCGCGACTTCTCCCGAAGCCAGGAGGTCGAGGAGAGTGCGATAGCGCTCTGACGGCAGGGCAACGACCTCACCTCCGGCGTAGGCGGAGACGAGGGATCGAGCGGAGTCCGGTGAGAGCCGGTGTGGAGGGGGGAGCCTCGTCAGGACGGCATACGTCTCGAGAATCGAGTGGCCGGCAACGACCATTCGCTCGCCGATGGCCCGCCGCCTCCGAATCTCGCTCGCCGCGGCGGCGTGCATGCCATGCCAGGCACAGGCCGCGGCGACGAGACAGCTCGTGTCGGGCAAAAACGCCGGTTCGGCCGTCACTGCGTGGACCTCGAGCCCCGAAGCGTCTCGAGGACCTGGTTGACGATTTCACTGGTCAGGGGCTCGGCGGGCTCCTCCGGCTCCGCGACGGTCAGACCATCCACGGACTGAATCCGAACTTTCAACGGGGCCGGTTCGATCTCGATTTTTCCGTTGGTGACCCGGATCTCCAGCTGCATGCCCGGGCTGAGTCCAGCTTCCCCCCGAATCAGCTTCGGGATCACGAGTCTACCGGCGGAATCAATGGTAGTTCTCATGCCATGAATTCTACCATTTGCGAACCAAGGTGGACCCGGCCTCAAACAGCTGCCACCAGATCCTGGCGTCGCCCGATCTACGTGCCCTTCGTTCCGGCCCCGAGCCGCAGTTCCACCCGGTTGACGATCGTGGCGGTGACGAGGTCGCCTGTCACGTTCAGGACCGTGCGACACATGTCGAGGATGCGGTCGACACCGAGGATGATGCCGATCCCCTCCACGGGAACGCCCACCATTCCCAGGACCATCATCAGGAGCGGGATGGAGCCTCCGGGGACTCCCGCCACACCGATGGCGGTGATGACGGACATGATGACGACGATGAGCTGGGTGGGAAGATCGAGGTTGAAGCCAAAGACCTGAGCCAGGAAGAGGACGGTGGCTCCCTCGAAGAGGGCGGTCCCGTTCATGTTCATGGTGGCGCCGAGGGGCAGGACGAATCCGCCGATCTCCTTGTGAATGCCAAGTTCCTCTTCCGACGTCTTCATCGTGGTCGGGAGGGTGGCGTTGCTGGACGAGGTTGAGAACGCCGTGATCATGACGACGCGGATCCGCTTGAAGAAGTCGAAGGGAGAGAGCCCGGAGACGAACTTGAGGATGACGGGGTAGGCGACGAACTGGAAGACAGCCAGCGACAGGACGATCGTCACGACGTACTTCAGGAGGCTCACGAGGAGAGACAAGCCGAATCGAGACGTGACCGAAAAGATGAGGCAGAAGACGCCGATGGGGGCAACGGCCATGACGAGGTCGATGATGGCGACGGTGACGTGGCCCAGGCTCTCCATGACGTCGAGAAGGGGATTGCCGGCTTCCTTGCTCACGATTGCGATCCCGATTCCCAGCATCAGGGCGAAGAAGATGACGGCGAGCATCTCGCCGTTGGCGGCTGCCTTGATGGGGTTGCGCGGGATGATGTCGACGAGGACGCTGATGCCGAACTTCGAGTCTTTCGCGAAGCCCATGGCGGTCTTGGTCTCGGATGCATAGGTCTGCATCAGCCGCTCGGTGAGGGACCTGTCGAGGCCCTGGCCCGGGCGAACGGTGTTCATCACGAAGAGGCCGAACGCGGTTGAGAGAGTCGTCAGGAGCAGGAACGAGGCGAGGGTGACGAGCCCGATCCTGCCGAGGCGTTTCAGGCTCCCTAGGGCCGCCACGCCGACGGAGAGAGTCGAGACGATCAGGGGGATGACGACCATGATGAGGGACGAGAGCCACATCTTCCCGATCGGCTCGGTGACGAGGGCGACGAATCGCTGGGTCTTCTCGCTCCCATCGGTGAGAAGGTTGGTCACGGTGCCGAGTACGGCTCCGATGACGAGGCCGAGCAGGATCTTGTTGTGGCGTGGCATGGACACTCCTGAAACAAGAAATGTTACAGGCTTGACGCGAGGACGCGGGCGCTGGGAACGGACCGGCTACCTGTTGTTTGATGCCCTGCGACTCAGATCAGAGGGACGCAAGGCAGAAGCCCAGGGCGGAGGCGGCTTCCGACATCCGCCGGTCGAACGTGGCGATCTCCAGGGAAATCCCCTGGCTCCGGATGAAGTCTGCCGTCGCAAGGTGCAGGGCATCCAGCGTTCTCATCGGGACCGGCATGGGTTCGAGGGCCCGCCCGAGCACGCGTCCGGACATCTCGGCCAGGGCAATCCCGGCGAGGATGCGTTGGAGGGCGTCGGAATGTGTGCTCCGCAGGCCTCTTGCGTTGATGCGATTCCACGTCTCATAGACCAAGAGCCGGCTGGACACGAGGACTCGACTCCACAACAGGGGGGAGGGAACACGGTCTTCCGCGAGAAGCTGAGCGAGGACGACGGAGCTGTCGATGTAGATCACTTGATGTCGATCACTTCTCGTCGCGATCCGCATCGAGTTCGTGGAGCAGGACCTCCAGGGATGCCACGGGCATTCGCGGGGGGGATTCGATCTGGAGGGTGGCCGGCGTGAGCCACCCCTGGCGAACGGCCTCGGCGAGCGCTGCATCCTCGAGTCTCGGTGCGCGGCCCTCCCGGGGGGGGCCGAGCTCGGCAACGACTCGATCCCGATCGGTGACCAGGACCGTCTCCCCCGACTCCGCCAGGTGAACGTACTTGCTGAGCTGATCTTTCAGCACCTTGATTCCAACCGCCCGCATGAGAAGAAAGTAGCCACTGGTAGCCACCTTGTCAAGAGAAACGAGCAGCTCGTCCGGTCGAGCCGCTCTCTCGGGGCCAGAAGGAGGCTCCAGCGGGGCTCCAGCCAGGAGGCTGGCTCGGGGCTGTCAGCTGGTCGCGCCCTGCTAGTATCTCCAGCATCTATGAAACACCTCTTCGGGAAGGTCGCCTTCAAGGTCTCACAGACGGAATACCTGTGGGAAGACGTCTTCTTGGATGCGGAGATTCGCGGGGCGGCGCAGGGGACAGTCATTCTGGGGGGGGCGGAAACCAGCTGGGAGGATTCCGAACATTGATTGGTTCCGGCTTGAGACTCAATAGTGCTTGACCGGGCGCCTCGAAGCCCTGTATGTTTCGTCGAATACATGAGTCAGAGCCAGGTGAGCTGTGTTTTTCGGCGGGGCCGAGAGATGGCGATGAGGGTCGTCAGCGGTGAGACAATTCTGATGCCTGTCCGTTCGACGGGCACGGGCCCCGATTCCATCTACGTCTTGAACGCGACCGGGACGGTGATCTGGAAGGCGCTCGAGGCTCCGGCCAGCCTCGAAGCGATCGCGGACGCGCTCGTCGCCGAGTTCGATGTGACGAGGGAAGAAGCCGAAACGGATGCGCTCGGCTACCTCGAGTCCCTCGAAATGATCCGGCTCGTCGAGTCGGTGGGGGAGAAAGCGCCGTGACGGTCGCGATCAAGAGCTACGGCGAGTTCAGCCTCGACCTTCACAACAAGGCCGGAGGGGAGCGGGTGGCGGCCAACGTCACGCTGGAGCTCACCCACCGCTGCCCCCTGAACTGCCAGCACTGCTACAACAACCTCCCGATGCAGGACGAGGCGGCGAGGCGGGGAGAGGTCACGACAGAGGAGTACTTCAAGATCCTCGATCAGCTCGTCGAGGCGGGGACCCTCTGGATCCTCTTCACGGGCGGAGAGATCCTGGCCCGGCGGGACTTCCTCGACATCTACACATACGCCAAGCGGAAGGGCTTCTTGATCACCCTCTTCACGAACGGGACGATGATCTCGCCGCGCATCGCGGACCACCTGGCGGAGTACCGCCCGTTCTCGATCGAGATCACGCTGTACGGCCGGACGAAGGAGACCTACGAGGCCTTGACGCGGGTTCCGGGGTCGTACGAGGCCTGCCTGAGGGGGATCCGGCTCCTGAAGGAGCGCGGGCTGCCGTTGACGGTGAAGACGGTGGCGGTGACGGTGAACAGGCACGAGGTCTGGGAGATGAAGAAGTTTGTCGAGGAGGAGCTCGAGGTTCCGTTCCGCTTCGACGCGATGATGTCGCCCCGGATCGACTGCTCTCAGAGCCCCCTGGCGACGAGGCTGACGCCGGCCGAGATCGTGGAGCTCGACATGCGCGATCCCCGCCGGATCGCGGACTGGCAGAAGTTCTCGGAGTTCTATCTGGCGCCGCCTCGGGCCGAGAGTATGGGGGACCTTTACGAGTGCGGAGGGGGAGTCGGATCCTTCACGGTGGATCCCGCCGGAAAGATGGCAATCTGCGGTTTCTCGCAGCGGGATCAATACTCGCTTCGAGAGGGCAGTGTGCACGAGGGCTGGGGGACCTTCTTGAAGGGTATCCGGCAGAAAAAGACGACGCGGGTCACGAAGTGCACGGCTTGCCATCTGCAGTCGGCGTGCGGGATGTGCCCGGCCAACGCGGAGCTGGAGAACGGGGATCCGGAGGAACCGGTGGATTTCCTCTGCCACGTCGCGCACCTGCGGGCCGCGCTCTTCGGGTGGACGGTTCCAGCTCACGGAGAATGCGAGTATTGCCCCGGCGGGGAGCGGCACGAGGAGCTAGCGGCGGAGGCGGGGGACCTGAGGGAGCGCTTGAAGAGGCCCGGAGGCCCGGAGTTCAGGGTCATGACCCTTCTCCCGTCGAGGGTGCCATCGACCAGCGCTAACTCGTTGCCCACGCCGGGTTTCTCGCCTCCGGCGAGTCTGCAGCTACCGGTTCTGAGGTAGAAGGCATATGATTTCGGTTGTAGAGAAGGTGTCCAGTTTGGCCCGGCGCCGGGCATGAAGGAGAATCTGCATGAGTACGGATGAACTGAAGCGGACGGGCGAAAAGAAGAACCGGAGACCCTACGTCAAGCCGGCGCTGTCGGAGGTGCCTCTCCGGATGGAAGAAGCAGTGCTGGGGAGCTGCAAGACAGCCAGTAGTGGCGCAGGTCCTCTGGGGGCCACCTGCACGTCCACCAGCCCGACCGGATGCAACAGTCTCGGCTCTTAGGACTCGTGGCACCGGCCGAAGACTTGAGGGGGATGGAGTTGTCTCAGGTTGATCGCCATGATCGCAGCCTGTGCGTGGCCGGAATCACGATGCGCTTCTCTTCAGACGCGACCGGGCCACTCCTCGAGTTCGTGGGGGCAAGCCAGCGCTTCGAAGCAGCCGATGTGGCGTCCCGCGCCCTGCAATTGCGGCTTGCCTGGGGTGAGCTGACACAAGAGCCTCCGGGACAGCTCACATTCGATTCTGGTGGCACCTGGAAGCTGTACGAAAACGAACAGGCGGATGTCTTTCGTTTCTGGGCTTCCCAGACAGGCCCGACTCCGTACTTGCAGTGTACCCTGAGTCCAGACCACTCATGCGGGAGCGTCATCCTGCATAGGCAGTTCTTTGATGCCTCGAGCCCGATTCCAGCTACACAATACCCCCTGGATGAAGTGCTGATGGTGCATTTGCTGGGCCGGGGTCTCGGGGTCGAGGTCCACGCCTGCGGTGTCGTGACGTCGGAAGGGCGAGGCTACCTCTTCGTCGGACAGTCCGGCCACGGTAAGACGACAACGGCTCGGCTGTGGCAGGATCAGCCTGGGGTCCGTATCCTTAGTGACGACCGGATCATCATCAGAAAGCAGGGCGGGCGATTCAACATGTATGGTACGCCGTGGCACGGCGAAGCCGGTCTAGCGACCAACGCCTCAGCTCCTTTGGACTCGATTTTCGTGCTCGAGCATGCGAAGAGAAACCAGTTGAGCACGTTGAAGGCAATGGAGAGCGCAGCCCTGCTCGCCGCCCGGAGCTTCGTTCCTTTCCACGATCCAAGATCACTCGAGTGGACGTTGGGCTTCCTGGCCGATCTCTCTGGGTCCGTACCGTGCTCGCGGTTCGGATTCGTTCCCGATAGTTCAGCGCGGTTGTTCTTGATGGACGAGTTCGGATTGCGGAGGCCGCTGTCGGTAAGGCCGTTTCCGGTGGCAGGATCGGCAAAGCTTGAACAGGCCGAACGCTAATGTACGTCATCAACAATGAAACCCACTCTCGAAGGAGGCACCATGGCCGAGTCCACCGAAGACGCCAGACTATTTCCTAAGGTGACGAAGCTACGAGGCATGCATGCACTTGTCCTTGCCGGGTTTGCAATACTCCTGACGTTGACCGCAACCACCTTGCAGGCCCAAAATACCAACATAGAGCCAGACTCGAAAGGATCCAACTCGGCGTCAACTTCGAGGACGATCAGTGTGACTGGTTTTAATGTGAACAACAATCCGAATCGGCTTCTGGTTGCAAACATTGCCATCAGTGACTGCCGGTGGGCGGTTTCTCAAGTGACCTACTCATCTCTGGCGGGTTTCCAACGGAAGTTGGAAGCGCCGGGGACTGGTTGTTCTCAGACATCTGGAGGCGCGCCCGCCCTGGAAACATGGACGTACTTGGCACCTCCTGTGAGGCCCCCGGGCAACACAACAGTCACGGCAACTCTCGTGTGCAAGGTGGGCTATTCCTGCGATACTGTGTCGTTCTCGGGAACCGGCTTGAACGATATGCAGGGGGGAGGCACCTACACCGGGACCACAGCAGCCACGTTCACCATCGAAATCGACGCGACTGGCACTCCAGATACCTTTCGGTGGCGCAAGGACGCGGGTTCCTGGACTTCCGGCGTTCTTATCGACTTAACCAACCAGGACCTCTCGGATGGTATAACCGCGACGTTTGGTGCAGAGACGGGTCACACTGTTGGTGACACCTGGACCATTTCTGCCGACCCAGCGAATCGACCAGATCTCGTCATGGGCGTCCAAGGACTATTTAACGTCAATCAAACAGACCCAGGTCTAACAGGCGGAACAAACGCCGGCAACTCGAGCTCTCCGACTCAAAGTATCTCAGAGTACGACCGCTATGTATATGTACATGGGGTTGCTTCACAAGGGACTGGCGGCGCGGTGACTCTGGACTCGATTCTGCCGGCGACGCATCAGTGGACGGCTAACACGGGATCTGGCGCAAGTGACGTTTATGGCACGGGCGGGATCAATGCTGGCTCCTCCCCTTTCTACTTGTACATCGACTCTATTGCCTCTTCCACGAAATGGGTAACAACTCTGCTCGAAGTAAAGCCGGCTGACGCAACTGCAGTAACAGGAACGACTTTCGAGGCCATCGCCCAGCGTCTCGGTGAAGGAGTCAGTACCGGTAATGGAACGACTCTTCGCTGGCGAACTGGATCGGAGGTGGCGAACCTCGGGTTCAACCTTTTCCGAGAGGACAACGGCGTTCGCACCCAGGTTAACCCCGACCTGATCGCTGGCTCGGCTCTCTTCGTCGGTCCGCGCACCACTCTTGCCCAAGGCAAGGGATACCAGTGGACCGACCCGAACCCGCCCACTCCTTCCACGAGGTACTGGCTGGAAGCCCTCGATCTGAGCGGGAAGAAACAGACTTTTGGGCCCGTCTACCCCTCGTCGGTCAGGCCAGCCCGTAACGCCGGTGAGGAAGACAGTTTCGAAGAAGCGGTGATGCTGTCGGATTTCGCGCTCTGTTCCGAAGGCAGCGGCACGGAGAGCCGGATCCCTGGTATCTCCGCGGACGGGGCGAACCTCGATGGCTCGGTCCGGCCAGAGCGGTTCGCGTCACCAATCGAGTCCGACGCCGCCCCTCTCGTCACCCAGAGAGAGATCGCCGCCGGGCAAGCCGCAAAGATCTCGGTGGACAGGGAAGGGTGGTACAAGGTTGCCCTTCAGCAGTTGCCCCTCGGTGCCTCCGCCTCCCCCAGCACGCGCTACCTCCAACTCTTCGCCGATGGTGTCGAGCAACCCATCAACATAACGGGTGATTCGCGCACCGGCTACTCCGTTGAGTTCTACGGCCGGCCTCTCGAGAGCGAGTACGCCAAGTCGCGGGTGTATTGGCTGATCGTCGGAAAGGTTCCCGGCCTGCGCTTCGCCTCTCAGGGGCCAACAGAAGCTAGCCTGGTCCAGCCGTCGAACTTCCCATTCACCGTCGAGCGCAAGGACCGCGTTCTCTATTTCGCCGCGCTCACGTCGAATGGCGATGAGTCGAATTTCTTCGGACCGGTGGTCTCGCCAACCCCGATCACCCAGTCCCTGACCCTCGGCAAGCTTGACACCACTGCCGGAGGGGATTGGCCTCTCAGAGTCACCTTGCAGGGTGTGACGGGAGCGGCTCACTCCGTGGAGGTGCGCCTCAACGGTAACCTTGCGGGATACGTGAACTTCGGGAATCAGACCAAGGGTTCGGCCACACTCATGGTGCCACGTGCTTGGCTGCAGGAAGGCTCTAACTCGGTGGTCCTGACCGCAAAGGCCGGCGCCGAAGACTACTCGCTCGTTGACTCGATTCGTATCAC
Source organism: Thermoanaerobaculia bacterium (assembly GCA_022071945.1). Lineage (GTDB taxonomy): Bacteria > Acidobacteriota > Thermoanaerobaculia > UBA5066 > UBA5066 > JAJVIN01. Next base: position 292,643 of record JAJVIN010000001.1, on the reverse strand, counting down.
CTATCCGCACCGGTATGAACTCGAGAACGGCGTCCTGAAGTTCGAGGCGGCTGCAGGGACTCAGCTCGAACTCGCGGGTGCTGCCAAGGGCGTCCCGAGGATTCTGGACATCACGGACCCGGGCGCCATCACCGAACTGAGGGTGGCGGCTGCTTCGGGAGTCGCTCGCGCCGTCGTCCCGGGAGCGGCGGGCCAGCGCACGCTCCTCGCCTTCAGCACGAACCTGCTTGCTCCCCTTTCCGTGAAGGCCAATACGCCGTCTTCATGGTCGGCGGACAAGACGAAATCCGACCTGACGATCGTCACGAACTCCGCGTTCGCCTCGGCTGCGGCAGCACTCAAGAACCGGCGGCAGTCAGAGGGCCTGTTGGTCAAGGTCGTCGACGTGGAAGACCTGTACGACGAATACTCCTACGGCGCCAAGAATCCCGCCAGCATCCGCTCGTTCCTGGCCGGGAACGCTCCCCGCTACGTGGCGCTGATGGGAGACTCCACGTTCGATCCCAGGAACTACCTCGGGTTCGGCGACTTCGATTTCGTCCCGTCGAAGTCCATCCCGACCGAGTACTTCAAGACTGCGTCGGACGACTGGTTCGTCGATTTCGGCGCGACTGGGATCCCCCAGATTCCGATTGGACGGTTTGCCGTACGCTCGGCATCCGAAGCAACCACGGCAGTGAACAAGGTGATCGCCGCTGATCAAGCTCGTCTGAGTGGTGCGTCCTGGCTCACGAAAGTCTTGCATGTCGCCGATCAGGATGATCCGTTCATGGCGCCCTACTCTTTCGAGGGCGAAGTGTCCGGCCTCTCCGCTGTGGTACCGAGCAACTACACCAAGAGTCAGATCCTCGTCGGTCAGACCGGTGTACCGGCTGCCCGAGCGAGCATCCTCTCGGCCTTCAACGAGGGCGCCCTTCTCTACACGTTCATGGGCCACGGCTCCCAGGACCGGTGGAGTAAATCGAACGTCCTGGATCTTTCCAGCGCGGCTGGCCTCAATGGGTCCTCTCGCGTGCCCGTCCTCCTGGCTCTCGACTGTCTGAATGGGCTGTTCATCGATGTTTATGGGGAGTCGCTGGCAGAACGCCTGCAGCGACAGGCTGGCGGTCCGGCGGCCGTCTGGGCTTCGACGGGGCTGACGAGTCCCTATGGGCAGGTCGATATGGCAAAGGCCTTCTACCAGCAGATCTTCCGCAAGACGGGCATCCGGCTGGGCGACGCCGCCAGAGCGGCCAAGCTCACCGTGACCGACCCCGATGTTCGGAAGACCTGGACGCTTTTCGGCGACCCCAGCATGATCGTCCGGTAGTCCGGAACTCATAGACTCCACAAAGGGCCCTCGGGGGATCTCCTCGAGGGCCCTTTCCCGTTTCTCAAGGGCTCGCCAGATTGCTCCTGGAAGGCGAAGATAGGGCTATGACGTGCCGTGTGTTCCTGTCTCTCAGCGAGGGCGTCCGGATCGAGGAGGACGGCGAGAGCCGCCTCGCCTTCGTTTCGCCCCCCGCCGCCTTCCGGCCCCGGCTCTCCCTCCGTCAGCTGACTCCGGCATTGGAAGACGCGCTCTTCCTTCTCGCGGGTTCGGGGGCGACGAAGGAAACCTTGACCGCCCTGGTGGCGACTTCGGAAGGGGCACCCGGCCTCGCAAAGCTCTTCCATTACCTCTCCCGCCTCGACCAGCTCGCCATCCTCTCCCGCCGCCTGGAGTCAGAGGAGGGGCCGTTCGCTTCGTTGCACCCGATCTCTCCCTACCTCGACTACCAGGATTCAAAAGCCAGCGCAGACCTTCCCTACGTCCTCTCCCAGTTCGCGTACTTCCGGAACGTCAACGGCACCTTGACGCTGGAGACTCCGAGAGGTCACGCCCGGGTCGATCTCATGGCGGATTCCGCGGTCGCGGCTCTTCACGAGCTGACGAACCCCCGAACGGCACAGGAGCTGCCGGGAAGGGTTCCCGGGCTCGACCTCGAGCGCGCCCACTGGCTGATGCGGTTCCTCGTGAACGCGAACGCCGTGGTGCCAAGCCCGGACAGGAATCCCCGCCCCGAGGACGCCGATCCCGTCATTGGCCAGTGGGCCTTCCACGACATGCTCTTTCACACCCGCTCCCGCATGGGCCGGCACGCGGACCCCTACGGAGGCACCTATCCGTTCAAGGACAAGTTCGCGCCTTTGACCATCGTGAAGCCGCCGATGTCCGGGGACGCCATTCCTCTCTTCACTCCAGATCTCGAGGCCATCACCAGGACCGACTCACCCTTCACCTCCGTGCTGGAACGGCGCGCCTCCCTTCGGGACCACACTGGCGAACCCCTGACAGTCGAACAGATGGGGGAGTTTCTCTACAGATCCGCACGGATCAAGGAGCACGCGAAGCGCGTCGACGTGAGCTTCCGCCCCTCTCCGAGCGCGGGCGCCCTTCACCCGCTCGAGATCTATCCGGTTGTCGATCGCTGCAAGGGGCTGGAATCCGGCCTCTACCACTACGATCCCAGCGGGCACCAGCTCTTCCGCCTCTCCGGGCTGACCCCACCTGTCCGCACTCTCCTCGAGCTCGGCGGCATCACGGCCATGTTGCAGGGTCCGCCCCAGGTCCTCTTCATCATCACGGCCCGCTTCCAGCGCGTCCAGAACAAGTACCAGTCCGTCGCCTACTCCGTGATCCTCAAGGACGTGGGCTGTCTCTACCAGACCATGTACCTCGTCGCCACGGCGATGGGCCTCGCACCATGCGCCCTCGGCGGCGGACATTCCGACCTCTTCGCTCAGGCCGCTGGTCTCGACTACTTCGCGGAGACCTCTGTCGGCGATTTCGTCCTCGGTACCGTCGGGCCGGGGGCCCGGGACCGGGCTCGCGGCGAGGAGTGGCACGCGCCGCGGGGGAGGGAACCAGTTGGGTGACAACGAGTCGACGCACAAGCAGTTGCAGATGAGCGCGGAAACCCGGGGGCGCGCGGGGGAGGGAATGCCGTCTCTGGATCCAGGTCCTTCTACTTGACCGGCTCTCGAGGCGGCGTCTCGGGAGCGATCTCGTACTTCTTCCTGAGTCCGTCTGTCGCCAGCTCGTAACTCGTGATCGACTGCGCCAGGTCGTAGCGCACCTGGGCGAGAACGAGCTCGGCGGTCGTCACGTCGTCTTCCATCTGCAACAGCCGGAAGGAGTCGATCAGGCCGAGCTGCAGCTGTTTCTGGCCTGCCTCGTATTGCTGTCCGGCCAGATCGAAGCTGAGCCTGGCCTGACGGAGACGCTGATGGGTCGATTCGACGGCTCGCTTGGCGATCCTCAGCTCGCTCTCGGCGTTTGCCTGCGCGGAAGTGAGAGCGAGGGCGCTCGCCTCCGCGTCGAATTTGGCCTTCGCGTGGGCCGCCCTCGCGCTCCGGTTCGAAAGGGGGTACGAAAACACGAGCCCGATCCGCCAGTCCGTGCTCTCGATGTCTCCCGCCCGCTGCGTGGAGAGGAGCCGAAACGTGTTCGTCCCCTCGGTCAGCGTCGAGACCGATCCCGCAAGCGAGACGTCAGGTAGGAGGGCGTTTTTTGCGAGGATCTCGGAGAAGGAGCTCTGGCTCCGGTCGAGGCTGAACGCCTTCACGTCGGTCCTGATGCTCATCGCGAGCGACTTGGTCTCTTCCCCTCCCAAGAGCGGGGGCAAGGCCTCGGGGGGCGAGTCCGTCGTCATGTCGTGGAGCCTCTCCAGGACCGCGCCCGCCTTCTCTCCATAGATGTAGAAGAGGAGCCTGTCCACGGCGTCCTTACGGCGCCGGGTGGCTTCGGTCAAAGAGGTGAGACGCGCCTGGACGCCCCGTTTCGCGGTGATGAGGTCGACATCCGATATGAGGCCGAGGCCCCGCATCCGTTCGTTCCGGTCAAGGAGTTCCTTCGCACGCAGGTACGAGTTGAACGAGAGCCTCTCGACCTCTTCCGCGAGGCCGACCGACCAGTAGGCTGTCTCGACTCCCGCGATCGTCTCTTCCACGGTGCGGTCGAGTCGCGCCCGGGCCGCGTCTCTCGCGTATTCCGCGATGGTCACCGGGGCCTGTGCATACCGAGGTCCGGCGCCTTTCAGCAAGGGCTGCCTGAGGGAGAAGACGAGGTTCGTTGATGCCGCTGGCTGTGGCTGGGAGAGGCCGGCGATGAGCGGGTTCTCCTGGTCCCGCCACGTGTGGTCGAGGTTCACGGCGTAACCCGTACTGAATGGGAGAGAACCCGAGACGCCTGCCGAAAGGGCCCGGCCCGACTGGGAGCCCGAGGTCGAGGCTCCCGAATCGAGAAGGAGCGTCGAGCGGCCGGTCGAGTAAGTCGGTTCCGCCGAAAGGCGAGGATCGAAAGCGCCCCTGGCCGACATCACCGCCGTTTCCTCCGCGGCGGTTGTGGAGCGTGCGGATTTCAGGGTCAGGTTCAGATGAAGGGCATCCCTGACCGCGTCTTTCAGGGGCAGGAGCGGCCGGTCGCTCTTGCCGGCGGGTGATTGAGCAAAGGATGTGACCGGAGCCTGTAACAGGACAAGCACCACCGATAAGAATGCAGCCTGTTTCAAGAATCTCCTCCTAGCGGGTGAGCCGGCGGGTGAGCCGGAATCGCTGCTTGCCTGGCGGGTTTCGGCTGCCTAGTATAACCTCTTGACTATCCTGAGTTTCGTCCCGCGCTGACGGAGGCCTTTCGACAATGTTCCGCAAAGCCGCCCTGGCCAAGCTCTCGAGCCCTGAACAGCTGGACAGCCTCATGCAGGTGACGACCCCGAAGAGCTGGATCGGGCTGATGGCCGTCCTCGTCCTGATTCTCGGCGGCATCGTCTGGGGGGTCCTCGGCAGGACAGCGGAGCGAATCAGCGGCGCGGGCATTCTCCTTCGCGAGGGCGGGATCTTCGCCATCGAGTCGCGGGGCACCGGCATTGTGAAGACGGTCCTCGTGACTGTCGGGGACGAAGTCAAGACCGGGCAAGTGGTCGTCGAGGTCTCGCAACCCGAGACTGAGCAGGAACTCCATCAGAGCGAGGCTCTTCTGACCGAGCTGAAGGGGAACAGCAGCCGGTCCGCGGAGCTCATTCGCAAGAGCCGCGATGCGGAGCTGAAGTCTCTCGTCGCCGAGCGGGACCGCCTCCTGAAGAACACGGAGGCTCTCGTCAACCACATCGCGTTTCTCGAGACCCGCCTCAGGGCTCAGACGGAAGCGGCCCGGCAAGGCCTGATCACGCAGGACGTCCGGCAGGCGACCGCCCAGGAGCTCGATTCCGCGCGCTCCACCCTCATCGCAAACCAGGCTCAGAAGGCCCAGCTCGAAGCCCGGGAGGCACAGATCCGCAACACGGCCGACCAGAGCGGATTCAACCTCGAGCAGGAAGTCCGGAGAACCGAGCGTCAAATCGAGATCATCAAGCGGCGGCTGGCCGAGGCCTCGCAGATCGTTGCGACGTACCCGGGCAAGGTCGTCAGCCGGCTCGTCGACGCCGGGCAGGAGGTCCGTCAAGGAGCCCCCGTTCTCTTCATCGAGCTTTCCGACCGGCCCCTGCAGGCTGTCGCCTTCATTCCGCTGCAGGGCGCGAGAGTCCGCCCTGGAATGGTGGCTCAGATGTCGCCCGAGGGGATCACCTGGGAGGAGTACGGCTACATGCTGGGAGACGTCATCTCGGTCACGCAGGGCCCGGCAAACCCCGATTCCATGAACCGCATTCTCCGGAACTCCCAGCTCGTCTCGCAGTTCACATCCGGAGGCAGCGTTTACGAGATGCGGATCAAGCTCCGGCTCGATGCCGGGACCCCGAGCGGCTTTTCTTGGACCAGCCGGCAGGGGCCGCCGATCAAGTTCGGCAGCGGAACGCTTCTGAGGGTCCAGATCCCCGTTCAGGAGAAGCGTCCGATCGAACTCGTGATCCCCACGCTTCGCCGCTGGATCGGGGTCTGAGGGGCGCGCGACGACGATGGCGTCCACAGAAAAGCCTGTCAAGAAGCGCCCCGGACCACGCCAGAAGACCCCGACTGTCTTGCAGATGGAAGACGTCGAGTGCGGGGCGGCTGCCCTGACGAGCATCCTCGGCTATCACGGGCGGGTCGCTTCGCTCGAGCAGATGCGAGTGGAGTGCGGCGTCTCGCGCGACGGCTCCAAGGCCTCGAATGTCCTCAAGGCCGCGCGGAAGCTCGGCCTGAAGGCCAAGGGAGAACAGCGGGACGTCGATGCTCTCGGCGAGCTCCAGATGCCGGTCATCATCTTCTGGAACTTCAACCACTTTCTCGTGCTCGAGGGGTACGAGAGGGGCCGGTTCTACCTGAACGATCCGGCTTCGGGTCCGCGTACCGTCACGGAGGAAGAGTTTGCCGGCGCCTACACGGGGGTCGTCCTGTCCTTCACTCCGGGGCCGGATTTCCAGAAGGGGGGCACGCGCCGCAGCCTCTGGTCGTCGCTGGTCAAGCGGATGGGCTCGCGCGAGGCGTACACGTTCGTCGGGATTGCGGGGCTCGCGCTCGTGGTTCCGGGTCTCGTCATCCCGACCTTCTCGAGAGTCTTCGTCGACTACGTCCTGGTCGCGGGGCAGAGCGAGTGGTGGCGGCCGCTCCTGGCTGCGATGGCCATCACGGCGCTTGTCAAGGGCCTCCTGAGCTGGTTTCAAAGCCGGGCTCTCGTGAGGCTCGAAGCCCGTCTGTCGGTCGCGAACTCCGCGGAGTTCCTCTGGCACATCCTCCGGCTTCCGGTCGAGTTCTACTCCCAGCGGTACGGCGGTGAGATCAGTTCGCGCGTCCAGATGAACGAGCGCGTTGCGGAGTTCCTCTCCACGCAGCTCGCCGCGCGCGCCATCGACGCGATGATGGTGTTGTTCTTCGCCATCCTGATGTTCACGTACGACTGGGTGCTTCCCCTCGTGGGCATTGCCGCGGTGGGAACCCTCGCGGGCATCACCGTCCTCGTGAACCGCAAGCGCGTGGATGGAAACCGGCGGCTGATCTCGGAAGAGGGAAAGGCCACGGGCGCGCTTATGGGCGGCCTGGCCACGATCGAGACCCTGAAGGCCTCGGCGGGCGAGTCGGACCTCTTCGCCCGCTGGGCGGGGTACCAGACGAAGTTCGTGAACAGCGGTCAGGAGCTCGCCCGGACGACACAGCTGTTCCTCATCATGCCCCCGTTCATCGTGAGTCTTGCCGAAGCCGTGGTTCTCGGCATAGGTGCCTACCGGGTGATCCAGGGAGAGCTCACGCTCGGCATGCTCGTCGCCTTTCAGAGCCTGATGTCGGCCTTCACCACTCCGGTCCAGAACCTCGTAAACCTCGCCGGGAACCTTCAGGAAATCGAAGGGCAAATGAACCGGCTGAACGACGTCCTCGACTACCGCCTGGATCCCAGGACCGAGGAGAAGAACGAGCCAGAGTCGAGCGATCTCCGAACCAAGCTCACCGGGCGGCTCGCCCTCGAGGAGGTCGCGTTCGGGTATTCACGCCTCGACAAGCCCCTCATCGAGGACTTCTCCGTGAACCTCGAGCCGGGCCAGCGGGTCGCCTTCGTGGGGCCGTCCGGCTCGGGCAAGTCGACTCTGGCCAAGCTCGTGACCGGGCTCTACGAACCCTGGGGGGGACGGGTGCTCTTCGACGGCCGAGTCCATCACGACGTGCCCCGCCAGGTGTTTGCGAACTCGGTCGCGGTCGTCGATCAGGACATTGCCATGTTCGGCGGCACGATCCGGGACAACTTGACTCTCTGGGACCGCACCATTCCCGACCTCGCCGTGATCCAGGCCTGCAAGGATGCCTGCATTCACGACGAGATCACCGCCCGGGAAGGAGGCTACGAGTCCCTGGTCGAGGAAGGGGGACGGAACTTCAGCGGGGGGCAGCGTCAGCGCATGGAGATCGCCCGCGCGCTCGTGGGCAACCCCAGAATCCTGGTCCTCGACGAGGCAACGTCGGCACTCGACACCGTGACGGAGCAGCAGATCGACAGGAACCTGAGAAGGCGCGGCTGCTCGTGCATCATCGTCGCGCACCGGCTCTCGACGATTCGTGACGCGGACGAGATCCTGGTTCTCGAGAAGGGGAAGATCGTCCAGCGGGGAACGCACGAAGAGCTGATCAGAGACGCGGACGGGCTCTACCGTCAGCTCGTGGAGCAGACCTGATGACCGCGGCGGGAGAAGGCGGAATGTCCGCCGGGATGTCCGCGTCCGGCTCACCGGGTCCGAGCGGTGTCAGGGGCCGGCGCTGGCGGCCAGCGGGGGGCGTCGTCGAGGAGAAGGCGGCGAACGCGCCGATCCGGCTCGACAGCCCGGACGACGTCTACATCGTCGAGGCCGGGAGTGTCGATATCTTCTCCGTACCCAGTGATGCCGATGGAGCGCCGGTGGGCGCGAGACGGTTTCTCTGGACGATCGAGGAAGGCGAGATCCTGCTCGGCTTCGACCGGCCGCCTGTCGGGACGGGGCACGTCTTCGTGGGGGTCTGCAGTCCGGGTAGCCGGCTGCGCCGAATCCACCGGGCCACGCTGGAGGCGGAAGCACGCGTCAACCGGGAGCTCTTTCTCGAACTCGTCGAGGGGTTCGTCGGGCGGCTCTCCGGTGCCATGGTGCTTCGCCCTCAACTCGACGAGATCCTGGAGGGGGGGAGCCAGACGAGCCTGGGCGCTGGGAAGAATGCCGGGTCGTTGACCGAGACTCTCTGGGTCAAGCACAGAAGCGGCTCGACGATCCTGGGTGGCGTCCCGGAGGTCGTCTTCGGCCCGGACGACTCCGCCATCCCGATGGGGAAGGGCATGTGGCTCGAAGGAGGGAGCGAGGGCGCCGAAATCGTGGTGGTGAGCGCGGAGGAGTGCCTCGAATCGGGTGAGGCATTCGAAGGCCTCGCGCGGCTTCGGGCGGTCTTCCACAGCTACGCGGAGCGGATGGCCGAGATCGACGAACGTGGCGAGATCTCCCGTCTCGACCGGAAGGCCGAGGCCGAAGACCGGATGCGGTCCCAGGGGATCACGGCCCTCGCGAGCATCCTCACGGAGATACCCGTCCTCGAGACGGTCGTCGGTCAGGAGGGAGATCCCCTCCTCCGGGCCTGCCGCATCATCGGGGAGCGCGACGGGATCCTCTTCAAGGACCCCCCGAAGTGGGAGACGCAGTCGCGTGCCCGGGACCCCCTCGCGGCCCTCTGCCGCGCCTCCCGCGTCCGTTCGCGGCGGGTCTCGCTCCGGGGTCACTGGTGGAACCATGACTGCGGCAATCTCCTGGCCTTCGTCGACAAGACCGAGGCTCCCGTGGCATTGGTGTTCGGCAAAAAGGGTTACGAGCTCGTCGACCCGGCGAACATGTCGACCCAGCCCCTGACGAAGGAACTGGCCGCGACACTGAACTGGGAGGCGTACGTGTTCTACCGTTCGCTCCCCGACGAGAAGATCGGAGGCCTGGGTCTCCTGAGACGAATCTGGGGCGAGACGCACCAGGACATCCGGTTCATTCTCACGCTTGCCCTGGCAAGCAGCGTGCTCGCTTTGCTCGTACCGGTCGCCACGGAGCACATGCTCGGCATGATCGTGCCGGCCGCCCTGACAGACCGGGTCTGGATGCTGATGTTCGGCGTCATCGCGGTCCACGGGGGCGTGGCTCTCTTCAACTTGACGCGTGCCTTCGCCCTCGTGAGGCTCGAGGGCCGGGCGAACGCGTCGCTGCAGGCCGCTGTCGTCGATCGCCTGCTCGCTCTGCCGGTTCCGTTCTTTCGGGACAACCCGGTCGGCGAGCTGGCCATGCGGGCCCTGTCGATCAATGCGGTGAGGGCCGTCGTCACCGGTGCCGCGCCCGTGAGCGTCCTGGCAGGAGTCTTCTCCCTCGTCTATCTGGTCCTGCTCGTGATCTATGACTGGCGGCTCGCCTTGCTCGCGCTCCTGCTCGTTCTGTCAACCGGGCTCTGGATCGTCAACTTCGCCAGGAAGTCGCTCGCGGTACAGCGGGCGAATCTCGAGGTCCGTGGCAAGGTCGGGGCCCTGGTCTTCCAGATGATCTCGGGGATCGCGAAGCTCCGCGTGGCCGCCGCGGAATCTCGTCTCTTCTCCAGATGGGCCGAGAAGTTCAAAGTCCAGTCGGAACTCAATCTCAGGGCGCGCCAGTACCAGAACGCCATCCAGGTCTACAACGACCTCCTGCCCCTCATCTCCTCGCTCCTCCTCTTCGCCCTGGCGGGCTATCTCGTCAACTCGGGACACGCCATCGACACGGCCACGTTCGTCGCCTTCAACGCCGCCTACGGCGCCCTCTTCGCGGCGCTCGTGACGCTCAGTGACACGGTTGCCAGCATCATGGGTGTTCAGCCCATCATCGAGCGCGCGAGCCCGATCCTCGGTTCCGTTCCGGAAGTCGAGCTCTCGAAACCCGACCCGGGCGCCCTGACGGGCCGAATCGAGGTCTACCACGTCAACTTCTCGTACAAGAAGGACGGTCCCCTCATCCTCGATGACGTTTCGCTCCAGGCGAGGCCAGGGGAGTTCATCGCCGTGGTGGGGCCCTCGGGTTCAGGGAAGTCGACTCTCCTCCGGATGCTCCTCGGGTTCGAGATCCCGGACGGGGGCGTCCTCTACTACGACGGACAGGATCTCAACTCTCTCGACCTCTCCGCGGTGCGCAGTCAGATGGGAGTCGTGCTGCAGAACAGCAGCCTCATCTCGGGATCCGTCTTCGACAACATCGTCGGATCGGCTCCCCTTTCAATGGAAGACGCGTGGGCGGCCGCCGAGATGGCGGGACTGGCTGACGACTTGAAGGCGCTGCCCATGGGAATGCACACGATAGTCTCCGAAGGGGGAGGGAACCTGTCGGGCGGGCAGCGACAGCGGCTGCTCATCGCCCGCGCGCTCGTGAGGAAGCCCCGAATCCTCTTCTTCGACGAGGCGACGAGCGCGCTCGACAACCGGGTGCAAGAGCAGGTGAGCCGCAGCCTGGAAAGGCTGAACGCAACGAGGGTGGTGATCGCTCACCGGCTGTCGACGATCAGAAACGCGGACCGGATCTACGTGATGCAGAAGGGCAAGGTCGTTCAGAGCGGGTCGTTTGACGTGCTCGCAAAACAGCCGGGGCTCTTTGCCGAACTGATGGCGCGTCAGACCGTCTAAGGGAAAGCCAGGGAGGCAGTTGGGTGTGTCCTAGAATGATCGCAATCAGCACGGAAGTCCAGAGACGGGAACTCGCCAGGTTGGTCAGCGGGTCCATCACGTTTCGGCCCGGGCGGATGTGGTGCCGAGGGAGAAAGGGCTGAGAGATGGCGGGAGTTCTGAAGAAAGTTCTCTATCTGCTGGGAATCCTCAACGACCAGGACATCGAGTGGATGGTGCGGAACGGGGTCCGCAAGCAGATTCCCCTGGGCACTGCCATCATCCGCGAGGGGCAGCCGAGCGAGGCGCTTTTCTTCGTCCTCGAGGGGGAGTTCGGGGTGACGTCGGGAAAGGCGAAGGGAGAGCTCTCGCACGTTCTCGAGGGAGAAGTGATCGGCGAAGTCTCGTTCGTCGACTCGAGGCCGCCTTCGGCGACCGTGACGGCCAAGCGCGATTCGCTCGTCGGCGCCGTGCCTGCCGGAAAGCTGAGACAGAAACTCGAGAACGATCCCGGCTTCGCCAGCCGGTTCTACAAGTCAATGGCCGTGACGCTGGCGGACCGCTTGAGGGCGCTCTCATCCGCGAACAAGCCCGCGGCCTCGAGTTCGATCGAGGACGACGAGGACGACATCGCCCCCGAGCAACTGGATGCGCTCTCGCTGGCCGGCAGCCGGTTTGCGGACATGAAGAAGCGGAAGTGGGGGCCTTAAGAGAAGTTCGGCAGCGAGTTGGTGCCCCCACCCTGACCCTCCCCGCAGTGCGGGGGCACTCCGGCTCCCTGTCGCTACACGGCCGTTTCCTCGAGGGCAGGAAGGAGCAGGGGGCTCTCACCCTCGGCCCTTCTCCCTGAAGGAGAAGGGGGAGGGCGATGCGGCGGTCGCAGCGGATGCCTCACCCGCTGTCCTTTGTGAGCAGGCGGCCCGCCCACTCCCACGCTTCGGCGAAGAATGCGGCTCTCTCGTCGCTGGCGAGGAGCTCGAGGTCCAGGGATGCGGCCGCGAGGAAGCACCTGGCGCGCTCCGGGCCGGTCAGAAGGCGCGCCGAGAGTTCCTCGAGACCATGCGCCGCCCCTTCCAGAATGCGGCTGAGCGGGACGATGGATTCCGTGGAGAGTCCCTCGACATAGGCCGTGCCGCGTCCCCTGAAGTGGGGGTGCGGGAGCGCCTCAATCCCGATCAAGCGCAGGAACCGCTCGGCCCCGAAATCCCCGAAGACGTGGCTCAGCCCCATGAGGTCCGCCAAGAGCTCATCAAGGAGGTTTCGCCTCATCACACCGAAGATCCGCTTTGTGGCGTAGTGGGTCATCTCGTGTTCGATCCGGAGTTCGTCCGAGAGCCCGAGCCACTCTTCGTCCGTGGACTCGAGTCCCAGCGTGTTCGCGTCCACACCGCTGTAGGGCCGTCCCCGGCAAATCAGGAGCAGACGGTCGGGGCAGATCCAGGGGTCTTCGTTCTCGGGGCGGGCAAGGTCCCGCGTGACTTCAGGAAGGAGGCTCGAGGGGTTTCGGGCCGTCCCACCGGCGCGAAGAGCGCCCAGGCGTTCCTGATTGACGAGCCCGGAGATCAGCTGTGCGTTGATCGATGGGTTCAGTTCTCGAGGCTCGTTCTTGCAGGCAAGGGCGAGGAAGAGTGTCTCGAAGTCGAGCCGGGAGGAGGTCGAAAGGATCGGAAGAGCTCCGGCGGGGTGGTGGCGGACGGCGAGCCTCAGCTCCCCGGGTTCCAACAGAGTGAGCGTTCCACCGAACTGGGACGGAGAGAAGGACGCGCCTCTTCGGACCACAGCGTCGTACGGGTCTGAACGAGAGATGCCCAGACGGATGGGAACGGAGAGTTGTGGAAACCAGCTTTTCAGCCTGTCGAGGAGGGCGTTGGCGGGGAGGCCGGCAGCTTGCCTCCAGGTGGCGACGGGGGGCTCTGTCTGAAGGGGAAGGACGGGCGGGGGGACGCGAGCCTGCCGAAACGGGCTCTCACAGTAGGCGAGGACCTCATGGAGGGTCCTCCCCTCGAGCCCGAGCCTTACGAGAAACCGCTTACGCGCAGGGAGCCGCGGAAGGGGATCGGAAACGCGCATCAGGGACCGGTGACCGCGAGAGCGGGATGCTTCAACCAAGACACGGCAATCGAGCGGCAAAGCCGGCTGGTCCTCCGCGGCCCACAGAATCTCGCGAGGAGAGGGATCGCCAGGGAGGGGGCGCCCCCACCCTCCCCTCCCCCGCACCGCGGGGGAGGGTAAAGAGCGGGGGCCGCCTCGGGTGCCGGATCCTCGTTGAAGCACCGCCTCATCCGGGCTCCGTAGGCCGAGGCGGAGATCCCCCGAGAGCCCTGAGGGCGATTCTCATGTAGTGCTCGCGCAGACGTTCCGAGCGGTCCCGGTAGTGCTGAAGAGACAGCTCGCTCTCGCTGGAGGCGTAGCGAGACTTGAAGACCCGGTACAGGTTCTCGTACTCGCGAGCGAACTCCTCGGGGGGAAGGGCCGTCGGAGTGACCGCATGCTGGAGGTCGAAGTAGGACCAGTTGGGACGCCCGTTCGGCTGCCTCGCGACAACGTCATCGTAGGAGGATCCAGTCCCCGGGATCGGTGTGAGAACGGTGAAGGCGGGATACTCGACGTCATTCTGCTCGATGAAGCGGACGAGGTCGTCGAAGTCCTTCTTGGTGGAGTTCGGGTGGATGATGAAGTTCGAAAAGAGGCTGATTCCGATCTCGCGGGCGGCCTCGAGGGCTCGCACGATCTCATCGCGCTTCTGTCTCTTGTTGTATTCGCGCAGCTGGTTCTCGGAGACCGTCTCGATGCCGATGAAGAGACGTCTCAGGCCCACCCTGTGCCAGAGCCTCATGAGGTCGAGATCGCGAAGGAGTGAGTCGATCCGGCTGTAAGCGAAGTAGTGCTTGCCGAGATCGGCCTGCTCGATGGCCTCGGCGAGAGCCCACATTCTCCTGGAGTCGATGAAGGCCTCGTCGTCCACGAAGAAGACGAACCTCTCCTCGATGGCACGCAACTCCTCGACGACGGCGTCGATCTCGCGCCGAACATAGTGTCCGTCCATGATCCGCCAGAGCGAGCAGAAGCTACAGCGAAACGGACACCCGACGGTCGTTCTCAGAAGCGCAATCGGGCGCATCCAGTCGATGTAGTAGCGGTGACGGTCGCCGGCCGTCAAGGAGCGGTCGGGTCGCGGAAGGGCGTCGAGCTCGATCGAATCCTGTTCGCCACCGAAAACGAAACCCGCCTCCGAGCGGGACCAGACGCCCGGAATGCCGCTTGCTGCCGCGCCGCGAGCGAGCGCCGCGAGGATGGCGCGGAAAGGGCGAACCCCTTCGCCCGTCACGACGAAGTCGATCTCGGGTTCGTGAAAGTCGATGGGCTCGAGGGTGGCGTGATGCCCCCCCGCGACGGTCCGGCACGAGGGGAGGACTGCCTTGATGCTCCGGCAGATTTCGAGGTTGCGAAGGACGTGCATCGAGTAGCCGGTAACTCCGGCGGCCTCGGGCTGAAAGTCCCGGAGGGTCGACTCGAGATCGCCGGGGTGGAGCCTCAAATCGAGAATCCGGACATCGTGCCCGTCCAGCCGGGCTCCAGCGCCGACGTACTCGAGCGCGATGGGTTCCGCGACGGCTCCCAGATCTCCCCAGCCGATGATTTCCTTGCTGGCGTTCGGGTAGACAAGCAGGACGCGCACCCGGAATACCTCCTCCCACTTCGAGAGCCTGGCGGCGGGCAGGTCCCTCGAGACCACCCTTCGCCGAGTCTCCACGGATTCTGCGTGAGAAACAGAGGACGCTACTCCGGGCGGAATGAACGGGCAAGAGGAAACCGGCGTTTCTCGGCCGGCACGGCTTGACAGGGCCAAGAACTGGTGTCTAATCGTACAAAACAAGACTCGGCAGGTTCACTGCCGACCCTGAGGAGGCGAGAAATGGCGGAAGTTTCAAGAGAGAAATTCCTGCAGGCCTACGGGAACCTGCTGGCCCAGTCCTGGGGCAACCCCGATCTGCTGAAGCGATTCAAGGCGGCGCCCGGGAGCGTACTCAAGGAATTCGGGCTCGATCCCGAGGGCGCTTCCATCGAGGTCATCATCCCCGGAGCGGGCTGGAATGCCGAAGGGAGCCCGGACAGCCAGGTCGCAATGTGGAATGACGGCAAGAAGGCCGGAAACATCAAGCTCTACTTCCCGGAGGAAGCCCCCTCAGGCGAACTGAAGACGGCCGAGCTCTCGGAGCAGGAGCTCGAGGCGGTTGCGGGCGGCGGCAGCGCCTGCTGCTGCAGCCCCTGCAGCTGCTGCTGATCGAAGAACCGCGACGGCAAGGGCGCTCGGGGTGGAGGTTCTCCAGCCCGGGCGCTTTTCCTTTCTCCGTTGTGATCGAGTCTCCCTGATGTTCGAACGGCCCCGGCTTCGCCGAACTTTCTTTCCCGTTCCCCTCGAGGCCTCGCTGATCCTCCTCCTATCGGACGAGAGGCAGGTCTTTGTCGAGGGTCGAATCCACGCTCGCCTGATCTCGCTTCTGGACGGCAGTCGGACCCTCGCCGGCATTGCGACCGAGATGGCGCCGGACGTTTCGTTTCCGGAAGTGGTGGCGGCCATCGACCAGCTCGGCAGGAGCGGCTACCTGGAGGAAGGGGAAACCTGCCAGGCCAGCCCATCCGAGCTCTTCCGAGATGCGTTCCTGGGCGCTCCTCGACAGGTGAACGGTGCACCCATTCCGCGGGTGCGGGCCGTCGGCGGGGCTTCGGCCGATCCGGTCGTTGAACTCCTCAGCGATTCCGGGTTCCGGATGGGTGAGGGGGAAGAGCTCCTTCTCGTCGTCACCGACGACTACCTCCGAGACGATCTCGGAGCGATCAACGAGATCCAGATCCGGAGCGGCCAGCCCTGGATGATCGTGAAGCCCTCGGGCTTCCGCCCGTGGATTGGACCCATCTTCGTACCCGGAGAGACGGGCTGCTGGGACTGCATGGCTCAGAGGCTCAGGGCGAATCGTCAGATGGAGAAGTTCATCCTGGATAGGAGGGAGCAACCGGGGCCCATCTTGATGTCGCGCGCCGCGCTCGGCTCCACGGAGCGGACTGCGGCCAGCCTCGCCTTCCATGAGCTGGAACGTCATTTCTCGTTCGGTGGTGGGGGCTCGCTCGCCGGCCGGCTCTTGACCCTCGATTTGAAGACTCGCGAGACGAGAGAACACGTCCTTGTGCGCCGCCCCCAGTGCAGGAGCTGCGGCGACGGAAAAGCGCTCTCTTCGACGCCGCCAGGGCCGGTGACGATCTCCGCGAGACCCAAGCACTACCGCGCGGATGGCGGGCACCGGTCGCTCACGCCGGAAGAGACTCTCGAGCTTTTCGGCCACCACGTCAGCCCCATCCTCGGCGCCGTGACCGATCTCAGCCCCGCCCTAGGCCGTTATGACCCGGAGCTGACCCCCACCTGGGTCGCGGGACACAACTTCTCCATGGGTGTCGAGAGCGTCGTCTTCCTGCGCGAGAGCCTCCGCGGGATGAGTGGCGGCAAGGGAACGAGTCCGGCCCAGGCCAAGGTGAGCGGCCTCTGCGAGGCGATCGAACGCTACTCGGGGATGTGGTCGGGAGAGGAATTCGAGGTCCGCGGAACCTACGACGCATTGAAGCCCGCCGCGATCCACCCGAACGAGTGCATGGGTTTCAGCGACGAGCAGTACCGTGACCGGGAATCCTGGAATGCCAGGCAGGCACAGCCACCATCTCGCTGCGTTCTCGTCCCCCGACCGTTCGACCAGAAGGCCGAGGTCTCCTGGACGCCCTTGTGGTCTCTGACCCACGAACGAACCCGGCTCCTGCCATCGTCGTACTGCTACTACGGCCATCCCGATTTCTCGGCCCGGCAGTCGATCCCCGACTCGAACGGCTGCGCGGCAGGCACCTCGATCGAGGAGGCAATCCTCCAGGGGTTCATGGAAGTCGTCGAGCGGGATGCGGTGGCTCTGTGGTGGTACAACCGAATCCGAAGACGCGGCGTCGATCTGGACAGTTTCGACCTGCCCTACCTCTCCGCGATCCAGAAGCACTACGAGACTCTTGGCAGGAGCCTCTGGGTTCTCGACATCACGAGTGACCTCGGCATCACGACCATGGCCTGCGTCTCGGCTCGCCTCTCTGGTCCAGCCCAGGACATTCTTCTGGGATTCGGGGCCCACTTCGATCCGAAGGTCGCCCTTCTGCGGTCCATCACCGAGGTAAACCAGTTCCTTCCGTCCGTGTCGACCTACCGGCCAGACGGGACGACTCTCTATCTTTTCGGCGATGGGCTCGCGCGAGACTGGTGGACGACTGCTCGTCTGGAAGACCTGGCTTACCTCTTGCCTGATCCGGATCGGCCTCCCGTCTCGAGCACCGAGCTCCCGGATCATTCGACCGACGATCTGGGAGAGGACGTCCGCCACTGTGTCGAGACCGTGCGGAGCGCCGGCCTCGAGATGCTCGTTCTGGACATGACTCGTCCCGACATTGGCCTCAGCGTCGTGCGTGTCGCGGTTCCCGGCCTCTGCCACTTCTGGCGCCGCCTCGGATTCACCAGACTGTTTGACGTCCCGGTTCGGCAGGGCTGGCGCCAGCGGCCGCTCGCGAGCCACGAGCTGAATCCGCATACCATCTTCTTCTGACGATGCAGGCTCATCCTCGAATCAAGTCCAGTTTCACGATCGAGACTCTCGAGCCCCGGATCCTCTTTCTGATGTCGGAGCACGCGGAGCTGGTGTTCGAGGGCGAGGCCTTCCCGCTCGTGGCTCGCCTGATGGACGGACGCCGGAGCGTGGGCGAGGTCCTGGCACTTGCCAGCGACACCGTCCCGTGGGGGACCGCCTACACGGCGCTTTCTCAACTTCATCAGAGAGGCTGCCTGGCAGAAGGCGAGGCTCTCTCAAGCCCGGGTGAGGCCGCGTTCTTCGATGGACTCGCCGTCCCGCTTGCGAGCCGCGATGTGCTGAGGTCGCTTCCGGTGGACGTTCTTGTCCTCGCCGGCTTGCCCGAGGCGCCGTTCAAACTCTCTCTCGAGAGGGCGGGGTTTGCCCGGGGGGTAGGTGGCACTCGGTTCGTTGTGACGACGGACTACTTGCTGAAAGACCTGGCCGCCATCAACAGGGAGGCCCTGGAAACGAAGAGGCCCTGGGCTCTCGTGAAGCCGGCCGGGACGGTCCTGATGATCGGGCCGCTGTTTCGGCCGGACGCCACGGGCTGCTGGGATTGTCTGGCTCACCGGCTCCGCCACAACCGGCAACTGGAGCGCTACGTGAGCCGGATGACGAACAGGGAGCTCCCACTCCCCGTGCCCCGAGGCTGGACGTCCTCGACTCTGGGCCTGGCCGCCTCTCTCGCCGCGACCGAGCTCGTCAGGGCCCTTACGCGAGCCGCCGGTGAAACCATCGAGAACCACCTGTTGACCTTCGACTTCGTCAAGAGGAAGTTGGAGTGGCACACCTTCGTCAGGCGCCCTCAGTGTCCGGCGTGCGGCGACCCCAGAAAGGCCCTTCGAGGGACGGGGGCGATCACCCTGGAGTCTCGTCCGGTCGCGGCGGTTGGAGGACTCGAGCAGCGCCGCCAGGCGGAATCCGACTTCGCCCGGGTGAAACACCACGTCAGCGCCTATACGGGAATCGTGACGAGCCTGATCGGCCGAAAGCACTCGGGACCAGGCGTGGCGCACAGCTTCGTGGCCGGGCACTACTTTCCGACACGTCCGGGTGATTTGACCGCCCTTCGCGTCAATCTCGTCGCCAGAAGCGGCGGCAAGGGCAAGAACGAGCTCGTCGCAAGGACGGGAGCCATCTGTGAGGCCATCGAGCGGTACTCGGGGATCTCCTGGGGTGACGAGCCCCGACGCGAGGCGACATGGGAAGAGATAGCGCCAGAAGCAGTCGCGGTCGGCGAGCTCGTTCAATTCAGCTCCCGCCAGTACCGCACACGGGACGCCTTCAATGCGACAAACGACAGTGACTATCACGAGGTCCCGCCCCAGCTGCCGGAGGGCGCCCGGATTTCGTGGTCACCCGCCTTCTCGCTGACTCGCCGGTGCGTTCGATACCTGCCCACGGCCTGTTGCTTCTATGGCTTCATCGATCCCGGGATGTTCTTCACGCGGGCCGATAGCAACGGGTGTGCGGCCGGCAGGACGCTCGAAGACGCGATCCTCCACGGCCTGCTGGAGCTCGTCGAGCGCGATGCGGTGGCTCTCTGGTGGTACAACCGGCTGAAAAGACCGGCAGTCGATGGAGCGAGTTTCGGGCTGGCGCGCTGGCACGAGCTCGAGACTTACTATCGAACTGTTCTCGCCCGGGAGATCCACGTGCTCGACCTCACCACGGATATCGGGATTCCCGCCTTCGCGGTGATCTCGAAGTGTGAGACGCGCGCCGTCGAGGACGTCATTGTCGGCTTCGCGGCCCACACTGATCCGGTCGTGGCGCTCTCGAAGGCCCTGGAGGAAGCCAATCAGTACCTCCCAGCCGTCGAGGACAGGAACGTGGACGGGTCGACGGCGTACAAGCTCGCCTCTCCCGAGACCATCCGCTGGTGGAGGTCGGCCACCTACGAGAACCAGTCCTACCTCGTTCCTGACCCGGCGCAGCCACCGAGGCGGCTCTCCGATTTCCCGTCCCTCGCCACCGGCGACGTCGCGAAAGACGTGGAGGTCTGTGTGGAGATCCTGAGACAACAGGGTCTCGAGGTTCTGGTCGTCGACCAGACTCGCCCCGACATCGGCCTGCCCGTCGTCCGCGTCGTCGTGCCCGGCCTCCGGCACTTCTGGCGCAGACTCGCCCCCGGCCGGCTCTACGACGTTCCCGTCAGGCTCGGCTGGGTGAAGGAGCCCACGCGAGAAGAAGACATGAATCCGATTTCGTGCTTCGTCTGACGCCGAAATCTGATTCTCGTTCGCTTTCAATATGACAGTGATCTGGAAAAGGAAGCCACTCGGGACGCCCCTCACCCGGCCTCACGGCCACCCTCTCCCCGTTCACACGGGGCGAGGGGAGAGAAGAGACAGAACGGCTCTCCTTGAAACCGAGTTGGATCAAAGGACGGGCCCTTCATGACGATCGGCGAGACGACCCCAAGAACGGACCAGGATTTCCTGGTCCCCGAACTCCTCGCGCACCATCGCGTCCTGCGAGGAGCCACCGTCGCCTGGGCCCACGGCGTCGAGCCATCGGCCGCCGTGACCCAGACGCGTCACACGACCCTTTCACTCCTCCACCAGCGCTACGCCACTCTCGTTCCCGTTTACCGCGAGCTGGCGGAAAGGGAGAAGGCCCTCGGGCCGATCCCGGTTGGAACCATCGTCGACCGCTTCCTCTTGCTGGACCTCTTCCGCTCCTACGACCCGGTCTGGCTGGCCGAACGAAACCTGCCGGCTCTCACGGAATGGCTCGGGACCATCTGCACCCGCCAGCCCGGTCTCGATCTCTCGGGGGTTTCGAGCCTTTCTCAGTGGCGGGAGCGGCTGAGGGCGGCCGGGATCTATCTGAGCTTCTCGAGCGCGACCTCGGGACGGATGGCCTTCATCCCCAAGGACCTCAACACCGTTCGCGCTCTCGCGACCAACGGAGCCGCCTACACGGATGAGGGCTGGCGCACACGAGCTGATGGGACGCTCGAGGAGTTCGATTGCCTCGTCGCCGGACCACGGAGCGGCGGAATGGGCATTCTCGACGCTGGCACCGGGATCGCCCGCACGGCGGCGCGATCCCACTTTCTCTTCGAAGAGGTTCTCGGCGCCGATGCCGTCTCCGCCGGGAATCCCTGGAACACAACGGTTCCAGGGGCCCCTGTCGACGAGGCGTACCAGAGAGCCTTCGCCTTCATTAGGCGATCGTCAGCGGAAGAACGGAAGCTCCTCGTCTTTGGTGCCCCTTTCCAGATCAAGAGACTCTGCGAACGAATCGCCGCGACATGCGGGAGCCTGCCGGCTTCGCCGGGCTCCCTCGTCGTCACGGGGGGTGGATGGAAGTCGTTCGCGGGGGAGTCCCTGCCGCGCACCGGGCTTCAGCGCCTCATCGCCGGGACTCTTCATATCGAGGGCGAAAACTGCATCGACGCCTACTCGACATCCGAGATCAACTGCACCTTCCGGACCTGCCCCCGCGGCGCGTACCACATTCCACCCCTGATCGAACCCGTGGTTCTGAACGAGGCGTACACCGGGACGCCGGGGGAGTCCGGCACCGGGATTCTCGCGTTTCTCGACCCGTTCGCGCTCTCCTATCCCGGATTCGTCATCACCGGGGACATTGGCACGCTCGTCCATGGCCGCTGTGCGTGCGGCCTTCCAGGGCCCGTTCTTGCCGGAGAGATCCGGCGCGCCCCTGGTTTCGAGGTCCGGGGCTGCGGCGGAGTGCTGGAGTCCCTCCAGGTCTAGGCGAGACGAACGTGACCTCCTTCGATCTTCAGAGTGCCGTGATCCGGGATGACGAGCGGGTCTCTCGGGTCGCCTCCCTCGTCAAGGGGGACGTCGTATACGCCGAGCCGGTCCCGTTCGAGCAGCTGGAGGAAGCCCGTCGTGCCCTCCCGGCGGCTCGAGGGGGAGCCGGCCGGGTAGGGACCTTCAGCCTGGGCCCCCTCCAGGTCTTCTTCGAACCGGTGCCTGAACAGAGCACGCCTGGTCCGCTGGCCGATTGCCGGTATCTGCTCGTCGCCCGCCCGGACCCCCGGAAGCTGATCGAGAACGACCCCGTCTCGCTCTCCCGGTCCCTCAACCGGCTTCCGTTCGAGGCGATCCTGGATCTCGCAGGCCGGCTCCGGTCCGTTCTCGTTTCTAACCTCGCAGTGCTCTCCAGGATCCCGGTCGAGATCCCCGGTCCCGGAATGGCATCCTCGAGCCTCGCATCCGTCGTCCTGGCGATCCTGCCGGAGATGTTGCGGCCAGAGGGTCTGGCGGAGGCCGTCGACCTCGAGCTCGGATCGCCTTCCACCCCCGGCCGCCGGTATCTAGACGGATGGGTGGACGGTACGACCTCCCACGCCGGCATGGTGGCCCGCCTGGAGCGAAGCGGTCTGGGCGCGCAGACAGCCGCTCCGGTCCGCTTCACCCCTCAGGTCCGCGCGATTCCCACCCGGCAGCTGCACATCACGGCCGGGAACTCGCCGGTCGTCCCCTTCCTCTCCTTCCTCCGCGCCCTTCTGACCAGGGGGGCGTCGACGATCAAAGTCGCGTCCGAGGCTCTGTGGGTCCAGGCGATTCTGGCGGTCGCGCTCAGGGCTGCGGGTCCCGAGCATCCAATGACGCGGCACACGTCTCTCGTCTACTGGCCCGGGGGCGATCGCGAGATCGAGGACGTGCTCTTCTCCGCCGGGGCCTACGATCGCGTCGTCGTCTGGGGGAGTGCCGAGACCGTCCGGAGCGTTCGCGCGCGCGCGCTTCACACGAAGACCATCACGATGGCGCCCCGGTACGGAGTGAGCCTCATCGACCTGAGAGGTGGGGCCCGGCCCGAGGAGGCGGCACGGGCGGCGAGCGTTGACACCTTGATCTGGGACCAGAAGGCCTGCACGTCCTCGCTCGTACACTACGTGGCGGGGAGCGAGGAATCGGCTCTGGCGTACTGCGAGCAGCTGAGGGCCGCCCTCGCGCACTGGGACGACCGGCTGCCGCGTCCGTTGCCGCTGGCGGTCCAGGGGCAGCTCCGGATGCTCGAGCGCGGAGCTCTCAGGACGGCCAGGTGGTTCGTGAATGGCAAGGCTCCGGACCTTCGTTCGGCCGTTGTCTTCACCCGGGAGCCATTCGACCTCTCACTTCACCCCATGTCGCGATTCGTCGTCGTGAGGCGCGTCGAACGGCTCGAGGACGCCCTGGCGTGGATCGGGCCCTCCGTGTCGACCGCGGGCGTCTTTCCAGAAACAGCCCTCATCGAGGTCCGGGACCTCCTCGCGACCTGCGGCGTCAGCAACATCTTCCCTCTCGGCGAGTGCGAGCGCGCCTGGCCAGGCATGCCCCACGACGGGATGAGAGTCCTGTCCGAGCTCGTGAACTGGACGAGCTCGGGCATCCAGGCCAGGAACTGACTTTCCCCGCGAGTTTCTCGGGCGGCTCAGGGGCGCATTCCCTTCTCCTGATTCGAGTTCCCGGTTACCATCCACTGGTTACATTCCGCAACGGTGCTCGCGCCGTCGAAGTCTCAGGCCGTCGGGGGCCTGCCGAAGGCCAGGCCTCACGAGTCCGGCCGGAGGGGCAAGCCGAAGGTACCTGTGACCCGCGGCGGGCAGCGGAGACGTTTGGGTTCCAGGGAACCCGGCTTCTGGCGATAATCCCATCACGGAGGAGGCGCTATGGAAATCGACCTGGAATCGATGGGCTTGAGGGAAATCCTCCAGCTCGAAGATACCCTCGCGCAGACCCTGAGACGGCGCTTCGGACGCCACACCGCCCTCTGCTTCACCGACGTCGTCGGCTCGACCCAGTACTTCGCCCGCTTCGGTGACCAGGCCGGACGCATCCTCCAGCAGAGGCACCTCCAGCTCCTCGAGAAGTCCATCGCCAAGTGGGAGGGCCGCATCGTCGACACCGCTGGCGACGGCGCCTTCTCCGTCTTCCCCAGCGCCCTCGCCTCCGCCGAGGCCATCGTCGCCCTCCAGCGCGACATCGCCGCCGACAACATCGGCCGCGAACGTGACCACCACCTCTCCGTCCGCGCCGGCCTCCACTGGGGCTCCGTCCTCACCGACGGGGTCGTGGTCACCGGCGACGCCGTCAACCTGTGCGCCCGCGTCGCCTCGAGCGCTCAGCCCGGCGAGATCCGGATGACCAAGGACACCTTCCTCGAGCTCTCCCCGGAGCTCCGCCGCCGCTGCGAGCCCCTCGCGCCCGGGAACTTCAAGGGCATTCCCGAGCCCGTCCCCCTCATGAAGCTCCCCTGGATCGTCGATACCGCCCTGCTGCCCGACCGGGTCCGGATCGAGGAGACCCACGAGGTCATCAAGCTCCCGCAGCAAGAGACCATCAGCTTCGGGCGCCTGAAGGAAAAAGGCGGCGTCCAGATCAACGACATCGTCCTCTCCCTTCCCGATCCTGTCCTTCGCCAGCAGATCAGCCGCTGGCAATTCGAACTCCGCCGGGTGGGGGACGGCATGGTCCTGCGCTCCGTCTCCGACCGGCCCACCGAGGTCGACGGAACCCACGCCGCCAAGGGCGCCGACATTCCTGTCCGGGGTGGCAGCGTCGTCCGCATCGTCGGCGTCATGACGATCACGCTCCTGTCTCCCAACATGTCCGACGACTCAGAGGAGTCCCTCGGCACCACCTTCGTTCCTTCTGCCCCGGCCTAGGAGGAGACGTCCCATGCGAATTTCTCGCCGGCTCGTGCCCCTGATCCTCATCGCGAGCGCCCTCGTCTCGTTCCCAGCGCCCGCTCAGCAGAAGAACCTCGACCCCGCCCTCGCGCCGAAGATGAACAACGGCAAGCCGTGGCGGATCGCCTATCTCGAGACCCGTCCGTTCGTCAACTACGCCGCCACCCTCGTCAACATGGTGCGCGCTCTGAAGGACATGGGCTGGATCGACAGCATCGAGGGTCTCCCCTACGTCACCAACCAGCTCGACACCAGGGAAATGTGGAACTGGCTCGCCACGAACAAGAAGGGCCCGTACCTCGAGTTCGTCGCGGATGCCTACTACACCTACGAGGGGCTCAAGGGTCCAGAGATCAAGGAAGCGGCCAAGCCGATCATCAAGCGGCTGAAGGAAACCAAGGACATCGACATCATCATGGCCATGGGAACCGACTCGGGACGAACGATGGCGGTCGACGACCACAAGGTCCCCGTCATCGTCATGTCGACGAGCAACGCCGTCCAGGCCGGCATCATCAAGTCCGTCGAAGACCCCGGCAAGGATCACGTCTGGGCCCACATGGACCCCTACCGCTACCGCCGGCAGATCGAGATCTTTCACGACATCTTCAAGTTCAAGAAGCTCGGAATCGCTTATGACGACGACAAGCCCGGCAAGAGTTTTGCCGCCGTCGACGACGTCGAGGAGGCCGCCAAGGCCAAGGGCTTCGAGATCGTCCGCGAGATCGTCAAGCAGCCCCAGAAGTACGGCGAGAACAAGGAAGACTTCTACCGCGACCTGATCGCGGCGCACACCCGCCTGGCCGAGAAGGTCGACGCCGTCTACTTCGGCCTTTTCATCGGAATCGAGCCCCAGCGCCAGCCCGAGGTCTTTGCCCCCCTCGTCGCCAAGAAGATCCCGGTCTTCGCCCAGCAGGCGCCTCTCGACGTCCGCTACGGCGCCCTCATGAGCCTCGCCCGCGCCGACTTCAAGGGCGTCGGCCGTTTCAACGCCGAGGCCATGGTCCGCATCCTGAACGGAACCTCTCCGAGGAAGATCCCCCAGGTCTTCGAGAACAGCCCGAATATCATGATGAACGTCGAGGTCGCCAAGGCCATCGGGTACAAACCGCGGTTCGAGATCCTCCTCGTCGCCGACGAGCTCGTCGAGAAGGTCGAGAAACCCAAGCCGCCCGACCCGGCACAGCCGGCCCCCGCCCCCAAGAAAGCAGGAGCGAAGTGAGATGACGCGCAAGTCGATCCAGTTCTCGATCGCCATCATCGCGTCTCTGCTCGTCGTCATCGTTCTCCTGTTCACTGGGGTCCTCAACATCGGATCCTTCCGGAAGAACTACGTCGACTCCCTGGTCGCTTCCTACAGCGTCGCCGGAGGCGAGGCCCGGCGGAAGATCGAGTACGCCGTCAAGTTCCACAAGCCCCTCGAGAACTTCGCCGGCATGGCCGAAATCCTGGCCGGGATCCGGACCGACACACCCGCCATCCAGGCGGTCAACGTCGTCCTGCCCGACGGGACCATCCTTTACGACCTCGGCGGCCGAGCGAAGGACCAGAAGCTCCCCGACCGGCTCAAAGCCAAGGTCGATTTCCGCGAATTCAAGGGAGCTCAGCTCTTTTCCTGGACACTCTGGGAAGGGAAATACCACTCCTTCCTTCCGATCCGGGACGCCAAGGGGGCCTGGATCGGAACCCTCGACCTGATCTTCGATTCCTCGGAGGTCGAAAACCGGACGGGCACCTACCTCAGAGAGACCGTGAAGATCATGGTGCTGATCGCCCTCGGCGCGATCCTCCTGATCGGGCTCGCCCTGGCGCGCATCAACGTCTTCGAGAGCGACGGCAAGCTGAACAAGAGAAAGCTCTCGACGGTCCTCGTCCTCGTTCTGATCTTGGCCCAGATCGCCTACGGCCTCATCAACGTCTCGATGTTCCGGACGGCCTACCTCCAGATCGTCCAGGAGAACACTTCGCTGACGGCCGACATCATCCGGAAGACGGTCGAGAAGGTCTCCGGCCTCGGCGTTCCCTACACCGACCTCGTCGGAATCGACGACTGGCTCGGCAAGATCGTCCAGTCGGTCAAGGAGATCGAGCGGATCGACCTGACGGGGGCCACCGATTCCGTTCTCTATTCCACCGCGACGGGAAAGCGGGCACCCGTGAGCGCCGGATACCTCCTGTCCCGGGCGCTCAAGCCCGACGTCACTGGAGCCAAGGCCGGCATCGCCGTGATCATCTCCGAGGCCTACGTCAGGAGCCGGATCTTCAATCTGGCTCTGGACGCGGTCACGATGCTCATCACCTCGATCTTCTTCATGGTCGAGGCCATCGTCTTCATGACGCTCCTGCTCAAGCGCCAGATGGCGGGGGAGATGAAGGGGCTTTCCGCCGTGGGCGGCCTCATCTCTGGCGAAGAAGAGGGAGCCACCGGCTTCATCCGTAACCTCAAGAGCATGGCGGCGAAGGAGGAGGACATCTCGGTCCGGCCCCTTGCCTTCCTGGTCTTGCTCTGCGGCTACATGTCCGTCTCCTTCATCCCCGTGATGATGAAGGACCTCTACAGGCCGCTCTTCGGGCTCTCGCCCCAGGTCGTCCTCGGCCTTCCGATCGTGGCGGAGATGTTCGGGGCCTTCCTCTCCTCGCTCTTCATCGGAGCCGCTATCGACAAGCGAGGCTGGAGACCGCCGTTCATGGCCGGACTTGTGGTCATGGGCCTCGGGACCCTGGCCTCGGCGATGGTGTGGGATGCGGTCTCCTTCATCGGGGCCCGCGGCATCGTTGGACTGGGCTACGGAGCGGCCTGGATGGGACTCCGTGGTCTCGTGGCGGCCGGACAGTCCGCCGAGTCGAGAACCAAGGGCTTCTCGATTCTCAACGCCGGCATTTTCGCCGGCCAGAACTGCGGGGCGGTTCTCGGAGCCATGCTTGCCGAGCGCATGGGCTTCCCGAAGGTCTTCGTGTTCGCGGCTGTCATCGCCGTCATCGCCGCAACCTTCGCGCTCTCATTCGTCACGAATGTGAGGCCCGCCGGTGCCGGGACCGCGGGGCCGTCCAAGGACCGAATCAAGGGGTTCTTCGCGGACGGCAACCTCATTGCCTTCTTCCTTCTCGTGACCATTCCGTCCGCCATCGCCGGGACGTTCCTGAACTACTTCTTCCCGCTCTACGCCAAGTCGATTGGCGTCACTCAGGGCAACATCGGCCGCGCCTTCCTCGTGTACGGGATCTGCATCATCTTCGTCGGTCCCTTCCTGATCAAGAAGCTCGGGAAGAAGTACTCCGGCAGGCAGATCATGACGGCCGCTGGAATCGTCGGTGTCCTCGCGCTCGCCGCCTTCTGTTCGAAAGCGACCTTCGCGGGGGCCGTCGTCGCCATCATTCTGCTCGGCATCTCGGATTCGATCGGCCTCGTCTCCCAGAACAGCTACTTCGTCAACCTGCCCGCGTCGCAGAACCTCGGCCACGGCAAGGCCCTCAGCTTCTTCAGCGCGATCAAGAAGGTCGGTCAGATGGTCGGTCCCGGCGCGTTCGGATGGGCGGCGGCCCTGGGAGCCGTGACCGGCGTCGCGACGATCGCGGGTGGCTACCTTGCGGCAACGGCGGCGTTCGTTTTCTTGACCCGCCGGTCCCCGCAGGATCCCAAGCAGGGGGAAATTGAAGAAGTTGAAGGCTGAAATGGCAACAGTTCTGGAAACCGGCCTCCTCCGTAACCAGGAGGATGGCCGGGAGTACCCGTTCGAGATCGCGGAACTGACTCCCGATAATCTCGATGCCGTCTGGGGCGTGCAGGAGGTCGTCGTCGACACGCTCGAGGATCCTGCCCTCTACTACCCGGACCCGAAGGAGCTCCTTCTCCAGTGCCTTGGGAACCGGGGCGTCACGATCGGGACGTTCGTCGGCCAGAAGCTCGTGGGCTTCCGGTCGATCTTCTTTCCCGGCGACCGTTCCGACAACTTGGGGCTGGACTTGGGCATGACGGACCCCGAGCTTCTTCACAGGGTCGCCCATCTCGAGCGCGCCGCCGTGATCCCCGCGTACCGCGGCAACCGGCTTCAGATCCGGATGACGAGCCACGCGATCCGGCGCGCGAGCGCCTCCGGGAGGTGGCGCTACCTCTTCTCGACCGTCGCGCCGGGGAACTTCGCCAGCATGAAGGACAAGTTCGCCGTCGGCATGGTGATCGTCAAGCTCCTCTTGAAATACGCGGACTACTGGCGCTACGTCTTCTACCAGGACATCAAGGCGCCCATCACGGTGGATGAGGCCACCAAGACCTGCTCCGGATCCAGGGAGATCGCCAAACAGAGGG
Organism: Thermoanaerobaculia bacterium; assembly: GCA_022071945.1. Lineage (GTDB taxonomy): Bacteria > Acidobacteriota > Thermoanaerobaculia > UBA5066 > UBA5066 > JAJVIN01. The sequence continues at coordinate 263,991 of JAJVIN010000001.1, read as the reverse complement.
AAATCCTGGGGAGAATCGGGCTGGTCGGCTATGCTCAGGAAAGAGAAGGAGAGTCGGTCGTCGTGTGTTACGCGCACCCGAGCCGTCCTACCTGCATGGTTCTGAGCGACTAGCGAAGACGGAGCGGACCTTATGCCTCTCAAGCCAGGCACCAAACTCGGCCAGTACTCGATCGTCTCCCTGCTCGGCGCGGGCGGAATGGGAGAGGTCTACCGGGCACGGGACTCGAGGCTCGAACGGGATGTCGCGATCAAGGTCCTCTTGGCTCTCTCCTCCGACGATCCCGAAGCGAAGCTCCGGTTCGAGCGCGAGGCTAAGGCCGTCGCCGCTCTCCAGCACCCCAACATCCTCAACATCTTCGATTTCGTCGTCACTCCCGAGTTCGCCTACGCCGTCATGGAGCTCCTCGAGGGGGACACGCTCCGCGCTCACATCTCCAAGCAGAGCCTCTCGCAGAAGAAGCTCGTGGACGTTGCGATCAAGGTGGCCCAGGGAATCGCCGCGGCCCACTCAAAGGGCATCGTCCACCGCGACCTGAAGCCCGAGAACATCTTCATCACCAAGGAGGGGCTCCCGAAGATCCTCGACTTCGGCCTGGCGAAGAAGGCCGTCCAGGAAGACGACGACGACTCTCCGACCGTGTCTCAGCCCGGGATCGTCATGGGGACGATCGGGTACATGGCCCCCGAACAGCTCCGCGGCAAGGACGCCGACAACCGTTCGGACATCTTTTCCTTCGGAGCCGTCCTCTACGAGATGTTCTCGGGCAAGAGGGCCTTCAAGTCCGATACCCAGGCCGAGACGATCAGCGCCATCCTGAAGGAAGACCCACCGGACCTGACCAAGTACGACCCGAATTTCCCTCCGTTCCTCGAGCGGGTCATCCGGCGCTGCCTCGAGAAGGACCCAAAGGACCGCTTTCAGTCCACCCAGGATCTCGTCTTCGCCCTGGAGTCCTTCGGAACCCTCACCACAGGAGCCCTGGCCGTTCAGAAGGGGGCGGAGACTCCCGCGGCGGCGCCCGCCAGGAAGATCCCCCTGGCGGTCCTGGCCGCTGGTGCCGCGGTTCTCGTCGCGGGGCTCCTCTTTGCCGGGTTCACGCTCGGCAAGAGCAGCTTCTCCGAGCCCGTGTTCCAGAGACTGGCCTTCAGGAGGGGAACGATCGAATCCGCCCGGTTCTCTCCGGACGGACAGACGGTCATCTACGGCGGCGCGTGGGACGGCAACCCCGTCGAGCCCTTCTCCACGATCCCCGGGAGCACGGAATCACGCTCCCTGAACTTGCCGGGTACCGAGATCCTCGACATTTCCCCGTCTGGCGAGATGGCGCTTTCCCTCAAGCGCCAGCCTGTCTCGATCTTCGAGCGGGCCGGCACTCTCGCGCGCGCTCCACTCGCGGGCGGAACTCCGAGAGAGATCGCCGAGAACGTCGCCTTTGCTTCGTGGTCCCCAGATGGCAAGGACCTCGCGATCACCCGCCGTGCCGGCGGCAAGACGATCCTCGAGTACCCGTCCGGCAAGGTCCTGTACGAGACGACCGGCTGGATCGGAAACCCTCAGGTTTCCCCCAAGGGCGACATGGTCGCCTTTCTCGATTACCCCTCCCGGGACAGCGGCGCCGGGTCCGTGGCCGTCGTCGACGTGAAGGGAACGAAGAAGGTCCTTTCCGAAGGCTGGAACCGCGTGCAGGGGCTCGCCTGGCGGGACAGCGAGGTCTGGTTCGCCGGGACTCGCGCGGGGTACGCCCGGGCCCTCACCGCCGTCACCCTGTCGGGAAAGGAGCGGCTCGTCCTGCGCGTGACGGGTCCCCTCACGCTCCATGACATTGCCAGCGACGGCCGCGTCCTCCTCTCGTTCGAGAACGCCCGAAGGGAAATGAGGTGCCTCCCCCCTGGCGGGGATCGGGAGATCGACCTCTCATGGCTCGACTACTCGGTTCCCAAGGACCTTTCCGGGGATGGAAGCGTCGTCCTCTTCCACGAGAACGGGGAAGGCGGAGGCGAGAAGTGGGGCCTCTACGTCAGGAAGACCGACGGGACCCCTGCGGTCCGGCTGGGAGAGGGATCGGCCCTCAATCTCTCCCCGGACGGCAAATGGGCCTTCTCCCTGACTCGCAAGGACCGGCGATACGTCCTCCTGCCGACCGGCGTCGGGTCGCCCAAGCCGCTGCCGGCGACGGCGGCCAAGCCGATCGGGAACACCGGCTGGTACATCGACCAGAACACCCTCCTGTTCCTCGGCCAGAAGGAGGGCGAGAAGCCCCGCCTCTACACCATGGCCGCTGACGGAACGAACGAGAAGTCCTTGACCCCGGAGGGTCTCGTGCAACCCGCTCTCGTCGAGAGTCCGGTTGCTCCCGACCAGAAGACGCTCGTGGTGCGCAACTCCGAGCAGGGCCTCCTCTCCCTGCCTCTCGAAGGTGGGGGACAGCCCACGAAAGTTGCGGGCTCTCTGCCCGGAGACCGTGTCGTCGGCTGGATGTTCGACAGCTCGGAAGCCTTCGTCGTCGGGAACCCCTCCCTCCCCGCGAAGGTCGCCAAGCTGAACCTCAAGACCGGCCAGCGGACTCTCTGGAAGGAGCTCCAGCCGCTCGACCCCGCCGGCGTGGTCTCGGTCGACATCACCCGGGTCTCCCTGGATGGAAGGGCCTACGTCTACTCGTACATCCGGACCCTCTCGGACCTCTACCAGGTGAGCGGCCTCAAATAGGCTTTCGGGCCCGCGAGCGCCCGAAGCCGGGTGGTAAAATCTCTAGGCACCCTCTCCGAAGAGACTCTCCCCGCACGGGAACCTGAGTGATGATCGGGACCACGCTCGCTGGCCGCTACAACATCCTCGGAGAGCTGGGCCGAGGTGGGATGGGCGTCGTCTACCGGGCCCGGGATTCTGTCCTCTCGCGCGACGTGGCGATCAAAACGGTCTCGCTCGCGAACCTCTCGAGCGAGCAGGAAGCCCGCTTCAGACACGAAGCTCACCTCGTCGGGCAAATGGACCATCCGTCGATCGTCCCGATCTACGACTTCGGGCAGGACGAGGCGCGCGGGTGCCTCTTCTTCGTCATGCCCGTCGTCTCCGGGAGCACGCTGCGCTGGCGCCTCGGCACTCAGCACCTCGCCCTGGGCGAGATTCTCGACATGGCGATCCAGACGGCGGACGCTCTGGCCTACAGCCACGACAGGGGAGCCATCCACAGGGACATCAAGCCCGAGAACGTCATGATGGAGTCCGGAGGCACCGGCGGCCTGCGCGTTCGCATCCTGGACTTCGGTCTCGCCCGGAGCCAGGGAAAGGGACGCGGGGTGACGGGGGCCGGCGTCATCGTGGGGACCCTCAACTACCTCAGCCCGGAGCAGGTCGCGGGAGAGGACGTCGACGAGAGATCGGACATCTACTCCCTCGGCGTGATCCTCTACGAGTGCCTCGCGGCCGAGCCTCCCTTCTCCGGTGACTTTCACGCCGTGATGTACCGGATCCTCAACGAGACCCCGCCGGCTCTCCGGTCCCTCGGCCTTCCCGTCGAGGATGAGCTCGACCGGCTCGTCTTGCGATGCCTCGAGAAGGATGCCCATCAGAGACCCCAGCGGGCCGTGGAGCTTCGCGACCAGCTCCGCTTCTACGCCTCACGGCTGTCCGACAGCGACCGGCGGGTCCAGGTGGCGGTGACGCCGCGCTCAGCCAGGCCGCAAGGCCCCGCCTCCCCGTTCGTGTCTCGCAAGAAGGAGTTCTCGGAGCTGGCGCGCTGCCTCGACGAGGCCGGCGCGGGGACGTGCCAGTTGGTTCTTCTGGGGGGCGAGGCCGGCATCGGGAAGTCACGGCTCGCCCAGGAGCTCTCGCAACTCGCCCACGCCCGGGGCATTCGCGTTCTGACCGGAGCGTTTGGCGAGCTCGAGAGCAGCTTCCCCTACCAGGGCTTCTGCGATCTCATTCAGGACTATTTTCGGGATTCGGACCGGCGGTTCGGGCGTCTGGCGGACATTGGCGATCTGGCTCCGGAGCTCGTTGGACTGTTCCCCGTTCTCTCGGAGATCAGCGCCATCCGCTCCGCGGTCTCGGCCATCCAGTCCTCGCCCGGCTCCACGCCCCCTGTCCCCACCGCCCCGAAGCGCCCGGAAGACCGAACTTCCATCTTCGAGCTCCTCGCGCGGACGCTGCTGCGGCTCGCCGGCGGGCGGAGCCTCCTCCTCATCCTGGAAAACCTCCACCACGCGAACGTGGCGATCGAGGCCCTCCAGTACATCGTTCGCAGGCTCGCCAACGCACCCGTCCTGGTCGTGTCCACCTACCGGACCGAGGAAGTCGACCGCAAGCACTCCCTCGCGGGGCTTCTGCAGAGCTTCCGAGGGGATCCCCATTTCCGGAACGTGCTCCTCAGGCCGTTTTCGGAGGCCCCGCACCGGCAGTTCGTCGAGGCGCTCCTGCTGGGACCCGTCTCGGACGGGCTCGCAACGAAACTCCTCGAAACGTCCGAGGGGAATCCCTACTTCACGAGGGAGCTCGTACGCGTTCTGGTGGAGACCGGAGGCGTGCAAAAGGACGCGGCAGGACTCTGGACCCTCTCGCCGAGCGCTGCCTGGCGGGACGCGGCCCTGCCAGAGACGATTCAGCAGGTGGTCGAACGGCGTGTTCAGAAGCTCGAACACCCCCTTCGCGAGATCCTCTCGATGGCGGCCGTCCTCGGGAGGCGATTCGACCTTCGAGACCTCGAGGCCCTCGGCGGCCGCGACGCCACGGGCGACGTCGTCGACCGCCTCATCGAGGCGGGCCTTCTCGAGGAAGAGGCCGCGGGCCGTGGAAAGAGGCTGGCCTTCACGAGCTCGCTCCTGCGCGACGTCCTCTACCTGGGCTTGCCACGCCGCAAGAGGCGGACCCTCCACCGGACCTGCGCGGAGAAGCTCGAGGCGCGTCACGAGGGAAGAACGGCCCGCGTACGGGCTTCGCTTCTCTACCACTACGCGGAAGGCGACGTCGCCGGCAAGGCCGTCGAACACGCGCTGCTTCTGGCGTCAGAAGCCCTGCAGGCCTTCAGCCTAGAAGAGGCCGTCCGGGCCGCCCGAACCGCGCTCGACTTTCTCGTCGACGTCGAGAAGGAAGAGGATGCCTCGAGGGAGGTCGACGCGCGGGTTTTCCTCGCCCGGGCCTACAGGGCGCTCGGTGACCTCGAGAACTCTCTCGCCGAGGCCGACATCGCGGTCCAGGTCTGCGGAGCCGGAAAGCCGCTTCTCCAGAGGAAGCTCGCCGCCCTCATCCTTCTGGCCGAGACCTCGTTCGAGGCGCTGCGGACAGAAGATGCCGCGCGCTACATCGAGCAGGCCCTCCTTCTGGCGAGGGAGCTGGGCGACGGCGAAGCCCTCTCCCGCGCCCTCTCCCTGGCGGCCACCGTGGCCGGCTTGACAGGAGAACACGGGAAGGCGCGCCTCTTCCTGGAGGAGAAAGCCCGGCTCGAAGGGACGCGGCTCGAATCGCCGCGGCTCGAACCCGAGCGGCACGAACCCGCGCGGACGCCCACCGGCCCCGCGGGGGACGGCGGAGGCGGAACGCTGACGGTAGCGCTGTCCACGCCCCTTTCCGTCATCGATCCCGCCCTCTCTCTGGCGCTCGATGAGGTCGAGGTGCTCGCCTGCTGTTTCGAGCCTCTCCTCACCGTCGATGACGAGGGTCACGTGCTGCCGAACCTCGCGGAGGAGATCGAGGAACTCGAGGGAGGCTCCCGCTTCGTCTTGACTCTCCGGCACGGGCTCCGCTTCCACGATGGCGAGCCCCTGACCGCATCGAGCGTCAAGGCCGCGATCGAAAGAGCCCTGAAGCTGGCACCCGCCTCGCTGCCCCCGGCGTACTCGCTTCTCTCACGGCGCGCGGACGTGGAGCCGGTCCAGGTGCTCTCGGAGAGCCGGCTCGAGTTCCGCCTGGAGGGACCCACGCCGAACTTCCCGGCTCTCCTGACGGATCCCCGGACCGCAATCGTGAGAGAGCCCGCGCCGAAAGGCGAAGGGTCTCTGGCCGGCACCGGTCCCTTCCGGCTGGTCTCGCCGGGTCCGGGCCGCAGGGTGGTTCTCCAGCGGACGGGAACCTGGTGGCGAGGACCGTCTCCCTTCGTCGAGACCCTCGAGTTCCGTTCGGGCATGGCCGCGGAAGCGATCGCCTCGGGCCTGAAGGAAGGGAGCATCGACGTCGGCCGGGACCTTCTGCCCGAGGACCTCGACGAGGTTCTGAGGGACCCCGTGCTGAGGCGCCGCGTCGTCGAGACGCCCCAGAAGACGACCTATTTCGCCCTTTTCAACCAGAATCGCCATCCCGGCAAGATCGCGAGCTTTCGCCGCGCTCTTTCGGGCGTCGTCGATCCGCAGGCCCTCGTCTGGCGCACGATCGGCCGTTTTGCCCAGCCTGCGATGGGCCTCATCCCGCCAGGGATCCTGGGACACGATCCCGGACGCCGCAAGCCGGTTCTCTCCCTCGCCGATGCGACCGAGCTCCTTCAGGCGGGAGGTCCCGGATCGGCCGTCGAGCTCCGTGTTGCCGTCCACCCGGCCCTCCAGGACCGCTTCAGAGCGCTCTCATCGAGCCTGTTCGAGCTCTGGGAGAGCCTCGGCATCACAGCCGTCGTCGTGACCGCCACCATGGGGGAGTTCTTGCGCTCGTTCTCGGATTGCGGCGAGATCGATGTCTGGATCGGGCGGTGGACCGCGGACTACGATGACCCCGCCAACTTCACTCTCGATCTCTTTCACTCCAGGAAGGGCCAGCTCAAGTCGTATTTCAGCTCGCCGGAGACCGACGCGGTGCTCGTGGAGGCGCGCCGGCTCGGAAAGCCCGCCGCGAGAGAGGCGGCCTACAGGAAGTTCGAGCTCGACCTCATCGAGGATGGGGTCGCCATCCCTCTCTTTCATGAGCTGACCTACCGGATCGCCGGGCCGAACGTCCATGGACTCAGCCTCGCGAGCCGGCCGCCCTTCGTGAATTACCACCAGGTCGTCAAGTCACACGACGCCCCCCTCCCGGGCGCGCGCCTGGCTCGCCGCGGAATCCTCCACATTCCGATCACGGAAGAAGTGGCCTCGATCGACCCCTCGTTGTGCGACACGGCGGAAGCGGCGGAAGTCCAGGCGAACATCACCGAGCCTCTCACCCGGGTCACGGAGGGAGCGCAGGTCGTCCCCTGGCTCGCACGAGAGGTCCGCGCGGAGGACGGGGGCCGGTCTTTCCGGATCTTCCTCAGAGAGGACGTCCGGTTTCACGATGGAAGGCGTCTGACGGCTCGAGACGTGAGGTACTCGTTCGAGCGTCTCGCGCGCTCGAAGCGGAGCTCCGCCTCCTGGCTCCTCTCTCGCGTCCGGGGAATCGGAACACTTCGCGAGGGTCATACGACGGAGCTCTCGGGGATCCGGGTCGTGTCGCCGCACGAGCTCGTGGTGGAGCTCGCCGAGCCGCTGACGATCTTCCCGACTCTGTTGAGCGACCCGGTGACCGGAATCGTGCCCGAGGGAAGCGACCCGTCGGCTCAGAGCTGGAAGGCCGGGAACGTCGGGACCGGTCCGTTTCGCCTGGTTCACTTCGAGGCCACCCGGCGGGTCGAGCTCGAGGCGAATCCCAGCTACTGGCGAGAGGGTTTTCCGTGCTGTGAGGGCCTCGTTTTCCACCTGGGAGTGTCTCCGGACGAGATCTTCGCGGGCCTCAAGGACGGGACTTTTGCCCTGGCCTCCGATCTGAAGCCCGGCCAGGTCGAGGCCCTCAGACGGGACTCGGTCTTCGGACCCAGACTCCGCCAGCGGCCCCGCCTGTGCACCTACTTCCTGGCCGTGAACGTGAGGGGGGGCATCCTGAAGGACCGGGACCTCCGCCGCCGTTTCATCGGCTGCATCGACGTTCGGCGGCTGGTCGAGCGGCACCTTGGGAGCGTCGCGATGCCCGCTTCGGGGCTGATCCCTCCCGGCATCCTGCCTCGCCGCCGGTCCGACCTCGCCGTGCGGCCCAGGACGCCGGGCCCGTTCCCGGCTTTTCCCTCGCCGCTCGTCGCCAACGTCCACCCCTCGTTCGACGGCGAGTACGGGCTCCTGGCCGGCGAGCTCTTTTCCATGCTTCTCTCCCAGGGGATCGACGTCGTCCATCCGAAGCGGTCGATCGCCGACTACATGCGGCATCACAAGGCGGGAACCCCGGATCTCATGCTGGGCCGCTGGATCGCGGACTACCCGGACCCGGACTCGTTTGCCGGCATTCTCCACAGCCGCTCCGGCGGCCTCGGGCACTTCTGCGGCTCGGCCGAGCTCGACGAGGTGATCGAACAAGCTGCCGCGGAATCGGAGCCGGGAACGAGGCGTTCCCTCTACCTTCGATTCGAGGAGACCATCCGCGAGGAGGCGATCCTGTTGCCCCTTTTTCACGAGCAGCTCTACCGGTTCGCCCGCCCCGAGGTCCGGGGACTCGAGCTCGCCTTCACGAGCCCGAACGTGGCCTACGAGCGCCTCTCGCTCGAGGTCTGATCCGAAACCCGGCGGGCTTGGAGGAACTGCCGGGCCCTCAGCGTCTCGGCCACCGACCAGGCCTGGGCGATGCAACCGCGCGGCCTGTGAGGCCAGTCGCCGTCGAAGATCTCGGAGATCGATCCCAGACCGGCCTCGGAGAGATGGTCCCGAAGGGGCTCGAGGAGCGCGAGCGCCACCTCGGCGTTGTGGTGAACACGGAAGTGGGCGAGGGTGAAGGGGCCCAGAAGCCACCCCCACACGGTGCCCTGGTGGTAGCGGCCGTCTCTCGTGAGGGGGTCTCCCGTGTAGGTGCCGCGATAGTCGACATGCCTCGGGGACAGGCTCCGCAATCCGACCGGAGTGAGGAGCTCTCGCTCGCAGACCGAGACGACCTCTCGCTGCTTCTCCTCATCCAGCGGGCTTTCGGGGAGAGAGACCGCGAAGATCTGGTTCGGGCGAATGGAAGGGTCCGCGCCAGATGGACCGTCTATGACGTCGAAGAGACAACCCTCGCCCTTGTTCCAGAAACGGGAGAAGCTTGCCATCACGCGTTCCGCGTCCTTCAGCCACGGCCCCTCCGGCTGGTTGACTTCCCGGGCGAGCGCGCCAAGCGTGACGAGGGCGTTGTACCAGAGGGCGTTGATCTCGACGCACTTGCCGTGACGGGGGGTCACGACCCAGTCATGGCACTTGGCATCCATCCAGGTGAGCTGCACGCCCGGTTCGCCGGCGCGCAGGAGGCCATCTTCGGGATCGACCGAGATGCCGTGGCGCGTGCCCCGCCGGTGCGCCTCGACGATGCCGGTGAGAACGGGCCAGAGGTTCCTGGCGAAGGAAGCGTCGGAAGTCGCTTCGAAATACGCGCGCACCGCCTGGATGAACCAGAGGGTCGCGTCGACCGTGTTGTACTCCGGCGCGCCTCCTGAGTCGGGAAACCGGTTGGGGATCATTCCCTGGCTGACGAAGCGTGCGAAGGTGAGCAGGATGGAATGAGCGACCTCGGGCCGGCCGGTCGCGAGCGTCAGACCGGGCAGGCTGATCATCGTGTCGCGGCCCCAGTCCGAGAACCAGGGATAGCCCGCCAGGACCGTCATCCCCGGCGTGTTCTCCACGCTCCTGTCGACCACGAAATCCGAGGCGGCCAGGGCGAGACGCCCCGAGAAGCCGTCGAGGCCGCCGGGAGAGGCCCTCTCGGCCTTTCGCAGGGTTTCCTCGTCGAGGCGGGCCGCATCCTCGATGCAGTCGCCGGCGTCTCGGAGAGGCTCCTCCGGCTCCGCGCTGAAGACGAGGAGCGAGCGGCCTTCCAGCACGAGATCGCCCTCGGCGGTTGCGGCGTGGAGGTCGTCCTCGAGAAAGTCGGAAAAGCCGCGCTCCCTCTCCTCGGAGAGGAGATGCCGCCGGTGCCAGGTGTGCTCGGGGAAGAGCGAGAGACCGATCCCGCGGATGTGGAGGGGCCGTGCCTGCGGGAAGGCCGTCACGATGACGGCGGTTGGGGTCTTTCGGACGTCCATCTGACCGTCCCCGCACGCGGTGGTGGCGTGATGATCTCGGTAGGTCACAAGGACCTCGGCATGAAGGCGGACGGGGCCCGGAGCCTCGAGCAGCCGGTACTCAACGGCCGTCTCGTTCATGCCGTGGATCATCACCACCCGCTTTTCCAGCCTCAGGCCGGGGACGGAGTAGGTCCAGACGGGGATTCGGCCTTCCAGACGGAACGACTCGAGGTGGCGGTGACCGTCCGGGGCGATCGTTCCGTCGTGCCAGAGAGCGGACCCGAGTGACCAGGATGTGCCTCCCACACAGACCGTCTCCAGGACACCCGTCACCATCACGGTTCGTCCGAGCGGGGGAGAGAGCGCGGCGACAAGGAGGCCGTGGTAGCGCCGCGTCCGCGGTCCGGCGACCGTACCGGACGCGTATCCTCCGATGCCATTGGTGACGAGCCATTCCAGCGATGCCGAGACGGCGAGGTCGCGGCAGCGAGGGCCCCGGCACCGGGCACCATCGATCGAAAGAAGACTCAGATGCGCCGCCTCTCGTACAGGGCCCGGCCAGAAAGGAGAGAGTCGTCGGGGAGCGCGACGGGCGAGCCGATTCCGAGCGCCGCCACGTAGACCCGCGCCGTGGCCTCCATCGTGAGTGCGATCTGGAAGGCGCGGGGGAGGTCTGGCCCCACACAGACATTCCCGTGATTCGCCAGGATCACTCCCGCCCGGTCCCCGAGCGCCTCGGCGGCGTTTCTTGCGAGCTGATCCGTACCCGTGAACGCGTAACGGGCGACTTCGATCGTTCCGCCGAAATAGACGATCATCTCGTCCAGAACCGGGGGCAAGGGCTGACGCAAGACCGCAAGGACGGAGACATGCGGCGCGTGCGTGTGGATGACGGCGCCGATGTCGGGGCGGGCCGCGTACAGAGCGCGGTGCGTCGGGAGCTCCGAGGACGGCCTGGGGCCGGGCTCGCGGAGTTCGCCCGACTCCAGGTCGACGATGGCGATCTGGTCCTCGGTCATCACCTCGTACGGGATGGAGGCGGGCGTGATGGCGATGAGGCCGCTGCCCGGGATCCGCGCGCTGACGTTCCCCGCCGAAGCGACCACGAGGCCGGCTTCCCACATCTTCTTCGCATGAACAAGGACGGCACGGCGGCTGCCGGAGAACAGAGAGGCCGCCACGAGATCCGCCCTCACACCTGGCGGAGTCCGTCGGTGATCGTGCGCTGCGCCGACCGGATGGCCGGGAACAACCCAGCGAAGAGTCCGACGAAGACCGCGACTCCGAAGCCGGCCGCGAGCACCTCCGGGAAGACCCGGATTCCCGCGCCGAAGGACCCCATCGGGGAGTTGAGGATCCCTTCCCGGATCCCTCCGATGACGAATGTGAAGAAGAGGAGTCCCAGCGCTCCGCCGATCAGGGAGAGGGCGAGACTCTCGCCGAGGATCAAGCCGAGGATCGTGCGCCTCGGAAAGCCGAGAGTCCTGAGGACGGCGATCTCAACGATGCGTTCCCGGGCGGCCATCGACATCGTGTTGGCCGCGATGAGGAGGATCACGACGGCGATGATGAGGCTGAGCGAGGTCATGAGGAGCTTCACGTTCCCCAGCATCGAGACCCACTCGTTTTGAAAGGCCTTTTCCGTGTCGGTCTTCGTGGGGTGTGAGGAGTTCTCGAAAAGGCCGTCGATCTCCTTGGGAATCCGTTCCACGGCCGCGAGCGAGTCGGCCTTTATCCAGTACCAGCCGACGTATCCCTTCACGCTGGGGAGGGCTTCCTCGAGAAGCTGATTGTGAAAGTAGAGCCCCGTCTCGTCGGGTCCTCTGTACGAGGCCCGGAGCGTCAGCTCGATGGAAATCGGGTAAATGTCCCCCTTGAGCGGGACCTTTTGACCGAGGCGCCAGTTGAAGCGCTTCATCAAGAGCTCTCCCACGAGCGCCCCGCTGCGGTCATGAACCCAGTCCGCCTCCGACCCCTGCACGATCTTCACCTCGTCGAAGACCGCGAGCAGCCTGTCCGCATCGGATGTCGAGAAGCGCGCGAACTGATTCTTGGCGGACTGGTCGATGTACGACCCGCCAAACCACTGCATCCGAAGGACTTCCTTCACACCCGGGATCTGCCGGATCTTGACGTCGTAGGCGGCCGGGAGCCAGTTCGTGATCGAGACCTTGTGTCTCACGATCAGCCGGAACATCCCCTTGCCGCCCGAGGGATCGGTTTCGAGGGCGCGCAGGAGCGTCCCGAGAAGGCAGATCACGAACAGGGGCAGGATGACCGAGCCGATGGTGAGGGCGGAGCGCGTCTTCTTTCGAAGAAGGTTCTTCAGGATCAGCGGGAGGAACTTCATGGTCACCCCCTTTTCTTCTCCGCGCCGTTGCGGACCTCGGGGCGCCCCGGAACGGTCGGGGCGCCCCGGTGGAGACTTCGGCTCAGTTCTCGGCGAGAAGAGCCTTCAGGTACGTCCAGAACCGCTCGACGGATCCGATCGACACCGTCTCGTCCGGTGAATGGGCGTTCTTGATCGTGGGACCAAAGGAGATCACGTCTATACCCGGGTACTTCTCGGTGATGATGCCGCACTCGAGGCCGGCGTGGATCGCCTTGACCTCGGGGTCCTTGCCGAAGAGGCCTTCGTGGACCCGGCGGGCGATGGCCAGGAGTGGGGAGCTGGGGTTCGGGGCCCACCCCGGGTAGCCGTCGCTGTGCTCGACCGCAAAGCCGGCGAGCTCGCCGACGGCGTGAACACTGTCCGCGGCTTCGCGCTTGGCGCTCGCTCGAGGGCTGCGCTGGCTCGTCGAGAGGGTGATGAGCGACCCCTCGGTTGCGATCACCGCGAGGTTCGTCGAGGTCTGGACGAGATTGGGCACGTCGGGGGACCACGCCAGAACTCCGTGAGGCGCTCCCTGAAGAAACGCGATGACTCGCTTGGCGTCGGCGAGGCTCATGACGGACGGGACGCTCTCCGCCGCTTCGAGCGCGATGGCGACGGGGGTATCGAACTTGCCGAGCTCGGCCCGCACGTTCTCCTCCAGCTGGCGCAGAGCTTCCGACAAGACCGGGGCGGCGCCTACGGGAAGGGTCAGGATGGCGAAGGCCTCTCTCGGGAGCGCGTTCCTCTTGCTGCCGCCCGAGAACGAAGCGAAGCGGGCGCCGTGAGTGGTCGCCAGAGCGGCCGCTCTCGCCAGGATCTTCAGGGCGTTTCCACGACCTTCATGGATATCGACACCCGAGTGCCCACCCCTGAGGCCCGAGATCCGGAGGCGGTGAGCCGACGTCCCGCCAGGCGCGGTTTCGAGCTCGACGCTGGTCTTCAGAAGCGTGTCCACCCCGCCCGCGCACCCGATGTAGATGGCGCCCTCCTCTTCCGTGTCCAGGTTGAGCATTCGCGTGCCCGAGAGAAGCGTCGGAGAAAGATTGAAGGCGCCGGTCAGCCCGGTCTCCTCGTCGATCGTGAACAGGCACTCCATGGCTGGGTGGCTGAGGTCCGTGGCCTCGAGGACGGCCAAGGCAGCGGCAACGCCGATCCCGTTGTCCGCCCCGAGGGTCGTTCCGTCAGCCTTGATCCAGTCGCCGTCCCGGATGAGGCGGATGGGGTCCTTCGCGAAGTCATGGGCGGTGCTAGCGTTCTTTTCGCAGACCATGTCCAGGTGACCCTGCAGGACGGTGACGGGGGCCGACTCCCGGCCCGGCGAGGCGGGTTTCCGGACGACGATGTTGCCGGCGGAGTCGCGATCGGCGGGAAGCCCCAGCCGGCGCGCGACGGAGAGCACGTACTGAGCGGCTCCTTCTTCGTTTCGTGAGGCCCGCGGGATGGCGGCCAAGGCGGCGAAATGATCCCAGAGCAACTGCGGGGCGAGACCAGAGACGGCGTTTGCCATTGGGTTTTGTTCCTCTCTTTCGGGTGCAAGACGGCGGGGCCCGATGCGGCAGGCGGGGCGGCCCCGGGTGGCGCCGGTGCCTTGGAATCTTGCCAGGAGAAGGGCCGGGCGGCCAGCACCTCACGCGCGCGGAAGGGCTCCAGCGGTTCCCGGATACCGCACATTCCCGGCCGTAGACCCGATGTGATGGGTCAGTTGTGAACCCACAAGATGGGTCGATTCCTGGAACGGGTCAGGAGTTTCGCGATCGTGCCGTCGGTATGATTGATAATAAATAGTTGGATTTCAGTTAGATACGAGAAAATCGAAAGCGCGTTAACGCTGGCATGGGCCGTGCTTCTCACATCACTGAAAGAGGGAACACGACGTATGAGCAGCACGACCTTCAAGAGACTCGCGATCGCGGTGGTGGCCGTCCTGGGGGCGGCGGGCGTCCTGGTGGCGCCTTCGGCCCTTGCGGCCACGCAGCAGAACACGGCCAGCACGGCCATCGTGATGCAGGGGTTCCACTGGAACTCCTCGGCCTACGGCTACACCTGGTATGACAAGGTGAACGCGAAGGCCTCGGACATGAAGGACCTGGGGATCACGCACGTCTGGTTCCCGCCGCCGAGTGATGCGGCGTCGGCCGAGGGTTACCTGCCGCGCCAGCTGAACCTGCTCGATTCCAAGTACGGGACCGAGGCGCAACTCAAGAGCGCGATCTCGGCTCTGAACGGCCAGGGAATCAAGTCGATCGCCGACATCGTCATCAACCACCGTGTCGGGACGTCGAACTGGGCGGACTTCACCAACCCCGCGTGGGATTGCCGGTCGGTGGTGAATAACGACGAGTGGACCGGGCGCTGCGGCAACGGCGACTCGGGTGATGGCTACTCGGCGGCCCGTGACATCGACCACAGCCAGACGTTCGTCCAGGACAGCCTCAAGACGTGGATGTCGACGAAGCTGAAGGCCGCGGGCTTCTCCGGCATTCGCTACGACTACTCGAAGGGCTATGCCCCCTCGTACGCGAAGGTCTACCACGATGCGTGGAGCCCCGACTTCTGCGTGGGAGAGGTCTGGACCAATCTCGACTACAACAACGTCGACGCCCACCGGCAGCTCCTGATGAACTACATCGACGGCACGGCTGGCACGTGCGCGGCCTTCGACTTCACGACCAAGGGCCTGCTGAATCAGGCTCTGGCCTACAACGAGTACTGGCGGCTTCGCGACGGCGCGGGAAAGCCCGCCGGTGCCATCGGCTGGTGGCCCCAGAAGTCCGTCACGTTCGTCGACAACCACGACACCGGCCCGTCCGAGACCTGTGGTAACGGGCAGAACCACTGGCCGGTTCCGTGCAGTTCCGTCCTCCCGGGCTATGCCTACATCCTGACGCACCCGGGAATCCCGACGGTCTACTGGCCGCACGTCTACGACTGGGGCCTCCGTTCCTCCGTCAAGGCCCTCATCGACGTGCGCAAGGCGGCCGGGATCACCTCGACCTCGGCGGTGTCGATCCAGGCGGCCCAGAACGGGCTCTACGCCGCCATCATCACCGGAACGGTCAACCAGGTCGCCATGAAGATCGGGCCGAATGACTGGAATCCGGGCACGGGCTGGACTCTCAAGGCCTCGGGGACGAACTACGCGGTGTGGACGAAGGGGTCGGCCCCGGTCTGCAACGTCAACGTCACCTTCACGATCGCCAACGCGAACACGAGCTGGGGTCAGAGCCTCTACGTCGTCGGCAACCAGACCTCGCTCGGCAACTGGAGCCCTGCCGCCAGCTTCAAGCTGACGATCCAGGGCACCGGTTCCAACGCCACCTGGAGCGGCACCGTGGCGGTCCCGGCGGGCAAGGCGGTCCAGTACAAGTACGTGAAGTTCAACGGGTCAACCGCGGTCTGGGAGAGCAACCAGGCGACTCCCAGCGGGAATCGCGAGTTCACGACGCCCGGGACGTGCGGATCCTCCGTTTCTCGAAGCGACGGCAACTTCAAGTTCTGATTCCGGGCTGATCACCTTCTTTTCGGCCAGAGCCTCTTGCGGGCGGTCCTTCGGGGCCGCCCGTTTCGCGTCTATTTGCCCTCGCCGTCGCCGCTCGCTTAACATTCGCCCGCTCAGCCTGAGTCCGGCAGCCAGAGGAGTCCGGTCCTCGTCCATCCTGCAGTCTCGCGGTTCACTCGAGCCGTCTCGCCCACCACCGTGTGCGGTATCCATCGGAGAGGGAGGTTCCATGACCGAATCAGAACCCAAGGCAAACGAGATCGAAGCCCTGCTCCTCGAGCATCGAACCTTCGATCCCTCGCAGGAGTTCCGCCGGCAGGCCAGCGCTCGCGATCCGGGCGTTTACGCGCAGGCGGCGAACGATCCGGAGACCTTCTGGGCCTCGTTCGCGCGGGAGCTCGACTGGATCCGGCCCTATGACCGGGTTCTCGACTGGAAACCGCCCGACGCCCGCTGGTTTCTGGGTGGAAGGCTCAACGTCTCGGCGAACTGCCTCGACCGTCACCTCCACGGAGCCCGCCGGCACAAGGCCGCCCTGATCTGGGAAGGGGAGCCCGGCGACAGCCGCGTTTACACCTATCAGCAGCTCCACTATCAGGTGTGCAAGTTCGCAAACGCGATGAAGAAGCTCGGGGTCGGCAAGGGGGACCGGGTCTGCATCTACCTCCCGATGATCCCCGAAGCGGCCATCGCCATGCTCGCGTGCGCCCGCATCGGCGCCGTCCATTCCGTCGTCTTCGGCGGGTTCTCGGCGGACGCTCTGAGGGACCGCATCCAGGATGCCGGCGCAAAGCTCCTGGTCACGGCGGACGGCGGGTGGCGCCGGGGCCAGATCGTCCAGCTGAAGCGGATGGCGGACGAGGCGCTCGCGGATTGTCCGACCATCCAGAACGTCATCCTCGTCAAGCGTGGCGACTTTCCGTGCCACGTCAAGGAAGGACGCGACCACTGGTGGCATCGCGTCATGGACGACGTCCACGCGGACTGCCCCTACGAAGCCATGGATTCCGAAGCCCCGCTCTACATCCTCTACACGTCGGGCACCACCGGAAAGCCGAAAGGCATCCTGCACACGACCGCGGGCTACCTGACCGGGGTCTATGCAACGACGAAGTGGGTCTTCGACCTGAAGGACGAGGACCTCTTCTGGTGCACGGCCGATGTCGGCTGGGTGACGGGCCACAGCTACGTCGTCTACGGCCCTCTCGCCAACGGCGCCACAGTCCTGATGTACGAGGGTTCGCCCGACTGGCCGGACAAGGACCGTTTCTGGCAGATGATCGAGAAGTACCGGGTGAACGTCTTCTACACGGCGCCGACCGCGATCCGGGCGTTCATGAAGTGGGGGCCCGAGTTCCCGGAGCGCTGGGATCTCTCGTCCCTGCGTCTCCTCGGCTCCGTGGGCGAGCCGATCAACCCGGAAGCCTGGATGTGGTACCACGAGCACATCGGCAAGAAGAAGTGCCCCATCGTCGACACCTGGTGGCAGACCGAGACGGGCCATATCCTCATCTCGCCCCTGCCCGGGCTGACCCGGACAAAGCCTGGCTCGGCGACCATGCCGTTGCCAGGAGTCGATGCCTGCGTCCTCAACGAGTCCGGCGAGGAGGTCTCCGTCGGAGGCGGGTTCCTCGTGGTTCGCAAACCCTGGCCCGGGATGCTCCGGGGAATCTGGGGCAACCGGGAGCGGTTCGTGAAGGGCTACTTCTCCAAGTTCCCCGGGGTCTACTTCACGGGGGATGGCGCGAAGAAGGACGAAGACGGGTACATGTGGCTCCTCGGACGGGTCGACGACGTGATGAACGTCGCCGGCCACCGGATCGGAACCATGGAAGTCGAAAGTGCCCTCGTCGACTTCCCGAAGGTCGCCGAGGCGGCGGTCGTCGGCATCCCGCACGAGCTCAAGGGCACGGCCATCGCGGCCTTCGTCACGCTGAAGTCGGGGCACCACGGCTCGGACGAGGTTCTCCAGGACCTCAAAGACCACGTCGTCCAGAAGATCGGCGCCATCGCGCGTCCGGACAAGATCTTCTTCACCGCGGACCTTCCGAAAACCCGCTCGGGCAAGATCATGCGCCGGCTTCTCCGGGACATCGCCGAGGGGCGCGCCCTCGGGGACACCACCACGCTGGCCGACCCGGGTGTCGTCAAGAGCCTGAAGGAACAGTACGAGGACAAGGAAAGCTGAGCCCTTTCCGATTCAGACGGAAAAATGAGGCCGGGCCCACAAGCCCGGCCTCATTTTCTATCCGGCCTCGCGCGAGGACAGGAAGGAAGGCACGGCAGTTGCTCTATCGGAGGTGGAGGTCATCATGAGATTCAAACCACTTCTCGCTGCCTTCGCTCTTCTCGCTGCCCTGGTGATTCCGTCGCTCCCGGCCGAAGCCCATGGCCGCTACGGGCCCCCGGTTCGCGTCATCGTCGCACCGCGTCCCGTCCTGCCGCCCGTCGTCACCGGTTGGCTCCCCCCGCTCCCCGTCCCGTATGGGGTCTACGGTGCCTACGGATACGGACCCGTGGTTTATCCGCCCTATCCGCACTACCGCTACCCGAGACGGCACTACGCGCCTTACCCTCCGCACCATCGGTACCGTGGCCATGGCCACCGGTAAGTCCTCGAGTGGGCGTCGCGCCCTGCCGGGCCACCGGAGGTTTCGCTCCGTGGCCCGGAATCTCCCCACATCAGGGAACGAACTCGTGCCCGTGACGGGTCAGCACGGATACGGCCTCGTGCGCCTTCTCCGACTTCACCAGGAGATAGTCGGTATCGAAGGTGCTGAGGGCGAAGATGCTGATCCCGGCCTCCGCCAGGGGTGAGACGAACGACGCCAGCACGCCGACCAGGTCGAAGGGGAAGGGGCCGACGAGCTTCACGACGCTCCAGCCTCTTTCCGCCCTGGAGTCCTTTGGCACCGCGGATTCCGCACAGACGAGAGACAGCTCTTCGGCGGTTCTCGTGATCGAGCTGAACCGGGACGGTCCGAGAGCCCAGTCCGGCACGCTGGACTCGGCGTCGAGTTTTACGACCGCCCAGGAGCCCTCGAGAATCGTGAAGCGGTGGGACGCCATGTAGGGAACGCTACCGCGTTTCTCTCGAGATCGCGAGAGCCACCGGGGTGAGGGCGCCCCCCTTCTTTCTCCTCCAGCACCGCGGCGGCGGCGTTGCCCGGGATCGCCTATCCTTGCAAGAAGCGCCCGGGCCCGGCGAGTCCCCTCCCGGCAGGGCGCCCTCAGGAAGGAGTCTCCATGCGCCTTGCCGTCGCACTCCTCGTGCTTCCCCTCACGCTCATGGCGGCCACGCCGCTCGAGGAGCGGGCCAGCCGGTTCCTCGTCCTCGTCAACTCCAACTACCAGGCCCTCTCCACTGTCCTGCAGGAAGCTCAGTGGTCGGCCTGGACGGATGTTTCGCCCGAGTACGATGCCGCGCTGGAGGCCGCGGGGAGGGCCTACGCGGCCTTCAATGGCAACAAGGCCGTCATCAACGAGGCCCGCGAGCTCCTGACTCACCGGGCCGAACTCTCACCGCTCACGGTGAAGCAGCTCGAGCGCATCCTGTTGAATGCCGCCGAGGGGCCGATGACGAATCCGGCTCTGACCGCCGAGCGCATCAAGGCCGAGACCGCCCAGGCCTCGACCCTCAACAGCTTCGTCTGGAAGCTCGATGGCAAGCCCATCACGGCCAACCAGATCGACGACCTCCTGAAAAAGAGCCGCGACCTGACCGAACGCAGGAAGGTCTGGGAGGCCTCCAAGGAGAACGGTCCGGCGCTCAGGGACGGTCTCCTGAAGCTCAGGGAGCTCAGGAACGGGTGCGCGAGGGAGCTCGGATATCCCGACTACTTCTCGCTTCAAGTCGCCAAGCACGGGATGACGGCCGGGGAAATGGTCGAGATGCAGCGCCGGTTTCTCGCCGACGTCCTGCCGCTCTATCGCGAGCTTCACACCTGGGCCAAGTACGAGCTCGCGAAGAGGTACGGGCAACCCGTCCCGAAGGCGATCCCCGCGCACTGGATCGACAACCGGTGGAGCCAGGAGTGGACGGGCCTCGTCTCCGCGGTCGAGCTCGACCCCTACATGAAGGGCTGGTCCGCCGAGAAGATCATCAAGACGGCCGAACAGTTCTACGTGGGACTCGGATTCCCGCCCCTTCCCGAGTCCTTCTGGAAGAAGTCGGACATGCTCCCTCTCGGCCCGGGCGACACTCGCAAGAAGAACAGCCACGCCTGGTGCCAGCACGTCGATCTCGACACCGACATCCGCTCCCTGATGAGCGTTACGCCGAACATGGAGTGGTTCGGCACGGCTCACCACGAGCTCGGACACGGCTTCTACATGCAGGCCTACTCGCGGCCCGAGGTCCCGATGCTCCTGCGCGACAGCGCGAGCCCGGCTTTCCACGAGGGGATCGCGGAGCTGATCTCCCTGGCCACGCGGCAGACCCCTTACCTCAAGTCCGTCGGCGTCCTGCCTCCAGACTTCGAAGCCGACGAGACCCAGGTTCTTCTCAACGACGCGCTCGAGGTCGCGATCCCGATGCTCTTCTGGTCGAGCGGGACCATGACGGAGTGGGAGGCGGAGTTCTACGCGAAGGGGATGCCGGCGGACAAGCTGAACGAGCGCTGGTGGGCGATCGTCAAGGAGAAGCAGGGAGTCGTGCCTCCCTCGGTGAGGGACGAGCGCTCCTGCGACGCCGCGACCAAGACCCACATCAATGACGCTCCGGCCTACTACTACAACTACGCGATCGCGACTGTCCTCAAGTACCAGCTCCACGACTACATCGCGAAGAACATCCTCAAACAGGACGTCCACGCCGCCAACTATGCGGGGCGAAAGGATGTGGGACAGTGGCTGCGGAAGATCCTGGAAAAGGGAGCCACGGAAGACTGGCGCAAGGTCCTGAAGGAGGCCACCGGCGAGGATCTCTCGACCCGCGCGATGGCCGAGTACTTCAAGCCCCTCGAGAAGTGGCTCGCAAAGGCGAACAAGGGGCGACAGGCGGGCTGGGAATAGCCCCTGCGAAACTCAGGCGTTTGATCCCGGTCGTGTCGCCGCCGGCGCCCGCCCGGAGCCGTTCCCACGCCCGATGAAGGTCATCGAGATAGGCCTTGGCCACCGAAGGTTGGATCACTCCCGAGGCGGGACTGAAGGAGCCTTTCGAGGACCGTCCGGTTCGATCGACCAATCGTCCGGAGTGACGGGGGCGAGTTCCTCGTAGAGTTCCGCCAGGCGATCCACGGGTGACCAGCGCATCCAGACCTCGTCGTCGTCCTCCGCGGTCGGGCACTCCTGGTTTAGGCGGAGAGTTGCCAGGGAAATGGCGGGCCAGTTCACGCTGCGTCCCGACTGAACCACACCCCGAAGGACCACGTGGTGCAGGGTGCAGAGGATTGCCTCGTGCTTCTCCTCTCCTCGAATCCCGGTTTCGTTGCAGTTGCCATCCAGTTCCGAGCCGCAGACATCACAACGCATGAAGGACACGGCGAACACCTCCACCGATCGCTGCCGTTCCTCGCCAGCTGGCGGCAATCGACCGATTGGATGGAAATCTACCGCAGACGTCGCCGTCCTTCCCGACGGATCCGGAGACGGACGACGGAGGATCGCGACTGACCGCCGCGAAGAGGCAGCATGGTGCCACTTCAGCTCCGAAAGCCAAGAGCCGGAAAGTCAGCTAAGTCCTTTATCTTGAATTGGTGGGCCCGGCGTGACTCGAACACGCGACACGCGGTTTAGGAAACCGCTGCTCTATCCACCTGAGCTACGGGCCCGTTCGGAAGGACGGCCGCGGCGGTCCCTCCAGCAGAAGCCTTCGGGCGGGCGGCGCAGGGGCGGATCCTAGCACCGGCGGAGCCGTCCCCGCCAGCCAGAACGAACCCCGCACTCGGGAAGCGCACCACAATCCCTCTCCCCTCCGGCCATCCGTCCCATCACGTCCGGAACCAGGGAGGGCGGCGCTCCCACCGGCGGGTCCCGGCAGGTCCAGGAGCCCTCACAGGATCCGGAGCCTGTGAAGGACACACGTTCCCGGCCGCGGAGTCGTATGCCAGCCAGAGTCTCCCGAGACGCGGGAGCGGCCTTTCCTGTGTAGCATCCCACCATGTTCGCCGAGCCTCTCCGGTGTCCCCGCTGCCGTTCTCTGCTGGCTCCTCGCCCCTGTGGAACCCACGCTCTCCATCTGTGCAACCGGTGCGGGGGGATCTGGGGCCAGCGATTCGCCTCCACGCACCTCGAAACGGATCTCGGCCCCGAGGCCGTGAGGGCGGCTCACGAGGCCGCCGCGAGGAGTCAGACGTGGGACGTGAAGGAGGAGATCAGCTGCCCCGAGTGCCAGGCCCCGCTGTCGCGGATCGAGGCCGGCCCGCTGAAGGTTCCGGTCGACGTCTGCCAGCAGCACGGCGTCTGGTTCGACCGCACCGAGCTGGAGAAGGTCCAGGCCTCTCGCGGACTTCCGAAACCGCGCAGGGTGGCGGGCCATGCAACCGCCGGTGGTGCCTTCGCGACCGCCGCCGCCGCCGGCGCCGCCGCAGCAGCGGCAGGCGGGCTCTCCCTGGCCGGACAACCTGCCGTTTCGCCGGCCTCCGCCTCCATCGCCAGCTCCGGGATCGGCGAGACCGTGGCCGAGACGGCCGTCGAGGTGGCAATCGAGGTGGTCATCAGCCTGATCGCCGGGATCTTCGACGGCGTCTGACCCCGCGGGTTCTTGCCCGTCAGTTCTCGAGCGGAATGTCGCCTACCCGCACGTGTCGGATGAAATAGATCCGGTGGGCCCGCACCGCGGCATCGAGACCAAGGGGGAGGAAGTTGTCCTCTTGCCGGGCCACGTAGGCGGCAAAGGCATCCGTCGCCTCCTTCACGTCGGCCGTCTCGAAGTACATCGAGAACTCGAGCCTCTCGGAAAGCCCTTCCACCGCGAGCTCGAACGTGTGTAGGAAGTTGTGTTCCATCTCCGCTGACCACCTTCTGGCCGCCGGGCTCCAGAAGCTTCCTGGCAGGCCGCCCTTTCTCCTAGAGGTTCGGTTCCGTCGTATTCTCCGTGCGTGACGGAGAAGCCCCTGCTCCGAAGCTACATGAAAACCGGCCTGGCCGTCGCGGCGGCCGCGGCCGTCATCTACCTTCTCGCAGCCTCGGCCCGGGACTATTGGTCCCCGGACGAGCCCGACTTTGCCAACGCCGTCCGGGAGATGCAAGCGCGGGGGAGCTATCTCGTGCCCCTGCAGAACGGGATTCCGTATTCGGAGAAGCCCATCCTCTTTTACTGGGCCATGTCCGTGGGAAACGCGGTCTCCGGCTTCAACCTGACACCCGTCTTCCTGCGCCTGCCCTCGGTCCTCGGCTCCGCGTTTCTGGTCCTGGGCGCCGCGTTCCTGGCCGGGTTTCGGGGAGGAAAGAAAGAGACTCTGCTCGCCGCGGCGATGACGGCGTCGGCACCCCTGGTCTTCTGGCAAGGACAGTTCCTGCAGATCGACGCCATGTTCTCGGCTCTCGTACTGTGGGCCCTCATCTGCCAGATCATGGCAACGGAGGACGCTGAGAACCTGCCACGGTGGGTTCTGGCCTTCCACGTGCTCCTCTCGCTGGCGATCCTGACGAAGGGCCCTCTCGCGCTCGTCTTGACTGGGCTCTTCGCGATCCTCAGGTGTGTCATCGATCGGTCCTGGCAGCCGATCCTCAGGCTGCGTCCCCTCCGGGGCATCCTGATCTTCCTGGCTCTCGTCCTTCCCTGGTACTTCCTGGCGGTCCGGGCGGCCGGGAAGGCCTACGCCTACGACCTCATCGTCCGGCAGAACTTCATCCGGTTCTTCGAGGCCTTTGATCACATCTGGCCCTGGTGGTTCTACTTCGAGTCGATCTGGGGCGACTTCTCACCCTGGACTCTGCCGGCAATCGCCGGAGCCATCTACCTCTACCGGCGCGGGCTTCTGAAGGCGAGGCCCGAGCTTGCCTACTGCGTCCAGATCTTCGCGGTCGTCTTCCTCTTCCTGTCGACATCGGATTCCAAGCAGGGCAAGTACCTCCTCATGGTCTTTCCGCTCGCGGCCGTCGTGGCGGCGGCGGCCGTGGCCCTCGCGGACGAAGAGAAGGGCAGGTTCATGACCTTCCTGAGGACCTACGCCCTCGTTCTTGCGGTCCTCTTTGCCACGGCCGCGTTCCTCGTCCCGAAACTCGCCGCGGCCCGCTATCCGTCGTACGCGCGTCTCGGCCCCTACGTGACCGTCCCCTTCCTCGCGGGTGCCATCGCGATCGCCGCCGCGTGGATCTGGAAGCGCCGGGAGTCCACTCCAGCCCTTCTCGCCGTTGCCCTCACGCTCGGTGTCTCGGAAGGCATCGTCGGACGAGTCGTCTTCAGCGCGATGGACGAGGCAAAGACGGGCCGCCCCTTCTACGAGCGCCTGAAGGAGTCGCACGGCAAGGACAAGCCCCTCGCCTATTACGGAAAGACCTACAGGTGCTATCCCATCCTCATCCTCGAGCGTCGAACGGCCCACGTGTGGACCGAGACCGACCTGAAGAACTGGCTTCTGCAGACTCCCGGCGGGGCCGTCCTGGCGGATGAGTCCGAGAGCCGGAACTGGCAGGACCCCTATCTGAAGAGGCTCCGGATCCTGGACCGGCAGCCCGTCGGTGGAGACATCGCCCAGCTTCTCGCGCCCTGATGGTCCTCGAAGGAACGATCCGAGATCTGGACAGCCCGGAGAATCGCTTTCCGGGCCGCTTCGACGTCCGTCGATGTCTCTTCGTCACGGCGGAAGGGGAGAGGATTCCCGCCGTCGTCAAGCGAATGCCTGCCTCTCGCTGGGATCGGCTCCTGGGACCGAGCCGCGCCGAGCGGTGCCTCCGCACGGCCGAATGGCTGAGGACGGCCGGCGTCGCCACTCCCGAGCCTCTGGCTGTGGAGAGGGGCGAAGGAGAGAGCGCCTACGTCTGCCGCCAGCTCCCGGAGGCGGTGCAGGTCCGGGCCTGGTTCAGGCACCGCTACGAAACCAGTGTCGCGGCGCCGCCCTCGCCTCATGGTTTCGATGAAGTCGTCGAGGCGCTCGGACGTCTTGCGCGGGCGATGCACGACGGTGGCGTCTTTTTTCGGGACTTCACCGACGGCAACATCCTCGTGACGACGGGGGACTCGGGGCCTGTCCTGTGGCTCGTCGATCTCGACCGAGCCAGAAGGTCGAAGGGGCCCCTCGGGATCGTGAGAAGACTCAGGGACTTGTCTCGTCCCGGGTTGAACGCCCCCTCCGATCAGCGGGCTCTCCTGAGGGCTTATGGGGCCTCGCCTCTGGCTCTCTGGCTCTTCGGCGTTTCCGCCCTGCGGCTCAAGACTCGCGTCTGGGACACGTTCAAGCGGGCCGTTAGGCCCTGGCGGTGGTGAGGAGTTATCCTCTTTCGAACGGCTGGAAATCGTAAACCGTGAGACCGATCGGATCGTCCAACGGATGTGTATGGAGTCGCGGCGTTACAGGCAGTCCCACGCAACGGGGTCCCTTCGGACCTGACCCGATGGAGGTCTGACGTGGAACCCGAACGCTCGGGGAGGCCGGCGCTCAAACCGGTGGATCGCAACATCGAGGCGGATATCCTTTCCCAGGTCAAGGCGGGCGATGTCGACGCGTTCGAGTATTTCGTGAGGACGTACCAGAAGCGGATCTTCAGGTTCGTTTACACCCTTGTCCGCGATCCCCACGAAGCCGACGGGATCACCCAGGACGTCTTCGTGAAGGCCTTCCGGTCGGCAGGGGGATTCAAGGGGGAGTCGACGTTCGAGACCTGGCTGATCCGGATCGCCATCAACACCGTCCGGGATCACGAAAGAAGGAGGCGTCCCGTCGTCTCGTTCTCCGAGATCTCCCGTGACGAGGAGGATTCCGACGGACCGCTTCCCCGGTCCCTCGACCCCACGGATGGGACGTCTCCCGAGAAAGAGGCCCTCTCGCGGGAGATCCGTCAGCGGGTCAACAAGGCTCTCGTGTCGCTCTCGCCGCGCCAGCGAGCGGTCTTCGTCCTCAAGCACTTCAATCAGAAGTCGATACCCGAAATCAGCAAGGCCATCGGACTGGACGAGGGAACGATCAAATCGCACCTCTTCCGCGCTGCCCGGAAGCTCCGCGAACTCCTGGAGGATCTGAAATGAAGACGCAGGCTCCCCCCGGTTCCCACCTCTCGAACGAAGAGATCGTCCTGCGGGTCTTCCCCGTCGGAGATGGCGCTTCTCCCGTTCCGCTCCACCTCGCGGCGTGCCAGAGCTGTCAGTCCCGGGTCGCCCGGCTTCGAGAAGGGGCCCTCATGGAGCAGGGGGCCATCGACGGAGTCCTGGGCGCCATCCCGGAGGAGTTCTGGCGCCAGCAAGAGTTGCAGGTCATGCAGCAGGTCCGGTCCGCCGCGGCCGAGAAGCCGCGAGTCCTCGCGTTTCGCCTCCCCGTCTCGGGCCAGCTCCTGCGCCGCCCGGCCCTCGCCCTGGGGAGCCTCGCCGCGGCCATCCTGCTGGTGGCCGTGCTCAGCCTCTCCAGGAGCTCGCCCGATCCCGTCCCCCAGGTCAAGAACACCGCCCCGGCCACGGTCACGCCCGTGACAGCGGCGCTGTCGGAGGCCGACCGTCTCGACGACGAGCTGCTTCTCTTCGTCGATCAAACCCTCTCCGAGGAAGACTCCGTCGCCTATCTGCTCCCGGAGGACGTATGAGAAGAACTCGCTCCTGGCTCCTGGGGTTGGTCCTGGGCGCAGCGCTTCTGGGGGCGCTCCCCATCGGAGCCCAGCTCCCAGAGATGCCTCCCGGGAAGTGGTGGAAGAGACCCCGGGTCGTCGAACAGCTCGCCCTGCAGCCCGACCAGCAAGAGAGACTCGATGAGATCTTCTCGAAGAACCGCCGGGCCTTCATCGACCTCAGGGCCGAGGTGGAACGGCGCCAGCTCGACCTCGAGGAGCTCCTGGCCAAGCGGGATGCCGACCCGAAACGGGTCGCCGCCGCCAGCGAGGCTCTCGAGCAGGCCAGGGCGAGACTCGGAAAGGCTCGAACCATGCTCGTCGTGGAGATGCGGGGCGTTTTGACGGATCAACAGTGGCAGAAGATCCTCGAAGCACGGGATCGCTGGAAGGCCGAGCGGATGGAGGAATTCCGGGAAAACCGCAAGGGTCAAAGGCGCGGACCACGCCCCGACGCGGAACCCCCTCAATAGTCTTCCGCCAGGAACCTCGTTTCCTCGGGTTCCCGTCAGCCAGAGCTCAGGGCGCCGGGGTCCCCAGGGCTTTCGGAGCGCCCCGGCGTGAGGTCGCGACCGCGAGCGCCGCGAGCGACAGAAGACTCGGCAGCGCAATGAAGACCGCATAGGGAATCTGCGTCGAGCCTCCCGCTTGCAGCCGGTACTGAAGCGCTGTGGCGCCTGCCACGAGAAGGGTCGCCGGCAAGAGGGCGAGGGGGCGCCAGCGAGCGAACACCACGATCCCGAGCGCCAGGAACCCGCGCCCCGCCGTCAGGCCCTCCACGAACGTGTGAGAGATCGAGAGGGTCAGGACAGCACCTCCAGCACCCGACAGCGCCCCGGAAAACAGGGAGGCCAGGGACCGGACCCCGGCGACCGAGTACCCCTGCGCCCGGACCGCCATCGGCGTTTCCCCGGCGGCTCCCAGGACGAGTCCCGGCCTGGTCCGGGAGAAGAAGATGTGCAGGATGACCGGAAACGCGAAGGCTGCAAGGCCCGCCCACGGCAGCCCCATGACCACGACTGGCAGGGAGGGGAGCTCGAGAACGGCACCTGTCTTTCCCGCGATCAGCTCGTAGCCGAAGGCGGTCGAACCGGCTGCCAAGAGGTTCCAGGCAGTCCCGGTCAGGATCGGATCTGCCCTGAGGACGATGGCAAAGAGAGCGAAGAGGGCTCCTGAGAGGAGGCCGGCCGCCACGGCTCCCCACAGACCCGCCCCGGGACTTTTCCCGGCGTGGACGATGGCGAAAGCCACGAACGCGCCCGTCAGCATCGTTCCTTCCATCCCGATCTGGAGGCTTCCCGACCTCTCCAGAACGAGCTCGCCAGCGGCCGCCAGGAGGAGCGGAACGGAGAGGAGAAGCGTGGTCTCCAGGATTCCGGGCACTTACTGGCCTCTTTCCCGCCACGCCCTGTGGGTCAGGACCGCCAGTACCGCCAGGGCGGGAATGATCGTGGCAATCGCTGCTGGAACCCCGGCTTCTCGCTCCATCGCGCGAGATCCGGCGCCGAGCGCGGCGAGAAAGAAGGACGAGAGGATGGCTCCGAGGGGATCCGTGGCGCCGAGGAGGGCGGCGGCGATTCCGCTATAGCCTGTCCCCGTCGCGAACGGGTCGTAGAGGCGTCTCGTCACGGACAGAACTTCCAGCCCTCCACCCAGGCCCGCAAGGCCTCCCGAGCCGAGAAAGACCCAGGTGCGGATCTTGACGTCGGAAAGGCCCGCGCTCTTGGCCGCAAGCGGCGAGTCGCCGGCGGCCCTGAGCTTCAACCCCGGGCTCGTCTTCCACAGGAACACGGCCAGGCCGGCGGCCGCCGCCAGCGCCAGGAACGGGGCCGGTGTGATTCTCGTGCCGGGGACCATCGTCGAGATCGCTTGTTCGTCGGGAATCGGCCGGCTCTGCGGGTAGTCGCCCGCGGGGTCGCGCAGGGGCCCGCGCACGGCCCAGGTCACGGCCGCCGCGAAGACGAGGTTCAGGAGGATCGTCGAGAGGACGGGCGGGACGCCGCGCGACTCGGAGAGCCACGCCGCCGGCAGGCACGCGAGAGCGCCGGCCAGAGCCGAGGCGAGAAGCGCCAGGGGCATCGAGGCGGCCCCCAGGCCGGTCATCGGGCCGATCGCGGCCGCCGCGATGCCTCCCATCAGGAACTGTCCCTCGATCCCGATGTTCAAGACTCCGCCGCGAAAAGCGAGAACGGCCGCGAGAGCCGAGAAGAGAATTCCCGTCAGTCTCGAGAGCGACTCGCCCAGGGCCGGCGCGGAGAGAACCGAGCTCTCGATGAGGGCCCTCGCGGAAGCAGCCGGCGATCCCCCGGCAATCAGGACGAGAGCCACCGAAAGCCCCGCGGCCGCCCCGTAGGTGAGCCAGGGAATCCAGGACCATCCGGTGAACAAGCGCTTCATTCCGCAAGCCCCGCCATGTAGCGCCCGAGCTCCGCCACCGGCGTCTCGGGATCGAGCACGCGCGACAACCTGCCCCGGTACATCACGCGGATCGGGGCCCCGAGAAGCCTGGCTTCGTCCGGGTCGGAGGTGACGATCAGGACCGCGGTTCCCTCCTCGAGAGCGTCTCTCAGAAACCCGCGAACCGAGGCGGAGGATCCGAGATCGAGCCCGCGGGACGGATGAATCGCGATCAGGAGCTTGGGAAGGGGAGTCAAGGCTCGGGCGAGCAGCACTTTCTGCTGATTCCCTCCAGAGAGTTCGCGGGTCCTCGCCTCGGGACCCGAGGCCCGGATCGAGAAGCGCGACATCCGCGCACGCGCGTCCTCCTCGAGGCTCTTCCGGGTGAGCCAGAAGCCTCTTCTCCTGTCCGAGACGGCGAAGTTCTCTGTCAGGGTCAGGTTCGGAAACAGCCCCTCGAGCCGCCTGTCCGCCGGGATCACAGCACCTCCCGCGTCGTGATACGACCCCGGATCACCCAGGGCCACGGGCGCCCCGGCCACCCGGACCGAACCCGTGGCGGGCCGCAAGCCGGCTATGGCTGCCGCGAAGGAATCGGCGCCGTTCCCGTCGATGGCCAGAAGAGTGAGAGCCTCGCCCGGTTTCAGCTCCAGTGAAGCCGACGGGACCTTCGAGTCGAGGGTCGCGAGAGCCCGCACCTCCAAGACGAGGTCCTCCTCGAGCTGCCCGGAGGTCGCCGCCCGTCTCGGAGGTTCGATCTTCCGCGAGTCCGTTTCCGAGAGACCGGCCATCACCTCGTCGCGGCTGCCACCCTCCGAACCGGCCAGGATCAGGGCGGCAACTTCAGGAGGGGTGACCTCCTCGACCCGGCGCGTCAGGACGGTTTCTCCCCGGCAGAGGACAGTCAGGTCGTCCGCCGCCTCGAAGACTTCCGCGAGCCGGTGCGTGATCACGAGGACCGCTGTTCCGCTCTCCGAAAGAGTCCTGAGCGCCTGGAGAAGCGTCTGGACCTCGGGAGGGGACAGGACAGCCGTGGGCTCGTCGAGGATCAAGACTGACGGCCCCGTGAGCAGGGCTCCGGCAATCTCGACCCGCTGGCGGGAGCCGACGGGGAGGCTGGACGCGAGGTCCTCCGGCGGGGGAAGGGGGAGCCCGAAGAGGGACTCAGCCCTGGCCACTCGATCGCGTCTCTTTCGTTTCGACTCGAAGAAAGGAGCCATGGGATCGAGGAGCGCGAGGTTCTCGGCCACCGTGGCGTTGTCGACGAGGAGGTCGTGCTGAGGAACGAGCGTGACCCCCTCTGCCCGTGCCTGTCGCGGTGAAGTCCATGTGACAGCCCGTCCGTCCCGGAGGATATCGGCGGTGTCCGGGCGCAGCTGTCCGGAAGCGATCGCGACGAGGGTGGACTTGCCGGCTCCGTTCTCTCCCAGAAGTGCGTGGATCCGGCCGGGCGCCACGCTCAGCCGCGCCCCGCGCAGGGCCGCGACCTCGCCGAACTTCTTGAAGACCCCCCTCAGCTCGAGGGCGGCCGGGAGCTCGGTCCCGGAAAGCGGTTCGCTCAGATCAGAAATCCCCGCGAGGAACCTTCAGCTCTCCTCTCGCGATGCGCCCTTCCACCTGCTTGATCTCATCGAGGACGGGCGCGGGGACCTTCCCGGCTACGGCGGGATTCCAGACGAACGTGATGACGCCGCTCTTGAGTCCGTACCGGATGGGAGCGCCCGTGAACTTCTTTTCCTTGACGGATCGCGCCGCCTCGACGAAGGCGCGAGGCATGTCGATGACGGCCGAGGCCAGAATCGCCGGGGAGAGCGCGTTCTGGTCCTTGTTGGCCCCGAAGGTGTAGATGCCGCGTTCGGCTGCCGCGCGGAAGACCCCCAGGGCGGCGGCGTCTGCGTTCTGGAAGATGAAGTCGCAGCCCTGATCCGCCAGGGCGAGGGTAGCGGTCTTTGCCCCGGCCACGTCCTCGAACGAGCCGGTGAAGACCGACACGGCGCGCGCCCCGGGGTTGCCGGCCCGAAGCCCCGCCTCGAAAGCCAGGAACGTCGACTTGATCGAGGGGAGCTCGACTCCGGAAACCATTCCAGCCTTGGCGGACTTCGACATGCGGCCCGCGGCCAGGCCGCAGAGGTAGGTGGCTTCCTCGAGCTCGAAGACGATCGGGGCGAGGTTCTTGGCGGTCCGGCTACCCGACGTCGTGATGAAGACCGTGTTCGGGTACTCCTTCGCCACCCGGGCGGCGGCGTCCTGGAATTCGAAGCCGTGGCCGAAGCAGACGTCCGTGCCCTTGGCGGCGTAAGCGCGGAACTGCTCCTCGAACTCGGAGGGCGACTTGACCTGGACGTGCGAGACCTCGGCACCGAGCTCCTTCTCGATGGCCTTCAGGCCCTCGTACGCACCCGCATTCCAGCCGGCGTCCGAGACAGGGCCCGGGGTCAGGAGCCCCGCTCTGAACCGCGAATCCGAGGCGGGCGTCTCGGCAGGCCGGCAGCCTCCGAGTCCTGGAACCGAGGCCAGAAACAAGAACAACAACGCCAGGCTCGTGCGTCTCACGCGAGTCCCCCTGCAGATCGATTGGATCCCACGTCGGGATTATGGCTCGGATGCCGAGCTTGGCTCGGATACCGAGCTTGGCTCGGATGCCGAGCTTGGCTCGGATGCCGAGCTTGGCTCGGATACTGAGCTTGGCTCGGATACCGAGCTTGGCTCGGACGCCGAGCTTGGCTCGGACAGCAGGCTCGGGCCTGACGAGGGGCTCAAACGATTCCGCGGCCCGCGTCCACGGCCAAGATCTGGCCCGTGATCGACCGGTTCGAGACGAGGCTCGTGACCGCGCCCACCACATCCTCCACCCTCACCAGGGTCGCAAGGGGTGTTCGGGCGACGAGGCGCTCGACCTGGGTGTCCGGCATGTCCGGCGGGGGAAGGACGATTCCAGGTGCGACGCCGTTGACCCGGACCCACGGTCCCATGCTTGCGGCCAGGTTCCGGACGAGGGCGTTCACGGCCGCCTTGGCCACCGCGTGGGGAACGTGAGACGGCCACGCCTGAGTCGCCGCGACATCCGAGATCAAGACGATCGCTCCCCGGTTCTCGCGAAGGTGGGGAAAGGCCGCCTGCGCCAGGAAGAACCCTGCCCGTGGTCCAACGGCGAAGACGTCGTCCCACTCGCCAGGTGTCACCGCCTCGATCGGCCCCTCGTGCCACGGAGAGGCGCTGTGAACGAGGAGGTCCAGGCGTCCGTGATGCCGCGAGGCGGCCGCGACGAGCTCCCTGCAGGCGTTCACGTCACTCAGATCGGCCTTCAGGACGAAGTGGCCGGGACAGATCCGCCAAAGCTCGGTCTGTGTCTCCTGGGCCGCCTGGCTGGAGCCGTTGTAGTGAATCGCGATCTGGAAACCGGCCTCGGCCAGGCCCACGGCGATCGCCTTTCCGAGACGGTGCGCCGAGCCCGTCACCAGGGCAACAGGTCGTTGTGCGAGCGGCCCGGATCCCACGCGATCGAGTGTAAACTAGCCACAGGACTCAGCCCGGAATTCCCCCGCCGGCTCTCGTTCCGGCAGGGGTCCACGGCGGCCGCCCGGGCCAGAGGCGCTCCGGTCCCCGGGGAGTGGGGAACCTACGTCCATATTTATTGGAGGACTCGATGACGCCCCGGACTCTGGTCGACATCTTTCGAAACCTGAAGTCTCTCAACAAGCCCGACCTCCACTTGTACAAGAAGGACGGGCAGTGGCACCCGATCTCGTCGAACGAGTTCATCGAACGCGTCAAGTGGGTCTCCTGCGCGCTCGAGGGTCTCGGGGTGGGGCAGGGCGACCGGGTCGCGCTTCTCTCCGAGAACCGCACGGAATGGGCCACGGTCGACTTTGCCTGTCAGTGCTACGGGGCCGTCATGGTGCCGATCTTCCCGACGATGGTGTCGGCTCAGGCCGAGTACCTCCTGCAGGATAGCGGCACGGTCGTCGCCTTTGCCTCCACGGACGAGCAGGCCAAGAAGGTGCTGGATGCCAAGGGCAACTGCCCAAAGTTGAAGCACGTCGTCGTCTTCAACGACCTGCACGAGCCGGGCCTGATCTCCTACGAGTCCCTCCTCGCCGAGGGAAAGAAGATCCACGAGAGCAATCCGTCGGCCTTCGACCAGCGGGCCGACTCGCGCACTCCCGACGACCTCGCGACCCTCATCTACACATCTGGCACCACGGGTGAGCCCAAGGGAGCCATGCTCACCCAGAACAACTTCGTCTCCAACGTGCTGGCCGGATGCCAGGTGCTGCCGTTCGATTCTTCGAACGTGGCCCTCTCCTTCCTGCCGCTTTCCCACGTCTTCGAGAGACTCATCGAGTACTGCTACTACCACAGGGGAGCCACGATTGCCTTCGCGGAGTCCATCGACGCCCTGAAGGACAACCTCCTCGAGGTGAACCCCACCCTCTTCGGCGCGGTTCCCCGTGTCTACGAGAAGGTCTACGGCCGCATTCACGACAAGGTCGCCAAGGGGACGCCCCTTCAGAAGAAGATCTTCGAGTCGGCCATCGAGACAGGCAAGGAGGTCCTGGAGCTGCGGCAGGCAAAGAAGTCTCCCGGCGCCGTCCTGGCGGCCAAGCACTTCCTGTTCGAGAAGCTCGTCTACGGGAAGATCCGGGCGGCTCTCGGCAGCCGCTTCCGCCTCGCGATCTCCGGAGGAGCTCCTCTCGCCAAGGATCTGGCGCAGTTCTTCTGGGGCATCGGGGTGGAGATCTACGAGGGCTATGGCCTGACCGAGACGAGCCCCGTCATCGCGGTCAACACGCCCTCGGCCTGGAAGCTGGGCACGGTCGGGCGGGTCCTCCCCGGGGTCGAGGTGAAGATTGCCGAGGACGGCGAGATCCTCGCCCGCGGGCCCAACATCATGAAGGGGTACTTCAACAAGCCCGAGGCCACCCGGGAAGCGATCGACCCGGATGGATGGTTCCACACCGGCGACATCGGGATCGTGGACGAGGACGGGTTCCTGAAGATCACCGACCGCAAGAAGGAACTCATCGTCAACTCGAACGGAAAGAACATCGCTCCCGCACCGCTCGAGAACGCCCTGAAAACCGAGCCGTTCATCTCTCAGGCCGTCATCATTGGCGACCGGCGGAAGTTCCTCTCGTGCCTGATCGTCCCGAATCTCGAAAAACTCGCCGACTGGGCGAACAGCAACGGGATGGCGGGCAAGAGGGCCGAGGACCTGATCGCGGACGAGCGCGTGAAGGCGATCTACCAGAAGATCCTCGATCGCGCCAACACCGACAAGCCCCACGAACAGATGATCCGCCGCTTCATGCTCCTGCCCGCCGAGTTCACGATCGAGGGCGGAGAGCTGACACCGAAGCTCTCCGTCAAGAGGCGCGTCGTCGACACGAAGTACAAGGACCTGATCGATCAGATGTACGCTGGGTCGAAGGACTGACGGAAACCGCGGAAACTCTCTGCTGGAAGCCATCGGGGCCGGCCGCCGCGCCGGCCCCGTGTGTTCCCGGACCTTTCTTCGCTTGCACGAGCCTCCATGGGTCGGCGAACATCCCCGTGAAGCGCCGCGGCGGTAGGAACGGGGAGGTCAGACGGCCAAGGGCCAGCGGCCAGGGCGGGGGGCGAGAATGAAGGGCGATATCCTCGTCGTCGACGACAACCCTGTGAACCTGCAGGTCCTCACGGCCCTGCTTCAGGGGCAGGGCTACAAGGTGCGTCCGGCCAACTCGGGTTTCCGTGCCCTGCGCTCCGCCCAGGCAGCCCTGCCGGATCTCGTCCTTCTCGACATCATGATGCCCGAGATGGACGGGTACGAGGTCTGCCGCCAGCTCAAGGCGGATCCAGCCTCCGAGAACGTCCCGGTGATCTTCCTGAGCGCCCTGGACGAGGTCTTCGACAAGGTGAAGGCCTTCGAGTGCGGGTGTGTCGACTACATCACCAAGCCCTTCCACGCCGCCGAGATCGTGACCCGCATCGAAACGCAGCTCCGCCTGGCGCGCATGATGCGCGAGCTCGCCGAGCGCAATGCGGAGCTCGCTCGCCTCGTCGAGACGGTCGAGCTGAAATCGCGCGCGCTGGAGGAGGCGAACCGGGTTCTCGAGAGCCTCTCGCTGTCGGATGGACTGACGGGAATCGCCAACCGGCGGCACTTCGACACGAGGCTGGATGCGGACTTCCGCCGCTGCATCCGTTCCCGTCAGCCGCTCTCGCTCGTCATGATCGACATCGACCACTTCAAGAGCTTCAACGACTTCTACGGTCACCAGGCCGGAGACGACTGCCTCAAGAGGGTCGCCGAGGCGATCAACACGGTCTTTCGACGCGGAGGGGATCTCGTGACCCGCTACGGCGGAGAGGAGTTCGCCGTCCTTCTCCCGGAAACGGCCCCGGACAAGGCCCACATCGCCGCCGAGCGGGCCAGGATCGCCGTGCGGGAGCTCGGAATCCTCCATAACGCCTCGCCTTCGGAGACCCTCGTCACCATCAGCGCCGGAGTGGCGGGGGCCATTCCTGACTGGACGGAGTCGCCGTCGTCCCTCGTCAAGAGAGCGGATGCCGCCCTCTATGCCGCCAAGAAGGACGGGCGCGACCGGGTCATCCTCGAGGGATTCGAAGAGATCGCCAAGTGAAGACGGCTCGCGGCAGCAAGAGGTCTCCGGCCACCCTCTGCCGGCTCTTCGTGCTCGGCCTGGCGCTGTACGCCGGCTCGGCGCTCGCCCTCCACCCCGGAAAGAGAATCAGCCAGTACGGACTGACTCGCTGGACTGCCGAAAAGGGACTGCCCCAGAACGACGTGAAGTCGATCGTGCAGACCACCGACGGGTATCTCTGGCTCGCGACGGACGACGGCCTGGCACGGTTCGACGGATTCCGCTTCCGCACGTACAACAAGCGGAACACACCCGGCTTCCCGAGTAGCTCGATCGAGGCCCTCGCCGCGGATCCGGCAGGGGGACTCTGGGCCGGTTCCAGTGACGGGCTCATCCGGTTCATCGGCGGAGAAGCCGTGAGCGCGGGCGCGCCAGCCGTTGTTGGCGCGCCAGCCATTGTTGGCGCGCCGGAAAAGCTCCTGAGGCAGCGAATCACGTCGCTGGCTCTCGGGGCGGACGGGTGCGTTTATGCAGGCTCCACCGCTGGCCTCCTTCGGGTCTGCCGGGCCAGGGCGGAGCGAATCGATGGCCTGAACGACACCATGATCCTGGGGCTAGTCGCGGGCCTGAAGGGAGAGATCTGGATCGCCACCCGGGGAAAAGGGCTCTGGCGCTACTGGAACGGAGAACTGCGCGACATGTCTCCCTCTGGCGACAAGGCCTTCGCGAAACCGAGCAAGCTCTTTCTTGACTCGGCCGGCCGCCTCTGGGTGGCCTTCGCGAATGGCGGGCTGTGGCGAGCCCGGCCACCCGAACTCCTGGATTCCGAGGTCGTCCGGGAAGGGGGGACGAGGGCGTTCACGGCCTTCACGGAATCACCAACCGGCTACGTCTGGGCGGGAACGGCGGACGGGGAGCTCTGCCGCTTCGACGGGCAGGGGATCGAGGCCACGGCCCTTCCTCTCGCCAGCAAGGCCCGGGCGGTTCACAGTCTCCTCGCCGACCGGGAAGGCAACGTCTGGGTGGGCACCTGGAGCGACGGCCTCCTTCGCCTGCGGGACGGGCCCGTCGAGACCTTCTCCTCGGAGGAGGGGCTTGCCGGCGACGAGTTCTGGACCGTCATGGAAGACAGGGAAGGGGCCATCTGGGCCGGCTCGATCGGCGGAGGTGTGAGCCGTCTGAAGGATGGCAAGGTCCAGACCTTCACCCGGGCGCAGGGGCTCCCCAGCGACAATGTCCGGTCCCTCGCCCCGGGTCCGGACTGCTCTATCTGGGCCGGCTTTTTCGACGCCCCCCTCTCGCTCCTGAAGGACGGCTCCGCGTCGATCTACAGGCTGCCCGATGGCCGGACGATCGGTCCGGCCTGGTCGCTCTTCACCGCCCGCGACGGGGCCCTCTGGTTTGGGAACCGCGACTGCGGTGTCTGCCGCCTGAAGGACGGCACGCTCACGAGCCTGCACGAACTGGACGGGTTTCCCAGGGTCCCGGGATACGTGATCAAGGAGGACGAGTCGGGTGACATCTGGGTGGGCACGGGCGGAGAGGGCCTCGTCAGAATCCGAGGCGGACACGTCAAGATCTTCCGGACGGACGACGGGCTTCCAACCGGCACCGTCATGGACTTCTACCAGGACGCCAACGGCAAGCTCTGGATCGCCACCGACGGGGGAGGCCTGGCTCGACTCGATGAGAGGGGGATCCGTTCCCTGGGGCTCTCAGAGGGGCTCCCCGACGATGTCCTGCACTCGATCCTGGAGGATGGTGAGGGCAATCTCTGGATGAGCACGAATCACGGCCTCGTGACGGTGAGAAAGACCGAGGCCGAGGAGGTCCTGGACGGCCGCAAGAAGACTGTCACTTCCACCGTTCTCGGCGTCTCAGCCGGGATGAAGTCGGCCGAGGGCACGGGGAGTACCCAGCCGAACTCCGTCCGTGCCCGCAACGGAGCACTCTGGTTCACCACCATCAAGGGGATCGTCACCCTCAAGCCGGAGAGCTTCAGACGGCCTTCACTGGAACCGGAGGCCGTCATCGAGTCCGTGCGCGCTGGTGCTTTGAGCCTGCTTCCCGGGCAGGACTCCCTGAAGGTGCCGTCGGGAAAGGGACCCATCGAGGTCCAGTACACGGGACTCCTGTTCCGTCAGGCCGAGGAGCTCGAGTTTCGGTACCGGTTCGAGGGCCTGGAAACAGAGTGGACCGAGGCCTCGAGCCGGCGCGAAGCCTTCTTCACTCACATCCCGGCCGGCAACTACCGGTTCCGGGTGGAAGTTCGCCGCAAGAACGGCCCGTGGCAGGAATCCCGGAAATCCATCCGGGTCCTCGTCACGCCCCGGCCGTTCGAGACGGTCTGGTTTCGCGCCGGAGTCCTCTTCCTTCTCGGGGCGGCCGGCGTGGGTCTCGTCAAGCTGCGGGTTCGAGCTCTCGAGAGGCGAAGAGAAGAGCTCGAGGAGAGAGTCCGCGACCGGACCCGCGACGTGGAGAGCGCCCTGAAGAAAGAAGCCGAGGCCCGGGCCGAGGCGGAAGCCGAACGCCGGCGGTCCGAGGAGGCGAACAGGGCCAAGAGCATGTTCCTGGCGAGCATGAGCCACGAGCTCCGGACCCCCCTCAACGCCATCCTCGGCTTCGTGCAGGTGATGGTCAGGACGAAGGCGCGCTCCGCGGAAGACCGGAAGTACCTCGAGATCATCTCCAACAGCGGCGAGCACCTCCTGGCCCTGATCAACGACGTCCTGTCGATCTCGAAGATCGAGGCCGGCCAGCTCGAGATCAGAAGGAAGCCCTTTTCACTCCGGGACCTCCTCCGGAATGCGGCCGAGATGGTGCGTCCGAGAGTTGAAGCCAAGGACCTTGACTTGGACCTCGAGCTTTCGAACTCCATCCCGCCGCTCGTTCTGGGCGACGAGCCCAGGATCCGCCAGGTCGTCCTGAACCTGCTCAGCAATGCAGCGAAGTTCACGCAGAAGGGGAGCATCACCCTGAGGGCTGACTGGCAGGGAGGCCGGGTCAAGATCGAGGTGGAGGACACCGGAGGGGGATTGCGGCCGGGAGAGAAAGACCGTCTGTTCGAGGCCTTCGTCCAGACCGATGCGGGTTGGCGTTCCGGCGAGGGGAGCGGACTCGGGTTGACCATCAGCCAGCGCCTCATCCGTCTCATGGGGGGCGAGCTGGAGGTCGAGAGCCGGCCGGGAGCGGGAACGCGCTTCTGGTTTTCGCTTGAGATGCCAGAAGCCAGGGGCCACGTTTCCAAGCCCGCGGCCCGCAGAGTCATCGGGCTCGCGCGCGGTCAGGTTCCACGCAAGGTGATGGTGGCGGACGACACGGATGAAAACCGGCTTCTCCTCGCGGAGATGCAGCGGGCCACCGGTTTGACGGTCCTGGAGGCGAACAGCGGCGAGATGGCGGTCACCCTTTGGGAGACCGAGAAGCCTGATCTCGTCTGGCTCGATGACAGGATGCCAGGGCTCGCGGGAACGGAAGTTCTGCAGAGGATCCGAGAGCGGGAGAAGGCGGCGGGAAGGGGCCGGGTG
The DNA here is from genome assembly GCA_022071945.1 of Thermoanaerobaculia bacterium. Taxonomy (GTDB): domain Bacteria; phylum Acidobacteriota; class Thermoanaerobaculia; order UBA5066; family UBA5066; genus JAJVIN01. The sequence continues at coordinate 224,957 of JAJVIN010000001.1, read as the reverse complement.
CCCGTCATCGCGGTGACGGCATCCGCCTTCGAGGAAAACACCGCGAAGCTCATGGCCGCGGGTTTCGACGACGTCCTCTGCAAGCCTTTCCGGCACGGAGAGGTCTTCGACCTTCTCTCGCGGCACCTGAATCTCGAGTTCGTCTTCGAGGAGATTTCGGGCGACTACGCCAGCCGGCGGCGCGCACGCTCAAACGAGATTCTGGGGACCGTCGTGAACATCCCGAAGGAACTGCGCGACCGGTTGCGGAGGGCCGCGGTCGAATCCGACCTCGCGGCCGCCCTGGAGGCCATCGGCGAGATCGAAACGGCCGATCCTCAGACCGCGAAGACCTTGCGCGAGCTTGCCGAGGCTTTCCGCTTCGAGGAGATCGAGGGGCTCGTGGGAGGGAAACGAACGGAGCCGTGACGAGTCCGGGCGAGGAGGCCCGGACTCGCGCGCTCCGGCTCGTTCACTCGCGAGCTGCTTCCAGGATCCGTGCGAGGACGGCCTCTGCCGTCGTCGCGTCGACCTGGCAGGTGCCGGCTCCCCGGTGACCGCCTCCGCCGAACTTCGCCATCAGTTCGCCCACGTTGACCTTCGAGGTCCGGTTGAAGATGTTGTGGCCCGCCTGGATCGAGAGTTTCTCTCCACCCTTCGCCGCGGAGATGCGGATCGAGATGTTGGTCTTCTCGAACCCGTCGATCGTGTAGATGAGGAACCGGTTGGCCGGCGGAACGGACGCCACGCCTCGCAGGTCGGTGACGAGGACGTTCCCCTCGACCCGCGAGTGCTCCTTGTAAAACGCCCGGGCCGTCTCCTGGTCCTTCTCGTAGGCGGCGACCCGCTCCTGAAAGTCCGGGAGCGCGAGGACCTCCTCGGGCGAGTGCTCGATGAGGAGGCCGGGCAGAGAGTCGGTCATCTGCTTGTTGCTGATCCGGAAGTGGTGGTGGAGCCCGAGGCCGGTGCGGGGATCGACGAGAAAGGACAGGAGCATCGCCGGCTCGGGGTTCTTGACGTCCTCGATGGTCAGCTGGGCGCTGTCGAACCGGTCGACCACCGAGAGGAGTGCCAGGAAACGGGACAGCTCGGGGTGGGAGGGAAGGTAGTACTCATAGACGAGCCGCGCCGCGCTCGGAGCGATCTCGTAGCGGCCCTCGAATTTCGCGGGCCTGCGGACTCCCGTGTCCTCACTCGAGTGATGGTCGAACCAGAGGCCGCAGCCCTCGATGAACGGCAGATTGCAGACGATGTCCTCGGGCGTTGCCTTGACGAGGCCGTCCTGCACGTCCTTCGGATGGGCCTGGAGGAACGAATCGACGACGCCAGCGGCCTTGAGCAGGACCGCGCACATGATTCCGTCCACGTCGCCACGCGTGATGAGTCTCATGAAACCTCCTGGATTTTCGGCAGCTAGCATAGCAAAGGGCGTGCTCTCACCCGAGGGACTCGGGAGGCTTTCCGGCCTGGCTGGCGACTCCATCCGGCATCGGTGCGACGAGGGTAAGCGGGGTAAGATCTGACGCGGTCCAAATCCTTTCCCGCCGCCCGAGTACGGGGCATCTGGAGTGTGAGGGATGCTGATAGCGAGATTCCGCCCGCTGATCGTAGGGGCTGTCTGGGCGGGGATTGTGGCTGCGACTTCGGCTCTTGCCCAGGGCACACGCCCGGCGGCTTCTCAGAAACCGAAGCCAAAGCCGGCGGAATCCCAACCTGTGGCGGCACAACCCTCAATCGAGCACGTCGAGGAGCAGAAGACCGCCTATCTGCTCTCCGGGATCGCCAGAAGGCAGCAGCTCCGGTATCGCGAGGCCATTGACGATCTCACGATCTACGTCACCGGCAACGACCGGGATCCGGATGGACACTGGGAGCTCGGGTTCTCCTGGGCTCTCTACAACGAGGCTCGGCCGATGGCGGAGTCGCGGCGCAAGGCCCTCGAGCACTTTCGCAAGTGTTACGAGCTGAGTCCCGCCTACCAGAGGTCCTTGCCTCAAAGCGCCAAGCCCGGAGTCGTGGCCCTGGTCGCCGAGGCCCGAAAGGCCGCGGGAGTCGTCGGGGACGCTCCGGCCCCCCGTCCGATCGAAGCCGAGGGACTCCTGCGGCTCGCGGAGTCCCAGGCCGACTCGGGAGATCTTCTCGAGGCGAAGAAGAACTTCGACGAGGTCCAGAACGTGCCGCCCCCTCCCGCGGTCGCTGACCGCGAACGGGTCCGTTCGAAGATCGACCGCCTCTTCGGCCAGCGCATCCTGAAACTCCAGTCGCTCGAGGCCAGCAACCTCGCGGCGGCACAGTCCGAGGCGGCGGAGCTCCTGCGCTTCTTCCCCGACGAGCCCGTGGCGCTCGAGACCTACGTGAGGCTCCAGCTGAAGTACTCCCGGGCCGCCATGGAGAGCGTCGCGGGACAGAAGATCTACCAGTCGTACCGCAACAACATCGAGGGCTTCATGCTGAAAGGGCTGTACCGGGACGCCATCTCGGAGGTGAACCGGCTCCTCTTCAACTTCCCGAGATCGGAGTTCGGCGAGAAGAAGTACAACGAGATCCTCGAGAAGAACGATCAGGCTCTGAAGTCGGCGGAGGAATCCCTCAAGGGGGGCCGCCTTGAGGAAGCACGCAGGAAGTACGAGGTCATCCGCGACAACTACCCCTTCCTCGGGGTGGCCCAGGACGCGATCTCCGAGATCGACGAGGTGCGCCGAAAGCTCGAGGCTTCCCTCGATCGCGAAACGGAGAAAGGCAACTTCGGGCTGGTCTACGAAACGGCCAAGGAACTCGCCTCGAAGTTCCCGGCGAACCAGAAGGCGAAGGACTCGGTCGCCGCCACGCTCCAGGAAGTGGCCAGGAGGCTCGAGAGCGGCAAGACAGCGTCCAGGGAAGGGAGACTGTTCGACGCGATCGTCTGGTTCGAGAAGGCGCTCGCGGTCGTGCCCGGGCAGACCGAGGCCCAGGAGGGCCGCGACAGGGCCCGGACTCAGATCCGGGATCAGAAGAAGAAACTCTGGGCGTTCATGGAGATGATCCCGGGCGGACGCTTCACTCTCGGCGGCGGTCCGACACCCGAGTCCAAGCCCAAGAACAAGAACGCCTCAACCGAACCGTATGTCCTCGACCGGTACAAGGTCTCCAACGCTCAGTACCAGTTCTTCGTCCAGGCGACGGGGGCCAAGGTGCCGGAGACCTGGAAGGACGCCCTCCCCGAGCCGCAGAAGGCCGACTACGCCGTCTCCGGGATCGGCTACGCGGAGGCCGAAGCCTACTGCCGGTGGATCGGAAAGCGGCTGCCCGACGAGTTCGAGTGGGAGAAGGCCGCCCGCGGCACGGACGGCCTCGACTTCCCTTACGACGACGCCCCGGGAAAGGAGCGCAAGCAGTACAACCCGTTCCAGGAGTACGCGGTGAACCGGTGGCCGGGGCTGGCCAGTCCCTTCAAGATCGAGGGAATGCACACGAACCACTGGGAGTGGACGTCCTCGTGGTTCGCACCCTATCCGGGCAACGACGAGGCCTCGGTCCGCAATGTCGCGCGCGAGACCTTCAAGGTCGTCCGCGGTGGCGCCAGGAGTGCCTCCTTCCCCGGAATCGAGAAAGCGCTCGAGGTTTCGGCCAGGGACAAGCGGGCGCCGGTCCGCCGCGACGCCGACCTGAGCTTCCGGTGCGCCTCGAACACCGCGGAGGTGCCTTCCTGGCTGAACGACGAACCGCAGCCGGAGAAGGTCCGGGAGCCAGGGACGGAGGCTCAGCCCGTCAAGCCCTGAGCCCGCGGCTTCACGAACTGCCGAGGGCAATCCTCATTCCCGTTCGCCTTCCTGATGAGCATGGTTCCCCCTCGCTCCGGGTGAGCCCCTCTCTTTCCCTCGCCGGAATCGACTCCGGGGCCTCGCTCCGGGTGAGCCCATCTCTTTCCCTCGCCCCGCGGCGGCGGGGAGAGGGTGCCGGCGGGCGGGTGAGGGGCCCCCTCTCCTGACGCCGCCGCGCCACGCTCGACCTGTCTGGCATGATCAGAACGGCGGGGATCAGGAATGTGTGACGTGGGGCATACGAACCGAGCCCTCGGTGGTCTCGACTTGAAGGCAAGCCGGTGTCAGTAGCTGGTGACGTACCAGATCAGGGTTTCCGGTTCTTCCCGGCCCGGCGTCACCGAGGTCACGGACACGAGGTCCTTGAACCCCCCCTTGCCCGCGCGGTACCGAAACTCGGGGCCGGAACCCACTTCCTCGTCGTTGACGCGCCAGGTGAGCCGCGAGGCGGGAAGCGGAGCCTTGACGGCGAATGTGTAGTCCTGGCCCGACCTGATTTCCAGCGAGAGGACCCCCGGAGCCGGAGTCACGGAAACGAGGGCGGGGGGCGGCGTGTCCTCGCGGGCCGGCGGGGCTGACGGGGCGGGAGTCACGGCCGGCAGAGCCGGACTCGGAGCCGGCACGGCCGGCGGCGCGGAGCGGAACCCTCTCAGCGCGAAAACGAGCGGAAGCGCCACGGCGAGAAGCGCGACCCCGATGGCGGCGCCCGTGAGGTAGGGATGACGGGTGAGGGGAGAGGACGGTCTATTCGCGAGGCCAGCCTGGGGCAAGGGCGCCTCGCCACCGGCCGAGAGGTCGTAGTCGTGAAGCTGTGCGGAGGCGGGAAGCGTGCGTGCCGATGGAGCCAGGGGTGGGACTGTCCTCGCGGAAACCGCGGGAGGGGCCAGGGCTTTGGCCGTGACGCCGATGGCGGTCGAGGAATCGGCGTCGAGCACCGTATCCGAGTCCTCGGACATCACGATCGCGGACCGCGTCTGGCTCGTTTGAAGGACCGGCTCGACCACTGTCTGGCTCTCGGAAAACAGGGTCCTGAGGCGTCTGAGCTCCTCCGCCAGCTGACGCGCCGATTGCGGCCTCCTGTTCCGGTCCTTCTCGAGGCACAGCTTGACGACCTCGCCGATCTCCGGGGGTACGTCCAGCTCGGAGTGGTCCGGAAAGACGAACGGCTCCTGGACGATGCGGGAGAGGGTCTCGGGCAGGGACTTGCCGAGGAAGGGAACGCGGTTGGCGAGGAACTGGAAGAGGATGATGCCTGCCGCGTAGATGTCGACCCTCCAGTCGACGCCCCTGGGGTCCATGATCTGTTCGGGCGCCATGTAGCAGGCGCTGCCAAAGACCTGCCCGCGGGTGAGGTCCCTGTTGTCGTCGGTGAGGCGCGCGAGGCCGAAGTCGATGATCTTGGCGACCCCCGATCCGTCGACCAGGATGTTCGCGGGCTTCATGTCGCGGTGGATGACGCCGTTGGCGTGAGCGTGGCCGAGTCCGTCGAGCACCTGGGCCATGATGTCGAGCTTGGTGGAGAGTGGCGGCTTGTCGGCGATCACGGCGCGCGCATCGCGGCCCCTGACGAGCTCCATGGCGATGAAGGGGAAGCCCTCGATCTGGCCCGCCTCGTAGATCTTCACGATGTTGGGGTGGTCGAGCCGCGCGACGGCCCGTGCCTCCCGGAAGAACCTTTCGACGGCGTCCGGGGTGTGGCCCGCGTCGGGGGAGATGAGCTTGATGGCGACCGACCTCTTGAGGAACTGGTCGATGCCGACGTAGACGACGCCCATCCCGCCCCGGCCGATCTCCGAGGTGAGACAGAATCTTCCGATGTTCTTGCCGAGTAGGTCCATCGTCGGGGTCTGGACGGCCGATCATAAGCCGCTCTGCGAATCCGGTTGACGAACGACCGGCCTCGCGATAGGTTTATGAGTGATGGCTCACTCATCCTCGGGCCCCGCCCGTTCGCGCTCGAGATCACCCGCCCCGCAAGAGAAGCCGCTCAAGCCCCTCACCGGGGCCGACCCCGACAAGCGGAAACGTCTTCTCGCCGCCGCCATCCGGGTCTTCGGCGAGCGAGGTTTCCACGAAGCCCGGATCGCCGAGATCGCCTCGGAAGCGGGTGTCGCCGAGGGAACGGTCTACCTCTACTTCCACAACAAGGAAGACCTTCTGGGAGTCGTCTTCGATGAGACAATGGACGAGGTCCTCGCCGAAGGGCGGCGGCTGGACGCAGAGGACCTTCCTGCCTCGGAGAGGCTCGCGAAGATGGTCGGACTCCACATCGACTTCCTCTCGGGCGACCGGCACCTCGCCTCCGTCTTCCAGATCGAGCTCAGGCGGTCCGCGCGGCTCGTCGAGCGGTTCTCCCGCTCCAAGCTCGTCGAGTACTTCCGGCTCCTCGAGAGCGTGATCCGGGATGGCCAGAAGCGGGGGGAGTTCCGGTCCAACCTCAATCCACGTCTCGCCGTCCGCATCATCTTCGGCGGAGCCGACGAGATCCTGTCCGAGTGGCTGATCCTGGGAGAAGCAAAGCCGGCGGCCAGCGGCCGCCAGCTGATCGACACGCTGGTGCCGGGCTTCGAGAACCGGGAGACAGTCAAGGAGAAGAAGCCGCGGCAAAGAAGCCGCGGGAAAGGGGAATCCTCTTGAGTCGAGCTGCCTTCATCGTCAACGGGGCGCGCACACCGTTTCTCAAGGCCGGAACCGAGTTCAAGGAGGTGTCGGCCGTCGATCTCGGCCGCGCCGCTTCGGTCGAAGCCCTGGCCCGGGCCGGAGTCGAGGCGGCGGAGGTGGACCAGGTCGTGTTCGGCAACATCGCGACTCCCGTCGATGCCGCCAACATCGCCCGGGTCATCGCCCTCAGAACCGGGGTCCCGAAAGACCGCACGGCCTTCTCCGTCTCCCGCAACTGCGCGTCCGGTATCGAGTCGATCGTGCAGGGAGCGCGCCTGATCCAGACGGGTGAGGCGGACGTCGTCCTCGCCGGAGGCGCGGAGAGCATGTCCCTGATCCCCTTCCTCTACTCCGAGCCGGTCAAGCAGGCCCTCACCCAGGTCGGCATGGCCCGGTCGCCGGCCGACAAGCTCCTCGCCTTCTCGAAGGTTCCCTGGACCGAGCTCCTCGATCCCGTCATCGGTCTCAAGCAGGGTCTGACGGATCCCGTCTGCGACCTCAACATGGGCGAAACGGCCGAGATCCTGGCCAAGGAGAACAAGCTCTCGCGGGAGATGCAGGACCGCTTCGCGCTCAGGTCTCACCAGCGCGCCACGGCGGCCAGGGAAAAACTCGCCGGCGAGATCGTCCCGGTGCCGATTCCGCCGAAGTTCGATTCCCTCGCGAGCGCGGACAACGGGATTCGGGAAAACCAGAGCTTCGACGCCCTGTCGAAGCTCAAGCCGTTCTTCGACCGCAAGTACGGGAGCGTCACGGCCGGGAATTCGTCGCAGATCACCGACGGAGGCGCGGCCGTCGTTCTCGTTTCTGAAGAGTTCCTCTCCAAGAGAAAACTCCGCCCCATTGGCCGGGTCGTCAGCTGGGGTTTCGGAGGTCTCGAGCCCGAGCGAATGGGACTCGGACCCGCTCGGTCCACGCCCGTCGCTCTCAGGCGAGGCGGATTGAAAGTGAAGGACCTCGGCCTCATCGAGATGAACGAGGCCTTTGCCGCGCAGGTGCTGGCGAATCTCGTGGCCTTCAAGAACGACCCGGAGCTCGGCCCGATCGACGAGGAGATCTTGAACGTGAACGGAGGCGCCATCGCCCTGGGTCATCCGGTCGGATCCTCGGGGACCCGTCTCGTCCTGACCCTTCTCATGGAGATGCGCCGCAGGAAAGTCGCGAAGGGCCTGGCGACCCTGTGCATCGGCGGGGGACAGGGAGCTTCGATCATCGTGGAGGCAGCATGAGCAGCACTCTCGTGGAGCCTGGACAGATCAAGACCAGCAAGGCTGGGACGAACTTCAGGCTGACTGTCGAAACCGACGGCCTCGCCACGCTCGTCTTCGACTGTCCGGGCGAGAAGGTCAACAAGTACTCCCGGTCCGTCATCGATGAGTTCGAGCAGTTCCTCGACGAGCTGGGACGCCGGCTCGATGTTCGGGGCCTCCTCCTCATCTCGGGCAAACCCGATGTCTTCATCGCGGGCGCCGACGTCAGGGAGATCGCGGGCGCGAAGAAGAAAGACGTCCGCGAGGGAGTCCTGCGCGGGCAGCAGGTGATGTCGAAGCTCGCCAATCTCCGCTATCCGACGGTGGCCGCCATCGACGGGGCCTGCCTGGGCGGCGGCTGCGAGACCGCTCTTGCCATGGACTGGCGCCTCGCCTCCGATTCGAAAAAGACGTCGATCGGCCTGCCCGAGGTCAAGCTCGGCATCCTGCCCGCGTGGGGCGGGACGACCCGGCTTCCTCGCGTGACCGGCTTGACGACGGCCCTCGACATCATCCTGGCTGGCAAGGCCCTCGACGCCAAGAGGGCCAAGCGGGCGCACCTCGTGGACGAAGTGGTGCCGCAGGTTCTCCTTGCCGACTACGCCCGGGAGTTCACCCGCGGGAAGTTCGGAACGGCCAAGAGGGCCAATGCCGGGCCCGGAGGCGGACCCGCCAGGGCCGAGGCGGCCGCTCCCCAGGACAGGCTCATGGAGGGCTTGGGCCAGGGTCTCGTCTTCAAGCAGGCGCGGGCCACCGTTCTGAAAGAAACCCACGGCAACTATCCGGCGCCTCTCGCCGCTCTGGACGCGATTGAAAAGGGCTTTTCCAGGCCCTTCCCGGAGGCCCTCCTCCTCGAGGTCGAGTCGGCCGAGCAGCTGGTCGGGACCCCGGTGATGAAGGCCCTCGTCAACCTCTTCTTCCGGATGGAGGACGTCAAGAAGGAGACGGGCGCCCCGGCCGGGGTCAAACCGCGGGAGGTCTCCCGCGTCGGCGTCCTGGGTGCCGGCGTCATGGGGGGCGGCATCGCCCAGCTCGCCGCCGACCGCGGCCTGCCGGTCCGGATGAAGGACATCAAGGTGGAGCAGCTTGCCGCCGGCTACGGCGCGGCCGCGAGGATCTGGAAGGAGAAGCTCGACAAGCGGCGGATGACGAAGTCCGAATTCGCCTCGAAAATGTCGCTTCTCTCCGCCTCGCTGGACTACACTGGATTCGCACAGTGCGACGTCACTGTGGAGGCAGTCCTGGAGAAGATGGCGGTCAAGCGCGCGGTCCTGAAGGAGTGGGAGGCCGTCTCACGAGAGGACGCGATCTTCGCGTCGAATACATCGACCCTTCCCATCGCCGAGATCGCCGCCGAGGCCAAGCACCCAGAGCGCGTGTGCGGAATGCACTTCTTCAATCCCGTGCACAAGATGCCTCTCGTCGAGGTGATTTTCAGCGCCAAGACCGATCCCGCCGTCACGGCCACCATCTTCGATCTGGCCAAGAAGTGGGGGAAGACGCCCGTCGTCGTCAAGGACGCGCCCGGCTTCCTCGTCAACCGGATCCTCTCCCCCTATCTCGGCGAGGCCGTGCGCCTTCTGCTCGAGGGGGTTCCGATGGAGGCGATCGACCACGCAATGCGGGCTTTCGGGATGCCGGTCGGGCCGATCGAGCTTCTCGACGACGTCGGGATCGACGTGGCCGCCAAGGGGGCCGAGACGTTGACGGCGGTCTGGCCCGAGCGGATGCCGCTCGATCCCTCCTTCCTCAAGCTCGTCAACGCGGAGCGGCTGGGCCGCAAGACGAAAAAGGGCTTCTACAAGTACGAGGGGGACAAGCGCGTCGGACCCGATCTCGACGTCTACAAGGAGCTCGGCTTGCCCGTTCCCTCGCAGTCGACGATGAAGCAGGAACAGCTCGAGGCGCGCCTCATCTATCCGATGGTCAACGAGGGCGCGTTCTGCCTGGCCGAGGGCATTGTTCCGGATGCGGGAAAGCTCGATCTCGCAATGATATTCGGCACCGGATTCCCACCGTTCCGCGGTGGTCTCATGGCGTTCGCGGATTCCCGCGGGCTGAAGGAGATCGCAACCGCTCTCGAAAGCCTCGCGTCTTCAATCGGATCCAGATTCACTCCCTCTCCATACCTGCTGGAACTCGTTCGCGGCGGGAAGAACTTCAGCCCAGAGGAGCCGTGACCCATGTCGACTGTCAAGACTGAAACCGAAATCACCTCCTTCTTGAAGGCCGTCTTCCTCGGCCACATCGAGGAGTCGTACATCTTCCCGTATCCCGACATTCCGGAGGATACGAAGGAGATCGTCGCGGCCTTCACCGATGCCTACAAGGACTTCGACGCCGCCCACATCGACTCGGAGAAGATCGATCACGACCACTTCTTCCCGAGGGACGTCGTCAAGGGCCTCGGAGACCTCGGCGCCATGGGGATGACCATTCCAGAGGAGTACGGCGGCAGCGGCTTTTCCGCCACCGCCTACTGCAAGACGATGGAGACGGTCGGGCCCCTCGACGCCTCCGCCGCGATCGTCATCGGCGCCCACCAGTCGATCGGCATCAAGCCGCTGCTCCTGTTCGGGAGCGACCAGCAGAAGAAGAAGTGGCTTCCGCAGCTGGCGACGGGCGAGATGGTCGGAGCGTTCTGCCTCACCGAGCCGGAAGCCGGCTCCGATGCCGCCTCCCTGAAGACCACCGCCGTCTATGACCCGGAGACCGACGAGTACATCCTGAACGGCACCAAGCAGTGGATCTCCAACGGAGGCTTCGCGAGGTTCTTCTCGATCTTCGCCCGCATCCCCTCCGACATTCCCGAGAAGCACAAGGAAATCGTCTGCTTCGCCGTCATCGCGGACGAAAACGGCAACCTGCCCGGACTCTCCAGGGGCGTGGAAGAGAAGAAGCTCGGGCTCTGCGGCTCCTCGACCTGCCAGATCATCCTCGACAACTGCCGGGTCCCGGCCTGGAACATCATCGGCGGAAAGGGTAATGGCTTCAGGGTCGCCGTCGAGACCCTCAACACCGGCCGCACCTCTCTCGGCGCGGGCGCCGTGGGCGGCTCGAAGATGATGCTGAAGCTGGCGGCCGAACACGCGACCCAGCGCAAGCAGTTCAAGACCAAGATCGGCGACTTCGAGATGATCCGTCACAAGATCACCAAGATGACGGCGAACACCTACGCTCTCGAGTCGATGGTCTACCTCACGGCAGCCCTCGTCGACCGCTACATGCCCGACTACTCGCTGGAAGGCGCCTGCTGCAAGGTGTTCGGCACCGAGATCCTCTGGGACAACATCAACGAGGCTCTCCAGATCGCCGGCGGCAACGGTTTCATGAACGAGTACCCCTACGGCCGGGCCCTGCGCGACAGCCGCATCAACATGATCTTCGAGGGGACCAACGAGATCCTCAGGCTCTACATCGCGCTCGCGGGGATGAAGGAAGTCGGGGCCGAGCTGAAGAACGTCCAGAACGCCCTGAAGGACCCCCTGTCGAAGTTCGGCCTGCTGACCGACTTCGCCCAGAAGCGCCTGATCGGCCAGATCACGAACCCGATCTTCACGAAGGTCCACCCGCTCCTCTCAACCGAGGCGGCCGCGCTCGGAAAGTACGTCACGGCTCTCGCCAACGCGATGCGCATCATCGTCTGGAAGCACGGACAGAAGGTCGTCGACAAGCAGTATCAGCTCGAGCGGATCGGCAACATCATGATCGACCTCTACGCCCAGATCGCCACCCTCTCTCGCGTCACCAAGGCGATCGAGACCAAGGGCGAGGAGAAGGCGCGGGGCGAGATCAATGTCGCCCGGTGGTTCTGTTACCAGTCCAAGCGCCGCATCGTCTCCAACATGAAATCCCTCGAGAAGAACAAGGACGCCGAGGCGACCGCGATTTCCAACGCGATCTACGAGGCCGGCGGCTACCCCTTCGACCTCTGGACCTAGACCCCACTTCGAAAGCGCTCTAGAGACCACTCGATTTCATGGCCCGGCTCCTCCGGTCATTCCGGCGAGCCGGGCCTTCTCATCACAGGGAGCCAGCGTGAACTCGCGAGACATCAAGTCCGTGAAGGTCCACACGATTCCGGTTCCGACACCGTTTCCGGTCGGACCCGTCAACGTTCACCTCGTCGCGGCGGATCCCGTCACTCTCATCGACACGGGCCCCCACACCGAGGACGCCTGGGAGGCCCTGCGCCATGGTCTGAAGCGGGCGGGTCTGTCGATCTTCGACGTCGAGAGGGTCCTCTTGACGCACGGTCACCAGGACCACTACGGCCTCGCCGGCAAGATCGCCGACACGTCCGGCGCGATCCTCTACGGAGGCCGCCTCGACCGGAGGCACTTCAAGATGGAGCGTCCCACCGTCCGGCTCCTCGACCGGCTGGCACGGGGAGGGTTCGGGTACCTGGAGCGGCTGGCCGTGATGGTCGCCGTCTCCGCTGTCGACCACTTCGCCGAGCCCCTCAGGGCCTGGCGCGAGCTTTCGGGCGGCGAGGAGTTGCCAGGCGACGGCTACTCGATCGCGGTCCAGTCGACGCCGGGCCACACCCCCGGAAGCTTGACGTTCGCAATCCCCCAGACGGGCCTCCTCTTCACCGGGGACACGGTCCTTCGCGACATCACTCCGAATGCGATCGTGGACGAGGACCCCGAGTCGCCGGGAGAGACGTTCCGGAGCCTGAGCCGCTACTTCGAGAGCCTGGATGACATCTCGGCGTCTCATTCCGGAGCCCGGCTCCTGACCGGTCACGGGAGGTCGATTCCCGACTTCGACTCGCATCACGGCGACGTCGTCCTGCGCTACCAGGCGCGCCTTCAGAAGCTCAACGAGGCACTCGCCTCGGGGCCCAAGACGGTCCGGGAGCTCGTCACGATCCTCTTCCCGAGAGTCCAGACGCTCAACATCTACCTCGCCTACTCCGAGGTCCTGGGGTTCCTCATGTACCTCGAGGACCAGGGAAGAGTGGAGAAGCTCCAGGGACGGAATCTCGACCGGTACGTTTTGAATCCGAACTAGTTTCCGCCCCTCGATCTCTCTTGGCCTGGAAGTGGACCCAGGATGGCCTCGCCCCCACACTCGACGAAGACGGCCCGGGCCTTCTGATGTCCTTCTTCCGCCGTGGCCAGGAGAGGAGCGAAGCCAGGGAGCCTTCTCAGCTCCGAAAGCCACGGATTCGAACGCAACCACTGCGGTACGTGAAATCCATGGCCGACGGCTCTCGTCAGAAGCTCCATCGCCGCCAGATTCGCGCCGGCCTTGGCGGCCAGCATCGCGCCGTGCGCGAGGCCTTCCGGATCGTTGAAGTCCTTGAAGTACGGACGGACGTCCGGGACGGGCTCCGTCCTGTCCTTGTCGACGGCCGCCAGGGCCAGTGTGAGGAAGTGGGATTCCGAGCCCGGAAACCGGCGGCGGTCGAGCTCACGGAGAATGGTCCGGGCCTCGTCCTCGCGGCCCATCTGGGCGAAGGCCGTGGCTCTCACGGAAGAAATCGGGTCCTTGTCCTCCTCCGCGGCCCGCTCCCAGTTCCCGGCGAAGAGAAAGGTGTAGGAAACGCTGGTCTGGATTCTCGGGTCGAGTCGGATCGCCTTCTCGTGGGCTTCGAGAGAGGCCTCCAGAAGACCCGTGAATCGCAGGGCGACGACCAGACCGGCGTAGAGGTCCGGATCGCCTCCTCCCTGGCGGGCCCGGCCCAGGAGCCTGCGAACGGCGCCGAGCGGTTCTCCCAGCTCTTCGATCTCGAAATAGGTGTAGAGGTTGTGCGTCAGCGGGAGGGACGGGTCGAGCCGAAGGGCCGTCGAGAAGCAGGTCTGTGCCTGGGCGCGGCATTTCGCGGCGTCGTCGTGGCCGAACTTTCCGAGGACTCTCCAGATCCGACCCAGCCGCGCCCAGGCCGGGGCGAAGCCGGGGTCTTCCGCCACGCATGCCTCGAGGAGATCGCGAGCCGAGACGAGGACCGAGGGGGCTCCCGAGCTGAAGGGGAGGCCCTGCGCCCGGAGATAGAGGTCGTACGCCTTGCTGCTGGCCGGCTGGTTTCTCGCAGCCGCGCTCTCCTCTCTCGGCGTCAGGACCGGGCTCAATGCCTCGGCAACGGCCCGGGTCAGCGTGTCGGAAAGCGCGAAGATGTCGTCCAGCGGGGCTTCGGCCGTCGTCGTCTTCAGGACGGTTCCGCGGGGCGCCTCGATGAGCTGAGCCGAGAGCCTCACGCGCTGCCCTCCCCTCAGGAGCGAGCCCGTGAGAATCGCGTCGACTCCGGCCTCGCAGGCCACCTCCATCAGGTCGCGCGATTCCACCTCCTTGACCGAGCGCGGCGAGCGCAGGAGAAGGCCGGGATAGGTCGACAGGGTGACCGTCAGAGCGTCGGCCAGACCGAGGCTCAGGTAGTCGATCTCAGGGTCCGGCCGCAGCAGACGGAACGGAGCCACCAGAAGCCTGGTGAGAGCCCTTATCTCGAGCCGTTGCGTGGCCGAGACACCCTTCTCGACTTCCGACAGGGCCCTCGCCATCTCTTCCGCTGATCCAAACCGGCGCTCGGGCCGTTTCAACAGGGCTCGCCGGATGACGCGGTCGACCGCCGAGGCAGCGGCCCCGCCGGAGAGCGGGGGAGGATCACAGCCGAGCACGGCCCGGCACACAGCGGCGATCGTCTCTCCATCGAAGGCGGGCCTTCCAGAGAGGCACTCGAAGAGGATCGCGCCACAGGCAAAGAGGTCGCTCGCGAACGTCGCGGGCTCGCCGTTCCACTGCTCGGGAGCCATGTACCGGGGTGTCCCGACGAGGGCTCCCGTCTGCGTGATCCGTTGGTCCGACTGTGTGAGCCTCGCAAGACCAAAGTCGGTGACCTTCAGTCCGTGCGGGGTCAGGAAGACGTTGCCCGGCTTGAGGTCTCGGTGGACGATTCCCTTCCGGTGGAGGACCGCGAGAGCGGCGAGGATGCCGCTCGCGATCTGCAGCGCCTCCTCGAGGCCGGTGGGCCCACGCCCGAGTCTCTTCTCGAGAGTCTCGCCCTCGAGCAACTCCATCGAGAGGTAAATGGTGTCCGCGTCCTCGACGAGGTCGAAGACGTGGCAGACATTCGGGTGGCTGATCCCGGCCGCCGCCCTGGCTTCCTGCCGCAGCCTCTCCACGGCGACGGGATCGGAGCGGTCGATGACGGTCTTCAGGGCGATATCCCGCTCCAGTACGAGATCGCGCGCCGCCCAGACGACGCCCATACCCCCGCTTCCTGCTTCTCCCAGCAGCCTGTAACGCCCCGCGATTTCACGCAATGTGAAACGAATGATGACACGGCCGCGAGGAGGATTAGAAGGTCTCCTCGCTGCCCCTGCTCGAAGCTCCTCTCGACCTGTCTCGAGAGTCGAGAACTCGCCAGGGTCCGGTGCGACGCATCGGGATCCATGGCAGCCAGGAGGCTTCCCACTCGCTACCGCCTCGCCTACGATCTCCTCGAGGAGAACTTTCGATGCCGGTCAAGCTCCTGCTCTCATGGGCCTTTGCCGCGGTGCTCCTTGGTGCTCCAACCGCCCTCGCCCAGACGCCCATCCACGATGTCCAGGGACGGGGTGTCCGGTCTCCCTTGACTGGCCAGACCGTGACAGTCAGGGGAATCGTGACCGCGCGACGCGCCAGCGGGTTCTACCTTCAAGCCAGAGACGGCGAGGCGGACACCGACCCCGGCACCTCCGAGGGGATTCTCGTCTTCACCTCGTCAGCCCCTCCCGACACCGCCGCTGTTGGAACAGATCTGACGGTCACGGGAACGGTCACCGAGTTCATCCCCTCCTCGGACGCCGGCAGCCCTTCCCTCACGGAACTGACGTCTCCCAGGAACTACCTCGCTCACTCCACCGGGAATGCCCTCCCGGCCCCAGTCGAGATCACCCCCTCGGAAACGAGTCCTTCCGGCATCATCGAGCAACTCGAACACCTCGAGGGAATGCGCGTTCGTGTCTCTTCCCTCACGGTCTGCGGCCCGACCCTAGGCTCTCAGTCAGCGAGTAACGAGGTCAGCGCGACGGCGGCCGGGAACGGGGTCTTTTACGCGGTCGTCACCGGAGTGGCGCGCCCCTTTCGCGAACCGGGAATCCCGGCCAATGACCCCGCGCCTTCCGGATCCATCCCTCCGATTCCGCGCTTTGACGCCAACCCCGAGAGACTGCGGGTGGACAGCGATGGCCAGACCGGCGCCCGCGCTCTGGACGTGACGGCGGGAACCGTCATCGAGGGAATGACCGGGGTTCTCGACTACGGCTCTCGTGCCTACACGATCCTGCCCGATCCGGGTGCGGAACTGACGCTCACGGGTGGCCTCACGTCCGCTCGGGCCCCGGCCCGGCCGGATCCGGACGAGGTCACGGTCGCCACGTTCAACACGGAGCGATTCTTTGACGACGTCAATGATCCGGTCAAGAGCGAGCCTGTCTTGACCCAGCAAGCCTTCGCGGGCCGGCTGAGAAAGGCCTCGAAACTCATCAGAGAGGTCCTTCACTCGCCCGACATCATCGCCCTGGAAGAGGTCGAGAACCTGGCCACCTTGAAGGCGATCGCGACCCGCATCTCGGCGGACGCGATTGCCGCGGGGGTTCCCGACCCGACCTATGCCGCCTACCTCGAGGAGGGGAACGACCCCGGGGGCATCGACATCGGATTCCTGGTCAAGACAGTCGCCCTCGCCAATCAGAGTCCGCGGGTGACCATCGTCTCGGTCGAGCAGATCGGGAAGAACGAGATCTTCGCCGTCGACGGATCGCTCCTCAACGACCGGCCGCCGCTCGTGCTCCGGGCCGTCGTCGCCTTGCCTTCCGGCGGGAGCTTTCCTCTCACCGTCATCGCGAATCACCTCCGCTCCCTCAACGACATCACGGATCCATCCTCCGGGGACAGGGTCAGACAGAAGAGGAGAGCTCAGGCCGAGTACGTCGCAAAGCTCGTCCAGGAGCGGCAGGCGGCCGACGCTGCCGAGAACATCATCGTGCTGGGCGACCTCAATGCCTACCCCTTCAATGATGGACTCGTCGACGTCGTCGGGACGATTCTGGGCCGGCCGGCCGGCGCGGGACAGGCTGTCCTCACGAGCCCGGATCTCGTGGAACCCGACCTGACGAACCTCCTCGAAACTCTCCCTCCCCTGGAGCGGTACTCCTACGTCTTCGATGGGAACGCGCAGGCGATCGACCACATCCTCGTCAACGAGGCCCTGGTGGCAGCGACTTCCCACAGACGGTTGGCCTTCGCCCGCGTGAACGCGGATTTCCCGGAGGGTCCGGTTCCGAGGGCCGACTTCTCCCGTCCCGAGAGGCTGTCCGACCACGATCCCGCCGTTGCCTATTTCCTGCCCCGCCCGAAGAGCCACGATGCGGAGCTCTTCTTGCCGATCGTCCTCGACGTGGAGGGATTCGGTGGCGCCCGCTATCAGACGGAAGTCACCCTCGCCAATCGAGGAGCGGCACCGGCCCGGGTCAACCTGGTCTACACGGCGGCCGAGGCTCTCCACGCGACCGGAACGGGAGTGGCCTCTCTCGATCTGGCGCCGGGACAGCAGAGGACGATCCCGGACGCGATCGCCTTTCTCAGGGGACAGGGGCTCCCCATCCCGCCAGAAGCCCCGCAAGGCGGGACGCTTCGGTGTCTCTTCTCGGGGGTGGAGAGCCCAGACGCCGTATTCGCCGGAGCACGGACGACCGCGCCCGCCGGTGCGGGGCGGGCAGGCCTCGCCTACTCCGCCTTGCCCGTTGGGTCTCTTTCGGCGGCGAGCGTGAACCTCTTCGGGCTGCGACAGAACGATTCCGACCGGACGAACCTCGCCCTCACGAATGCGGGAAAGAGGTCCTCGATCACGCTCTCCGTGACGGTTTCCCTCGGAGTCGGCGAGGGCACGCCGGACTTCGAAATCGGGTCCTTCGTCCTTGCTCCGGGCCAGTGGATGCAGCTCGACCGGGTCCTGTCGAGAACGCCGTTCTCGTCGGGTCTCGCCACCGTGACACGCGTCGAGGGCACGGAGCCCTTCCTGGCCTATGCCGTCATCAACGACAACACGACGAACGACGGTTCGTTCGTGCCGGCGGTGCCGTCCGAGCTGACCGCCAGTTCGCATGTCCTCCCCGCCCTGGTGGAAACCTCGAAGTTCAAAAGCGAGCTCGTGCTGGGCACGAACAGCCAGAACGTCGAGGCCGTCGTTTCGTACGTCGAGTCGCTGGCTTTTCCTCCGGGCACGGAGGCGTCGACTCCCGTGAAGTTCTCGATGCGCGGAGTCCGGCAGTTGATCCTGGCGGATGCGCTCGAGGAGATCCGGAAGGCCGGAGGAGCCGGTCCCGCCGGTCCTGACCGGGCGGGTGCGCTTCGGATCGAGTTCCAGACGCCGGACGGTCAGCGGGTACCGGGAGTCGCCGGAGCGCGGACAAGCGCTCCGGACCCGGCTGGAGGCGCCTTCGGTCTCTTCTACGCCGCCGTTCCCGCCGGCCAGATGGCCACGACGACGGCCTACGTTCACGGACTCCGCCAGGACGACACGAGCCGGTCGAATCTGGCGCTCGTCAACGCCGGGGAGGCCGAGATCACCCTCGAGGTCTTCGTCCATGACGGACCGACCGGAGCGGAGAAGGGCCGGGCAGGGACGTACAGGCTGCCGCCAGGTGGCTGGAAGCAGCTGAATCTGGTGCTTCAGCCTTTTGGGGTCTCGGAGGGTTGGGCCCGGGTGACCCGAACGGCTGGCTCGGGGCCCTTCGTCACGTACGGCGTGGTCAATGATGGGCGCGACGTGGATTCAGGCACGAGCGACGGAACCTATCTCGAGATGACGGGCTTCGCCGGTACTCCCGCGAAGTGAGGGCGGATCTCGAGTCGGAGATCCGGGGCCAGAGAGAAGCGCGTCCGCCCCTGTCGGAACGGCCGGAACGGGAGGAGCGAGCCCTGGCAGGGACGCGGTCCGGAGCGTGCGGCTCGTGTCCTCAGCGGCTGGCCATGGCCGTGGCGTCGAGGACGTCGTGCCGGGTCAGCATGCTGATGATCCGTCCGTATTCCTCGACGAGGACGGCGGGACCCGACTGGAGCTCCTTGACCACCTCCGCGAGCGGAGCGTCGACGTCGAGGACCGGGAAGGGCTCGCCCATGACGACCGAAACGGGGGAGTCCACGAGCGCCCGATCCGCCAGGACGCGCGCCAGCACACGGTTTTCTCTCAGCGAACCGACACAGCGCCCGTTCTCCAGGACCGGCAGCTGGGACAGGCCGAGCTCGTCCATGCGGGCGAGGGCCGTCGCGACGGTCTCGCTGCTGGCCGCGGAGACGAGGACTTCGGGGGCCGCCCGGGTGTTCTTCGTCTTGGCGAGGAGTCCAGCGGTGATCCGTTGCGGCTCGAGCATGCGTTTTTCGCGCATCCACTCATCCGAGTGATGCTTGGAGAGGTAGCGCTCTCCCGTGTCACAGACGATGAAGACGACGAGCCCCGACTCATCGAGGTCGCGCGCCACGCGGAGGGCCGCCGCCAGGTTCGTCCCCGTGGATCCGCCGCAGAAGATTCCCTCCAGGCGTCCGAGCTGGCGCGAGAGGTCGAACGACTCCTTGTCGGTGACGTTGATGATCTCGTCGACGTAGCGCAGGTGGGCATTCTCGGGAATGACTTCCTGACCGATCCCCTCGACGAGGTAGGGCGTCACCTGCGGGACGTGGCCCGTTTCCTTGTAGGTCTTGAAGATGGACCCGTAGGGATCCGCGCCGACCACACGGACGCCGGGGTTTCTCTCCTTGAGGTAGCGGCCTGTTCCCGAGATCGTTCCCCCGGTCCCAAGACCGGCGACAAAGTGGGTGATACGGCCCGCGGTCTGTTCCCAGAGCTCGGGTCCGGTTGTCCGGTAGTGCGCATCGGGATTGCTCGTGTTGGCGTACTGGAAGGGGAAGAAGGAGTTCGGGGTCTCGCGGGCGATTCGGCGAGCCGTCTCCACGTAGTGGTCGGGCGAGCCCGGCTTCGCGGTCACGGGCGTGATGACGACGTCAGCGCCGAGGGCCTTCAGGTAGCGGCTCTTTTCGACCGAGGCCTTGTCCGTCATCACGAAGACGCACTTGTACCCCTTGACGGCCGCGGCCAGGGCGAGGCCGATCCCGGTGTTGCCGGACGTCGCCTCGACGATGGTACTTCCGGGCTTCAGGAGCCCCTCGCGCTCGGCAGCTTCCACCATGGAGAGCCCGATTCGGTCCTTCACGGAGCCGCCCGGATTGAGGTTCTCCATCTTCGCGAGAACGGTCGCTCGCAGACCGGCGGTCAAACGATGCAGCTTGATGAGGGGAGTCCCGCCGATGAGGCTGAGGATGTTCTCGTGATGCTTCATGGGTGCATCCTGTCTTCTTGGGTTCTCGCCGATTCGGTCGGCCGGAGGCGTGCGACTCTAACGCAAGCCGGCGGAGGCGGCGAACCAATTCCGGATCGATGACCACTGAAGGAGTGGATGGAGCTGGCCGTGTCACGAAGACGGGTGATGCGGTTCCGTGGATGAGCGCAGGGGCTCTAGAATCGGTGGGAGCCGAAGTTCCACCCTGCCCGTAGAGGAGGCGATACCGTGAAGAAGGCCATCTTGTTCGTTCTGGCCTCAGCCCTGTTCGCGACGCCGGTTTGTGCCCAGGATGCCGTCCGTCTCGGGAATCTGAAATTCGCTCACTACGGGGCCGTCTGGTACATGAAAGAGATCGCCCCGAAATACAACCTCAAGATCCAGGAGAAGGTCTTCGAGAAGGGGATCGACATCCTGCCCGGTATCCTGGCGGGCGAGATCGACGTCGCGGCGAGCGCGCTCGACGCCGCGATCGTTGGCCGTTCCTCGGGCGCTCCGGTCTACGTGGTGGCCGGGTTCGCCAAGGGTGGTGTCCGCATCGTGGGCCGGGCGGATCTGAAGCTGAAGAACGTCACGGATCTGAAGGGCAAGAAGGTGGGTGTCGCGCGCGGAGGCGCGCAGGAGCTCGCCCTCATCGCCCAGCTCGGCAAGGTGGGTTTGACGTGGTCCGAGAAGGGTGACAAGGACGTCCAGGTCGTCTACATGGCCTACCCCGAGCTCAACGACGCGCTCCTCAACAAGAAGATCGACGCCATGTGCCAGTCCGAGCCGCAGTCGACCCAGGCGATCGCGAAGGGGTTCGGTACGGAGATCGTCAAGCCGTACAACACCCCGATGGGAGAGCCGGTGCGCGCTCTCGTCATGACGAAGAAGCTGTACGAAGAGAAGCCCGACGTCGCCGCGCGCGTTTTGAAGTGCTTCGTCGAGGCGACGAGCACGTTCATCAAGGAGCCCGCGGTCGCGGAGAAGTACGTCCGCGAGACGGTGTTCAAGGGGCAGTTAAGCGCGGCCGACTACCAGGAAGTCATGGGGAATGCGTCGTTCACGTACGACATCACGCTCGACCACGTCCAGGTGACGACCGACATGATGGTGAGAAACGGCGTCGGCAAGCTGGAGAAGCCGCCGGTCGCAAAGGAGTGGGTCAAGCTCGACCTCCTGGCAGCCGCCAAGAAGGCCCTCGGGGCCAAGTAGGCCGTCCTCACATGAATTTCCCAGACCCTCATCCCGCCGAGATCCTCGCCCTTCTGAAGAACCGGAGTCCCGAGACGCGGATCGCCGTCGTCGGGGCGAGTAACGACCCGTCCAAGTACGGCAACATCATCGTGAGGAACCTCTCGTCAAAGGGGTACACCGTGATTCCGGTCAACCCGAAGGAATCGGAGATCGCGGGCCTGCCGGCGTTTCCGGATCTGGGTTCCGTGCCCGGACCGGTCCACCTCGTGAACGTGGTGACTCCGCCGAAGGTCACGCGAGCCGTTCTGGCGGATGTGTCGCGATTGAACCTGCCCGCGGTGTGGCTGCAAGACGGCAGCTACGACGACGCGGTCCTCGAGCTCTTCGCGAAGGCCCCCTTCAAGACGGTCTACGAGGCCTGCATCATGGTGGCCAGCAACTTCCGCTGAAGACGGGCGGGGGCACGACGGGAGAGCGGTGGGGCGTGCCCTTACCCGGCGGATTCGGGGAGAGGGTGGTGCGCAGGACCGGGTGAAGGGACTCTGGCAGCGGTCATCCTTGACCCGGCCGCGGCCAGACAGAAGCCCGGTACGGCTCTGCTCCAGACATCAGGCTAGTAGCCCGCTCGACGTTTTGTTCCGCGCCGAGCACCGGGCACAGGCGATGTTCGGGCCGTCCAATCCCAGCAACTCGAATGCCCCGTCCTCGCCCCGATCAATGTGTTATATAGCACTTGACGTCGCCACGAGATCGATCTAGATTAGTGGCGTGGACACTGGTGATAGGCATAACGCTTCGAGTGCACGCGGCGAAGGAGGCCGGGAAGCTCCGTTTGATGGACCCTCGCGGCTTCGGGCGTTCCGGGGACGCTTCGGTCTGACTCAGACCCGCCTGGCCGAGCTTCTCGGGGTCTCTTTCGCCACGGTGAACAGATGGGAGAACAGCCAGACGAGACCCTCGTCCGCAGTCTGGAAGCGAATTCTGCTCGCGGAAGAACAAGGGCTGGATGCTATTCAGGGCCCCTCGCCCCCCTCGCCTGCTCCCGATATGCTCACCGCCCCGCGAGCATCCGACCCAGTGGAACCCCGGAAGGCGCGGTCGGCCACAGGGCTTCCTTTCATGGATTTCGGAGGCGATCCGAGAGCCGTCCGAGCCGTGGTCGAAGCCCACCGCCTCGGTTTCGGTCATCTCTTCAATCCGGCCTTCGCGACCGAGATCTCGCTGATCGACCCGCTTCCTCATCAACGGATTGCTGTTTACGAGCGAATGCTAAAGCAGCCTCGACTCCGGTTCCTCCTCGCCGACGATGCCGGAGCCGGAAAGACGATCATGGCTGGCCTCTACATTCGCGAAATGCTAGCCCGGCGACTCATCCGGCGGGTCCTCGTCGTCCCTCCTGCCGGTCTCGTCGGTAACTGGCAGCGGGAGATGCGGAAGCTGTTCCGCCTTCCCTTCCGCATCGTCAGCGGGGGAGAGGCTCGCTCTGGAAACCCCTTCACCGGGCAAGGCAGCGATCTCGTCATCATCAGCATCGACACCCTTGCAAGCGAGCGAATGTTCGGGCGCCTTCGTGAGGAGCCGGTCGCGCCGTATGACCTCGTCATCTTCGACGAGGCGCACAAGCTTTCCGCGCGCCGCGACCCGGATGGGACGTTTCGCGCTACCGACCGATATCGGCTAGCCGAGGCCCTCACAGCGGTTCCTGGTCTCGACCCGGAGTGGAGCCTGGCGTGGTCGTGTCAGCATCTCCTGCTCCTCACCGCCACGCCCCACATGGGGAAGGAGTTCCCCTGGTACTGCCTCTGGCGCCTCCTCGAACCCGAGGTCCTGTCCACCGAACAGGCTTTCGCGGCGTATCCGGCAGAGGCTCGCAGCCGGCATTTCATTCGGCGCGTGAAGGAGGAGATGGTCCGATTCGACGGCGGCAACATTTACCCGGAGCGGATCTCGGATACCTTCAGCTACGAGCTGACAGCCGGGCCTGATAGCGAGCAGCAGCTCTACGACGACACAACCGCATACATCAAGGCCGTCTACAACACGGCGCGGATACTCAACCGCTCGGCGGCACGATTGGCGATGAGCGTCTTTCAGCGACGCCTCGCGAGCAGCACATGGGCACTCATCCGCTCGTTCGAACGGCGGATTCAGAAGCTGGAAAGACTCATCGAGGACATTCAGGTTGGGAAGCTGACGATCGAGCAACTCCAGGCGATGCAGCGCCGGCTCGACTCGCTCCGGGACCCCCTCTCCGAGACCTCGGCTGATGAGGAGGCCGCGGATCCGGAAGGTTCGGACGGCGATGGGGAGCCGGAGGAGTCTAAGGCGCTCGGTGGCGTGGTGGCTGGTTCTCTCGCCGAACTTCAGGCGGAGCGGGATCAGGTCCGCGGGCTTCTGGAACTGGCACAGCGGGTCCTCGCGCGAGGGGATGAGTCGAAGTTTCAAACCCTGAAAGACCTGCTTGGGGATGAACGGTTTCGCGGTGAGAAGATCCTCATCTTCACCGAGCACCGCGACACTCTCGAGTTTCTTGTCCGGCGTTTGGAGGGCCTGGGATTCGCAGGCCAGGTTGCCAGCATTCACGGCGGGATGGACTTTCGGGAGCGCGACGAACAGGTCGAGATGTTCAGGAAACCCGCATCCGATGGCGGAGCGATCTACATGGTGGGAACCGACGCCGCCGGCGAAGGCATCAACCTACAGTTCTGTTGGTTGATGGTGAACTACGACCTTCCGTGGAACCCGGCTCGTCTGGAGCAGCGAATGGGCCGGATCCATCGCTACGGCCAGACCCACGACCCGGTCTTCATCTTCAACCTGGTAGCGGGAAAGACGCGGGAAGGCCGCGTGATGAAGACGCTGCTCGACAAACTCGAGCGCATCCGAAAGGAACTACGCTCCGACAAGGTCTTCGACGTCATCGGGAGGCTCTTCGAGGGCATCTCGCTCCGGGACTACATGCAGTCGATCCTCGCGGGCGGCACGCCGGAAGGTATCGCCGCCGAGATCGAAGGAAGGCTGACCAAAGAACAAGTTACTGCTCTGGAAGAGCGGGAACGCCGCCTTTTCGGCGAGGGAGGCGAGGTCAAGAAGGAGCTTCCAAGGCTCATCCGAGATCTCGGAAACGAGACCTATCGGCGCCTCCTGCCGGGATACGTCCGGCTCTTCCTCGAACTGGCCGCTCCTCTCCTCGGAATCAAGATCGAAGGAGACCTCGACAGCGTCTTTTCGATGAGGCCTCTGAGGCCCGGGGCGCTCGACCCTCTTCTCGCTCTCCTCGATGACTGGCCAGCCTCGGCCACGCCCCGCTTCACGCTGCACCGCCCCAAGGACCTTCGGGATGCCATCTGGCTTCACCCGGGAGAGCCTTACTTCGATATGTTGCGGTCGGCGCTGGTAGCCCAGTTCGAGGGGGACTCGCTCCGAGGGTGCGTCATGGTGGACCCGGAGGCGGAGCGCCCCTACCTCCTCCACCTAGCCCTCGTGCCGGTGGAGCGGCGAGCTGATCCCGCGATTCGGATGTTCGCGCAGCCCGAGGTACTCGATGTCCGTCCGGTGGCCATGGCACAGGATTCTGCCGGCGCCCTCAGTGAGGTCCCTCTGGAACGCCTCCAGCTCCTTTCCGAGAGGCGAGGAATTCCCGGGGTCGCTCACGAACTCGCCTCGATGAGCCGGGCGCTCACGGAAGTGGCCGGGGAGCGAGGGAAGCGGATGCTCGGTGATCCCAGGGCCGAGAGCATCCGCTCCGCGCTTTCTTCGGCGCTCGACGAGAGGCTCGACTTCGTGAGCCGTGGGTACGACTACCAATCCTCGGAAGTGGCGATCCGGAGAGTCAACGTCTCCGAGAGGGCCCGGGCCGGCGACCAGCTTGCCAGAGCAGAACTGGACCGGATTCGAGAGCGGCAACGGAGCCTCGTCAGCCGCCGAGACGAAGCACTTGCAGCCCTGCGCCGCGAACCCGAGCTGATCGAAACCGGCGACTTGACGTTCCTGGCGCACATCCTGGTCGTCCCGACGGTGGAACCAACGGATCAGAAGCGATACGACGCCGAGGTCGAGGCGATCGCGATGCGTGTCGCGCGTGCTCATGAAGAAGCGAGGGGTGCGACGGTTCTCGATGTCTCGACGGCCCTTCCCGCCCGTCTCGCCGGCTTGACCGACTACCCGGGCTTCGACCTGCTCTCGAAACATCCTGAAGGCGACCGGGCAATCGAGGTCAAGGGCAGGGCCGGAGTCGGCGACATCGAGTTGACAGGAAACGAGTGGGCGAAGGCTTGCAATCTGAGGGAACGGTACTGGCTCTACGTCGTCTTCGAATGTGGGGGTCCGTCTCCGCGGCTTCTCCGGATTCGCGACCCATTCGCCAGCCTCCTCGCCACAACAAAGGCGTCATTTGTGATTGGACCCCAGCAGCTTCACGAGGCGGCCACCTACGGCGAGGAGGAAAAGAATGAGTAGTCTCGTCCTGCGCGATCTTGTTTCCGGACTACCCGAAGAGCAGATGGCGTTCAAGAACAGCCATCCAGCATTCTTCCGCCTCCTACCCGAACTCTCAGTTACCGTGAGAGAAGTCTTCGGCCGGACATTCCAAACGACCTCGCCAGCGGAGAGGGTGATCTTCTTTCTCGGGAACATCTGTGCCGAGAACTTCGCGGAGATCGTCCTGCTCGGAGGAAACGGGAACGGAGTGGCCGCCCTCCAGCTTCTCCGTGGGATGTACGAGCGGGTCGTGGCGCTCGGATACGTCCACGGCAACCCGGCGGCAGCTGATGAGTTCCTGGCGTATGGCGACATCCTTCAGGGAAAGTTCCTGCGCCACGCTCGAGACCTCGGGCATAGCTTGGGACTCTCATCGGCTGATGAGCAGAAAGTAGAAACCAACTACGCGGCGGCGCGGACCCGTTTTGGCGACAGGCGGCAGTGGTCCAGCCTCGATCTCCGGACGATGGCTCGGGCGGTCCGTTACGAGCCGGCAGGGATCACGCTGGATCAGCTGTACGTTGCCTGCTACTGGGAGCCGACCCAGTACGCCCACGGCACGCCGCTCTCGGTCGTATACAGAGTTCGGCCCTCGGTGGAGAGGGGCGCTATCTTCGATCAGGAACCCCGCCGGGATCTGGCCGAAAGGGCTATCCGGTTCGCCCATCTTCTTCTCCTGATCGACCTCCATTTCCAGGAACTGACTTTTGGCCTGGGCTCGAGGTCGAGGCTAATCGAGTTGGAAACCTCGGCCATGGAGGCCTGGGGATGACCCATCTGGTTTACACGAAGGGCCTCTGGAATCAACGGACCCATTCAATGATGAAGCATCCTCAAGGAACCCCGGAGGGAATCCGATGAACAAAGCAGCCATTCTCGAGGCGACGCTGACCAGACTTCACGCTCAGATAGCGGCGGCCGATGCCAAGTCGAACATCGTCTTCGCAGTCGACGCCGCGATGCTCGGGCTTCTCGCGGCGATGGCACCGCCGGGATCGAAAGCAACGATACTGATCGCGACGTTCGGACTGCTCGCAGGTCTCGTCCTCATCGCGAGCCTTAGCCTTTTGGCATGGGCAGTCTTTCCAAGGACGGAGGGGCCAAGTGACTCCCTGCTCTACTTCGGGGCTATAGCGTCGAGTACTGAAGCCGACTATGCCGCCAGAGTCGGCGCGGCGGATGAGGCTGCGTATTGTGATGACCTCATAGCGCAGTGCCACCGAAATGGGGTTATCGCGACCATTAAATACCGGTGGCTACAGTGGGCCATGAAATGCATGTTCCTGGGTTTGCTACTTTGGCTCCCTGCCATGTTCCTTTTTTCCCGGATCAAGGGATAGGCAAGCGCGATGGAAATGAAGCCAACGCAGGTTCCCGAGAGATTCCTGAAGGTCATTGAGGAACAGACGAGCATCTATCAGAAGAGGACATCGATCACTCGTGTGAACTCGATCCCAGACCAGAATCAGATTCCGCTGGACAATCCTGTGCACTGGATCAGGATCCCATCGGTAATCTGTGTATATGTGGATATGGTGGGATCGACTCGTCTTTCGGCGTCCGAGCGCGAGCAGGACACCGCCCGGGCATACCAACTGTTTACTGGGACGGCAGTAAGGCTGTTCGCCGCTTTCAATGCCGCCTATATCGACGTCAAGGGAGATGGTGTATTCGCGCTCTTTGATGCTGGCATGCCCAATACAGCGCTCGCGGCCGCTGTCACTTTCAAGTCCTTTGCGGAGTTGGAGTTTGTCCAGGCGTTGAAACGAGACCTGAACGTGGATCTAGGCGCACACATCGGGATCGACGAGGAAACCGTGCTGGTTCGGAAAATCGGGATGAGGCGCGTTGACGGGCGATACGACCGGCAAAACGAAGTCTGGGCGGGAAAGCCGGTCAACATGGCCGCAAAGCTGGCCTCTCTGTCCAAGTCCGGCCAGCTCCTCGCCTCGGACCGTTTCTTCCAACGTCTGAAAGACGAGAAGGTCCTCCGATCCTGCGGCTGTCCTAGCGGTCAGCCCCTCGACCTCTGGGAGAGGATAGACGTGAAGCAGGATGCGCGTTTCGACTTTGAATCGGCGTGGCTTCTCAAGACGCGTTGGTGTGACAGGCATGGGGCCGAGTTCTGTTCACAGATCATAGGATTGGACAGAATCGATGCCTGAGCCAACTGCGTCGTTCCCCCGCCTCATCGAAGCCGCCTTCCCCCTGCGGCAAACCTCCATCGACTCCGTTCACGAGAAGAACGTCCGGCACGGGCACATCTCCACTCTCCACATCTGGCCGGCCCGGCGGCCGCTTGCCGCCTGCCGGGCCGCCTTGATCGCGACCTTGCTGCCCGATCCAGGCACGCCCGAGGCACGAAGGAAGCTCGTCGAGCGGATCGGCGGAACTCTCGTCAAACGCGTCGAGTTCAAGAAGATCGGCGGCAAGACCGTTCCCGTCGAACGGGAAGAGACCGTTGGCGGCGTCCTTCATTGGGAGCGCGAATCCGACCCCGAAATGGCCCGGTTTCGCCAGGAGATCCGGCAGGCATTTGGAGGCCGGGCCCCCAGGGTGCTCGACCCGTTCGCCGGTGGAGGCGCGATTCCTCTGGAGGCGATGCGGCTAGGCTGCGAGGTGACCGCCAACGACATCAACCCCGTCGCCTGGTTGATCCTGAAGGCCACGCTGGAGTACCCGCAACGGCTGTCCGGTCAGACCCGCCCGCTTCCCGAGTCCGCCTTGAAGGACCGGGACTTCATCGAGTCCTACTTGAAGGCCAAGGGGTTGAAGGGAACCGGGCTCGCCGCCCAACTCGATGCGCTCGGTTTTGGCAAGCCCGGAGACGATCAGACCCTGATTCTCGAGACGTCGAGCAGTCTCTACGACGCCGATCTCGCTTGGCATGTCCGGGCCTGGGGGAAGTGGGTTCTCTCGCATGCGAAGGCCGAACTCGCTTCGCGCTATCCCGTCCTGGACGGCAGGCAACCGATCGCCTATCTCTGGGCTCGCACCGTCACGTGCAAGAACTGCCGCGCCACCATTCCCCTCTTGAAGACCCGGTGGCTCTGCAAGAAGGAGAAGAAGCGAGTCTTGCTCACGTTGAAGCCCAGCCCGGAGAGGACCGGAGTCATCTTCGGCGTGGAGGCCGATGTCCCGATCGTTGGCACAAACACGGCTCAGAGGCGGGAACACGACAGACGCCTGGGCGCGGGAACGATGACCCGCGCCGGAGCCGAGTGCACCTGCTGCGGCCAGCCGGGAACGGTCGCGATGACGCCGGAGGACATCCGCCACGAGGGTGTCGCGGGCCGGCTCGGAGCCACGATGACGGCTGTCGTCCTGGAAGCCTCCGCGCCGGATGGGAAGAAGGCATCCAAGGACTATCGCCCCCCGACGGCAGCTGATCTCGCCGGCCTACCGGCCGAAGAGGACCTCGAGAGAGTTTTTCGGGATGTGCCCTTTGGCATACCCGACGAACCCCTTCCTGGGAAAGAGGCGCTCGGCTTCCGCGTTCCGCTCTATGGCTTCGACCGTTGGTCGAAGCTCTTCACGCTCCGGCAACTCCTATCCCTGGCGTCGCTAGTCAAGTTGTCACGCGAGGCGGCCATGCGGTGCCGTGACTTCGGATACCCCCAAGACTGGTCCGAGGCCCTCTCGGTTTATCTCGCAGCGATGTTCGACCGGCTCGCGAACCAGTCGAGCACCGTGGCTCACTGGAACAACAAGGGCGAGAAAATTGAAGGGACATTCGCTCGATTCGCGCTGCCGATCATCTGGGACTTCGCGGAGGTGAATCCCCTTTCGGAGGCTACCGGCGGCTTTCCTAGCGCCTCGGAGTGGATCGCGCTGGCGGTCTCGCATCTCCTCGATGCGACGGCAGGCGGAACTGCGAACGTTCGGCGAGGCAGCGCGATAGCCTCGCGGGGAGGCGGCTTCGACGTCATCCTCACGGACCCGCCCTACTACGACGCCATCCCTTACTCCGACCTGATGGACTTCTTCCACGTCTGGCTCCGGCGAACTCTGAACGGCCTCTCGCCGGATATCGACGCCTCGTTCTCGACCCCGCTCGGGCCCAAGTGGGACGACGTAACTCGTGACGGTGAGCTGATTGATGACGCCAGCCGGCACGCAGGGGATTCAGACAAGTCGAAGACGGCATACGAGGACGGCATGGCCCGGTCCTTCGAGGCTTCTCACAGGGCCCTTTCCCGCGATGGGCGGCTGGTTATCGTGTTTGCCCACAAACACCCGGACGCCTGGGAGACCTTGGTTTCCGCGATCATTCGAGCCGGCTTCGTGGTGGATGGAAGCTGGCCGATACAGACAGAACGAACCGCCCGGACCAGGTCGCTTTCCTCCGCCGCTCTCTCGTCCTCCGTCTGGCTCGTCTGCCGTAAACGCCCCGCAGACGCCCGGCCCGGATGGGATAACCGTGTCCTGGCGGAGATGAAGACGCGAATCGCCGCGCGTTTACGCGACTTCTGGGACGCCGGAATCCGAGGGCCAGACTTCGTATGGGCCGCGACCGGCCCAGCTCTGGAGGCTTACAGCCAGCACCCGGTCGTCAAGAAAGCAAACGAGCCGGGGAAGGCCATGGAGGTCTCGGAGTTCCTCCGCCATGTTCGGCGGCTCGTCGTCGACTTCGTCGTCGGACGCGTCCTCTCGCCCGGTGCCTCGACGGAGGAAGCCTCCAGCCTCGACGACGTGACCACCTACTACCTTCTCCATCGCAACGACTTCGGCACCGAGGATGCCCCGGCGGGCGCTTCGATCCTTTATTCCGTTTCCTGCGGTCTCTCCGATTCGGCACTCGCCGACCAGTGGGACATCCTCGCCCGGAGTGGTGGAGCCAGTGATGATGACGAAGACGAGGAGCGGGCCGCCGAAGCCGAGGACGCGCCCGAGGAGGGCTCCGGGAACAAGGTCCGACTCAAGCCCTGGCAACAACGGAAGAGATCCACGCTCGGATACGAAGCCCCCGTCGGGCGGTCCGTACCCCTGATCGATCAGGTCCACCGGCTCATGCACCTGTGGCGCGCCGGTGAGGAGTCCCGTGTCGACGAGTACCTCGATTCCCGCGCTCTCCGCCGGAATGCGCTCTTTCACCAGCTCCTGCAGGCGCTCATTGAACTGGCCGAAGCTGGGAGCGAGGAACGCTCGCTGCTCGAGAGCATCAGCAACCACACCGGGAGGCGCGGCGTGCCTGGCACCCGAACCGGCGATCTGTTTCCAGAAGGGACTGAATAGAATGGCCTTGCCATGCGTCGCGGCCGCAGCCCTCACCCGGCGCTTCGCGCCACCCTCTCCCGCAAGCGGGCGAGGGCAACAAAGCCTCCGACAGCATTCCCGGCGGCCAGATTGAGGGAGCCATTCCATGCTGAAACACCTCCGGCTCGAACGCTTCAAGAACTTCGAAGATTCCGGTCTGGATCTTGGGCCGTTGACCCTTCTCGTTGGTACCAACGCATCCGGAAAGAGCAACCTGCGGGATGCCTTCCGCCTGCTCCATGGGGTCTCGCGTGGCTACACGATGGCCGAGATCATCGGTGAGAAGTGGATAGAAGGGGGCGTTCTTCAGTGGAAGGGAATCCGCGGCGGAACGCGAGAGGTCGCGTACCAGCAAGCTCCGGCTTTTGCTCTCGAAGTGACCTTCGACGGACCCGAACCGTCGCAGATGCTCTTGTATCGCATCGAGGTTGCAATAGGCCCCAACGGCACCCCTCCCCGCGTCGCCCGGGAGCGGCTCCTGATTGAAGGGAAGGGATTCGTATTCGACTCCCACCCCGATTCGAACCCTCCCCCGCAAGCTGATCCCTTGCATCTGGCGGTTCGACTGAGGAAGAAGTCAAGAGAAGGCTGGGTCGGGCCGGCCGTCAGCTTCATCAACGAGAGACCCGTCCTGTCACAGCTCATCGAACACCCGGAAGTGAAGCTGGAGAAGGTAAAGGAGATGGCCAGGCACACGATTTCGGCGCTGGCCTCGATGCGTTTCCTCGACCTCTCACCCGAAGCGATGCGGCTCCCTTCGCTTCCGGGGCAGACGATTCTGGGGGACAGGGGAGAGAACCTCTCGTCGGTCCTGCAGGCGATTTGTGAGAAGCCCGAACTCGAGCACGCCCTTACAGAATGGGTTCGCGAGCTGACACCTCTTGACGCTACTGAGTTCGAGTTCACACCGGATCAGACCGGGCGGGTACTTCTGACGCTGGTCGAGGAGAACGGACAGCGAACGTCCGTCTACAGCGCCTCTGACGGGACGTTGCGTTTCCTGGCGATGATCGCCGCGCTCCTCGGGACGCAACCCGCACGCTTCTACTTCTTCGAGGAGTTGGAGAACGGAATCCACCCGACGCGCTTGCACTTGCTGATCGGACTCATCGAGCAGAAGGTCGCCACGGGCTCGATCCAGATGGTAGCGACGTCTCACTCGCCTCAGCTGCTGGGGACTCTCAGCGAAGCGTCCCGAAGCGACGCGGCCCTGATCTACCGGCTGCCGAATCAGGCCTGCGCCCGCATCCGCCGAATCATGGGGATTCCCGAGGCAGCCCGAGTGGTCCAGACCCGGGACCTGGCCCGGCTGCATTCCTCCGGATGGCTCGAGGATGCCGTGGCCTTCACCGATGGCCCGGAGGCGGCACTTTGAGGGTTCTTGTTATTCCGGAGGACTTCAGGAACGACCAATTCATCTTGAAGCCCGTCGTCGAGGCGATGTTGAAGAAGCTCGGAAGGAGAACGGCGATCGTCAGGGTCTGTCAGGAACCACTTCTCGGTGGGATCTCACAGGCGACCAACTGGGAGAGGATCTCGGAAATCCTGGATCGTTACTGCGGAATGGTGGACATCTTCTTGCTCCTCGTGGATCGTGACGGACAGGCTGGAAGGCGCTCGCGCCTGGACGAACTCGAGCGGAACGCCCACGCAACCCTGCCACCCGGCCGCCACTTCCTGGCCGAGAATGCCTGGCAAGAAGTCGAAGTCTGGGTCCTGGCGGGCCACGATCTGCCTTCATCGTGGAACTGGAGGCAAGTCCGATCCGAGGCCCAAGCCAAAGAGACCTACTTCAAGCCATTCGCCGAGAGCCGCAGGCTCCTCAACGAACCCGGCGAAGGAAGATCGACGCTGGCGAAAGAGGCTGCTCGCCGGTACGACAGGATCAGATCCCTTTGCCCGGAAGATGTCGGCAGCTTGGAAGAACGCATCGCCGCGCTTCTTCAAGCTCAGCCCGGAATGAGTCCCACAACGGGAGGAATCTAGATGCCTACGCTTCCCTGGAAACCATGGCACAAGGTCGTCCAACTTCGTGAGGATCTCCGCTCCGGGGATCTCGCTCTCGCCACGTTTGCCGCCGACCTTTACGACGTCATGATGCAGCGAGGCCGGCGAAGGGTTTACGAAGACCCGTCACACTTTTTTGCCCTGACGTATCCGACGTACAACCTTCGAGAACTGGCCAAGGACGTCGCGACTCGGCTGGCAGGCAAGAACGAGAAGGCCGTCCGGCAGCTGGAGCTGACATATGGAGGGGGCAAGACACACACGCTGATCACGCTCTTCCACCTCTCCAGTGACCCGAAGAACCTGCCAGACTTGCCGGCTGTCGCGGAGTTCCGCCAGCACATCGGTATCCCGCTCCCACAGGCCCGGATCGCGGCTCTCTGCTTCGATAAGCTCGACGCCGAGAAGGGAATGGAGGTTCGAGGGCCGAACGGAGAACCCCGCTGGCTCAAGAATCCTTGGAGTGTCCTCGCCTTCCAGCTCGCCGATTCCGATGGGCTGAAGCTTCTCCATCCAAACGGCAAGGACTCGGAACGCGAAAGCGCACCGGCGGAAAACCTTCTGACCGACCTCCTGTCGCTTCCGGGGAAGGACGGACGCTCGACCCTGGTACTCGTTGATGAGGTCTTGATGTATGCCCGGGAGAAGGTCGGACTCGACGATGCCTGGCGGAGCCGTCTCGTCAACTTCTTCCAGTACCTGACCCAGGCCGCGACCAAGGTAGATCGGTGCGCGATCGTCGCTTCATTGTTGGCCACGGACCCCAAGAAGAGCGATACGTTGGGAAAGGAACTGACCCAGGAGCTCTACTCGATCTTCCGGCGTGAGCGGGAGGAAGGCGTTCAACCGGTCGGGAAGGGGGACGTGGCCGAAATCCTGAGGCGCAGGTTCTTCACGCCGGACTCGATTCGGGATCGAGCGTCCTTCCGGCCTCATGTCGTCGCGGCCCTGAAAGGAATCACTGCCCTGGACGAAGACACTCGCAGAGAGGGGCGTGACGCCGAGGAGCGGTTTGCTTCCAGCTTTCCCTTCCACCCTGACCTGACCGAGGTGTTCTACGGAAAGTGGACCAGCCTGGAAGGGTTCCAACGCACGCGCGGGATCTTGCGGACGTTCGCCCTCGCCTTGCGGGAATCCGAGAAGTGGGACGAGAGCCCGTTGATCGGCGCGAACGTGTTCCTGAGACCGCCAGGAGAAGCCGGACTCTCTGAAGCTGCCCGCGAGCTGACCACTGTTGCCGCGACCGAGGAATACGAGGGAAAGCGACAGGAATGGACAGGCATCCTCGAGGGAGAACTCGGGAAGGCCCGTTCCCTCGAGCAGGAGACAACTGGGCTGAAAGGCCGCGAGCTGGAGCAAGCCGTCTTCGGTACGTTCCTTCACTCGCAGCCGATCGGACAGAAGGCATTGACGCGGGAGCTTCTTGTCCTGGCTGGACACACGCGGCCGGACAGGATCGAGCTAGAGAAGGCCATGAGGCGCTGGGCGGTAGTCTCCTGGTTCCTGGATGAGGGAGCCGTTGCAGATGCTGGGACGGGGTCCGACGGGATGAAGCAGTTGCCCAAGACCTGGCGGCTTGGCTCGAAGCCCAATCTGCGCCAGATGCACCATGCGGCTCGGGAGCGTGTCCAGCCAGAGATAGTTGAGGCACGGCTGGTCGACGACATCAACCGAATGAGGAATCTCAGTGCCGGGGCATCGGGCGCAGGTGCCCGTGTTCATGTTTTGCCGGAACGTCCGTCGGACATCGGAGACGATGGGGAGTTCCATTTCGCCGTCCTCGGCCCGAAAGCAGCATCAGAATCCGGTAAGCCTAGCCCGGACGCCCGCCGATTTCTGGAAGAGACGACCAACCGCGACCGGCCCCGGGTCTACCGGAACGCCGTTGTCCTGGCTGTGCCGTCACGAGATGGCATCGATGCGGCACGGGATGCCATTCGGGACTACCTGGCCTGGGAGGAAGTTGGCAGTCAACTCAGAGGACCAGACCTTGACCCGATCAGGGCCGAGCTTCTCCGACTGAGCACGGACGGCGCCCGGAAGCGGATTGCGGAAGCGATCCAGCAGGCCTACTGCGTCGTCGTGACCGTCTCGGAAAAGAACGATGTCCAGGCCTTCAAGGTCTCCCCATCCTCCGAGCCCCTTTTCCACACCGTCAAACGGGACCAGCGAAGCCGTATCCAGGAGACAGAGATCAGTGCGGATGCGCTGCTTCCCGACGGCCCCTACGACCTCTGGAGGGCAGGGGAGGCGTCCAGACGCGTGAAGGATCTGGCAGGGGCGTTTGCTCAGTTCCCACATCTCCCCAAGATGCTGAGCCGGCAAGCCATTCTGGACACCCTCATCCGAGGATGTATCGACGGGGTTCTGGTCCTCCGGTTGACGCGACCCGACCGCACGGTGAGGACCTGGTGGCGAGAGGCGCCGAACAATGAGAGTCTGGTCGACTCCGGGCTCGAGGCCGTCCTTCCTCAACAAGCCACCTTGGGCAGCCTGCCAGCCCCGCTTCTCGGACCGGGATTTCTTCCGGGGCTATGGACCGGATCCGAGATCTCCTTCGGCAACCTGATCTCCTACTTCGCCGGTGGAAAGGCCGTGAAGGTCTCTCGTGGCGGGTATGAGGAGCCCTGTTTGGTCCCCCGGGTGGAACGAGCGGTACTGGAGTCGTGCATTGGGTCTGCCGTCAAGGATGGAGCCCTCTGGCTTCTGGCCGGGCCCGCCAGCGTTTTCAGGGAAGAGATCCCGGCTGGCCTACTTTCCGACGACACGGTCTTGCTAGCACCCCCCTCCGCGATCTCCCCGATCGAACTCCTTCCCGCTTCGCTTCCCGAAGCCTGGTCCGGCAATGCCTCCACGGCACTCTCGGTCGCCCTGTCCCTTTCCCGGAGGGCCGGGAAGAATCTCCCGTGGATGCTCGTTCGAGAAGCGCTGGATGGTGCGTTCCGATCGCGCCTTCTCGAGCGCTCGCTCGACTCTGGACCATGGCCGTGCGACTTCGGTGGCGCCTCGATGGTGAAGGTTCAGGTTCCACTTGAATCGCCTGGTGAGACTTCTTCGAGCGAGATGCCAGAAGCGCGCGCCCAGGGCTTTTCCGCCGAGGCGGAGTTGAGCCCGAACGAGCTTCAGGACCTTGCTGACATCGTGGGTGAACTCGGGAAAGTCGCAGCGGGGCAGTCGTTGCGGTACGTGGTTCGCATCGAACTCGGGTCCGGACCAAAGACGCCGGCGGGAATCGTGGAGAAGCTCAACGGAATGCTCGGGCCTATCTCGAAGAAGCTGAGATTCTGATTGGAGCAACTTCCGCTGATCCTGGCGGGATCTGCTTGACCCGGCCGCGGCCTTTTCCATAGGCTGTGGCGATCGTGCGCATCCTCATCCAGCACAAGAGCCGATACGACTATCGCGATCCAGCCGCGCTCGGGCCTCAGCTGATCCGGCTCCGTCCGGCGAACCACGCGAAGGCCCGTGTGGAGTCCTACTCCCTCAACATCGAACCCGGCGGAGAGATCCGCTGGCAGCAGGATCCCTACGGCAACCACATCGCGCGCGTCACCTACAAGGAAGGAACGCGCGTCCCCTCGTTTTCGGTCCTCGTCGAAATCGCGGCCGAGATCCGCCCTGTCAATCCGTTCGATTTCTTCCTCGACGAGTGGGCGGAGAGCTTTCCGTTCACCTACCCGCCCGAAGTCCGGCAGGACCTCCTTCCCTTCCTCGACCTGAAAGAACCGGAGACGGCCACGGGGCCGCTCTTCGAGGAGTTCTTTTCACACCTGAAGAACTCGGGACCCACGGTCGAGCTCCTCGTCGAGCTCAATCAGGCCGTGAACCGGCGGATTCGGTACGTGATCCGCGAAGAGACCGGAATCTGGTCCCCCGAGACGACGCTCGCGGAGGGCAGGGGGAGCTGCCGCGACTCTTCTGTCCTGCTCGTGACCGTTCTCAGAAGGCTCGGGTTCGCCGCGCGATTCGTGAGCGGCTACCTCGTCCAGCTGACGGACGAGGGGATGATTCCCGACGAGCCAAAGGGTGTCTCGCACGACGTCGCGGACCTTCACGCCTGGACGGAGGTCTACCTCCCGGGCGCCGGCTGGATCGGACTGGACGCGACGAGCGGCCTCATGTGCGGAGAGGGCCACATCCCCTTGGCCGCGACGGCATCCCCCCGGCTCGCCGCTCCGCTCGAGGGGACGAGCGACTCCGAGGCGGCGAACGTCACGTTCGAGATGAAGATCGGCCGCCTCGGCCACGAGCCGCGGCCCACGCGCCCCTACACGGACGAGGTCTGGGCCGAAGTTTTGAAGGCCGGTGAGCGCGTTGACGAGAAGCTCCTGTCCCTGGGTGTCGTCCTCACGATGGGTGGGGAGCCGACCTTCAACTCCAGGGAGCACCCGGACGAGCCCGAGTGGAATTCCGCCGCCCTCGGGCCGACGAAGTGGACGCACGCCAGGCGGCTTGCAAGGGCGCTCCGGGACCGCCTCGCACCGGGTGGCCTGGTCTTTCACCGCACCGGAAAGCTCTATCCGGGCGAATCGATGCCCAGATGGGCCCTGGACGTCATCGGGAGACGGGACCAGGAGCCCATCTGGACGGAACGGGAAGAGCGGGAGGCCGCGGACCTCGGAACAGCTCGTTTCTTCTCGGCCGTTCTCGCCTTGCGCCTCGGGCTCTCCAGGTTTCTCGTGCCGGCCTTCGAGGATCCCTGGCACTTCCTGTCGGAGGAGGCCCGGGTTCCGGTCGACATCGATCCCCTCCGTGAAGACCTGAAGGACCCCGAGGAGCGGCGGCGGCTGGCAAAAGTGCTGAACCGGGGTCTGCGAGCGGAAGCGGGGTACGTTCTGCCCCTGGTTCGAGAGGGGGACGGCTGGCGAAGCGAACACTGGACGTTCCGGAGGCGGCACCTCTTCTTGATTCCGGGTGACAGCCCGATCGGCCTCCGTCTTCCGCTGGGCTCGCTGGGGCCCGGGTTCATCCCCGAGCCGCCCGAGGCGGAAAGCGAGCCGCCCGATCCGAGGCGCGAGCTTCCCAGGGCGGAGAGAAAGCGGAGACTCGAGGCCGCGCGGCACCGAGGCGTTCGCACGGCGCTCTGCGTGGAAGCGCGGGAGGGCCGGCTCTTCGTCTTCCTCCCGCCGGTTGCGGGGGCCGAGGACTTCCTGGCGCTTGTCCGGGTCGTGAACGAAGCCGCGGCCCGGGCGAGCTTCGCGGTCGAGCTCGAGGGGTACCCGCCGCCTTCTTCGCCGGACCTGACGCGCTTCTCGGTGACCCCCGATCCGGGGGTTCTCGAGGTGAACATCCCGCCGACGGAATCGTTTGGCGAGCACAACCTCCTGTTCGAGAAGGTCTTTGATGCCGCGCTCCACGCGGGGCTCCACTCGGAGAAGTACCTGTTCGATGGCCGGCTCTCGGGGAGCGGAGGGGGAAACCACTTCACGTTCGGAGGCCGCACGCCGCTCGAGAGTCCGTTCGTGAAGTTTCCGGATCTCCTCGCGAGCCTCCTGACCTTCACACAGCACCATCCGTCGCTGTCGTACCTCTTCGCGGGTCTCTTCATCGGGCCGACATCCGAAGCGCCCAGGGTCGACGAGGCCCGCCACGAGTCGCTCTACGAGCTCGAGATCGCCCTCGAGCACGCATTCGGAAAGAAAGGGGAGCCGGTCCCACCGTGGCTTTCCGACTCGCTCTTCCGGCATCTCTTGGTCGACCTGTCGGGCAACACGCACAGAGCCGAGATTTCCATCGACAAGCTGTTCGACCCTGCGACGGCGCACGGCCGGCAAGGTCTCGTCGAGTTCCGCGCGTTCGAGATGCCTCCGCACCCCAGGATGGTCTCGGCCCAGGCGCTGCTTCTTCGCTCACTCCTGACCGCCTTCTTGGAAGCGCCCTACCAGGGAGAGCTGGTTCGCTGGGGCCAGGCCCTTCATGACCGGTTCCTGTTGCCCCACTACCTCTGGAGAGATTTCGAGGATGTCCTCTCGTATTTGGGGGGACGCGGCCTGCCGCTCCCGGAGGAGGCGTATCGGGCGTTCCTCGAGCTCCGCTGCCCGGTCGCGGGCCGGACGGTCGCTCGCGACGTGATGGTCGAGGTGCGCAACGCCCTCGAGCCCTGGATGGTCTTGGGAGAGGAGCTGACGAGCTACGGGACGGCCCGATTCGTCGACTCGTCCATCGAGCGCATCGAGGTCCGCGTCGAGGGTCTGGTGCCCGAACGGCACGCCGTGCTCGTGAACGGGCATCTCCTCCCGATGAGACCGACAGGCACGGCGGGAGAGTTCGTGGGAGGGGTCAGATTCCGGGCCTGGGCCCCCGCGCATTCCCTCCATGCCCACCTCGGGATTCACCACCCGGTCAAACTGGACGTCCTGGACACGTGGGCGAAGCGGTCTCTGGGAGCCTGCGCTTACCACGTGTGGCACCCGGAAGGCCGGGCGTTCGAGACCGCGCCGCTCACGAAGTTCGAGGCCTCCGCCCGGCGGGCCCAGAGGTTCACGGTGGAAGGCGCGATGCCGTACCCGGCGGGCGCGGGGCTGGCCGGACCTCGGCCGGCGTGCCCCCACCCAGACGCCCCGTACACCCTCGACCTCAGGAGGCTCCCACTGGATCGCCCCATGCCCCGGACCGAGGAGGAAGAATAGAAGAATAAGTATCCCGTTTTTACATTTCAGATTGCCTGTGGCAATAATCGGGATTGACGATGAGTATTTCTGATAGCTCTGGATTATTCGGATCGTACAGTCTGCTTTCTGGGACTTTTGACGAGTACTTCTCGGGAGCGGGGACGGTACGCCCGGAGTTCCGCCAGGCGGTGGCGTCTTTGAGCACCTCGTCGGTGGACGAGTTCCAGAGATGTCAGGCGCTGGCGGAGCGAGCGCTCCTGAATCAGGGGGTCACGTTCTCGGTCTACTCGGACAACCGGGGCACTGAGAAGATCTTCCCGTTCGACCTGGTCCCGCGGATCATCTCGTCCCGCGACTGGAAGCATCTGGACGAGGGGCTCCGCCAGCGGATGCGAGCGCTCGAGATGTTCCTTTCGGACATCTACGATGGGCAGAGGATCCTTCAGGAGAAGAGGATCCCGCAGGAACTCGTTCTCGGGGCCAAGCACTATCTGCCGATGCTCCGGGGGATCCGGCCGGCGGGGGGCGTGCGGGTCCACATCGGGGGCATCGACCTCATCCGCGATCCCGGTGGGGTCTTCCGGGTTCTCGAGGACAACCTGAGAACGCCTTCTGGCGTCTCGTACGTGATCGAGAACCGCCTCGTGACGAAGAAAGTCTTCCCGCAGGCTTTCGACAGGGCCCGGATCCAGCGAGTCGATCTGTATCCGAGCCGTCTGGCGGAGACGCTCCGCTCGGTTTCGCCTGTCGATGCAGCCGAGACCGCGGTTGTCGTCCTGACGCCGGGGCCGTACAACTCCGCGTATTTCGAGCACAGCTTCCTGGCCCGGACGATGGGGGTGGAACTCGTCCAGGCGCCGGATCTCTTCGTCGAAAACGACTGTGTCTTCGTCCGTACGACGCGCGGACCGCGGCGCGTTCACGTCATCTACCGCCGGACCGACGAGGCGTTCCTCGACCCGGAGGTCTTCCGGCCGGACAGCATGCTGGGTGTCCCCGGACTCGTTCGAGCCTACGCGAAGGGGAATGTCGCCGTCGCCAACGCTCTGGGGAACGGCGTTGCCGATGACAAGGCCGTTTATCCATTCGTCCCGGAGATGATCCGGTTCTATCTCTCCGAGGAGCCGATCCTCGAGCAGGTCCCGACCTACGTCTGCGCGCGGGAAGAAGACCGCCGGTTCGTGGTCGAGCACCTCTCCGAGCTGGTGGTCAAGGCGGTCGACGAGGCGGGTGGATACGGGATGTTGATGGGACCGCAGGCCACAGCGAGCGAGCGCGAGGCGTTCCGCAAGAGGATCGAATCGGAGCCGAGGCGCTACATCGCCCAGCCGCGCGTGGAGCTTTCCACCTGCCCGACCTGGATTCCCGAGGCGCGGAGGGTGGAGCCGAGGAGAGTCGATCTTCGTCCCTACATCCTGACGAGCCCGGCGGGGCCGTGGGTTCTCCCGGGAGGGCTGACTCGCGTGGCCCTTGTCTCTGGTTCGTACGTCGTGAACTCCTCCCAGGGCGGTGGATCGAAGGACACCTGGGTCCAGAAGGGGGAGGCATGATTTCCCGGGTCGCCGATCACTGTTTTTGGTTCGGCCGCTATCTCGAGAGGACGGAGTCGACCGCCCGGATGCTCCTCGTCACGCAGAACCTGGCCCTCGACGGCGAGCTGTCGGCCCGCCAGTGCTGGCGTCCTCTCATCATCGTCTCGGGTGAGGAGCGCTCCTTTGTCTCGAGCCACGGCAGCGATGCGATGGCCGATGCGGAGGCCGTGCAGGGTTACCTCACGTGGGATGAGGAGAACTACTCGGGCATCAAGAGGTCGATCGAGTTCCTCAGGGAGAACGCGCGCTCGATCCGGGAAGTGATCAGTCTCGAGGTGTGGGAGGTCGCCAACGAGCTCCACCTCTGGATCAACAGTCCCGCGGCGGCGGCCGAGTACAGGAACCACCGGTACGGCTTCTTCCGGCACATCCGGTTCGTTTCGCAGCTGTGTCTCGGTCTTCTCCGGTCGACGATGCTTCACGACGCTCCGCTGAACTTCATCTGGCTCGGTGTCCTGCTCGAGCGGGTGGGGCAGACCGCGCGCACGCTGGATGTCCATCACCACGCGTTCACCGAGATCGAGGAGGCGCACCAGGTTGTCGAGACCTCGCTGTGGCTGTCCCTTTTGCGGTCTTGTTCGGGCTTCGAGCCCTTCATGAAGCGGCACCAGGGATCCGTGACGGGAGAAGCCGTCGCGTCCTTCCTGATCTTCGAGCCGAGATTCCCGCGCTCGATCCGCTACGGGCTCCACGCGGCCCTGTGGCGATTCCACGAGATCCGGCCGCCGGCCGAACACGCGCTTCCGGGAGCCGGGACGGAGGAAAGACTCAAGGAGCTCGAGCACTGGCTCCGCGCCCAGAAGGCCGGGTTGAAACCCGCGGGCATCCACGACCTCCTCACCCATGTGGTCGACGAGACGGCGGGGATCTGCAACGTGATCCGGAAGGAGCTCCTGGGAGTGGGGTAGCGACCCGGCGACACCTAATGCCGCCAGGATTGGCATCGGCCGAGAGCCGGGGTCTGACTTCATGGTTGAGCGGGAGGCCAGCTGGCCTGCTAGCGGGAGCGGGGTAAGCTCGAGTTGATGTCCGCGCAGGCCGGCTTCCAGCTCACGGGCTCGATCGAGGGCAAGCTCTGCGTGTTCTTCCTGCTTCCCGGCCAGTCGTCGATCGGAAGCGCCGAAGACAACACGATCTGCCTCCCGCACCGGACCGTTTCGCGGTACCACGCCCGAGTCCTCGTCGACGGCGAGGGGATCACGGTCGAGGACTTGGACAGCAAGAATGGGACCTATCTCAACGGTGCGCGGGTGGAGAAAGGTAGGGTTCGGGAGGGAGACAGCCTCGGTTTCGGCCCGATCGAACTGAAGCTCGCAAGCGTGGCGGAGGAGGTTCGCCACCTCGGGATCCGCAGGGATGACGCAGAACCGGAACTCGGCGGAGCCGAGATGCCAGGGGTTGGTTGGACGGCGACGGAATCAGGAACCCCTGGTGGCGGAAGGTTGTTTCGTTTTCTCGCGTGGTTCGCCTCCGAACTCGCGGCGTGCGGGTCCTCGGCACGGCCCGCGGGTCTGCAACGGCTCAAGGATTTGACCGGGTCTGATGCTGTCGCTTTCCTTGGATGGAACGGCGAGGGGGAACCGGCGATTCAAACCCTCCTCGGCGTGCCCGCGCTCCCCGCCGAACTCCTGGAAACTCGGGAGTGGTTTGCGGCCGTCTCCAGGGCCAGCGAAGGGGACATGGGCCAAACGTTTACGAGACAGGAAACGAGTTCCGGCCGTCGCATAACGGGGGCAATAGCCCCGGGGAATCGGGAATCTGCGATGGGGCTCCTCGTCCGGACGGCGGCTGGCAGCGCGGCGGGCGAACTCCGGCCGTTCTTGCTCGCCGTTCTGCAGCTGGTTCTCTTGCCGGGCGCTGGCCCGG
Organism: Thermoanaerobaculia bacterium; assembly: GCA_022071945.1. Taxonomy (GTDB): domain Bacteria; phylum Acidobacteriota; class Thermoanaerobaculia; order UBA5066; family UBA5066; genus JAJVIN01. The sequence continues at coordinate 181,960 of JAJVIN010000001.1, read as the reverse complement.
TGAGGCGATCGATGCGCGTTCAAGCGGTTCCCTCCCTGACACTCCCCCCGGATTTCGCCATCCCGAGTTCCTGCGGCATGACGGATGTGCTGGACCAAGTGCTCGTCGTCGCGCCCGGCCGCATCCCCGTCCTCATCACCGGCGAAACCGGAACCGGAAAGGACGTGCTCGCCCGGATTCTCCACGCCTCGTCGGGCTCGCGGTCCGCGGGCCCGTTTCAGGCGATCAACTGTGCCGCCTTGCCCGCGGATCTCCTCGAAGCGGAACTGTTCGGAGTGGAGAAGGGATCGGCCACCGGAGTCTTGGAGCGAACAGGGCTGATCCAGATGGCGGACGGAGGGACGCTCTTCCTGGATGAGGTTGGCGACATGCCGTTGCCGCTTCAGCCGAAACTCTTGAGGGCTCTCCAGACGTTCGAGGTCATGCCCGTCGGCGGGCGGAGGGCCCTCCGCGTGGACGTTCGCATCTTGAGCGCGACGAACTCGGATCCCGACGCCCTGATCCAGGCAGGAAAGCTCCGGCGGGACTTGTACTACCGGCTCGCGGGCTGGACGCTCGAGGTTCCGCCCCTTCGCGATCGTCCGGAGGACATCCCAGCGCTCGTGGAGCACTTCCTCAACCGGCAGTGCGCGGACCTCAAGAAGCGAGTCAGGGGCGTGACCGCCCGGGCACTCGAGAGGCTGAGCCGGTCCCGCTGGCCGGGGAACGTCAGGCAGCTGGAGCACGAGGTTCACCGGATGGTCTATGCCTGTCCGGAAGGGGGAGTCATCGACACGGCGCTTCTCGAAAAGCTCCTCGGGGCCGCTGAGGAAGCCCCCAACCCTCCGCCTGGCCTCGATCTGGGCCGGAACGTGTCCGAACTCGAATCGCGTCTCATCCGGCAAGCCCTGGAGAAGACGAGGGGCAATCGCTCTCGGGCGGCGGAACTCTTGGGCATTTCCCGCCCGACTCTCTACGCGAAGATCACGGAGTACGGCATCGAGTGAAGGGTTGAGAGAGCCGCTTCACTCGATGCCGGTGAGAGCCACCGCCGCTAGAGTTCTCTCTTCACTTCTTCACCGTCTGTCCGTCCGCGAGTCCGCAGACGGAACCCGCATCCCTCCTGAACGAGTAGACCTGGCCGGTCCTCAGAACCTTGAAGCTCACGGTGTATTCGAGATCCGAGAGGGCGGAGTGGAAGACGAGGAAGCTGGATCCTCCGAAATCGAGGACCTTGACGAAGACCTCCGGGTTGGAGTTCGAGTCGAACCAGAAATAGCCGTACTGATCAAGTTGCTTGACCGGGGTTCCGATGCCGGTCTTGCCGTTGTACTGGTTCCGCCACGAGAGGGTCGCGGCGACTCGGCCCTGGGAAAGGAGCAGATCCTGGTCCGAGCCGCACGGGAGGAGGTCGACAGCCCCCGCGGTCGCGGCGACTGGCTGGTCGTTCACGAGAACCTGGCTGATGTCGAGCGGTATCGAGCCTGAAGCTCCGCCGGCAACGGTGAACGGCAACACGGCGATCGTGCCGGAACCGGAGACTGGGGACCCCGAGGCCATCGCGACGGTCACGGCGCCCGCGGAGACGCTCGAGGAGATCGAGAAACCTGAGGTCAGGCTCCCGACGGCCGCCGCGGGGGAGGCGGGAGTGAGTCTCGAGGGGTCGTACGCCACTCTGAACTGGGCGGCAAGGAAGCCCGAGACTCCATCGATCACAACCGGAACTGAGATCTGATCGCCGCACTTGGCCGAGACCGTTCCGATCGAGATTCTCGGGCCCCCGCTCGCCCCACAGGACACATTGACGGCACCTTCATGAGTCCCAGTGGCGGCGTCGTTGACGAAAGCCTTGCTGATCGAGAGAAGGATCGGCCCGGGCGGAGCGTTCGCGGCGACCGTGAAGTTCAGAAGCGCGACCGTTCCGCTACCGGATATAGCCGTCCCCGATGCCATCGCGATCGTGATCGCGCCGCCCGAGGCATTGGAGGAGATGGAAAAGCCAGCCGTCAGGATTCCCGCGGCGGCCGCCGGGTTGCCGGGAGTGAGCCGCGATGGGTCATAGGCGACCTGGAACTGCGCGGCGAGGAGCCCAGATACGGAGTCGATCGTGACAGGGACCGTCACCTGACTCCCACAGGAAGCCGAAACGGACGCGACAGTAAGGGTGGCTGCCCGGGCCTGCTGGAACGCCGGAAGCAGAAGCAAGGCAGCCGGGATGGCGAGCGCGAGACGAACCGTGCGTGAGGTCATGGTCGAATGCTCTCCAGTCTCACGGGCAGGTGGAGGTCACGATGCATTGCAGAATGAGCGATGCGTCGAGCGCCGTGACGCTTCCGTTCTGATTGAAGTCCGCGGCGCATGTCTGGGTGGTGTCGAGAACGATCGCCCCGACAACCGCCTGGAGGACCAGCGAGGCGTCGAGCGCGCTGACGGAACCGTTCCCATTCACGTCGCCTCGGCGGCACGGTGGTCCGGGGCTCGCTTGGCTGACCGTGAACGTCTGTCCTCCGGCCGAGATCGTGCCGCTTCGCGCGGAGCCAGAATTCGGTGCGACGTCGAAAGTTACCACTCCCGTTCCGCTTCCCGATGTCCCGCCTCTGAGCGTGATCCAGGAGTTGTTCGAAGAGGCCGACCAGGCACAACTCGTGGAGGTCAGAATCTGGAAAGTCAGGCCCGACGCACCCACGGCGGGAGCGCTCGCGGAACTCGGCGACAGAGTGTAGCTACACCCTCCGTCCTGGAAAACGCTGAAGGTCTGCCCGGCTGCCGTGATGGTCCCCGTTCGCGCGGCGCCGGCGTTTGGCGCGACGTCGAAAGTTACCACTCCCGTTCCGCTTCCCGATGTCCCGCCTCTGATCCAGGAGTTGTTCGAAGAGGCCGACCAAGGGCAGCCAGAGGAAGTGAGGATCTGGAGCGTTGAGCCCGACGCACCGACGGCGGGAGCGGTCGCGGAACTCGGAGACAGAGTGTAGCTACACCCCCCATCCTGGAAAACGGTGAAGGTCTGCCCCGCGGCCGTGATGGTCCCCGTTCGCGCGGGGCCTGGATTGGAGGCGACGTTATACGTGACCGCGCCGCTGCCATTGCCCGAAGCGCCTCCTGTGATGGTTATCCATGAGGAGTTGGAGGAGGCCGTCCAGGCGCACCCTGTCGAAGACTGAACCTGGAACGAGCGGCCCGATGCCCCCGCCGCGGGAAGGCTCGAGCTCGACGGATCGAGGGAATACGTGCACTGCGATACCAGGGATTCGACCGTAATCCAGTCGAAAGCAGAACCACCGTCGCAATCGTACCCGAATAGCTGGATTCTCCCGGGGCGACTGAAGTCTCCATCGTAGGAGACCGTCTTCGAGCCCAGGGGCGCCGGACCTGTGACCTGAACCGTGATTCTCGTGGCCTCCCAGGTAATGACCACATCGTACCAACTCAGGCAGCCGAGCCCTGGAGTGGGCGAGTTCAGCAGTACGGTCGGTGACGAGAGTCCCTCCTCTATTGCGATGTGAGCGCAATCGAGCCCCCAGCCATCACAGTACAACCCAGCCCGATAGGCCGAGCTCCCGCTCATCCCGAACACGATTTCGGTCACACCACAGTTGCATCCCCCCGAGATCTTCATTCTTGACGATATCCGGAGGGGAGGGGAGAAGGTTTGGATCGTGTCGAGTTCGCAGATGGAGCTTCTCTGCGGACCGACGCACTGCAGTACGCCGCTCGATACCGTGTAGTAGGAATTGCCCTGCCAGGTGCTGCCCGAGATCGTGTTGAAGTTGTCCGAAAGCAGAACTGTCTGCGCTCCGGCGTCCGGGGCCACCGTCGCGAGCCAGAGAAGCACCACTGCCATGGCGCGAGAAGGATTGAGATGGCGCCCGTGTCCCTGCTTCGTTCGTTGAAAATGTACCATCGGCACTCCTCTACTTTCTCCCGCAAGGGATGCTGCGAATTCGGTCGCTTCCCGCACGCACGGCCGCGGCTCACCATGACGTCCGGCGATGACTCCCGAAAGCTGGTGCGCAATCGACATGCCGGATTCAGTGGCTTCTCGCTGGCGGTTCCTGGTAGGAAACCGAACATCCTGTAAAGGGCGTTTACAGTCCAATCTCGGACCTGACTTCCGCACGCTGGCCGCGGCCTGTGCATCCCCCCTCCGATAGAATTCGCCGGTGTCCCCGGACAGGCCGATCGGTTCATTCGAGACGGAAACCTGGTCGCCAGAGCCTGGCGCGCAGGACCGTTCGCGCCCCCCGACTTTGGCACCCCGCTGGGAGATCCTCAGAAAGATCGGGTCGGGCGGGCAGGCTGACGTCTACCTCGCCAGGGACAGTGAAATCGGCGGCCTCGTCGCCATCAAGGTCTACCGTTCGGGGCTCGACGATATCGGGCGCGAGCGGCTGAAGCGTGAGGTTCGGCTCGGCCGAACGCTTCTTCACCAGAGACTGGTCCGGATCTTCGAGTTCTTGGATGGCGGTGGCTCGCCCGCCATCGTCATGGAATGGATCCCCGGCGGCGCCGTCACAGAGCGCCTGCGGTCCGGGCCGCTCCCCATCGACGAAGCGATCGCGATCGCGCGGCAGACGCTCGAGGCCATCGCCTATCTGCACGCGCAGGGCGTCGTGCACCGCGACATCAAACCCTCGAATCTGCTTCTGGATTCAGGCGGGGCGATCAAGCTCGGAGACTTCGGCCTCGCTCGTCCTCTTCCCGCGGGAAGTGAGGTCTCCCAGACGGTTACGGAGGCAGGGACGCCGGCGTATCTCCCCCCGGAGGTGTTCGAGGGACGGCATCCTGACGAAAGGTCCGACATCTACTCCCTGGGCGTCACCCTCTTTCATTTGCTCACGGGCAGGCTCCCCTTCGAGGGCGGTTCGGTCTTCGAGATTGCCCGCAAGCACCGGACAAATCCACCACCGAACCTCCGGGCTCTGAGGCCCGACTGCCCGAAATGGCTCGTGGCGCTCGTCGGTCGGCTTCTCGAAAAGCGTCCAGAGGACCGGTTCCAGACGGCGGCCGCCGCACTGGCCGCGCTCGAGGCTCAAAGAGTCACCCGATCCATCAAACGGGCCCTGAGGCGCGGGCGCCTCCGAGCAGCTGCCTTCCTGATCATGAGCCTTCTGATCGCGGCATCTTGGATTTCCTGGAGGGATCTCTCGAAGGCGGAGGAGGTCGTTCTCGCCGAGACCATGGCAAGGGGTCAGCGGAAAGCGGGACGGGTCGTCTGGGAGCGACGTTTCGACTTGCCGATTACTCAGGCGCTCGAGGCTCGTCTTCCGCGATTGGGAGGGAAGGGAACCGTGCTGTGCCTGAGCCCTCCTCCCCTCAAGACCGATGAAGTCTTCCGCCCTTCCCGGGTCCTGATTCTGGACGCCTGGGGCGCCGTCATCGAGGATGTGAAACTCGAGGACCTGGTGACCGAATGGAGCTTCGATTTCGCGAAGGCTTTCTGGCCCGAAGCGCTTCTCGACGACATCGACGGTGACGGTGTCAGCGAGGTGATCGTGAAGGCCAGGCATCGCGTGTTCTATCCGAACGCGCTCATAGTCTACTGGCCCGTCCAGCGCGTGTGGGAGACTGTACTCCTGCACTCGGGTGTAATCCGGGACGCGCGAGCCGCTCGGAACAGCCCTCAACACCTCATCGTGACCGCCGTCAATAACCGCCTTGGCCACGGCCTATCGATGATGGAGATGCTGATTCCCACGCCGGGCCGGAATCCCAAGCCGCCAGCGGAACGACACGTCCTCATTCGCCCTGACTTCCGCATTCTCAATGATGGTGAGGTCCGGATGCTCTGGTACACGATTCTGCAGGACGGTCCCGAAGCTGGCTCCCTCCCCATCGCTAGCATCACGCCGGACAGGGTCCTCCTCGGCCCTGTGGGATCGCGGGTCTCCTTGGATCGATTCGGAAACCCTGTCGCCGGACCCAACGCGATGCGAGATCTGTCAGCTCTCAGGCTGTGGTTCCTGGACCGCCTCGCCGAGTTGTATCGCGGCGACGTCACCCCCGGGCCCGTGGATGTCGAGAACGCGATCGCTCGGATCACGGTCGAGGCAGCCCCGCTCCTCCGCGAGCGTCCCTATCGAGCCGCATTGACCGTGGCGGCAGCGCGAGCCTTGGCAAGGACGGGAAGCCCGTTGAAGGCTCGTGACCTTCTCCTGTCCGATCGTGTTCAGGGGCGGCAAACCCAGGAAGTCACGTTCTGGCTCGCTCACATGCAGGCGCTGGCGGGAGACCTGGAGACTTCTTCCGAACTCCTCGCCGAGCTGACACGCCAGACCCCGTCGTTTCGGGGTCAGTACGATGCCTATCACTTTCTCCTGCGAATCCACACCGAACTTCGCCAGAACACCCCGTTGGCGGCTACTGTCTCGAGCTTCGAACGGCGAACCGCAGGTTTCATTTCTCCCTCTCAGCAGGGGTGCTACCACGCGCGGGCGCACCTCTGGTGGGACCAGATTACGGAAGCCGACACCGCGGTCCGCTCGTGGGCCTACTTCCCCGAAGGTGATGCCATCGCCGTGCTCGCCCGCTGGCGCCTGGGAAGGACGAATCCGGACGATCTCGTCTTGCTCGAGAGTTCCCTTCGCGACAGCCCTGACGCCGCCCTCGAAATCGCGCTCGCTCGTTGCGCCGTCCTTCTCGGCTTGGGCCGGAGCCGAGAATCACTGGGTGAGATCACCCGGACCGTCGAGACGTGGGAAGTTCGCTCTCGTGACGACTTCATGATCCGCCAAACCCTCGAACTCGCCCGCGCCCTGCAAGTACAGGCACTGGTCGCCACTGGGCAACTCGACAGGGCGCAGCAGACTGGACGAAGCCTTCGAAAGCTCCTCCGGAAAGGGCTGCTGCCAGCCGTTCTGGTTGACGAAGCTCTCGCGAGCGCGAACCGCCCCGCGCACTGAAGATCTGGTCTCCCCGGCTCGGAGACGGAAGGGCGGCTCGAGACGCTCGACCACTCGCCACGGGCACCCAAAGGGCGAGATGCCTGTCTCGGGAAGAGCCCGGACCTCATGAACGGAATTCACGGCGACGATCCCGTTCGTGATCACGACGACTTGTGCGAGGTCGTCGATGAGTTCTCGCTTCGTTCAGGTGCGGAAGGCCGCACCAGCCCGGTGGCTCGAGTCCGGCTCATGCAGGATGTCGCTTGATCTCTTCCGCGCCCGGAGGGCCCCGTTGAAGCCCGCGGGCTTCCATGAGCTCCGCACCCATGTGGTCGACGAGACAGCGGGGATCTGCAACCTGATCCGGGATGAGCGTCTCGGGGTGGGGTGGGTCTCGCGGGCAGGCGGTCCCAGGCGGGTCACTTCCTTGACATTCGGTCCCGCCGGTGAGTACTTTTTAGGCCGATGAGACTCACCCAACCCGGACGCTTCGACTTCTCGGCGGGCGCGGGCTGATGGCGTCGTGCGAAGAGTTCGAGACCTGATAAGGGATCTGATCAGCGCGGGGTTCATGGAAACCCAGTGCGGAGGCAAGGGCTCGCATCGCACGTTCACGCACATTCGTTTCCCTGGCGCCGTCACGATCAGGGGCAGCCCCGGAGACGACGCCAAGCCCTATCAGGAGAAGCAGGCTCGCCACGCAGTCGAGGAGGTATCGAGGTGAAAGCGAGCGATCGGTATCACAAGTGGGTGGAATGGAGCGAGGAGGACAATGCCTATCTCGGGAAGTGCCCGGACCTCATAACGGGGATTCACGGCGACGATCCCGTTCGCGTTTACCACGACTTGTGCGAGGTCGTCGATCAGGTCATCCAGCATTTCGAATCGGAAGGCCGCACCCTCCCGGCGCCTCGAGTGCGGCCCATGCAGGAAGTCGCGTGATCTTCTCCGCGCCCAGAAGGCCGGGTCGAACCCCGCGGGCATCCACGACGTCCTGACCCACGTCGTCGACGAGACGGCCGGAATCCGCAGCGTGATCAGAAAGGGCCCGCGATGAAGCACCTTCCCCAGCTCTTCGAGAACAACCGAGTCTGGGCCGGCGAGCTCCGGAAGTCGGATCCGGAGTTCTTCACCCGCCTGTGCCGGCAGCAGGCACCGCCCTACTTCTGGATCGGCTGCTCTGACAGCCGTGTTCCCGCCAATCAGATCGTGGGCCTGCGCCCCGGGGAGCTCTTCGTTCACCGCAACATCGCGAACATCTTCGTCCACAGCGACCTGAATGCCCTGTCTGCCCTTCACTTCGCCGTCGACGTGCTGAAGGTCTCTCACGTGATCGTATGCGGCCACTATGGCTGTTCGGGAATTCGCGCCTCTCTCGTGGGCGAGCGGCACGGCCTTGTCGACAACTGGCTGAGGCATATCGGAGACGTCCGGGAGAAGCACCGCCACCGTCTTGCTTCTCTCGCAGAGGACGACGAATACGCGCGCCTCTGTGAGTTGAATGTCATCGAGCAGGTGCGGAACGTCTCGAACACCACGGTAGTTCGGGATGCCTGGGCTCGCGGGCACTCGCTTGCGATCCACGGCTGGATCTATGGCCTGACAGACGGACTCCTCGTCGATCTCGGCGTCTCCGGCCGGGATGAGGCGGAAATCAACGCGTCTTACTGCCGCGCGGCAGGCTCGTAAACCGTCAGGGAATCCCCGCGCGTGGCTCGGGCGCCGCGAATGAGAGAGACGTGGCAGGGCCCGACGCCAGCGAAGCTCGTCTCGGGTTACGCTCTCGGCGATGCCGAACTACCTCGGGATGTCCTTCGAGGGGGAGCTCGCTCCGTCATTCGATCTCCATTGCCTGAGACCCGGACGAAAGCCGCCTGATGGCTGGGGAATCGGGTACTACCCCGGCGGCGAGCCCTCGGCCTCGGTCCTGAAAGAACCGACACCGCCGGAAGGGAGCATCCGGAGCGAGCTCGTGAAGGCCTGGGAACATCTGGCTTCCTCGTTGTTCCTGCTCCACATCCGCATCGCCACATGGGGCCACATCAGCGATGCCAACACGCAGCCGTTCTCGCGCAGCTGGGGCGGCCGCGACTGGCTCCTGGCCCACGGCGGGAGCCTGAGGGACCGTCTCACCCCCGATGCCAGTTCTCCGTTCGAACCGGTCGGGTCGACGGACACCGAGACCATGTTTTGCGAGCTGCTCAACCGGATGGCGAAGAAGGGGTGGAAGAGCCTTGGCGAGGCGGATCCCGCCACTCTCAGGGAGTGGTTCGCCGAGCTCAATCGCCATGGCACGGTCACGACCCTCCTGACGGACGGCCACGACCTTTGCGCCTACGCTGACATCAACGAGGTCGGTAAGCTCTACGTCTGGGAGCTCCTTCCCCCTTACGGGAACCTCGAGTTCGGGGACGCCGACCTGAGGATCGATCTGACGAGGCGGGGAGTGAGGAGCCGCAAGGGTGTCATCCTCTGCTCCGACCAGCTCGAGCCGGCCCCGGGCGGCAATCCGATTCCGTGGAGGCAGCTCGAACCGGGACACCTCCTCGTCATCCGGCAGGGGAAGATCCGGACCGAGATCGCACCGGACGTGAAACCGGGGAAGGGAAGCCCTGACACCCCGGCACTGAGCTCGCATTCGGCTCAGAAGCGGCCCAAGGTGGCGGAGATCCAGCGTTTCTTCGTGACCCACAGAACCGAGTACAACTACTCGAAGGCCGTCGAGAGGAGCTCGCACGCGTTCCGTCTGTTGCCCGTTCACGACCGGTTGCAGACGCTGATCAATAACCAGCTGACGATCACCGTGGACGGAGAGAAGCTACCGAACGGAGTCCGGGGCGAGTTCGAGGATGTCTTCGGGAACCGGACCCGCAAGGTCGTGATCGAGCGGCCGTACAGCGTCCTGACGATCGAGTCAGCCTCGACGGTTGAGGTGCTCGACACTGACCCCCTCAGCTTCCGGCCCATCCATGCCCGCACGACGATCCCTCTCGTTTGGATGCCCTGGCAGCGGCAAGTTCTGCAACCGTTCCTGCTGCCACAGGAGTTGCCCGAGAGCGAGCTGTCGGAGCTCGTCGATTACGCGATGAGCTTTGCGAAGAGGAACGACTTCGACCTCTTCGACACGCTCCTCGACATCAACTCCACGATCTTCAAGGAGTACGAGTACAGGCAAGGGGCGACGAACGTCTACACGACGCCCTTCGAGGTGTATGTGAACCGGAAGGGCGTCTGTCAGGACTTCACGAACCTCTTCATTTGCCTGGCGCGCCTTCTCGGAGTGCCGGCCCGCTATGTCTGCGGGTACATCTACACGGGACCGAAGCATCCGAACCAGAGGCAGGCCGAGGCCTCTCACGCCTGGATCCAGGTCTACCTGCCCGAGATCGGCTGGAAGGGCTTCGACCCGACGAACGGGATCCTCACCCAGACCGATCACATTCGCGTCGCGGTCGGCCGCACCTATGTCGACGCGACCCCGACTTCGGGAACGATCTACGTGGGTGGCGGGGGAGAGCGCCTCGATGTGGATGTGAGGATGCTGAAGGTGGTGGAGTGAATCGCCAGCCTGGTGGGCGCGGCGTGAGCTGACCTTCTGGACCATTGCCCGCCGGAGCGCCTCCCGGTAAGGTGCCGGCTGCTCCTGGAGGAACTGTTCGATAACCGCAGTTGAGTTCCTGGATCCGGAACATCTCGACCGCCTCCGTTGAATGAGACATGATCTCGCCCTCGGAGGTGCGCATGGACTCAGCCGTCTACACGATGATCCCGCCCGTCGGGAAAGCCACGAATGCGCTCTGGTTCATCCCGGCGATCCTGATCGTCGTCTTCGCGGTCACCGGGTTCATGATCGCCAAGACGATCGCGGGAGCCCGGCACTCGACCTTCGAGCTTTCCCCCTCGGGACTCACCCTCAAGGGCGATCTGTGGGGACGCACGATCCCGGCCTCGCACCTCAGGGGGGCCGCCGTCCGGATCGTCAATCTTCAAACCGAGCCCGGACTCGCCCTGAAGCGGCGCACCGCGGGCACCGCCGTTCCGGGCTACCGCAGCGGCTGGTTCAAGCTCCAGAACGGCGAGAAGGCCCTGATCTACCTCACCGCCACCGACCGGGTGATCTATCTTCCGACCACCGAGGGCTTCTCCTTGCTCCTCTCGGTGGATGCGCCCGATCGATTCGCCGAGCACGTGAGGAGAGTCGCTCCCACCGGCTGAGCCTCACGCCTCAGCCCTTCTCGGGCGAGATCTCGAGGCCCGCCTCGTGTTGAGCCAGGGGCCCTTGCCCGTGCCCCAGCCGGGAGCCGCACTGCATCGCCAGGCGAACGAACGCAATCCCCCGGCTGACCGCGTCGGGCAGCGTCTCTCCCAGGGCGAGGTACGCCGTGATGGCGGCGGAGAGCGTGCAGCCCGTTCCGAGCGTGCACTCGGTTTCGATCCGGGGATGCGTGAAGAGGAGCCATTCGCGCCCGTCCAGAAGCCCGGCGCTCACGCGCTCCCCCTCCGCGTGTCCGCCCTTGATGAGCACCGCCCTCGGTCCGAAGCTCTGGATCTTCCTCGCCGCGGCCTTCGCGTCTCCCTCGCTCGCGATGGGAAGTCCCGAGAGAATCGCCGCCTCCGCCGAGTTCGGCGTCACGAGGGTCGCGCGGGGCAGGAGCTCCTGGATCAACGTGTTCACGGACGCTGGACGCAGATACCGAAACCCGTCACGAGCCACGAGAACCGGATCGAGGACGATGTCGGCATCGACGTTCTCGAGAAGCCCTCCGACCGTCCGGATCGCCGGAACCGTCGTGAGCAGGCCCACCTTCACCGCTCGGGGCGCCATGTCCGACAGGACGGACCGGATCTGGGCCTTGAGGATCCCCGCCGGGAGGTCGTGGACCTCGGAAATCTCCCGGGTGTTCTGGGCCGTGACGGCGGTGATGGCGCTCGCCCCGAAGACGCCCAGGGCTTCGAAGGTCTTCAAATCGGCCTGGATTCCCGAACTCCCACTCGAGTCCGAACCCCCGATTGTCAAAACGACGGGCTTTCCCACGGCGCCAGTTTAGCGTTTCCCCTGCTATCCTATGGCGCCTTGTCCGGAGACCGGGCCCCGTCCACAGGCCGGGCCCCGTCCGCAGACCGGGCAGATCCGGCCGTGTCCGTCGGGGGCGCGGAGTGAGCCGGTCGAGCCCGGACCGTTCCGGAAGAACGCAACGAGCGAGGAGAACGTGGTCGAAATGGAGAGGGCGAACCCTCCGCTGAAAGTCACCGAGCGTGCCCTGGCCGCCATGCGCGATCAGGGATTCGACCCGGCCTCGGGGACCGTCATCATCCAGCACATACTCGGCTGCGGGGGGACGGGCTACCGGATCACTTTCAAGGAGGACGCTCCTGAAGACCTGGAGCTCGTGGAGACGCCGGGCGGGGTGAGAGCGGCCCTCGATTCCTATGCGCGCGCGCACCTCACCGGCGCGACGATCGACTACGACGAGAGACCAGAATCCGAAGGCTTCTGGCTGGACCACCCGGATGCCGCTTTCGCGGCATTCTGCTGAGTCCAGCAGGGCCCAGTACACGGGAGTAGGGATGTCCAAGGACCACCTTTCGAGAAAAGAGCTTCGACACGACGAACTGCAGGACGCCCTCGTGGGCGCCCAGCACTACATCTCCGAGCACCAGCAGGAGACGAAGAAGTGGATCGCCATCGCGGCCGGCGCCGTGGCCGTCGTCGCCCTGATCTGGGGCGGGATCACCTGGCGGAACAACCGTCTCTCCACCCGGTTCTCCAACGCCCTGGCCCTCTATGAGGCCCCGATCATTCAGGGAACGGAAAAACCCGCCGGGAACCTGCCCGCCTTCAAGTCCGAGCAGGAAAGGAAGGACGCCGTCCTCAAGGAACTCAAGGCGCTCGCGAGCGATGCCCCGGGCTCCAAGGCCGGGAAGTCAGCTTCCATGATGGTCCTTTCCCTCGAGGGACAGAAGGCGCTCTCGGCCGAAGGGGTCGACCGGCTTCGGTCGCTCGCCTCGTCCGGTTCCGGGTCCATCGCCGCCGGGTTCGCCGCGGCCGCCGCCATCGACGCGAAAGCCGCCGAGGGGAAGACCAAGGAAGCGATCGAGCTCGGACGAAAGTACCTCGATTCGTCCTCCTCGCCCCTGCCCAAGGACGTCCTACTCTTCACGATTGCCCAGCTGTACGAGAAGAACGGCCAGCCCGCCGAGGCCAAGACCTGCTACCAGCGAATCGTGAGCGAGTTCCCGAAGTCCTCCGTCCGGATGGACGCGCAGCAGAAGATCTCGGGCCTGTGACCGTTCCGATCCGGGCCGAGACACCTCCCTCGCGCTGAGTCTCGTCGCCCGGATCGGCGTTCGCTCCCCGGTCTCCACACCCTCCATTCAGAGAGCTTCCCCGTCGGTTCCAGCGGTTTTCCACCGCTTTCTCGGGTATTCTCTTGCCGTTGTTTTTCGACACGTCCTCCGCGTGCTCGCCGTTCCCTTCATCTTCGCCCGGTCAACCTGGGTCAATGGAATCCAGGGCCGGAATGTCTGGAGAGAGAGGGTCCGGCTGGCCGGGGGCCTTCGAATCTGACGTCAGTGTGAGGGGGAGAATTTCGTGGAGCGTTTCACCGGCCTGATCGGCCTTGCCGTCATCATCGGAGTCGCCTGGCTCCTTTCCGCCAACCGGAACCGGATTCGCTGGCAGACGGTGCTCTGGGGTCTCGTCCTGCAGTTCGCGCTGGGCTGGATCGTCATCAGCTGGGAAGCCGGAGCCAACGCCCTGAAGGCATTTTCTGACGGCATCACGGGAGCCATCGCCTTCTCCGACAAGGGCGCCGAGTTCGTCTTCGGCTGGCTCTCGAGCCCGGAAACGGGCGGCAAGATCGGCGCAGCGACCGGAGTCGACTTCTCTCCCTTCATCTTCGCGTTCAAGGTGATGCCCATCGTCATCTTCATCGCCTCGTTCTTCACGATCCTCTACTACCTCGGCATCATGCAGAGAGTCGTCCAGGTCTTCGCGATCGTGATGACGAAGCTCCTCAAGGTCTCGGGCGCCGAGTCGCTCGCCGTGGCCGCGAACATCTTCATCGGGCAGACCGAGGCTCCGATCATCGTGGCTCCCTACATCCCGAAGATGACGCGGTCCGAGCTGCTGACCATGATGACGGGCGGAATGGCGCACATTTCTGGCGCCGTCCTCCTCGCTTACGCGGCCATGGGCATCCCGGCCAGCTACCTCATCACGGCCTCGGTCATGGCGGCCCCCGCGACGATCGTCATCGCCAAGCTCCTGCGGCCAGAGGTGGACGAGCCCGCCACCGCCGGGCACGTCACCGTCAAGATCGAGCACGAACAGGCGAACGTCATCGAGGCCGCCGCTTCCGGGGCCTCTCAGGGCGTCTCCCTCGCGATCAATATCTGCGGAATGCTGATCGCCTTCATCGCCCTCATCTCTCTGTTCAACGGACTCCTCGGGTGGATCGGCACATACCTCGGTTTCGCCACGCCGGGCCCGGGCGTCGATCCGATCACCACCCTCTCCGTGCAGTGGCTCTTCTCCAAGCTCCTCTGGCCGCTTGCCTGGGTGATGGGGGTTCCCGCCTCCGACTGCTCCAAGGTCGCGCGTCTCATCGGGTTCAAGACGGTCATCAACGAATTCGTGGCCTACGCCGAGATGTCCAAGATCCCGATGTCGGAGTGGACGGAGAAGGGGCGCCTGATCGCCTCCTTCGCCCTGTGCGGGTTCGCGAACTTCTCCTCGATCGGCATCCAGATTGGCGGGATCGGCGGCCTCGCCCCCTCCCGCAAGAGCGACATCGCGCGCCTCGGCCTGTGGGCCCTCCTTGCCGGTTCTCTCGCCACCTTCATGAGCGCCACCATCGCCGGAATCCTGAAAGGGTAAGAGATGGATCAGAGACTCCTGGACGTCACCCAGTTCCTCAGAGAGCGCCTGCCCGTCCCGCCGGTTCTCGGCATCATCCTCGGCTCGGGGCTCGGTGAATTCGCCGAGACCATCAGCGGTGCCGTTCGGCTGCCGTACTCGGAGATCCCGGAGTTCCCCTCTTCCTCCGTCGTGGGCCACGCGGGCCTCCTCGTCGGCGGGACGGTGACCAATGCTCCCGTCGTGGTCCTCTCCGGGCGGATCCACTACTACGAAGGGCACCCGATGCACGAGGTCGTCTTCCCGGCCCGTGTCCTGGGCCTTCTCGGCTGCCGGACCGTCATCGTCACGAACGCGGCCGGAGGCATCAACACGGCCTTCAAGCCGGGCGACCTGATGCTCATCGAGGACCACATCAACCTCTTCGGCACGAATCCCCTCGTGGGTCCGAACGACGAGCGCCTCGGACCACGGTTTCCGGACATGAGCGACGCCTACCGCAAGGACCTCCGGAAACTTGCCGCCACCGTGGCACGTCGCGAGAGGATTCCGCTGCAGTCGGGGGTCTACCTCGGCGTTCACGGGCCGTCCTACGAAACGCCGGCGGAGATCCGCGCGTTTCGGCGGCTCGGGGCTGACGCCGTCGGGATGTCGACCGTTCCGGAGGTCGTCGTCCTCAACCAGATGGGGGTCGGCGTCCTGGGCATCTCCTGCATCACCAACATGGCCGCGGGCGTCCTGAAAAAGAAGCTCGATCACTCGGAGGTTCTCGAGACGACGACCCGGGTCAAGGACCGCTTCGTGAGGCTCCTCAAGGCGCTCTGTGGAGCCCTGGGCGAGGGGCGCTCGGGCGACATGATGATGAGCGGCAAGGCCCTCCCGAAGAAGAAGACGGCCCCGAAGCCGAAACCGAAGTCGAAGGCGGGGAAGAAATGACGGCCGCTCTCGACGATTCCGTCCTCGACTCTCTCGTCGAGGCCGCGAAGGCCGCCCGGGAGTTCGCCCGCGCCCCCTACTCCGGCTTCAAGGTCGGGTCGGCCCTCCTGGCCGAGGACGGCCGCGTCTTCGGCGGCTGCAACGTCGAGAGCGCGACCTACGGCCTCACCGTCTGCGGCGAGAGAACCGCCGTTTTCAAGGCGGTCTCCGAGGGCGCGCGGAAGTTCACCGCCGTCGCGGTCGTGACCGGGGCGGACCTCCCGACACCCCCGTGCGGGGCCTGCCGCCAGGTCCTCTGGGATCAGTGCCGGGACATCGTCGTCGTCATGTCGACCCTGAACGGCAAGCGGAAGGTCATGATGTTGAGCCAGCTCTACCCCGAGGCCTTCGAGTTCGAGGGGCCGGAATGAAGAAGGCGGCAGCCGCAGTCGTTGTTCTCGCGATGCTGGCGTTTTCCGCTGCGACCGACGCCAAGAAACCCGTCGCCGCCAAGAAGCCCGCAGCCGCCAAGACGCCGGCCCCCGACGCGCCGGCCCCTGACGCGCGAAGACCCGTCGATGCCATCGTCCTGGCCGGGCAGCTCATCACCATGGACCCCTCCGATCGCGTGATTCCGTCGGGAGCCGTGGCCATCGCCGACACCCGGATCGTCGCGATCGGAACACAGGAAGAGATCGAGAAGGAATACCGGACATCCCAGCTGATCGACCGGCGCGGCCAGGTCGTCATGCCGGGCCTCGTCAACTCGCACACGCACGCCGCGATGAACCTCCTGCGGGGGATCTCGGATGACAAGCCCCTCATGGAGTGGCTCGAGAAATCGATCTTTCCCGCCGAGGGCAAGAACGTGTCACCGGCCTTCGTGAAGGCGGGAACCCTCCTGGCTTCCCTCGAAATGATCCGGACCGGCACGACGGCCTTCGCCGACATGTACTACTTCGAGTCCGATGTCGCCGAGGCCGTCAATCAGGCCGGTCTCCGCGGCGTGCTGGGCGAGACCTGGATCGACTTTCCCGCGCCGGGCCACGCCAACCTCGAGGAAACGAAGACCGTCTCGCGAGCGTTCGCCAAACGCTGGAAGGGTCATCCGCGGATCGTTCCCGCCATGGCTCCCCACGCTCCCTACACGTGCTCGAAGGAGACCTTGCTCGCCGCCAAGGCGATTGCCGACGAGTTCGGCCTGCCGCTCCTGATCCACCTTTCCGAGACGAAGGACGAGCAGAAGACGATCCAGGAGCGCTATCAGATGACGCCCACGCGCTGGCTGGATTCCATCGGGTTCCTTGGCGCCAATGTCCTGGCCGCTCACGCCGTCTGGATCGACGCCGAGGACATGAAGGTCCTGGCGGCCAAGAAGGTCACGGCCGCGCACAACCCCGAGTCGAACATGAAGCTCGCCTCTGGAATCGCGCCCGTCCCCGCCACCCGGAAGGCGGGGATCGTCGTCGGTCTCGCGACCGACGGAGCCGCCTCCAACAACGACCTCGACATGTTCGAGGCGATGGACATCGCCGCCAAGCTCGCCAAGGTCGGATCCATGGATCCGACAGCGCTCCCGGCAAAGGATGTCTTGCGCATGGCCACGATCGAGGGCGCCCGCGCGATCGGCCTCGGCTCGGTGACCGGATCCCTCGAACCCGGAAAGGCCGCGGACCTCATCGCCGTCGATCTCTCGGCTCCCGAATACCAGCCCGTCTACGATCTGACCTCCGCCCTCGTCTACACGGCGGACGGCCAGGCGGTCACGCTGACGATGGTGGACGGACGCGTTCTCTACGACGGGAAGTCCTTCCCGACTCTCGACCAGAAAAAGATCCTCGCCGAGGCCGCCGAGTGGCGGACGAAGCTCGCCGGACAACTCTCGCTGCCGGTCCCTTCGTTCCCCGCCCCCGCTGCTCCCCGGCCCACGGAGAAGAAGAAATGAGTTTGATCGTCAGAACCATCGTGAAGAAACGAGACGGGGGAGAGCTCTCGGAAGGCGAGATCCAGGATTTCGTGACCGGGGTGACCGAGGGAACCGTCACGGACGAGCAGGCCGCGGCGCTGCTGATGGCGATCTGCTGCCGGGGCATGTCCACTCGCGAGACCGCCGCCCTCACGTTCGCCATGATGCGTTCTGGCGAGACGTGGGACCTCGACCCGCACGGGTTCGTTGCCGACAAGCACTCGACCGGCGGGGTCGGAGACAAGGCGACCCTCGTCCTGGCTCCGCTGCTGGCCGCGGCGGGTGTGAAGACGGGCATGATGTCCGGCCGGGGTCTCGGACACACGGGGGGAACGCTCGACAAGCTCGAGGCGATTCCGGGCTTCAAGACGGGGCTCGCCAAGCCGGAGTTCGACCGGCTCGTGTCGACGCTGGGGTGCGCGCTCATCGGTCAGACGGGGTCGATCGCCCCGGCCGACCGGCGGCTTTACGCCCTCCGGGACGTCACCGGAACGGTCGAGTCGATACCCCTCATCACGGCCTCGATCCTCTCGAAGAAGCTCGCAACGGGCGCGCACGCCGTCGTCTTCGACGTGAAGACCGGCAACGGAGCGTTCATGGCGAGAACCGATGACGCCCGGGCGCTGGGCAAGGCACTGGTCGAGACCACGCGCGAGACCGGCCGCAAGGCGAGCGGCTTCATCACGGCCATGGACCGCCCCATCGGCGTCGCCATCGGGAACGCCAACGAGGTCGAGGAGTCGATCGAGGCTCTCAGGAACGCCGGACCGGCGGACCTTCTCGAGAACGTGATGCTCCTGGGCGCCGACCTGATGGTGGCCGCGGGCGCGGCGAGCGGAACGGATGAGGCCAGAAGGAAGCTCGCGGCCGTCCTGGCAAGCGGTGAGGCTCTCGAGAAGTTCGCGCGCACCATCGAGGCTCAGGGTGGCGACCCGAGAGTCTGCGAGGACACGAAACTCCTGCCCCAGCCTGTTCGCACAGAGCCCGTCGTTGCCCCCTCCGATGGGGTGATCACGAGCGTCGCGACTCGCGAGCTCGGCCTTCTCGCCATCGAGATCGGGTGCGGACGGACCAAGAAGACCGACCCGGTCGACCCCGCCTCGGGCTTCCGGATCCTCAAGAAGACCGGCCAGCGGGTCGAGAAGGGGGAGCCGCTCCTTCTGGTCGAGTTCGGCCCGACGATCCACCCCGCCGAGGGGTACATGAAGAAGGTGGAATCCGCCTTCACGATCGGCGCGGAATCCGAGGCCTCGCCCTTGCCTTTCATGGTCGAGAGGCTCTGAGAGAACGGGTTCGGCCCGCCGGACCTGCCGGTCCGGGTTGCGCTTACGCGGCGGTGAGGTCCCGGTGTGCCTTCTCGAAGATCTCTTTGAACCACCCCGCAAAGCGGGCTTCCAGGGTGTCGAGGGCAAGGGTCCCCACCGGCGACACCGGCTCACCGAGGTCCCGGAACGGGACCTCGGGTAGTCGCATACGCTGCCGGTCCCAGATCGCACCCGCCTTCCCGATGTCCAGGCCGTTCCAGATCGGCGCGACCTTGTGGATTTCCGCGGTGACGTCCTGGGCGGACGCGTATTTCAGCTTGAACCGGTAGCCGAGCAAGCCCGCGAGGTGGCTCAGGATCTCCCAGGTCTCCGTGCCGGCGGCCGGGGGAACCGCGCGTTCCAGTCGCTGCACGCGCCGCTCGGCATTCGTCATCGTCCCGCTCGTCTCGACCGTGCTCGACAGGGGGAGCACGACCGCCGCCCGGGCTGCCGTGGCGGTCAGGAACAGATCTCCCACGAGCAGGAAGTCGGCCGCGAAAAGCCCCTCTATCAGGTCGCCGGGAAAGCCCGGGGCTCCGGCCGGATCCTCGCCGAGAACGATGGCGACCTTGATCCTCTTCTCGCGGAGAAGGCTTGCGACGTCCGCGCGCGGCCGGGGAAGATCGCGCAGGACGACTCCCAGCTTTCTTTCCATCTGCTCGACCGCCTCCTCGTGCGATGGGTCGACATAGCCTGGCAGCCAGAGCGGGTCGGCCCCCATGTCGGCGAGGCCCTGAGAATTCGCCTTCTCGCAAAGCGCCAGAACCGAACAGCCGAGCGCGCCCGCCGCCGCGGCGAAGAGCCGCTCGTCCTGGGCCCGCCTCGTCCCCCGGTAGTCCTTGTTGAAAATCAGAACCTTGAGGATGGTCTTGGCCAGGAGTCCGGCCGCCTCGTCGAAGGTCGCGCGCCCCACGCCGGAAAGCTCCTCGAGGCGCTCCGGCGTGAGGCCCCGGAGCATCTCGGCCAGTGAGGCATGGTCGTCCAGGGCGCCGGGCAAGAGCGCCGCGTAGCTCTTCAGGATGCCGAGGATGGCGTGGGCCTGCCCGCCAGGCCGGCAGCGCAGACAGAGTTCCGCAACCGAGGAGGTCCTGTTCTCCTCGGGGCCGACGTAGATCAGGCGCGCTCCCTTGCGGATGGCCTGCTTGGAGTCCACGTCCACGGCAAAGCTCTCTTCGTCGAGGGCCGTGTTGACGACGAGAAGCACCTGGGCGTCGCGGACGTCCGCGTAGGAAGCGGTGGAGACGACCTCCGGGGCGGCGAGCTCACGGTTCACGGTGCGGGCCAGGGATGTGACGTTCGGCGTGTGCAGGGCCAGGCGGGCCAGCTTCTGGGCGAGGTAGATCTCCTCGTTGGTGAGCCGGGGAGAGAGAAACACCGCGATCTGGTCGCCCGGAGTGTGGCGAACGAGCTCCCTGAGCCTCATGCCGGCGTGGCGCAGGGCTTCGTCAAGGCTCGCGTCCTGAAGCTCGCGTCCGAGCCGGACGAGGGGGCGTTTGAGGCGCTCGGGCGAATGGACGTGCCGGGCGCCGAAGCGTCCCTTCTTGCAATGATTGCCCAGGATGGGCGCGTCGCTGGAGACGTGTGAAACCTGCACCAGGGTCGTGCCGAAGACCTCGTACCCGAGCCGGCAACCCGCGCCGCAGGAGTCACAGACCGATTCGGCGCGGATGGTTTTCCAGGGTCCCGGCTTGGCGAGCGGCAGCTTCTCGGCGATGGCGCCCGTGGGGCAGGTGCCGATGCAGAGCCCGCAGCTGACACAGCCGGTCTCGAGAAGGGAGCCATCGAGCGCGGGCGCCACGATGGTGTCGAAGCCGCGGTGAACGAAGCCGAACGCGGCAATTCCCAGAAGCTCGCTGCACAGGCGCACGCAGCGGCCGCACAGCACGCACTTGTTGGCATCGAGCACGATGAGCGGGTGCCGCCGGTCGACCGGGTGTTCGTTCGCGCGTCCGAGAAAGGCCTGGACATCGGCTCCGTACTCCGTCGCGTAGCGCCGCAGGTCGCAGGTGAAGAACGCGCTGCACCCACACTCCAGGCACCGAGCGGACTCTTTCCTCAGGTCCTCCCTGCCGTAGCCCGTCTCGACCTCGGCGAAGCTCAGCATCCGGTCGGCGGGAAGGAGAGCGGGCATCCGGCGCCTTCCTTCCGGGGACCCCGGGGGAAGGTCCTCGGAGCGCACGGCGCGGTGGGTGTCCTTGCGGCTGTAGACCTCCACGGGTTCGGCCTCGGCACGGCCCGTCATCAGGTATCGGTCGATCGCGTATGCCGCCTTGCGGCCCGCCGCGATGGCCTCGATGGCGGTCGCGGCGCCCGTGACCACATCGCCGCCCGCAAAGACGCCATCCACGGTCGTCTCGAACGTGCGCTCGTTGACCTGCAGGGTCTGCCAGCGTGTGAGGCCGAGGGACTCTCCGAGAGGCAGGAAGTTCGGGACGCGCCCATCCACGAGTTCTTGCAGCCGTGTGTTCTGGCCGATGGCGGCCAGGACGAAGTCGCACTCCAAACGGAACTCGGACCCGCGGATGGGCTTCGGGCTGCGGCGCCCGCTCTGGTCGGGCTCGCCGAGCTCCATCCGGATGCACTCGATGCCGTTCACGCGCCCGTCCTCTCCTCGAACAACGCGGACCGGAGCGACGAGGAAATCCAGCTTCACGCCCTCGTGCTCCGCCTCGACGATCTCCATCTCGTTGGCCGGCATCTCGGCGCGAGTGCGCCGGTAGAGGATGCGGACTTCCGCCACGCCGAGGCGGCGGGCCGTCCGGGCGCAGTCGATGGCGGTGTTCCCACCGCCCACCACGAAGACTCTGCCGTGGAGGTCGATCCTTCGTCTGAGGCCGAACTGCCTGAGGAACTCGATCCCCGCGATCACTCCCGGAGTGTCCTCGTCCACAACGCGCATCTTCGAGCTCTCCCATGCCCCAATGCCGAGAAAGATCGCGTCGTGTCCGCCCTGTTTCAGGCTCGTGATGGTGAAGTCACGTCCGAGCATCGCATTCGTCGCGAGTTCGACGCCGAGATCGAGGATCTGATCGATCTCGAGGTCGAGGACGTCCTTGGGCAGGCGGTATTCCGGGATCCCGTAGCGCAGCATTCCACCCGCCTCGGGCTGGGCCTCCAGGATCGAGACCTTGTAGCCCCGCAGGGCGAGGTAGTAAGCACACGACAGTCCAGCGGGGCCCGCGCCCACCACGGCGGCCTTCTTGCCATTGGGAGGCGGAAGCTGGGGGCGCCACTGTTGCCGGCTGCCGAGATCGAGGTCGGAAAGGTAGCGCTTGATGTAGTCGATTCCGACGGCCTCATCGAGCAGATTTCGCCGGCAGCCTTTCACCTCGCAGGGACGCGTGCAGACCCGGCCGCAGACCGCGGGCAGGGGATTCCGCTCCTTGATGAGGGCGATGGCATCGCGATGCTTGTCGAGCGCGGCGAGCGCGATGTACCCCTGCACGTCCACTCCCGCGGGGCAGGCCAGCTGGCACGGTCCGATGCAGTCCGCGTAGTGGTTGGAGAGCATCAACTCGAGGGCGGCCTTTCTCGAGCGGCGGATCTCCGGGTTCTCGGTCTGAACGGCCATTCCGGCCGACACCCTCGTCGAGCAGGCCGGGAGAAGGGTGCGCGCGCCCTGAACCTTGACGACACACAGGAAGCAGGCGGCGAAGGGCGCCAGGCGAGGGTCGTGGCAGAGCGTGGGGATCGTGGTGATCCCGTTTTCCCGGGCCACCTCGAGGATGGTCATCCGGTTGTCGGCGATCACGCGCTTGCTGTCGATTGTGAGCTTGACGAGTTCCATGGCCTCACATCCTCGTGATGGCGTCGAAGCGGCAGGCCCTGTAGCACTCGTCGCAGCGAATGCACTTTTCGTGATCGATGACGTGAGGCTTGCGTTTCTCGCCCGTGATGGCCTTGGCGGAGCAGGCTCGCCCGCAGACTCCGCAGCCGTTGCACTTCTCGTTGATGGTGTAGGTGAGGAGGGCCTGGCACTGATGGGCGGGACACTTCCGGTTCGAGATGTGCGCCTCGTACTCGGCCCGGAAGTACTTCAGGGTTGTCAGGACGGGGTTGGGAGCCGTCTGTCCCAGTCCACAGAGCGAGTTGTTCTTGACGAGGAGAGCCAGGCTCTCGAGCTTCTCGATGTCTCCATCCACTCCCTGGCCCGCGGTGATGCGGGAGAGGATCTCGAGCATTCTTCTCGTGCCGATCCTGCAAAAGGTGCATTTCCCGCAGGACTCTCTCTGTGTGAAGTCGAGGAAGAAGCGGGCCATGTCGACCATGCACGTGGTCTCGTCGACGACGACGAGCCCGCCCGACCCCATGATGGCGCCGGTCTTGTTGATCGACTCGTAGTCGATGACCGTGTCCTCGAGCTCGGCCGGAATGCACCCTCCAGAGGGACCGCCCATCTGGACCGCCTTGAACTTGCGGTTCTCCTTGATGCCCCCGCAGACGTCGTGGACGATCTCGCGAATGGAGATCCCCATCGGGACCTCCACGAGGCCGCCCCGCCTGATCTTGCCCGCCATGGCGAAGACTTTCGTCCCCTTGCTCTTCGCCGTCCCGAGCCTGCTGAATGCCTCTGCCCCGTTCCTCACGATCCAGGGAACGTTCGCGAAGGTCTCGACGTTGTTGATGTTGGTGGGGGACTCCCAGAGGCCCTTCACCGCCGGGAAGGGGGGCCGCACCCGGGGCATCCCGCGGCGGCCCTCGATCGAGGCGATGAGGGCCGTCTCCTCTCCGCACACGAAGGCCCCGGCTCCTTCCTTGAGGCTCACGTGGAACTCGAACCCCGTCCCGAGGATGCCGTCTCCGAGAAGGCCGCGGGCCTCGGCCTGGGCGATGGCGATCGTGAGCCGCTCCACGGCGAGCGGGTACTCGGCGCGGACATAGATGTAGCCCTTCGTTGCTCCGATCGCGTGGCCCGCGATGGCCATCCCTTCCAGGACGGCATGAGGGTCGCTCTCGAGGACCGAGCGATCCATGAACGCCCCCGGGTCGCCCTCGTCGGCGTTGCAGATCACGTACTTCTGTTTGCCCGGGGCCAGACGCGTGAACCGCCATTTCATTCCGGTGAGGAACCCGGCCCCGCCGCGTCCTCGGAGGCCCGACTCGATGATCTGGCCGATGAGGCCGTCTGGATCCTTGCGAGCCAGGACCTTCTCGAGCGCCTGATATCCACCCTTCTCGAGGTACTCCTCGATCTTCTCGGGATCGATCACGCCACAGTTCTCGAGCACGATGCGGTGCTGCCGGTCGATGAAGGCCTGCTCCTGACCCTTTCCTCCGCTCGTCCAGACGAGCCAGTCCGTGACGGGTGAGCCGTTCACGACATGCTCGGAGACGAGCCGGTCGACCCTCGCCGGCGTGATCTGGCCGTACTGCCAGCGGGTCCCGTCATCGTCGCGGACCTCGACGAGCGGCTCCCGGTAGCACATGCCGGCGCAGCCCGTCTTCTCCACCCGGCAGCTGCCGTCGAGCGGTCCGGTTCTCGAAAGGACCGCGGCGTAGGTCGCCGCGGCACCGGCCGCGATTCCACAGGTTCCGAGTCCCACCAGGATCTTCACGAGCACACCTCAGGCCTTTCCGCTCCGGTAGGGCGCGAGCGCCTTTCTCAGGTCCGCGGGCGCGAGGTTCCCGTGGGTGTCCTTGTTGACCATGATCACGGGAGCGAGACTGCAGCAGCCGAGGCAGGAGACCGTCTCGACGGTGAAGGCGCGGTCCGGGGTGGTTTCTCCGTCGCCGATCTGGAGGATGTCCTTCAAGGAGGCGGAAATCGCGTTGGCCCCGGCCACGTGACAGGCGGTTCCGTGGCAGACCTTGATGATGTTCCTTCCGACCGGACGCAGACGGAACTGCGCGTAGAAGGTTGCCACGCCGAAGATGTGAGAGAGCGGGACCCCGGTCTTCCTGTGGATCTCCTCGATCCGCTCTTTCGAGATGTAGCCCTCTTCGGTCTGGACCTTCTGCAAGAGAGGGATCAGGGTGCCGCCCTCACCTTTGAAGTGGAGGTTCGCGAAGTCGAACGGCCGGGTCGCTTCCATCGAGCGGACTCCTTCGAATCATCCGCGCCGGGGGGCGCGGCCGCCCTAGTCGTAGGGCGTGTCGAACATGCGATTCACGAGGCTGATCATCTCGTCTATGTTGCCCGCGCCCCCGAGAGCCTGGGCCTTGCAGCCGCGCCGGGAGCAGAACTCGACGGAACCGCCCCCGGCGATGTCGAGGGAAGCCAGCGCGGCCCCACAGACCTTGCAGGTCACGGGGAGCATCAGGCTCGCCTCGCACCGGGGACAGCAGAAGTCGATGGCGTCACCCTTCTCGAGGGTGAGATCCGTTTCGAGAACGAGGTCCGCCTCGTCCCCGCGCCCGCCGCCGAAGACGGCGCTGAGCAAAACCTCTCCTTGCTGGTTTGTCCGGCCGGCGTGACCCGCGAGGCGCACCCGTGTGCCCTCGGTGAGCCTGGCGTGACACTGCGGGCAACTCAGCGAAAGGACGAGCATCTCCTTACTCATGGCCAGGTCCCTTCGTGGAGGCGGCCGCCTCCAGCAACCCTTCGATGCGAACGAACACACAATCGCTGAGTGAGGCTTCTCCCCTTACCACGTCTTCGGCAAGGGCGGCACAGGTGGGAGCTCCGCAGGCGGCGCAGTCCTTGCCGGGCAAACGCGACAGGAGCCGCTGCACCTCCCGCCTCCGCTCCACGGCCTCCCTCAGATTGCGGCCCAGGGGACGGAGCGGACGGGCCTGCAAGTGCTCCTCGAGGTCGAAGAAGTGCTCCCTGAGGAGGGCGCGCACTTTTTCCTCGGGAATGACGCTTCCCTCGCCGACCCTCTGGCCGTGACGTCGCACGATCCGCTGGATGGTCCGGCGAGCCGCGTAGCGGCCCTCCACGGTCAGGGGACCGCTGATGCATCCATCGGGGCAGATGTAGGCCTCGATGAAGTCGACGGCCTGGAGCTTGCCTTCCTCGATGTGGTCGAAGACCCGAAGCACGTCGCGGGCACCCGCGACCGTGATCGTGTTGGCGTCGCGCAGCCCGGCGATCTCCCCGCCCGCCATCGCCCAGAGGAGCCCGCGCGCGCTGATCGGAGGCGGGTTCTCGACGGGCCCGAGGGCCTTGATGGCCCGCAGCAGCGGTCCGTAGAACTCGGCGATGGAGAAGGCACCATCGAGGTAAGAGGATTCCAGGCCCACGGGGGAGTGGATGGAGTGCAGGATGGCGCTGCAGGGGGTGATGAAGAACAGTCCAATGTCCGTGGGATCGAGACCTCTCTCCTCGGCGAGACGCCGGCGCAGGAGCTTGGCGGCGAGCTCCCGGGCCGGCTCGATCGGCAGGAGGTTCTCGATCATGTCGGGATAGCGCAGGAGGATGAGGTGGATGACGGCGGGACAGGTCACCGAGATCTTCGGCCAGGGACCGCGGCACTCGGAAAGGTAGGCGTCCGTCGCGCTCGCGTGCATGTCGCACATGGCCGAAAGGTCGTAGACCTCATCGAACCCGAGGCTCTTCAGGGCCCGCAGCACCTGACCGGGTTCGACGTCCTTGCCGAACTGGGAGTAGAGCGTCAGCGCGGGCAGCGCCACCGTGTACTTGAACCGCTTCAGGTCCGCGGGTTTGGCCGTGGCGGCGCGCACGGCTCCGTGCCGGCACCAGCGGATGCACTCACCGCAGTCGATGCAGAGCTCCGAGTCGGCCACGGCGCAGCCGCCGCGGACGCGGATGGCTCCGCTCGGGCACGCCTTGCAACACGCGACACATCCCACGCAGCGCCGGGGCTCGAAGACGATCGAACGTCTCGTCAGGGGCGCGCCAACCGTAGTTGGCGCGTCGCCCAGGGGCACGTCATGCGATGCGGACGACATAGGTGAGGGTGGTTCCAGCTCCGGGCCTGGAATCGACCCGGAACTCGTCCACGCTGTTCCTGATGTTCGGCAGACCCAGGCCCGCCCCGAAGCCCCGCGCGCGCATCTCCGCGGTGGCGGTGGACCATCCGGGTGTCATGGCGAGCTCGATGTCCGAGATTCCCTGACCGCGGTCCGCCACCACGACCCGCACGTCCTCGGTCGAGACCTGAAAGCAGAGGTCCGCCTCGTCGGCATACATGATGACGTTCATCTCCGCCTCGAAGTTCGCGATCGAGAGTCTGCGGATGAGGTCGGGCCGTATCCCGAGCTCCTTGCAGATCGACTTGATCCGCGTGGCGACTTCTCCGCCGTGTTCGAAGTCGCCACCCCTGATCTTGAAGGACTCGGCATAGAGCGGTTCTTTCAACGCGGACCTCGTCAGACCTTCGTGGAGGCCGGCAAGCCGCCCCGGTGGAGACGTCCGCAGGCCTCGTACATGGTCATCGTGGTGGACAGGAGAGGGAGCTCCCGGGCCCTTGCCAGGGCAAGGACTTGGACGTCTGGGCACTTTCCGTTCACGTAGAGAATCGCCTTGACGTCCACGATTTCCGCCGTGTGAAGCGACTGCACGTTCGTCAACCCGGTGACGAGGAGTGGACCGTGGCCGCAAAAAGCCAGGACCTCGCTCATCAGGTCAGCGGCGAAGCAGCCGGTGATTTCACGGTTGCCAGCCCCTTCGAGGTCCAGAAGCTCCGTGCAGCCAAGGAGCGAGACGATCTCCGCGAGAAGCATTCCTCACCTCGCGGCCGCCCCGGGCAGCCGCCTAACGAACCCCGGCCTCGTACAGTTTCGTCGCCACCTGCCAGCGGTTCAGAGCCGTCGTGAAGACGGATATTTCGGCCTTCTCGGCCATCTTGACGACGTCCTCGCCCAGGGGCTTGCCCTGTGTGATGACGATCGCGCAGGTGTCCACCAGGTTGGCGGCGGCGATCACGTTCGCGTGCGCCTGGGCAGTCACGAGAAGATCGCCCGCCTTGGCGTTGGCGATCACGTCGCTGACCATGTCCGAGATGTAGACCCCTGTCACGTCCCGATCGAAGAGTTTGGTCGCGGCCACAAGCTCGAGCCGCTCGGCGAGTTCCTGAACCTTCATCTTGCGCTCCTCATTCCATGGACGTGAGGCCGAAGTCGATGGCGATCTGTTGGTAGGTGATCTGTGTGTGCAAACCGAAGAGGTCGGGCAGGATCAGGACCTTCTTCCCGGGGCTCTTCAGCCGTTCGTTGAAGAGGGCGTTGAGGACCCGGACCTTTTCCGCGGGCATGAGAACCGGCCCCTCCTCATCCTCGGTGGAGATCGCGACATAGAGCGAGATTCGCTGGTCGTGGGCCAGATCACCGATCCGGTAGACGGTGCTGTCCCTGGAGCAGCATGCGTAGTAGAGAAGGCCGGCCAGCTCGCCGAACGGCACCACCTCGCCCGTGACAGTGTCGCGGACGTCGAACTGGAATGTCTGAGCCGCTCCCTGCGGCCTCCAGAACGCATTGCCCTCGCGGTACTCCTCCCAGGGCGGAACGCGGTCCGACGCGAAGTAGGAGCGGCGGACCAGCGTGTGCTCTTCCTGCTCGATCATCAGATAACCCGGTCGCACATTCACCATCTCGTAGCGCAGGGTCACCGGTTCGACGGTCATGTCTGGCTCCTGGCGGGACCTCTCCGGAGTCCTGGAACTCCAGTGGCGGGACCCGTCCACGACAGGGGAGACCCCTCGTGAGAGTCATGGACGGAAGTGGATGGGGAACCGGGGGACCAGGGAGCGGTGGGAACGATCACGCGACGGAGGGCCCGCATCGTCCGTTGAACGTCACGTCGGTCGTCACCTGGCAGTGTCACGACGTTCTCCTGGAAGAAGGATAGGGAGTTTGAAAGGCTTCGGCAAGGACTAAAGACCGGCTGGCCGCGAAGTCCAGTCGTGGAAGAGGGGGGCGCCGAAGCCGGCCGGGAAGGCCCGTTTCAGACTGGAATGCGCCCTCCCCTCTTCAACCACCAGCGGAAGCAGCGGTGGAAGACGTCGACGGGCTCGCAGTACATCAAGGGGCAACCGCCCACGATCGGTTCGATGCCGAGGCGGCGGCACTCCTCGATCGCTTCGTCAGAGACGCTCCCGGCTCCGAAGGAACGATGAAACCAGATCTGCCGGATGCCGGCGGAAGCCGCGTCTCGCACCACCCCGATGGCCGCGGCCGGGGGGACGGCCACCACGACTCCGTCCACCTGACCGGGGACGGCCGAGAGACTGGGGTAGCAGGGTTCTCCTCCGATGGATTCCGCGTTCGGATTGACGGGAACGGCGTCGAATCCGCTCTTCCGGAGCTTCTCGAGTATGGCGTTCGCGGGTTGGCCCTTCTGCCGGGAGACGCCGGCGACGGCAAAGCGCTTCCCTCGAAGGAACGTGACGACGGATTGAGGTGCGGTGGCCATATGCGAGACATCATCCCTCAGCCTCGGGGCGCTGCCAAAAACGAAAAGAGGGGCGGAGCCCGGCTGGCCCGCCCCTCCCGAAATCCGTTTTGCGCGCGCTACTGGCTCATGACCGGGACGAAGGTCGTCATCGGGCGCGTGAGGTAGTCGGCCCCCGTGAAGACGAACAGGATCACCATGAAGATCAGGGTTCCCCAGATCACGACCGGCGTGATCTTCGTCGAGCCCTTCACGTGCATGAAGAAGGCCACCACGAGGACCGCCTTCGTGAGGGCGATCGACATCGCCACGGCGTCGTTCAGGACGTTTCCGATCCCCTTCGGCGCGTGGTGGGCGAAGTTCACGAAGGCCACGCCGACGGTCAGGACCGTGAAGAACATCAACGCGAGGAAGACATAGATGTAGGTCTTGAGGGGAGCGACATGTACAGACATCTGCGGCGTCCTCGTTTCAGGTCAGGTGGTGCCGGCCGAACAGGTAGAGCAGCGGGAACAGGAAGATCCAGATGATGTCGACGAAGTGCCAGTAGAGCCCAACTCCCTCCACGTAGTTGTGGTTCTCGGGAGTGAACCGTCCCTTCGCGGCCTGTGCGGTCAGCCAGGCGAGGATCCCGAGGCCCACGATCATGTGGAGGGCGTGAAGGCCCGTCATCGAGAAGTAGAGGACGAAAAAGAGCTGGGCGTGGACCGGATCCGGCCCGGAAAACTGGAAGTTGGGCCCGGGGATCAAGTGGTGCTGCCACTTGTGGGCATACTCGAAGCCCTTCACGACGAGAAAGACCGACCCGAGGAGCATCGTCAGGATGAGGTTCCTCACGGTGCCGTTCTTCTCGCCCAGGGCCGCGTTGCGGACTGCCAGCGCCATCGTCAGGCTGCTGCCGATCAGGACGATGGTGTTGAAGAGCCCCAGTCCGATGTCGAGCTCATTGCTCGAATAGGCAAAGGCCTCCGGGAAGCGCCACCGGTAGATCGTGTAGGCCAGGAAAAGCCCGCCGAAGAACATGATCTCTTGCGAGATGAAGACCCACATCCCCAGCGAGGCGGACTCCTTCTGCTGGGCGTAGCTGTCGAAGTGGTGGGCCAGGGTCGAGTTCTCAGACACCGACGGGGGCCTCCTTTTCATCGGGTTGCGGGTAGGTGTACGGCTCGTCGGTCACGACGGGGGGCGTCTCGAAGTTCTCGGTCGGAGGCGGAGAGGGGATCTGCCACTCGAGCCCGACCGCTCCCCACGGGTTGTTCCCGGCATACCGCTTGTTGGCCAGCGAGGCGAGGAGGTAGATGACGGGGATGACGAACCCGATCCCCAGAATCGAGGCTCCGGCCGAGGAGAGAATGTTGAGCACCTGGAATTCCTCAGGGTAGGAGTGGTAACGGCGAGGCATCCCGAGGTAGCCGAGGATGAACTGCGGGAAGAAGGTCAGATTGAAGCCGATGAAGATGATTCCCGCCGAGATCTTCGACCAGAACTCGTTGTAGAGCTTTCCGGTGATCTTGGGCCACCAGTAGTGGAGGCCCCCCAGGAAACCGAGGATCGCGCCCCCGACCATGACGTAGTGGAAGTGAGCGACGACGAAGTAGGTGTCGTGAACGTGAAGGTCGAAACCCAGGGTCCCGAGCATGACGCCCGTCAGACCGCCGATCGTGAAGAGACCGATGAACCCCAGGGCGTACAGCAGGGGAGTGTCCCATGCGATCGCGCCCTTGTAGAGAGTGGCCGTCCAGTTGAAGACCTTGATCGCCGAGGGGACCGCCACGAGCATCGTGATGAAGGAGAAGACCGCGCCGGCGTAGAGGGACTGGCCCGAGGTGAACATGTGATGGCCCCAGACCAGGAACCCGAGCACCGCGATGCCGATGCTGGCGAAGGCGACGAACTTGTAGCCGAAGACCTTCTTCCGCGAAAACGCCGCGATGATCTCGCTGACGACGCCCATCGACGGCAGGATCATGATGTAGACCGCCGGGTGCGAGTAGAACCAGAAAAGGTGCTGGAAGAGGATCGGATCGCCGCCGATCTTCGGATCGAAGACCCCGATGTGGAAGAGCCGCTCCGCGCCGACGAGGAGGATCGTGATCGCCACGACCGGCGTGCCGAGGATCTGGATGATGGACGTCGCGTAGTGTCCCCAGACGAAGAGCGGCAGCCTGAACCAGGTCAGGCCGGGAGCCCGCATCCGGTGGATCGTGACGATGAAGTTCAGGCCCGTCAGGATCGACGAGAAGCCCGCGATGAAGACACCGACCGCGACCGTAAGCACGGGGCCGGTCGCGTAGCCCGAGGAGAGGGGCGTGTAGAACGTCCAGCCCGTGTCGATGCCCCCGACCAGAAGGCCGTAGAAGGTCATCGCTCCGCCGATCATGTAGATGTACCAGCTGAGCAGGTTGATCTTCGGGAAGGCGAGGTCCTTGGCGCCGATCATGATCGGCAGAAGGAAGTTCCCGAGAACCGCCGGGATGGATGGGATCAGGAAGAAGAAGACCATCAGGACGCCGTGCATCGTGAAGACACGGTTGTAGACGTCCGCCGGCATCAGGTCGCCCGAGGGGGTGGCCAGCTCCATCCGGATGAGAACGGCCATGAGGCCGCCAAGGGCGAAGAAGATCGAGATCCCGACGAGGTAGAGGATCCCGATTCGCTTGTGGTCTTTCGTCAGGAGCCAGTCCTGAGGGGACCAGGCTCCCGAGAGGTAGTGCTTCTCGGGAAGCGCGGGAGCGGACTCGTGTTGTGACGTCATGGGTGAGCCTCCGCGGAGGATGAAAAGGCAAGCGACGCGGTCTTCGGCACGCCCTTATCGGCTCCCGGCGAAAGCGAGCGGACGTACTTGATCAACTGGATGATCTCTTCCTCGGAGAGCTGCCCCTTGAAGGTGGGCATGATGGGCTGGTAGCCCGAGACGACCTTGGCCCCGGGGTTGAGGATCGACTCGCGGATGTACTCATCGTCGGCGACGATCGTCTTGCCGCCGAGAAGGGCGACTTCCTTGCCGAATATGCCGTTGAGGATGGGCGCCCGGGCGGAAGAGTCCGGCCGGTGGCACGTGTTGCAGGCCTTGGCGACGAAAAGCTCCTCGCCCGTGGCCGTCGCGGCGCGCACCTTGGTTCCCGACAGCCATTCCTGGTACTCGTGCGGCTCCATCACGACGACCCGGCCGATCATCCGGGCATGGTCGACGCCGCAGTACTCCGCGCAGAAGAGGTGATACGTGCCGGTCTTGGCCGCGTTGAACCACATCGTGTTGTAACGGCCCGGAACCGCGTCCACCTTGATCCTGAAGGCGGGGATGAAGAACGAGTGGATGACATCCTCGGACGTCATCTTCAGCTTGATGTCCTCGCCCTTTGGAACGTGAAGCTCGTTGATCTCGCGCCGGCCGTCCGGATGCTCGATCTTCCACATCCACTGCTTGCCGACGACGTAGTACTCCTTGGCGTTGGGGGGCGGGGTCAGCTGCTGGACGTAGATCTTCAGGCCCCAGATGGCGGCCCCGAGCATCAGGATGAGGGGCAGAACAGTCCAGGTGACCTCGATGACCGTCGCGTGGCCCTGAGGTTCGACGCCGACATCCGTTGCCTTCTTGCGCCGGTACTTCACCGCGAAGACGGTGACGAGTCCGAAGATGGCGACCGTGAAAAACGCCGCGAGGCCGAGGTAGACATAGAACAGGATGTCGACCTCGGTCGAGTAGGTAGAGGCGCCTTGAGGGAAGATGGGAGTATTCGGTGTCATGGCTGACTCAGGCGTTGGCTCCTAGTTGCTGACGCTTCCTGGACCGCTCCCGGTAGAGCATTCCGCCGACGAGGGTTCCGAGAGCCAGAAGGGTGAAGGCCGCCGCCGCCTTCAGGATCGTGCGGACGGTGGCCGTGTACTTACCGACGGCCGGATCGTAGTGGTAGCAGAGCAAGAGGAGCTGCTCGACCACCGAGCCGACCTTGCCCTGCGAGGCCTCGAAGAGGCCCAGGCGCAGCTCCTTCGGGGCGTACTCGATCCCGAAGAAGTAGCGCGAGATGGTGCCATCAGGGGTGAGCACGACGATTCCGGTCGCGTGAGCGAACTCCTGCTGTTTTTCGTCCCACTGGTACCGGAACCCGGCCGCGCCCGTGACCTCGCGGATCTCGGCCTCGTCTCCCGTGAGGAAGTGCCAGCCTTCGCGCGCGCCCTCGCGCCCGTACCGGTCGACGTAGTTCGCCTTCTTGGCCTTGGCCAGCGCGGGCTTTTCCCGAGGATCGAAGCTGATCGTGATCACGTCGAACTCGCTGCCGGCCGTCAGGGAAAAGCCCTTCAGGCTGCCCGCGAGTCCCTCGAGCGCCAGACCGCAGAGCATCGGGCACTCGTAGTACGCGAAAGAGAGAATCACCGGCTTGCCGCGGAAGTACTTCTGGAGCTTCACGGTGTCGCCGTTCTCGTCGCGGAACGTCGCGTCGAGCGGGATCCGGCTTCCGATTCGCTGTTCCCAGCCGACTTCCTTCATCACGGGCGCCGGGACGATCGGCTGCGAGAACGCGGCTTGCGACAGACCACCCAGGAGGAGGGCCCCGATCAAGAGTGCGGGGGAGTTGTGCGCCTTCTGCATCGAGATTCTGGTCACTTCTCTCCCGCCGGTGCCGCGGATGCAGGCTTCTCTCCCGCCGTCTCCACGGGGGGAGCCGGAGACGGGAGCCCCTTCTCCGCGACGATTTCCATGGCCCTCTTGATCGGTATCCGGGCAACGCCCGCCTGCTTGTCGACCCAGCCGTACGTGGTCAGCTGCTGCGTGTCCCTCGCGGAGAGCTCCTGCATCGCCTTCAACGGGTTCTCCTGGACCCGGATCGCTGCGCGCGGACGGGGCTCGTTTGCCTCCGCGAGCTGCGACCTAGCGCCGCTCCTGGCCAGGAGATGGGTCTGGTAGCGGTTGTAGGCGAGCCAGAGGAAGACGAAGACCCCGACCGACAGGACTGTGAGCCCCACCTTGAACCAGACGATCCCCGAGACGCTGATCTCCGAATCGAACGGGACCTGGGGCTTGTGAGAGCCGTGTCCGTGCTCAGTGTGCATGGCTCACCTCCAGGGCCTCCTTGAGGTAGGGGCCGTGAACCGGGACGACGGGACGCTTGCGAAGCTGGAGGGTGAAGTACCAGAACCAGATTCCGCCCAGCGCCACCGGCGCGACGAAGTCGAGCCAGTGGAACGTGATCCCGGAGGGTGAGAAGGCCGGCGCGATGAGCCAGTGGATGTCGAGCCAGTGAGCCACCATCAGGAGCGCCGCGATGGGAGCCAGCCGCGTCACGCGCCGCTTGCGGTCCCTCGACAGCAGGAGGAAGAACGGGAGCGCCCAGTTCAGGACGACGACGGCAATCGTGATCCACTTCCAGTTTGTGTGCAGCCTGGTCACGTACCAGGGGGTTTCCTCCGGCAGGTTGCCCGACCAGATGATGATGAGCTGCGAGGCCTGGAAGTACGCCCAGATGGTGGCGGTCGCGAAGAGGAGCTTGCCGTAGTCGTGGTAGTGACGGTCCTGGAAGGGGACGGCCTTCTTCCCTTCCGGGCCCAGCCAGCGGGCCATCAGGATGACGAAGCCGAGGCCCGTCACCCCCATGCTGATGACATAGAGAAAGCCGTAGATCGTCGAGAACCAGTGAGGGGTCAGGGACATCATCCAGTCGACCGCGGCAAGCGAGAGCAGGATGAAGTAGGCGATGAGGCCCGGTCCGGCGATCGCTTGCATGCGGTGAGAGACGGCCGGGTCGCCCGTCTCGTCCTCGCGCCTGGAGAGCGAGGTGAGAACGAAGGCCAGCCCGGTCAGGAGGACGAAGTACCCGAGCCCCCTGATCAGAAAGCCAGTCTCGTTGAGGTAGGCGGCCTTGTGCCTGAGGATCGGATCAGCCGCCACGACGTCCTTGTGGCTCCACTCGTAGAGGGAGTGAAGTCCGAAGAGAACCGGGATGAAGAGGATCCCGAGGAGCGGGATCGTCTTCGCGCCCGCCTCCAGGATCCTGCGGATCATCACGCCCCACTGTCCGCGGGACAGGAGGTGGACGAGCCAGAAGCCGAGGCAGCCCATGCCGCCCGCGAGCACGTAAGTGAAGGCCGTCAGGTACGAGCGGAAGAACTGCTGCTGGTTGCCGGTTGCGAAGGCTCCCGCGACGAGGACGGCCGCCGCGGCGATCCCCACGATGAGCCCGCGGCGACCGATCCTTTCGAGATCCGCGTCCGGCGGCATGAAGGTTGTCGAGTGATCCTGCATCAGTGCCCCTTCGGGGAAGATCCGGACGGGTGAGAAGCCGGCTTCGCCGCGGCTTCCTCGACGAGCCGGCGGTCTTCCGCCCCCAGTTCGCTGGTGTTGACGTGCTGTGAGTACTGCAAGGTCCGGATGTAAGAGACGATGGCCCAGCGGTCCTCGGGCGGGATCTGGGCCGCGTATCCGTTCATCTCGCCGAACCCGTTCGTGATGACGTCGAAGAAGTACCCATGCCGCTCCTGGCGGAGCCGGTCGATGTGGTAGGAGGGAGGCTGCTTGAAGCCGCGCCGCACCACCATCCCGAGTCCGTCACCCTGCCGGGAGTGGCAGGGGGAGCAATAGATTTCGAAACGCTGCTGGCCGCGCTCGAGGAGTTCCTTCGTCACCGGGACCGGAAACGCCGTGACGAACTTGCCGTCCGCTCCCTGCCCCTTGTACAGCGCGGCATCCTCGCGCAGGAATCCGCGAGGAACCGTGTGGGCAGGCAGGGACCGCGACGCCATGCCGTTGGGGTAGTGCGAGCTTTCCGCCAGAGGCTTGTACTTTTGTTGGTTGTACATGCCCTGCCGGCATCCCAGGGCCAAAAGACCGAATAGGAAGACGGGAACGGCGCGGAGAAAGGTGTTACGGCGCAACGTCAACGACCTCGATGGGATGGAGCGTGGAAAGGAAGCTCCTCGCTTCCTTCGAGTCGAACTTGGGGTCCGTCGCCTCAATGCAAAGGAAGAACCTGTCCTGCGAGGCCCTCTCGAATCCCGGGGCATTGAAGACGGGGTGGTAGGGTTCCGGGAGCCCGTTGAGGAGGATCATCCCGATTGCGGCCGTCAGGCCGGCGGCCAGGACGGTCGTCTCGAACGTGACCGGGATGAAGGCGACCCAGCTCATGAGAGGCCGCCCGCCGATGTTCATCGGGTACGCCTGCATCGACACCCAGCTCGCGAGCGCGAAACCCCCGCAGCCCCCAGCGAGAGCCGCCACCAGGGTCAGGAGGGGCACCTTCGAGTGATGGTGTCCCAGGGCTTCGATCACCTCTTCGTTGGGATAGGGCGTGTAGGCTTCCATGTCCTTGTAGCCGGCCTGTTTCGCCCTCGCGATGGCCGAGAGGAGCTGGCCCGGCGAGTCGAACGAGGCCATCACCCCCCACGGCCCGGACGGGGATTTCTCCGTTCTCATTCCGCCTTCTCCTTCGCCGTGGCCTGCGGCGTCAGCGTTCGCATCTCGAACATGTTGACGACCGGGACGAAGCGGATGAAGAGAAACATCAACGTCAGGAAGAGCCCAATCGTGCCCACGAAGGTGCCGACGTCGAACTTGGTCCCGCTGTACATGTCCCAGGAGGACGGGAGGAAGTCACGGTGCAGGCTGATGACGATGATGACGAACCGCTCGAGCCACATGCCGACATTGACGATGATCGAGATGATGAAGAGCCAGAACGGCGAACGCCGGACCGACCGGAGCCACATCGCCTGCGGGATGATGATGTTGCACAGGATCAGCGACCAGTACTGGAAGGCGTACGGGCCGTGGAACCTGTTGTTCACCATGTACATCTCGTACTCGTTGCCGCTGTACCAGGCCATGAAGATCTCGGCGCCGTAGCCATAGGCCACGATCCAGCCCGTCACCAGCATGACCTTCGCCATGTTCTCGAGGTGGCGGAGCGTGATGAAGTCCTCGAACTTCAGGACCACTCTCAGCGGGATCGCGAGCGTCAAGACCATCGCGAATCCGGAGAAGACCGCGCCCGCGACGAAGTAGGGCGGGAAGATCGTGGTGTGCCAGCCCGGGATGATGCCGACGGAGAAGTCGAACGACACGACGGAGTGGACCGAGAGGACGAGGGGCGTCGAGAGGCCGGCAAGCAGGAGGTAGGCCCACTCGTAGTTCGACCAGTGGCGGGCGGAATTCCGCCATCCGAGAGCGCCCATGGCGTAGATGACGCGCGCGACCTTGTTTTTCGCCTTGTCGCGCAGGGTCGCCAGGTCGGGCACGAGCCCGACGTACCAGAACACCGCGGAGATCGTCGCGTAGGTCGAGACCGCGAAGACGTCCCAGATCAGCGGGCTTCGGAACTGAGGCCACATCCCGAGCGTGTTGGGGTAGGGCATCAGCCAGTAGAAGACCCACGGCCTCCCGAGGTGCAGGATCGGATACATGCCCGCGCACGAGACCGCGAAGAGCGTCATCGCCTCGGCGAAGCGATTGATCGAGGTCCGCCACTGCTGGCGCACGAGCAAGAGGATGGCCGAGATCAAGGTGCCGGCGTGACCGATGCCGATCCACCAGACGAAGCAGACGATGTCCCAGCCCCAGCCGACCGGGACGTTGTTGCCCCAGACGCCGATACCCGTCATGAAAAGGTACGTGACGATGAAGAGGAACATCGTCAGGAGTCCGAATGCGACGCTGAATCCCGCGAGCCACCACTTCGGTGTCTTCAGTGGGGGAGAGAGCGGCATCTCCGAGATCTGATTCGTCAGAGTCGTCGGAGTCTGCCCCTCGCCCAGGATCGGCGGCCGCGGCGGAACTCCCGGGATGGCGCGTTCGTCGAATACCGTTGACATGTCTAGACGGCCTCCAGTTCAGGGTTGAGGGCTCTCACCCGGGCCATGTAGCTGGTGCGGGGACGAGTGTTGAGCTCGTCGAGGAGCCAGTACGTCCTCGAGTCGGCCTTCAGACGGGAAACCTCGGACACCGGATCGTTGATGTTTCCGAAAACGATGGCGCTGGCCGGGCAGACCTGCTGACAGGCGGTCCGGATCTCTCCATCGCGGATCGCGCGGTTTTCCCGCTCGGCCGCGATGCGGACCCGGTTGATCCGCTGGACGCAGTAGGTGCACTTCTCCATCACGCCGCGCGAGCGGACGGTCACCTCGGGGTTCTTACCCATGCGCGTGACGGGAGTCTGTTCCTTGTTGTACTCGAGGAAGTTGAACCGCCGCACTTTGTACGGACAGTTGTTGGAACAATAACGGGTCCCGACGCACCGGTTGTACACCATGTCGTTGAGGCCTTCCGCGCTGTGGACGGTCGCCGCGACCGGGCAGACCACTTCGCAGGGTGCCTTCTCGCACTGCTGGCACATGACGGGCTGGTGGTGCACCGCTTCCGGGTTGTCCGGGTCCTTCCCCTCGAAGTACTGGTCCACCCGGATCCAGTGCATCTCGCGCCCGCGAGCCACCTGCTCCTTGCCGACGATGGGGATGTTGTTCTCGGCCTGACAGGCGACGACACAGGCATTGCAGCCGGTGCACGAGCCGAGGTCGACCGAGAGGCCCCAGGCTCTCTCCTTGTACTCCCAGGAAGGATGCAGCGAGAGACTCTCTTCGGGCAGAACTCCGAGCTTGCGCGCGAAGTCGGGCTCCTTGCGATACCTCGAAAGGGGCGCCGTCCTGAGGATCTCGGTCAGGCGCTCGTCCGGGGAGTGGTCCATGCGGAAGTGCTGCTGCGTCGTCGCGATCCGGTACTCCTTGTGGGCCTGCGCGATCCCCACGGCGGGGAAGTGCCAGGCCCTTTCCGTCGTCCGGATCGGGAACACGTTGACACCGACTCCGTTCCCGACCCTGCCGGCCCGCTTGCGGCCGAATCCAATGTGCGAGGTGATCGAGTCTGGAGCTTGGCCGGGGTGGATGTGGACCGGAAGCTCGACCGTGGCCTTTCCGGACGTCACGACGACGACTTGACCATTGGCGAGACCGAGCTTCTTGGCCGTCGAGGGCGCGACCAGGGCCGCATTGTCCCAGACGATCTTCGTGAGGGGCTTCGGCAGCTCCTGCAGCCAGCCATTGTTGGCGAACCGTCCGTCGTGAAGAGAAGGATCCGGTCTGAGGTTCAGCTCCAGGGAGCCCTTCTTGGCCGACGCCTGTTTCGCTTCGCCGGCAGCCCTGCCGACGGCTTCCTGTGCCAGAGAAAAAGGCTGATGGGGCAGGGCTGTGCCCGCGACGACGCCGTCGTGAAGGCTTCGCCGCCAGAAGGCGTCGAAGGTGGCCGAGGCCGGCTTCTCCGAGAAGAAGGAACCCGACTTCCAGGCTCCCTCCCAGAAGGTCCGGACGATGTCGTGGGCCGTTCGCGGGGTTTGGTCCACAAGGATGCTGAGGATCTCGAGCGGCGACTTCCCGTCGTAGAGCGGCTCGATCAGGGGCTGGAGGATCGTCACCGTTCCATCGAACGCGCGAGCGTCCCCCCACGTTTCGAGCGCGTGCGCGGCCGGGATGTGCCACTGGCAATACTCGGCGGTCTCGTCCGCGTAGAGGCCCAGGTGAACCCGGAATCCGGTCTTCAGCATCGCCTTGGCGAAGTCGAGCTCCGGCGGAGCGCTAAAGACGGGGTTGGCCTCGAGAATCAGGAGGGCGTCGACCTTGCCGGCGGCCATCTCCTCCGAGAGCTCACGCAGGGCGGCGGTCTGGTCTGCCGGAGAAGCCTCGATGGGATCCGAGATCAGGACGGTCTGCCCGACGTTTCCGAGTGCCGTATTGATGGCGTGCGCGAGGACGTGGGTGGCTTCGGAGCTGTACTCGCCCGGGTAGACGACGGACTTGCCCTTGTTCTCCGAGAGGTCCTTCGCCACTGCGGCGACCCACTTCGAGACTGCGGGGTCGAGTCCCGAGGGCTTCTCGGTGCCGGCCACTCCGAGCTCGGAGGCGAGCGCGAGCGCCACGGACGGGATATCGCCCGAGCGGACCGCAAGCCGGTGATCGGCGAGGGCTCCGGCGTTGGTGAGGGCGGACTCGGCCGCGTAGAGGCGGGCCATGTCCTGCTTCTCGCGCGTCAGGCGGCGCTGGTTGGCGAAGTCGCGGGCGTACCGGACCCGCCCGGGCCCCTCGCTGAGGAAATCGCCGTCGAGGGTGACGGCGACCTGCACTCTTGCGAAGTCATATCGGACTTCCGCGGGCTTTCCGAAAACCGATCGGGCAGCCTTGCGGGCGGCCTCGCGCCCCGCGGGCTCGTACTGGATCCACTTCGCCTTCGGGAACTTCGCCAGGACCTGTCCGAGAAGGGCCGCCATCGACGGAGAGGTGACGGTCTCGGTGAGGATCCTGAGGCCCGCTCCTTCCAGGGAAGCCTGGGCGCTGATCGTCGAGGAGAGAGCCTGTGAGAAACGGGCGTAGGTCTCGACCGACCCGAGTCGCGTCACGATCTGGGACCGGTCAGGGTCATAGAGGCCGAGGGTTTGAGCCTGCGTGATGGCATCCGTTGCGCCGAGGCTCGCCGGGTGTTCGGGATTGCCCTCGAGCTTCGTCGGCCGGCCCTCGTGCGACTCTGCCAGGACGCCCAGGGCGTAACCACCCAGAACCGAGGCGGTGGCGAAGAAGAGCGGGACTCCCGGAACGATCTCCTCCGGCTGCTTGACGTAGGGGACGATCTTCTCGACCGGCTGACGGGTGCAGGCGGTCAGTCCCGCGAGCGCCATGGAAGCGGTCGAAAGCTCGAGAAACCGCCGGCGGGAGAGGCTTGCGTCCCACTCGGAGAGTTGCTGGGGAAAGCTCTGCTCGAGGAATTCCCTGAAACGGACCTGGTTGCCGAGCTCCTCGAGACCCCTCCAGAAAGCGGGTCCGCGACGCTCGGCGAGTGTCTTCCTGACCTCCTCCAGATCGAGGGGCGGGGGAGCGGGAAGGGCCGGATCCGCGCCAGGGGAAGAGCCGGCGGCTAGGGACGGCGGGGACTGTCTGGAATCGTCGAGGTCCGGGTGAGTGGGATCTGTCATCACGATTGCGTCTGTTTCTCCCGATCGCTTACCGGTGGCAGGTGCTGCACGAGGTCAAGAAGGCGCTGCCACGGACCTTGTGGATCTTGGCGAGCTCGGCGCCGAGCTTCGACTGATCCTCCGACCGCCACGTCATGCTCGTGATCTGGTCCTTCGGCCTGAGGTTCGGTTCCGGATTGCGGTGACAGTCGAGACACCACTGCATCTGGAGCGGATGAGCGGAACGTACGAGAGGCATCTGGTCGACCCGCCCATGGCAGCTGAAACACCCGACACCCTTCGCCACGTGGATGCTGTGGTTGAAGTAGGCGAAATCCGGAAGGTCGTGAACCTTGCTCCAGTTGAGCGGCTCTCCCGTCCGGAAGCTCTCGCGGACCGGAGCCAGCATCGGGCTGTCCGACCAGATCTGCTTGTGGCAGTTCATGCACGTCTGTGTCGGCGGGATGCCGGCCTGAGCCGACCTCTCGACCGAGGTGTGGCAGTAGCGGCAGTCGATCCCGACATCTTGGACATGGTGTTTGTGAGAAAAAGGCACCGGCTGTTCCAGGACCACACCCTTGCGCTGGTTGAATCCGGAATAGTCAAGGGCCATGACCCCAGACAGACCGCCGGCGACCAAAAGGCCGATCGCCGCGATCGACAGCCGGGAGAGGATATTCATGCTTCGATGAAAGACCTGAGCCATCCTCTGTGACCTACCTCATCTTTCTTGATAACGGCGCAACACACATTTGCTGAATCCGTCTTCCGGGTTCGTGCCGGAGTCGAGAAACCGGACGTTCAGCCTGAACTGGAACCTCCGGCCGCCGGCGAAATTCAGGGACGAGTCTCCGATGGTAAGAAAATCGCGGCTTCAGGGGGCCGGGAGCCCACCGGAACCGCTGAAGGATGCGCGGGCTCCGGGAACCGGGAACGAGAAGCGGACGCAATCATCCTGAAAAACCTTTAATACTAACCCGGCACTTTTGCAAGCGCCAGAGCCCATGGCATCAAAGTGTAGGGATTCCATCGCCCCTTTCCCCTCCAGTTTCCGCGAAGAGTGACGGGCGCCGGATCTTGAGATTGCGTCCAGGAAACTCGGCCGCCCGGGCGGCCTTCCCGCCCCCTGGTTCGTTTGGGCTATCCTCCGCGCGTGCTGTACCGCCTGCAAGGTGTCCGCAAGTCTTTCGGTGGTAAGGACGTCCTCAAGGATGTGACCTGGCAGCATGACCCGGGCCGCATCGTCGGCCTCGTGGGACGCAACGGCGCCGGGAAGTCGACGATTCTGAGGATCATCCAGGGACTCATCGAACCCGACGACGGCAAGGTCCTCGTGGCCGGAGGCGTGACTTTCGCTTCCCTCGAGCAGGCCGTCGAGCCGGAGGGCGACGAACCGCTCGCCGCTTTCGTGGCCCGCGCGCAGGACTACTTGAAGGAACTGGAAGCTGAAATCGAGCGGCTCGAGGACGCGGTTTCTCTCCGGGCCCGGAGTCATCCCGGGCCCGAGCTTTCGGCCCTTCTCGCCGAACTCGACGAGGCTCGCGAACGCTTCGAGCGCGAGGGCGGCTACGACGCCGAGGCACGGCTAGCCCGGGTCCTGACCGGCGTGGGCCTTCCGGAGACTCTCTGGCCGCGGCCGGTCGGCGAGCTCTCGGGAGGGCAGAAGCACCGGGCCCAGATCGCGCGCCTCCTCCTGACCGGGGCACCCGTTCTCCTGCTCGACGAGCCGACGAACCACCTCGACCTCTCGGGCATCGAGTTCCTCGAGAACTGGCTCGTCGAGAGACGGCAGGACGCCCAGAAAGCGGCTCTCGTCGTCTCGCACGACCGCCACTTCCTCAACTCGGTCTGCGACCAGATCATCGATTGCTCGCACGGACAGATCGAGGATTATCCCGGGAACTACGACACGTACCGGAGGCTCAAGGACGAGAGGGAAAAGCTCCGCGCCAAGGCCGCCGAACAGCAGCGCAAGCTCGTCGAGAGTACCGAGGACTTCATCCGCAAGAACATCGCGGGCCAGAAGACGAAGCAGGCTCAGTCCCGCAGGAAGATGCTGGCCAAGCTCGAGCGCCTCGAAGCCCCGAAAGAGGACGCGACTGATGTGGCGTTTCGCTTCGAGGAAGCCCGGGCTTCGGGCGAGAGGGTCCTGACGGCTCGTGGAGTCGTTCCCGGCTACAGGGAGACGGGGCCCCTCACCGCACCCGTCGACCTCCTGCTCCGGAGGGGCGACCGGGTCGCGCTCTGGGGGCCCAACGGCTGCGGCAAGACGACCCTCCTGAAGACGCTCGCCCGGCTCTTGCCCCCGCTCTCGGGCTCGACCGCCTTCGGCACGGGTGTCCTGCCCGGGTACTACGACCAGGAGATGGCCGATCTCTCGACGGGGTCGCGCGTCATCGAGGCGATCCTCGACCTCGATCCCCTGATGAAAGAGGGGGAAGCGAGGGACTTCCTCGCCCTGTTCGACTTTCGGGGCGACGAGGTCTTCCAGAAGGTCTCGACGCTGTCGGGAGGCGAGAAGGGCCGGCTCTCGCTTGCCCGGATCGTCTTCGGCGGCGCGAATCTCCTGCTTCTCGACGAGCCGACGAATCACCTCGACCTCGATTCCCGGGAGCGCCTCGAGGAGGCCCTGGGGGAGTTCGAGGGGGCCGTCGTCTTCGTCTCTCATGACCGGTGGTTCGTCGACCGTATCGCCACCTCGGTTCTCGAGTTCCGCTCGGGGACTGTCGAGGTTCACCTCGGGAACTACTCTGATCTCCTGGCCCGCCAGCGCGCGATCAGCGCTGCCCAGGCGGCGGCCGTCAAGAAGCCCTCTCCGGAATCTCCCGCTGGGCCCGTCAGGCGGCCGGGCAAGGAAGCCAAGCTCCTGGAGCGTCAGCGTCAGAAGGCCGAGAAGAACGTGAAAGACCTCGAGGTGGAGATCACGAACCTCGAGGAGTCTCTGCGTCAGCTCGAGGAAGCCCTCGGCACTCCGGAGGTCTA
The DNA here is from genome assembly GCA_022071945.1 of Thermoanaerobaculia bacterium. Classification (GTDB taxonomy): domain Bacteria; phylum Acidobacteriota; class Thermoanaerobaculia; order UBA5066; family UBA5066; genus JAJVIN01. The sequence continues at coordinate 137,863 of JAJVIN010000001.1, read as the reverse complement.
CCTCAGCGGGGAGAGGTCGAGGGCCGTGACTCTTCAGCGGGACGAGCTGAGGAAACGCCTGGACGGCCGGATCCTGCTGTGGGAAGAAGCGGCGCGCCGGCTCGAGGAGGTGCCGCGGTGACGGCGCCGATTGAGGCCGCCTCGATTCTGGCCGTCGGGAGCGAGCTTCTCGGGACGACGAAACTCGACACGAACTCGCTCTTCCTCACCGGCGAGCTCGAGACCCTCGGGATCTCGGTCTTGAGGAAGGCCTGCGTGGGAGACGACTGGGAGGGGCTCCTCTCGGAGATCTCGACCGCCCTTTCTCGCGCCCCTCTCCTCGTCATCACGGGGGGTCTGGGACCGACGGCCGACGACAGGACGAAGGAAGCCGTTGCCCACATCTTCGATCGGCGCCTCCTTCGCGACGACGAGATCCTCAGCCGGCTGAAGCAGAGGTTTCTCCGGCGCGGGATGGAGATGCCGAAGGTGAACGAAAAGCAGGCCGACGTCATCGAGGGTTCCGTCGTCCTGCACAACCCGGTCGGGACCGCGCCCGGATATCTGGTCGAGGCGGCAGGGAAGACCGTCGTTCTCTTGCCCGGCGTCCCGAGAGAGATGAAGGCCCTCTGGGGAGAGAAGGTCCGCCCTCTTCTCGGGAGGGACACGAGCGCCTCGGGAGTTCACCGTCGCGTGCTGAAGATCGCGGGCATGGCGGAGAGCGCCGTTGAGGAGCTCATCAAGCCGGTCTACGCCGCGCATCCCGAGGAACCGGTCACGATTCTGGCCGGGGGCGGCGAGATCGAGCTCCACCTGTCTGCGAGAGGATCCGCCGAGGAGGCCGCAAGGAAGCTCGACGCCCTGGAGGCGGACTTCAGGAAAGCAGTGGGAGCCGAGATCTACGGCCGAGACACGGAGACGCTCGAGGGCGTCGCGGGGGAACTCCTGCGACTGAAGGGGAAGACTGTGGCCCTGGCCGAGTCGTGCACGGGTGGCACCCTGGCGGGCCGCATGACGGACGTGGCGGGCTCTTCCGACTACTTCCTCGGAGCCGCCATCACGTACGCGAACTCCGCGAAGGTCGAGATGCTCGGCGTCTCTCCCTCGACGCTCGAGAAGTTCGGCGCCGTCTCGGAGGAAACCGCCCGCGAGATGGCGGCGGGCGTCAGACGCCAGTTCGGGTCGTCGATCGGCCTCTCCGTGACCGGAATCGCCGGTCCCGGCGGCGGCACACCCGAGAAGCCCGTCGGGACCGTGTTCCTCGCGCTCGATTCCGATGACGGCGCCCGGCATGGCAAGCGGCTCCTCCTTCCCGGCGACCGCGCGATGATCCGCAGGTGGACGACCTCCGCTGCTCTCCTGCTTCTCCGAAACTTCCTCCTGGGGCGGCTTTCGCCCGGGCGCTGAGCCGATGAGCAAGAAGATCGCGGTCATCGGAACGGGGACCTGGGGGACGGCGTTGGCGATTCACGCGGCCCGGACGGGCCTCTCCGTTTCCCTCCTCGGCCGCCGTCCCTCGATGGTCGAAGAGATCGCGGCCAGCCGGAGGCATCCGAGCCTGCCTGCCGACATCGTTCTCCCCGAGGCCATCGTTCCGACGGCCGATCCCGTGGGGGCTTTCGCCGGAGCCGAGGCCATTCTCTGGGCCGTCTCCGTCCAGGCGACGCGCGCCGAAATCACCCGGCTCGACGAGTTCATGCCGGCGGAGGTCCCCCTGGTCATGACGTCGAAGGGCGTCGAGATCGGGTCCCAGATGACGCCGCTCGAGATCATCGAGTCTGTCCGCAAGGGCCGAAACGGGCTCGCCATCCTCTCCGGGCCGACATTCGCCACGGAGGTCGCAAGGGGCCTTCCCACGGCGGCCGTCATCGCCTCGCGGGACGAGGCTCTCTCGGAGTGCCTGCAGAACATGCTCTCCTCGCCGACCTTCCGCTTTTATCGCTCGACCGATGTTCGCGGCGTCGAGATCGCGGGGGCGGTGAAGAACGTGGTGGCGATCGCCGCCGGGATCGTGGATGGCCTCGCCCTGGGCCACAACACGCGAGCCGCGCTCTTGACGAGAGCCCTCGCCGAGATCCGCAGGCTGGGGACGAAGCTGGGAGGTGAGGCCGAGACTTTCGCCGGGCTCGCCGGGACCGGCGATCTCTTCCTGACGGCGACAGGCGACCTCTCGAGAAACCGCCGCGTGGGTCTCGCTCTGGCGCAAGGCAGATCCGTCGAGGAGGCGATCGCGTCGCTCGGCGGAGAGGTCGCCGAAGGCGTGGCCTCGGCTCCCGCCATCGTCGCATTGGCCAAGGAGAACGGCGTCGTCATGCCGATCTCCGAGGCCGTCGCCGGCATCCTCAGGGGCGAGATCAGTGCCCGGGACGCGGTTTACCTCCTGATGACCCGCCGCCTGAAGGGGGAGCGGGACTGAGGCCGTCGAGGACGATGAGCTATGCTAAAAGCCTGGGTTTTCTTCACGGATGGATACTGATTCTTTCGAACTGACCCCCAAATCCACAACCGCAGGCCCCGGCGGGGACGACACGGGCGTTTCCTACGTTCGCGTCTCCCGGCCTGGCGACGAGCCGCCGCCCGTTCCTGGCATGCTCGAAGCAGCCGTTCTCGACATGCACCACGGCTTTCTCAACCTGGGGCACGAGTCGATCGTCGACACACTGCTCCGGATCGGCCGGGAGGAGCGCCTCAACCACACGGACAGCCCGAAGTTCAGGGTCGTCAGCTACGACGTCCGCAGGGGAATGGCCGTGCCGGCGGGCCCCGTCTCCCGCTTCACGATCGTGGTGGGAACCGGAGGGCCCGGCGCCCTCGATCCGAGGTTGAACGACGGGAAGGCGAGCTTCTCTCAGGGCGTTGCGGAAGACGCGGCCTGGGAGGCGCCCCTCTTCCACCTTTTCGATCGCGTCATCGCCGATGAGAAGGTTCATCTCCTCGGGATCTGTCACTCGTACGGACTTCTCGCTCGCTGGTCGGGAGCGGCCGAGGCCGTCCTCAGACCCGAGGAGAAGGGTGGTAAGAGCATGGGGGCGGTCCAGAACGTCCTGACGGCCGCCGCCAAGCACCACCCGTGGTTTTCCGGCCTGTACAGGGTCCGGAAAGGACCCGTCATCAAGGTTCTCGATTCCAGGCTGTTCGACCTGATCCCCACGGGAAGGGGCGAGGCCAACGTCCTCGCCTACGAGTCGAACGGCCGGCCGGACTCGCCCGGCGAGGCGGTCACGATGCTCGAGTTCGCCCGCGACCCCGACGGCTTCGGCCCGAGGGTCTGGGGCGTCAACCATCACCCGGAAATCGGGGACCGCGGGCAGCAACGAGCGCGTCTGAGGAATCTGGCGGAAAGGGGCGAGGTCTCGGCTCAATGGGTCGAGGAGAGAGCGAAGGCGCTCGATGCCTGGAACGCCTCGATCGCCACCGAGAGAGGCCTTCAGTGGACGAGTTCGTTCACCTTCGAGGGACCGATCCGGCGGATCATCGCGCGCGCCATGCTCGAAGCGCTCAGGCTCAGGAACCGCTCGTGATGGCGATCCGTTGACGAGCCGAGCCGTGCCCGGCCTTCACCGGGTCTGCCCGGCTCTCAGCAGCAGCCGTGAAGGTCGCAGTGGTCTCCGTGCCGGTGGTGGTGCGCATGCCCGACGTGGTAGTCGAGATGGTCGCCGTGCTTGACGGCGGGACTGGAATGCTCGCCGGAGCATTCGACCGGGGCACAGACGTTCGGGTGCCGCCAGTCCACCTGGACGGTGATGGCGGGCTCCGCGGCGGGAGGACAGGACTCCGTGGGAGAGGGAGGGGAGCTCTGTGAGGAATCCGGTTCTTTCTCCTCTTGCTTCATGGACTCCCTCCTCTCGATCCCGGCTCGCGGCTCCGAACGGTCCGGGCCGCCTCGCCACCCTGATTATGACGCTGATTCTCGTGGCGGGCTTGCCGAGCTGTACGAGAAAGGGCGAACCCTCGGGGAGGTTTCGAGGAGCGGCCTCGATCGCGCCCCTCTCGAGCCTCCTGCGGACGGTGGCCGGGGAGGGATGGGACATTCACACGATCGTTCCGCCGGGAATCTCGGCCCACGTCTTCGAGCCCACGCCTTCCGATGCCGCCCGCCTGGCTCGCGTCGACCTCGTCGTCACCGTCGGGGGCGGATACGATCCGTGGATCACGAAGATGGTGGAAGCCTGTGCCAGCAAGGCCCGAGTCCTGGATACGGCCGGGTTCCTGGGCTTGGCCCCGGAGGAGAGCCACGACGAGGACGAACACGGCCACGCCCATGCTCACAGCCATTCCGCCGGGCACGACCCGCACTGGTGGCTGTCCCCCAGGCTCGCCGTTGAAGTGCTGCCGGAGCTGGCTGCCACTCTTTCCAGGGTCGATCCGGCCGGAGCCGCGGGCTACGTCCGGAGGTCGGCGGAGCTCGAGGCCTCGATCCTGGAACTGGACGGCGAAATCGAGCGCCATCTTGCCCCGAGGAAGGGGACGGGATTCGTTTCGGCGCATCCGGCCTGGACTCACTTTGCTCTCCGCTATGGTCTGACCCAGATCGGGTCGATCGAGCCGGCACCCGGCCGCGATCCCTCGCCCTGGGAGATCCGGCAACTGATCGATGGGGCGCGAAAGGGGGGCTCGTCCACGCTCTTCACCGAGCCTCAGTTCTCGACGGCGGCGGCCACGGCGATCGCCTCCGACGCGGGACTCTCGCTGGCCCTGGTCGACCCGATCGGTGGCGTGCCGGGGCGAATGAGCTACGTCGAGATGATGCGATTCAACATGGCGGCGTTCGAGAAGGGGCTCGCCAGAAAGGCAGGCGGATCGTGAGTCACCCGCCCCTGATCGAAGCGGAAGGACTCTCTGTTTCGCTCTCCAACCGGCCGGTCCTTCGAAACGTCAGCCTGGCGATCCGGGCTGGTCTTCGGACCGCCATCGTCGGTCCGAACGGGGGCGGGAAGACCACGTTCGTCCGGGTGATCCTGGGCTTCCTGGGCGCCGATTCGGGCACGATCCGGTTCTTCGATCCGTCGGGAACCGAGATCGCGCGCCCGAGGATCGGTTACCTCCCGCAGCGCTCCACGCTGGCCCCCGACGCCCCCGTTTCCGCCCTCGATGTCGTTTTTCTCTCGCTGTTCCCGGGGGCGGGCTGGCCCATCCGAGTGAGGTCGCTTCCCGAGGTGAGAGAAGCCCTGAACCGGGCGGGGCTCGACCCCTCGCTTTCGGCGGTGCCGGTCGGGAGGCTCTCGGGCGGGCAGCGTCAAAGGGTGCTTCTAGCCCGGACGCTCGCCGGCTCCCCGCAGATCCTGATCCTGGACGAGCCGGACACGGCCCTGGACGCCGGGGGCCTGCGCACGTTGCGCCGTCTCATCGCCGAGGAAGTCGAGCGAGGAAAGGCCGTTGTCTATGTCACTCACGACAGCAGCGCCATGGGGGGAGCCGACGTGATCTACCGCATCGACGGCTCCGCGTCCCTCGAGGAGTCGTGTTGATCGAGTTCTTCTCGTATCCCTTCTTTCAGAGGGCTCTCCTGGCGGGGATCCTGGTCGCCATCCTGTGCGGCGCGCTCTCGTTCTTCGTTCTTCTCAGGCGCCTGGCCCTGGTGGCATCAGGAATCGCTCACGCCGCCTTCGGCGGGGTGACAGTTGCCGTGCTGTTCGGGCTGCCTCCCCTCGCCGGAGGGGTGGCGGCCGCCCTGGCCGTGGCGGGAGCCACTTCCCGCTCCTCGCGTCTGGGAAAGGCCGTCTCGGAGGATGCAGCGGTCGGAGTCTTCACCGTTGCGGCGATGGCGGCCGGTGTGGTCGCGCTCGGCTTCATTCGAAGCAACGTGGACCTTTTCGGCCTGATGTTCGGCAACATCCTGACGGTCGGAGCTGCCGACGTGTTTCTCCTGGGAGGGGTCGCGGCGCTGGTCCTCGGAGCCCTGGTTTTCTATTTCCGCCCCTTGCTCTTCGCCTCGATCGACGAGGACGGAGCCCAGGCTTGCGGGGTCGACATCCATCGGATGCGTCTGCTCGCCTTGAGCCTTCTGGGTCTCACGGTCGTGGTGGCCCTCAAGGTCGCGGGAATCCTCCTGGTGTCGGCGCTTCTGGTTCTGCCCGGCGCAGCCGCGCGGCCTCTTTTCGCTCACTGGCCCGGGCTGCTCACGGGCTCCGTCGTCCTTTCCGTCGTCATGGTCGTGGGAGGGCTCCTCTTCTCCGTTCTTCTCAACATTCCGCCGGGCGCCGCGATCATCTTGCTCGGTACCCTGTTGTTTGTCCTGGCCGTCGGTTTCGACCGTCTGAGGCCCCGGTCCGCCTGACGGAGCGCTCCCCTATACTTGCGAGCGTGGGGCTTCTCGAGGCACGCGAACTCAGCCGGACCTACCGCCTCGGGAATGAGGAGGTTCCCGCGCTTTCCGGGGCCAGCCTCGTTCTGGCTCCGGGTGAGCTGGCGGTTCTCGCAGGCCCTTCCGGAAGCGGCAAGACCACTCTCTTGAACCTTCTCGGTCTCCTCGACCGTCCGACTGCCGGGACGCTCCTCTTCGAAGGAAGGGAGACGGCTCAACTGTCGGAGTCGGAGCGCGCGAGGCTGAGACGGGAGCGGATCGGCTTCATCTTTCAGTCACACCAGCTGATTCCCGTTCTCTCAGCGGAGGAGAACGTGGCCTTCGCCCTCTGGCTTCGAAAGATGCCGGAGGAGACCTGCCGGGCCCGGGCCCGGCGGATGCTCGAGCTCGTCGGGCTGGCAGGGCTCGAAGGGAGGCGTCCGGACGCCCTGTCGGGGGGCCAGCGTCAGAGGGTGGCCGTCGCGAGGGCCCTGGCGGGTGAGCCTGCCCTCATCCTCGCCGACGAACCAACCGCCTCCCTCGATTCGGATACGGCCACGAAACTTCTCGACCTCTTCGAGGAGGTCCACAGGTTGGCCAGCGTGACCATCCTCTTTTCCAGTCACGATCCGAGGATCATCGAGAGAGCCCACCGCCAGGTGGACCTGAGGGACGGGAAGATCATCTCGGACCGGAGAGTTGCAAGCTCATGACCGCTCACTGGTGGCGGCTCGCCTTTCGAAACCTGGGCCGGCACGGCAGGCGGACGCTCTTGACGGGATCCATCGTCGTGGTCGGATTCGTCGCGACGACGATGACGGCGGGCTTCGTCGCCCAGACCTTTATTGCCCTCAAGGAGGCCACGATCAAGGGGCTCGGAGGGCACCTGCGTCTCTTCAATCGCGAGGCGGCGGGAAAGACGGACGACGAGGCTGCCCAGCTGCTCCTGGAAAACTGGGAAGGTGTTGGGGACGTGGTCCGGAAGGATCCGAGGGTGGCGATGGTCATGCCGCGCCTCTCGTTTTTCGGGCTCGTCGTCAGAGGGGAAAAGAGCGCGGCCTATCTCGGGACGGGCAGCATTCCGGAGCTCGAGAAGAAGGCTTCACTGGCCGCCGAGACCGTGATCGCGGGCGAGTTCATGAAGAATCCCGAGGCGGACGAGCTGATGCTGGGTTCCGGGATCGCCCGGGCGCTCGACGCACAGGTCGGAGATCTCGTCACAGTGATGACGACGACGGCGGACGGAACGTTGAACGCGGTGGACGCGACCATCGTCGCCATCCTGCAGTACCCCATCAAGGAGCTCGACGACCGCCTCCTGATCATGCCGTACGGGGCGGCCGCTCACCTCCTGAAAGCAGAGGGGAAGTGCACGTCTTTGGTCCTGACCTTGAAGTCGGCCGACGAGACGGACGCGGCGGCCAGCGATCTCGCAAAGGGTCTTTCGGAAGCCGGAATACCCGCCGCCGTGAAGACGTGGTTCGAAAGCGCGTCGTTCTACCGGCAGGTCCGGCTTCTCTACCTGACGATCTTCTCGTTCATGGGGGCCGTCCTGGCGATCGTCGTCATCCTGGCCGTCGCGAACACGATGACGATGTCCGTGTTCGAGAGGACCCGGGAGATCGGCGTCATGCTCGCCCTCGGCATGGAGCGGAGTTCCGTGAGGAATCTCTTCCTGCTAGAGGGTTTGCTGCTCGGCACGATCGGGTCGGCGATCGGAGCCGTCCTGTCGCTTCTCTTGCGGTCGGCCCTGAACGTGTCGGGGATCGAGCTCCCGCCTCCACCCGGTGGAACACACGGAACGACCCTCTACGTGCTTTTCATTCCCGGGGCCTACGTCATCGGCTTCGTGCTGATGACGTCGACCTTGCTCGTGGCGTCCTGGTGGCCGGCCCGGCGGGCCGCAAACCTCGACCCCGTCGGAGCCCTGACCCATGTTTGAACGGATCGCCGCCCTCTCTCTTCTGGCCACTCTCCTCGCCCCTTCCCTCGCCGGGGTACCGCCTGGTGCCTCGTCTCAGAGTGGCACGCAGGAGGCCGCTTCCGGGCGGGACCTGATCGCCAGGGCGGATCAAGTGAGGACGTTCTGGGACGAGGCCGCGTTGAAGGTGCGCGTGACGGCGGAGACGCCGGGTAAACCGGTCCAGGCGGGCGAGTTCGCGGTTTACGTCAAGGGGAAGGACCTCTCACTCGTCTGGTTCCTCGGTGCCGAGAAGGACCGCAAGGCCCTCGTGACGAAGGGCAAGGATGCGTGGCTCCTTCTGCCCAAGACCCAGAACGCGATCAAGGTACCAAAGAGCCACCGCGTCGCGGGCGGGTTCAGTGTCTCGGATGCCGCCCGCGTCCGCTTTTCGGAAGACTACGAGTCCACCTTCGAGAGAAAGGACGGCGACCTCGAGGTCTACCGGCTGATCAGCAAGGAAGGCCTCAAGCTCCAGTTCCCCATCATCCGTCTCTGGGTGGACCCGAAAGAGGCACGGTTTCACAGGACGGAGTTCCTGCTTTCGTCAGGCAGAAAGGCGAAGGAGATCACCTTCGACGCCTATGCGCTCTTCGGGGGCAAGCCCGGGATTTCGAAGATGACGATCGTCGACGTCCTCAAGCCGGGAAAGACCGTGGTGGAGTACCTCGAGTACGAAAGGGTCAGCCTCCCCGATGCGTTTTTCGACCGCGAAGCCGTCCGCAAGAGACTCGCGACGAGCGCGAACGGAAGGTGATGCGGCCCCGGCTGACGGGAGTCAGTTGAGGGGCGAGGCGGGTCCCGGCTCTCCGTCGAGGGAATCGAGCGCGGTTTCTGCTTCCTCGCTCGCCGGAAAGCGCTCGAAGAGCTCTTCGTGAAGCGACCGGGCCAGCTCGCCGGCGCCGGCAAAAGCCGCCGCCTGGGCCTTTTGCAAGAGGTAGTCGGGAGAGTCGGGCCTGAGAGCCGCCAGATACGCGGTGGCCCGGAACGCTCCGCCCGCGTTTCCGTACTGGCGAAAACAGGAGACCAGGTTTCTGAGAACCCGCTCGAGGATCCTGTCGACGGGCTGAGGTGACAGGAACGAGCTGTTCCAGGAGATCTTGCCGCCCGAGAGGTCCTTCACGCGGCGCTTGCACTCGTCCACGCTGATGCTGACCCCCCCGTGAAATGGGTCGGAGAGGACACCGGGCGGCTCGCCCACGCGAACGAGGAAGTGTCCCGGCAAACCGATGCCCGAGACCGGGAGCCCCGCCCGGAGCCCCACCTCGATCCAGATGCTGGAGAGGAGTATCGGCATGCCGCGGCGCCTCGTGAGAACGAGGTGAATGAGGGAGTTCTGGGGCGCGTAGTAGTCGTCGATGTCGCCCCTGAAACCCGCCTCGATCCCCAGGATCCGCGAGAGGGCGGATTGCTGATCCACGGAGTCCTTCAGGGAAACCGCCTGCAGAACCCGCTGGACCTTCTCGGCCCAGGAGTCGAGGAGCCGGTTGTCGCCTTGTTCCACGCGCCGGCTGACGCCCTCGATCGCGTGCAGCGAGCCGGCGAGATTTCCGCTCTGGACTCGCTCGCTGAAGAGAACGAGGTCCCGTTCGTCCTTCTGGGACCAGAGCTCCCGGATGCTGGTTCTCCGCGCCATCGAGGAAATTCTAGCCGACCTCAGGAGCCGCCCCGGATGTCGCCCGGCTCCATCTTGTTCTAAACTTGGGTGTTGCGAATAGGCACCATGCCCCGGCCGGCCAAGGGCCCCGAGGGCAGCAAGGAGTGGTTTTCGCCAATGGAAGACAGAGAGTCGCCGGTCAGGGCCCACATGACACCATGTCCATTGACGATGCACTCGACCGATTCGATCGCGCTGGCGGCCGAGACCATGCGCGAGAAGCGGATCCGCCACATTCCCATCCTCGACGAGAAAGGACTCGCGGGGATGATCTCTGACCGGGACGTGGGTCTCGTCCTCTCCCTTCTCGACGTGGACCCCAGGCGGGTGACGGTGGGCACTGTCATGAGCTGCACCCCGTTCGTCGTGGGGCCGGAAACGCCGCTGAGGGACGTCGTTTCGCGGATGGCCGAGGAAAAGCTCGACGCAGCCGTGGTCGTGGAAGACGGCCGCACCGTCGGGATCTTCACCACCGTCGACGCTCTTGCCGCGTTTTCGCGGAGCCTCTAGCGGGTCAAGCGGGTCAGGCGCCGGGCCAGGCGCCGGGTCAGGCGCCGGGTCAGGCGCCGGGTCAGGCAGCTACTTTCCTGGTTTCAGGAGCGCCGAGATGTCGGCCGTCTTGCCAGCCGGGACGGCGACCCCGGGGACACGCTCGGTGGCGAATCCCTTCTTCGAGACGATGACGTCGTAGGTCTTGGCGGGCACTTTCAGGTTGAAGAGGCCGCTCGCGTCCGTCATGACGGCCGGACCGTTGTCGCCGGCCCGGACGGTGGCGCCCGCGATGGGCGAGCCTGCCTCCGTCACGACGATTCCGCGCAGGGTCCCCTGGGGTTGCGCGGCGGCGGGAAGGCTTGCCAGAAGGAGGGTGAGAGCGAGAAGGCTGGTCAAGACTCGTCTTCGAGTCTGGCTCGCGACGAGAAGATGGGTGTCGGGTCGCATGATCAATCCCCGTCTTGGGAAGAAATTTGGCCCGGACGAAGCGGGCCGAAACGTTGCGCCTCCGCCGCTTTTGTCAAAGCTGGATTCATCAGGCGCCCCGGGGGTGAGATTATCACGGCGAGACCGGATCTTTCGGTCATCGTATCGGGGGAGGCGGGCGTTGTGACCATCAGACTTCTCATCACGGGTGGAACCTTCGACAAGGTTTACGACGAACTTCACGGAAGGTTGTACTTCCGCGACTCGCACGTGAACGAAATGCTCCGGCTGGGCCGGTGCCGCCTGGATGTGGTCGTCAGGACGGTGATGATGGTCGACAGCCTCGACATGACCGAGGCCGACCGGGAGCTGATCCTCCAGCACTGCGTCCGGGCCCCAGAGACCCAGATCGTGATCACCCACGGGACGGACACGATGTCCGAAACGGCGGCCGTCCTCGGGGCCGCGATCAAGGACAAGACCGTCGTCTTGACCGGCGCGATGATCCCCTACGCCTTCGGGAGCTCGGACGGCCTCTTCAATCTCGGGAGCGCCCTTTCATTCGTGCAGGCGCTGCCTCACGGCGTCTACATCGCCATGAACGGCCGTTTCTTCGACTGGGAGAACGTCCGGAAGAACCGCGACCTCGGGGTCTTCGAGCGGCTCCGCTGAAGGCACCCGGCCGTTCGAGTGTGCGTCCGAACCTCGGGGGAGTTCCCCTCCTAGCGGCGCTTCGGGAGGAGCCGCAGCGACTCCGCTGGACGCGGGTCTCTGGGCAGCAGCCGCTCCGCCTGCCGGAGGAACCGCTCCGCGTCGTCGAATCGTCCGGTTCTCCGGGCGATCTCGCCGGCATAAAAGGCGGCGACGCCGCACCCTGGATCCATCCGCAGGACTTCGACCAAGTCCTTCAGAGGCTGACTTCCCACGACCGGGTTATTCAGAAAACTGCACCAGGCGAGCTCCGCGCGGAACGCCGGATTCTCGGGCTCGCAGTCACAGATGAACTCCAGGACGGTGATCGCCTCCCTGAACTTCTGCTGACCCATCAAGTTACGCGCATTCCGGAACTGTGCGGCGGTGTCGAAGAGATCGGTCTTGATGACGTGGCGATCTGAGAAGTTGGGCTTGATCGCGGCTGTCCGGACAGTCCTTCTGCGGTTGACGATGGCCTTGAACTTCTCGAAGTCCGACACCTCGGCGTAGGCACGGGCGCCGGCGCAGAAAAGCTCCTCGGCCTTGGACGAAAGCGGCGACAACTCGGGATCCTCGAAGTTCCACGGGCCGAACTTCCTGGAGAACTCGATGAAGGCTCTCTGAATGGCGACCGGAGTCGCATCCTCCTCGAGCCCCAGGACTCCCAGGGAATCCTGCTTGAGGTAGTCCTGGTAGGCCTTCAAGAAGGACTCCCTGAGTTGTTCCTTCAGGCCTGGCTGCTGGGGCGCCGGCGGTGGAGAAGACACGGCCGGGGGCGGAGCCTGGGCGGGGCGCTGGGAGCTGCCCGACGGGGTCGGGTCTGGCCGCACCGCCACGTACTCGACGGCCGGGTACATGCGCTGAGAAGGCGGAACGGGCGGAGGAGCCGACGGCGAGGGCGGGGCGGGAGGCCGCGAAACGTTCTGGGATGGGGTCGGGTCTGGCCGGACGGCCACGTATTCCACGGTTGGAACCGACCGCTGCGGAGGCGGCACGGGTTGTGCCGCGGGCTGCTGCGTTGCGACGGGCGGCTGGGGCGCGGCGGGCGGCTGGAAAGAAACCACGGGAGCGGGGGCCAGGGGCGAAACCACCTGAGAGATCGCGGCGGCGGACATCGGAGCGGTTCGCGTCGAGGCGCCGCTGACGGGGGCCACTCGCTTGGCCGCGGGTAGGTTGTCCTCCGTGGCCACGACCCTCAGGATGCAGAGCGCGTACGTGAGGCGGCTGAGCTCCTCGAGGTCGATCCCGGTGGAAATGACGAGCTCGTCGAGGCGTTGACGCTTCTCCAGGCACTCGACGACCCGCATCTGGATCTGGGACAGTTTCAGGTCTTCCAGGGCGAAGAACGGCTGGGGATAGAGCCCCAGACGCTTGCCCACGAGCGACCCGACGGCGGCATCGACCTGCTCCTGGCGGGCATAAGAAGCGATCCCCATCAGCACGAGCTGGGGGACCTTGACCTTCATGGGGGTTTCGACTTCGGGCTGGTCTGGCGCGATGCGGAACTGGCCCTCGAGGAAGGAGAAGGGTCCGAGGAGTTTCTTGGCCAGGCTCTGCATGAGGAGCTTGGAAAGCTCCTCGGCATCGATGAGGCCCTCTCCGATCAGGATCTCTCCGAATCTCTTCCCGGCGGCCCGTGCCCTCTCGTAGAGCTCCGTTCGCTTTTCGTCGGTCAGACGGCCGCGCGACACGAGGAGCTGGCCGAGCGAATCAGAGATGGTGTTCGTGCGGCAGTCGACGGGCACACCCAGATCGAAGACCACGCTGCGGACCACGCTGGAACGCTGGATTTCGAGCACGGCATTGGCCTGGGAGACCGCCAGTGCGGTCAGGACGGCGGCGTACGGCGTCGTCTCAAGTGTCCCGTTCTTCATCCTGGCGATTTCAGCCAGCTTCTCGTCCGTGTAGAACATGACGGCCTCTCGCCACTCGATTCGGTAGCCCGGCCCGGATGCCAAGGAGAGCGCCGTCCCGGCCGCGTGGGACGAGACGGCGCACCGTTTGTGTCAGGCTCGATATCTTACTTGACAGTGTCCATGTGCTGGATGAGATCCAGCAACTTGGCCGAATACCCCCACTCGTTGTCGTACCAGGAGACGACCTTCACGAACGTCGGGCTCAGCATGATGCCGGCGCCGGCGTCGAAGATCGACGTCCGCGTATCGCCGATGAAGTCGCTCGAGACGACCTCGTCCTCGGTGTAGCCGAGAATGCCCGCCAGGCTCGTCTCCGACGCTTCCTTCATCTTGGCCTTGATCTCGTCGTAGGTCGCGGCCTTGTCGAGGCGGCAGGTGAGATCCACGACCGAAACGTCCGGGACGGGGACACGGAAGGACATCCCGGTGAGCTTCCCCTTCAACGACGGAATCACCTTGCCAACAGCCTTCGCCGCTCCGGTCGAGGACGGGATGATGTTCTGGGCGGCACCGCGCCCTCCTCGCCAGTCCTTGGCCGAGGGGCCGTCAACGGTCTTCTGAGTGGCCGTGACGGCGTGCACGGTCGTCATGAGACCCTCGGCGATTCCGAAGTTGTCATGCAGGACCTTGGCCACGGGAGCCAGACAGTTCGTCGTGCACGACGCGTTGGAAACCATGTCGTACTCGGCCTTGTAGGTGTCGTGGTTCACCCCCATGACGAACATCGGGGTCTCGTCCTTGGACGGCGCCGACATCACGATCCGCTTCGCGCCGGCCTTGAGGTGTCCCATGCACTTGTCACGGGTGAGAAACAGTCCCGTCGACTCGATGACATAGTCGGCCCCCACGTCACCCCACTTCAGGTTCGCGGGATCCTTCTCGGCGGTCACTCGGACGGTGTGCCCGTCGACCACGAGGTTGCCGCCCGAGACAGTGACATTCCCCTTGAACCGTCCATGGGTGCTGTCGAACTTCAGCATGTAAGCGAGGTAGTCAGGGTCGATCAGGTCGTTGACCGCCACAACCTCGACATCCGGGCGGCCGAGGGAAATGCGAAAGGCGAGCCTTCCGATCCTGCCAAATCCGTTGATGCCAATCTTGATGGCCATTCGGGCCTCCTTCGAAGACTTGCCCGGTCAGGGCATTGGTTCCGCGTGCACCCTCTCAGCGGGGGAATTGACCTGTAAACGCTCTAGGTGCAATCACTAACCTTCGTCTCGTCAGTATAGGGTCGCAAGTCGGCAAGTCAAGCAAACGAAGGGGGGCTAGTGCTGGGTGACGGGGCTGAACCGCCACAGCTCGCTTCGCTGTGTCGTTCCCATCGCGAGAAGGTGTCCGTCGGAGGCGTAGCTGACGGCCACGATGTCGCCCTCGTACCTTACGGGAACGACCTCGAGGGCTCCCGTCACGAGGTCGAGGAGGGCCGGACTCCAGTTCCCCCCCATGTTCGCATCCGCGATCATCGCCATCTGGCCGACCGACGAGAAGGCCTGGCTTGCAAGCGTTCCGGGCGCCATTCGGGCCTCACCCGTGACGTGGACAGGCTTCTCGGGTCCTCCTCCGGGCGCCACGCGGAACAGCCTCACACCGTCCGGGTCGTGGCGCTGGACGATGAGCTGTCCGGAGTTCGGCTCCAGGGTCGCCGAGTGACCGGCACAGATGCGCCGGCTCGTTCCGTTCGTCAGGTCGAGGGCATAGACGTTCCCGGCGTCCGCCAAGACCACCAGACGCCCATCGGGAGCCGCGGCGAGCGTCCGGGGAAGCGTCCCCGACGGGACCGGCATCGTCTTCAAGACGCGCCCGGAGTCGAGCGCGATTTGCGCGAGGGCCGGGGGACTTCTCTCGCCGCCCGTCATGCAGATCGCCGTCGTCGAGTTCAGGAGGGCGACGGGAGCCGACGTCTGTTCTGTCGACGAGATGAAGGGTTTCAGGATGCCGTCACGGTTGAGGACGAAGAGCCGGCGGATGCCACGAAGGAAACCAGGGACGATGAGGCCCCCACCCGGGAGCTCCACGGGCGCCGTCATCAGCCGCGCGGGCACCGTGCAGAGTCTCTCGGGAAGCCCGCCCGTCACCGGGAAGCGCAGGAGCTCCCCCGGGCTCTCCCTCAGAGCGACGAGAAGGGAACCGTCCGGACTGGCGCTCAGAGCCCACGGTTGCGAGGTGAGCGAGAACAGGGGCTGCACGACCGACCCGTCGCGCGAGACCGCCACGATCTGGTGAAGGTCCCCCATGGAGAGCTTGGAGTAGAGCCAGGCCCCGTCGTGTGAAGGGGTGAAGGGCGGACTGAGGGGGAGTGAGGAGAGGAAGGGCTCGGCTTTTCCGGTCCTGATGTCGATCTTCAGAAGCTGGCGTCCACTGGCGTCCTTGGCGGAGGCGACGCGGCCCCAGACGAGCACCTGCTGGCTTGACGGCAAGGCTCGGATCACCGCCCTCATCGATTCCGGAACGATCGGAGGACCCACGGACTGCGGCGGGCCGCCGTCAGGCCTGACCCGGAACATCTGGAGGTTCCGGTCTTTGTCCAGCTTGGTGACGAGGAGCGTCCCGTCGTCGAGAGCTTCGGGATTCGATGCCTCTTCGAGAACGAGCCTCTCGTCGCCTCCGATCGCCGGAATGCTGAAGACCCCTGCCGGAACGTCCGTGACCCTGTCGAAGATGATCTTCGTGCCGTCGGCGGACCAGTCGACCTTGACGATGGACCCCTTTCTGGCCTGTTTCGTCAGAACGTTCCAGTCTCCCGAAGCCGGATCCATCACGGCGATCTGCTTGTTGCCGCCGGCGATCGTGATGAAGGCCACCCGCTTTCCGTCCGGGGAGATCCGCGGTGCGAGGGCCTGAAACGTCCCGCCCAAAACGAGCTCTCCCTTCCAGAGCTTCTGCGCCGTCCCTTCACCGGCTCCCCGGATCCAATACCCAGCGTAGCCAGCCAGAGACAGGAGAACGAGAGCGCCGAGAACGGTCGCCCCCACTCGCAGGGGACTCGTGGTCTCCTTTTTCGGCTGGGGAACCCGGACCGCGGACAGCTTGGTGGGTTCGGTCGCGGCCATGGGGGAGGCCGGGGTCGCCACCGTGGCGGCCGACTCCGACGAGACGGGAAGGGATCTCGTGTCGCTAACCCTGGGGAGCTCCGCCACGCTCGCGAACCCGCTCAGCGAGTCGATGTTCCGCAAGAGCTGTCTGAGTTCGCGGGCAAGGTCTCTCGTCGACGAGTACCGGTCGTCCTGCTCCTTCGAGAGGCACCTCTCGATGAGCCAGCGGAGAGGAGAGGGGATCTTCGGGTTCAGCTTCTGGATGGGCTCGGGCTCGTCCGAGAGGATCGCCGACATGGTCTGCACGGCGGTTGCCTTGTGGAACGCCCTCTTGCCCGTCGCCATCTCGTAGAAGATCAGGCCCAGGGAAAACTGGTCGGAGCGAGCGTCTAGGGCTCTTCCGGCCGCCTGTTCCGGAGACATGTATCCCGGAGTGCCCACGACGATGCCCGTCTGCGTGAGACCGCCCTCCGGCGGTGTGTTCGCGGCTCCCGTTCCAGACTGCAGCTTGGCCAGCCCGAAATCGAGGATCTTCACGAAGCCGTCCTTCGTGATCATGATGTTCTCGGGCTTCAGGTCGCGGTGAACGAGTCCCGCCTCATGCGCGCGAGCGGCACCCTCGGCCATCTGTGACGCGATCTCGAGGAACCGGCGCAGGCTCAGGGGACCGGAATTCATCGCGTTCCTGAGGGTCTGCCCCTCCACGAGTTCCATCGCGATGAACGGCAGCCCGTTGGCAAGCCCGATGTCGAAGATGGTGACGATGTTGGGGTGGTTGAGTGAACCCGCGGTTCGGGCTTCCTGAGCGAAGCGCGTCAGCTTTTCGCGGTCGGCGACGAGGTGCCCCGGCAGGATCTTGAGGGCGACATCCCGTCCGATCTTGCGGTCCCGGGCCCGGTAAACCTCACCCATGCCCCCCGAACCGATCGGTCCGGCGACTTCGAAGTGTCCGAGCTGGGTTCCCGTCACGAGTGCCAAACGAAGAGAGGTTAGCGCAACGGCGGCGGACACGGGAGGCCGGGACGCTCGTTTCCCCACGCTTTGGCGCTCGCTAGAATAGTGAGGAGCGCCTTCTCGCTCCCTCCCCGGGGGCCGTGATGCTAGCAGTCGGGCTCGATCTGGGTTCGGTTCAAACCAAGGCCGTCCTCCTCGACGGGGACAGGGTCGTCCGCGGCTCTCTCTGCCGCCGTCGCGGAAGCGACGACCTCGAGGCTCTGGACTCTCTCATCCTGGAGGCCGCGCCACCTTCCACCGCGGCGGTTACCGGGTGCGTCTGGAATGCCTCCGGGAAGCTTCCGCCCGGAGTCGCGGCAGGCAACAGCATCCTGGCCGTGGCGGCGGCCATTCATCACCTGAATCCCCTCATTCGGAGCGTGATCGAGATCGGAGGGCACACGTCCAAGCTCATCGTGTTGGAGGCAGATGGCGCGGTGAGGGACTTCTCGACCAACGAGGCATGTGCCGCCGGGACCGGGGCCTTCGTCGACCAGCAGGCCAGGCGGCTGCACCTGGACTCTTCCCAGCTCTCGGGCATCGCGCTCCTGGCCAAACGGGCCGCGACGGTCGCCGGACGGTGTTCGGTCTTCGCGGCCTCGGACATGATTCACCTGCAACAGAAGGGGACACCACTTCCCGAGATCGCCTACGGTCTCTGCGTCGCCATCGCGCGGAATTTCCTCGCCACGATCCTGAAAGGGCGGGAGATTCCCGGACCCGCGATGCTGGCGGGAGGCTGTGGCCTCAACAGGGGGATCGCCCGGGCGTTCGGAGAGGTCCTCGGCCTTCGCGCTCCGGACCTGGAGATCTCTCCCATTCCGGGTCTCGAGGGCGCCCTGGGAGCGGCCCTTTTTGCCCTCGACTCGGCCGGTTCCCTGTCCGGATCTCTCGAGTCGGCCAGACAGAGCGTTTCGGCGATCTTCTCGCAGCGGCGTCAGCGAAGGGACTCGCTGCCGCCCCTCACCCGCCGTCTCAGGGCCGAAGCTGCCGCCGAGCCAGCTTCTCCCGGCGAGAGTCCGCTCTCTGGCTTCATCGGTGTGGATGCCGGGTCGGTGAGCACCGACTTCGTCGTTCTGGACGAGGCGGGCACCGTGAAGGCGGCCCTCTACCTCCCGACTCGCGGAGATCCGGCCCGTGTGACTCTCGAGGGACTCGCGACTCTATCGGAACGGCTGGGCGGACGCCTCCGCGTCCTCGCCTGTGGAGTCACGGGGAGCGCCCGCCACCTGGCAGGAAGGCTCCTGGGTGCGGACGTCGTCAAGAACGAGATCACCTGTCAGCTCCTGGGAGCCCTTCACTACGTCCCGGACGCCGGCACCATCCTCGAGATCGGCGGCCAGGATTCGAAATTCATCTCGGTCAAGGGCGGCCAGATCTCCGACTTCGCGATGAACAAGGTCTGCGCCGCCGGCACGGGGTCCTTCCTCGAGGAGCAGGCCCGTGATCTCGGGATCGACGTCTTTCGGGATTTTTCGCCTCGGGCTTTCTCGGCGCTCGCCCCCCTCGATCTGGGGTGCCGGTGCACCGTGTTCATGGAGACCGAGGTCACGAGCGCGCTTTCCGACGGAGGCTCGGTGGAGGCGATCTCGGCGGGTCTGGCCTACTCGATCGCCCGCAACTATCTCGAGCGCGTGGCCGGCACCCGGGTGCTCGGCGAGCGAATCGTCTTCCAGGGCGGGGTCGCCTCCAACGCGGCCGTCGTCGCGGCATTCGAGAACCTCCTCGGCCGGCCGGTCGAAGTCCACCCGTACAACAGGATTTCCGGCGCCATCGGCGCCGCTCTGTCCGCCCGGGCGGCATTCGAGGCGGCAAAGGGCGAGTTCCGCACCCGGTTCTCGGGCTTCGATCCCGTCGAAAAGCTCGAGCTCCGGTCGTTCGAGTGTCATCAGTGCGCCAATCACTGCGAGGTGAACGTCGTCGAGACCGGGAGGGGAAAAGGAGACAGGGCCTTCTTTGGCGATACATGCGAGCGGTACACGAGCGGGGGAGCGCCCGGCTCCCCAGCGCTACCCAATCTCGCGGACGACTATCTCGAGAAGGTCGAGGGGCTCTTTGCCGAAAGCGGCGGATCAGGCCTTCTGATCGGCGTTCCCCGCGCGTCGAGCCTGATGGGGACCCTGCCGTTCTGGGCGACCTTCTGGAAGGAGCTCGGACACAGGCCAGTCCTGTCCCGAGCCTCGTCGCAGGAGACGCTGTTGCGTGGAATGAGGCACCTGTCGGTCGGGGTCTGCCTGCCGGTCAAGCTGACCGCGGGGCATGTGTCCGAGCTCCTCGAGGGCGAGGCCGACGGGGTCTTCGTCCCGGCCATGATGTCTCTGCCGGGAGACGACCCGTCGTTCACGTGCCCCTACACGATGGCGGTCCCCTTCATCGTCGGGACGGCGCAGACGGACAGGTTCCTCTCCCCGGTGGTCCGATTCGAGAGCGAACAGCTCTTCGCGACCGGTTTCGAGCCCCTTCTCGAGATTCTCGGAACGACGAGAGAGAAAGTTCGGGAGGCCTTCCGGACGGGTCTGTGGGCCCAGCAGGAGTTCGACGAGATCTTCCGGGCCCGCGCGTCGGTTCTCCTGGCGGCCAGGCCGGGGCGCCGAGCCTTCGCCGTTCTCGGCCGCCCCTATGGGCTTCTCGACAGCTATTTGAACCTCGGCCTTTTTGAACGCCTCAGACGGCTCGAAGTGCTGGCGATTCCCCAGACGCTCCTGCCCGTGCGTCAAAAAGACCGGCCTTCACGCTCCCCGCTCCCGTGGCGGTTCCCGGCGAACATGCATGAAGCGGCACTCTGGCTTCGTGAACAGAAGGACCTCTCTCCGCTCGTCCTGTCGAGCTTCGGATGCGGGCCCGATGCCTTCACCCTGCGCCACATCGAGGAAGCGCTCCAGTCCCGGCCTCACCTCATCCTCGAGCTCGACGAACATCGGGGCGAGGCTGGGATGCTGACTCGGCTGGAGGCCTTCATCGATCAGCTGGACGGCTCCCGGATGCCGCCTCGGGCGGCCGGAAAGGAGCCTGTCCGATCGGCCGCCTTCATTCCCGACCGCCCGTCGAGGATTAGAATTCCCTACTTTGCGGATCACGCCCACGCCTTTTGTGGGCTGTTCAAGACAAGAGGGCACGATGCGAAGGTCTTGCCTCTTCCGGGAACGCGCGTCCGGGCCCTGGGAGACCGCTATGCCCTGGGCAAGGAGTGCCACGCCTACTCGATGATCCTGGGAGACCTACTGAAGTTGACCGAGGACGAGAGGGAGGCGGGAGAGACCGTCTTCTTTTTCCCGGGTACCTCGATTCCCTGCCTGTTGCACGAGTACGGAAACGGCATGGAGGGAATCCTGCGGGAGCTCGCGATCGAGGGCTTCAGGGTCAGTTCCCCGAACGGCGCGCAGCTCATTTCCGCCTTCGGAATCGAGGCGATGGACAAGTTCTACGTCGGGCTGCTGGCGATCGAGATCCTGGTGAAGGCGGTCTGCCAGATCCGTCCCTACGAGTGCGAGAAGGGACGGACAGACGAGGTGCACCGGGCCAATCTCGAGCGAATCGAGTCGGCGATCGGATCGGGCGATGTCTTCACCGCGCTCCGGGAATCCCTGGTTCATCTCGAGGCGATTCCAGTTCTGCGCGGGGCAGAGCGGCCGGTCGTCGGGATTGCCGGAGACATCTACACGAAGGTCAACCCGGCCGCCAACGCTGATCTGATGCACTGGTTGGAAGACCAGGGATTGGAAGTGTGGCCGTCTCCCTTCCAGATCGACGTGGTCGACCTCGGGATTTCACGCCGGCTCTACCAGAGCGCCACTGGCCTCGATCTCCCCTCGCTTCTCGTCAACGGGTCCATCGCCCTCAGGCGCGCCGTCGATCTGTGGAAGGTGAGGGGAGTCGTCGGGTCCAGGGTCACCCGGCACCAGGAGCCGGGCTATCTCGAGCTGAAGAAACTCGCGGCTCCCTACATGCCCAACGAATCGCACGAGCTCCTGTTCACCAACGTCGCCAAGATCGTCGACTTCGCCGCCGGCGGCGCGGACGGCATCATCAACGCCATTTGTTTCGGTTGCATGATCGGAAACGCCTCCGCGGCCGTCATCGAGAAGATCCGCCGGGACTACGGGGACCTGCCGATCATCACCGCCGTCTACTCAGGCATCGACGATCCGTCCCGCCGGATGGTCCTTGACGCCTTCGTCAGCCAGGTGAAGAACCACCATCGGAGGCGCGAGCGCCCCCGGACCCTGGCGGAGCGGCTCCTTTCTCACGCCCGCATCTCGATTTCGCCCAGGACTGCCAGACAGGACTGACCTACAGCCTGAGTCTTGGCGCCCCGAGGTTGCGGACGGCGGAACCTTCTCGCGTAAGATTCGGCGCGAACCTCCATATCGAAGAAAAGGAGAGCCGTCATGCCCGAGCGCAACGAGCTTTTGCCCGGTTCATTCTGCTGGCCCGAACTGGCTACCCCCGACTCACGGCGAGCCAAGGACTTCTACTCCGCGCTTTTCGGTTGGGAGGCCGTCGATGCCCCGACCTCGGGAGGAACCTACACCTTCCTGAAGCTTCGCGGTCAGGACGTGGCGGCCCTCCGTCTTCTGAGTGAAAAAGAGAAGGAGCACGGGACGCCCTCCCACTGGATGAGCTACATCTCGGTGCAGTCCGCCGACGCAGCCGCGGCGAGGGCGCGGGACCTCGACGGGAAGGTCCTCTTCGGGCCGTTCGACGTCGAGGGTATCGGCCGAATGGCTGTCGTGAGTGATCCAGAGGGAGCGGTCTTCGCGCTCTGGGAGGCCAGAGGCCACATCGGAGCCAGGATCGTCGGCGAGCCGGCCAGCCTCTGCTGGACGGAGCTCGCGACCCGGAACACCGCAGGCGCCCAGACGTTCTACTCGGGTCTCTTCGGATGGCAGCTGAAGGGTTCGGAGTCCCCGGATGTTCCCGAGTACCTCGAGATCTACCGCGAGACTCAACCCATTGGCGGGGTCATGGCCATGACGGCCGAGTACGGAGACGCTCCTGCCCACTGGATGCCCTATTTCCAGGTCACGGACTGCGATGCGGTGGTGTCAAACGCCACGAGCCTCGGTGGAAGCGCCAGGGTTCCGCCGATGGACATCAAGAACGTGGGGAGATTCGCGGTTCTGGCGGATCCCCTCGGCGCTCCCTTCTCGGTGATCGCGCTGGCGCCCATGCCCGCGTGAACGAGCCCGGACGGCCCCGCGCCTGACGGTGGCGGGGCCGTGCGCCCAAACGCGAGGGTTTGCTCTTTCGGGATGTGGGGCCACTTTAGTAGATTCGAGGTCCAATGAACTCTGAACCAGGCAGGCCGGATCGACTCATCCCGGGGCCCTCGAATTCCTGGCATCGCAGGTCGGTCCTCTTTGTGTCGGCCGGCCTCGCCCTGTGGGCGCAGCACTCCTTGACGGGCGAATTCTTGACTCGGTTCCGCGAGCCAGACCCGTGGAAGAAAGTGGCCACGGTGACGATGGTGGCCCTGGGATTCTCCGTCCTGGCGGGTCTCGTCTACGGGCTCTCCTCCCGGCGGTCAGAGAGCGAGGAAGCGCCCGCGTTTCACGTCAGGCCGAAGTTGCTGCTCGCCTCCGCGATTCTCTTCGCCGCCCTCCTCGTCAGCTACGGATTCTTCGGAGAGACGTCTCTCGTCAGGTGGCTCTGGCTCCTCTCGGGGGCTGCCCTTCTCCTTCCGCTCTACCGGGCCGAATCTCCGAGGTTCATTCCGAAGGAGATAGCGGTCTGGGAGTGGCTGATCCTGGGGGCCGCGACGGCGATCGCGTTCTTCTTCCGCTTCTGGCGCGTGACCGAGTTTCCGTCCCACGTCGACAACGATGTGGGGGTCATGGGGCTCAAGACGCTCGACGTCATCTCCGGGAACATCGAGCAGTGGACGGGGCTGACGAGTTCGGGTCATCCGTACGCCTCGCACCAGATCCTGGCGGCAGGGGTCAGGCTCTTCGGCGGTGATCACGAGGGAATCGTCATGTTCTCGGTTCTGGCCGGCACCTTGACGGTCCCTCTCGTTTTTCTCCTCGGCCGGCTTCTCTTCGGCCGCCAGGCCGGCCTCATCGCCATGGCGATGCTGATGGGAAGCTACACGCACATTCATTTCAGCCGCATCCTGTTCGGTCCGATCGCGACGCTGTTCGTGACGCTCTCCCTCTACCTCCTGTTGCGGGCCCTCAGAGAAGGATTGATGTTCTGGGCGGCGCTCTCGGGTCTCACGCTCGGCTTCGGTCTGCACACCTACTATTCAGCCCGTATCAGCCCGCTCTTGGCGGTTGCCGTCCTGGGGGCCTGGGCCGTGTGGTCCCTCGTCTCGAGGAAAGACAAGGCGGCTGTCGTCCTCACGTTCGCCCTGGGCAGTCTCGTCGGGCTCGGGCCGACCGTGGGATTCGCCTTGAAGAAGCCGAAGGAGTTTTCGGGACGGACGAATTCCGTCGTCCTCTGGTCGCCCGAGATCATGAGGCATTCGATGTCGAAGTACGCGACGGACTCCCGGGCGGTCGTGGTGCGCGAGCAGCTTCGGCGCTCTTTCTTGACCCTCTACTTCTACGCGGATCAGAGCACTCATTTCGGGTTTCCGCGGCCCATGGTGGGCGCGCTGACGGCTGTTCTCTTCACCGTGGGATTCGGACTCTGCCTGGCGAGATTGAAGGACCCGGGAGCCGTGGGTCTTCTCAGCTGGTTCTTGTTGACCTTCATCTTCGGAGGTGTGCTCACTGCAGATCCGCCCTTCTGGCCGCACTTGAACGTCGCGATTCCGGCGATCTGCCTGATCGCCGGGTTGGCCGGGGCCTATCTCATGCACTCTCTCGGAGAGCTGACTCCGGGCAGGCACCTGGCTCTCCGGGCAGGGGCGGCGGGGCTCCTCGTTTTCCTGGCGGGGCACCACTGGTCTCTCTACATGGAGCTCGTGGCGGACAACGCCCGGCCTCGCATGCGGGCCAGCCGTTTCATCGCCTCGCTCCCACTCGAGACGAACATCTACATCTTCTCGGCGTTCACGAAGAAGAGCGAGGAGACGTTCCGGTTCTTCAATCCCAGCAACCGGATCCTCGATGGGGATCAGGCGGTGGTCGAGGCGCTTCCGGCCCCAACGGCCCAGCCGATGAGCTTCCTGTTGTTCGACCGGCGCGAACTGCTGGACTTCCTCGTCCGGAAGTTTCCAGGAGGCGTCTACAGAGAGCACTCGCCCAGAAAGCCCCTCCAGTTCGTCTCCTACACCGTGAACGTCTCCGAGTCGGATTTCGTCCCGGGCTACGCGCGGGAACTGCCGAGGCTCGCCAGCACCGGTTGGTGGCTTCTTCTGGGCTTTCTGACGGCGGTCGGCTGGTTCAGCGCCACGCGGCTTTATCCCGGCAGGCTCGGCGTGCCGGACCCCAAGCCGGCCTGAAAACCGCCGGTCTACTCACTCGGGGTGCCGCAAGGCGTAGGCCTGGACGATGCCCGTGACGGCCAGGTTGACGATCTCTTGCACCGAGCTCCGGTACTGCAAGAGGTGAACAGGCCGTTTCGTTCCCATCAGGATGGGTCCGACGAGGACGGCGTCTCCCGTTTCCTGCAGGAGTTGAAGCGCGAGGTTTCCCGCCTGCAGGTCGGGAAAGACGAGGACATTCGCGTTCTTCTTCAGCTCGCAGAAGGGGAAGTAGTGCTGTCTCACCTCGGCGTTGAGGGCCGTCGTCAGCTGCATCTCGCCGTCGACCACGAGCTCGGGAGCGCGGCTCTTGACGATCTCCGTCGCATCCCGGACTTTTCGCGACATTTTGTGATCGACGCTGCCGAAGTTGGAGAACGAGAGCATGGCCACGCGGGGCTCGATTCCGAGTGCCTTGGCGGCGCTGGCGGTCAGGAGGGCGATCTCGGCGAGATCTTCCGAATCCGGGTCGACGTTGACGGCGCAGTCCGCGATGAAGAGGACCTCGCGGGGCATGAGGACCATGTAGTGGCTGGAGATCCGGCGAACCCCGGGCGCGGGGCCGATCACTTCCAGGATGGTCCGGAGCGAGTCCGCATAGTGCTCGGCAAGTCCAGAGATCATCATGTCGGCGTCGCCGGCGTGGAGCATCATGGCGGCGACGTAGTCCGGACTGCGCAGGCGCTCGAGAGCCGTCGACTTCATGACGCCGCGGCGCCGCCGCATCTTGTGGTACTCCTCGGCATACGCCTCTCGCCTCTGAGTCCGGGCGGGATCCACGATCGAGAGTCCGGAAGCCTCGAGGCCCAGCCTCTCGATCAGTGACCGAACTTCCGCCTCGGGCCCCAGGAGAGTCGGCAGGGCGACCCCCTCCTCGAGCAAGACGCTGGCCGCCCGCACGATCGTCTCGGTCGTTCCCTCGGCGAACACCACGCGGGGGCGTTGCTGTCGCGCGGCGACGATCAGGCGTCTGAGCATCTCGCGCCCGGTTCCGAGCCTGAGCGTCAGGCTTTCCTGGTACTCGGCCGCGTCGACCGGGCGCTGGGCCACGCCGTCCTCGACGGCTTGCCGAGCGACCGCGGTCGACTCGCGGATGAGGATCCTCGGGTCCACCGGCGTCGGCAGCAGGTACTCGGGACCGAAGGAGAGCCGCTCCCACCCGTAGGCCCGGCTCACTTCCTCGACGACTTCTTCCCGGCCGAGCTCCGAAAGGGCGCCCGCGGCCGCGAGAAGCATCGCGTCCGTGATACGGGTCGCGTGAACGTCGAGCGCGCCCCTGAGAACGTACGGGAAGCTGAGGAGGTCGACGATCGCGTTGGGGTACTGGGCGAGGCTCGTCGCCGCGATCACGTCGTGCCGGCACGCGCGCGCCGCCTCGTAGGCGATCTCCGGTTCGGGGGTCGCCAGGGCGAAGACGATGGGGAAGCGAGCCATCGATCGGACCATCTCGACGGAGACGACCCCGGCGGCCGAGGCTCCGACAAAGACGTCCGCTCCGCGAAGTCCTTCCCCAAGCGTCACCGGGCCCTCGCGGCGGGCGAATTCCCGCTGGTAGAGGTTGAGGTCCTCGCGTCCCTCGGACAGGAGTCCGTGGATGTCGTAGACAAGGAGGTTCTCGGGACGGACGCCAGCTCTCAGGAAGAGACGCGTACAGCCGATCCCGAGGGTTCCGGCGCCGCACACGACGACCTTGACGCTGGCGATGTCCTTCTCCACGAGGGCCAGGGCGTTCGTGAGGGCGGCGGTCGCCACGACGGCCGTGCTCTGCAGGTTTTCGTGAAAGACCGGGATGCTCAGGAGCTGGTCGAGCTTCTCGTGAATGTAGAGCCCCTCGGGGGCACGCAGATCCTTGAGGATGACGGCCCCGAATGTCGGGGCGAGGATCCGCACGGTCTCGATGAAGCGGTCCGGGTCTTTCGTGTCGAGCTCCAGGTCGAAGGCGTTGATGTCCGCCAGGCGCTTGAAGAGGAGGGCCATCCCTTCCTGCATTGGCTTGGCGGCCAGAGGTCCGATCGCCCCGAGGCCTGGCACCGCCGAACCATCGGTTATGACGCCGACGAGGTTCCCTTTCGCGGTGTACTTGAAGACGTTGTCGATCTCCTCGACGATGGCCTCGCACGCGGCCCGGGCTCCCGGCAGGTAGGCGAGTCTCATCTCCCGGGGCGTGAGGCAGGGCTTGACCGGCCGGACTTCGAGCTTGCCGGCCCGTTCACCGGAGTGGTAGTCGAGGGCTTCCTCGTTTCGGATCATCGGCGGTCTCCTGGCGCAATCGGATAACGTGAGGCCGTCTCGGTCCAGACAGCCAGGGCTGCGGGCACGGGGCGGATCTGCAGGAGGCAGAGCCCGGCTCCTTCTATGGCGAACTCGATGTCCAGGGGGTGGCCGTGGAGGGCCTCGAGGCGGATGGCCGCGTGAACGAGCTCGCACAGCTCGACGTACTCCAGAGCCGGCCTCAGACGCTGGTGGTACAGGGTCTCCACGCGTTGCGTGCCCGCTCCCGTCCGCGTGTTGAAGACGATCCGGTCTCTCTTGTCGCGCGTCAGGTAGCGGAAGTGCATGTCGTCGCCGGAGAGCGCCGCGTCCTTTTCGACCGTGATCTGATCGGCGGCGACCAGCCCGGAGACGACCCCTTCACCCAGACCGAGTCCCGCGTTGATCAGGACCTCTCTCGGCCGGTTTTCGGCAACGTTGACGGTGTGAAGGACGCCGGAGACCCGCGAGTCGACCATGTGCTGAATGAGCACGCCCCCTCCGATGACGGCGGTGTCGCGGCCCGTGGCCTGGCGGTTGAGGAGCGACCGTTGATTCCAGAGCCCGGCCCAGGCGAGCCTCAGGAACTCGAGAACGGCCGGACCGCACGGAACGAAGAGGAAGGTGTCGAACTCTCCGGCTCTCGCGTCCGTCTCGGTGTCTTCTTCGCGGGCCGAGGACCGGATGGCCACGAATGGGCGCTCTGTCCTCGAGAGCGGTGAGAGCGCGTCGTTGATTTCCTCCACGAGCGAAGGAGGAAGAGTCGCGGACTTCCAGGCGCGTCGAATCAGCGTGGATTTCGTTCCCGCGTCCCAGTCTTTCCGCGCGAGGATCTCCTCGATCAGCCGCCCGAGGGTGAAGCCTGGCCCCCCCGTCCCGGGAAGGGCCGAGAGATCGGGCGCGGGGCCCTCGAGCACATCCCGAAACGCCAGGTCCGTGATGACGAACCATGGCGGGATTCTCGATCCCTCGCCGAGCTGCGAAGCCTCGGCCAGTGCCGCGGCCTTGGAGCCGACGTGAGGTCTCAGCTCGATCCCTCCATCCCGGTCCGTCAGCACCCTGCGGTTCGCCAGCCGGGAGAGCACCGCCTCGTCCTCATCGAGGACTCGTCTCTCCAGTGTCTCGATGAGACCGGGCTCGCGGACAGGTGCGCCGAGGATCCCGTCCAGCCTGATCACCTGGCGCAGCAGGTGACGAAGGTGGCGGGGGTTCCCGCCGGGTTCGATTGCACCGAGCATCGACGTTTCGAGTCCGGCTCTGAGCTCGAGAAGCCGCGGCCGGGCGATCGAGTCGAGCTCCTGGGGAACCGGCCCGAGATCGAGGGAGATTCCGCATGCCGAAAGGCAGCTCGTCGCGACCGCCAGACGATCTCCGAGCCTCAGGGCATCTCTTCTGAGAGCCAGGATCTCATGGGCGTCGGCGGAGGTCGGGATCAGGCTCGCCGCTTCCTCGCACTCGGCCGCGTGCCACCTCCTCAGATCCGAGGCGATCTGATGGATCGCGGCGCGAGCGGCGTCGCCCACGGACCGGTTCCGCAAGAGCTCACGAAGAAGCTCGCCCTGGTCGGCACGGCACGAGGCGGCCTCGCCAGCCAGGAGCTCGCGCACGGCGTGACAGGCGAGGACCGGATCGGCCATCCGGGAAAAGAGCTTCTCGATCTGGCGCCGGGCCCGCAGCCTTCGCCCTCTCAGGTTGAGGATGTCCTCGTCGGACGTCGCGACGGCCAGGCTTCTGACCGAGTGTGTCAGCTGATGCAGACCATCGTGGAGAGCAAGCGTGTCGCGGTCCTGCCCGAGCACGCGAAGCACGTCCGAGTCCGCATCGAGAACGAGGAGGTCCCCGTCCGCGATCCTGTCCTCCTCTTCTCGGAGGTTGCGTTTCTCCACGACCCGCATGCCGAAGGCCTCGACCGTCTCCTCGTCGAACTCGAACCGGCGGCAGCCGATCGAGAGGGTCCCGCCCGGTGTCACCTCCCACGTGCCGGGAACGACGAGCGCGGGCTTTCCGAATTGCATGGCCAGAAGACCCGCATGAGAGAGAACCCCGCCGCCCGTTGAGACCACTCCCGCGGCGCGGAAAAGGAGCGGACCGTCCTCTGGACGCACGGAGGCAGCCACGAGGATCGCGCCGTCGACGTCTTCCGGCTGACGGCCTCCAAGCCCGAGGCGGGCGATCCCGACCGCGTGTCCGGGTGCGGCCGCGATCCCCTGGACGAGCCTTTCTCCGGGAAGCCGGGGCGCGTGCTCGTGGGGATTCGGGATGCGGAAGATCGCCCGGAGCGACTCCGCGGCGGCTTCGGCGGAAGCGGTTTCGGACTCGAGTCCCGACGCGGGGAGGTTGTTTCTCAGAAGCCGCTGGGCGAGGACGTCGGAGTCGAAAAGAGCGTTCTCGACCCATTCGTCCGACGGTCCCTGCCGTCTTCTGAAGACGGGGCCCTCGAAAGTGAAGAAGGCGAGGCGGTAGACCGATGCGCTGTCCCGGAGTACGAACAGGGTGATCGATTCGCCCTTCAGCGGCAAGACGGCCCGCTGGACGTCGTATCCGTTCACGGATCCCGTCGACTGGAATCGCAGGTGCTTTTCCAGGGCCGACGCGAGCCGGGCCACCCGCGATGACCGGATCAGGTTCGCGCTGTCTCTGGCGAGGAGCTCCGCAAACCGCCTCGCCTCGTGGGTCTTCTGGTACAGGGCGGGCTCGGCGGGTCCGATCCCCTGAGCGGATTCGAGGACTTCCCCTCGACAGACCGCGGCTCGCAGCGGCCGCAAGACCTCGCGCTCGAGGCTCAACTGGGCCACTTCCTCGCCACTTCTAAAGGCGGCCAGATCGCGGAGCCCCTTCTCGAGAAGCGCGGCCCTGACCTTCTCCCAGAAGAAGGCGAGAGAACCCGTGGAGAAGCGGTCGCGGTACGGTCCCTTCCCGTTCCATCGAACCTCCTTGACGCCCGTCACGTCCGGTTCGAGCGAGACGAGAATCCCCAGCTTGTCGGCCGAGAGGATCTGTGAGAGGGGGAGGACGCCCCAGCGGGAGAAGAACGCCGCCCAGGCGTCGGCGACGGCTTCTCTGGCGTCGGGGTCGAGGGCCAGGCCGCCAGAAACCCAGTCGATGTCCATCAGGTAGGGTGCGAGCCTGAAGACCGCCTCGACCTTCTCGCAGAGGTCCGCGAGGTCGACGGCTCGCTCCTTGTCGTACCGGGCGTGGATCCGGGTGTTGTCGATCTCGACGTTGATGTCGAGCTTCTTGAAGAACCGGCCAATGCCATCGAGGGACGGGTTCGGGTGCGAGTCGAGCTCGTACTTGCTGACCCCGTAGTACTCGAGATCGACCATGCCCCCTCGAAGCGGAGGGGCGTAGTCGACCCGGACGAAGACCGGGTGGTTCCGGAACGTCAGGTAGTAGTGGACCTCGTTGCCGTAGCAGAAGGCCCTCAGCCTGGGCAGGTTCTGCTGGCCGTGCAGGAGCTGCCGCGAGAAGCCCTCGGCCGCAATCCAGACCGGCCATGGGATGCCGAGGGTCTCCTCGTTCTCCTCCGGCTCCTTCTCAAAATCGACGTACTCGAGGACCCTGGCGACATGGATGACGCGCAGGGGAGTCGCGACGGCGAGGTCGACTGTCCTGTTCGTTCCCCTGACGGCCTCGGCCAGCTTGAAGCCGAGCTTCAGCCCCTTCTGGTGAAGATAGCGCTTCAGGCCGTGAAGGGTGCGGACCTCTCCCGCGTTCCGCGGGTCCTCGAACATCTGGACCAGACGGGTCAGTTCGATCGTGAGAGGGCGGCCCTTCTGGGCGGCCTCGAGCTCCCGCTCGACCCGGGCCTTCAAGTCACGATAGACGTCGAGGACGACGCCGCACTCCTCAGCGGCTCGTGTCCGGAAGAGAACCGTGTAGTCCTCGACGATTCCGTCCATTCTTTGCAGGACGTGGCGGACCTTCTCGGCCGTGAGGGGGGCCACGTCGAGAAAGTCCCCGAGGATGTCGGCGTGCCGCACGTTCAGGAGGCGGAATCGATTGACCGGATCGTCGTCGGAGGCGTCCTCCACGTCGTGGGCCAGGGTTCCCCCGTGCGCCACGGCCAGCCAGCGATCGAAGACGCGCCGGACCTGGGGCGGATCCTCGACGAGGAGGGCTTCTGCCGGACGCATCAACAGAGGGAACGAGCCGCCGACCGACACGGCCGCGAACGGGTGAACCGAGAGGCCCGCGCTGACCCGGCGCCAGCCGAGCTCGGCGAGGATCTCTCGAAGGAGGGCCGATCCGCACTCCGACTCTGCCTTCCTGATCGAGTCCAGGGCAGGCGGCGGCGAGCCAGGCTCCACGACGAGATCGAGGAGGTCGACGTGACTGGCACGGGTGAAGGCGAGGTAAGGAGCCAGGAAGGTCGTGGCTTCTTCTCCCAGAATCCGGGTCGCGAGCGAAGGCGGGGGCGGCGTGCCCGAGAGGTCCAGAAGCCGGGCGACGAGGTGGCGGAGCTTGTGATCCGGAGCCTCGACCACGAGGTCCGTGAGCTCCACGCTCTGTTCGGGCTTCCACGGCAGGAGGCGCGAGAGGATCTGGCCCAGGAGGCTCAGAGACGCCTTCTCGCCGAGGACCGAACCGGAGGTCTCGCTGATGGCCGCGAGGCTCTCCGCCACCCGGAGCGTGACCGTGAGCCTTCCCTCCGCGGCGAGCCTGGCGGTCTGCTCGAGGGCTGGCTGGGCGACCTTCTTGTTCGGGGCCGCCAGGAGCGCCTCGAGGACCGGCCAGGGGGAGGGAGAAAGGAGAGTGCTTTCGAGAAGAAGAGCCGCGACGGGCTCGACGATGGCGCCCGCCTTCTTGATGACGAGGAGAGCCAGCTTCTGAGCGGCCCGGGAGCCGTCGGGACCGGCAAGGGCGTCGGGGCAGGAGCGAAGGACTTCACAAGCGGCCAGGACGCGATCCCGTTGACCCATCGGCGAAGCGAGTTCGGCCTCGATCGCGGAGACGGCGGCGCCAAACTGATCGGAACCTGGGAGGGGAGGAGCAGGTGCCAGGGGAGCGGGCGGCATGGTGAAAGCCTCCTGACCCGGCCGCGGATCCTGGCAAGCATAGGAGGTTTCCGCGCGGCTGGGAATGGCACCGGCACGGGTTCTTCTCTCGTGGGCGAGTTCCCCGTCGCCTCAGACGTCTCGTGTTGCGGACCGGTCCCCGGCCGCTACGGTATCCTCCGCCGAACAGCCCACGAATAGAACAGCGGGAGGGAGCGATGGCAGTGAAGCCGATTCCTGAGGGATTCCATACCGTGACTCCGTACCTTGTCGTAGAGGGTGTCCCAGGGCTCCTCGAGTTCTTGAAGGCGGCGCTCGGGGCGACGGAGATCGAACGCACGTCCGACGGGACGGGCCGAGTGATGCACGCTCAGGTCCGCATTGGCGACTCGATGGTGATGATGGGCGAGGCGATGGAGGGTTTCCCGCCCATGCCCTCGTCCCTCTACCTCTACGTGCCTGACACGGATGCTCTCTACCGTCAGGCCATCCAGGCTGGAGGCGAGTCTCTGATGGAGCCCGCGGATCAGTTCTACGGCGACCGCAACGCGGGGATCAAGGACCCTTCCGGAAACAAGTGGTGGATCGCGACACACGTGGAGGATGTCCCGCCGGAGGAGCTGGCGCGGAGAGCCCGCGAGAGAAGGTAGCGCAGGGATAGGATCTCAGGAAACGATGCGAGAAGGACCCACCGGAGCGGGAACCGCGGGGAGCGGACTGCGTCTCGGGCGTTACCAGCTCGAGGAGAGGCTCGGCGCGGGCGGGATGGCCCAGGTCTGGCGGGCCTTCGACCCCAAGCTCCAGCGTCACGTCGCGGTGAAGCTGGTCCTCCCTCACATCGCCGAACAGCCCGGATTCATGGAGAGGTTCGTGCAGGAAGCGAGGCTCGCCGCCTCGCTGATCCACCCTCACATCGTCCCCGTCCATGACTTCGGCGAGGACGAGCACCGCGCATTCCTCGTCATGGCTCTGATGCCGGGCGGGGATCTGGCCGATCCCGGCCGATGGAACACGGTCGAGGAACAGCTGACGGGGCTCGCGCACCTCGCGGCCGCGCTCGACCATGCACACGGGAAGGGCATCGTCCACCGAGACGTGAAGCCCGCCAACATCCTGTTCGACGAGAACGGCCACCTGTTCCTGTCGGATTTCGTCTTGGCGCGGAGTGTCGAGGGCCTCAGGCTGACGGCCACGGGCTTCGTGATGGGAACGCCCGGATTCATGTCGCCCGAGCAGGCGCAGGGGCAGCCCGCGGGGCCCGCGACGGACCAGTTCTCCCTTGGCGTCCTGGCCTACTGGCTTCTGACGGGAAAGGAGCCCTTCGAAGCGAGTTCGAGTGTGGCAAGGGTGCACCGGACGGTCTACGAGCAACCGGTGCCGGTTTCGACCCTCGCCCCCGGCCTGGCTCCCGGCGTCGACAGCGTGATCTCGAGAGTCCTCGCGAAGAAGCCCGAGGAGAGGTTCCCCTCCTGTCAGGCCTTCGTGTCGGCTCTGCGCCGGGCTCTTCTGTCGGAATCCGTCGAGGCGGGGGCCGTGCCTCCGGGTTTGGATTCGCATGCGTCCGGTGACGGCACGCCTGGTGACTCCACGGAGCGTGTCGTCGTCATAGAGACGGCTCCGAAGGTGAGCACCTCCTTGCCGCCGGTTCTGGAATCCACCGCTCGCTCCCCGGGGAGAAACTGGCTTGTTGCTGGCGTCCTTTCCGCCGTGGGAGCGATTGCGGTGGCAGCGATACTCGTCGCCTCGAGAAGACCCGTGAAGCCGGACAGTCCCGCTCTTGCGTCCCAGGATCCGGCCCCAGGCATCGCTCCGCGGGAAGCGCTCAGGACTGTCCCCACGGTCCTCCAGGAGGCGCCGCCGGGAACGGTTCCGGCTCCGACCCCGTCTCTTTCGGGACGCCAAGTCGCCTTCAGCGAAAAGAAGCCGGCCACGGCTCCGCCAGACAAGACAGAGCGGGAACCTCTTGCGACGAAGAAGGCGGACCTCTCACCGGGCGCGAGTGTTCCCGCCGCGCCGGCCGCGCAACGACCGGCCGAGGAGGCCGTACCGCAAGCTCCCCCTGCAACCGCCATCCCGCCGCTGCCCAGGCGTGACGAACCCGCGGCGGTCCTCTTCGATCACCTTTTGAGAGACGTTCAGATCACGTTCGCTTCTCCGCTCAGGGAGAAGAAGGACGCCGTGGTTCGTGTCGTGGTGGGCGGCGGGAGGAGAGGCACGGCCGGTCTCCTCGTCATGGAAGCGGGACGACCGCTGGAGGTCCGTCTCACGAGCCGGGGCGAGGCATGGGAGGGCGTCGTTCCCGCGAGTCTGGTGCACGGCAAAGTGCTGGAGCTCCAGGTGACGCTGACCGATCCCGCCACACAACAGGTCGCCAGAAGCGAGCTGAAGCCCTTCCCCGTTCAGAAGGCCTCTGAAGGGGACTTTCCCATAATCCCGTAGGAACCGGAGGTGTCTTCCTGATGCTCGTTTCCGCAGCGCGAAGGGCCTTGATGGCTGTTGTCTGGTCCATCCTCGTCACGGGCTCGGTCTCTCTGGCAGAGGAGGAGAAACAGAAGACAGTCTTTTACACCATCGGGTACAGGGTCTGGTACTCGAATACAAGCCGTCTGCCCACCGCGACGGGCATCGAGATGGAGCAGAGTGGGTACTCCGTCCTCTCGGGGCCGGTCGGTTCCGTGACGTACGGGAACTGGGGTCTCTCCGCCGGGTATCTCTTCGGCTCGCTCGATTTCAACGGAATCGTCGACTTCGCGGGCGACCGCATCGCGGACCCGATCTCGATGGGATCCGACAGGGAAGATCTCGATCTGGCGCTGTCGTACCGGGCGACGAGCTTTCTTCGGCCCTTCATCGGGTTCAAGTACGTCCACGTGTCCGTGGCGGAACGCATCGAGACACCGGCCGGGGAACTCAGGGGCTCGGCGGACATCACCCTTTCGGGACCGACGATCGGTCTGAACCTCCTCTTCCGGCCGTTCAAGGACGACCAGTTCTTTCTGACGGGCACGTTCTTCTATGGATACGGCCCCCTGAGGGTCGACCACGAGGCGGGGCTAGCGGGAGGTCCCGTCGCCCTCCGGGGATCTGATTCTGAGAACACCTACGCCCTGAACTGGGACGTGGCCGTCGGGTGCAGGCTGAACAGGAGCCTGATGGCTTCCGCCGGCTACAAGAGCCAGTACATTCCGCAAACCAGGATCAACAACGGCCAATCCCAGGAGATCAGCGGCTTCACGCTGGCCGTGATCCTGGCGTTCTGACTCCGGCCGGCGCCGTCCCCTCACACCGCTCCATGTTCGCGGCGTATCCGTCGTAGGTGCCCGGCTGCTTTTTGAACGTCACAGCCGCGCCCGACCTCACGTTTCTGAAAGTGACCTCGTATTCCAGGTCTGTCAGTCCGGCCGCGAAGATCTTGAATGGCACCTGGGGCCCCCAGTCGAGAACCTTCACGAAGACCTCGGGGTTCTGCTGGTCAAAGAAGGTGAAGAAGCAGAACTCGTCTTTCTGCGGGATCGCAGTGGCCATCCCCGACTGCCCGCTGTACTGGCTGCGCCAGGAGACAGAAACCGCTACCTGGCCGTTTGCAAGGAGGATCTCACCGTCACCGGCGGGGCCGGGGACGTTCCGCCGCAACTCGACAGCCCACGGGTTCGCCTTTTCAGGGTTCTCGGTTCCCTTCCGTCTATCGCCCGCCCCGGCTCCCGCCTGGAGTTCCGGTCCAGGGAGCTCTCGGACGACATTCAAGTCCGGATCCCACGCCACGGCTCGCACGTGAGGCAGGCTGGTCGTATTCGCGCCCCCGGCCGTGCTCCCGGCTGGCTTGTTGAAGGACGTGCTCGTCCACGTGGAGGTGTTTGTGAAGAACACCGTGTACTCCAGGTCCGTCAGTCCGGCCCAGAAGAGGAGGTACGGCGAGGACGCACCGAAATCCAGGACCTTGACGAAGACCTCCGGGTTGTTCGCGTCAGAGAAGTAGAAGTATCCGAACTGGTCTCCCTTCGGGATGGCCGTGGCGATGCCCGATTGACCACTGTACTGGCTCCTCCAGGCCACGTGGACAAGCACCTTGCCCGATTGCAGGCTCAGGAACCTCGCCGGCTCGAGGATGCTCACGGTCACGGATGTCTCGGGAGTGAGGCATCCGGCCGAGTTCGTTCCGGTGACTCTCACCGTGACGGTTCCCTCTGACCCGGGAGTGATCGTGATGGCGGACGTTCCCTGACCCGAAGTGAGGGTCCCGTTTCCAGAGACGGCCCAGCGATAGGTCATTCCCGGCTCGGTGACGACAGCGGCCTTGAAGATCCGGGCGGGAGTCACGGCAGCCGGGGCGCGAACGACGGGCGGGACGACGGAACCGCATGAATCCTGGACCACGAACTCTGTTCCGAAATCACCGTTGCCCCCGCGAGGAGTCGTTCCGTAGAGATTTCCCGAGCCGTCCCTCACCAAGGCGGCCCCCGGATTGGCCCCATCCGCCTGGCCATGGGCGAAGAAATGGAGGACCTCGAACCCGGTCCCGTCATTTGCGACCTTGAAGACGGTGCCGTCGTTCGTCTGCCCTCCGGAATACGTGGTCCCGTAGAGGGTGCCGCCTGATCCGGCGATCAGAGCGGAGTAGGGGCGGCTTCCGTCGTTCGTGCCTCCCTTGAACGACCGGAGGAGCTGGAATGCGGTTCCGTCTGACCTGATCTTGTAGAGAGTCCCGACGCCCGACGTCCCTCCGCCATAGGTGGTGCCGTAGAGGGAACCTTCGCCGTCCAGGAGCACCGCGGAATACGGTCTGCTTCCATCCGATGTCCCGCCCTTGAAGGAGTGGAGAATGCGAAAACCGGTCCCGTCCGTCTGGAGCGAGAAGACCGTTCCGGAGCTCCCCTCGCCCCCTCCGTAGGTCGTCCCGAAGAGGGTGTCCGACTGACCCAGGATCAGCGCCGCGTAAGGAGAGGCGCCGTCCGCCGCCCCGTTCGTGAAGGAGTGCACGACCGCGAATCCGGATCCGTCCGTGCGAAGACGGAAGACTGTTCCCAGTCCCTGGGACCCGCCATAAAGAGTCGTGCCGAAGAGGTTCCCCTTCCCATCGAGAACGAGAGACGCACGCGGGCGGCTGCCGTCGCTAGGAGCCGAGGAAAAGGAATGGAGAAGCTGAAATCCCGTGCCATCCGTTCGGATCCTGAAGACGGTCCCGAGATCCATCGTCCCGCCGTAGTACGTGGTTCCGTACAGGGTGCCGGAGGAATCCACGACGAGGCCGGCGTACGGGCTGCCTCCATCGAAAAGGCCGCTCGAGAACGAATGGAGGATCCTGTAACCCGAGCCGTCGGGCCTCATCGCGAACACCGTTCCGCGGCTGGCCGAGCCTCCACCGTATGTCGTGCCGAATAGCGTGCCCGAGCCGTCGAGCAGGAGATCGGCCCACGGGGACATCCCGTCGCTCCCGGCACCCGGAAACGAGTACAGGATCTGGAACGCCGACCCGTCCGCCCGGAGCTTGAAGACGGCTCCGTAGTTGGAACTGCCGCCTCCCGGAGTGGCCCCAAAGAGTGTTCCGGAGCTGTCCCTGATGAGGGGAGAAAGAGGGTGTTCGCCATCGCCCGGATACCCGTCGAATGAGTGCAGGATCCGATAGCCGCTCCCATCGGTTTTCATCGTGTAGAGCGTGCCCAGATTCTGTGCGCCGCCAGCCGACGTGGTGCCGATGAGGTTGCCCGTGCCATCCAGGACGAAGCCGGACTCGGGCGATGCACCGTCCGAGCTGCCGCCGGCAAACGAGTGGAGAATCTGAAAACCCGTCCCGTCCGTCTTGATGGTGAAGGCGACTCCGACGTTGCTGGTTCCGCCGTACGGCGTCGCCCCGTAGAGATTCCCGGCGCCGTCGAGACTCAGCGCGGACGACGGCCGGAACCCGCCATCGCGAGTCATCTCGAAAGAGTGGAGGAGCTGGAAGCCCGTTCCGTCGGTCTTCATCCTGAAGATGGTGCCGCCGTCGTTCGCCCCGCCACGCTCGGTGGTGCCGTAGAGGTATCCGGATTCGTCGAGGATGAGCGAGGCGTATGGATTGGAGCCGTCCGACGCGCCACCCTTGAAGTTTCGGAGGACCTGAAAGCCGGTCCCGTTGGTACGGAGGCGAAAGACGACCCCGTCAATGACGGACGTCCCTCCGTAGTAGGAGACTCCGTACATGTAACCCGAGGAGTCCAGTACGAGAGACACGTCTGGTCCCAGGCCTGTCGTGCCGTCGCCGCTGAAGGCATGGAGGATCTCGAAGCCTGTGCCGTTCGTCCGGATCTTGTAGATCGTGCCGGCGTCGGCGGGACCGCCGCCGGCAGTCGTTCCGTACAGGTAGCCCGCCCCATCCAGGATCGGGGCGGCATAAGGTCTGGCGCCGTTGTGGGGTCCACCCGTGAACCAGTGAAGGACCTCCTCGCCGGTTCCATCTGTCCGGATCCTCGAGATCGTTCCGGCGCTCGCGGGGCCCCCGAAGTACGTCGTCCCGTAGAGATAGCCAGCACCGTCGAGGACGGGAGAGGCGTAGGGCCGTCCCGGGTCGAGATGTTCGTGCATGTGGAGGATGGAGGCGTTGGCCGCTGCCGCATGCCGTCCGGCGGAAGGAAGGATGCAGACGAGCGTCGTGAAGGCCACGGCCACCCCACGGTAGAGGGCCTTCGAGAAGGTGGTTTTGGCGGTCGATCCGGGCCGGGAGCCGGCGCGTTTCAGGCCACTCTTCGTCGTCAACTGGTCAGCCATTTCAGCCTCCTTGACGTCGATGTCAGCCGGTAGACAGATGCTACTCCCTAAGTGCGAGGCTCGGGCCGGGGGAATCGAATCGCTCGGTTGATTCAGGTCGTTCAGCCCGAAGGGAGCCGGGCCGGAGCGAGGAGAGGCTGGTACCCCCAGCGGGATTCGAACCCGCGATCTCTACCTTGAAAGGGTAGCGTCCTGGGCCACTAGACGATGGGGGCTTTCAACAACCTGCTGGGGCGAAGCCTTTTCAGGCTGGTGAGCCGTGCGGGATTCGAACCCGCGACCCCTTGCTTAAAAGGCAAATGCTCTACCACTGAGCTAACGGCCCCAGCCGGCGGAGTCTACCCGGAGACGTCCGGCCGCACAACCGGGGCCCAGAGCGTTCGGTCTATGTCCTGTCGAGATCCCGAAGCCAGCCATCGAGAATTCCCCGGCCCCTGAGGATCGTCTGCTCACGCTTGGCTCCCGTGGAGAGGATGACGACGGGGACCCCGGTCAGTTTCTCGAGTGCGCTCACGTAGCGCTGGGCGTTTTCGGGAAGCTCGTCGAAGGTCGCTGCTCCCTCGATCGAGGTCTTCCATCCTGGAAAGACCTCGAGGACGGGCCGAACACGCTCGTAGTGGTCCGCGCGGGCGGGGACCTCGTTTGCCGGCTGTCCCTCCAGCTCGTATCCGACGCACACCGGAATCTCGTCCAGGTCGTCGAGCACGTCAAGCTTGGTCAGGGCGATTCCGTCGATGCCCGCCAGGCGCGCGGCCGTTCTCGCCACGACCGCGTCGAACCAGCCGACGCGCCGGGGGCGGCCGGTGACGGTGCCGAACTCGTTGCCTCTCTTGCGAATCCGGTCCCCGAGTTCGTCGTGGAGCTCGGTCGGGAACGGGCCCGAACCGACGCGCGTCGTGTAGGCCTTCGAAACCGCCAGGACGAGACCGATCGAGCGCGGAGCGATTCCGAGTCCGGTCACCGCGCCGCCTGGTCCGCACGAGGAGGACGTCACGAAGGGATAGGTGCCGTGATCGACATCGAGCATGACGCCCTGGGCGCCCTCGCACAGGAGCTTCTTCCCCCGTGCCAGCTCGTGCCCGAGGTAGGCGCTCGTGTCGGTCACGAATCGCCGCAGCTTCTGCCCACACTCGATGTATTCCTGAAGGATCGCATCGACCGGAGGGGCGTCCGTGCCGTAGAAGTGCCTGAGGACGGCCCCCTGGTGCGTCAGGAGCGGCCGCGCCAGCTCCACGAACCTGTCGGCATCGACGAGGTCGGCGAGCCGGATGCCGGTCCGGTTCGCTTTCGATTCGTACGTAGGGCCGATCCCGCGGGAAGTGGTGCCGATGTTCGCGCTGCCGAGAGCCTTCTCACGGGCCCCGTCTAAGAGCGCGTGAGTCGGAAGAATCACGTGCGCGCGGTCGGAGACCTTCAGGTTGTCGCCGATCTCGACGCCCGCGGCTCGCAAAGTCTCCATTTCGTAGAGGAGAGCCCGGGGATCGATGACGAGACCATTGCCGACGATGTTCATGACCCCTTGGCGGCAGATTCCGGACGGGATGAGACGCAGAGCGAAGTGCTTGTCCTGAAAGCGCACGGTGTGGCCCGCATTGTGGCCACCCTGGTACCTCGCGACGAGATCGAAGGAGGGGGAGATCAGGTCGACGATCTTGCCCTTGCCCTCGTCTCCCCATTGCCCGCCGATCACGGCCGCGGCGTTTCTTGCGGTTGTAGTCACCCATCAATTCTAAGCGATGCGAGAATCGCCCCGATGCCTCATTCACTCATTCTGGACGGGGAATCCCTGGCCCTGGAGGATCTCGACAGGGCCGCTCACGAGGGCGTCTCCACCACGCTTTCTCCCCTCGCCGCCCGCCGCGTGGACGCGGCGCGGGCGGTCATCGATCGCGCCATTGCCGAGGACCGGGTGGTTTACGGAGTCACCACCGGTTTCGGAAAGTTCTCGGACGTCGTCATCCCGCACCACAAACTCGAAGAGCTCCAGCTCAACCTCGTCAGGAGCCACGCCGCCGGGACGGGCGATCCCTTGCCCGTTCCCGTTGCCCGCTCGCTCATGCTCCTGCGCGCCAACTGCCTGGCGAAGGGCTTCTCGGGCGTTCGGCGCACAACTCTCGAGTGCCTCCTCGACCTCCTGTCCCGGGATGTCGTGGCCGTCGTCCCGTGTCAGGGCTCCGTGGGTGCCTCCGGCGACCTGGCCCCGCTCGCGCACCTCGCCTTGACCCTTCTCGGAGAAGGAGAAGTCTTCCATCGCGGGCAAAGAGTCCCAACTCGCCTGGCCCTCGAAAAAGAAGGGCTCCGTCCCGTGACCTTCCAGGCAAAGGAGGGCCTCGCCCTCATCAACGGAACCCAGATGACGACGGCGGTCGGAGCTCTCGCCCTGGCGCGCCTTCTGAGGCTCCTGCGGGCTGCCGACCTCATCTGCGCTCTGTCCCTGGACGCGCTCAAGGGTACAGATGCGGCTTTTGACCTGCGGATCCACCAGGCCCGCCCCCACCCCGGCCAGCTGGCCTCGGCGAGCAATCTCCGCGAGCTCCTGAAGGGCTCGGCCCTTCGCGAGAGCCACCGGGCCTGCCAGTCCGTCCAGGACGCCTATGCCCTCCGCTGCGCCCCGCAGGTTCACGGCACCGTCCGGGACGCCGCTTCCCACGCACGGAGGGTCGTCGAGACGGAGATGAACGCCGCGACGGACAACCCGATGGTCTTCGCGGAGGACGAGAACGGCGGGGGAGTCCTGATCTCGGGCGGGAACTTCCACGCCGCTCCCGTGGCCCTGACGTTCGACCTGCTCGCGGCCGCGGTGACGGACCTGGCCTCGATCTCCGAGCGCCGGACGGAACGGCTCGTCAATCCTTCCCTGTCGGGGGATTTGCCCGCCTTCCTCGTGAGCGAGCCCGGCCTGAACTCGGGGTTCATGATGATTCACGTGACGGCCGCCGCTCTCGTCTCCGAGTGCAAGGCGAACTCGTTCCCAGCCTCGGTCGATTCGATTCCGACCTCCGCTGGAAAGGAGGACCACGTCTCGATGGGGCCGATTGCGGCGCGCAAGTTCGAAAGAAACGTCGAGAACCTGGAGGGTGTCCTGGCAATCGAGTTCCTCGCTGCCGCCCAGGCCATGGAGTTCCGCCGTCCGCTCCGTTCGTCCCCGATTCTCGAGGAAGCGTGCGCGCTCCTCCGGACCTCCGTCTCTGCCTGGGATCACGACCGCTACGCGGCGGCAGACATCGAGGCGGCGCGACGCGTGATCCGCAAGGATCTTCCCGGTCTCCTCGGGAATCTCCTCTGATTACAGACTCCGCGAGCCGCCCGGAGCGTTAGCGCGTTGCGTCTACATGAGACGTAATCTCGAAATGTCCGGGCGCGCTCAGGAGGAAACCGGGGCGGGTGCCAGGAGCGCTCGGGAGAGATCCCACGGGATGTCCTCGACCTGGCCGCCGCTTTCTTCAATCAGAAAGCGGGGCAGGGATCGCAATCCGGGCGGAAGGAACTCGAGGGGCAGCCCGTCCGGGGGCACCCGGTTGATGAAGAGCCCGGCCTCCGACCCCCGGTCGCCGAGGCTCCTTCTGAGGGTCTCGACGGTCCTGAGCGCGGACCTGTCGGGGGACGCGACGAGGAAGAACCGGGCTCTGGCTATCTCGGCCTCGATGACGCGGCTCCGCTCCTCGAAACCGGCATAGAGACCCTCGAAGACCCGGAAGAACTCGGCCATGTCTGAGAGAAAGCCCAGCCCCAGGAGCCTGTCCGCCAGCTTGAGGAGGGCGGAGGTTCCTCGGGCCGCGCCCGAGAAGGCCCGGCCGAGAAGGGAGTCCTCTTTCA
This sequence comes from Thermoanaerobaculia bacterium, assembly GCA_022071945.1. GTDB lineage: Bacteria > Acidobacteriota > Thermoanaerobaculia > UBA5066 > UBA5066 > JAJVIN01. Next base: position 95,220 of record JAJVIN010000001.1, on the reverse strand, counting down.
GGAACCACTTCAGGGCGTCGTTGGAGAGGAGTTCGACCATTCGCTTGGGAGAGTCGAGGAACTCGATTCCGCGGGCAGCCGGCGGGGTGTCGAGAACGATCAGGTCGAACCGGCCGTCCTGGGCGTGCTCGAAGAGAGCCTCCACTCCCATGTACTCGAGGACACCCGGCAGGGAATCGACGAGGCCGTCGAAAAGACGGTTCTCCCGGATCCGGGCCGCGGCCGCGGGGGTTGCGATCCGGCTGAGCAGGCGGTTGAAGACGGCCCGCGGGTCGATCTGCTGGGCATAGAGCTTTCCGGACAGGACTTCTCCGGACTTCGTGACGGGCACGGGCTCGTTGGACACGTCGATTCCGAGGGCTTGAGCGAGCCGCCGGGCCGGATCGACCGTGAGGACCACGACGGATTTCCCGGTGGCGGCGGCGGCAATTCCAGAGGCCGCCGAGAGCGTCGTCTTGCCGACACCCCCCGGGCCGAGCAATACGAGGAGATTCGTCGAGAACGCCGTCTCGATGGGGCTCGTCGTCGTCGTGGCGAGGCGCCGGACCGAACTGTGCACGGGGCGAGGCGCCGGCTTCTCACCCGCCGGGAAGGAGCGCACGAACTCCTCGAAGAAGGCCTTGTCGGCCTCGAACTCGCCGTCCATCGGGGCCTCCATCGAGGCTGGCGGGATCTCGGGAACGGAAAGGGATGGGATCTCGATCGTTGGCAGCACGGCCTGCCGGCTTCCCCGCCCGCGGCGGTTCACGACGAGGAGCGATCCCCGCAGACCGGATCTCTTCCAGGCTGCGTCAAAGAGCTCCGAGGCCTCGGCGACGGCGAACTCCGCGGGTTCACACACCCCGACCAGGGTCGAGAAGCCCGGAGTCGTCAGGAACTTGTCGAGGTCGACCGCCACCTTTCGCATCGGACCGGCCGGGACGGTCTTCATGATCGTCCGTGACAAGGCGAGAAGCGAGATGGCGTGGCCGGTCGCCGGACAGTCGAGGACGATCGTGTCGTACGCACCGCTGTTGCGTCCACGCCGGGGTCTCTGGAGGACGTGGCGGAGCTTCCCGAGCAGGAGCAGGTCGGGGAGCCCCGGGGTGGCCCTCGTGAAGTACCTGAAGGTCGAGGAGGCCAGGATTCTGTCCGCGATGAGGGTGAGGGGAACGCTCTCGTTCACGAAGTCCGCAAGCAGGGAGTCGAATTCCGCCGTCAGCGCGCTGAGGTCCTTCTCGAGGGGTGATTCGGTGTACCCGGGGTCCGGATGACCGAAGAGGGCCGCGGCATCGCCCCGGCCATCGCTCGAAACGAGGAGGGTTCGCCGTCCGCCGCGGGCAGACAGGGCCGCCAGGGCCGAGGCGACGACCGTCTTTCCCACGCCTCCCTTGCCGGAGACGATGACCAGCCTGTGTCGCAGAACAGCGGTGATCGAGTCGGGGAGGGGGGCGGGAGCCATCCAGCGCTAGTTTCCCCCAACTTTGGATCTTGATCGCCCAGGCTTGAGCCGTACTCGCCCAACTTTGAGCCGTACTCGCCCAAGATCGTGCCCAACTCGCGGAAGATTGGGCCGTACTCGCAGTTCCTGATTCGGTCTTCAGGCAGGATAATCGCTGGCTGGTCTCGGTGCGGACGCACCAGGAGGAAAAGATGGTGACGGACTCGATCATCAAGGAACTCATGGCCCGCGGCGAGGAGTTCTTCAACAAGCTGGCCAACACCCTCATGGCCAATCCGGTCTTTCTCGACGCGCTCAAGAAGGGCGTTGCCGCCAAGGAAGCCGTGGACGAGCAAGTGGCCGTCGCCATGAAGAGGATGAACCTCGTCACCCGCAAGGACCTCACGAAGCTCGAACGCCGGATTTCCGAGCTCGAGGCCGAACTGGCCGGGCTGAAGGAAAAGGCCGAGGAGAAAAAGCCCCGTCCGCGCCGCAAGGCTGCCGCCGCGGACTGACGGTTCGTTCAGGGAGATCGCATGATGAAGGATGAGGAAAAGACCGCTCCCGAGGGAGCGGTGGAGGAGAGAAAACCGCGCCAGCGGAAGGGAGGCCGGGTAATCGGGTTCACTCCGTCCGTGGCGCGCCGGCCGAAGGTGGCGATCACCGGGGGAGCGGGCTTTCTCGGCGCCCGCCTGATCCGGGCCCTCGCCCCGAGGGACGAATGGGAGATCGTCGTTTTCGATCTGGCGCCCGCGCCCAACGTCCCGGCGGACGTGAGGCACCGCTTCCTGGATCTCAATCTCCCTCACGCGGACGGCTCCGTCTTCAAGCTCCTCAAGGAAGAAAAGCCGGACGTCATCATCCACCTCGCTGCGCTCCGCAGCCCCTCCCACGACTACACGTACATCCACGAGCTGAACTCGCTCGGCGCGCTGCACGTGCTCGCGGCCGCTGGCGAGGCGAAGGTCCCCAGGATCATCCTGGGCTCGACGACCATGGTGTACGGCGCCCGCGGGGACAACCCCAACTTCCTCACCGAGGACCACCCGATGCGGGCCGACGTCCATGACAAGTTTGTCCTGGACTTCGTGGAGGCCGAGCGCCACGCCCGGACTCACGCGAAACGGCACCCGGACGCGAAAGTGGCTGTCCTGAGGTTCGCGCAGGTGCTCTCGCCCGAGATCCGCGACTACAAGACCCGCTATTTCGAGGCCCCGGCGGCGGTCACCATGCTCGGCTACGACCCCTTGCTCCAGTTCCTTCACCCCGAGGACGCCACGGCCGCCATGGTGGCCGCGCTGGAGAACCCGGGCGCGCACGGCGCGTTCAACATCGTCCCCGAGGGCGTCCTGCCGCTCTCGACGGTTCTCCTCCTGTACGGGACCCTTCCCGTTCCCATCCCGCACACCGTCGCGTACGGAGCCATCGAGGCCGCCTGGCTGGCGGGCGCCGGATTCGCCCCGGGAATCCACGCCCACTACATCCGGTACAACTGCATCGCCACGAACGAGAAGGCCCGGCGAGTCCTGGGCTTTTCGCCATCGTTCTCGACGTTCGACACCGTCCTGCAGACGGTCCGGGCGAGGCGAGGACGGGGCCGGATTCTCAACTTCGAGGCCATCGCCGACGCGGCCCGGCGGTCCAATTTCCAGCAAGAACAGAGAATGAACCCCTTCCGCCCCGAGAACACCGACGGAAGCAACCGGCCTCCCGAGAAGGCGGCCAGCCCGAGGCGGGTGGCGCTGTGAGAGGCCACGAGACCGTCCGCCCGCGGCCCTTCGTCCCCAGCCTGCCGCCGCCCCAGGCGCCGGACGATGCCCTGGCGAAGGTCCTAGGTGAGGCGAGACGCTTCCTGGCGGAGAACCCCCAGTTCAACTCACCCCGGGCACTCGTCGACCTCTGGAACCTTTTCAGCCAGCGCAACCAGAGCCTGGAGCTCGATGATTTCGGCTACGACTCGGTCGCCGCCCGGCAGTGGGAAACGCTCCTGGAGTTCCTGTACAAGGTGTGGTGGCGCGTCACGCTCGGCGGCGTCGAGAACATCCCGGTCACGGGACGGGCGCTCCTCGTGTGCAACCACTCGGGCGTCCTGCCGTTCGACGGAGGAATGGTCAAGCACGGCATTCTGAAGGAGCACCCGGCCAAGCGCCGGGCCCGCATGCTGATCCTCGACATGTTCACGACGCTGCCGTTCCTGCAGCCGTGGCTCCGGCAGCTGGGAGAGGTGCGCGCGTGCCCGGAGAACGGGGAGCGGCTCTTGATGCGCGACGAGCTCGTCGGCGTCTTCCCCGAGGGCGTCAAGGGGGTCGGCAAGTATTTCCAGGACCGGTACCGTCTGGCCCGGTTCGGCCGGGGCGGGTTCGTTCGCCTCGCCCTGAAGACTCAGTCCCCCATCATCCCGGTTGCCATCGTCGGGGCGGAAGAGATCTACCCGACGATTGCCAAGGCCGATGTGATTGGCCGTCCGCTCGGCTTTCCCTACTTCCCGATCACGCCGTTCTTCCCGGCCCTCGGCCTTCTGGGAGTGATTCCGCTGCCGTCGAAATGGTGGATCGACATCGGTCCGCCGATTTTTCCCACGTATCCGCCAGAGGGAGCGGAGCGTCCGATGATCGTCAACGAGGTGACCGACCTCGTTCGAACCACGATCCAGCGGATGATCGACTCCAGGCTGGCCCGCCGGGGCGGGGTCTGGTCGGGCGAGTAGAGCGCCCGGCTAGCGGACGAGACGAAGCTGGCCCCTCCTGAAGGGAAGGACCGCCGGCGCCGCCTCGTCGAGCCTCTTTTCCAGGACCTCGAGAGAAGCGGCGAGCTTCTGGCCGGGATGGCCAGAAACGGCCTCGGCCTTGCCTGGTTCCTGCGCGGGCGGCTTGAGCCGGAGTCCGTGCCGCTCGAAGATTCGGGAAAGCCGGCCATAGTCGCTGTCCAGACTCGAGAGGGTCGACCGGTAGGCGAACTCGGCAATGCTGGCACGGCCCGACGTGCGCATGATGTTGAACATGAAGCGCGGGAGATCCTCGGGACGGGGCTCGAAGAGGAGGATGTCCGCGTCCGGACTCTCTCTTAGGTAGCGGGCCATTCCGTACTGCATGCGCGAGTGGAGCGTCACACGGAAGACTTGGTCGAGGATGGAGGGGAGCCCCGCGCTCGCGATGACCCCGTGGTCGCCATACGAGAGGTGGAAGACCTTCTGCAGCGGAGGGTGGTGCACCGGCACGATCGGGTTGACGCAGATGACGAGTCCGCACCTCTCCTCGAGAGCCAGGGAGATGTGAGCGGTCTTTCTCACGCCGCCGTCGACGTAGTCGAAGCCGTCGATCCTCACGGGACAGTAGAGACCGGGCACGGCGCACGAAGCCTGGACGGCCCGGTGGATCGGGACGTGCGCGGATCCCGGCTTGCCGAAGACTCGGGTCTCCCCCGTGTCGAGATCCACGGCCACGATCCGGAGCTTCCGCTCAAGACGCCGGAAGTCGTTGCTGCGGCCGGGTTCCGAGAGCCAGTTCTCCACCCACTTCCCGAGCCCATCGGTTGTGAAGATGCCGGAGGGAAGGAGCTCGCCGAGAGACTGAATGAGGTCGGTGAGCTGGGTTTCGTGGCGGTTCTTGTAATAGTCCCAGCCGGCGTTGAGGATGGTGACGGGAGCCTTGACGAGCCGCTCGAGGATCTCTCGGGTGTTCAGCCGGAACAATCCGAGGTCGTCGATGTCGGTCCTCGGTCCCGGCGGCCGCTGCGTCATCTTGTAGAGGAGAGCGGGCGAGATCCCGTTGGCGACGAGGGTTCCGATGTACGAGCCGGCCGAGACGCCGACGAACATGTCGAAGTCACAAAGGGACGCGTTTTCGAGCCGTTCCTCGATCGCGGCCAGGGCGCCCATCTCGTAGTAAGCCCCCATGACGCCGCCTCCCGCGCAGACAAGACCGTGGCGGGCTCTGAGGGGAGTCGGGAATGAGGCCGTCGTGGTTTCCTTTCGAGCCCGGCGGTTCGATCGGGCCGCCGGTCTGCGGGGCGATGTCGATGCCACGGTGTCCCCCCTCCCTCCAATGAACAGCGGCTGCCACGGACGAAGGTCCACGGCAGCCGCGACGTTCCCCGGGAACGAATTCTACTCTTTGGTCTCGGCCGCGGGCGCCACGACGGCGGCCTCGGGCTTGGCGGCGGGCTTCCTGGGCTTGCGCGCAGGAGCCTTGACGGCCTTCGCGGGGGCCTTGGCCACGACGCGCGGAGCGGGCTTGGCGGCCGGCCTGGGCGCGGGCTTCACGGCGGCCTTGGGAACACCGGTCAGGATGTCGATCTTCTTGGCCAGGAGGTCGACCTTGTGGGTGAGCATTCTGAGCTCGTCGCGGGTCGGCACGTTGAGACGGTGCAGGGAGTTGTCGACGACCTTCTCGACGGCCGCCGAGACACGCTTGGAAACTTCCTCGGCGACTCGGGTGGCTTCCCGGGACATCTCGTCACGCACCTTCTCGACGTTCTCCTTGACGGACGCGGAGATGGTCTTGCCATCCCGGACCACCGTCTCGACGAAGCCCTTCGGGTTCTTGGCGAGGTTCTGGCCCTTCTTCTTCATGTTCGTCGCGGCGGAGCGGAACCCCTGCTCGACCTTGGCGGCCATGTCCTTCGTTTCCTGGGCGATGCCTTCCACCTTCTCGGCGGCGGTCTTCAGAGCCTTCTCGAAGGGGGCGGGAACCGGAAGGGACGCGGCGGTCACTGTCTTCTTGCGCGAGGTGGTCATGCTGTCTTTCTCCTTTTCGTTCCGGACGCAGGGCGTCCGTTCTGGTGTGGTTTGGAGGCGGGAACCGATGGGGTGGCAAAAGAACGGGCCGCCAGCGCCTCGAGCTGGTCGATCCGGGTTTTCAGGTCTGCCATCTCACGGGCAATCTCGGGTGTCGTCTGCGGGGAGATCCGCACCATCAGTTCGCGGACGCGGTCGAGCACGTCGCGAAGGCTTTCGTGGAAGACCGTCCCGAAGTCCTCCTTCAGGCGCGCTCCCTCTTCCCACGTCAGGCGGCCCCGGCCGACGAGACCGGCCACGATCCGCTCGACATCGGTGCGGGCGTTCTCGACCCGGCGGGTCAGGGGAGCCAGCGTCTCGGCGAGCCGTTCGGGAGAAGAGGCGCGTCGAACCGAATCGGCGACCTTCTGTCCGGCCACCTTCTCGACCATCCCGGCGACCGATTCCGCCGCCTCGCTGCTGGCCCGAAGGAGCTTCGTCAGGGCATCGGTCGAGGCCGGGATCGGGCTCCTCTCGCTCGCCAGCGCCCGGGAGAGGATTTTCGCGGTGAGGTCTTCCCCTGTTTCGGCGGATCGGACTTCGACCGGTTCTCCGGCCGCGACGCTTCGCGCCAGATCCTGGATTGTGACAAACCGGCGCTCCGCCGGTTCGTAGAGCTTTCGGTTGCGGTAGCGTACGACTTGTCTCACGGCCATCTCCTGGACACGAAAGATAACGCGCTGCGTTATCTTTGTCAAGACCCAGTTAACGCAACGCGCTAACTTTTCTTGGATTTCCGGGACGGACCCTCGAGAGCTAACATTTCTTCATGAGCACCGCCACTCCCCTCGAGACGACTTACCAGCCGCCAGCCCTGCCCCGCGGAACGGCCCTCTCCTGCAGATCGTGGCTGACCGAAGCCCCGTACCGGATGCTGTTGAACAACCTCGACCCCGAGGTGGCGGAACGCCGCGAGGAGCTCATCGTGTATGGCGGCTCGGGCAAGGCCGCGCGGAACCCGGAGTGTCTCGAGACGATCCTCTCGGAGCTGAAGGCGCTGGCGCCTGACGAGACCCTCCTCGTGCAGTCCGGCAAGGCCGTCGCGGTCTTCAAGACGCACGAGGACGCTCCTCGCGTCCTCCTTGCAAACTCGAATCTGGTTCCTCAGTGGGGCACCTGGGAGGAATTCCGCAGGCTGGAGGCGATGGGGCTCACGATGTACGGCCAGATGACGGCGGGTTCGTGGATCTACATCGGCACGCAGGGAATTCTGCAGGGCACGTACGAGACGTTTGCGGCCTCGGCGAGGCAGGATTTCGGCTCTCCCGAGGGTTCCCTCTCGGGCCGGCTCTGTGTGACCGCGGGACTCGGAGGAATGGGCGGCGCCCAGCCCCTGGCCGTGACGATGAACGGCGGGACGGCCCTCGTCGCCGAGGTCGATGCCACCCGCATCGACAAGCGGCTGGGTACGCGGTACTTGGACGAGCGGATCGATGACCTCGATGCCGCAATCGACAGGGCGCTCACGCTGAGGGACCGGCGGGCGGCGGTCTCGATCGGGGTGCTTGCAAACGCCGTGGACCTTCTCGAGAGACTGATTGCCCGCGGCGTTCTGCCCGACGTCTTGACCGACCAGACATCGGCGCACGACGAGCTGAATGGCTACGTCCCCCACGGGATCCCCTACTCCGAGGCACTCCGGTTGAGGAAAGAAGACCCGGACGAATACCGGAAGAGGTCCGTCGCGTCGATGGGAGCGCACGTGAGGGCGATGAGGGTCTTGCAGGACCGGGGCTCGGTGGCCTTCGACTACGGCAACAACCTCAGGGCGCAGGCTGTTCGCGCAGGTGTCGCCGACGCCTTCAAGATCGAGGGCTTCGTTCCGAGGTACATCCGGCCGCTCTTCTGCGAGGGGAAAGGGCCGTTCCGCTGGGCGGCGCTCTCAGGAGATCCGGCTGACATCCGGGCGACGGACGAGGTCGTCCTCTCGCTCTTCCCCGAGAATCAGGCCCTGAAGCGCTGGATCCGGATGGCCGAGGAGCGCGTTCGCTTTCAAGGCTTGCCCGCGAGGATCTGCTGGCTGGGATACGGGGAGCGCGATCGCGCCGGACTCGCTTTCAACGAGCTCGTGAGGACCGGGAAGGTCAAGGCGCCGATCGTGATCGGCCGGGATCACCTCGACTGCGGATCGGTGGCTTCGCCGAACCGGGAGACGGAAGCGATGCGGGACGGCAGCGACGCCATTGCCGACTGGCCGCTCCTCAACGCCATGCTCAACACCGCGGCCGGCGCGACCTGGGTTTCGATCCACCACGGGGGCGGGGTCGGGATCGGGTACTCGATCCACGCCGGCATGGTCGTCGTCGCCGACGGGACAGAGGCGGCGGCCAGACGGCTCGGCCGGGTCCTGAGGACGGACCCCGGCATGGGAATCGTCCGGCACGTTGATGCCGGCTATCCGGAAGCGATTGCGTTCGGCAGGGCTCACGGCGTGTCGATTCCGGCTCTTCGTTGAGCTCCCGGCTCTTTCGGTCTCTTCTCTTTCTGGCGGCGGCCGCGGCTGTTTCGGCCGTCGCCCTCAGGCTCGCACCCGTCTCGGCCGAAAGCCGGGCGGCGAACCGCCAGCGGGTCCTCGACTCCATCGCAACCGGGCTCGAAGACGACTCGGAAAGGATGGCCCGGGCGCTTTCCAAGCTCGGAAAGAGCCGGCGGTTCGTGGAGATCATCGAGGGAGGCGGGAGCGAGCTCCGCCCCTCACAGCTCTTCTCGGTTCTCGAAGAGGGACTCCCAGCCGGCAACGGATGGGGAGGAGTGTTTCTCGACCCGGCGGGCCGCCCCGTCGCCTGGGCGGGTGAGGTCCCCTCTCTCGAGGCGGCCTGGCGCCTCGAACCGGCCGGCACGCTCTTCTCCTCGACTCGCTTCACCGTCTACCACACCGAGACCTATCAAAGCGGAACCGAACCCCGCGGGACCCTCCTCATCTCGAGAACTTATCCGACGGGCCTCCTCAGGCCTGGTCTGCAGGAGTTCTTCAACTGGCCGCTCGTGACCTCGAGACTGCGGATAAGGGCCAGGGAAGCCGCATCTTCAGGGGCTCTCGTTCGCCTCTTTCTGGAGCCCATCGAGGAATCGGAAGAGGCCGAGGAGATCGGCCGGAAGCGGGCGCTCGCGGCGGTCCTCGTGGCCTCGCTCGCACTCCTGGCCGCCCTGCCAGCTTCCCGAAGTCCGGGGCTCCTCCTCCTGACGCTTCGCCTCATCCTTCTCCTGGGCTCGCCCGTGACGCGAAGCGGTGTCTTTCAGAACATCTTCCGCGAGTCGCCTGGTCCCCTCCTCGTCACCCTCCTCGTGGGAACCCCTTGGGACGCCCTGGCGACCGGGCTGGTGTCGCTCCTGGCCGTGGTGTCCTTCAGCAGGGGTTTCTCCGGTTCCCGTCCAGCTCGAAGAGGACTCGTCTGGCTGGGGATCCCGGTGGCGCTTTTGTTTTCAGCGCTTCCCGCAGCCGCGGCCTTCTGGCTGACGGTGCCGCCCTCCGACCTGGCCATGGGCCTCAACCTTGTTCCCCTTTCCACTCCCCATTTCCTGGTCCGCTCGGGACTGGTGCTCCTCGGGTGCGCGGCCTCGCTGGGGGCCGCCACGGTGCTGGCCTCTCTCTCGCTGCACGCCCGGACGGTCTGGCTGGTGCTGTTCCTGGCTGGGGGCGGAGCGGGGGTCGTGGCAAGGGGTGGCTCGTGGGCGTTCTGTGCTCTCGCCGCCGTGACGGCCGCGCTCATTCTGGCGTTTGGCCGCTCGAAGCCTCTCCCTCAGGGCTCCGCGCCGACCCTCTCGAGGCTGCTCGAAGTGGGCGCGATCCTGGCCGCGACGACGCTCTTGATCGCGGCAGGGTCCGCTCTGGGTCGCCAGCAGAGAGTGGAGGCGGTCCTTGCCCAGGTTGAGAGAGAACTGGAGCCCGACACGGGCCTGGCCCGAACATCTCAAGTTCAGGATTTCGTCGCCTGCGAGCCGTGTGAGCCGTGGCTGCCGGCGGGCGAGAGGACGCAGACCGAGGACCTCGCTCGCTCGCTCTGGGTTCGAGGACTTGAGCGGCGGCCGGGGAACTTCGAGGACGTCCTGACGGTCCGCGACATGGCGGGACGAGTCGTCTCGTCTTTCGGAAGGCTTCGGCCGGGAACGGAGCGGCGGGCCCAGGTCGTCCCGATCGAGCTCCCGCTTCGCGGGTTCACCGCAACCCTGACGAGGCTCCCCGATCCGAGGGCGAACGAACGCGATCCCCTGTTGACCGCCGTCCTGGCCCGGGAGCGCCCGAGGGATGTACCCGTGGAGCGGATCGACTACGACGCCGCGGGGCGGCCCGCGGGCCAGGGAGAGTCGGGAGACCTGGCCGCGCCGCTCCTTTCCGAGGCACGCAGGTGGGGGATCGCTCGCGGCTACACACGGCGCTCCGGCGAGACGCAGCGGATTCTCGTCAGACGCCTGCCGTTCGGGTTCGCGGGGTACTCGGCGCCAGCAGCAACACCGGGGGCCTCCCTCGGCTCGGCGCTGGCGGCCGCGCTGGCCGCCTCGCCCCTCTGGTTTTTTCCCGTCCTCGCCGCTTCCTTCCGGCAGAAGGCCGCGAAGGGATCCTGGAAACGCCTGCGATTCAGTCTCGGAGGCCCGGGTTCCTTCCAGCAGAGACTCATCACTCTTCTCTTGCTGTCCGGGGCGGTGCCGGTTTTCGGGGGAGCGGTGGCGATGCGGTTCGCGCTCGAGCGCCAGACGGAGGCGGAGGCCTCGCGAAAGGCGCTGACCCTGCTGGAGGAGGCGCGACGCGCCCTGGACGTCTCGGCTGTGGCGATCCCATCCTCGGCCGACCTGAACCGGGTGTCCGCCTTTCTCGGAGCCGACCTCATGCTCTACCAGGAGGGACGGATCGTCGCGGCGTCGAGGGCGTTGCCCGTGACGGCGGGTCTCGCCTCACGGCAGCTGTCGCCCAGGGTGGCGGCGGGACTGGCCGAGGGGCGTCCGGAGAGCGTCGCGCCGGCGCGGCAACGGGCGGGCGACCTCGAGGTCGTCGAGGCCGCTCTCCTGCTCGCCCGGCCCACCTTGACGGCCCTGGTCACGGTCGCCCCCATCGACGTCTCGACCCGCGAGACCTTCGACGCGCTGATTCTCGCGGCCTTTCTCATCGCTCTGACCGCGCTCGGACTGGGCGGCCGCTCGGCTCTTTCCCTTTCCTCGTCGGTCGAGTCCCTGGTCGAGGCGGCGGAACGGCTCGGGGACGGGTTCCAGCCCGCCAGCCTCGCGCGGGCCGACATCCGTGAGCTCGCACGCCTCTCAGAGGCCTTCTCAGCAATGGCCCAGAAGATCCAGGAGCGCACGGAGCTTCTGGCGCGCGAACGCGAGTCTGCGGTGACCCTCCTCTCGCGGCTGACGGCCGCGGTTCTCCTTTTTCGCAGAAGCGATGGCGCCGTCGTCTTCGCCAATCCGCAGGCCGATGAGTCCTTTCCCGGATCTGACCTGAAAGAGAGGCTCTCCTCGGAGAGGTGGACCGAGCTGCGCGCCTTCTTGCGTTCAGAGTCCAAGACCGGCGGGGCGAGAATCGGACGGGTGAAGGAGAACGGGGGAGAGGGGCGGCTCTTCCGGGCTGTCCTGGTGCCGCTCCCTCCGGACGAACTCGAGCCGCGAGCCGTCTTGATCCTCGAGGATCTGACGGACCTTCTCCGAGCCGAAAGGCTAGCGGCGTGGGTCGATGCCGCCCGGGCGGTGGCCCACGACATCAAGAACCCCCTGACCCCCATCCGGCTCGCCGCCGAGAGGCTCCTCAGGCACGCGAGCCGGCTCCCCTCTGACGTTGCGCCCGTGCTGGAATCCGCCGTCGACGTGATCCTGAGACAGGCCTCGATTCTCACGGAGCGGATCGGGCGTCTGGGACGGCTGTCGGACCCCAGATCGGCAGAAGTGCAGCCGATCGAGCCGGGCGCTCTCGCAACCCTCCTCTCCGAGGTCACCGCTGACTACAGGATCACGGGCCGAGACATCTCTCTCGTTCTCTCGGATGACCTCCCCGAGCTCCTGACGGACGGAGGCCTCGTGAGGGACGCCGTGGCGAACTTCATCCAGAATTCCATCGAGGCGCTCGGGGAGGTCCCGGGCAGGATCACGTTGTCGGTCGCAAGGAGCCGCTTGCGGTCCGGCAAGCCGGCCATTGCCGTCGCCTGCGAGGACGATGGACCCGGAGTGAAGCCCGAGGACATGGGCCGTCTCTTCGAGCCGGGCTTCTCCACGAAGTCGCGAGGCTCGGGGATGGGGCTGTTCGCCACCCGGAGGGCCGTCGAGAGCCTCGGGGGAGAGGTCTTCGCGGAGACCAGAGTCCCCTCCGGACTCCGAATAGGATTCCGGCTGCCAGCCGTTGATATGATTTTTGAAGGACCAAGCAGATGAGAAGTGCCTCTCCGTTTCGCGCCACAGCCCTGTCCATCCTCCTCGCCCTTTCCCCGGCTCTCCTCTCCTGCGGGAAGAAGAAGCCAGCGGGAGGCGGCGCGGCGGATTCGAAGGCCGCCGGCGATGCCCTCTTCATCGTCACGGCGCCCGCGGTCATTCCTCCCGAGCTCGCGCCCGACTTCGCCGCGATGAAGGTGGGACGCCTCTACCTGGCCGGGGCCACGCTGGCCGCCAGCGGGAAGGTCACGCCCTTGCCACCGCCTCCCGACCACGTCTCGCAGCCCGTCTCCTTCGTCTTGATGGGAGAAGAAGGGGCCTCGGGCCTCTTTGCGACGGGCGAGGGACAGGGCGTGGGAGAGAGGCTCGGAGCTGCTCTGACCCAGCCCCTGGAAGAGGCGAAGTCGTGGGGAACGGTGACCGGAATCCACATTCACGTGATCCCGCAAGCCGCTCAACTCCCCACGGTGGCCGCCGCCGCGAAGGCCCTCAAGAGCAAGACTGGCCTGCCCGTCTCCATCACGCTTCTGGCGGGCACGCCTCCGGCTTCAATCGAGACCCTCAAGGGCGCCGTGGACGAGGTGCTGATCCTCACGTTCGGCCGGCGGCCGGAGACCGGAGATCAGCTCGCCCCCGAGCTCTCCGAAGCCGAGGCCAAGGCGATATCGGTCCCGTTCCGTCTTCTGCTCGTGCCGGGAGGGTACGGCTTCGCGGGAAGCTCTCCCGCGCCTGTCACCGGACGGCGCATGCCGGACGGGGAGATCGACACGCTTTCGGAAGACCGGAATCTCGACTTCGATTTCGGGCAGGTGCTCTCCACGGACCCCGGCACCGTCTACAACTTCAAGCCCAGGGAAGGGTTTCCCGCGTACAAGACGAATCTCGCTCAGGATGGCGGGTACGCGCAGTTCCGCTTCCTCGTCATAGCGGACCTGGTTCGATTCCTCGGCGCCTCCCGGAAATGGGGAGACACGAAGCTTGCGGGCCGTGTGTTTCTGATCGAGGGGCTCCCTCGGGATCCTCACCTCATCCACTTCGGCACCCTCAGGACGCTCCTCTCGGGCAGCGTGATCGACCCCGTCCTGAACGTCTCGGCGGCCAAGTCGGGATCGAGGGGCAACGAGGTCTCCTATGTCCTGACCGTCACGAACGACTCGGTCGCTTCCACGGGACTGTCGCGCCTGAGCAACTTCGTCAGGATACGGGTCGAGGGGGGCGTCGTCGCCGGAGTTTCCGCGGGCGACTTCGACCGCTTCGAGATCCTCGAGTCGGCCGCCCCGAATTCGCGGGCCGCGACGTTCGGAAGGGCCACGGTGGTGAAGCTCTACGAGAACTTCTTCGCTCCCGGCGAAGCGAATCAGACGGGCGCCCTGCGCATCGCAGGCAGCCGCCCCAAGGTGTTCCTCAGCTACCAGCTGACGCTCACGGACGGCCGGACTGTGGAAGGCAAGGAACTCGAGGTGGGGCTCGGAGCTCCCTGAGGTCAGGCATCCTGAGGGTCAGGCATCCTGAGGGTCAGGCATCCTGAGGGTCAGGCATCCGCCAGAAACCCGGCCGCCGCCACCATCTCCTCGGCCAGCCGCACCGCTTGCAGGGCCAGAGGCCTTCTGAGGTGGTCGCACGCGAGTGCGAGGCGAAGGCTGCCGGGAATCGCGCTCGCCCTGAGCACCAGGATCTCGTCCTGTCCGGCAGCGTCGATCACTCCGGCACCGTCATCATAAGCGCGGACGTCGAACCCGGAGTCCTTTGCCGAGAGGGCTTCGAGCGCGTCCGCGGCCGAAGGGGCCGGACCACCGAACCTCAGCTCGAGGCGGAGGTGGTGCCCGTGAAAGATCCCCGTCCGGGCCGAGAACACCGAGGGTGCTGGGCTCTTCGGCAGCATCGCCTGGAAGTCCTGGGCAACCTGACGATCGAACTCTTCGGAATCGTCAGGGTAGAACTCATTGAAGGCGGCCTGGAACTCCAGCAACTTCTTCGGCAGAGGCTTGAAGGACGCCAGGGCGATCGCCTGTTGAAAGAGCTCGTCGAGACCGTCCTTGCCGACTTCGCTCACGGGCCGGTCGATCACGGCGCTGATCCCCGTCAGTGATTCCATTCCCGAGACGCTGCCCAGGGACCGGACCGTCTCGGCGAGAACATAGGACATCGGATGGGGGAGCCGCTGGAGTCGCGACTCGGGACGGGGGGCTCCCACCCACGCGAGCTCGGCCGAAGAGACCGGGCCGAGGCAAAGGAAGGTTCCGTGGGCCTCCGCGTGTCCCTTCATGACCGCGCCCGACCGGGCCGGCTTGCCGCAGAGAAAGACGAACTGCGAGTCCTCCAGGTCGCCCGGGCGAATCGGCGGGATGAAGGCAGCCTCGCCGTCATCTTCCGCGACCTGGCCTCCCTCTCCGGGGTCGCTATGGAAGAGCCGGGTCCGGGAAGCTGGGAACCCTCGCTGTTTCAGAAGCTCCCGCAGGTCCCGTCCCACGAGGGTCAGAGGATCCACGATGGCGATCCTCAGCTCGCGGTACCTCACGCCCCCTCCGCAGGTCCCGGCTTATTGGAGAAGGGCTTGCTCACCCAGGAGAAGAGCTTCGCCGCGGGGGCCGACGCCGCGTAGATGAAGAGAAGCACAGTCAGCGTCAGCTGGGGTTTGTAGAAGATGGCCGCGACGACGAGTCCGATGGCGGGCACGAGGAGCGGCGACTTTTTCGACCTGAGGTCCAACTCCTTGAATGAGCGATACCGGATGGTCGACACCATGAAGTAGGAGAGGATCAGGCACAGGACGAGGTACGCGACCTCGAAGCCGACTTTCGGAAGAGGATCGGGGTGGAGCCATATGGGGCCCACGAGGGCGCCCGCGGCGGCCGGTATGGGGAGCCCCACGAAATGGCGCTTGTCCACGACGTGCACCATGACGTTGAACCGGGCGAGCCGGCAGGCTCCACAGACGAGGAACAGGAAAGACACCGCCAATCCAACCCGGTCGAATTCGATGAGGGCCCACCGGTAGGCGAGGAATGAGGGGGCCAGGCCGAACGAGACGACGTCCGCCAGCGAGTCGAGCTGTTCGCCGAATGGGGAAGTGGCACCCGTCAACCGGGCGACCCGTCCGTCCAGACCGTCCAGCACCCCTCCGAGGAAAAGGATGGCCGAGGCCCAGAAGAACTCCCGTCGCAGGGCCAAGTCCAGAGACAGGTAGCCGCAGAGAACGTTGCCGAGCGTCAGCAGAGTGGGGAGAACGTAAACGCCGCGGCCGAGGCCGCGGCGAATGGGCTTCAGCGGGCCAGCCCCCGGGGCGGGAGGGTTACCCGCGGCTTGGGAAACCGTCTCTGTCATTCAGAGTCCGGTCACGGAGAGGCTCAGTGTGAAGACCCGACGCGGGCCCGGTACTCGCGGGCGATCTCTTCCATCCGGTCTTTCAGGTGGAGCTTCTCTTTCTTCAGTCGTTTTTCCTCCAGTTCCTCATCGGAAGTCAGGAAGGTTTTCGTTGCGAGTTCGGCTAGCCGCCGCTCATGTTCGTGATGCCGCCGCAGAAGGTTCTGGAATTCGTCATTTGCTGTGGCCAGCTCACGCTTGAGCTCGTCAGTCAGGGTCGGCATTGCCACCTCCTTTTGAACGAGACGATCAACACGCGCGAAGTCTGCTCTTTTTCGAAGGCGCGAGTCAAGACGGTTCCTCAGCTCCGGTGGAGCTCTCTCACCATCACGATTGCATCCTCGCCGTCGGGGTAGTACGCCTTGCGCCGGCCCGAAATCTCGAAGCCGAGCTTCTGGTACATCCTCTTCGCGGGCGTGTTCGAGGGGCGGACTTCCAGGAAGATCTGGTACGAGTCGTTACGCAGTCCGAACGCGATGACTTCCTTCATCAGCGCCGTCCCGAGACCGCTTCGCCTCCACTCTTCCTGGACGGCGATCTTGTGGACATGGATCTCGTCGAGAACCCAGGCGCAGAAGACGTACCCGGCAAACCGTCCGTCCGGAGCCCTGGCCACGAGGTTGAGCCTGAACTCGGCGTCGATCTCGGACTCGAAGAACTCGCGCTTCCAGGGGGCCGGGAACGAGCGGCTCTCGAGGTCGGTGATCTCGTCCAGATCACCGAACACCGCCGGGCGGATGGTCAGGACGGCGGGAGCAGTCTCGATCATTTTCGCGGTTCCGGCGGACCGAATCGCTCCTCGGCGGCCGACGGTCTGCCATACATTGGGGCCAGCGCCGCTCGGCTGGGATCCGAGGAGGCGACGAGCCCGGCGGCCCCTCTGAGGAGGCTGAAGGTCCCGATCTCGATGATGGGCCGGTGCTGGCTCTCACAGAGCCCGACGACCTCTTCTCTCTTGACAGTCCTGGGACTGGCCTCGCCTGGCGGCAGCGTTTCGTCCGCGTAGACCTCGCCCCGCCCCGCTTCCAGGACCAGCACCCCCCCGGCGGGAACGGGCGTGGCGGCGGCCGCGGCCGCGAACGTTCCGATCGCGATGAGGGGAACGCCGAGCGAGCGGCTTAGCCCTCGAGCAAAGGCCAGACCGGCCCGGATCCCCGTGAACGAGCCGGGTCCCGTCACCACTCCGATCCTGCTGATTTCGGCGGGCTCGAGATTCGAGAGCGCCAGGAGCTCGGAGAGGGCCGCGGGGATCAACTCGGCACTCCCCGGACCGAGCGGCCGCTCGAAATAGAGCTCTTTCCCGGCTGGCTTCTGACAGAGAAGCCCGAGCCCGGGACGCGGAGATGCCGTATCGAAAACCAGGGTCCACATCGGCCAGCGGCACCGGATGCTAGCATCAGGGCCTCGCTCATGCGCTCCACTCCGATGCTCGAGCAGTACTGGGCTCTGAAGCGCGAGGTCCCGGGCGCTCTCCTCCTGTACCGCCTCGGGGATTTCTACGAGCTCTTCTTCGAGGACGCGGTCAAGGCCGCTCCGTTGCTCGGCCTCGTCCTGACGCGCCGTCACCGGGATAGCGATATCGAAGCTCCGATGTGCGGTATTCCCTATCACGCCGCGGACTCGTACATCGCCAAGCTCGTTTCGGCCGGAGAGCGCGTCGCCATCGCCGAGCAGACCGAGCCGCCCTCCAAGGGGAAAACCCTCGTCGCCCGCAAGGTCGTTCGCGTCGTCACCCCGGGAACCCATGCAGACCCAGATCGTCTCGACGCGAGAAGGAACAACGATCTCTGCGCCCTGGCCATCGCCGGAGAGGAGATCGGCGCGGCGTTTCTCGACGTGACGACCGGCGACTTTTCAGCCGTCTCGTTTCCGTCCGCCCTCCTCGGCGAGGTCTTCAGGAGGCGCTCCCCCAGGGAGGTCGTGGCGCCCGAGGTTCTGATCCCCCGTCTGAAGACCCTGCTCGCCGACCTGCCGGGCGACCCGCCGAGCCTCTGTCCGGCCCCTTCCTCCGCTCCTCTCGGTCAGAAGGCCCGGGAACTCCTCTTGCGCCATTTCAAGACCGAGACGCTCGAGCCCTTCGGCATCGCGGGACTCGGCCCGGAATGTGACGCGGCGGCGACGGCGCTGGGATACGCGCGATCGATGCAGCGCTCGGAGCTTGCGAACGTCGTCTCGCTGCGGATCGAGCGCTTGGACGACGGGCTCGTCGTCGACTCGGTGACGGCCAGCCACCTGGAGCTCTTCCGGTCGCTTCGCGACGGAGGAAGAACGGGAACCCTTCTCGGCCTGATCGACGAGACCGGTACCGCGTTTGGTGCCCGGGCCCTTCGCAGGATGCTCGAACGTCCGCTCGGGAGGAAGGCCGAGATCGACGCTCGCCTGGAAGCCGTGTCAGATCTGCTTTCGGACGCCACGCGCCTGGAACGGCTAGCGCGGGGCCTCTCGGGACTCCCGGACGTGCCGCGTCTTCTCGGCCGCCTTTCCGCGGGAACGGGCTTGCCGCGAGACCTCCTGGGGCTGTGTCTCGGGATGAAACGGGGAGCCGAACTGGCCCCGATCCTGGGAAACGCGGCCGCCGCCGTTCTTTCGCCCGGCGGCGAAGCCTCTCCCACGGGCGTCCCGGCGGCTCTCGCGGAAGAAGTTCTGGCCCTCCTCGTCCCGGACCCGCCCGCGACGGCCAGGGAAGGCGGGATCTTCAGGGACGGAGTCGATGCCAGCCTCGACGAGATGCGGCTCTTGAAGCGGGATTCCGCCTCGGTCATGGCTCGGATCGAAGCCGAGGAGAGGGAGGCGAGGGGAATCCCGAACCTGCGGATCAAGTTCAACCAGGTTTTCGGCCACGTCTTCGAGGTCGCGGCCTCGGCTCGGAACAGGATCCCGGCGGAAGCCGTCAAGAGACAGACGCTCGCCAACGTCGAGAGATACGCGACGAGGGAGCTCGTCGAGATCGACGAGAAGATCAGGTCGGCTGATTCGCGCATCAACGACAGGGAGGCGGCCCTCTTTTCGCAGGTCGTCGAAAAGGTCCTCGGGGAAAGTCCCCAGATCTCGGAGGCCTGGGCGCGGCTCGCCCGGCTCGATGCACTCGTCTCGCTCGCCCGCGTCGCCCGGTCGAGGCGCTGGGTCCGACCCGTCCTCGTCGACGATCCCGTCCTGGAAGTTCAGGAAGGGCGGCACCCGGTGGTCGAGGCTCTCCGTCCCAGAGAGCCGTTCGTTCCCAACGACCTGAGCCTCTCAGAGGAAAAGAGGGTCGTTGTTCTGACGGGCCCCAACATGGGAGGCAAGTCGACGTACCTGCGGCAGAACGCCCTGATCGTCTTACTCGCGCACGCCGGCTCGTTCGTGCCGGCGGCATCCGCCAGGATCGGGATGTGCGACCGCATCTTCACAAGGGTCGGTGCGTCGGATTCGCTGGCGCGGGGGGAATCGACCTTTTTCGTCGAGATGTCCGAGACCGCTCACATCCTCAGGCAGGCAACCCGCAAGAGCCTTGTCGTTCTGGACGAGATCGGGCGCGGGACCTCGACCTTCGATGGCCTTTCCCTCGCGTGGGCGATCGCCGAGAGGCTTCACGACGGAGAGGACCCTCTGCACCCCGGCCCCGCCCGCGTTCTCTTCGCCACCCACTACCACGAGTTGACCGAGCTCGCGATCGTCAAGCCGGGCGTCGGGAACTTCACGATGGCGGTCAAGGAGTGGCAGGGCGAAGTCGTCTTTCTCAGACGTGTCAGCGAGGGAACCGCCGATAGGTCCTATGGCGTCCAAGTGGCGCGTCTCGCGGGAATTCCCGAGCCCGTCTTCTCCCGCGCCAGGGAGATCCTCAGGAATCTGGAACGGCAGCAGCTGGATCTGGGCGGACGGCCCCGGCTGGCCGAGCACTCGACTCCGGAACCGGCACCCTCCGGCGTTCAGCTCGACCTCTTCCAGGACCAGACCAACGTGGTGCTCGACACCCTGTCGCGAATCGACATCGACGCGCTCACGCCGCTCGCCGCCCTGAACATCCTGGCTTCTCTCCAGAGCCGGCTGAAGGGGGAGGCTTGAGTTGATGATGGAGGAGTCTCGCCGCCTCGTCGTGGGGCTCGAGGGACCGGAGCTTTCGCCCGCCGAAAGAGACCGGTATCGGGCGGCCCCGCCCCTGGGCTTCATCCTGCTCCCGGAGAACCTCGTCTCGGCAAGGCAGGCCGTTGCGCTCATAGCCGAGCTGAAGAGCCTGTCTGACCCGCCCGCGCTTCTCTTCGTCGATCAGGAAGGCGGTCCGGTCGACCGGGTGGGACCGCTTCTTCTGGATGGAGGGAAGTTCCCCGCGCCGGGCCTCCTTTCTGAAAAGGGCAGCGACCGGGTTCACGAGAACGCCTTCCTGATGGGGCGCGCCGCGCGCATGCTGGGTTTCGACGTCGACCTCGCGCCAGCCCTCGATCTCGGGCAGCCCGAGGCGGGAGCCGTCATCCTGAAGGACCGGACCTTCGGGTTTCACGCCGAAGACGTGATTCTTGCCGGAATGATGTTTCTCCACGGGCTCGCTCGCGCCGGTCTTCTGGCCTGCGTGAAGCACTTCCCCGGGCTCGGGAGGGGTCCCGTGGATTCGCACCGCGCCCTGCCCGTCATCGATGCTCACGACGTCGACTTGATGGTCACGGACGTTGCTCCCTTCACCAAGCTCGCGAGGCTGGCTGCGGCCGTGATGGTGGGACACGGGGCCTACCCCTTGATGACGGAAGGCCTGGAGACCCCGGCGTCGACGACGGCCGAGATCTACCGGATCCTCAGGGGCCCCGTTGGTTTTGTGGGGGTCGCCCTGACGGATGACCTGACGATGGGAGCGCTCGAAGGGCCTCTTGCCGCAAGAGCCGTTCGTGCTTCGGAAGCGGGCGCTGACGCCATCCTGATCAAGACCCCCGGGGACGAGTACGAGTCCGTCGCGATGGCCCTGCGAGAAGAGGCCCCGGCATCTGGTCAGGTCTGGGAGCGTCTCGTGAAACTCGCGGAACAGAGCCGGGAATGGCGCGGGGAAGATTGGTCGGCCGAACGCTGGGAACGGCTCGCCGGGGACGTCCGCGCCTTCATGGCTGAGCTCGAGAGAAAGCGGCAGCCGGAGCCCTTCGAGGACTGGCCCGAGTAACCGGTACCCAGAAGCAGGAGTTCAGCGGCTCGCTATCAGGAGAGGTGTTGTTCCCTCGTCACCTTCACCTGCTCCGCCTTCAGGGTTTCGGATGACGGCACGGACGAGAAGGCCCGTGCTGATCCCTCCCCCGCGGGGCGCGCGGGGAAGGGGGAGGGCGCTCCGGTCCCGGGCTTCAGAAGGGAACGTCGTCGTCGACATCCGGCCCGCCGCCGGCCTGGGGCTCCGCGCCGCCCGCTGCCGAAGGCGCCGCGCCGCCGTCTCCGCGGCCGCCGAGCATCTTCAGCTCGCGCGCCTTGACCTCGGTCGCGTACCGCTTCTGGCCCGACTCCTTGTCATCCCAGCTCCGCGTCGTCAGGGACCCCTCGATGTAGACGAGTTTTCCCTTTGTCAGGTAGCGCTCGCAGATCGAGGCGAGCTTGTCGAAGGCGATGACCGTGTGCCACTCGGTCTTCTCCTGGCGCTGGCCGGACGCCTTGTCCGTCCAGGTTTCCGTGGTCGCGATCCGGAGACGGGCGATCGGAACCCCCGCGGTGGTCGACTTCATCTCGGGGTCCATCCCGAGGTGGCCGATCAGGATGACCTTGTTCACTGAGCCAGACATCAGAAACTCCTTAAGCGGATTGGAAGGGGTGAGGATAGCAAACGGAGCCTTAGAATCGCCCCCCTCATGTCCTCGCACCGAGAGATCATCAAGTCTGCCTGGGGAATCACCGCCTGGACGGCGGTCGCGCGCGTGACGGGTCTCGTGAGAGAGGCCATCGTGGCCCGCTACCTCGGCGCCTCGGCAGTCTCGGATGCCTTCGTCACGGCGTTTCGGATTCCGAACACCTTCCGCGCCATCGTCGGCGAGGGAGGACTTCCGGGCGCCTTCGTCCCGATGGCCAAGAAAGTCGAGCGCGAAAGTCCCGGCAAGGAAGGGACCTTCGCCGGGCGGTTCGCGGTCTTTCTCGGAACGGTCGTGGTGGGACTCGTGATCGTCGGGGTTCTCGCCGCACCGGTTTTCGTGATGATTTTTGCCCGGGGCTTCCAGAAGACCCCGGGCAAGTTCGAGATGACGGTCTTCCTGACCCGGCTCCTCTTCCCGTACATCCTCTTCATCTCGATGGCGGCTCTCCTGGAGGCCTACCTGAATGCCAAGGGCCGGTTTCAGCTCGCCGCGGCGACGCCGGTTCTCTTCAACGTCAGCATCATCCTGTGCGCGATGGCCCTCATCCCGCTCGGCGTGCCGCCGCCGATCGCTCTTTCAACAGGAGTACTCCTGGGCGGGCTCGGGCAGTTCCTGATGCAGCTGCCCCTGGCCCGGCGCCTCGGGATGAAGCTGTCGGGTTCGCCGATGAAGGACCCGATGGTGAGAGAGACCGCTGTCAAGATCGTCCCGCGCCTGTACGGGTTCGGCGTCGGGCAGATCAACCTGCTGATCTCGAGCAATGTCCTGGCGGCGCTCGGTGACGCGTTCGTCACCTACAACTACTTCGCCTTTCGGATGGCCGACCTCGTCCGGGGCGGCTTCGTCGAGTCGATCACGCGGACCATCCTGCCCTCCCTCTCCGAGAAGGCACTGGAGGCCGATCAGACGGCCTTTCGCAAGACCATCGTGTTCGGACTGAGGCTTTCGGCCTTCGTCACTCTCCCGGCGACGGCGGCGCTCGCGATCCTGGCCTCACCCGTCATCGACATCGCGTTCCGCAGAGGGAGGTTCCAGGCCGGCGACGTCGAGGGGACGACGCTTGCCCTCGTGGGATACGCCTTCGGCCTCTTCGCAATCGGCGGGGTGAAGATCCTCACGCAGGCCTTTTACGCCCTCCACGACACGCGCACTCCCGTCGTCGTGGCGACGTTTGATCTCGTGGCCTTCCTCGTCATCTGTCTCGCCCTCGCTAGACCGATGAAGCACGCCGGCGTCGCCCTTGCCACATCAGCGGGGTTCTGGATCAACTTCATCCTGCTCTTCATCTTGCTGATGAAGAGGGTTCCCGGCCTTCTCGAACGCGAGCTGTGGAAAAGCGCCGCGCGGCTCTCCGCGGCAACCGTGGTCTCGGGACTCTCGACCCTGGCTCTCGTGAGGGGCGTGGTCCCGTACCCGCAGGCCTCCTCGCTGGTCCTGAGAACCACGTGGCTCCTGGCTGCCGTGGCGGCCGGATCCCTGGTGTACCTCGCCGGGGCGCGCCTTCTCGGAGCGCCAGAGGTCGGTGAGGTGCTCGGTGTGTTCAGGAGGCGCCGGGCCCGGGCCTGATGCCGGGAACGGTCCTTCCCGCTTGCTGGCCAGGGATGCGGGAGGAAGGATGGCAAACTACCCGTCGATCATGATCCTCCTCATCCAGCGAGTTCTTCGCGCCGAGGTCCGGGTCGATGGCGCCGTGCGCGGCCAGGTGAAGGCCGGCCTCCTCATCCTCGGGTGCGTGGAGCCGGACGATGATGAATCCCGGGTCGACACGGCCGCCCGCAAGGCCGCCGAGCTGAGGATCTTCGAGGACTCGAACGGAAAGATGAACCTGAGCTGTCTCGATGTGACGGGTGAGATCCTGGCCGTGTCTCAGTTCACTCTCGGTGCCGACCTCTCTCGCGGGAGAAGACCCGGTTTCGAGGGAGCCGCAAGGCCCGAGAAGGCCGAGCCGCTCTTCAAGAGGTTCGTGGAAAACCTGAGGGCGCAGGGCCTACACGTCGAGACGGGAGTGTTCGGGGCAACGATGCAGGTCGAGCTCGTGAACGACGGTCCCGCTACTTTCTGGTGGCGGACGCCTCGGCCCTGAGGGCTCCTCGATCAGCTCGAGCGGCATCGGGACGAAGGAGACGATGAACATGAAGACCGCGAAGGCGGCCACGAGGAGCCGCCCGCGGTCGAGCGGCGCGTCCTCGTCCATGAGGGGCGGGTGCTTCAGACCCACGATCAGCAGAAGGACGGCGAGAACCCACCACCCCTTGAAATAGAGACCCATGACGGCGAGCGCCCCCAGAAAAGGCCACTTGAAGAGGCGGTGCCTCTTTCCCGCAACCGCGTAGAGAACGTGGCCCCCATCCAGCTGACCGATTGGCAAGAGGTTCATCGCGGTGACGAAGAGACCGAACCAGCCCGCGACCAGCGCCGGGTGCTCGACGACCTCCAGGCTCGAGAAGGTGTGGCCGATCAGGAGTTTCTGCAGAGCCGTGATCGCGAGCGGGTAGTGGAAGACGAGCGTTCCGGCCGCGGGCGGCAGCAGGTTCACCTTCGTGTGCAGGATGCCGTAGGCCGCGACAGGCAAGGCCACGACGAATCCGGCGATCGGCCCCCCTATCCCGACATCGAAGAGTTCACGCTTGTCACGGAAGGGTTCGCGAATCCGGATGAAGGCTCCCATCGTGCCGGCCAGGGACGGGAACGGGATGAAGTAGGGCGGAGAGGCATCGATTCCGTAGTACCGGCACGCGAGGTAGTGACCCATCTCGTGGGCAAAGAGGATCGAAAGGACGGGAATCGAGAACGAGAGCGCTCCCAGGAGAAGCCCCCTCAGATCGAGGACGTCCGCTCCGGGCGGCAGAAGAGACGGACGATAGTTCAAGGCGAACCCCGTCCCCATCCAGGTGGTCGTTGCCAGCGTCAGGAGGAAAAGGAGGACATGGAGCCACCATCGCTCGCGCCGCCGGGGAAGAGAGACCAGTTCCGGAGTCCCGAAGTCGCGGTGGTAGGGGGAAATGAACGGCTCGCTCGAAGGCCGAGGCGGATCGTTGAAGTCTCCGGGAGTTCCGGAGGGCGGCCCCCACACCTGCGGAGGGCCGTCAGGCCTTTCCAGGTCCCGCCTCCTCGGCATCCTCGGTCACGAGGTCCCGGAGTTCCTTGCCGGGTTTGAAGCGGACGGTCAGACCGGGGGGAATCTCGACTTCCTGGCCCGGCTTCTTGGGATTCCGGCCGATCCCCCTCTTGCGGTTCTTCACGGCGAAGACTCCGAATCCGCGGAGCTCGATCCGGTTGCCGTCCACGAGGGCTTGCCTCAGGGAGTCGATGACCGTCTCGACAGCCTCGACTGCCTGTGGCCTGGGGAGTCCGATTCCATCCGCGACGCGGTTGACGATGTCGTTCTTGATCATGCGCTCTCCAGAGTCTACTCGGCCGCAACCGTGGCGTTCAAATCCTCAGGTGTTCCGCAATCTGTTCTTCAAGAGGAGGATCTCGAGAGCCGTCGCCGTCATGGTCGACAGGCGCCTGAGGTCCCCGATCAGCGGCGCCGCATCTCCCGTCGTCGTGACCCCCACGAAGAAGAGGACGCTCTTGCCCTTCAACGTGACGGGCAGGACGATGACATCGGCGGGGAAGCCCGCTCCGACGGCCTGCAGGATCTTCCTGTTCGC
Organism: Thermoanaerobaculia bacterium; assembly: GCA_022071945.1. GTDB lineage: Bacteria > Acidobacteriota > Thermoanaerobaculia > UBA5066 > UBA5066 > JAJVIN01. Next base: position 69,861 of record JAJVIN010000001.1, on the reverse strand, counting down.
GGGCAGGTCGGGACAGGGGCCGAAATAGAAGCCGTCGGAATTCCTCAACGTCGCGAAGACAGAGGGGCTCTTGAAGGGAAGCGAGAAGGACCGGAAGCCCTCGGGCGGGGACGGCCTCGCGGACCAGCCGATCACCTGGTCGGCCTGGACGATGAAGAGCGCGGCTCGCTGAACCTTCTCGACGGCCGAGGCGAGCACGGCCTCCGCGATGTCGTCCCTCGACTCGGCGCTCGAAAGCCGCTGGACGAGGTCCCCAAGAGTCGGAGGAGGCTCGGGTTCGATGACTTCCTCGGCCCCTTCCTCGGCAGGCATGGCCGGGGCGGCCACCGCCTCGAGCTGGACGGCTTCGGGTGCGGCCGGCGCCGGTTCAGCCTGCTCACGGGGAGGCTCCGCCGGCGCGGCCGGCGCGCCAGCCGTGGTTGGCGCGCCAGCCGTGGTTGGCGCGCCAGCCGTGGCTGGCGCGGCAACGGGCGCCGGGGGCGCGGCGGCGAGCTGGGGCGCTGGTGCTTCGGCGATGACGAGGGCCGGAGGAGGCGGAGCCTCGAAGACCGGCTCGGGCATCGGAACGGCGGCCGCAAGGACGGGGGCTTCGCGCGCTGGCGGTTCCGGAGCCGGTGGTTCCGGCGCTGGTGCCTGGACCGGCACTTGGACCTGGACCGGGACCGGGACGGGCATCGGAACGGCTGCCGCCACGGGGGCAGGGGGGGCCACAACGACGGGAGGAGGCTGCGGAGCCAAGGCCTGGGGGGCTCCTCGCTCCTCCTCCGGGGGCGGCGGGAACGGGAGTGCGGCTGCTCGAGCCGGAGGAGCGGCAGGGAACTTCTCGAAGGACCCGGAAGCACCCGTCACTTCGGTCGTCTCGATGTGGAGATCGTTCTCGGTATGGAGCTCCGGGTCGAGGGACCTAGTCGAGCCGCCCCATGGATCTGTCGAGCTTCGCTGCGGTTGCACTCCGGGAGCTGCCGGGGCTGGGGGCTGCCAGTACGCCTGGGGTACGGGAGCCGGTGCCTGCTGGGGGCGGTAGATCTGCGGCATCGGCGCCTGCGGCACGGGTGCGGGCGCGGGCGGCGCGGCCGGATATGGGGCCGGAGCTCCCGGAGTCCTGTAGGGAGTTCCGTAGGATTGCGCGATCCTCGGGTCGTAGTAGCCGGCCTGAGGAGTGGGTCCGGCCGGAGCTTGAGGCGGAATGGGCGGAATGGGCCCGGTTTGCACCGGCGGGGCGGCCAGGGGCCGAGGGGGCGGCACGGGCGCGGGCGCGTAAGGGCGAGGAATCGATCCCGTCGTCTCCATCCGGGGAAGCGACGGCACGGTGGGCCGGTTCGCCTGTGGAGGGGCCCCGTAGCTGGCGGTTGGAACCGCCGGGGCCTGAGGGGCCGGGGCCTGGGGAGCCTGAGGTTCCGGCCGGTCGAGCTTCTCGAGAAGCACGCGGAACCGGGCATCGAGCGGGATGTTGTAGTACCGCTCGAGGCTCGCGAGGATCCTGGCTTCGAGGGCGACGTGCGGAACGATCGAGAGTCCGGTCAAGAAGGCGATCTCGTCGACGGCGGGAAGGTCCTTCGGGTCACGCATCGCGACGGCGAGGCTCCGTCCGGACCGCCGGAACGGGATCACGCAGAACTTGGCGGCGAGCTTTGGCGGGATGAGCCTTATGACGTCTGGCCGGATATTCAGGAGGTCCGTCGCCCGGGCAGGCGGCGTCTGACTCTGAACCGAAAGCGCCCGGAGCAAGATCTCTTCCGCGACCATGCCGAGTTCCAAAAGCGCCGTTCCGATTCGAACCTTGTGCTTGGCGCGGTAGGCCACGGCCTTGTCTCGCATTTCTGCCGACAGGGCACGGGCTCCCACCAAGATGTCCCCCAAGCGCTGCTTCATCACGATTCGTAACTCTAACGGACTTTGGGCGTCAGGAGTGAGACCTCTGACGGCGGGGCGCTAGAATCCCATTAATGAGCGAGAAACCGATCAGAGTCTTGATCGCCAAGCCCGGCCTCGACGGACACGACCGCGGTGCCAAGGTCGTCGCGCGGGCCCTGCGCGATGCGGGAATGGAAGTGATTTACACGGGCCTGCGGCAGACTCCCGAGCAGATTGCCGCGGCCGCCGTCCAGGAAGATGTCGACGTCGTCGGGCTCTCGATCCTCTCCGGCGCCCACAATGTGCTGGTCCCCGAAGTCATCCGGTCGCTGAAGGAACGGGGCGGCGAGGAGATCGCCGTCGTCGTGGGCGGCATCATCCCGGAAAAGGACATTGACGGCCTCAGGCAGCAGGGTGTGAAGGCCGTGTTCCTTCCCGGGACCTCCACGACCGACACGGTCTCGGAGATCCGCCGGATCTGCGGAAGCGCGCCAACTACGGCTGGCGCGCCGGCTCCGGCGCAAGCCTGAGCTTTTGCCGGGCGGCGAGCGCGATGTCGTCCCGGTTCGTGACGCTCCCCGGGTCCCCGGGTTCTCTGACCCTGAAGTTCGTCCCGGCCGACCGCCGGGGAGTCCTCGATCACAAGGCCCTGGGCGACCTGGCTCACGCGCTCGCAGACGTTGATCCGAAGACCCTCAGGGTCGCCGTCCTCGAGGGCGCTCGCCCGGGGCTCTTTGCCGCGGGCGCCTCTCTCGAGGAGGTCTCGCGCCTGGACCCCGAAACAGCGGGAGCGTTCGCGGAGCGTGCCCGGCGAGCGTTCTCCCTGTGGGAATCGCTCCCCCTCACGACCGTCGCGTTCGTCGATGGAGCCTGCTTCGGAGGCGCTCTCGATCTCGTTCTCTGCGCCGACATCATCGCCGCGACTCCCCGGGCACGCTTCGGGCACCCCGGCGTCGTGAGGGGCATCGTCACGGGCTGGGGAGGAACGTACCGGGTGAGACGGCGCCTGGGGGAAGCCGGCCTGCGGCGCCTCTTTGCCCTGGCCGAGGAGCTCGACGCGGACCGCGCCGCCGCAAACGGCCTGGCGGACATCCTCGTCAACGAACGCTCCGAGCTCGAGCCCTTCGTCGCGAAGTGGTGCGGCGAGGAGGGGGACATTCTGAGGGAGATCAAGGCCCTCTCTCGAGCCTGTGAAGGTCTTTCCCGCGAACAGGCGCTCGCACTCGAGGAATACGAGAGGCTCTTCCTGGAGTCCTCCCGGTAGAATCCCGCGCGGTGTCTGAAATCCTGACGACCCGCATCGACCCTTCGTCCGTCGACTTTCAGGAGAACTCCGCCCATCACCGCTCTCTCGCCGCGCGACTCAGGGCCGAGATGGACCGCATCCGGCAGGGGGGAGGCCCCAAGGCCCAGGCGCGTCTGCGCGAGCTCGGCAAGCTCAATGTCAGAGAGCGGATTGAGAGCCTTCTCGACCCCGGCAGCGCGTTTCTCGAGCTCGCCCCCTTCGCCGCCCACGATATCTATGACGGGGCCGCGCCGGCGGCCGGCCTCGTGACGGGCGTCGGCCGAGTCAGTGGCTCCGATGTCCTGATCGTGGCCAACGACCCGACCGTCAAGGGGGGAACCTACTTCCCGATCACCGTCAAAAAGCACCTGCGCGCGCAAGAAGTCGCCCTGGAGAACAACCTGCCGTGCATCTATCTCGTCGATTCGGGAGGCGCCTTCTTGCCCCTGCAGGCAGAGGTCTTCCCCGATCGCGAGCACTTCGGCCGCATCTTCTACAACCAGGCGCGGATGAGCGCCGCCGGCATCCCGCAGATCGCCGCCGTTCTCGGCTCGTGCACCGCCGGCGGAGCCTACGTCCCGGCGATGTCCGACGAGACCGTGATCGTCAAGAACCAGGGAACGATCTTCCTCGCCGGACCCCCGCTCGTGAAGGCTGCGACGGGCGAGGACGTCACGCCCGAGGAGCTCGGAGGCGGAGACGTCCACACGCGGATCTCCGGTGTCGCAGACCACCTCGCCGAGGACGATGCTCACGCTCTCGAGATCCTTCGTGACATCGTTCAGCATCTCAACCGCACGAAGCCGTCTCGCGGAGACCTGCGCGCGCCGGAGGATCCCCTTTACCCCTCGGAAGAGATCTACGGAGTCCTGCCGCGCGACCTTCGCCGTCCCTACGACGTCAGGGAGATCTTGGCCCGCATTCTGGACGGTTCGCGGCTTCACGAGTTCAAGCCGCGCTACGGCAACACCCTCGTCACGGGCTTCGGGCGCATCCAGGGTTACCCCGTCGCCATCCTCGCCAACAACGGCGTCCTGTTCTCCGAGTCCGCCCTGAAAGCCACCCACTTCATCGAGATGGCCTCTCAGCGGGGGATTCCCCTCCTGTTCCTGCAGAACATCACCGGATTCATGGTGGGACGCGCCTACGAGCACGGCGGAATCGCCAAGGACGGAGCGAAGATGGTGCACGCCGTGGCCAACGCCGCCGTCCCCAAGCTGACGCTCTTGATCGGCGGCTCCTTCGGCGCCGGCAACTACGGCATGTGCGGAAGGGCCTACCAGCCGCGGTTCCTCTGGACCTGGCCGAACTCCCGTATCTCGGTGATGGGCGGTGAGCAGGCCGCCGACGTCCTCGCCACCGTCAAGGACGACCAGAGGGAACGGGAAGGACTGCCCCGGATGACGGCCGAGGAGCGCGAGGCGTTCCGCCGGCCCACGCTCGAGAAGTACGAGCGAGAGGGGAGCCCCTACTACGCCTCCGCCCGTCTCTGGGACGACGGGATCCTCGATCCCGGCGAGACCCGCACCGTCCTCGGGCTGGCGCTTTCAATCGTCCAGAACTCTCCCGAGGTCCCCACACGCTTCGGCGTCTTTCGGATGTAGGTCAAAGCATGAAAAAAGGTGTCACCTCGCGGCTTCTGGCCGCCTTTCTCCTGGGAGTCCTCATCTGGAGCGGGGCCGATGCCCGCCCGCAGGACAAGGACTTCGGGGCGATCGAGAAGATCGAGTTCTCGACGATCTCGCGCGAAACCGCCTCCCTGTGGGTTCGAGCTTCTCTCCCGAAGGTCGCCCGCGGCTGGAAACAGACCTTCACCGGCGCCGTGAGGGTCTCCGGCGTCGCCGTCCCCGTCAAGAACCCCGTCTCCGTCGCCATCCAACCGAAAGGGCGCGCGTTCGAGGCGGTCTTCATGCTGAACGTCGAGCTCGCGCTCTTGCCCGCCGAGATTCTGCCCAAGGCCGGGGCCCGCCCCTTCGAGGCCGTGATCCAGGGCGTGCTCATCGGGGACGAGGATTCGAAGGTCAACGTCTCCGCTGGGGCGACTCTGGCCATCGGTTCGCCGAAGGTCGAGATCCCGACGAACAACATCCCGGCCTTCTTCCGGTTCGACGGGGCGAGCCTCTCGGGTCTCGGATTGAAGGAGGTCAAGGGCGAGGCGCGAGTCGTCCTCTTCAACCCCCTCTCGTTCGACGTGAACGTTCGCGAGTTCCGCTATCAGCTCGTCGTCGGGGACAAGAAGCTCGCGGAGGGAACGCGGACAGGGGTCCGCCTCCACAAGCTCCGGGAGAACACCGTGACGATCCCGATCACGGTCCAGAACAGCGACCTCGTCTCGGCCCTGGGCGTCACCGTCCGGAACAAGGGGACGGTCGAGGGCCGGCTCGCCGGCTCGCTCCTCCTCAGATCCGGCGGAGAAGACGTCCCGCTCTCTTTCAACTCAGCCGGGACGGTTCAACTCCTGCCATGACGGGGTCTCTCGAAACCCTCGTTCTCGACCGAGCCTCGGGCGGCCGGGTCCTCCACGTGATTCTCAACCGCCCCGCCGTCCGAAACGCGTTCAACGAGGTCCTGATCCGCGAGTTGACGGAGGTCTTTCAGGCGGCCGTCCTGGAAGCCTCCACCCGCGTCGTGGTTCTGCGGGGCGCGGGGAAGGCGTTCTGCGCCGGGGCGGACCTCAACTGGATGAGCCGGATGGTGTCTTTCGGGTATGAAGAGAACCGGAAGGATGCCGAGGCTCTCGCCGGGCTCTTCCAGACGATCGACTCGTGCGAAAAGCCCGTCATCGGGCAGGTCCATGGCGCGGCTCTCGGAGGAGGGACGGGTCTGGCGGCTGTGTGCGATGTCGTCTACGCCTCCGAGACGGCGCTCTTCGGAACGACGGAAGTGCGACTCGGCTTGATTCCGTCCGTCATCAGCCCGTATGTCGTCCGGAAGATCGGCGAGAGCAATGCCCGCCACTGGTTCCTGTCCGGCGAGCGATTCGGAGCGCCCGAGGCCCTTCGCGCCGGGCTCGTTCACGGTGTCTTTTCGGAGGCCAGCCTGCCGGCCGAGGTCGCTCGGCTGGCGGACAGCCTGTGCCTGGGAGGACCGGTCGCCCTGGCCGAGTCCAAGGGGCTGGCGAAGTCAGCGGCTTCCGAGCCGTTCTCAACGATCCAGCCGAAGACCGTCGAGCTCATCGCGCGCCAGCGAACGAGCGCGGAAGGGCAAGAAGGAATGAAGGCGTTTCTCGAGAAGCGCCCGGCGCGCTGGTCCGAGGAGATCGCCTGATGCCCCCGAAGGTGCTGATCGCCAACAGGGGAGAGATCGCGCTGCGCGTCATGCGCGCTTGCCGCGTCAGGGGTCTGGAGACGGTCGCCGTGTACTCCGAGGCCGATGCCTTGGCCCGTCACGTGGAATTCGCCGGCGAGGCCTACGAGATCGGACCCCCTCCGGCCAGAGATTCGTACCTCTGTGCGGAGAAGATCCTCGAGGTGGCCCGCGCATCTCACGCTTCGGCCATCCATCCCGGCTTCGGGTTTCTCTCCGAGAACGCGTCGTTTGCCCGCGCCGTCCTCGACGCCGGGCTCATCTGGATCGGTCCGCCGCCCTCGGCCATCGAGGCCATGGGACTGAAGATCGAGTCCCGCAGGCGGATGATCGCCGCCGGCGTTCCGGTCGTGCCCGGCACCCACTCCCTCGAAGACGCCTCGGAGAGGCTCCGGGTCGGTCTGCCGTGCGTCGTCAAGGCGTCCGCCGGCGGCGGCGGGAAGGGAATGCGAGTCGTGAGGTCGCATGACGCTCTCGACGCGGCCATCGCCTCCTGCCGGCGCGAGGCACAGGCGGCCTTCGGCGACCCGACTCTCTACCTCGAGAGGTACATCGAGCGTCCCCGCCACGTGGAGATCCAGGTCTTCGGTGACTCTTTCGGACGGGTGGTCTCTCTCGGCGAGAGGGACTGCTCCATCCAGAGACGCCACCAGAAGGTCATCGAGGAGAGCCCCTCGCCCGCCGTCACGCCACAGCTCCGGCAAAAACTCGGCGAGGCCGCCGTCGCCGCCGCGAAGGCCGTGGGCTACATCAACGCGGGCACGGTGGAGTTCCTCCTGGCCCCGGATGGCGAGTTCTACTTCCTCGAGATGAACACCCGCCTGCAGGTCGAGCATCCCGTCACCGAGGAGGCCTTCGGCGTCGACCTCGTCGATCTGCAGCTCGCGGTGGCTTTCGGGGACCCGCTCCCGCTCGACCTGCCGGATGCCCCCCGCTCACACGCCATCGAGGCCCGTGTCTACGCGGAAGATTCCGAGGCCGGATACCTCCCTCAGACGGGCAAGGTTCTCCGGTACATCGAGCCGGCCGGGCCCGGGATCAGGATGGACTCGGGGATTCGCGAGGGTTCGGACGTCTCGGTTCACTACGACCCGATGCTGGCGAAGCTGATCGCCCGGGGCCGGAGCCGGGAAGAAGCCCGGCGGCGTCTCGTGGCTGCTCTGGACGAGACCGTCATCCTGGGCGTGAAGACGAATCTGTCATTTCTCAGGCGAGTTCTCGAGACCCCCGAGTTCATCGCTTGCGAGACCGACACGGCCTTTCTCGAGCGGGTATCGGTGCCGCCTATCCCGCCTCCAGACGAACACCTTTTCAGATCGGCTGCCGCCTGCTTCGGCGCCCTGCCGGCGGCCGACGGGACGCCGGCATCCGCCGTCCGGCGCTTCGACCCGATGTCGGCGGGAGCCTTTCGGATCCTCGCGCCATGAGACTCAAGGACCTCACCACGCAAACGTCGAAGGACGTCGAGCCCCTGGCCCGGCCCGCCCAGCATATCCATGCCGTGAGGGATGGCCGCCTCGTCTGGCTTCACCATCGCGGAGAGACGTATGTCTTCGAGCGATCGCCGGACCGGCCCAGGCGATCGACAGAGGAAGCGGAGCACGACCTGTTCGCCCCGATGCCGGGAAAGGTCATCCGGATCCTGGCGAACCCTGGCGACGTCGTCGACAAGGGCGCTCCCTTGCTCCTCCTGGAGGCGATGAAGATGGAACACGAGATCCGGGCCCCCCGCCGGGGAACCGTCGTCAAGTTCTTCGCCGCCGAGGGAGCGATGGTGGGCCTGGGCGAACCGCTGGTCGAGATCGGGGATCCGGAATGACGTCCGAAAAGGACGTGACGATCGTCGAGGTGGGCCCTCGAGACGGGTTGCAGAACGAGAAGGCCCTCGTACCGATCGAGGCGAAGCTGGAGTTCCTTGACCGCCTCGGCTCTTCCGGCCTGGGCGTCATCGAAGCCACGGCCTTCGTCTCGCCGCGCGCCATTCCGCAGCTCTCGGACGCCTCCGAAGTGCTCACGCGGCTGACTCGCCGGCCGGGCGTTCGGTACCCGGTTCTCGTCCCGAACCTGAATGGACTGGAGAGGGCCCTGGCTGCCGGTGCCACCGAGATCGCGATCTTCACCGCGGCCTCGGAGGCTTTCAACCAGCACAACATCAACACGACGATCGAGGGGTCTTTTCAGAGATTCGCGCCCGTGATGGAGAGGGCACGAGCCCTGGGATTGTGGGTTCGGGGCTACGTCTCGTGCGCCCTCGGATGCCCCTACGCGGGCGAGATTCCCGTGGCCAGGACCGTGGAGGTCACGCGGCGGCTCTTCGCGATCGGCTGCACGGAGGTCTCCCTCGGAGACACGATCGGAGTCGGCGTTCCGCGTCAAGTCGCCGAGCTTTGCTCCGCACTCGTCGCCGATGGCATCGACCTCGGCCGGATCGCGCTCCATTTTCATGACACCCGCGGAACGGCACTCTCGAATGTCTCCGAGGGACTCCGGCAAGGCGTGAGGATCTTCGACTCGTCGGCCGGCGGGCTGGGAGGGTGTCCGTACGCCACGGGGGCTTCCGGCAACCTCGCGACCGAGGACTTGGTCTACTTGTTGGAGCGATCGGGCCTCAGGACCGGGGTCGATCTCGACAAGGTCTTCGAGGCGTCGAGCTTCGTTCTCAGGGCCCTGGCCAGGCCGCCAGTGTCTCGAGTTGCCCAGACGCTCTCGAGCGGCTCCCGCTGGCCGCTTCCGGCGGCCCCGGCGGGTCGAACGTGATTGACCCTCACCCAGCACCGCTTTAGACTTTCGCCCCGAGCGCCACCTATCTGCGGCCTGCGCAAGGAGAAGTAATGGGTTCTCGCATTCTTCTGGCCGATGACAGTCTCGTCATCCAGAAAGTTGTCGAACTGACGTTCGCGGAGTCCGGGTATCAGATCCTTGCCGTGGGTTCCGGGGACCGGGCCGTCAGCATGCTCGACGGGTTCGCACCCGATCTCGTTCTCGCGGACGTTGTCATGCCGGGGTTGTCGGGATACGAAGTCTGCGAGACCGTCAAGAACCGGCCAGGGGGACAGGCGATACCCGTCATCCTCTTGACCGGGACCTTCGAACCGTTCGACCGCGCCAGGGCCGAGCGCGCCGGCTGCGACGCCATCATCACGAAACCCTTCGAGTCTCACGCCTTCGCGACGCTCGTCAGAGACTGGCTGGCCAAGGGCGCGGAACGAAAGGCCGCGGCCGCGGCGCTGCCTCCTCCGCCGGCTCCGGAACCCGTCCCCGAGGAGGCCCCCCCGGCCAGTACAGCGTTCGATGCGGAGGAAGCCGCCACCGTCATCTACAAGGTGCCGCCAGCCGCGCCCCCTCCTCCGCCGGTCATGGCCGAGGAAGAGATCAGCTACGCGACGGTCGCCTTGCGAGTCCCAACTCTGGCCGAGCTCGAGGCTCTCGAGGCGGCCAAGGTCGCGGGAAAACCGCTTCCCGACCTGTCGCTCGTTCCGCCGCCCCGCGAGGATGAGGCTGCCGGCGAGGCCGCAGGTGTCGCTGCCGCCCCGGAGCCCTCCCTGACGGAAGAACCGCCTCAGCCCGTTCCCGAGCCCGTTGCGGAGGCGGAAGCCCTTCCGGAGGCGCCGGTCGCGGCCGAGCTGCTGCCTCCGCCGCTGATGGAGCTTCCGGCCCGCCCCGAGATGGAAGAACAAGTGGTGGCGGGACCGGCCGAGCCCTGGCCCGAGGCAGAGCCCGAACCTCCCGCGCTCGTTCGTCCCGTGGTCGTGCCCCCCCCGCCTCCGCAGTTCACACGGGGAGAGGAGGACGAGGACGAAGTCCCGGAATCGAGAGACATCGAGAAGGACATCGAGGCCTTCGAGAGAGCCGAGGCGGAAGGGACCCGAGAGGTCTCCTCCGCGTGGGAGAAGGCCCAGGAAATGGGGCTCCTGACGGGCGGGGAAGAGTTCGTTCCCCCGCCGGTCGAGGAATCCGGCGAGCTCGAGGAGCTCGCTCACCAGGCGAGTCTCACCGACCTCTCGCGTCTGCTTCCTCTCAAGAAGGAAGAGGAACCGGAGCCGAAGGCCGAGGCCGCCGAAGAGGTCTCGGCTGAGCCCTTGTCGGTCCGTGCTCCTTCGCCGGCGGAGGAAGAGCTCGCGGCGCCTCCCGAGCCGAGCTACTCGACGCCCGCGCCCGAAGGTCTCTGGGGGACGATGGCCGAACCGGAACCGCTGGCGGTGGCCTTCGAGCGTCCAGAAGAACTCCCGGCCGCATCGCCGGCGATTTCCGAGCCAGAGCCGCCCGCGGAAGCCGAGGTCTTCGCCACCGAAGAAGCCGCGATCGCTCCCGGCGGGGGAGTTCTGGAGGAGGCCCCAGCCGTCGCGGTTCCCGAAGCCCTGATGGAGCCAGCTCCGGAACCCGAGGAAGAACCCGCTTCCGTGGCTCCCGTGGAACCGGTCGCCGAGGCCCTCCCGGAGCCCGAGCCCGTCCCCGTCGAAGCTGGCCCAGAACCGGTGGTCGAGACGCCGCTGGAGGCCGTCCCCTCGGAGGTCGCCGAGCCCGTGATCGAGACCGAGGCGGCACCGGAGCCGGAGGCCCTCGTCGAGCCTCCCGTCGAACCTCTCCCCGTGGCCTTCGCCGAAGTGCAGCCTGTGCCTTTTGCCGAAGCGGAGCCTGTGCCTTTCGCCGAGGCGGAGCCGGTGGCTGTTGCCGAGGTGGAGCCGGAGCCCGTCTCGTCCGCGCTCGCCGAGGTCCCGGTGGCGATGGAACCCTCGGCCGAAGTGCCTCTCGAACCCGTTGCCCCGGCCTTCGTCGAGGCCGAGCCCTCATCTCAGCCCTCTGAAGAGACCATTGCGGAGGAGGAAGCCGCGGTACCCGCGGAACCCGAGGCCGAGGGCGGGGCGTTCGAGGAGCCGCCCGTTTTGCAACCCGAGGCGCCGGCGGCCGAGGCGCCGGCGGCCAGGGCGCCGCAGGAGGCCGATGTTTTCGAAACGCCCCCGCTCGAAGCGGCTGAACCGGAGCTTCTCCCCGCGCAACCCGAGGTTCTGCCCGTTCCTCTGGCGGCCATTCCAGAGCCGGAGCCCGTACAATCAGTGGCTCCGGCCGCTCCTCCCGCGACCGTAGCGGTTCTTCCGGCTTCTCTCTCCGAGGAGGACCTCGACAGGCTGGCGCGAAAGATCGTCGAGCGTCTCGGGGACCGGATCATTCGCGAGATCGCCTGGGAGGTGATCCCGGACGTTGCCGAGCGGGTGGTACGCGAGCGCGTCAAGGAGCTGGAGCAGGCGAACTGACCGCGTACCGCATCACACGACCCGTCCGGGGTCCCGGATGGACGAGCAGACAGGATGACTTGACGAGGCCATGAGCCCCGAAGAATCGAAATCCCACCGCCCCACGCTCCCCACGACCTTCGATCCGGCCACTTTCGAGATGAAGTGGTACCGGCAGCAGGAGGAATCTGGTCTTTTCAGGCCCGAGAGTGCCCCTGCCGATGCCGTTCCGTTCACGATGGTCATCCCGCCCCCGAACGTGACCGGACGCCTCCACGTCGGCCACGCGCTGGGCCGGACCCTCGAGGACATCCTGGCCCGGTGGCGCCGGATGCAGGGCCGTGCCGTCCTCTGGGTCCCTGGCGTCGACCACGCCGGAATCGCCACCCAGATGGTGGTCGAGCGCGACCTCTTCGATCGCACGGGAAGGACACGCCACGATCTGGGGCGCGAGGAGTTCCTCGACCTCTGCCATGAGTGGGGCTACGCCCGGCGCCACGACATCCTGGACCAGATTCGGCGCCTGGGCTGCTCCTGCGACTTCAGCCGCGAGTACTACACGATCGACGAGGTTCGCTCCCGGGCGGTTCGCCGCGTCTTCTGCGAGCTCTACCATCAGGGTCTCGCCTACCGCGACAACCGGATGGTGAACTGGTGCCCGAGGTGCGCGACCGTTCTGTCGGATCTCGAGGTCAATCACACGGAGCAGAACGGACACCTCTGGTCGATCGCCTATCCCCTCTCCGACGGGTCGGGCGAGATCGTCGTGGCAACGACGCGGCCCGAGACGATGCTGGGCGACACGGCCGTTGCCGTGAATCCGGAAGACGAACGCTACCGGGACTTCGTCGGGAAGTCCGTCGATCTCCCGCTGACGGACCGGAAGATTCCCGTCATCGCCGATTCCTTCGTCGACATGACGTTCGGCACCGGAGCGGTGAAGGTCACGCCGGCGCACGACGCGAGTGACTTCGAGGCAGGCCGCCGAAACAACCTGGCCTCGGTCCTCGTGATCGGCTTCGACGGAAAGATGACGAAGGACGCGGGCGGGGCCTACGAGGGTCTCGACAGGTTCGAGGCCCGCAAGAAGGTCCTCAGGGATCTCGAGGCCAGGGGGCTCAGGCGGGGCGAGAAGAGCCATCTCAACGCGATCGGCCGCTGCCAGAGGTGTGACACCATCCTGGAGCCCCTCGTTTCCCTGCAGTGGTTCGTCAAGATCAAGCCACTCGCCGAAAAGGCGATGCAGGCGGTCGACTCGGGCCAGGTCGTCTTCACTCCCGATACCTGGAGAAAGACCTTCGACGAGTGGATGCGGAACATCAGGGACTGGTGCATCTCCCGCCAGCTCTGGTGGGGACACGAGATCCCGGCCTGGTACGACAAGGACGGCAACGTCTTCGTCCCGAAACCAGGGGAGCCCGATCCTCCCGAATCCCTCGGCCTGACCCGCGACCCGGACGTCTTCGACACGTGGTTCTCCTCGTGGCTCATGCCGTTCTCGGTCCTCGGCTGGCCCGAGAAGACAGAAGACATGAAGCGGTTCTACCCGACGGACGTGATGGTCACCGGGTTTGACATCCTGTTCTTCTGGGTCGCGCGCATGATCATGGCGGGGTGCTGGTTCCCCGGTGACGTCCCGTTCAGGAACGTCTTCCTCCACGGCCTCGTCCGGGACGAGAGGGGACACAAGATGTCCAAGACCAGGGGAAACGTGGTCGACCCTCTCGAGATGTGCGACGAGTACGGCGCCGATGCCGTGAGGTTCACCCTCGCCGTGCTCTCGGGGACTGGACGCGACCTCCCCTTCGGCAAGTCCCGGACGGCCGGGTACCGCGCCTTCGCGACGAAGGTCTGGAACGCGACTCGATTCGCCATCGGCATGCTCGGAGACGAGCCGCCGAAGCCTTTGGCCCCGTTCCATTCGCTCAGTCTCATCGACCGCTGGATCCTCTCGAGGCTCTCTTCTGCGTGCGCGAAGGTGAACGCGAGCCTCGAGGTCTTCCGCTTCGACGAGGCCGCGGGCGCCCTCTACGCGTTCTTCTGGTCAGAGTTCTGTGACGGGTATGTCGAGTTCGTCAAGCCCGTTCTCCGTGACCCCGCCCTTCCCGAGGCCGAGAAGGAGAAAACCCGCGCGGTTCTGCACCTCGTTCTGATGAGGTCGCTTGCACTTCTCCACCCGTTCATGCCGTTTGTCTCTTGCGAGATCCGCGAAGCTCTCAACGGCGATGGGGCCAGGCTTCCGCAAGAGGCTTTCCCGGCGAGCGTGCCGGAATGGGACGACCCGCTGGCGGTTGCGACCGTCGAGATCCTGCGAGGCACCATCACGCGGATCCGGAACCTCAGGGCCGAGCGCGGCCTTTCGCAGACAGTCGTGCTCGAGGCCATTCTCGAGGTTCCCGAAGGAGACCTGGCGCCTTCACTCGAGTCCCAGAGGGGTCTGCTGATGTCCCTGGCGAGGCTCGGCACGCTCACGATCGGCGGCAAGGCCGAGGTCGAGGGAGCCTTCCACGACGCAATCGGCCCGGTCGGGCTCGCGGTCGTCTTGCCCCGCACGGAGCTGACGCCCGAGGAAGCCGCCAAGCGCAGGAAAGAGATCGCAGCGCTCGACAAGGACATCGCCGCCCTAGAGGCCAAGCTCTCGGACGAGGGCTTCCGGGCCAAGGCTCCGGCGGCCGTCATCGAGAAAGCTCGAAAGCAGCTGCAGGACCTGACATCCCGGCGAGAGAAGCTCCTGGTCAACTTGCCGGGCGGGAGCGCCTGACCGTGAAGTCGCCTCTCGGCTCCTTTGCTCCGATTCGGGGCCTCCGTTATGGGCGCCTGGCCAACATCGTCCTGCTCACCTCCGTGAGCTCGACGAACTCTCTCGGACGGCGGGTGGCCGAGCGGATGATCGCCGACGACACGGACTTGCCGCCGACGGCCTTCGTCACCTGGAACCAGACCGCGGGGAGGGGACGAGCGGGGCGTTCGTGGGCCCGAATCCCGGGCTCGCTCGCTGTCTCGACACTGATTCCCTGGCCCGAGCCCGAAGAGCGCGTCAAGCTGCCGCTCGGATTCGGCATCGCGCTCGCCCGGGCGCTTTCGGCCCGCTTTGGCGTCGAATTGCGATTGAAGTGGCCGAACGACCTCGTCTTCGACCACCAGAAACTCGGGGGCATCCTGGTTGAGGCGAGCACCGTTGCCGAGGGATCGGGCTACGCCATCATCGGAACCGGCATCAACGTGCTGACGTCCCGAACCGATCTCGACGGCGCCGGCTTCGCCGAGGCCACGTCCCTGGCCTGCGTCGCCCCGGGAGTTTCGTCTCTCGATGGCGAGGAGGCACTCCTGAGGGTTCTGGGGTGCGTCGACGAGGCGCTGGGGACCTTTCCGGCAGACTTGCCGTTGGCATTCGAAACCGTTTCGGCCCACCAGCCAGGAGACCGGATCCGCGTTCACGAGGCCGACCGGATCGTGGAGGGGGAGTTCCGCGGCGTCACGCCGCTGGGGTTCCTCAGAATCGAGACGGCGAGCGGAGAAGAAGAGATCCTCTCCGGCGACGTTCTTTCGTACTGAGGCCGTGTGATGTCCGATCTGCTGGCGATAGACGTCGGAAACACCAACACCGTGATCGGGTTCTTCGAGGGAAACAGCCTCGTCGCGACGGGACGTATCACGACCGTGAGGGAGCGAACGTCGGACGAATACGTCCTCCTGCTCAAAGAACTCCTGACGATCAAGAAGCGGGCCCCCGAGTCCGTCTCGGACGTGATCGTCTCGTCGGTCGTCCCCTCGCAGGACTACGCCCTCAAGGCGGCGTGCCGGGACGCGTTCGGGGTCGAGGCTCTCTTCGTGGCTCCCGGCACGAAAACGGGCATGAAGATCCTGTACGACCACCCGGGCGAGGTCGGCGCCGACCGGATCGTGAACGCCGTCGCGGCTTTCGAGGAGTATGGAGGCCCGGCCATCGTCGTCGATTTCGGGACCGCCACCACCTTCGACGTCATCAGTGAGAGGGGAGAGTACCTGGGCGGAGCGATCTGCCCCGGTCCCATGATCAGCGCGGATGCCCTCTTTTCTCGTGCCGCCCGACTCGCGAGAGTCGACTTCCAGCGCCCGGAGCGCGTGATCGGCAAGACCACGAAGGAGAGCATCCAGTCCGGTCTCTTCTACGGCGTCGTCGGAATGACCGAAGGGCTGATCGGACGGATCCAGGAAGAGATGGGGGTCCATGAGGTTCGCGTCGTGGCGACGGGCGGGCTCGCGCCGCTCTTTGCAGCCGCTTCCCCCGTTCTGGCCCACGTCGATTGCGACCTGACCCTCAAGGGACTCCGGATCCTCCACAACCGGAATCGCAGCCGCTGAACGACGACTCGTCTCCTCCCTCGACAGAGACCAGCACCGGGACCAGCTCGACGGAGTACGGAACCGGTATCGAGGATGCCTTCATTTCCCTCCGGGGTACGCCCTTCCTCCTGCTCTCGAAGGACTGGCACCTCATCGAGGAGTGGCACCGGATGGGAATCCCCCAGGGAACGGTGATCCGGGCCATCCAGACGGTTTTCGAGCACAAGAACTCGAGGGGATCCTTCCGGAAGGTCAACTCGCTCAGCTACTGCCGGCACGCGGTGGAAGAGCTCTGGGCCCTCGAACAGCGTGGCCTCGTCGGTTCCAGAAGCCAGAGTGACCCCTCTCCCGAGCTTCCCAAGATCAAGGAGCGGCTCGGCTTGCTCACCCAGCGGCTGGCGGAAGTTCCGTGCCCGGCGGCCGGCGCCGTCCCCGAATCGACCTTTCGCGCCGTGATCACGCGGGCGATTCAGAAGATCCGCTCGATGGATCCCGAGTCTGATTTCGAGAAGGCCGAGGAGGGCCTCGCCGCCATCGAGATGGACGTCCTCAAGTCCCTGGCGAAGGAACTGCCCGAGGCTCTGCTGGCCGAAATCGAGGGGCGCGTGGAATCGCTCATGGGAGGCACCGGCTCGCTGCGTTCCTCCGCCGCCAAGAAGCTGAGAAGCGCTCTCAGACACCGGGAGCTGAGGCAAACCTTGGGCCTCCCCGCCCTGACACTCTTCGATGTCTGAGCGCCAGAAAAGCGAGGAAGGCCGGGTCCTCACGATCCGGGTCGAGAAGGTGGTCCCGGGGGGTCGGGGATTCGCCCGGGTTTCCGGGAGGCCGGCCTTTGTTTCGTCCGGGATCCCGGGCGACACGCTGGAAGTCCTCGTCAAGCGGGACCACGGGTCGTATATCGAGGTCGAACCCGTCAGGGTCGTCGCGGCCTCCGAGCTGAGGCGAGAGGAAAAGGACGTCTGTCCCCACGCCCTCCAGGGCGAGTGCGGGGGCTGTGACTGGGCCAGGGTGCGAGGTGGTGCCGAGCGATCGATGAAGACCGGGCTCGTTCTCGATGCCCTCGGCAGGATCGGGAAGATCCCCGACAGCAGCCTTCCCGAGCTTCGCTTCATCGATTCGCCCTTGCAGTACCGGCTCAGAACGAGGCTTCACCTCGACGGGCTCGCCCGCCTGGGGTTTTTCGCACCGTTCTCTCACGATGTCTGCGACATCGCGAGCTGTGAGGTGCTGTCTCCCACTCTCTTTTCGAGGGTGGCTGAGCTGCGCGCCCGCCTTGCCGGAATCCCGGCACTGAGCGGGGCGGAGATTCGGATTCTCGAGGACCAGACGGGCGGCAAGAGCGGACTCTCGCTGGAGGTCCCGGGTTCTCTCCGCCCCGAGGAGATCTCCTCGAGACTCGACGGGATCGCGGAGACCCTCGAGATCCGTGGAACCAACGGTCAGGTCCTTTTCGAAAGCGGGCCGAGGCAGATCCAGATCCAGACGCCGAGCGCCTCGTTCTCCGTTTCGCCCCGTTCTTTCTTCCAGGCAAATCGCTTCCTCCTCGAGCCCTTCCTGGACGAGATTCGAACGGCGCTTCGGGAGGCCCCGCGAGGCAAGCGACTTCGGACCGGCCTCGACCTCTACGCGGGGTGCGGTTTCCTGACTCGGCCACTCGTGGAAGCGCTCCCGCGGACGGTGGCTGTCGAGTCCGACCCCGTCTCGTCTTTCGACCTCACGCGGAATCTCGAGGACTGGGAGCGCGAGTTCGAAAGGCCGGCTCTCGCGGTGCGCAAGACCGCGGAGGACTACGTCCGGAACACGAAGGAAAAGCCCGAGGTCGTGATCGTGGATCCGCCCAGAGCCGGGATGTCGGACATCGTCCGAGACGGCTTGGTCCGCCTTCGTCCCGAGCTCTTGATTTACGTTTCCTGCGATCCCGCGACGCTTGCCCGCGACCTGCGCCAGCTCCTGCCGGCCTTCACGATTCGCTCGGTCTCGTTGCTCAACCTCTTCCCTTCGACGCACCATGTCGAGACGGTCGTGAGCCTGGCGCGCGCCGCGCGTCAGGCGGGACCGGGCTCAAGGGACTGAGCCGTGCGGCTCACCTGGCAGAAGGTGAGCCCGGCGCCCGCGCTTATCGGCGCCTTCGGCGGAGCCGCCGGGGTCTTACTCGGAGCTCACTCGGAAGCGGGCGATCCGGCCGGGCTGGCCTGGGCTCTTCTCTCCGCGGGGGCTCTCGCGATCCTTCTTGCCGAGGGTGCGGGGCTCCGGATCACCCGGCGCGTGGGGCTCTGGGCCGTGGTCCTGTCGTTGTCCTGGACCCTGGGCAACAGGCTCGCCGAATCCCGGCTTGCCTCGGTGCGTCAGGCCGCGACTCTGCCCGAGGAGAATCTCGTCGAGATCGAGGGACAGCTCGTGACGCCCTGGACGCGGTCCGTGAGTGCCTACCGGGCGAAGCTCCTCGTCAAGAGAGCCCACTCGAACGGAAAAGAGCTGAGATCGATCTCGGAGGTGACGCTCAGGACGGGTTCCGAGACCCCGCCCGCGCCGCTCGCCAACCTGGGGGACACGGTACGGGTTCGGGGGAGACTCTGGATCCCGCAACCCTCCGTGCGCGGACCTCTCGGCGGTCTCGGCCCGCCGCCCTCCCCGAGCCTCTCGATCAAGAGCGCCAGGCAGGTCGATGTCCTGGCGCCCCCCGCGGGAGTTGGGGGGATTCCCGAACGCCTCCACCAGGCGATCTACAAGGGCTTGAGCGAGCGGGCCAGGGACGGGGCGGGGGAGGTCTCGCCGGCGCTGGCGTTGTTTCTGGCGCTTTCGATTGGAGAGATTTCGGACGTCCCGGTGGAGACGGTCTCGCTGTTTCGCGAGGGCGGAGTCGCCCACATCCTGGCGATCTCGGGGCTGCAGGCGGGCCTTCTGGCCGCACTCTTGAATGGGTTCCTCTCGCGCCTCGGATTCGGGTACAAGGTCCGGGATGCCTCGGTCTTGGCCTTCTGCCTCCTGTACGGAGCCGTGGCCGGCGGCCAGGCGCCCGTGCAGAGGACCGTCCTGACGCTGGGGTGGTTCCTGGTCGCGAGGCTTCTCGGCCGGCCCGTTTCTCCCTGGCAGGCCGTCGGAGGCGCGGCGATGACGCTGATCGCTCTGGACCCCGGCAACGTTTTCGACGTCAGCTTCCACCTGACGTTCTTCGCGTTCGCGGGGCTCTCGGGACTCTTCGTGCCGTTCCAGACGCTCCTGGCCCGCCTTGCGAGCTGGCTTCCCGAATGGGTCCGAAGCCTCCTTGCCGCGACGCTCGCGGCGGAACTGGCGGTCTTTCCCATTCAGGCCGCCGTCTTCGGGATGGTCCCGGTCCTCGGCCTCGTGACGAATCTGGTGGCGGTCCCGCTTTCTTCACTCTTTCTGGTGAGCGGCCTGTGTCTCTCGCCCTTCCTCCTGTGGGGCGGCTGGGCGGCCACTCTGGCCCTCGCGGGCCTCGACTTCCAGTTTTCCGTTCTGCAGGGGATTCTCACGGCGTTCGAGCCTTTTCGACCGACCCGGTTGATCGCCACGCCGGGAGCGGCCGAGATCGTTCTTCTTTCCTGTCTCGTTCTCGTGGCTGCCCTTGCGAGGCAACCCGCGCCCAGATGGGTGCTGCTGGGAGGCGCCCTTCTGCTCGCGGGGTTTCTGACCGTGCGGGAGAGGGCGCCTCAGCCTGGCACGTTCGAGTTCTGGAGCCTCGATGTTGGCCAGGGCGACGCATGGCTTCTGCGAGCTCGACAAGGCGCCGTTCTGGTCGATGGCGGAGGCACGGCCGAGGCAGTCCCCGACCGGAGCCGCGAGAGGATTCTCGGACTCCTCTCGGCGGCGGGAACGGCCTCCATCGACTGCGCGGTTCTCACGCACGCGCACCCCGACCACTCGAGAGGAGTCGCGGCGGTGCTGAACTTCTGCAGGGTTCGCCGGCTCCTGCTCCCGAGGGGCGCTCCGAGGAACGGCTTTCTCGACGAGGTCCTCGAGGCGGCTACCCGGTCGAGAGTCCCCGTTGTACGTCTGGGGGCCGGTGACCGGCTGCGGTGTGGAGGGTGGGAGCTCGAGGTCTTGAACCCGGATGGTCAACGGTTCCCCAGAGCGAGAGAAAACAACGCCTCGCTCGTGATGAAGGCGTTGGCAGGCGGCCGGTCCTTTCTCCTGACGGGTGACATCGAGGCGATGGCCGAGGAGCGGATTCTCGAGCGGATGCCGGATCTGAGGTCCGACGTGTTGAAGGTGGGGCATCATGGCAGCCGGACCTCGAGCTCGGCCCCGTTCCTCGATGCCGTGGCACCGAAGATCGCGGTGATCGGGGCCGGGAGGAAGAACCGGTTCGGGCATCCCGCGCCCGTGGTGATGGAGCGGCTGGAAGCGAGGAGGATTCGGGTCCTGAGGACTGACGAGCACGGAACGGTGAGGTTCGACATGAGGGCGCAAAGACTCTTCCCCGTCTTCGCCCCGTTCGAGGCTCCGTGAGAGGCGGACTCGAAAGGCCGGGTGGAATTCTCGCCATCGCGGGCCCGACGGCGTCCGGCAAGACGGAGCTCGCGATCCGGGTTGCGGAGGAACTCGACGGCGAAGTCATTTCGGCCGACGCCTTCGCGGTCTATCGCGGCCTGGATGCGGGGACGGCCAAGCCCCGGGCAGAGGAACTCTCGCGAGTTCCGCACCACCTCATCGACATCAAGGACCCGGCGGACTTCTACTCGGCGGGGGAGTTCGCCGAAACGGCCCGGCGGATCGCGAACGACATCCTGGCGCGGGGCCGGTTGCCCATCCTCTGTGGAGGCACGGGTTTCTACGTCCGGGCTTTCTTCGACGGGCTCTTCGTGGGTCCGAAGCGCGACACGGCCCTTCGGGGAGCCCTGAAGGTGATCGAGGAAAAGAGAGGCGCTCCTCATCTGCACCGGATGCTGCGGCTTCTCGATCCGGTCGCGGGCGATGCGGTTTCTGAAAACGACTGGGCGCGATCGATGCGGTACCTCGAGATCGCGTTCACGACGGGAAGGCGTCCGTCCCGGCTCTTTGTCGAGGCTCCAGGGGAACGCTGGGAACGGCCCAGCGTGAAGGTCTACCTCGCCTTGCCGCGTCCCACGCTCTATGAAAGAATCGAGTGTCGTTTCAAGGGTTCGATGGTCTCCGCTCTCCCGAATGAGGTGCGAGGTTTGCTTGCAAGGGGAGTGTCTCCGGCCGCACCGTCATTCGCGGCGATCGGGTATCGCGAGACGGTCGAACTGTTGGCGGGACGCCTGAGCGAGAGCGAGTGGGAGGAGGAGGTACTTCGGGCGACGAGGCACTTCGCAAAACGCCAGGAAACCTGGTTCCGTAAAGAAGTTGGGTTGATAACTCTCAGGGCAGACGCTCCGGATCTCCTCGAGAGAACCTGTCGGCATGCTCTGGCTCTTTTTTCCTGAGAGGGGGATTTTCTTATGGCGACAGCAAAGCCGGCCATCAACGTCCAGGATGGTTTCTTTTACCAGCTCCGGAAGGACAACGCCCTCGTCGAGATCACGCTCCTGTCGGAGAGAAAACGGGTGGGCCGGATTCGGCGTTTCGACAAGTACGCGGTGGTCGTCGAGATCGACGGCAGGGAAGAGATGCTCTACAAACACGCGATCGCGTCCGTCGTGCCGCTGCAGCCCCTTTCGTCCCCAGGCATGGCTCCGCGCGCGCCGGGGTTCGATCGTTGACGAGGAGTGACGGGGCGGGAACGGCTTCACGATAGATGACACGGATCTTCCGGCCTCCGGGAGGGATGGGGAGGGGTGCCTGGAGAGGGCTCCTCCCCACTTTCCTGTTTCTCTTGCTCGCGTCCTGCGAGGGCGGATCTCCTCCGCCTCCCCGGACGATCGCGGTCGCCGTTCCCGACTCCTCCTTCGGGTTTCGCGACCCTCGCGAAGGGGCGGATTTGAAGGGTTTCAAAAAGAAGCACATGCGCCTCGTTGACGCGGGGGTCGAGGCCTTTCTGGCCCGTGACTACGAGGGTGCCCTCGCCCTTTTTGGGGCCAGCCGCTATCAGATCCCGAATCCCGACATCTGCGAGCTCGGTGAGATCTATGCCGGGATCGCGGGAGGAGGTGTCAGCGCCGCCCTCCCTCGTCTGGAGAAACTGGTGCAGCGCCAGCCGGGATACATCTCGGCGGTCGAGGCACTCGGCGACGTCCTGGCCAATCTGGGACGGGAGCGGGAAGCGCTCGATCGCTACCGCTCACTGCTCCGGCTCGTCCCAGGAGACGCGAGGGCCGTAAACCGCATCGCGACGATGAAGGCGCGGATGTACGAGAAGACCCGGGTCGCCGCCGTCCAGAGTCTCGAGCGCGGGGATCTCGAAGGGGCGAGGAAGGCCGGAACCGGGCTGATCAGTCTCGATGCCAGGGCGCCAGGCGGCTACGAGATCCTCGCGAGGGTGGCCGAAGCCTCCGGAAAGTTCGAGGACGCATACTCGTGGGCCGTCCAGGCGAGTAACCGCGGGACCAAGAGCCTTGAGTGGGAAGACCTGGTCGCCGAGATGGCGATGAAGACGGGCCGCTATGCCGAGGCGGTTGGAATCTACGATTCGCTCGCCAAGAAGGAAGAACGGTACCGGGAGAAGGCTGAGAACGCGCGCCTCGAGTTCAGAATCCAGAATCTGCCGGACCCGGCCCGAAAGGCGGCCCTTTCGCCGCGGCTGACGAGGGGGCAGCTCGCGACCTTGCTGTGGTGGACGGTGGCCGAGATCCGTCAGAGGCCCGTGACGGGGCAGAGCCAGATCGCCACTGACGTCGTGGACCACCCCGACCGTCAGGCCGTCATCCGGGCCATCGGGCTGGGATTTCTCCGGGTCTCGGAGGACACACACCGGGTGGGGGTGGAGACTCCGGTGAGCCGCCAGGAACTCGGGAACGTCCTCCGCCGTCTGGCTGTCCTCTCTTCGGCCGGGGTGAAGATGCCGGGCTGTCTCTCGACCGAGCCCGCTTCCCTGCAAGCCCTCGAGTCTTGCGGCATACTCCCAGCTTCAAGTGTGAAAACCGTCACAGGCCGGGAAGCGATCCGGGCAATCGAAAGAACGGTTCGGCTGGCCCGGGAGGGGTACGTGCGATGATCAACGTGACCGATCTGATCGGGAAGGTGACTCTGTTCGAGGGGCTGTCTCCGGCGGACCGCAATGCGGTCGCCCAGGCCGCGGTGCTGAAGACGTTCAAGAGAGGCGAGCGGATCGTCACTCAGGGCGAGCGTGGAGACTCCTTCTTCGTGATCGTGAAGGGCCGTGTGGCCGTCTCGGTTCTGTCACCCGAGGGGCGCGAAGTCGTCCTCAACAACCTCGCGGAAGGCGATTTCTTTGGCGAGATGGCGCTCCTCGATGATGCGCGGCGCTCCGCCTCGGTGACGGCGGTAGAGAAGGCCGAGCTCGCGGTCTTGACGAGGGAAGCGTTCTTCGATCTGGTTCGGAACAATTTCATGTTGACCCGGGCGCTGTTCGCGAGCTTCTCGAGGAGGCTCAGGCACGCCAATTCAACAATTGAAGGGCTCGCGTCGCTGGACGTGAAGGGGAGACTCGCGCGGTACTTCCGCGACCTGGCCACGACGCGCGGCCGCCGGGCAGGCGGAGACTGGATCGTGGTCGTGAGGCCGCCGCAGCGTGAGATCGCCGACACGATCGGGACGAGCCGCGAGACGGTGTCGCGGACCATGACGCAGCTTGCCAAGGAGGCCCTGATCGTCCCGAAGGGGCGCGTCGTCTATGTCAAGCTCGAGGCCGAGCACGCCGCGACGGGAACGGGGGGAGCTCGAAGAACCTCGTGAAGAAGCGGTCAGAGCCCATAGAGTGGCGGCCCTGGACGATCCCGAATCTGTTGACGTTTGGCCGGCTCATCTCGCTCCCGTTCCTCATCATGGCGATCCTGGACGGCCGGAAAGTGGCTGCGCTGGTGATTTTTCTCGCCGCCTCGATCTCGGACTGGGTCGACGGGTTTCTGGCCCGGCGCTTTCAGATGGGCTCCCCGCTCGGGGCGTTCCTCGACCCGATCGCCGACAAGCTCTTCCTGGTCTCGACCTTCGTCGTCTTCGCACTTCCGTCGACGCCCTCGAAGATGCACATGCCGCTCTGGCTGCTGCTGCTGGCGCTGTTCCGCGACCTCCTCATCGTGGTGGTGTCGCTCGTCCTGTTCCTGGCTCTCGAGATTCGCTCGTTCCCGCCATCCTTCCTCGGCAAGGCGACGACTTTCGCCGAGATCTCGACGGTCGTGGCGATCATGCTCAACAACGTGGACCTCATGCCGGACTGGGTGCCGATCACCTGCTTTTTCGCGGCCGGCGGGCTGATTATCGTGTCGGGGATTCACTATTCCTGGAGAGCGGCGACCCAACAGTCACCGAAGCCGACAGAGAACGGCGCGGCTTGACGCGCCCCCGCCTTCCGGATAACCTTCGCGCTCCGGTGCGGGTGTAGCTCAGCCGGTAGAGCGTCAGCTTCCCAAGCTGAATGTCGCGAGTTCGATCCTCGTCACCCGCTCCAGTTTCCAGAACGACAAAGGGCCCGAGAAATCGGGCCTTTTTCGTTGGGAATCAATGACTTACGGGGTCCCTGACGGCCTGGGCAGGGGAGGCGGCGGCGGGCAGCAGGAGTCGGGGTTCGCGGGGATCACCGCCATTTGCCGCCCCTTGCCGCCGGATTACCGCCACATTACCGCCACAATTTCTGGGGGGCCCGGCGCTTATGAGATGCCTGCTCTGACCGTGTCCCATCAACCCATCCGGTACCCCTCAAACCTGCTGAGAGACGTGGCCCCCAGGGCCGTCCCGTCTGATCCCCGCGTGTGGTAGACGTACACCTCGACCTCGTCGCTCGCCGCCAGATCCAGGATCGCCTCGACCGAGACACCGAGTCCTCGCGTGCTCAGGCTGCCCTGGCTGACGCCGTCCCGGACGCTTGTTCCGTTGACGTAGAGCGCGATCCGCAGGAGCGTCTCCGTCGCGGCCGGCACCATCGCGGTGCGGGCGAAGAGGACGTACTTCCCGGCCTCGGCCGCCACGAACTTGGAGTTGCTCGAGTCGTACGCGCCGCCCATGTCGAAGGCCTCGGATCCGAAGGTCAGCTTTGTCCAGGTCGAGTCGGTGATCCCGGTCTGATCAGACGTGTTCTTGTGCGCGCTGAACGAGTAGTCCTTCCGAAACGTGATGTTCCCGCCCGAGTCGACTGCGACCAGGCCCGAGGAGGGGAGACCGGCGTCCGGGAGCGTCAGCGTGCGGTCCGCCGAGAGGGAGGCCGGACTCTTCACAGCCCAATAGTTGGCCCCTCCGCCGGTCTCGACGAGGCGGAGCTCCTTCGTGTTCTGGTTCGAGGAGCCAGTGTCCGTGCCTGTCGATGTCGACGAGAACGCCGCCGGGGAGTACGTCTTGATCCCGACCGACAGGTTCCCGGCGAGCGATCGTAGCCGGACCATCACCTTGTAGGCAGCTTGGCTGACGATGTGCGTCTGCTGCACCCCTGAGGGGAAGTAGCTCCAGGACTCGCTGGCATGCGAGACCGGCCAGAATAGATAGAACTTCCCGCCCGACGGAGGCAGGTTTCCCGCCAGCGGGACGGTGACCTCGTTGCCGAGATCGTCCCAGGCCGGCTCCGGTGACATCGTCGTCCCTTGCACCTTCCCCCGGACCACCAGGCGCGATCCGAAGACGTAGTCCGCGGGGAGCGTGTACTCGAGCCTGACGTACTTCGTGTCCGTGACCGTCCCGAGCGCCTCGTCGGTCGTCCGGGCGGTGTGAAGCCCCCAGGCTGACACCGTCACGTCCGGAGGCGTTCCGCTTGGATCGGGACCTGGGGCCGGAGCGGGTGGACCGGAGACCGGGACCCCCGGCGTGTAGACCGCCGAGTCGTACTCCCGAGCCTCGACCACGAACTCGCCGTTCTCCTGCGGCTGGAGGTCGGTGACCAGGAAGTCCTGTCCGGAGACGCCGTTCGGGAACGTGAGCTTGAACCGGGTTCCCCTGGCCAGCCGCGCCGCCAGCGGTGATGCCGTGAATGTCACCCGGAGCGGGGCGATCGCCTGGGCCTTGAGCAGGTACTCCGCCAGCCGCTGAGCCCTCATGGCGTCAGTCACGCCCTCGAGCTTGTAGACCGCCTCCCGCGTCTGACCCGCCGAGGAGGCCCCGGGCAGCTCCGCGGTGGCCTTGTCGGTCGCCCAGAGGTTCTCTTCCTTCGGGTACTCCACGACGACCCGGCTGGACCGCTCGGAGACAGGCGTCTCGGTGAGCTTCCACTCCCTCGAGTTCGACGTGTCGAAGGCGATCCCCGAGTCCGAGGCTGCGCCATCGACCCAGAGGCGGTACTTCCCGTCCTGCACGTACAGCTGGGCCGCGAAGTGGGTGCAGATCGTGTCCGCCCACTCCTGACAGGACGCTTCCGAGAGGAGCGCGATGTTGAGTTCGTACCGCTTCTTGCTGTCGACCACCTGGTCGCAGATGTCGGCTGCGTCCTTGAAGCTCTGCTCGTCGAGGACGGAGGCGTCCATCCCGGCGCCGTAGGTGACGCTCAGCAGGAAGTGCCGGAGGCACATCGCCGGGTTGGTCGAGTAGGCGGTGACGCCCGTCCTCGTGTCCGTGATCAGCCGTCCCTGGACGATGAACCGCCACGCCGAGGGTGCCTCCGTGGGTGTCTCGTAGGGGATCCAGTTGGTCCCGTCCCAGTACATCAGGTACTGCCGGGCCGTGACATAGGCCAGCGTTGGATAGGGGGTCTGGCTGAGGGCCCCGAGGTAAACGCCCCAGGCGGGGTCGGATTGCGAAAGTTCCGGCAAGATGAACTGCAGGTCTTCCGCCGACGCTGGGCCACCGCGAGAGACCTGCTCGCCTGGCTCTGGCCCGACCCGACGAACGAGCACCACGAGAACGCGATCCGGGTGATGGCGCTCGAGCCCTTCAGCCGCGAGACCTGCCAGGGCGGATTCCTCCCGCGCGAGCTGGCCGATCACTGGATCCGGCCCACTCGGAGGTTCATCGAGCGGACCGGCTTCTACCCGACCTTCCCAGCCTCCTTCATCGGCGGGTTCCGGAAGTACCAGAACCTCGGGATGCTGGTCGCTGCCTCCGAGCCGGCGTTTTGGGAGGAGCGGATGGAGGCGGCGTAGAGGCGAATCCCGGCATTGCCATGGTTCCACTCGCTGGCGTCAGAGCAGCGCAACATCTCCCGATCCCTCAAAAAAAAACTCGTTGAGGTGTCTCGAAATCGTCTGGAAATAGCACTTATAGGAGAAGAGGACCGCCCCGGCAGTCCCCGAGGCGGTACGCGTGCTTTGAGGAGGATGTTCGATGGTCACAACAACTGCCAACCTGCCGGGAGTACCCTGCCAAGCGACGGGATGCGAAGCCCAGCACGACACGGTGAAGGTGCGTGCGACGGTCGGGGGCCTCGAGGTCTGGATTGTCCTCTGCGGGAGGCATCGTGAGCGGCTTGCCATGCAGGAGTCGCGTCGCGCTTCAAACGAGCCCTGAGGCAGGTGTCTGAGGCGCCCCTTGCGGGGGGG
This sequence comes from Thermoanaerobaculia bacterium, assembly GCA_022071945.1. Lineage (GTDB taxonomy): Bacteria > Acidobacteriota > Thermoanaerobaculia > UBA5066 > UBA5066 > JAJVIN01. The sequence continues at coordinate 42,364 of JAJVIN010000001.1, read as the reverse complement.
GGAGACACCATTTGTCCGTCCCTCGGGGCTACAGTGAATAGAAAGCGTAAGGAGGCCCCATGCCGAGTCTGATCCTATTGGGTGTCATCGCGATCGTCGTGATCATTCAGCTCCTCATGGTTCTCCGGTTCTTCCAGATTGCGGACGATGTCGCGAAGATACGAGCCAAGATCGTGGGCAGCGACTACGAACTCGCCGAACGGCAGAAGATCGAGGCGCAGAATCGCGAGGCGTTCCAGAGGGCTGAAGCGGAAAGGGTTAGAGCTAGTTTGGCTGCGGAGGAAGAAGCGCGTAAGCAGGCCCGCCGCGAACAGATTCACCGCCGAAGCCTGGAGCTGAACGGCCCACCTCCCCCCAAGCAGTAGGGGAACCGGAATCACTCACCGCGGTGCGCCCTGTGGGCCGACTCGTCGATTGGCCGCGGAATCGGACGCAGCAGAACCTCGCGCCCCTGGCTGTGGCGAGGGTGCGGGGGAGTGGGAACGGGCCGAGGCGGCGTGAATCATTTGATCCACAAGCAATGATTCATCTGCATCTGTCTCGAAATCACCTTCCAACACACACTTATAGGGCAACGGCCCGGGGCCCCAGGACACCATCTGTCCGCCCCCCAGGGCTAGGTTTCCATAGACCCGTGACCTGGCATTCCAGAGAGGTACGGGTTGAAGGAGTTTGATCGTGTCGCGATTTCAGAGCCGTGCATTCGTGCTGATCATCTGGGCCTTGTTCCTTCCGGCGCTGGCGGAGGGTACAGGTCCGCTCGTCCAAGTCGAGCTGGCATCCAGAACGGGGACGAGCATGGAATCTCCCGCCAAGACCCAAGCTGAGGCAGAACAGGCGTTTTCGACGGCGGACGCCGGATTCTGGTTCCCTGACTTGGGGATTGTTCGGGCTTTCCGACTCGCCAGCCAGACAGACGCCTTGGGCCAGAAGGAAGAGTCGCTGGGTGACTTCGTTCTTTCGAGCTCTGCGGAGATGGCAAGGAGTCGCTTCCTGGCGAAGCTCCCCGCCAAGGACCTCCTGAGATCGGTCGAGAGACCTGCCCCTTCGGCGGCCGCTCCGATCTCGGAGGTCCCGAGGTCGGTGGCTTTCTCAGACGGGTTCGAAACCGGACGGCTCGACAAGTGGCAGGTCCTTACGCCGGGAGAACCGTACCAGCCCGTAGCCTCCCGATGCGAGGCGCGAACTGGTCAGTACTCCCTGGACCTCCTGCGGGGGGGGACGGCAGGATCCGTCCTCACCTGCTCAGGAAGCTACCCCGCGTCCGTTTTGTCCGTGCTCGCGGTTCCGGCGACCTCGCTGGTTCGTGGCGCGGCGTCCGGACTCGTCTCGTGCTATGTGAAGGGGAGATCAGAGTCCTCGATCTATCTCCATGACTTCGTGTACGTCTTCGCGATGGTGGGAGACAGCGACTATGGCTACGTCACCTTCGGTGATTGGCCAGCTTGGTTCCGCCTGGAAGCGAATGTCCGCAAATGGGGCGAGCTCGGCGATCTCGCCTCCAGAGACGCTGTGACCTTTGGCGTCGCGTTCAAGAGCGATCGCATCGTCCAGGAAGGGTACGGCTTCCGGATTGACGATTACGCGATCGAGACCGACATCCCGCTCCCCTCCCACCGCCTCGAGGTCAAGAAGGTGGGATCCGGGGTTGTGTCCGGCCAACCGGGCGGCATTCTGTGCGGTCCATTCTGCGCAGGAACGTTCGTCACAGGTGAAAAGGTGGAACTCAGTGCTCATCCGAAGGCCGGAGGCTACTTCAATGGATGGGATGGCGACTGCTCGTTCGGCTCGCCGTGCACGCTCACGGTCAACATGGATCGGAAGACGACCGCGTGGTTCTCCGGACCCGATGGAGACCCAGAGATGCTGTTGGCGGGAGGGCGTGTGGCGGTGTCACTTGTCTGGAAGAACCAGTACAGCGGAACGGCCGGTGTCGGGACGCCGGTTAAGCAGATGGACCAGTACGGTTACTTCTGGTTCGACTCCGCATCGAATCCGGAGGTATTCGTCAAGGTCCTGGACTTCGGAGGGGATAGCTTCCTTGTTTTCCACTCCGCCCTTTCTGATCTCGAGTATGCCGTCACGTTCCGAGTGCTCCGAACGAACCAGGCATATTCCTTCAAGAGAGATGCAGGCTCTGTCTGCGGGCTTGCCGACGGCAGCGCGGTCAAGAAATGAGGCCGGCCTTCGGCTTCTCACCAAACGGAATCCCAACATGCGCGAGAACGACTAAGCGAACGGAGGATGTATGACACAAGAGCAGTTCAAGTGCTGGAGATGCAGCAAGAATCTCGATCCAGGCCCCCAGAAGGTCAACGTGGTCGAGGTGAGTGCGGCCGAGTCCCCGGAGGCCGCTGCATGGGGGCATCCCCTCACATACCGACTCTGCCGGACATGCGAGTCAGAGATCACGCCGGCTGGCAGAGCAGAGATCGAACGAATCCTCTGCGTACACCTCAACCTGACGCTCAAACTGAAGGCTCTCGGGGAGGCGATGCGAGATCATGAGTTCAGAACCAACCCGGCGTCCAGGAAAATGGCAGAGCTTGCTATCCAGTTCCACCAGGGGTTCCGGGTTGACTCATCGTTCTGGATCGGGAAGACCGAGGCCTACATCAGGGCCGTCGAGGGCGCTCCCGCCGCCGCTCGGGAAATCCTCGGCGGAGACTGGCTAGAGAGCATGCGCCGGCTCCTCGAAGCGGAACGGAGGGCCCTTCAGAAGAGCCACGAGGTCGCCGCCGAACTCCTTCGCCGCATCAGCGTGCCACCTCAGGCCGAGGCGTGAGCGTTCGCCCCCTCCCTGTGCAGCCATCGGCTTCTTTGATCCGAAGCCGGGTATCGCCCACAGGCGAGAGCAGCGAGAGGATCATCAGATGGCGACTCAGCCAAACCTAAAGCCGAAGAGTCCCCCATCCTCCCTCGCGTCGCTCAGCCTGGTAGGGAGGACGGCGCCCCGCAGTACCGGACGTAGCCCCGCGACGCGCTCGAATGCGTCGGAGTTGAACGTAACGAGGTACTGGAAGCCCAATTCCTGCGCCTCCCGCTGCCCAATGGCGAGGGCGCTGGCGACCTGTCGGTCGTCCACCCCGTCGAAGAGATGGCTGTCGTGGACGAGGAACCGAGGTCCCATCGCCCGCTTCGACACGACGCGCATGAGCATCATGTCGAAGCAGAAGATCTGCATGTTGTTCACACCCTTACTCTTCCCGCCGTGGATCGAGACCTCGAACGACGGTCCCTTGTCCGATGCCGAGATCGTGAGCCGCCCCGAGCGCTCGTAGAGGGCGCTCGAGACGTCCTCGAACGCAAGGATCGCATCGTTCAGCACGCTCGACTGCTCGTGGTAGTCCTGCTGGAGCCGTAGGTGGAGCTGCGTGCGCTCGACCTCAGCTCTCGCCCTCGTCGCCGCGATCTCCTCGGCCATCTGGAACTGTCTCCGGAGTTGCTCGAACTCGCCGACACGGCGGGCGTACTCCTCCTGGAGTGCGCTGAATTGCTCAAGGGCTCCGTGGGCGCGCAGGATCGCCATGATCTCCCCGCGTCGCCGGTCCAGCGCGGCCATCTGTGTGCGTCGCTCTTCGCAGCGGCTGCGCGCGGCGATGAGCTCGCTCTCCAGGTAGCTCCGCCGGTTCGCGATGACGGAAGCGTGAAACGCCTTGACCTCGTCGTATCGGCGCTGGATCCGCTCGGGAAGGACGACGCCGGCCTCGGCGTACACGCGCTCGAGCTGTGTCTCGGACGACGCTTCCTCAGCCTGCGCGGCCCGCTCGAGTTCCGCGATAAGCTCCTCGTCGATCGCGTTCGAGTTCGCGAGGTCGTTCAGGAACCGCGTTGTGGCGCTCGCTTCCTGCTCCAGCTCATGGTATTCAGCAAGGACGCGGAACTCGTCAAGCTGGCGCCGGAGGGCCTGTGCATTACGCTCCACGATGGCGAGCCGTGAGCGCAGCCGCGCGACGTCCGGGAGCAGCCCGCCGAAGCCCGCTTCCTTGAGCGCGCGCCTGAGCGACTTGATCGCTTGCTCGCGCTGTCGAACCTGCTCCCACTGCTGGGGGATACGCCAGTCGAGTCCGAGAAGGTATGAGAGGTTGACTTGGACATCAGCCGCGGCCTGCTTGTCGTTCTGCTGCGTCGCCATCTTGAAGGCGCCGGCACCCTCGCGGCGCACGAAGTATGAGAAGAGGGAGCGAAACGATGGCGCGAAGGGCTTGGCTTCGGCCTCCTCTTGGCCGTCGCGCAGGCCGAACCAGAGCGCGCCGAGCGTCCGCAGCCAGTCGGCGTTCGTCAGGAAGGTCCGCCCGTCGTGCCCATCGACGGCCGGGGCGATCGGCCACCCGCTGCTCGACCCGCTGACGTACACGCGGCGCGACTCACCCGAGCTGCGCTCGACAACGACGGGTTCACTGGCTAGGTCGAACTCGGCACCGAAGGCCACGTCCTGGAACTCGGCTGTCCGGAAGAGCGACTTCGCGTCCACCGACCCTCCGGCGAGGAAGTGGATGATTTCGACAAGGCTCGTCTTGCCCGCGCCGTTGCGCGTCTGCCGCTCGGACGCTCCGACGCTTCTTTCTGCGAGCAAGATGTTGAGGCCCGCGTAGAGTTCCAGCGTCTTGAACGACCGCAGGCTGCTGAAGATACGACGGATCATGCGACGGTCACCCGGGCCAGGCGGCCGCGATCGTACGTCACCGCACCAAGTGCGTAGAGGAGATCGAGGGCGAGCACGAACCAGTCAAAGGTGAGGTGTGCGCTTGTGAGAGCAGTCGCGGTGCGGCCCGACAGCTCGTCCCAGACCTGTGAGACGGTCTTGGGCTCGTCGAGGAGCGTGAGGACCCGCCCACCGATCGTGAGGAGGGCGCGATCCTCGGCGATGCGCTTCGTTGGCAGAATCATGGGTCGTCCGGCCGTTCGAAGATGTCGCATTGCTCGAAGAGGTACGCGAGCACGGCGAGGGTGGCAGCTTCTTGGCGCGCAGGCGCCCTCGCTCGCCCCCCGGCGAGCAGGAGGAGCTGGTAGAGGATGTCGTCGGGAGCGTAGCGCTGTGCCTTCAGCGTCTGGTACTGCTCGCGGAAGGTTGCCGCGATCCTGTCGCCGAGCGTGGGGTCGTGCGCCTGGGCGAAATAGCTCCCCACGAGGGCAGCTCGCTTCATCCCGAGGAGCAGGTAGTCGCGAGTGGATGGATCGAGGTGGTTTCGGTCGAGCTTCGTCAACGGCACGGGCCGCAAGTCGTCTGGTGGGATGTCGGCCGCAGCTGCAATGTGAGCGATGACGGGCTGGAGGTCGGGGAATCCAACCCGGAGAAGGTCTACGAGGGTGACGGGTGCCCCGAGCAAGGCCACGAGGTGTTCGTCGTCGAGTTCGAAAGCCTTCTCGCGGATCTCTGCATGCCCCATCCGTCCTATCCTGATTGAGGGGTTCTCAAGCTGAAGGCGCTGGAGTTCCTGCAGAACGTCGGGAGCGACGCCGTCCATGGCGTTGTGCACGAACGTCCACGCGCGCATCCTCGGCCAGTGCTCCATCGCCCCCGCAAAGTCCTCTCGGATCTTCGCCAGCGTCCTCGTGAGCACTTCGGTGCTCGGAGCGTAAACCTGGAAGACAACCTCAGCCGAGCTGAGGTAGCCGTCGCACTTCTTGTCCCCGGTGCTCCCCCACGGACACACCCGCTGGAAGTCGCCCGGGTGGCACCGCTCCATGAGGTCTGCGAAGAACCGCTGAAATTCCTCGCCCCTCCGTTCAAAGAACAGCAGCCGGAGGTGGGGCTCGTACTGGGACCGCGGGAGCATGCTCGCGCTGAGGCTACACCACACCCCGCCATCTCGGGGATTGCCGCAACAGCACTGATGGCGTGATAGAGGCCGCGAAGCTCACGGTCCGATCTTCGTGCGAACTCTAGATTCGCAAGTTCTTGGGTTTCGAGGGGCTCTTCGCCTGATATTGCGGGTGCGGTCCATCCCCACGTGCGTGAGGAAAACCTGGTAGCGAGCTAGCGGAGCGAGGGACCTCCGCGATTCCCAACTACGGTGCGCCCGGTGCCGCCTTCGCGGGGGCCGATCCGGCCGGAGGACCACCCCCAGCCCTGGCCCCCTCATAGATCTTCTTTGCCAGTTCCCGAAACGCGAGGCTCTGGAACTCGGGCTCGTTCATGAACCGGGCCACGATCCCGGCGTTCTCGTCCATCCGCTCGATCATCAGGTCCAAGACCTTCTCCTTGATCGAGAGGGCGAAGTTGTCGAAAGCGTTCGCCCCGGCTTTCTGGAGGACTTCCTTGTCGGTCTTGGCTTTCTCCGTGACCTGATCGAAGAAGAGCTGGTCGGCCTTCGTGAAGTTCGTCCCGAACCTCTCATTCAAGATGTCGATGATCTCGGACAGAGGGGCCTCATCGTCCTTGCCCTTCCGGCTCCCGACCTGCGCCGGGCCGTGGATCGCGGCGGGTTCCGCCACCCTGAGTTCGATCCGGCCCTCGCTGGTCTTGTCGAGCCGGTAGTACTTCAGGGCAACCTCTCCTTGCAGGTCGAGGGGGTCACGCTTGGGATCCTGCGGGAGCTTGAGCTGGAGGAACCGGCCGAAGGTGTAGAGCTTCTCCAGATCCGGATCCGTGAACGGCATGATCTGGGAGAGGAACGAATAGAGCCCGACGTACCCCTTCAGGGCAGATCGAAACTCCTCCTGCTTCTTCTCTTCGAGAGCCACGAACCGGTCCACGCCAGGGTTGAGGTAGCCGTACATCCGGGCCTGATCCGACGGGGTCTGCTTCTCCTTCGGGGTGTAGAAGACCTTGCAGAGGCCCTCGACCTCCCCGGGCGAGAAGACCTGCGCCGACTCCAGCTCGTGATGAAGCTCGTACAGCCGGTTCGGGTCCGCCGTCTCTGCCACGATCGTCTGCTCGTAGTAGGGCTGGAACGACCTCTGGATCTCCTCGGCCTCGTTCACGAAGTCGAGGACGAAGGTGTCCTCCTTGCCCGGAGCCACCCGGTTCAGCCGCGAGAGGGTCTGGACGGCCTGAACCCCGGAGAGCCGCTTGTCCACGTACATCGTGTGAAGGAGGGGTTGGTCGAACCCGGTCTGGAACTTGTTCGCGGCAAGAAGGATCTGGAATTCGTCCGTGGCGAACCGGCCCGGCAGCTCCCCCTCCCTGATTCCCTGGTTCATCCCGACCTCGGTGTAGCTGAGGGTCGCCACGTCCGGGTCCTGCACGGTGCCCGAGAAGGCCACGAGAACACCGATGTCCTTGTAGCCCTTCTCGGAGAGGTACTTCTGAAACGCCTGCATGTACCGGACGGCGTGGAGGCGCGAGCTTGTGACAACCATGGCCTTCGCCTTGCCCCCGATTCGGGGCCTCACGCTCGTCCGGAAGTGCTCGACCATGACCTCGGTCTTCTGGGCAATGTTGTGGGGGTGGAGGCTCATGAACCGGGCGAGCTGGCGGGTCGCCTGTTTCTTCGAGACCTTGGGGTCTTCCTCGATGGCTTTGGCCAGCCGGTAGAAGGTCTTGTAGGTCGTGTAGCCCTGGAGCACGTCGAGGATGAAGCCCTCCTCGATGGCCTGCCTCATGGAGTAGAGGTGGAACGGCGCGGGCTTGCCGTCCGGCCCCCGGTGTCCGAAGACCTCCAGCGTCTTGGCCTTGGGGGTGGCCGTGAAGGCGAAGAAGCTCAGGTTCTTCTGGGGTCCCCGGGAGGCCATGACCTTCAGGAGCCGGTCCTCGGAGGTCTCTTCCCCTGAGTCTGCCTCTTCCTTCTCGGCCTCCTCCAGTGTCTTGGCGCCGAGGACCTCCTTGAGCTGACGGGCGCCCTCCCCGGTCTGGCTGGAGTGGGCCTCGTCCACGATGACGGCGTAGGACCTCTTCGGGAGCGACCCGATCTTCTCGGTGACGAACGGGAACTTCTGGAGGGTCGTGATGACGATCGGGGTCCCGGCGGCGAGGGCTTCGGCGAGCTGGGTGGAGTTCTCGTCGATCCGGGCGACGACGCCGGTCTTGTGCTCGAACTGGTAGATGGTGTCCTGGAGTTGCTTGTCGAGGACCCGGCGGTCGGTGATGACGACCACCGAATCGAAGACCTTCTCGTCGTTGGCCCCGTGGAGGGTGGAGAGCCGGTGCGCCAGCCATGCGATGGAGTTCGACTTCCCGGACCCAGCAGAGTGCTGGACGAGGTAGCTTCTGCCCGGACCGTGCTCCCGGGCTGCCGCCTCCAGCCGACGGACGACATCGAGCTGGTGGTAGCGGGGAAAGATCACGACCTCCCGGGTGACGGACTTCCCGGCGACCTGCTTCTCTTCGCTGAAGACGTGGGCGAAGCGTCCGAGAATGTCGAGGAGGCTCTCTCGCTGCCAGACCTCCTCCCAGAGGTAGGCCGTCCGGTAGCCGCCGGGGTTCTCGGGATTCCCGGCCCCGCCGTGACTGCCCCGGTTGAATGGAAGGAAGACTGTGTCCTTCCCGGCCAGCTTGGTCGCCATGTAGACCTGATCGGGGTCCACGGCGAAGTGAACGAGAGCCCGCTTCTTGAACTGGAACAGCCGATGCTTGGGGTTCCGGTTCCGGTACTGGGCGACGGCGTGCTCGACCGTCTGGCTCGTGAGGGGGTTCTTCAGCTCGATGGTTGCCACCGGGAGGCCGTTGAGGCTGAGAAGCATGTCGATCGACTTCTCCTCCCCGACGGCGAACTTGACCTGCCGGGTGACGGTCAGCCGGTTCATCCCGTACCGGGTGAGGATGTCCGGGTTGAGGCCGTGGGCGGGCTTGAAGGTGGCGACCTCGATCTTCTTCCCGAAGAACTTGAACCCGTGGCGGAGTACGTCGAGGGTCCCCTTGAAGTCGAGGTGCTTCGTGAGGGCGTCGAGGAGGGGGCCTTCGAGGTCCCCCTTGTGCTGGGCGGCCAGGGTCTTCCAGAGGTCAGGCTGGGTGTCCCGGATGTAGCCGAAGAGGTCCTTCGGGATGACGGCCAGCTCGGCGTTGAAGTCTGCGGGGTCACCCTTCTTCCACCCGTCCGAGGCGAGGAGAGCCGCTTCGATACCGTCCTCGAATGCCTTCTCCAAATGGGGGGAGGTCATTCGGCCTCCTCGACGGGAATCTCGATCTTCCCGGTCACGGCGACGGAGATGAGGGCCTGGCGGTACTCGTGTAGGACGTCTTCTTGCCGTGCGGCAGCGGTGAGGGTTCGACCGAGGTGCTCAAGACGCCGATCGAGTTCGGCCACGAGGACCGTCTGCTCGTCCCGAGGAGGGAGGGGGACAAGCAGTTCCTTGGCTGTTTCGACGTTGAAGTGTTGCTGGAGAGCCCCCTCGGCTCCGGAACCATACTGGTAATGAGCAGGAGCTGAGTTGAGGTAGTGGCAGAGGAAGCGGCTGTCGAACCGGGAGGACTGGCGAATTATGATCAGGTCCACGCAGTTGGCCCCGTCAAGTGAATCGTCAACTACAGCCGTGGTGCCAGGCTGCCCGGTCCGAACGGCGACGAGGTCCCCTGCCCTGATGATGGATTTCGCGTGAAGGCGGTTGCTCTCTTCCGAGATGAAAGCCATGTCATTGTGATCGATGAAGTCCGCCTTGACGTTGAATGACCGTGGGCAGGGAATTGCGCCGGGTCCCTTCTCCACGTAGTACTTGGAAGGCGTCACCACGATTCCTACCGTCAATTGTGGCGTCAGGTATTTCAACCTGAAGCACCGCCAGTGCGCCGGTATCTCCCCCAGCCACTCCACCCCCGAGTCCTTCATCGGCAGGTTCGGGTCGAGGCCCTTCGTCACGGCCTGAGTGATGAGGGCCTGACGCTTCTCCTGAAGCAGCTCGATCAACCGTTCCTTCTTGGCGATGAGGGCGTCGATCGCGGCGGTCTTGCGGTCGAGGAAGGAGGCGATGAGTGCCTGCCGGTCAGAATCGGGGACAGGAATGGCGACCCCACGAAGATCACCTTCATTCAGCGACGGCACCGGTCCGGGCTTCGACAAACGGCCGAAGTCAAGATCGGTCAACGCCCAGTAGACGAATCCAGGCTCGTACTCTCGGTCTGGGATCAACGCCATCAGATTGTTGTCGAAGATCGACGGGCACGTCGTCGTCCGTCGCTTGTTCCCCAGAAGAGCGGCACCGACTTTCGGGAAGACGATTGCTCCAGATGGACACAGCCTTGCTCCGAGTTCCCTCGCAACACTGGAGGAGATGCTATTGGGGCACACTCGAAGTTCCCTCTCGTTGCCCGGCAGGTTGAAGTCCGCCACCTTGAAGAATGGGAAATCGCCGCCTGCCGCCCCCTGAAACTCGTGCGGAAACCCGGTGCCAGCGAGGAATCGGCCGATTCTCCCAAGGGGAGTCAGCTCCCAGTGCGGCGGGATGTGAGCGTGGGGAGGCAGGACGCTGAGCATTACGCCAGCGCCTCTCCTAGCATTCCCTGAATCTCCTTCTCCAATGCCCGGATCTCCGCCTCGATCTCGGCCAGAGGTCGCAGAGGCTTGTACTTGTAGAAGTGCCGGGTGAACGGGATCTCGTAGCCGATCTTCGTCTTGGTCTCGTCGATCCAAGCATCCGAGACGTGGGGCAGGACCTCCCGCTCGAAGTAGGCGCGGATGTCCCCCTTCAGCGGGACGTTCTCGTTGTCTCGGAGATCGGTATCAGGCTCCGGTCGGCCCCGGGCGTCTCGGCAGATCTCGGCGGTCTCGTCCCGCTCCGACAGGGCGGAGAGGATCGCCTTGGAGACCGGAGCCGGGACTGCCACCCGAGCTTTCCGCAGAGCCCCTAGGAGGGCCTTCTCGAACTCGGGACTGCTCTTCCAGAGGGTAGTCGGATCAAGGCTGCTGACAGCTTTCAGGATGGCCTCCTGAGCCTCCCGGCCCTCCTCGATCTCCCGTTCGGCAGCGGCTCCCTTCTTCTTCGACTTCGCCATGTTCTGGAAGGCGGTCTCTTCCCGGAGCCGCTCGATCCGTTCCGGGGATGCCTGGAAGTTGAGCCGGAGTGGCCGCTCTACCGTGATCCGGCGGAAGCCGAAGTCGTCGTTGTCGAAGATCTTCGAGGTCTCCCCGGCAACCAAGTCCCCGTAGATTCGGGTGAGGGTCGCGACATGGTCGGCGCCCAGTTCGTTCCGCTTGTTCCCGAGCGACTTCCTCATCTTCAGGAACATCTCGGCTCCGTTGATGAGCTGGACCTTCCCCTTCCTGGCCTTGGGCTTCCGATTCGTCACGACCCAGATGTAGGTCGAGATTCCCGTGTTGTAGAAGAGCTGGTCGGGTAGGGCCACGATGGCTTCCAGCCAGTCGTTCTCGATGATCCACTTCCGGATCTCGCTCTCTCCCGACCCGGCGTCCCCGGTGAAGAGGGGGGACCCGTTGAAGACGATGGCGATCCGGCTTCCCCCCTCGCCCGTCTTCGGGTCCACCGGCTTCATTTTCGAGATCATGTGGAGGAGGAAGAGGAGCGAACCGTCGTTGATGCGGGGAAGGCCCGGGCCGAACCGTCCGGCGTAGCCCTGAGTCTCGTGCTCGTCCTCGATCTCTTTCTGGACCTTCTTCCACTCCACCCCGAACGGCGGGTTCGACAGCATGTAGTCGAACTTCTTCCCGACGTGCCCATCTTCGGAGAACGAGTTGCCTCTGGCGATGTTCGCGGGGTTCTGCCCCTTGATCATCATGTCGCTCTTGCAGATGGCGAAGCTCTCGTCGTTCAGCTCCTGGCCGAAGACGACGAGTTGGGCGGCTGGGTTCAGCTCCCGGAGATACTCCTCGGCGACGGAGAGCATCCCGCCGGTCCCGCAAGCCGGGTCGTAGAGGGTCCGGACGATCCCGGGTGTCCGGAGGACTTCGTCGTCTTCGATGAAAAGGAGATCGACCATGAGCCGGATGACGTCTCGGGGGGTGAAATGTTCTCCGGCTGTCTCGTTCGACTGCTCCGAGAACCTCCGGATCAGCTCCTCGAAGATGGACCCCATGACGTGGTTCGGGACCGTGTCCGGGTGGAGGTCCACCTCGGCGAACTTCGAGAGGACTTGGAAGAGCAGGTTCGACTCGTCGAGCTTGGCGATCTGCTCCGCGAACTTGAACCTCTCGATCACGTCCCGGGCGTTCGAGGAGAACCCCTTGATGTATGCCGTGAGGTTGGAGGCGAGATGGTTCGGGTCGCCCTTCAGCTTGTCGAAGTCGAACTTCGAAACGTTGTGGAACCCGACCTTCGAGGCCCGGTTCAGGATCTCCTCGGGCTCCTTGATGCCAGATCCCTTGAGCGCCTCGTGCTTCTTCCAGACGGCCTCGCGGGTGTCGGCCAGGACGCAATCGAGGCGCCGGAGAACCGTGAACGGGAGGATGACCTTGCCGTAGTCGGCCTGTTTGTAATCCCCCCGGAGGAGGTCCGCGACGGACCAAATGAATGAGGTGATCTCGCTGAAGCTACCGAACTGCCGCGAACCTGCGGCGGGCTTGGTCGTGTCAGGCATGCTGGAACGTCCTCGAAACCATTCAGTTCCCTCCCTTGCCGATCAACCCCGGAGATCCGGTGGAAGCGTCGAAGATGATAAGCGTGCCTCGACATCATCGTCTGAGGGGGCGGACAAATGGTGTCCGGCCTCCCTCTCTGGGCGTGCCGGGCGCGCCCGCCCTACCCGCACAGGTCGCAGCTCTGCGCGAGTACTTCGAGGCCAAGACCGGCCTCCGCTCCGCAGCCGAGATCGCCGCGGCATTCAAGGGGGCGAAGGCGAAGGACGTGGAGCCGTTACTGAAGGGCTGGCCGACCTGGGGCTGTTGGTGGAGGCGGAGGTCAAAGAAGGAGTGGTTTGGAAGAGCGTGTGAGGGATGGCTCCGAGTCTCCCGGTGCACTGATTCTCAGCGATGAATGCGCCCTGGCATGCGGGCCCTTGCTCCCGTCACCTTCTTTCGCTCGGACGTAAGCGGCTACTGCGCGGTGGGGGCCGGCCGACGTCGTCGTCGAGGTTTGGGCTCGGGAGACGGTGCCTGGGCGGGGCGGGGCACACGAAACACTGGAACAACGACCGGCGACAAGCCCATCCGAGCGCTTGATGACTGCACGAACTCCCTGAAGTACGGCCACGCGTTGAGTTTCCCATTCAGATTCGCGAACGCCTGGAAGAAGTTCCTTCCTGGCTCATCAGGGGGAAGTGTTGCGGCCCGGAAATCGTAGATCAGGATGATCTCGCACTCGAATTGGAGCAACGGGGCTGCGCCTTCCGGCTCCGCGCTTGAGATAAGGCCGGCGGTCAGGGCCACATGGACCTCAAGAGTTCGGGACTCTTCGACGAACCGAAATGTGCACTGGGGTGCCGGGCTCACCACGATCCTGACCCCGCTGGATGTCACTATGCGCTCTCCCGACAGCCGGGCCGTCAGCGAAGAGAAGAAGACGTCTTTGAGTTCCACATGGCGCGCAACCGCGGCAGCCATCTGAACATCGATCGGCGCAACGATCTCTGCCATTACGCGGCCAGCTCCGGACAGTCTGAAAAGGCGTCAGTCCCCTCCACGGGGACTGACGCATCGAAATCCTCGAACCTGGTCTCTTTCTTCGGCGGCTCAACCCGGGCCGGAGCCAGTGAAATCTCAAGCCTCATTCCGAGAAAGTAGGCGATATCGACCATGGACTCCACCGTCAGGTTGGAGGATCTCCTCATGATGCGCGTAATGTTCGCAGCCGAGCAACCCATTTTCCGGGCCAGGGCGGAGCGCGTGACCCCCTTCTTGTCCATCTCCCTCTCGACCGCGAGAAGAAATCCCTCGATCACCCCTTCGCGCGCCAGCAGAACCCGAAACTCCTCGTCCTGCATGTTCGCTCGCAGCCAGTCCTTCTCTTCGCTCATTTCTTCCTTCCCCTTCCCCCGGTAAACCTAGATCGTTGGACTTCCTTCTCAATCTCCTCTTTTCGGCGGAAGTACTCGTCCCGGACCCTTATGGCACGCAAGATCTGTCCCGGGTCAGGGTCATCCTCGTTCTTGCCAGTGAATCCGTATAGCAGGACGTGGAGGTTGCCTCTTTCCAAGGTGTGGACAAGGCGGGACTTTCCAGAGATGTCCTTGTACTCAAACAGGTCATCTTGCCCTCTTCCAGTGAGCTTTCGGTGCTGCTCCCTCCTGAGTCCACTCAGCCCCACCTTTGCGTGGCATTCAAACATGTGTGCGTACTTGGCGCGGCTCCGCTTCGGGATCTCTTCCAAGAACTGCATCGCAAGACTGTGGCCACTGTTGTCAACATACGCGTAGATGTGCTTCTCAGGTCCCAAATAGGCATCGGAAACCACTCGAAGAAGGGTCTCCTTGATCTTCTTCAGTAGGGGATCGTCTTCCAACGGACCCCAACCTTAATATATACGTTAAAGACCGTCAACCGGTTTGGACCAGAGATCCGAACGGCCCGCCGTTGGCATGGCGAGCCCACACGTCCCCAGCCAGTCACCCCCTTTACGCAAGAGAAGAAGAGAAGGGCCTCATGGTCGTGAAGGGCCCCCACCCGTCGAGTCCGCGACCACCTTTCGCATAGCCATAACCGCTCCCGGACCCCATACCTCCCTTCCTGAGCCCCCGGCTCACGAAGGAGGTATTCATGCGTCTTGCTCTCGCCTTGCTGGGCGCCGCCGTGCTCGCCGCGGCGTGGCGCCCGGTACCGACCCGTCCGACCGATCCCTGTGAGATCCGGCCGACGCCGGTCCGGACTCCATCGATGCCGTTCCCGCCCCCGCCCTACCGGCCCGAGCACGGCCCGATCACGACGCCCCAGCCCATCCGGCCGGCGATGGAAGGGGCGGCCCGTGGCTGACCGGAAGAAGATGACCACGATCTCGTTCTCGCTCGGAGACGAGCTGCTGGACGCCGTTACCGAAGATGGCCGGACGAAGGCCGTGCCGGTCACGTTCGAGGACGACGCCGGCGCTCGGTCCACCAGCGCCGTCGTCGGCCCCGCCCGGGCGGACGAAACCCCTGTGCCCGAGGCCGTCCAGCCGGCCCGATCGAAGCCCCGGCTCCGGTTAGTGCGGTAGGGGAGGGCCATGGCGGAAGAGAAAAGAGTTGCCGGCCCTCACGTATTCAAGCGGCGTTGGAAGAACCCGACGACAGGGGAGATCGTCGAGTCGCCCTGGTACTTCCTCTGCTACTACGTTGGGAGCCGCCGGATCGTCCGGCGCACGAATCCCGCCACCGACTCGAAGCGGCTCGCTACAGAGCAGCTCCGGGCTGCGCTCGGGGGGAAACCGACGACGGGCGCAGCGACGGCCAGCGTGGCCGATGTTCTGGATGAGTACGCCAAGCATCTGCAGGCAGCTTCCCCGTCAACCTGGCTCCGTTGCGGGAGCAGAGTGCGCTGGTGGCGAGAACGGTACGGTGACTGGCGTGCCGACGAGCTGACCCTTCTGGAGGTGGAGGCGGCTGCGGCTGGCCTTCGCGAGACTCTTTCGAGCTCCACGGTGTACGGACTCCTGACGCTTCTGCGAGCTGCCTTTCGGCGAGCCCTCAAGCTCCGCTTCATCCACGCCACCGAACTCCAGCAGATCGAGATCGCCTACCGCCCGTCCGTCCGAAAAACCGTCTGGACCGACCAGGAGTTCATCCGGCTGATCCAGCACGCGCCTCCATGGTCGAGACCGCTCTTCTCCCTCCTTCGCGAGACCGGGATTCGCATCGGTGATGCTCTGACGCTTCGATGGGAGGACGTCTCCGGGACGGAGATTCGACGGGTGCAGCAGAAAGCGGGGGATGAGCTACACATCCCTCTCAGTGCCGCGTCGCTCGAGATTCTGAGATCGATTCCCCGGCTCGGACCCTGGGTCTTTCCGGGCCTCAAGAACCAGCCGCGGCTATACAGGAACGTGCTTCGGGTCTTCCATTCGGCCATGAAGCGCGCCGGCATCTCGGGAAAGACCATCCACGATCTCCGTCGCTCACTGGCCTCGGATCTCACGAATTCGGGCGCGTCGGACCGGCAGATCGCCGCCCTCCTCGGACAGAAGACGACCTCGATCGTGGGGAGATACGCTCATGCGGAGCTCGGAGCCCTCCGAGAGTCGCTCGAGCGAGTCCGGAGCAGGAAAACCGCCACATAACCGCCACAACCCGGGAAAGCGAATGGCCAAGCAACTGATTCCGAATGACTTCTAGCCGAGAGGCCCCAGCTTCCCAAGCTGAATGTCGCGAGTTCGATCCTCGTCACCCGCTCCAGTTTCAAAGACGACAAAGGGCCCGAGAAATCGGTCCTTTTTCGGCGCGGCCGAGTCCCCGGGGACGGCACCGGAGCAGGGTCGAGGGCGCCGGGCAGGTCCGCCGTTCCCTTCACACAACCGGAATCCGCCGCGGGCAGTAAGCCCCTGAGCCAGGGTGTCCGTCCCGATCCGTGGAGAGGCTCGCGCTCCTCGAACGATCTCCCTCTGGGGCATACTCTCTTCCTGGCGTGCCTTCCCGTCCCGGCTGTCCCTGACTGATCTCCACCTTCCACGCAGGAGCACACCCATGCCCATCCTCGTCGTTCGGCTCGGATCTCCGCGACTCGCCGGGGAGGGGCTGCGCATCGGCACGGTCCGGCGGCCACCTCGTGGTGTTCCGAAATCGGAGTTCGGATCCCGCGACTACTACGACTTGTGGCTGCCCGAACTCGCCCCCAGCGAGGAGCTTCTCAAGCTCGGTCAAGCCGCCCAGGGAGAGGCTCAGTGGCGCGCCTTCCAAAGGAAATACCGCGCGGAAATGAGACGCCCAGAGGCGTCACGCCTTCTCGATCTCCTCGGAGCCCTGTCTTTACAGACCACGTTCTCGGTGGGCTGCTACTGCGCCTCGGAGGATCGCTGCCATCGGTCCATACTCCGTGACCTCCTCGTCGAGCACGGGGCGATCCTGACCCACTAGGCCAGTACGGAGGTTCTGAACCAGGCCCACTTCGCCGCCAGCCGCCGGCGTCACGGCCGAGCGCCAGTGATCCCAGCCAGCCGTGCGAGGAGTGTTTTCGCCTCCTGCTGACGCGGCCCCTGCAGCTGCACGACGCGGGCGAACTCCTCTCGGGCGGCGGGCACGTTACCGGCTCGGAGGTAGGCTTTGCCAAGGTAGAACCTCGACTCCTCGAGGTACGGCCCCTCTCCCAGGGCAACAGCGCGCGAAAGCGTGGAGATGGCCTTGTCTACATCGCCGGCGAGAAGGTGGGTGGCTCCCAGATAGAACAGGACCTGAGCGGATTCCGGTTCGAGTTTGCTTGCCACGATGAGGCCCGGGAGCGCCCCTTCCCAGTCCTGTCTCGCGTAGGCATCCATGGCGTCACGGAAGCGCTGAAGCCCCTCGCGCTCGTGGCCCCTCAGCCGTATCGGGCTGTACGGCGGAGCCTCGAACCGGGCCATCTCGGCCACGGGTTGGGAGAGGCCGCCACGGCTGGCTCGAAAGAGCCCGAAAGCGACCGCGCAGCCCAGGAGAACGGTGCACGCGGCCAAGGGGAGGGCCCAACGCGCCCCGCGCGCCGCGCGGGGACGCTCCGTTTCGATCTCTGTCCGGCCTCGCTCGAGCCCCGTCGTGAGCTCTCCGAGTTGCTTCAAGTTCTCCAGGCAGCCCTCGCAGTTGAAGTAATGGTCCTCGTACGCCGCGGCCGTGGCCTCATCAAGCTCTCCGCGCAAGTAGAGTTCGGGAAGCTCCGGATCGGAAAGGCCTGGACAGTTCATCGAGGCTCCCTCACCTTGAAGTGTCTTTGCCGTCATGATCGTGACAGCCTTTCCAGCTCCTCCCGCGCCCGCTTCAAGGCCCGGGACTTGCGCTGGCGGACAGCCTGTTGCGTAAGTCCGAGGCGTCCAGCGACTTCTGAGGGCGCGAGGCCATCCACGAGGGTGAACAGAAGGATCTTGCGTTCTTCCGGCTTCAGGCGGCCGATCGCCTCCTTCGCGAGTCTCGCCCGTTCGGCGTTCTCGAAGTCGTCCTCCGGGTTGGAATCGAAGGAAGGGGGGTCTCCATTGAGGGGGTCTTCTTGTCTCTTTCGCGTCCGGATCCAGTTGCTGATCAGGTTTCGAGCCGTCCCGCAGATGAAGCCGGCGAGGCGCGACGGATCGTGCAACCGGTCCTCCCGGATCGCGGAGAGGACCACGAGCATCGTCTCCTAGGTCAGATCCCGGGCGGTCTCGCGGTCTCGCGTACGGACCAAGGCCATGGTGAGGACGCGATCCCTGAAGCGCAGGACGAGTTCCTCCTCGGCCGCGCGGTTCCCCGACCGGATCCGCCCGGCAAGGCTCGCCATCTCGGAAGACTTGGGTTCCTGCATGGCTGACGACGTCCGTCCGACTTCTCGACAGAAGTATCCAATCGAGTTGCGTTCGGGGCAAGCGCCCGGATTGCCCCCGGATGATGGTGATTGTCCTTCCCGCTGGGGAAGGAGAGGTCTCGAAAGTGGTCATCTGGCTGATCGGAAGGAGTCCCGATCTCCGGTCGAAGATGACGAGCCATCCCTTCGAAAGACCCAAGCCGTCCAGGTAGCCGTCGAGCTGTTCGAGGCCCTCACCCGCCGGGTCGCTGGCCCCGTCTCGCCAGGGCAATCGTCACAAGGACCCGCTTCCCGCTACGTAGATGGTGAGAGCCGGAGCAGACGGCGAAGGAGCGACCTTCGCGCACGCTGGGTCCCAAGCCGAGGCTCCGGCACCGGGAGGTCGCCATGAGATTCGTCAAGACCCTTACCCGCCTCGGCCTCGCGCTGGGGCTCCTCCCCTCAATCCTCGATGGCGCTCCGAAGCCGACGCCTCCTCCTCCGAAGTGCACCGACTGCCCGATCGTCTACGCGAGCGGCTACAGCAAGGGAAGCCTCCACCGCATGGACCTGCGGCTCGTGATGGAGGACGGCTCGCGGGACACGCTCCTCCTGGCCGACACGGACAACGTCTATAACCGGAACCCGGTCTGGTCTCCTGACGGCAGCTGGGTCTCCTTCGGCAGCAACCGGGACGGGACCGGGGGACTGTGGGTCATCCGGAACGACGGTGCCGGCCTGACGAAGGTCGTCTCTACCTGCGACACCTGGTCGACATCCGGCTGGCGGCCCATGCCGAGCGCTGGCGGCTACTGGCTCGCCTTCTCGGACCGGCGCCAGGATGACGGCACCACCTGTGGCGGTCAGTACGACACGGAGATCTGGCTCGTCGAGGTGAACGTCGCGGCGCTGCCCGTCCTCGCCGGGCAGCCAGTCTGCCTGACCTGCCCCACCTACTTCGAGCCCGCGATCGGCGTCCGCGGGTGGTCCCGGGACGGAGCGCACATCGCCGTCCAGACAGGATACAAAGAGTACATTTTCGACGTCGGCTTCGGAGCGGACGGCATGCCCTTCCTTGACGCGAAGCCGGACGAAACCCCTCCGTACCCCGGCTACTGGGAACTCAGCAACACGGGAGACTTCTGGGAGCTGTCCTGGCTTCGCTTCAGTGACGCGTTCTTCACCTCCCTGCCGGACGCCACGGGCAAGCGCGACCTGTGGCGAATCGACATCGACCTGGTGAACCGCAGGGCTCTGGCGTGGACAAATCTCACGGCCGGCAGTCCGTACAGCCTCCGCTGGCCGCGTCCCTCGCCCGATGACCAGGGGATCCTCACCGATGCCAGCATCCCGGGCCGAGGGGGCTGGACCGGCACCGCGATCGTGACGCCCGGGCCCGTGCTGTCTGTCGTCCCGATTGGAACGTTTCGGGGGCTCCACGACTGGAAGCGGTGAACAGGCGCGGTGATGCCAAATCAGCTCGACGGAGGAGAACCGGCTCCTCCGGGCGATCGAGAAGACGCCTTCGTGGGAGCCGGGAACGTCCTCGGTCATCCCCGGGGCGCCTTGACAGAACGGCCTCGGGGCAACAGATTGAGACCAAGACATTCATCCAGACCACGGAGTGAGCATCCGGGGCCCGAGACCTCTCGGGGCCCGTGCCCCGGCACCGGAAGGCCCACCGTCTTTCGACCTCTGCCGTGGAGACGGGCGCGGCCGCGACTGCGGCAGCCTCACGGCTGCTCGCCATACCGAATACGGAGGTGCACCATGCAAAAGAAGCGGTCTCGAGGGCACGCTTTCGGGGCGATTCCGACTCTGCCGGTCCTTTCGATCGGCATTGTCTTTGCTCTCGCCTTCACGAACGCGCTGGTCGCCCAATCTCTGACATTCACCCGCCTCGCAGGGCCGGAGACTTATGGCTGGTACGACGGACCCGCGAGCGAGGCGCGGTTCCGTTCCCTTGGCGGCATCGCTCCGGATCCATACGGGAACCTTTACATCACAGACGACCACATCATTCGGAAAATCGCGCCCGATGGCTCAGTCACGACCGTTGCGGGACTTGCCGGGCAGCAAGGGAGCGCGGACGGCCATGGGAGCACGGCACGGTTCAACACGCCCCGGGGACTGATCGTGGACTCCGGAGGGAACGTGTTCGTGGCGGATACCTGGAATCACACGATTCGCAAGATCACCCCAGGTGGAGTCGTGAGCACGGTGGCAGGTCTTGCCGGCACAACCGGAAGTACGGACGGGCCGGCTGATGTCGCCCGCTTCAACGCGCCGGATGACGTGGCGCTTGATCATCTCGGCAACCTATACATCGCTGACTGCCGGAACAAGACGATTCGAAAGATGACTCCCGATCGACAGGTCACCACTCTCGCGGGCAAAGCTGGGGAGGTGGGCTCCGCCGACGGTAAGGGTAGTGCCGCCCGTTTCAGCTGGCCCTGCGGAGTCGGCACCGACATGGCTGGAAACGTGTACGTGGCAGATTGGCGTGACCACATCATCCGGAAGATCACTCCGGATGGAATGGTGTCAACGCTGGCCGGGCTTGCTGGAAGCCAGGGAGCCGTGGATGGAGTCGGCAGCGCAGCCAGATTCGGCAATCCAAACAGGGTCGTTGTCGACCCGTCCGGCGACGCCTTTGTCGCAGAGAGCGGTAACCACACAGTACGCAGGATCAGTCCTTCTGGGATGGTTACAACGGTAGCGGGCCAGGCAGGTATCGCTGGCTGCCGGGAAGGGCCTGGCAATCAGGCACTCTTCAATGGGCTTCAAGCCTTGACCCTCGATGTGACAGGGAACATCTACGTGACCGACGCGAACAACGTCTCCATCAGGGCTATCGACCCTCATGGGTTTGTCACAACCTATTCCGGTGCAGCACTCACATTCGGTGGATCCGCCGGACCAGCTGGCAGTGCAGATGGGACGGGCAGTGCGGCCCGGTTCTATCACCCCCAAGGGTTGGCAGTGGAACCCTCGGGGGAGCTTCTCGTGGCGGACACCGATAACAACACGATTCGGGGAATCACGCAGGGCGGAGACGTCAAGACCGTCGCCGGGAGTGCTGGAGTGGCCGGTAATACTGATGGAACCGGCACTCTTGCCCGGTTCTATGGTCCCGTGAGGCTGGTCCCGGATATGTCGGGCACCGTCTACATCTCAGATTCTGGGAACAAGAGCATCCGAATGATGACGCCGAAAGGCGACGTGACGACCGTCTCGATGACTCCTCCGCTTGAATCCCCACCCGGGTCAGCCGTGCTTGACAGTTCAGGAAACCTGCTTGTCTTGGTACCCGGGGATTCCGTGATCCTCAAGCTCAGCACGGCAGGCGCTGTCACGACATTCGCGGGCCAAAAGGGAAAAACGGGGAGCACGGATGGCCCGGCGGCATCGGCACGATTCAATGGTCCGCAGGGGCTGACCATCGACGGCTCAGGGAACGTCTACGTCGCTGACGCCGGGAGCTACACCATCCGGAAGATCACACCTGATGGCACCGTCAGCACACTGTCCGGAAAGGCCGGAGTCCGCGGAGACGTGGACGGGGACAACAGCGTGGCCCGCTTCTGGTCCCCGCAGAATGTTCTGGCGCATAGTAATGGGGATGTTCTCGTCGCTGACGGGAACGTTCTCAAGAGAATCGCACCCGACGGAATGGTGACTTCGATCGCGGGTTCTCGCAGCGCTTCCGGGACCGCTGACGGTACTGGCAGCGAAGCACAGTTTCAGTCCATCTCAGGAATGGCGGTGGATGCTGCCGGGAATCTCTACCTGTCCGACCGTACGGGTAACACCATCTGGAAGGGTTCAACAGCCCTCCCCGACATCGCCACGATCGACTCTCCCACCGGCGAAACCGGCCACCCGCGCCAGCTCGGCACGACCCCGGAAACGGCCACTTCCTGGCGCTGGCAGGTGGTGAGGCGCGAAGCCAACTCGACGGCCCCACTCTCCTCAGCCACGGTTCGCAACCCCACTTTCACTCCCGACCGGCCCGGCCTCTACACCTTCCGGCTGACCGCCACCGACGGCGTCAAGACCAGCATCACGCTGGTCTCCTTGACCGTCACGGGAGAGCCCATCGTCTGCCGCGCCACCCGGACGCTGCCTGTCGAATACCTGCCCGGACAGGCGGTCCCCGTGACGATCCAGACCGCGCCGGCTCCGGATGCGACCTCTTATTCCGTCGAAGAGACGCCCCCCGCGGGCTGGGCCGTGTCGAATGTGACCGGCGGCGGGAGCTACAACTCGAGCCAGGGCGTCATCACCTGGGGGCCCTTCACGCACTCACAGCCCCTCACGCTGTCGTACGAGACCACACCCCCCGCAGGAGCATCGGGCACCAAGACCTTCTCGGGCCGGATCCTTGCCGGATCCGAGACGACGGCCACCTGCGGAGCGACCAACATCCATTCGAGTTCCCATTTCGTCGTCGATTTCTCATTCACGCCGTCCTCTCCGCACGCCCGGGAGACGGTGCGCTTCCAGCCGCTCTTCGCCGGGACCGCCGCGAGCTGGTCGTGGGACTTCGGAACCGGTGGGGCCGCGAGTGACAAGGAGTTCCCATCGTTCGTCTTTCCCGCGGCAGGGACTTATAACGTCACGCTGACGCTCACGGACAAAGCGGGGCAGTCCGGCAGCCGCACGAAGACGGTCACCCTTGGTGCGCCGTTCACTGCTGAACCGCCCGTCCTCCTCGTCAACGGGTTCTGCGCCGACGAGTCGTCCTGGGAGCCCCTCCTCGAGAACCTCGCGACACTCGACCCCGTCCGATTCACGGCTGACCCCGCGCACCTCGCCTTTGACGGCACCTCCGTCCTGACCCTTCCCGGTCCAGCGATCGCCGGATCACGCATCTTCACGATGACCTTCCGTAACAACGCCTTCACGGGTGGGGCCGCCCTCGAGAAGACAAACGTCAACGACGCTCCCATCGAAGACCTCGCGTATCAGCTCAAGAACGTCCTTGCGGCCATCCGCACAGCCACGGGATCCCCCGTCGTCGACATCGTCGGCCACTCGATGGGCGGACTCGTGGCGCGCGCGTACGTCTCCGGACTGGCTTGTCCCGCCGGGACGACGAACAACGCCGCCTACGGCAATGATGTCCGGAGAATCATCACGATCAGCACGCCTCACGCAGGCACCGACCCCGGCCTCTGGTCCTCCATGAACTGTGCATGCGCAACGGAAGCCAGCACCCAGAAAGACCAGATGACCGCCTCTCCCGAGAACGCCTTCCTCCGCCTCCTCAACGCGACGCCCGTTCCTCAGGGTGCCTTCCTGGAGTCCCTCGTCTCGCGCTGCACGCACCAGACCTCGGACGGCATCGTCTGCTGCGACTCACAAGACGTTACAAAGGTCTACACCTGTCCGGCAGAGAGCGTTCACAGCACTCAGCTGATCTTCGCCGACTCCGAGATACCCTCGCTCCTCCACACGGACGTTCTGGCCTCAGCTCGCACGGCTTCCGAGGTCTTCCGCGTCCTCTCCTCGATCTCGCAGGAACGGACGTGTCTGCACCTCGTGCCCGGCACCGCCACCGCTTTGCCCGGCGCGATGACGGTCTTCGCTGCGTCCGTGGTCAGCGTCGTCCTGACCTTCACCGGAACGCCGGCCGGGGGCTGCACCGTCGACGTCATAGCCCGCTCAGCTTCCGGAGCCGAACTGGTGAAGAGGACCGTCCCGGCCGAAGGATCTCAACGGGCTGACCTTGGTGTCCTTGCCCCCGGAACCGTCATCCAGCTCGTCTCGACGTGCGACGTCTCTGTCTCTGCGGCCGTCTCCACCGATCCGGCCGAACTCCTGATGACAAAGGGACGCGTCTCCGTCTCTGTCATCTACCGCAACCAGTACACCGGACAGACCGGAACCGCCATTCCTCTCCCGCAGAAGGACGGATTCGGCTTCTTCACCTTCTCCGACCCGAACAATCCAGAGGTCTTCGTCAAGGTGCTCGATTTCGGCGCCACCAGCCCCTACCTCCTCTTCTACGCGGGCCTCCCCGACTTCGAGTACACCGTCACCTTCCAGAACCTCTCGACGGGGAAGTCCATCAGCTTCAACAAGCCCGCGGGGTCCTTCATCGGAGGCGCTAACAACACCGACCTCCCGCAGTCGACGGCTCGCGCCGTTCTTTGGAGCCAGGACGGCGACGGCTCGACTCCCATCCCTGCCGCCGGGTTCCGCAGGATCGCCACGGCCGTTCCCAGGGCGGAGAGCGAACTCGTACTCTCGAAGGGCCGGGTCACCGCGAGCGTTACCTGGAAGAGCCAGTACACCGGGCAGACGGGAACCGCGACTCCGATCCCCCGGAAAGACGAGTTCGGGTTCTTCGCCTTCTCGAGCCCCGACAACCCGGAGGTGTTCGTGAAGGTCCTGGACTTCGGCGCCTCGAGCCCGTACCTCCTCTTCTTCGCTGGCCTGACCGATCTCGAATACACGGTCACCTTCCGCAACGTCTCGACCGGCCAGTCGGTCTCGTTCCGAAAGGACCCGGGAACCTTCAACGGAGGGGCCGACAACACGTCCCTGAAGCACTGAAAAAGACGCACCGCCTCTTCCCGTTCGCTGATCGCGGATGGGAAGAGGATTCTGCCCAGCCACCGGAGCGACTCCAGCCCAAGGGCTTCCTCGCCCCGGTGTCTGCTCCTCCGAACCAGGGTGCAAGCTCAGGCGCCTCGGGGCGACGCTCTTGGGCCCCTCAACGGCGTTGACCCCTCCGACGGTTCGTGCCGCCTGCCTTCAGGAACGGGAGGCACCGGGAGGCGCGGAACCGTCACCATGAGGCACGGTCTTCCTCTACTTCCAGTCCCCGGCCGCCACGAACCCCGCCCAGAAGACCGGGTGGGTGCTCTTTCCCGACGCCCTGAGCTCCCGCAGCCCCTCGAGGCTCGCCTCGTGCACGGCATCCACCGTCGTCATCCGCTTCTCGAACCGGTTCCGGTAGAGCGTCCGCATCCACTTCCGGCTCGACTCGTCTTCCACGCCCCACAGACTCAAGATCAACGTCCGGACCCCCGCAACCTGGAACGCTCGCCGAAGCCCCAGCACTCCCTCTCCGGTCCGAATCTCTCCCCGCCCCGTGTCACATCCCGACAGCACCGCCCACTCGACTCCGGAGAGGTCCAGAGCGCCGATCTCCTCGGCCGTCAGGATCCCGTCATCCACGTCGGGCAGGCTCTCGGCTCTCCGGTTGGCCCCTGCAAGAGCCAGCCCTGACCGCAATAGCGGGTTCTCGGTGAGCACCCTGGCGATCTGCCCCTCCCCGGATTTCGCGACGCCTTTCGCCGGACACGTCTCGAGAAAGTAGCCGTGGGTGGCCAGGTGCAAGACACTCTTTCCCGGCGCGTTCGTCTTGACGGCCAGTTCGTTCGCAGCGGGGCCGGTCAACAGGATGGGATCACCGGTCTTGCCCTCCGCTCGGCCATCCGCCGCACCGGTTCGTGCCCTCCACGCGACTCCCACCTCCTCGACCTCCCTGAGCGCCGACGGGAGAGGCTCGAAGTGGAGCGACTCGAAGCTCGCGCACTTCGATCGCTCTCCCCGGAAAATCGGCCTCGCAAGCTGGGTCATGGAAACCGGCGCGGGACGCATCACCGTCAGGAGAGCCGGCGTATCGAAATCCGGACCGCCTGCCGCCATCAGTCCCGAACCCCGGTGAACGTCGTCAGACAGGAGGTCTCTCTCGGCGGAGAGATAGTGGATCTTCGGACCCTTCTCCACGAGATACGACGAGTTCCCCACGGGAAGCGCCGCGAAGCTCACGAACTGCAGCGCTCCGTCCGGCACGATGAACACGGTCGTCACGCCCGAGAGATGACGCTCGACGGGATCCCAGATCCGGTGGCGTAGCGCTGCTCCTGCCCGGCGGTAGGACGCCTCGGCCGCCTTCGCCAGGCTCTCCCTCTGGATCGTGGTCTCGGTAATGGACTTCCTCAGAGCCAGGACTTCCGCGTCGATGTCACGGGCGGGGCCGAGAGCCACAAGAACGGGATCTCGCTTGCCCGCCGAGAGGACGAACGCTATGTAGGTATCCACGTGCTGCCCAGGCTTCTGGGTCCTCGCCGGCGCCGCTGCCGGGCGCGACAGTCGCGCGAAGGCAACGAGCGAGTCGCCAGGCGTCAATGCGGCAGAAACCTCGGCGAGGCCTGCCTCTGCGAGTTGCTGGTTCCGGCGAAACTCGAGGCTCCCAGCCGCCAGCGCCCTCTCGGCGGCCTCCTTGTCTCTTTTCGCCTTGTCCAGACGAATGCGGAACTTCTCCGGGTACTTTTCGTCCGGCCCGCGGACGGTCAGGTTCGCGAGCCTTTGCCGGGCGGCGACGTAGGTTTCGAGCAGAGGCTTCGCACCCGGATCACGTCCTGCCCAGACGGTCTGGTGACGCCTGGCCATCTCGTCGAGAACCAGGGCTCGGGACCGAATGAGGGCGTCAAGAGCGGGAGCGGTGGAACGCACTTTCCCGTCCAGAAGCGCAGCGGAGATGGCCACGTCCAGCCCCGACGCTGCCTTCTCGGCGAAGTTCAGGGCCTGCCGCTCCGGTAGCCCTGACAGAGTCAGCCTCAGGTTGGGCCGCATTCCGGCCTCCGCACGCAGGGCTTCCTCGAGCGCTTGCAAGGCCTCTCCCGCCTTCAGGAGGCACTCCGCGTGTTTCTGGTGGGCTTCCGCCGTCTGTGGGTGCTCCGGTCCTCTGGTCTTCTCGAAAACCATGACAGATCCTTCGAACAACCCTCTCGCTTTCTTCAAGTCACCCGCCTCGGCTTCGAGCTCGGCCAGAGCGAGGGAGGTTCCCGCTGTTCGGAGATGGGCCACCCCGAGCTTCTTCTCCCGAATGGAAAGGGCTCGCGTGTACGCCGACCTCGCCCGC
Organism: Thermoanaerobaculia bacterium; assembly: GCA_022071945.1. Taxonomy (GTDB): domain Bacteria; phylum Acidobacteriota; class Thermoanaerobaculia; order UBA5066; family UBA5066; genus JAJVIN01. Next base: position 15,310 of record JAJVIN010000001.1, on the reverse strand, counting down.
TCGAAGTCACCGGTCTGGCGAAGAAAGCCTGCTTTGTGCATGAGGACGACCGCCACGTCGTCGTGTTCGGGTCCGTAGACCTTCTCGGCCATCACCAGGGCCTTCTCGAAGAGCGCGCGGGCTTCGGCTGGCCGGTTCTCTGCGATCCGGCACTCTCCGAGGGCCCGCAAGGAACCGGTTGCGAGGTCGGTGTGCTCGCCCGCGTGCTTCTCGAACCCCCTTACGGCCTCTTCGTGGTAGCGGCAGGCCGTCTCGACATCGCCGAGCTTCAGGGCGGTGTTTCCGAGTCCTGTCAGCGTCCACAACACCTCCGGGTGCTCCGGGCCGTAGGTCTTTCTCAGCACAGCCAGCGCCTCCTCGCGGAGTCGCAGAGCCGTTACGGGATCCCAGTCCTCGACGGCGACTGCGCAGTTCGACCGCAACCCGGCAGCCAAGGGGTGCTGGGGTCCCACGGACAGATCGGCCAGCCTGACCAGGCGCTCCCAGGTCGCCTCTGAATCCAGGCCGAGGTACCCCTGGGTGATCGCGAGGTTCGCGAGGCTCATGATTGTCAACTGGTGCCCCTCTCCCAGGACTTCCTCCCTGATCCTCACGGCCGTTTCCAGTTCCGTTCGCGACTTCTCGTACTCTCCCATCTCCCAGTGCAGGTATCCGATGTTGTTGTAGCTGTTTCCGACGTTCGGATGCCTTGGCCCGAGCAGCTTTTCGCGAACCCGGAGACTCCGCTCGTAGAGGCCTTCCGCCTCTTCGAGGCGGCCGCGGTCGGCCGCGAGGTTCGCAAGGCTTTCCGTGGTGTCGGCAGCTCTCACGCTCTCGGGGCCTTCCGCCTTCTCGAAGATCCGGAGCGCATTCTTCAGGTGAGATTCGGCTTTCTCGAGGTCGCCGGTCCGGTTGAAGAACGAACCGATGTTGTGCTCGGCCTTGCCCACCCGGATATCGGACTCGCCCAGAGACCCGCGCAGGATCGCGAGCGTCCGCTCCAGAACGGGTTGGGCCTCGGCGTAGAGCCCTCGCATCTGGAGAATGCTGCCGAGAATCATGAGCGAGTCCGCCACGTCGAGGTGTTCCGCTCCGAGCGCCTTCTCCTTGATCTCCACGGCCCTCTTGATGAGGTCCAGCGCCTCGCTGTCCTTCGTCTTTCCAGACCGCCAGAGCGCGTCACTCAAGACGTCGAGCACCTTGGCTGTTTCGACCGAGTTGGCGCCCTTTTGAGCCTCCGTCGGAGCCAGGAGGTCTCGCGCGAGTTTCTCCGCCTCGCCGTAGCGACCATCGGCGATGAGTTTCCAGCCGTCGGCGGTGGTGGCGGGACCCGGCGTCGAGGCGGGCCTTGCCGGCGGAGCCGGGGTGCGAAGGGGCTTCTGCTGATCGGCCGTGACGAACGGATGGGAAAGGAGGAAGGCGAGAACAACGAGGAGCTTCGTTCGAAGTCTGATCATGTCCGTCTCTCCGCTGATCCAGGGGGTCGATCCCGTTCGAGTGGACCTCCAAGACTGTCCAGAGCCTTCGGCCCAGACAGAACTCCTGACCTCGCGATTTTGATCTTCTGAGAAATATGGATTGCCTGCCGCAGGTTCGCAACTCGCCGGGGAATTCCGTCGCCCGAATTCCACCTCGAAACCTTTTGTCCTTCTCCACGTCTCAGTTATTGATGCGACGTGCAGCCCGGTGCGCTGTCCTTCTTGCGTGCGCGCTCCTCTTTCAACAGCTTCGCGCCAATGGCCCGACCAAAGGTGATCCGATCCCCATCGCCCGCGCGGCCGGCCCGATTCGGTTGGACGGTGAACTCGCCGATGCCGGATGGAAGGGAGCCCCCCGCGTCGACAAATGGTTTGAGACCAGCCCGGCCGACAACGTCCCGGCCAAGGTCAGAAACGTCGCCACCCTCGTGTACGACGAGAAGTACCTCTACGCGGCCTTCGAGTTCTTCGACCCGGATCCGAGGAAGATCCACGCCCCGTTCGGCGACCGGGACGCTCTCGACAACTACACGGACTACGGCGGCCTGATCCTCGACACGAAGGGCGACGGCAAGACCGCCACGCTCTTTCTCGCCAACGCCCGGGGTCTCCAGTACGACGCGGTCTCGGATGACAGCTCCGGAAACGAGGACTCATCCCCCGACTTCTACTGGGACGCGGCAGGCAAGATCACCGCGACCGGCTGGCAGCTCGAGATCCGGATCCCGTTTTCCTCGCTCCGGTACCCGAAGGCCGACATCCAGCGCTGGAACGTCCTCCTCTTCCGGAACTACCCGCGCGATTTCCGGACACAGCTTTTCTCCGCACGGCTCCCGCGTGGCGAGAACTGCTTCGTCTGTCACGCGGGCCCCCTCGAGGGCCTGGCGGGCTTGCCGGCCGGCGGGGGACTCGTGGCAGCGCCGTACGCAACGGCCAGGCAAGAGGCCTATCCCGAAAACGGACCGGGAACCCCTCTCGCGAATGACCCCGTTCGCTTCGACGGCGGACTCGACGTCAAATGGACGCCCAATGCCGTCACGGCCTTCGACGGGACGATCAATCCGGATTTCTCTCAGATCGAGTCCGACGTCGCCCAGATCTCGGCCAACGAACGCTTCGCCCTCTTCTATCCCGAGAAACGCCCCTTCTTCCTCGAGGGAATCGAGCTCTTCTCCACGCCCCTTCAGGCCGTCTACACCCGCACCATCACGTCCCCGCGCTGGGGGCTTCGGGGCACGGGACGGTTCGGAACCACCTCGTACACCGCCCTCGTTGCCGCGGACAGGGGAGGCGGGAGCGTGATCCTCCCGGGGCCCGAGGGATCCGAGTTCGCGGATCAGGACTTCGAGTCCCTGGCAGCCATCGGCCGCGTCCGCCACGACATCGGACGGTCCTTCGTGAGTTTCCTCATCACCGACCGGGAGGTGAAGGGAGGCGGCTACAACCGGGTGTTCGGCCCCGACTTCCAGTGGCGGCCCCGTCCGGCGGACACTCTGACGGGCCAAGTGCTCATCAGCTCGACGCAAGACCCGAATCGCCCGGATCTGGCGTCCCAGTGGACCGGCCAGACTTCGACGAGCCACGCGGCGGACGTCTGGTACAACCATGCCACCGCCACGTTCGACTTCTTCGCGGAATACAAGGACATCGGCAAGGACTTCCGGGCCGACGACGGGTTCATTCCGCAGGCGGGTTTTCGCGAGAACTACGTCGAGACGGGCTACACCTTTCGTCCGAAGACGGGGCCCGTCTCCCGGCTTCGGGTCTTCGCTCTCGGCGACTACACCGTGGAGTCGAGCGGGAGCGTTCTCGGCAAGCTGGTCTCGCCCGGATTCGGTTTCGACGGCATCCTGAAATCGTCGGGGTCGTTCCGCCTCGCCTTTGACGAGGTCCGGACCGGCGGCAAGATGATCCCGCGAACGCAGTTCATCTACAGCCTCTCCTTCAGCCCCTCGATGACGATCGCGCGCCTCACCCTCAATGGCTACCTTGGAGACCAGATCGACTTCGCCGGTTCTCGCCCCGGGACAGGCGGAAAGGTCGCGGTCACGGCGAGCATCCGTCCCACCCATCACCTCGAGCTCGCGCTGAACGGCGAGCTTCGCTGGCTCGACGTCGCGCCCGTGGCGGGCGGAGAGAAACAGCGCCTTTTCACCGCTCAGGTCGAGCGCGTCAAGGCCACCTACAACTTCTCATCGAAGTCGTACCTCCGCCTCATCGCGCAGTGGGTCAGGCTCGAAGAGGACCCCGCCCTCGCAGCCGAGCCCGTCGAAAGCCTCTCCGGGACCTTCTCGGCCTCGGCGCTCTTCGCCTACAAGCTCAACTGGCAGACCGTGCTCTTCCTCGGCTACGGCGACAATCGCGCCCTGGACGAGGACGGCCGCTACGACCGGACGGACCGCCAGCTCTTCCTGAAGGTCTCCTACGCCTTCCAGCGGTGAGAAGGGGACTCAGCCGAACCGCGTCAGAAACTCCCGGATCTCGGTATAGGAGCTTGACGGGATTCTGTGTCCGCCCTTGTGGATCGTATGGGACACCGAGGCGAACCGGGAGACGAGCTTCTCCCGGTAGGTGGCGATGCGTTCCGTCGGGTAGAACTTGTCCGCCGTCGTCGAGACATGGAGGACGTGAGTCTGCCCAGAAGCCGGGGTCGGATCGCCCGGTCCCTCCCACTCGCCCGGAATCCCCCCGCAGAGGGCCGTCACCGACCTGAAGGGCCTGCCGCCTGGCGGGTTCAGGGCCAGCCGGTAGTTGAAGGAGCAGGGTTGACTGAAAGCAACCAGGCTGACTCGATCCGGATCTCCGCCCCGGCTGGCTGCCCACTCGATGGCGTTCGTCACGCAGGCCCTGTGGATCGCGCGGTTTTCCTCCGGGTCCCGGCTCGCTCCCCAGTGATAGCCGACCTGCATGTCCTTCCCCAGCTCCACGCCGGGAGCGACCGCCGTCATCGGACCCTGCATCGAGATCAAGAGGAAGTGCTCCGGCACCACATGCCTGAGGACTTCGAGAAGCGACGGGGCATCCATGGCGTAACCGTGCAGGCCGATCACGACCGGTTTCCCGGCAGGTTCGGTGGAAGCAACCGCTTCGCGGACAAAGAGATGGAGCGGAATCGAGACGGAGAGGGTCGCGGTGGGGGCGGGGACCGAGTCAGTCACGGATCGGACGATAACTGATTTCTCCCAAGCGCCTGCCGGCCTTCTTCCGCAGGGAGAAGGTGCAGCGTCAGCGAGGGTTGAGGGCCCCCGGTCTCTCCCTCTGCCAGCCAGGCCTGAAATTCTGGCCGGCTTCTGGTAAGACTGCCGGGATGAGTGAATCGACACCCTCGTTCTTTTCGCGTCTCGCGCTCGCCGCAAAGACGCTCTTCAATCCCGGATTCGCGGCCAAGGTCGAAGCGGTCGCCAGCGGGAAAGCCCCCGAACGCCCGGTCCTGGAGGCTCCCAAACCCGTCTTCGTCGAGTCGAGCCCCGATGCCGCCTTGCAGCTCGCGGCCCTCCTCCAGCAGGGTGGGCGGTTCATCGACTTTCTGGAGGAAGACGTCTCCACCTTCTCCGACGCCGAGATCGGCGCCGCGGCCCGGGTCGTCCACGAGGGCTGCCGGAAGGTCATGCGGGAGCAGTTTCAACTCCAGCCGGTTCGCAAGGAGTCCGAGGGGACCCGCCTGACGCTCCCGGAAGGCTTCGACGCCGCCGAAATCCGTCTCACCGGAAACGTGACTGGCAAGGCTCCGTATTCCGGACAGCTCGTCCATCGCGGCTGGAAAGCCGCGGAAGTCCGGCTCCCGAAGCTCGCTCAGGGCCACAAGGCGAACATCCTGGCACCGGCCGAGGTCGAGCTGTGACCTCTTCGCGGTTCGTCGCGGGTATCGATCTCGGCACGACCCACTGCGTGGTCGCGAGCGTCGTTTCGAATTCCGCTGATTCCGAGCCCGGCCCGGTCGAGATCGTCGAGATCCCCCAGCTGACGGGTCCCGGAGCGGTCTCCGGCCGGCCGATGTTCCCCTCTTTTCTCTACCTGGCTCACCCCGATGAGCTCGGTCCGTCGGATCGCGACCTTCCGTGGGCCGCCGGTCAGCCCTTCATCACGGGCGAGCTCGCGCGATCGCTCGGAGCCAAGACCCCGATCCGCCTCGTCTCGAGCGCCAAGAGCTGGCTCTGCCATCCGGGAGTCGACCGCAGGGCCCCCATCCTGCCGATCGAGGGGCCTCCCGACCTGTCGAAAGTCTCACCCCTCGAGGCAACCATCCGCTTCCTCGAGCATCTTCGAAACGCCTGGGACCATCTGCACCCTGATTCGCCCCTGGCCGAGCAGGACGTCGTCCTGACCGTGCCCGCCTCGTTCGATCCGGCCGCCCGGGAATTGACGGCGGAGGCCGCGAGCGCGGCCGGCCTTGCACACGCTGTCCTCCTGGAAGAACCCCAGGCCGCCCTGTACAGCTGGATCGAGTGCTCGGGCGGCGGATTCCGGAAGGAGGTCAAGGTCGGAGACGTGATCCTCGTCGTCGACGTCGGAGGGGGAACGACCGACCTCTCACTCATCGCCGTCACCGAGGAAAACGGGGCCCTCCAGCTCACGCGCGTGGCCGTCGGCAACCACATCCTGCTCGGCGGCGACAACATGGACTTGGCTCTCGCGCATGTCGTCAAGGCGAAGCTGGCCACAAAAGGCGTGGCGCTCGAACCCTGGCAGGTGCAGGGCCTCACGCATGCCTGCCGCCAGGCCAAGGAGGCGCTTCTCTCTGATTCTTCCCTCGCGGAACAGCCCGTCGTGGTGCCGAGCCGGGGCTCCCGGTTGATCGGCGGAACCCTGCGCAGCGAGCTGACCCGAGAGGAGGTCACCCAGACTGTCCTCGCCGGTTTCTTCCCCGAGGTCGCGGCGGACAGCCGGCCAGTCGCGCGGCCCCGCACCGCCTTGACGCGGCTCGGTCTCCCGTTCGCGCAAGACGCCGGCATCACGCGCCACATCGCCGCCTTCCTCGGTGATCAGGCCGGAGCAACGGCTGACCTGGCGGGTTTCTCCACATCGCGCGGCTCGTTCCTCCACCCGACGGCCCTCCTTTTCAACGGAGGCGTCTTCAAGGCGGAGGTCCTCAGAGACCGGGTCGTCTCCGTCATCGACAGCTGGCTCGCGGCCGAGGGGGCCCCACCGGTGCGCGTCCTCGAGGGAGCGAATCTCGACCTCGCCGTTGCCCGGGGCGCCGCGTATTACGGGTCGGTCCGGAAGGGACGCGGGGTTCGCATCCGGGGCGGCACGGCCAAGTCGTACTACGCGGGCATCGAGACCGCCGTGCCAGCCGTTCCGGGGATCGAACCGCCCTTGCACGCCCTCTGCATCGCCCCCTTCGGAATGGAGGAGGGAACGGAGGGTCAGCCGACGGGAATGGAGTTCGGCCTCGTCGTCGGCGAGCCGGTCCAGTTCCGATTCTTCGGTTCCTCCACCCGCCGGGACGACGGAGAGGGCGCCGTCCTCGAGACCTGGAATCCGGGAGAGCTCGAGGAGCTGGATCCCATCGAGGCGACCCTTCCTTCCGAGGGGCGATCGCCCGGAGAAGTCGTTCCCGTCAGGCTCCGGGCCGCCGTCACCGAGATCGGAACCCTGCGGCTCGAGGCGGTTCCGCGTTCGGGTGGAACTCCGTGGAAAGTCGAGTTCAGCGTTCGCGGGGAGGGCTGAGCCATCGCCAGGAAGGACTCACCGTCGCGGTATCTCGTCGGGATCGACCTCGGCACCACTCACACCGTCGTCGCCTTCCAGGATGTGAAGAAGCGCGCGAAAGAGATCCCGCTCTTTGAGGTCGAGCAGCTCGTGCCGGGCGGGGGAGTCGCCCCGAGGAAACTCCTTCCCTCCGTCCGGTACCACACGAGCGAGGGTGAGCTGCCCGACGGCGCCCTGGACCTTCCGTGGGGCGCGGACGACCCCGCGGGCATCCCGGGCTCCGTCACTGGAGAGCTGGCTCGAGACATGGGCTCACGCGTTCCCGGGCGTCTCGTCGCGAGCGCAAAAAGCTGGCTTTCCCACGCGGGTGTGGACCGCTCCGCGCCGATTCTCCCTTGGGGGGCCCCCGAAGACGTTCCGAAGATCTCGCCCGTCGCCGCTTCCGCCAGCTACCTCGCCCATGTCAGGGCAGCGTGGAACCACCGGCATCCCGAGGAGCCGCTGGAGAAGCAGTCGATCGTTCTGACGGTCCCGGCTTCCTTCGACGCTGACGCTCGGAGCCTGACGGTGGAGGCGGCGCGCGCCGCGGGGCTGCCGGAGGTCCGTCTCCTCGAGGAGCCACAGGCCGCGTGCTACGACTGGCTCCACCATCACCAGGGGAGCCTTCTGGAACAGCTCGCCGGCGTGCGGCTCCTGCTCGTCGTCGATGTCGGCGGGGGAACCACCGATCTCACGCTCATCCGCATCGACACGGAGAAAGGCGAGCCGCGCCTCACCCGGATCGCCGTCGGCGACCACCTGATGCTCGGCGGCGACAACATGGATCTCACTCTCGCGCACCACGCCGAGAGCCAGCTGGGACAGGAGCGCCTGAGTTCCGCCCGGCTCTCGCAGCTGATCCAGCAGTGCCGCCTGGCGAAGGAGCGCGTCCTCTCGGAGGAAGGCCCGGAGCGGGTGGCCGTGACGCTTCTCGGCTCGGGTTCGCGCCTCGTCGGTGGAGCCCGGACGGTCGATCTGGCCGCCAGCGCCGTGCGAGAGATGCTCGTCGACGGCTTCTTCCCGTTCGCAGGGGTGGACGAGAAGCCTCAGGGCCGGCGCTCGGGGATCGTGGAGTTCGGGCTGCGCTATGCGGCCGATCCGGGAATCACACGCCACATCGCGGCCTTTCTCTCTCAGCACGGCGCGGCGAGCCGTGAGGCCCTGGGGTTGCCGGCGGATGCGCCAGCCACCGAGGCCGTGCCCGACGCCGTCCTTTTGAACGGAGGCGTCTTTCACGCCGAGCGCTTTTCCAGAAGGCTCATCGAGGTTCTGTCTTCGTGGGGAATGCGAGAGCCGCGTCTCCTGAAGAACGAGACACCCGATCTTGCCGTCGCGCGCGGCGCGGTTGCCTATGGACTGGCGCGGCGGGGGAAGGGCCTTCGCATCGGCGGAGGCGCCCCCCGAAGCTACTTTCTCGTCGTTTCCGGCGAAGGGGGAAAGCAGCAGGGCGTCTGCCTCTTGCCTCGCGGAACGGAAGAGGACCAGGCAATCGAGCTCACCCAGCGGGCGTTCTCTCTGCGGATCGGGCAGCCCGTCCGCTTCCACCTCGTCACCGACGCGGGCGACACGGCCTATGCGCCCGGAACGCTGACAGATCTCGAACAGTCGGAATTCAATGCCCTGCCGCCGATGGCGACCGTCATCGAGGGACCCGGAACGGGAGAGGTCTCGGTCCGGCTCTCGGCGAGGCTCTCCGAGGTCGGAACCCTCGACCTCGGATGCCGGTCGATCGAGGACCGGGATCAGAAGTGGGACTTCGCGTTCCAGCTTCGAACGGAAGAGAGGAAGCGGGATGAACGGACGGTCCATCCCCGGTTCCGGGAAGCCTCTCACCTCATCCATCGCCTCTACGGAAACCGGTCGAAGGACGTCAATCCGAAGGAGATCCGGTCGATCCGGACTGATCTCGAGAAGATCCTCGGGAAGCGGGAAGAGTGGGAGACGCCTCTCCTGCGGGAGCTCTTCTCGGTCTTGCTCGAGGCGGGGAAGAGGCGGAGACGCTCCGCGGATCACGAGAGACACTGGTTTGGGCTGGCGGGTTTCTGTCTCAGACCTGGCTACGGCTACCCGCTCGACGATTGGCGGATGACCCAGCTCTGGGCGATCCAGGACCTCGGGATCCAGTATTCGCAAGAGACGCCGGTCTGGAGCGAGTGGTGGACGATGTGGCGGAGGGTCGCGGGAGGGTTGGACGAGACGGCGCAGAAGCGGCTATTCGCCGACATCTCGAAGGATCTCGCCACCCTCGACAGGAAGAGCCGGAACCCGCGGCGTCCCGGTTTCGAGGACCTCGTCCGCCTGGCCGGCTCGCTCGAGAGAGTCCCGCCGTCGATGAAGGTCGAGGCCGGAGAACGGCTCCTGTCCGCCGTCACCGGGAGTCCATCCGCTTCTCTCTTCTGGTGGACCATCGGACGCCTCGGGGCACGCGTTCCGCTCTACGGCACCGTCCACTCGGTGGTGGACCGGGAGGTTGCCGAGTCCTGGGCCCGGCGGACGCTCGGAGCCGACTGGGGAACCGACCCACAGGCCGCCTTCGCCGCCGTTCTTCTCTCCCGGGCCAGTGGCGACCGGGAACGCGACCTCGACGCCTCCTTGCGATCCGAGATCGTGACTCGGCTCCGGGCGGGACGGCTCGCGGCGAGCTGGATCCGGATGGTGGAGGAACCGACGGGCCTGGACGAGGCCGACGAGAAGCGGATGTTCGGCGAGTCGCTCCCGCCGGGGCTGCGCCTCATCACGTGAAGGTCGGCCGGTCGCCGGCAGAGTCGAGTTGACGGGCGCATCGCCGAGCCGTATGTTTTGATGCATGCGAACGACCATCAGTATGAACGACGAACTCTTGCGCCAGGCGAAGCTGAGGGCGGCCGAGACTCATCGGACGCTCACGGCGGTCATTGAAGATGCCGTTCGCATGGCCCTCCAGCAGAAACCGGTCCCCGGACCGCACCCGGTCCGAGTCCCCACGTCCGGATCGGGAGGTCTGCAAGCGGGAATCACGCTCGATGACACCTCGGCCGTGATGGACCGGATGGATGGTCTCGATTGATCCTGATCGACGCGAACGTCCTGATCTACGCCTTCCGGCGGGACATGGAAAGCCATGACCAGTTTCGCGAGTGGCTGGAGGGGACCCTGAGCACGGGGCAGCCGTTTGGAGCCCCGGATCTCGTGCTGGCCGCGGTCGTGAGGATCACGACTCACCCGAAGGTGTTCGTGAAGCCCAGTTCCCTGGATGAGGCGGCCGGATTCGTGGGATTCCTGAGAGACCAGCCCGGTGCCGTCCACGTGGCCCCGGGGCCTCGCCACTGGCCGCTATTCATCGACCTTTGCAGGAGGAGCGGCGCCCGGGGGAACCTGGTTACCGACGCCTATCTCGCAGCTCTGGCCATCGAGTCAGGAAGTGAATGGATCACCACGGATCGCGACTTCGCGAGGTTCCCTGCGCTGCGCTGGCGGCACCCGTTGGACGGGCACCCGTTGGACAGGTGAGTCGCGCCTCGTCCGCTCACGGTTGCCGAAGCAGGGCTGCCGGGGGATCGATGCTACTCTCGGCACTTTTCTGGGGGAGCCGGACCGGAGCGTCTCGTTCCAGGCTTCCTGGAGACACCTGAATGTCACTTCTGAACATGATCCCGATGGAGACCTACAAGAAGCTCGAGAACCGTGCGGCGGCGGTTCACGGCTGGCTGAGTCCCGTCAAGAAGCTCTCGCGCGGGTATTCCCTCTTTCCCCTGGCGGTGCTGGCCCACGTCACCTACCGGTGCAACCTCGACTGCGCGATGTGTTGCCAGCACATCCCGGAGCACGCGGCCGGTCTGCCGGGCTTTCCGATTCCCGGTTCGCGGTCGCAGGAACTGCCGCTGGAGAGGTGGAAAGAGATCATCGACGACGTCGAGGCCTCGTTCCCGGTCATGCCGTTCTTCCACTTCAGCGGGGGCGAGCCGTTTCTCTACCCCGGATTGATGGACCTCATCGAATACGCCAAGGGAAAGGGATTCAGCACCTCGGTCATCACCAACGGCTGGACGCTTTCGGCGATCGCGGAGGACCTCGTCTCACTCGGCGTGAACCGGATCAACGTCTCCATCGACGGCCCCGAGGCCATTCACGATCTCGTGCGGCGCAAGATGGGGTCCTTCCGGCGGGCGGTCGAAGGATTGCGAGCGGTCCGCGAGGCGCGCGAAAAGGCGGGGAAGAAGCACCCCCGGTTGACGATCAACTGCACGGTCACGCCCCAGAACTTCGCCTACATGAACGACATCGTGAAGGTTCGCGACGAGGCCCGGGCCGATGCCCTGACCGTGGAGCACCTGATCTTCCTGGACCACGAGCGCAGCCTCGCCGAGGGGATCGACGTGGACGTTCTTCTCGAGACGCTCACGCGCCTGGAGAAGGAAGAGAACGTCACGCTCTACCCCCACATCCCGAAGGAGCTCTGGAAGACCTTTTACCTCGGCAGCTCGAAGGATCTCGGCCACGGGTGCGGAATGCTCTGGGCCGGATTACGCATCCACCCGAGCGGGGAAGTCGGACCGTGCCGCGGACAGGTGATGGCCACCCTCGCCGACCGTTCGGTGTCGGTCAAGAAGATCTGGAACAACGAGATCTACCGCGCCTGCCGGCACGAGATCGCGACGATGGGCAATGTCGAGGCGTGCGGGCGGTGTGAGCACAAGCTCTACTGACGGCGTTTCACGCGCGGCAGGTTAGAATCTCGCGAACTCATGGCTCTCTTCGGCAAGATCGGCCGGCCTCCAGAAGAGGAAAAGAAGAACTCGCCGGCCCCGGCGCCGGCCAGCCCGGCACCCGCTCCATTCTTCCGTCCCAGTGCGGCGAAAATCGAGGGGAGGGCGACTTCCGTGATCGGTAAGAACATCAGGATCCAGGGCGAGCTTTCGGGCGACGAGGACGTGGCGATCGAGGGCAAGGTCGAGGGGAAGATCAACCTCACGAAGACCCTGAAGATCAGCGAGGGCGCCCAGGTGAACGCCGAGGTCAAGGCCCACTACGTCACGGTCGCCGGACGCGTCGTCGGCAACGTCACCGCCACCGAGAAGGTGGAAATCCTGCCGACCGGTTCCCTCGAGGGAAACATCCGGTCGCCGAAGATCGCGATCGCCGAGGGAGCCCAGTTCAAGGGAAGTGTCGACATGGGAGGGAAGACCCCCTCCGAAAACCCGGGGACCGCAGGCGGGGGCACCTCGCACAAGTAACCCTGCAGTTCGGCCCGGAAAGGAACCCCAGAATGCAGGCTCCCGTCTTCAAGAACTTCGTCAACGGAGAGTGGGTGACCGCCACCTCCGGCAAGCTCGTCGAGAACCGCAACCCGGCGGACACGAGAGATCTCATCGGCCTTTTCCAGGATTCCTCGGCCGAGGACGTCAAGGCCGCCGTCGACGTGGCCGCCGAGGCGTACAAGTCCTGGCGCCTCGTGCCCGGACCCCAGCGGGGCGAGATCCTCTATCGCGCCGGTCAGCTCCTGAAGGACCGCAAGGAGAAGTACTCCGCCGCCATGACGCGGGAGATGGGCAAGGTCCTCAAGGAAGCCCGCGGCGATGTCCAGGAAGCCATCGACATCTCCTTCCTGATGGGGGGCGAGGGCCGGAGGCTCTTCGGTCAGACGACCCCGTCCGAGCTCCCGAACAAGTTCGCGATGTCTGTCCGCTGCCCGGTCGGGGTCTGCGGGTTCATCACGCCCTGGAATTTCCCGATGGCGATCCCCTCCTGGAAGACGATGGCGGCCCTCATCTGCGGCAACACCGTCGTCATCAAGCCGGCGACCGACACGCCGCATTCGACCCTGAACTTCGCCGAGGCCCTGCATGACGCCGGCCTCCCGCCCGGCGTCTTCAACGTCGTCACCGGGAGCGGAAGGCGCGTCGGAATGCCCCTCATCAAGGACCCGCGGGTCAAGGTCGTCTCGTTCACGGGCTCGACCGACGTGGGCCGCACCATCAGCGAGGCCTGCGCCTCGGACTTCAAGCACTGCCACCTCGAGATGGGGGGCAAGAACCCCATCATCGTCATGGATGACGCCAACGTCGACCTCGCCGTCGACGGCGCCGTCTGGGGGGCCTTCGGCACGACGGGGCAGCGCTGCACCGCCTCTTCACGCCTGCTGGTCCACAAGAAGGTCGTCAAGGAGTTCACCCAGAAGCTCGCCGAGCGCGCCAGGGCCCTGAAGGTCGGCAACGGGCTCGACGAGACGGTCGACATGGGGCCTGCCATCAACGAAGGGCAGCTCGCGACCGTCCTCGAGTACATCGAGATCGGAAAGAACGAGGGCGCCACCCTGGCGGCGGGCGGAGTTCGCCTCACGGGCCCCGAGCACGAGCACGGCTTCTTCGTCGCTCCCACCGTCTTCGCTGACGGCCACCGGAACATGCGGATCGCCCGCGAGGAGATCTTCGGAGCGGTCACGGTCGTCGTCCCGATCGACTCGCTCGAGGAAGCGATCGACATCGCCAACGACAGCGACTACGGCCTCTCCTCGGCGATCTTCACGCAGGATGTGAACAAGGCCTTCGTCGCCATGCGCGACCTCGAGGCCGGGATCTTCTACGTCAACCTGCCGACGATCGGGGCCGAGACGCACCTTCCGTTCGGAGGCTGGAAGCAGACGGGCAACGGCCACCGCGAGGCCGGATCGGCAGCCCTCGACGTCTTCAGTGAGTGGAAGTCGATCTACGTCGACTACTCGGGTCGCATCCAGAAGGCTCAGATCGACATTCCGGCCTCTTCCTGACCCGAACGAAAAAGCCGGAGGATCGGGCCTCTCCAGCCAGCACTGGAGAGGCCTTTTTCGACTCGAGATGCACTCGCTTTCCAGCCTGAAAGACGCCATCCGCCGCCACGAGAAGGTGCTCTGGTGGCTCCACAGCGCCTGGGCGCTCCTCTTCGGCATCCTGTTCATGTGGCTGGGGGCGAAGAACTTCACCTACCTTCGCGTCGCGGTCTTTCACCTGGCCTTCATCTGGGTCGCGAGCCTCTTCCTTCCGGTGCTCCTCGGGCATCCGAGGCTGGCACCAGCCTGGGCCGAACGGCTGCGGCTCGCGATCAACTACTTCAGCAAGAACTTCTTCCAGCAGGTCGCCTTCTTCGTCTTGCCGCTCTACCACAAGAGTGCGACGTATCCGTCCCGAAACACTCTCTTCATGGCGCTTCTGGCCGTCTCGGCCGTTCTTTCCACGCTGGACACGGTCTACGACGATCACATCTCGAAGAAGTGGCACCTGATCGGCCTCTTCCTCGCCTTCAACATCTTCGCGTCCTTCAATGTCATGTTCCCGGTGCTCTTTCAGATCAGCAACACGGCAGGACTGACCCTCAGCGCGGCCCTGTCGGCCCTGGTCTTCGCATCGCTGACGTTCCGGCACGCGGGGTTTTCGGGCGCGAGGCGGTACTCGATGTCCGCGGCCGGAGCCCTCCTCGTCTTCGCGGTCGCCCTTCTGGGGCGGCGTTTCGTGCCGCCGGCCCCCTTGACGCTCGCCAGTGGGACCTTTGGGACGGCCCTCGCGAAGGGCCGGCTCGAGATCGCGGAAGCCGTGGGCTCTTTTGCGGCCGGATCTCCTTCGCGGCTCTACTTCCTTTCTGCCGTGCGGGCGCCGATGGGCCTTTCGGAAAAGATCAACCACGTCTGGTACGCTGGCGGAAGAAAGGTCTACGAATCGCGCCTGGGTTCGATCGTGGGCGGACGCGCCGAGGGGTATCGGTACTGGTCGACGGTGCAGGTGCCGAAACGGGCGGAACCCGTCGAGGTCGAAGTTCAGGTCCTCACACAGGGCGGTCAATTGATTGGACGATCGAGGATCGAGTAGTCTCTCGAAACCTTTTTTCAAGATCGATCGTTTATGGTTCGCAAACCTCGCGGCAGGCGAGGAATTTCGCTGGGAGGGATATCTCTATGCATCGTTTCTTCAAGGCGGCAGCTATCGGTGTGGCGGTTCTGGCGGCCAGCCAGCCCGTCATCGCACAGACCCCCGAGGCGCGAGGAAAGTACCTTGCGACCATCATGGGGTGCGGCGATTGCCACACTCCTTCAACGCTCGCCAGAAGTGATCCACATGTGCTCGTGAGAAGTGATCCACCCGTGTAGAGAGGGTTCTGATCAGCATCATCCGCCGAAGGCGCCTGAGGCGGGTCGACAGGACGGCCATGGAATC